>JBQTKA010000013.1:0-247726 GCA_052386495.1 Hyphomicrobium sp. | reverse complement strand
GGTTTCATGCGCCACATCCGCTTCCAATGCGGAGTGCGATCCTCGGGTCAAGCCCGAGGACGATGTTTGGCGGGTGTTCGCGCGCACCAAGTCGTAGCGTCTTGGCCGCGAAGGCGGCCATCCACGCGTCTAGCAACTCGCGCCGATTAGGCTGAAGCCGCGGCGCGTCCAGTAGCGGTGTCCGACTTGTAGTTGCCGTGGATGGCCGCCTTCGCGGCCATGACGGGATTGGGCGTTACGGGAGTTGTTTTATCGAACGCGGCTGACCTGAGACTAGCCACGGCGGCCTTCGAGGCGGGCCAGCGCACGCGCGCGGCCGATCAAGGGCAGCAGCGCTTTCAATTCCGGCCCCGACTCCTGGCCCGTGAGCGCGAGGCGCAGCGGATGAAAGAGCGCGCGGCCCTTCGCGCCGGTGGCGGCTTTCACCGCGTTGGTCCACCGGATCCACGTCTCGCCGTCCCACGGCTCAGGCGGCAATGCGGCGGCGGCGGCGCTGGCGAACTCGGCGTTCTCGATGACCGGATCAATGTCGCCTGCGACGACGTCGCGCCAGAGCCGCGCGTCGGAGAGCGTGATGAGATTGCCGCGCACGGCGTCCCAGAATTCGGGACCGCGATCGGCCCCGAGCAATTCGAGCCTGGCGGCAACATCGTCATAGCTGAGTTTGTGCAGCAGCTTGGCGTTGAGCCCCTTGAGTTCGTCAAGATCGAAGCGCCCCGGCGCCGTCGAAATCTTATCGAAGCTCATCATGTCGGCGAGTTCGTCGAAGCGCGCATGCGGTTCGATGGCGTCCGAAGTGCCGAGCAGCGCGGCGTGCGAGAGCACCGCCATTGGCTCCAGCCCGGCGTCCCGCAGGCTCTGCACCGAAAGCGCGCCGAGGCGCTTCGAAAGCGCGTGACCGTCGGCGCCGATCAGCAGGCTGTGATGGCCGAACGCCGGCGGCTTGGCCGCCATCGCCGCGAAGATCGCCAGCTGCACGCCCGTGTTGGTGACGTGATCCTCGCCGCGCACGACGTGCGTGATGGCGAAATCGACGTCATCGACCACGCTGGTGAAGGTGTAGAGATAGGTGCCGTCGGCGCGGATCAGCACCGGATCGGACAGCGAGCCGAGGTCGACCGACTGCGGACCGCGGATCAGATCGTCCCAAGTCGCAGGCGTCGGCTGCGGCGCGAGTCCGGCGCCCGAATTGGGCAGGCGAAAGCGCCAGTGCGGCGTCTTGCCGGCGGCGATGTTGGCGGCAATGTCGTCGTTTGAAAGTTTCATGCTGGCGCGGTCGTAGATCGGCGGGCGGCGCATCGCGAGCTGGCGCTTGCGCCGGCGGTCGAGTTCCTCCTCCGTTTCGAAGCACGGATAGAGCGCGCCGGATTTTTTGAGGCTTGCGGCCGCTTCATCGTAGCGCGCGGTGCGCCGCGACTGGCGTTCCTCCTGATCCCAGGTCAGGCCGAGCCAAGCGAGGTCGTCGCGGATGGCCTGGGCGAACTCTTCGGTCGAGCGCGCGACGTCGGTATCGTCGAGGCGCAGCAGCACATGGCCGCCGTGCTTGCGCGCGTAGAGCCAGTTGAGCGTCGCCGTGCGGACGTTGCCGATATGGATGCGCCCCGTGGGGCTTGGTGCGAAGCGGACGCGGGCGTTCATCAAGGGCTCGGATCGGGTTGTTGGAAATTGCGCGCACCCTAACGGGCGCGGGCGTGAAGGCAAGTTCGCTCGTGGCTGCCACGGCGGCGCCGCATCCTATCCCCCCGCCCGCAGGGAGAGGGAGAGGCGCTTTCTGCAGTCGCTAGGTTCTCAAGCCCCGCGATGGCGCCGTCACGGCATGTTCGGGCTCCAGCGTCTCCCGAAACCTGTTGGTGATCGGGTAACGCCGGTCGCGGCCGAAGTTGCGCGCGGAGATTTTGACGCCTGGCGCGGCCTGACGACGCTTGTATTCGGCGAGATAGAGCAGCCGCTCGACTTTTTTCACCGTTGCGGCGTCGTGGCCGCGCGCGACCAAATCAGCGAGCGACGCCTCCTCCTCGACAAGTCCGCGGAGTATGTTGTCGAGAATTTCGTAAGGCGGAAGCGAGTCCTGATCCGTTTGATTGGGACGCAGCTCGGCGGTCGGCGCTTTCGTCAGAATGCGTTCCGGAATCACGACGCCTTTCGGTCCAAGTCCGACCTCGGGCACATGCGCGTTGCGCCAGCGCGCAAGCCGATAGACCTCCATTTTGTAGAGGTCCTTGATCGGATTGAAGCCGCCATTCATGTCGCCGTAGAGCGTGGCGTAACCGACCGACATCTCGCTCTTGTTGCCCGTCGTCACGACCATGCCGCCGAACTTGTTGGACACCGCCATCAGGATCACGCCGCGGACGCGGCTTTGCAGGTTCTCTTCCGTGATGTCGGCGTTGGTTCCGGCGAACAGGTCCTTGAGACCCCACGTCAGGCCGGCGACCGGCGGATCAATCGACACCTTGTCGTAACGCACGCCGAGCGCCTCGGCGCACGCCTGCGCGTCGTGGAGGCTGTCGTCGGACGTGAATTTCGACGGCAGCATGAGCGTGTGAACCTTTTTCGGTCCAAGCGCGTCCGTCGCCATCGCGGCGACGAGCGCGGAGTCGATGCCGCCCGAAAGGCCGAGCACGACGCCAGGAAAGCCGTTCTTCGCCACGTAATCGCGAAGCCCGAGCATGCAGGCGTGATAAGCGGCTGCGTCGCCTTCGGGCACGCGGGCAAACTCGCCTTCGCCGCAGCGCCAGCCGTTCGGGCCCTTCGACCATGAGGTTATCGCGATCGCCTCGCGCCATGCCGGAAGTTGGGCGGCAAGGCTGCGGTCTGCGTTCAGCACGAATGAGGCGCCGTCGAAGACGAGTTCGTCCTGCCCGCCAACCTGATTGAGATAGATCAGCGGCAGGTCGGTTTCGGTCACACGCGCGACTGCCACGTTCATGCGAAGATCGGGCTTCGGCCAATCGAACGGCGAACCGTTCGGCGAAATCAGGATTTCGGCGCCTGTTTCGGCCAGCGTTTCGACAACGTCGCCGCCCCAGATGTCCTCGCAGATCGGCGCGCCAATCCTGACGCCTCGAATGTCGATTGGCCCAGGCATCGGCCCAATCGCAAACACGCGCTTCTCGTCGAACACGCCGTAGTTCGGCAGATCGACTTTCAGCCGCGCCGTTTGAATCCTGCCGGCGTCGAGATGGATGGCCGCGTTGTAGAGACGGCCATCCTCGCGCCAGATCGCGCCGATCAGGATTGCGGGGCCGTCAGCGCAATCGCTGGCGAGTTGTTCGAGCGCGCGTCGCGTCGCGTCCTGAAACGCCGGTTTGAGCACGAGGTCTTCCGGCGGATAGCCATTGAGGAACAGCTCCGGGAAGACGATCAGATCGCACGCGGCTTTGCGCGCGACGGCATGCGCCGCGACGGCTTGCTTGGCGTTGCCGGCGAGATCGCCGACCACGGGGTTCAATTGGGCCAGCGCGATTTTAAAGGAGGACGGCGTGGTCATGTCCGCGGTTTTAGGGGGCGCGGAACGAAGGGTCCAGCGGAGTCGGCGAAATCCTGTGAGCGATGGTTAGTCGTCGTCTTCGTCCTCGCACGTCGTCGGAAATTCGACGTCGGGCGACCAGCAGATGTCGTCGTCCTGAATGCTGGCGACGGCGCGGGCGCCGAGGATCGCTGCCGAGGCGAGATAAACCGCGGCGGCGATCGCGATGAGAACGATTATGCGGCGGCTCGTCATCTCGAGGGACCGCTGCTGTTGGACACGCGCAGAAATCGTAGTCCTTCCGGCGACCGCGTGCAATCGACGCCGGCGCGACCGCAGCTAACGTGAAACGCCGGCCCCCGGCGAAAACTTTTCGATCGCCCCGACGATCTGATCCAGCGATCCATTGAGGCCGGCAGGGTTGAGCGCATGCCCATGGAACCCGATCGCGGCGTTCATCGGCTTCGAAAAGCGGGCGAGACGAGTCAGTTGCAGGGTTTTCTCGAAACCGGGATCGAGGTCGAGCATGACAAAGCGCTGACGTTTTATTTCGCGCAGCGTCATGCCGCGGATCGCGTCCCAGGGGATGAGATTGGGCGCGATGCGGACGTCCCGAATTCCTTCCGAAGATATCGTCAATATCGCGCGACGGTCGCCAAAATTTTTAAGAGCAAGGAGCACGAGCAGTCCGAAGAAAGGCACGCCAAACCACAAGACGGCTTGGTCGAAACTGCCGCTCGGCGCGGCGTCGATATAGATCGCCCAGCCGCAGGCGATGGCGAAGGCGAGGCCGCCGAGCAGATACAGAGCAAGCTTTCCTCGGGCGTAGCAAAACGCCACGCCGCTCTTGTCGTGATCGGTCATCTGCGCACCCCTGAATGGCAGCGGCTTTCAGGCGATCAGCGTTTTGGGCTCCGGATTGGCGGCGGCGTCGCGCTCTTTCTTCAATTGCTCGGCGACGAGAAACGCCAGTTCCAAAGCCTGGTCGGCGTTGAGGCGCGGATCGCAGTGCGTGTGGTAGCGATCCGAGAGGTCCTGATCCGATATCGCGGTGGCGCCGCCCGTGCATTCGGTGACGTTCTGCCCGGTCATCTCGATGTGGATGCCGCCCGCGTGTGTGCCTTCGGCCCGGTGAACCTCGAAGAACGACAGCGACTCTTTCAAGATGCGGTCGAAAGGACGCGTTTTGTAGCCGGTCGCCGCCGAAATCGTGTTGCCGTGCATCGGGTCGCACGACCACAGCACGTTGCGCCCGGCCTTCTTCACGGCGCGGATCAGCTTCGGCAGATGGGCCTCGACCTTGTCGTAGCCGAAGCGGCAAATCAACGTCAGGCGGCCGGCCTCGTCCTTCGGATTGAGAAGATCGATCAGGCGCAAAAGACCGTCGGCGTCGAGCGTCGGCCCGCACTTGAGGCCAATCGGATTCTTGATTCCGCGGCAGAACTCGACGTGCGCGTGATCGGGCTGACGCGTGCGGTCGCCGACCCAGATCATATGCCCGCTTGTCGCGTACCAGTCGCCGCTGGTTGAATCGCGGCGCGTCAGCGCCTGCTCGAAGCCAAGCAGCAGCGCCTCATGGCTTGTGTAGAAATTGGTGGCCCGGAGCTGATGCGTGTTTTCCGACGTGATGCCGCAGGCGCGCATGAAGGTCAGCGTCTCGGCGATGCGGTCGGCGAGTTCCTGATAGCGGTGGCCCTGCGGACTATCCTGGACGAAGCCCATGTTCCACTGGTGCACGCGTTCGAGATCGGCGTAGCCGCCGGTCGCAAACGCGCGGATCAGGTTCAGCGTCGCCGCCGACTGGCGATAGGCTTCGATTTGCCGGCTCGGGTCGGGGATGCGCGCTTCGCTCGTAAACTCGGGACCATTGATGATATCGCCGCGATAGCTCGGCAGCTCCTGGCCGTCCTTTTTCTCGGTCGGGGAGGAGCGCGGCTTGGCGAATTGGCCTGCGATGCGCCCGACCTTGGTGACGGGCTGGCCGCCGGCATAAGTGAGCACGACCGCCATCTGCAAAAAGACGCGGAAGAAATCGCGGATGTTGTCGGCGCGGTGTTCAAGGAAGCTCTCGGCGCAGTCGCCGCCTTGCAGCAGGAATCCGTCGCCCGACGCGATGCCGGCCAGCGCCTTCTTGAGGTCGCGGGCTTCGCCGGCGAACACCAACGGCGGGAACGAGGCGAGCTTGGCTTCGACGTCGCTCAGCGCCGCGGCGTCCGGGTAATCGGGCACCTGAAGGATCGGCTTCTGCCGCCAGCTGTCAGGCGACCATTTGTCGAGCGTCTGCGCCGCCATCTTGAACAACTCCTCGAACGCCGACGGGCGGAACGCGCGCCAGGGACGCGACCGCCGGCCGGGGCATATTATCCGGTTTCTGGCCGGGGCTTATAGGGGAAGCGGCGACCCAGCGCCAGCCGAGGTTTTCAAGCCCCTTTTTGCTTCAAGCCTTGCACTTCTCCCGTCATGGCCGCGAAGGCGGCCATGACGATTATGGGCAGGCGAGGATCAATATGCAGCGGTTTACAACCCCGCCGCCATGCCGCCGTCGATCAGCAGTTCAGACCCGGTGCAGAAGGCGCTGTCGTCGGAGGCGAAAAACACGGCCGCTCCCGTCAGGTCGTCCGGCAGACCGAGCCGGCCCATCGGGGTCTTGTCGATCAGCGCTTTTCGTACGGGGGGCATTTTCAGCAAGCGGTCGGTGATCGCCGTCTCGATATAACCGGGCGAGATGCAGTTCACGCGCACATTGAACGGCGCGTATTCGACGGCGAGGCCCTTTGTCAACGCCGTGACGGCCCCCTTGGTCGCCGTATAGGCCGCGAGCGGGCGCACCCCGCGCTGCGCCATGATCGATGAAATGTTGATGATCGCCGCCGAAGCGGATTTTTTCAGCAGCGGCAACGCATCGCGCGACAAGCGCAGCACGCCGTCAATGTTCACCTCGCGCAGCTTTGTCCAGTCAGAGTCCGAGAGCGAGCGCACCTCGCCGCGAATGAGGATACCGGCGTTGTTGACCAGCACGTCGGCGCGCCCGTGCGCGGCGTCAACGGCGCGGATCAGAGCCGTCAAATCCTGGCCCTTCGAGACGTCGACGAGCATGGCCGTGGCGGCCCCGCCCGCAGCCGTGATGCGTTTGGCGGTGGCGGCTGCCGTGTCGCCATTGATGTCGGTAACCCAGACATGGGCGCCCTCGGCGGCATAGCGCGTCGCGATCGCCGAGCCAATTCCGATTCCGGCGCCGGTGACGATCGCGATCCTTCCCTGCAACCGCGCCATGCCTGTTTGATCTCCGCTGACGTTCAAATGGTCCGGATGCTTAGTGCGCGCGGGCGCGCGGATCAACCCGCGGCTTCCCCCGGCGCGACCCATTTCTCGCGCAGCGTCACCAATTCCTCCCCGGCGCTCGGATGGAGCGCCATGGTTGCGTCGAAATCGGCCTTGGTGGCCTTAAGCCGCAGCGCAATTGCCGCAATCTGCACGATCTCGGCTGCGTCGGGGCCCAGGATGTGCACGCCAAGAACGCGCTGCGAGGCGCGATCGACGACGAGCTTCATGAAGGTTTTCTCGTCGCGCCCGGCGAGGATCGCCTTCATCGGGCGAAAGGTCGCCTTGTAGATATCGAGCGCAGCGTACTTGGCGGCGGCGGCATGCTCCGCAAGACCGACAGTGCCGATCTCTGGCGTCGAGAACACCGCCGTTGGAATCGTCTCGTAGTCGACGGACCACGGGTTTGAACCGAATGCCGTATCGGCGAAGGCTTGGCCTTCGCGGATGGCGACGGGCGTCAACGCGACGCGGTTTGTGACGTCGCCGACGGCGGAGACGCTCGCGACGTTCGTGCGGCTTTCGGCGTCGACCAGGATTTCGCCGAACATGCCGGTTTCAACGCCCGCGTCGGCGAGGCCCAGTCCGGACGTATTCGGCGCGCGGCCGATGGCGAACATGATCTGTTCGGCGGAAAGCGCGGCGCCGCTCTTGAGACGGCCCGTCAGCCCCGACGCGGTTTTCTCGATCCTGGCGAAGACATCGTTCGTGACGATGCGAACGCCGCGGCGTTGCAGCGCCGTCGTCAGCGCGTCGCGCAAGTCGTCATCGAAGCCACGCAGGATTTTCTCGCAGCGGTAGAGCAGCGTGACATCGACGCCGAGGCCATTGAAGATCGACGCAAACTCGACGGCGATGTAGCCGCCGCCAGCGATGACGATGGTCTTTGGCAGCGCACTTAGGTCGAAGGCTTCGTTGGACGTGATGACATGTTCAACGCCGTCAAGACCGGGATCGACGTTCGGCTTTGCGCCCGTCGCGATCAGGATGTGGCGCGCGGAGACGGCCTTGCCGGACATCGTGAGGCGCACGCCATTCGGGCCGGTCAACTCGGCGCGCTCGTCGAAAACCGCGACGTTGTTGCGCGCGAGCACGTCGCGATAGAGGCCCTCGAGCCGGGCGATCTCCCTGTCCTTGGCGGCAATCAGGCTCGACCAATCGAAGACCGGCCGGGGAACGCTCCAGCCAAAGCCCGCGGCGTCGGAAAATTCGTCGGAGAAACGGCTGGCGTAGACGAGCAGCTTTTTCGGCACGCACCCGCGAATGACGCACGTGCCGCCGAAGCGCGATTCTTCCGCGATCGCGACCTTGGCGCCGTGGCCGGCGGCAATGCGCGCGGCGCGCACCCCGCCCGATCCTGCGCCGATGACGAACAGATCATAGTCGAAGGCGGTCATGTCGCTCGCTCAGCCGTGCCCACGCGCAATCACTGTGGCGGCTTGACGGCTTTCATCTCGTTGACGATCTTTTCGCTGTACTTCATGCCGATCACCGCGCCCTTTTTCATCAGCTCGGGCGTCATCGCGATGAATTTGGCGCCCGTTCCGGAGCGATAGAAGTCGGCGACGGATTTCATTTCTTCGGTCGTGAACGTCTCGGCGTAGAGCGCCGCGAAATCGGCGATCATCGCTTCCTTGTATTGCAGCAGCTTTTGCATTGCGGCGTCGAATTCTGCGGACAGCTTGCCGCCGGCCTCGCTGCTTTCAGCCTTCGCGCCGCGGGCGAACCCGGCTTTCATGGCGTCGACCATGCCTTGAAGCTGCTTTGCGACGCCCGTCACTTCAAGAAGGTCGCGCGCTGCGGCGATGCGGGCCGGATCGGCGGCGGTTTGAGCCGGCGGAGCGGCGTCCTCGGCAAACAGAGGCGTAGAGAACGCCATCGACGCCGCAAGCGCGGCGACTGTGAGAACCCGCTTCATCATTGCA
Organism: Hyphomicrobium sp.; assembly: GCA_052386495.1. Lineage (GTDB taxonomy): Bacteria > Pseudomonadota > Alphaproteobacteria > Rhizobiales > Hyphomicrobiaceae > Hyphomicrobium_B. Next base: position 239,011 of record JBQTKA010000013.1, on the reverse strand, counting down.
TGTTTTCCTCAAAGCTGTCGTCGTCTTCGGCCAGAATTTCGACGCCCTTCGGACCGGCAATGATGCCGATGTCGGCGATGCCGATGAAGAGGCCGGTCTCGACGACGCCGGGGATCAGTTTCAAGGCGTCCTCGAGCGCTTCGGGATCATCGATCAACTCGAAGGCGCAATCGAGGATGTAGTTGCCGTTATCGGTAACGAACGGCGCGCCGGCGGGCGACGATCTGAGGGTGATCGGTCCCTCGCACCCGCAGTCTCCGGCGAGGTCGGCGATCAGCCGCTGCGTTGACGCCAATCCGAACGGCACGACCTCTAGCGGCAGGGGGAAGGCCCCGAGAGTTTCGACGCGCTTGCTGTGGTCGGCGATGATGACGACGCGGTTCGACGCCGTTGCAACGATCTTCTCGCGCAGCAGCGCGCCGCCCCCGCCCTTGATCAGCCGAAGCTCGTCGTCGATTTCATCCGCGCCGTCGATCGTCAGATCGAGCGCCGGGGTCTGATCGAGCGTCGTCAGGCGGATGCCCAATCCAGCGGCCTGCGCGCGGGTCGCTTCCGACGTCGGCACGCAGACGACGTCAAGGCCGGCACGCACCTTCGCGCCGAGTAGATCAATGAACTTCGCGGCCGTCGACCCCGTGCCGAGACCGAGCGCCATTCCCGGTTCGACAAATTGCAGCGCGCGTTCCGCGGCGAGCCGCTTCCAATCATCGGCGCTCATGCCGCCCCCGTCCGTCTGTTGCGCTTGACCTCTAAGCCGACCGCCGGCCCCTTTCAAGGCGCTGAACGATGGCGGATCGCGGCGTAATGGGATATCGACGACGGCATCGCAGCATCGAGAAGTTCTGCAACATGAAGGGCTGGACCCTCGTCTTCGACCTTGACGGCACGCTCGTCGACAGCGCGCCGGATCTCGCGGCGGCGACGAATCATGTGCTCGCCAGTCTAGGGCTGACGCCTGTCGATGAACGAGACATTCGCCCGTTCGTCGGCCACGGCGCGCTCGTGATGATCGAGAAGGCTGCGGCGGCGCATGGCCGAGTCCTGACCGGACCCGACCTCTATAAGCAGTTCGACGTCTTCATCGAGCATTACGTCGCGCACATCGCCGACGCGAGCCGGCCCTATGACGGCGTCATCGCGGCGCTGGAAACGGCGCGCGCGGGCGGGGCCACGCTGGCGGTGTGCACCAACAAGCTGGAGAGCCATGCACACGCGCTGCTCGGTGCGCTTGGCATGTCAGATTACTTTGCCGCCGTCACGGGCCGCGACAGCCTCGGCGTGTGGAAGCCCGATCCGGGCCACCTGACGGGCACGATCGCGCGCGCCGGTGGCGACATCCGCCGCGCGATTTTGATCGGCGACACGGAAACAGATATTGCGACGGCGAAAGCAGCCGCGGCGCCGGTGATCGCCGTCGATTTCGGCTACAGCACTGAGTCCGTCGCGTCGTTCGCGCCGGACGCCGTGATCTCGCGTTACGCCGAACTCATCCCGGCGGTTGAACGCATCGCCCGATGCGCCGCCGTCGCGCGTCAGTAGGTCAGCACCTTGCATTCGCCCGACATGATCTGCTCAATAAAGTGCGCCGCGCCGATGACGCCGGAGCACTCGGGGATCACGTCGCACTCCTGCATGTCGAAGAGGTCGAGCCCCGGCGAACAGCAATGGAATTTCACGCCTGCGGCGGCGGCGTCCTTGATGAAATCATAGACGGTGCGCTTGTCGCCCGCCTTGATGACCAGCTTCTCGGCGACGCCCTTGCGCAGCAGCTTCGCCGCCGTGCCGGTGCAGATGACGTCCACCTCATAGGACATGGACGCGGCTACGGCGGCCTGAAAAATCGGCGCGCCGAGTTCTTCCCCGTTGCGCGGATCGGTGTTGGCCATGATGATGATGAGCTTGCTGGTCACGCGGTTGGCCTCGCTTGCGGGCGGAACTCCGGGCAGCTTATCGCGCGGCGCGCGCCGGCGCCAATGTCATTGCTGGCGCGAAATGTATCGGCGATAGGCGAGGATCGTCGCTGGCAGGAAGACGAGGTCGGCGATCAGGGACGCGAGCAGCGTCACGCCGCAGACGAGTCCGAAGGTTCTCAGCGACGGCAGATCGGAAAACACCGTCACGCCAAGGCCGAACGCCAGCACAATCGTCGTCAGAATGATCGCAGGCCCAACCAACACGCGGGCACGGCGAATGGCGTCTTCAGGCGGCTCGCCCGCATGTTCTTCGAGACGCAGGCGATTGAGGAAATGAATGAGCGCGTCGACGCCGAGGCCAAAGACGACGAGGAGCGCCACCACGGACGAAAACTCAAGTCCGCCGTCGATGAGCCAGAGCAGCGCGCCGGAGGCCACGACCGGGAACAGGCCTGGCAGCAGACTGATGAACCCGACAAAGACCGATTTAAATGCGATGGCGAGCAGGATCGCGGCGACGAGCACGCAGGCCGGGATGCTCTCGTTCAGCTGCGTGATCATGCGGTTGCTGTTGCGCGCAGCAAGCGCCGGTAGTCCGGTGACGGAAATCTCGTACGCCGGATAGGCGGCGCGCACCGGATCGAGGGCATGATCGACTTTCTCGACCACGGGAAGAATTTCGCTCGCGTCGAGGTCGGGAAGCCGCCCGGTCACGAGCACCGCGTCCTGCTCCTTGGCGATGAAGCGGCGCACCAGATGCTCGGGCAGCAGGCCGACGTACTTTTGCACGGTCGGAATACTGGCGTCGCCGTTCTCGCGCAACCACCGCCGCAGGCTCTCGATCGACCAGACGTTGCCGAGACCCGCCTCCTTTTCAAGCGCGGCGTGCGTCGTCGCGATCACGTCAAGCGGGCCGTCGGTGAAGAGCGGCGTGCCGTCTTTCCAGCGGATCATCACATGGAACGGGTTGGCGCCGGTCAGCTTCCGGTCGATGCGGCCCGACGCATCAAGCGCCTGCTCGCGATCCGGCACCTGGTCAGCCAGCCGATAGCGCGGCTGAAGGTGGAGGTGCGCCGTGGCAAAAAGGGCGAACAGCGCGAAGCCGAGCAGCGTATAGGCGACCGGGTGGCGCACGACCCGATCGACGACGGCGCCGACGAGCTTTCCAAGCGAGTCCATCAGGCTGTCGGCGGGCGTTCGATCCTTGCTCAGCTTCTGCTCGTTGCGAATGAACAGAATCGCGAACAGCGGCAACACGACAATGACCGCGATGAACGAGATGATCGTCGACATCGCGCCGGCGGCCCCGAACGTGCGGATCAGGCCGGATTCCGAGAACAGCAAAGCGAGAAACGACAGCAGGATCGCCACGTGTGCAAGGACGCATGCCGGGCCGACGACGTGGACCGCGAACTTCACGGCCTCGTACTTGCTGTCGCCCTCGCGGATGCGGATGCGGATCGCCGACACCATCTGCATGCTGTCGGCGAAGCCCATCACCATGATCAGCGGCGTCATGACGTTGAGAAACAAGTTGAGCTTGAAGTCCAGCCATCCCAGCAGCCCAAGCGACCACAAGACAGCGACCACCGGCGGCAACGCCGCGACGAGCATCAGCGAAAAACGGCGGAAGAAAATCGCAGCGATGGCCGCGCCGAACAGCAGCCCCAGTCCGTTATAGACGAGCTGGTCGCGCTCGACCGCGTTGCGGATTTCGAGTTGCATCACCGGCGCGCCCGCCAGCTTGACGCTTAGTCCAGCCGGCTCCAATTCCGCTTCCGCCGCCGATTTGATGCCGCCGATGACGGTCTTTGCGGTCAGTTCCGCGACCGCCTCTCGATCGAGCGAGAGCACGATCAGAGCCAACTCCCCGTCGTCGGAGAGAAACTTGCCTTTGACGATGTCGTTCGACTTGAGCGCGGCGATCACGGCGTCGAAAGCCGCGCCTTCCGGCAGTTCGTCGGGCACGATCGGCACCGCGTAGCCGGACGCGTCGGGCTTGCTGCGCGCCGACAGCATTGACACGATGCCGCCGACGCCGTCGGCAAGTTGCAGCTCCTTCGCCGCGCGGGACAGCGCGTCCACGCCCTCGCGCGTCAGCAAGTTTTTGCCCTCGACGACGACGAGCACGTCGTATTCGCTCGACGGAAAGCGCCGATCGATTTCCTCGTAGGTTCGAAATTCGGGCGTGTTGGTGCGGAACAGTTCCGACAAACTGTCGTCCACCTTGAGCCGCGCCACCCCAAGCGCCGCGAGCGCGGTCAACAGCGCGATGAGGATCGCGGACACGACGGGGGCCCGGACGGCCGCCATGCCGAACTTGTCGAGGCCGAAGGAAAAGATGAAAGCGCGGCGCGGGTCTTCCGATTGCAACGAAAATCCCTCCAGGTCCCTGCGCGGGACCCCATCGTGAACGCTCCCGGCGGGCCGAGCCGCTGGCGCAATATGCCAATCCCCAGATACGATCCCGAACCGGAATCGTCCCCAAACGCGGCGGACCGTCGCATTTGGGCGACGGCGGCGCAAGTCCAGGCGACTTTCTCTGGGGCCGGCTTGCCCGAGCTGCCCGCGGCGGCGTACAGCAAGGTTCGGTTTTGATCGCGCCTCTCAACACGGAGATCCCTCGGCGATGGCCGATCGCACGCTGGACGTCAGGGGCTACGCCTGTCCGATCCCGATCTTGAAAGCAAAGAAGACGTTGACCGAAATGGCTGAAGGCGCAACGCTCGAGGTGCTCGCAACCGACCCGGCCGCGCCCAAGGATTTTGTCGCCTTCTGTAAAGCGACGGGCCACGCGCTGGTCGACAGCGGCGCCGATGACAACGTCTACAGATTTCTCATCAGGCGCGCGTGAAGCGCGATCGGCGCAGCATCAGCCGCGGCGCGTTGCGCCGCGGTCCCAACTTGACACCCGCCGACGACGACTTTCATAAGGGCGGCTAGGTTCGGGCGGTTAGCTCAGCGGTAGAGCACACGCTTCACACGCGTGGGGTCGCAGGTTCAATCCCTGCACCGCCCACCATACACTTCAGAGATTAGGCTCGGCGCCGATGCGCGTCCCGCTGTCGTCAGCCGATTTGCCCGTCGCCAACCGGCCGCTTCGCAGCCGGCTTATCCATGGCGATGGCCTGGATATCCTCGATGATGGCGGCGAGATCAATTGCAATCGGTTGCAACGGATCGTCGACCGGCTGATAGGCGGCCGTCAACACGCGGCCGCCTAAGGACTTTTTGCTCAACTTCGTCTTGATGCGTAACAGCACGATAGCCCTCGATCTGACGCAACGATCCCGCGCGCACACAGAACGCGAAGGCGCGAGTGTGCCCTACGTCCGGGTGCGTTGACAGAAGCGTCAGAGACTCGTGAACAGCTTTTTTGAGAAGAACAGCGGGCGCGTCAGGCGTTGCGCGCCAGCGGCGCAGCTTCTTCCGTATAAATCGAATACATCGGCTCATCCTGTAGGATGACGTCCTTGTACTCGCCATAGCCGTTGAAGCGCGTCGCCATCGCGCGCGCGTAAGCGCCGATGTTGCCAACTTCGATGTAATCGCCCTCCTGCACGGAGGCCGGCAGCATGAACGGACCCCGCATGCGATCGATCGAGTCGCACGTCGGCCCCCACATCTCGAACGGCTGCACCGGCTCGTTGGGATCGAGCCCGTCGCGGATCAATCGCATCGGAAAAATGAAATTGAGGTGCGCCGCGTCGAACAGCGCGCCATAGGCGCCGTCGTTGATGTACAGGCTGGAGCCCTTGCGCAGGTCGACCTTGACGATCAGGCTTTCGGCTTCCGCGACCAGCGCGCGGCCCGGTTCGCAGATCAGGCGGCAGTGTTCGGTGACCGGCAGCTTGTCCATCGCGTTCTTGATGACGTCGATGAAATCGATGAGTTGCGCCGGAATGCTGTCGTTGTAGCGCGATGGAAAGCCGCCTCCGACGTCGATCGCATCGACGACCACGCCGGCCTTCACGATCAGTTTCTTGACCTCTTCGAAGGCCATGCCGTAGGCGTCGGGCGTCGTCGTTTGCGATCCCACATGAAACGTAATGCCGAGTTCGTCGGCGACCTGACGCGTCTTGACCAGCAGGCGCTGCGCCTTCTGACCCGCGACGCCGAACTTGTGCTCGAGCGGCACGCGGCTGTTTTTCGCCGGCACCGAAATGCGCACGAAGAGTTCGAGGTCCTTCGCCCCCTCGGTCTCCTCGACGATCTTTTGGAGTTCCTCCTCGCTGTCGAGCGCGAAGCACTTGATGTCGTAATCGAAGTACGCCTTGCGGATGGCGTGACGCGCCTTCACCGGGTGCATGAAGTGGAGGCGGACGCCGGGAATGGTGGCGGCGTCTTCAAGCTCCGCGACGGAGGCGACATCGAATTGAGTGATGCCCGCGCCGTAAAGCGCGCCGAGCAGGAACGGCGAGCTGTTCGCCTTATATGCGTAGGCGACTTCGCCGGGAAAGTTCTTGATGAACCATCGGGCGGCGCGGCCCGCCGCGTGGGGGCGCGCGGCGAAAACAGGAATGTCGGGTTTGAGCTCCTGGACCATTTCCAGCGCGGAGCTGAACTTTTCCATCGCGAAAGCGCCTCCACCAGACGGACGAACAAAGCGCCCCTATTTAACACTTTGCGCGAGTTGAACCTCTTCGCGCGCCGCAGCAAAAAAGTTCGCTGCATTTAGGGGCCCGTGTCCCCCCTGTAAAGACCTTTGTCCCAAAAGACTTAGCTACGGTTTCTACGGTCGGCGTGCATGGCGCGCTTGCGTCGGCGCCGGGCGCCCGATTTAGTCGCCCGCGGCGATCTCGCATGTCAAAACGACATGCGGGCGACAGCGCCGCCGGGATGGGAGGCTAAGCCGTTGCGCGAATGGGTCACAGCATCGCCGTCGACGGCGCTCGCGTTGGGCGGACTGGCGATCGGCGTCGCGTTCGGCTGGCTAACGCGCGCCGCCAACTACTGCCTGATGGGCGCGGTGACCGACTGGCGCGTGACGGGCGACGCCTCACGCCTTGGCGCGGCGGCGCTCGCAGCCGGCGTCGCGATGATTGGCGCGTGGGCGCTGGACGCAGCAGGCGTCGTGGATATTGGGCGATCGATGTATCTGACGCCGCGCATCAACTGGATCGGCGCGCTCGGCGGCGGCTTCTTGTTCGGCGTCGGCATGGTCTACGCCGGCGGATGCCCGAGCCGCGCGCTCGTCAGGGCCGGCGGCGGCGACGTGCGCGCCGCTTTCACGCTTCTGGTGATGGCCATCGCGGCATACGCCAGCTTGAGCGGCGTCTTAGGCGGGGCCCGCGTCGCCCTCGACCTGACGACGGCCCTTGATCTCTCGCGCTTCGGCGTCGCATCGCAAGATCTGCCGCACGTGATCGCGACGTTCGCCGGCGCGCCTGCAATGTCGACGACGTTCGTCGTGGCGGCGCTTGTGGCTATTCTTGCGCTTCGCCTCATCGGTCCCGGCGACCGATGGCGCCATCTCGCCGGCGGATTGGGCGTCGGCTTCATCGTTACGCTTGGCTGGGCGCTGACCGGCCTCGCCGCTGACGACATGGCGACGCAACCCGTCACTCCCTCCTCGCTGAGTTTCGTCAAGCCTGTCGCCGACGCGATCGACTGGATCGAACGATCGACGGCGCTTGGATGGCCGAGCTTCGCCGCAACCAGCGTGTTCGGCGTACTCGCCGGCGGCTTTGCCGCGGCGCTGGCGTCGCGCTCACTGCGCGTGCAGGGTTTCGCCGATGCAAGCGACATGAAGCGTCATGTCTTCGGCGCCGCCGCAATGGGCGTCGGCGGCGTCTTCGCGCTCGGCTGCACGATCGGGCAAGGCGTGACCGGCCTTTCGACGCTGAGCATCCAGTCGTTTCTCGCGGTCGGCGCGATGCTCGCGGGCGCGGTCTATGCGGTCGAAAGGTTGCAGCGCAGCGTCTAGAGCGCAGCTCAGTTGACGCTGATCACAAGGACGGCGCGGCCGTCTCGCAGAGAAAGGCCGGGCATCGTCTCGGTGCGCTGCTGCGCATCGAGCCCAGCGGCGCCGGAGCGCCGGAGCGCATCGGCGCGCGCGGCCTCGGCGCGTTGCGCCTTTTCCGGATTGTTGCGCATTTCCGAGTCCGTCAGCAGCGTGTCGTGGATGAAGACCTCCCAATTGCCCAGCGCCGTGAAGCGCTGACGCTGGAAATCATGCTCGATGCCCATCGGCGGTTTCGGCGACGTCGAGCACCGCGCGAGGATCGTCTCGGGTCCGAGCGCGCGGAAGCGGAGCTGATAGGGCGCCTCCGGGCCGGGAACGGTCAGCGTCTTGCCGGCCGGCAAAAGATAATCGGTCTCGAAATCGTTGGGATAGATCACCGTCGCTTTCGATTTGGCGTCGACGCTGATGATGGTCAGATAGCAGTCGGCGTCGGATTCGGCGGTGACGGTGACGAGATCGCCGGCGAGCGGACGCGGCGGGTCGAGACGCAGGCTGAGGCCAATTTCCGTTTCGACGTCGCGCAGAAATCCGCCGGAGGGCGCCGCGGCGGGCGCGTTTGCGCCCTTCAACAGCGCGTAGAGCTTATTGAGGTCGGGTCTTGGAAGGACGCCCTGCTGAAGGCGCCGCGCCAGCGGCGCCGCCTGGCCTGTCGCCTCCGCGAGCTGGAGCACGAAGGCGTCGCGCAGCAGGCCGGTTTCGGTCAGCGCCGCGTCGAAGCCGACGGGACGGCGGTAGCGCTTGGCGAGCGCCGTCACCGGTTCATCGGCGCCGTTGCGCAACGCCGCGTCAACGCCGGCCGCGGCAAGCGCATTGGTGTAGCGCTCGACGTCGCCGGCGACGAGCAACGCCATCTCGACATCGCCGGGAAACATCTTGAGCGCCGTCTCGCGCGCATCGGGCGGCAGCGGCGAAGGCTCGGCGCTCGCAAAGGACCGGAAGCTGTCGCGCATCCCAATCACCGCGTCGACGTGGCAGGCGAAGCAATTCGCGCCGGCCTTGGCGCCGGAGTCGGAGGCCAGCGCCTCGGCGCCCGTATAGGATTTTTCCACCCCGGGCAGCGCGCGATCGATGCGATTTCCTGCGGCGTCGTACAGCGCAAATCCAAAAAACCCGTTCGGCAGAGCGAACGACGCGCGGATCATGTCGGGCTTGAATGACGACGCGTTCAACGCCGCGGTTTTCGGACCGAGAGGCCGCTGGAAGACGTCCTGATCGCCCTCGCTTGTCGCGAAGTCGTAGGTCAGCCAGAAGCCGCCGTTGGCGCCGGCGTGACGCTCGACCAGCCGATTGCCGCGCGTCACGGCGCTGACGCGCGCGGCCGCGCGCCGCGCGGCGCCAAGACGAATGTCTTGATCGATGTCGACGCCGTTGGCGCGTCCGAGGTCGGCGAGTTTTGCGGGCACGCCGAGCAAGTCGTAGTAGAGCGGCGGTTCGGAGACGACGGCGACGAACCAATCCGCCGGCGCAATCGGCAACTTCGTGGCTGCGCGGCTATTGATGTCGGCGGGCCACGACAACGCCGGCGTCGGCGGCGCTTCGCGCGCTATGCGTTCCCAATCGCTTTGCCGCCATCCGAAGTCCGCGAGACGGATCGAGAATGCCAGCCCTTCGGGGTCGAGGGCGGCGAGCTTGATCGGCGCAGGCGCGCGCGAGACGCTATTGAGCGCTTTGTTCAAGGCCTGGCGATAGCCGGCCAGCTCGGCGTCGGTCGCGCATCCGTTGTAGAGATGGGCGATGGAAATGAACCGCAGATCCGACGCGCCGTCGCGTTCCAGCCGTTGGGCTTCACGCACATATTCCGCGATCCTGTCGCGCGGCGCAGGCTTGCGCGCGGAGCAGGTTTGACCCATCGACGGGATGTCGCGGATCCACTCGCGAACGGCCTGGATGTCCTCGGGACGCGGCTCGGCGTCTTCGGCGCCAGGCTGATAAACGTCGAGCGGCGCGTGTCGCGTGATGAGCACGTCGTAGAGCCGCGAGGCGTCCGGCAGCTTTGGGCGGACCAACGCCGGGTCGCGGGCCAGGCGGTCCAGATCGAGAATGTCGCCAAGACCTCCCGAGGGCAGCAGCGCCGCCGTCTTGCCGGCCTGGTGACATCGGCTGCAGTGCGTTTCAAGGATGCCGTAAACCTTTGCCTGCCGAGGATCCTCCGGTCTCTCCGGCACGGCTACCGCGCGCGCCGGCGTCAACGGCGGCAGGGGCGCCGGCTCGGCCGGGATCGGCCACGGTCCGTAGAGTTCTGGCGGCGGCGACGTCTGGACGCCGACGGGCGGCTGGGCGCCCGCCAATGGCCCTGGTTTCGCGGCAGGCTGAGCGAAGCTGGCGGCAGAAACGGCAACCAACGCGAAAACCGCCGCCGCGAGATGCGTGCGCGCGCCTCTCGATCCGCTGGCGGACTTGGACATGCCGTTTCCCTGGAAAGTCTCTGTTGCGGCCAACATTTTGACGGCGCGGGGCGGACCATACCGGGGCATCGTGTCCAAGCCTAGGCTGCAGCGCCGTTTTGGTTCACGCCCGCCGGCGCGCGGCTTACTACGTTTGCCCAGTGACCTGTTTCCGCTTTGTGGCGCGGCGGCAACCTCGATAGCATCGCTGTCAGCCAACCATCGCACTGAGAGAAAATGACGCCATGCCGACCGGCGGGCAAATCCTCATCGACGGCCTCGCCGCAAACGGCGTCGCCCGCATCTTTACGGTGCCCGGCGAGAGTTTTCTCGCCGCGCTCGACGCCATGCACGACGATGCCCGCATCGCCCCGATCGCGTGTCGCCATGAATGCGGCGCGGCCATGATGGCGGAGGCGACCGGCAAACTGACCGGACAGCCGGGCGTCGCTCTCGTCACGCGCGGACCCGGGGCCGCGAACGCCTACCCCGGCGTCTATATCGCCCAGCAGGACGCGACGCCGATGCTCTTGCTCGTCGGGTTGCCGCCCAGGCGCCTCGATGGCCGCGATGCTTTCCAGGCCATCGACGTCGAGCGCGCGTTCGCCGGCGTCGCAAAATGGTGCGCCGTCGCGCGGACGACCGAGCAATTACCGAACCTCGTCACTAGCGCCATTCGCGCGGCGCGCGCAGATCGACCAGGGCCTGTCGTGCTCGGGTTACCGGAAGACGTTCTCTTCGAGAGCAGCAACGCGCCGACAATTGTCGCGCCGGCGGAGGCGCCGTCGACGCCGACAACAGAACAGCTTTCCGTCGTTCGCGCCAAGCTCGACGACGCCGAGCGGCCCATCGTGATCGTCGGCGGCGGGCAGTGGTCCCAGCAGGCGAGCCGCGATCTTGCGCGCTTCGCGGAGACGTTCGACATCCCCGTCGCTGCGTCGTTTCGCCGTCAGGACCGGCTCGACAATCGCCACGCGTGCTTCGCGGGACACGCCGGACTCGGCATGGATGAGAGCCTGTCGGCCGCCTTGAAGATCGCCGACGTCGTCGTCGTGCTTGGCGCCCGGCTCGGCGAAGTGACGACCAACGGCTTCACGCTGTTCGGCGCCGACGCGGCGGCGCGCGGACAGACGCTCGTTCACATTGCGCCCGACGCCGGCGATCCTGACAGCGCTTACCGCCATGCGCTCCAGATAGCCGCCAGCCCGATCGAGGCGGCGGCGGCGCTGGCCGCCTTGCCGCCATCCGGAAAATCCTTGCCGTGGCGTCACTGGCGCCGCGATCTGCGGGCCGCATACACGGCCACGCTGACGCCGCGCGGCGCGTCGAGTCGCGTGCGACTGGACGAAGTGATCACGACGCTGTCGCAGCGGCTTCCAGATGGCGCCATCGTCGCCAATGGCGCCGGCAACTACGCGGCATTTCTGCACCGCTATTTCGTGTACAAATCGTATCCGACCCAACTCGCGCCGTTGTCAGGTTCGATGGGCTACGGTCTGCCGGCGGCCATCGCCGCGAAGCTGGAACATCCCGGCCGCCTGGTTGTTGCGCTCGCCGGCGACGGCTGCTTTCAGATGACCGGGCAGGAACTTTCGACGGCGGCGCAGTTCGGCGCCGGCGTCATCGTCATTGTCGCGAATAACGGCGCGCTTGGAACCATCCGGATGCATCAGGAGCGCCATTACCCCGACCGCATCGTGGCGACGAGTTTGATCAACCCTGACTTTGCCGCTCTGGCGGAAAGCTGCGGCGCCCGCGGCGAACGCGTATCGGAAACCGCCGCTTTCGCCGCCGCGCTCGAACGCGCGATTGCGCACACGGATACATTCTGTAGCCCAGCGCTCATCGAGCTCGTCCTGGATCTCGAAGCCATTTCGCCGACCGCGTCTCTCAGTGAAACGCGCAATTGCGCGCCCTTTCGAAATCCCACGAGCGAATAAGACTTCTTCCCGAAGCGCCTGAGCCCAACTTCCCATTTCGAACGATCGCGCGGAATCGCTTGTCCACAAAGCATCTCGCCTTGATATGTCGAGGACGGCCACAGGGACGCGCGATGCAGATAGCGAAATCAAGACGCGCCGCCGGGCTCTTTTGGTTCGCCGGCAGCGTGGCGATGACGCTGGCGGGCGCTCCTGCCCACGGTCAAGACAACCAACAGGCGCAACAGGCCTGCCAATCGGATGCAATGATCGTCTTCGACGCCTCGGGATCAATGGGCACGACCGATCGATCCTTGAAACGACCGCGGATCGCGCGCGTCAAACAGGCCATGTCGACCGTCATCCCGGATATCGCGCAGCTGCGCCGCCTAGGCCTGATCGTCTACGGCGAAGGCGAATACAATGACTGCAATAGCATCGAACTACGATTGAAGCCGACGGCGAATGCGGCGGATATGCTGCTCGCCGAAATTGCCGGCATCGACCCGCGTGGCCGGACGCCGCTGACGCAGTCGGTCGTCAACGCCGCCGAAGCCCTCGCCTATCGCGAACGCGAAGCGGTCATCGTGCTGTTGACGGACGGAGAGGAAACCTGCGGCGGCGATCCGTGCAAGGCCGCAGCCGTGTTCAAGAAGGCCGCGAAAAATCTAACCATCCACGTGATCGGCTATCGAACGGAAACGGAGGGTTATTTCACGGCGCGTTGTATGGCCGACCTGACTGGCGGCCAATATTTGTCGGTTGGCTCGGAGGAAGAACTCGTGCGCGCGCTGCGCCAGACGCTGGGGTGTCCGTTCATGACCGAAGCGCCCCGCGGCAACCGCCGTGCCGCGCGCAACGCCTGCCTCGGATCAACGGCCGCTCTGGCGGCCAATTCAGGCTTGATAACGGGGGCTGTTATTCCAAAAATATATAAATGAACGAAGTCCTAATTTAAGGGAATTCGAATTAGCCATGAACGTTCATTGAATTCGACGAGCGGGCCAATATCGGTTACAAATTTCTTGCTTGAATACACCACCGACGGGTCGCCCGATGGATCTCGAAGCCGCCAATCTCGCGAACGCCCGCGCAGGACGCTTAAGCCGCCTCGGCATGCTCGCCTGCTTCGCGGTTGCGGGCGGCTTGCTGGTCGCGTCGTTGGCGCTCGCTGACAGCCACGCCGCCGCGCCCTCGCTTTCAACGTCACTGCCCACGCACGATTGACTTCCGCCGCCTGACTGACGTCCCTCGATCCCCAACGACTGCGCGCAAAAAGGGCCCCACACTCTTCCAGTGTGGGGCCACTTTTTGTTTCAGCGGCCGCCGGAGCTTTTCTGCAGGACGTTATATCCGGCATGGCGCAAGTCTCCGACGACCTGATCGAGATGCGTCCGGTCGCGCGTCTCGACGACCAGATGCAATTCGGTGCCCTTGGCCGGAACGTCGGTGAAGACGCGCTGGTGGTAGACCTCGACGACATTGGCCCCTGCGGCGCCGATCACCCCGGAGACTTGCGCCAACTGGCCCGGCCGGTCGGGAATGTCGATGGCGAGGCGCGACAGCCGGCCGTCGCGGGCCAACTCGCGCGTAAGCACGCTCGCCAGCAGCCGCGTATCGATGTTGCCGCCGCACAGAACCAGGCCGACGGTTCGGCCCTTGTAGCGGTGAGGCTCTGCGATGAGCGCCGCCAGGCCGGCGGCGCCGGCGCCTTCGACGACCGTCTTTTCGATGGTGATGAGCAGCGTGATCGCCCGTTCAAGATCGCTTTCCGAAACCAGCACAACGTCATCGACCAGATTTTCAATGATTGGTTGCGTGATCGCTCCCGGAGTCGTCACCGCAATGCCTTCCGCCAGCGTGTCTCCGCCGATCGGCAACCGCGATCCCTTTACGGCGTTGAACATCGAGGGATAGAGCAAGGCCTGAACGCCGATGATGCGTAGATCGGGCTTCAGCGCTTTGGCGGCGACCGCCATTCCGGCGATCAGTCCGCCGCCCCCGATCGGAACGACGAGCGTGTCGAGGGCCGGCGCCGCGGCAAGCATTTCCAACGCCAGCGTGCCTTGGCCGGCGATGACGGCGGCGTCGTCAAAGGGATGGATGAACGTCAGACCGCGCGCGGCGCCGTAGTCGCGCGCGAACGCCGACGCCTCCTCGAACGATCGCCCTTCGAGAATGACGGTCGCGCCGTGGCCGCGCGTATTCTCGACCTTGATGGTGGGCGTCCACGCGGGCATCACGATCGTCGCCGGAATATCGAGGCGGCTCGCGTGATAGGCGACGCCCTGAGCATGGTTGCCGGCCGACATGGCGATCACGCCGGCGATGCGCTCTTGCTCCGAGAGCGACGCCAACTTGTTAAGCGCGCCGCGCTCTTTGAAAGACGCGGTGAACTGCTGGTTTTCGAATTTGAGCAGGATATCGGCTTCGAGCATGCCGCTCAGCGTCCGGCTCGGCGCGAACGGGGTGTTCAGAACTGCGCCTTGCAGGCGCACCGCCGCCGCCTGCACGTCGGCAAGCGTTACGGCGGGCGTGGCCGGGATGTTGAGCATCGATTTAAGCCTCAGAGGTCGCCATCTGGCGCCGCGAATCTTTCCACACCTAACCATACGTCGACCAGGCTCAAACCACCTTGCCAACGCCGTCGCAAGCTGAACGCCGGCTAACTGCGCCATTCAGGGGCGGCTCAGAACCGTGCGGCTATGACGGCGCCATGATCGCCGCATGCCATCACACAACCGGCGGTCCTAGCCCTGGAGTTCTCGCCATGACTGCCCGCCTTTTTATACCCGTGTTTGCCGTCGCTTTGGCCGCCGGATCAGCCAATGCCGCCGACTACAGCGACTATGCTCCGCGCACATCCGAACGATACGACAGCCGGTTCGCCGTGCCGGCCGAACGCGGCGATCGCAACCCGCGCGTTTCTGACGACTTCGACGAGGACGACGACGGCCGCGCCCGCCATGTCCGGCGCCCAGGCGATTTTGACGGCGATCGGCGCTGGGGCGATCCCTACGCCTTGCCGCGGATCGAAGCGCGCGCCAGCCAGGTCGGCGGATACCTTCCGCGATATGAGAAAGAGGCTCGGGCCCGGCGCAACGCCATCGACGCATGGCGCGACAAGGCGGAAGATCGGTACGGGCGCCGCTTCGCGCACTGGCGAGCCGCCGCCGACAAGTGGATCGACTGTCAGCCCATCCGCGGCGGCGTCGCCTGCACCGCGAGCGCGCGTCCGGTTCGCGGCTGGGGCTGGGGATGGCGCGAACGCTTCGCCCGCGGCGATTAGTGATTGGGCCCTCGCCCGCCTCCCGCTATAAGCGCGCGACTTGCGCCTATAGCGGAGATGCGGAAACGACATGGCTAACGTCGCGTGGATAGGATTGGGCGTGATGGGCGCGCCGATGGCGGCGCATCTAAAGGCTCGCGGCGTCCACACCGTCACCGTTTACAATCGCACCCGCGCCAAGGCTGAAGACTGGGTCGCAAAATACGGCGGCGCCGTCGCGGAGACGCCCGCGGATGCGGCGCGCGGCGCCGCCGCTGTTTTTTCATGCGTCGGCAACGATGACGACCTGCGCGGCGTCACGAGCGGACCCGGCGGCGCCTTCGCGGCGATGACGGCGGGCGCCGTATTCGTCGATCATACGACCACGTCGGCGACGGTCGCGCGCGAACTGGCCGCCGACGCCGCCAGGCGCGGCCTCGCCTTTCTCGATTGCCCGGTGTCTGGCGGACAGGCCGGCGCAGAGAGCGGGCAATTGACGGTCATGTGCGGCGGAGATGCGGAGGCGTTCACCGTCGCCAAAGCCTTCATCGACTGTTACGCGCGCATGGTCATGCACATTGGACCGCCGGGAGCGGGTCAACTGACCAAGATGGTCAATCAGATCGCCGTCGCCGGCGTGGTCCAGGGGCTGGCCGAAGCCGTTCACTTTGCAGAGCAGGCGGGGATCGACCTTGCCGCCGCAATGGCGACGATCTCGAAAGGCGCAGCGCAATCCTGGCAAATGGAAAATCGCTGGAAGACGATGCACGCGCGTGAATTCGACTTCGGATTCGCCGTCGATTGGATGCGCAAGGATTTGGGCATCTGCCTCGAGGAAGCCGGGCGCAACGGCGCGCGTCTCCCCATCGCCGCTGCGGTTGACGGGTTTTACGCCGACGTGCAGACGCTCGGCGGCGCGCGATGGGATACGTCGAGCTTGATCGCCCGCCTCGATGCGACGCAAAAGGCGAAGTCCTAAGCCGATTGCTTTTCGGCGCGGCCTTGAGGCGCCGGCAATGCAAACTGCAGGGGCAGAGCGGTGGTGTACTTGATCTGCTCCATCGCGAACGCCGACGACACCTTGGCGATCTCAATGCGGGCAATGAGCTTCTTGTAGAACGCGTCGTATGCGGCGATATCCGGCACGGCGACGCGCAACAGATAATCGATGTCGCCCGACATCCGATAGAATTCGATCACCTCCGGAATATCGGCGACAGCGCTGTGGAATTTTTCGAGCCACGCGTGGGAGTGCTTGTCGGTCTTGATCGAGACGAACACGGTGACGCCGGCATTCACCGTCGCGGCGTCGAGAATGGCGACGCGGCGCTTGATGACGCCGGCCTCCTCGAGTTTTTGCACGCGACGCCAGCACGGCGTCGTCGACAACCCCACCTCTTTGCCGATATCGGCCACGGGACGGGTGCAGTCCGCCTGTAGGATGCGCAGGATCTTGACGTCCATTTCGTCCAGCATGGTAAAAATCCCTTAGAACATGGTTCCATTAAAGGACTATATCTGGAATAGACTTTTTTGCTACATCAACGTCAACAGGGTTTTTAGTATTTTTTTCTCCAATCGAGCGTCGGCGCCATTGTGTTCGGCGCGCACAAATGGCATCTAAATCGGAATGTTTTCTACGGAAGCGTCCATGCCCCCTGTCAAAGCGATCAACGCGCGCGTGTCCGTGGCCGGCGCGCTCACGCTTCACGACCTCGCGCACGCGGCGCACTCCGGCTTTCGTACAATCGTGAACTTTCGGCCCGACGGCGAGGGCTCGACTCAAGTGGCGAGCGCGGCGGCGCGGATCGAAGCGGCGCGGCTCGGGCTGAACTACGTGTTCATTCCAGCAACGAAGCACGAACTGTTCACCGACGACGTGATTGCCGCTGCACAAGCGGCATTCAGCGCCACTGAGGGCCCGGTGCTGGCGCATTGCGCTGGCGGTCAACGCGCCGCGATCGTCTGGGCGGCGACGGAGGCGCGCAATCAAAGGCCCGTCGACGACATCCTCGCCGACCTCAGCGCCGCCGGATTCGATTTCGCGTTTCTGCGCGATGATCTCGACGCCCAGGCGGATCGGCCGCGCTGGACGATCGGGGCGCCGAGCGGCGCAGCGCCGCAAATTTCAGCAAGCGCCGAAAGTCGCAAAGCCGCCGCCTGAAACGCTTGCGGCGAAGCGCCGTCAAGCGGCGGCGCTTGGACGCGAAGAAACCTTAGCCCGCCAACGCGCGACATTCGCCAAGCCATCGGGCATCGCGACTCTCGCCGGCTTCAAAAAATCGACGGCGACGAGAGCGGTGATGTCGGCGATCGAGTACTGGTCGCCAGCGATGAACTCAGACTGAGAAAGCCGGCGGTCAAGGCGCGCGAGTTCGTTCGCCGCCTTTTCGACGTTCGCGTCGCCCCACGCTGCGATCTGCGGCGCTTCGAGATGCGCCATCTTCGGGTGGCGATGGCGGAAGGCGTGGGCGACGGCCGCGAACAGGCCGTGTTCCACGCGGCGATTCCACATTTCAACCTCGGCCGCGCCGAATGCGCCTGCGCCGAAGAGCGGCGGGTCGGGCGCAAGCGCCTCGAAATACCGGCAAATGGCGACGCTTTCGCAAAGCTTGCGGCCGTCGTCCAATACAAGGATGGGCGCACGGCCCCACGGATTGAGTTGCAAGATCGCCTCCGCCTGGAAATCGCCGGCCATCAAGTCGCGCTCTTCGAAGGCGACGTCGAGGCCCTTCTCGGCCAGGAAAATGCGCACGCGGCGCGGGTTCGGCGCTCGTCGCGTTTCAATGATGCGCATGGCTCATTCTCAAACGCATGGCGTCAAGACCCGATGCGGCGCTCGTCGCGCCAGGCGCGCGGGCGCTCAAACTGCGAGTTCCACAGCCCCTTTTTTCGCGCCTTCGCTTCGCCTTCTTCGCGCACATAACCGCCGTAGGCGACCGCCATGCCGGATGACACCATGCCGGCGTTGAGATCGCGGCCGCCCGCCGTGCAAAACGCCAGCAGTCGTCCGTGGCGATCGCGATCCGCAATGCGGCAGGCGACCACGTCCTTGCCGATCAGCGTGCGCAGCTGCTCGCGCGACGCCTCCCCGCACCGCCAGGGCGCGCCATCGCGCTGACAATCCTGCCGACCCTCCGGCGCGTCGATGCCTTTGAGGCGCACTTCATCCAGGCCGACGAACAGGCTGTCGCCGTCGATCGTGCGCGCCGCCCCGGAAATGCGCTCGGGCAGCGGCCCTGACGCTGGATTTGGACCGCGCGCTCCAGGCAGATGCTCGCGGCCGAACACAAGCGCCAGCACGGCAAGAATCAGCGTGGCGATCCAGCGGGCCAGCGCGCTGCGCGTCCGACGATCTAGACGTTGCATGTCGCACCCATCGAAATTGCCCGCCTCCGTTAATCGTTAATTTAAAGGCAAGACTGCAACGTAGCCCAATTGCACGGCCGCCCGCGACAGCGGGCAATCGACATTGGGATAGCCGCTGGCGCGATGGACGACAACGCCGACATCGTCGAGACGACGGAACGGGTCCGGCGCGCGCCGCGGCCGCGAAAGGTCGACGACGAACTGAAGGCCTATCGCGAGCGCCTCGCGCAGGGCTCCGTCACCAAGCCGGAATTCGAGTACGAACTTCTGACCATGTTCGCGCGCAACGAGACCAGCGCGCCCTTCGCCATGCCGGCGCTCTGCTTCATCTTCTACATCGCGTCGATGTTCTGGGCCTCCTTCATCGAGGCGACGCTATGGATAGCCATCGTGTCGATGGCGAAGGTCTACATGCTCGAGCAGTGCAGGCGACTGCTGACCCTGCCGCGCGCCGACGTCAACGTCGGCGAGTGGCGACGGCATATCATCCGCATCGAATTCTTCAACGGCCTCGCTTTGGCGGCGTTCGCGCTGATCGGCTTCTCGCGCGGATTCGACGTCGGCCCCGCCGCGACATTCTCATCGCACGTTTTCATTTTCGCGACGTTGATGGTCGTTCTGGCGATCCGCATGACGTTCGCCTCGACCCTGAAGATGGTTTTCATCGCCGGCACCGTGCCGATGACTCTGGCGGTGGCGGGACGCCTTTTCTCGCTCGGCGAGCCGTTCTATTTCGCGTTGGCGTCGATGGCGATCGGCATTCACGTCTTCTTCGTCTATCTCGCGCGCGGCCTCCACTCGACGGCGCTGGCGATGGTCGAGTTTCGGGCCGAGAAAGACAGCCTGATCTCCGAACTCGAAGAAGCGACGGCGATCTCGGAGGAAGCGCGGCGGCGCGCCGAAGCCGCAAACAAGGCCAAATCGCGATTTCTGGCGACGATGAGCCACGAACTCCGCACGCCGCTCAACGCCATCATGGGCTTCTCCGAAGTGATGGAAAAGGAGCTGCTCGGCGCCATCGGCAATCCATCGTACAAGGAATACTCTCGCAATATCTACGATAGCGGCAACCACCTGCTGCACATCATCAACGAGATCCTCGACTTGTCGCGCATCGAAGCCGGCCGCTATGATCTGCACGAAGAGACGATCCGCCTCTCGGACGTTGCGGAGGATTGCGAACGCCTCGTCAAAATCCGAGCCGACGCCAAAGGACTACAGATCATCGAAGACTTTGCGCCCGACCTGCCGCAAGTCTGGGCCGATCCGCGCGCCATGCGCCAGATTTGCCTGAACCTCCTCTCCAACGCGCTCAAATTCACGCCCAAAGGGGGGCGCATCACGCTTATCGTCGGGCAAGGCGAGGATGGCGGGCAATTTCTAGCTGTGCGGGATACGGGCCCCGGCATTCCGAAAGACGAAATTTCCCGCGTGCTTCAGGCTTTTGGCCAGGGGTCTCTCGCGCACGAAACAGCGGAAGGCGGAACCGGACTTGGTCTGCCCATCGCTCAGAATCTCATTCAGCTTCACGGCGGAACATTCGAACTGCGCTCTGAACTGAGAAAGGGCACCGAGGTCTTCGTCACGCTGCCGCGCCAGCGCGTACTGCATCCGATGGCCCCGCTGCAACCGCTCGGACAGGAGCGTCATCGCGACTCAAGCGCTCTGCCGCGTTCAAATCGGCAGCCGCGCCTCAGGTCCGCGGCGTCATTCGCCGCGGACGGAACGCAGCGCCTCGCAGGCGGCGGGCAATAAGCAGCGACGCCTCGTCGGCAATCCATGAAACCGTTGTGCCGCCTCCAAAGACGCCCTATTGGCGTCGCATTAGGGGCCGCCAAGCGTGGTCAAAGAGAAGCGACGGGATGGAAACGCCCTGCATCAAGATCTGCGTTATGGACGATGCCGCCGGGCTTTGCGCAGGCTGCGGGCGCACGCGCGCGGAGATTGCCGGTTGGACCGCGTTCTCCGACGCCGAGCGCCGCCGCATCATCACGGAACTGCCCGCGCGGCTTAAGCCACGGCGCTAGGCTCGATCGAAGGCATTACAATGCTAGCCTGGCTTATTCTGTTGATCGCCGCGCTGTCGGGCGCGCTCGCGCTGTTTCAAAGTCACGCCGATCGCCTGCACTCTGTTCCCGGGCTCTCCGTCGGCATCGCCATCCTTGGCGGTTTCAGCTTCATCTACGTGTTGACGTTCACAAGCAGCTCCAACGAACCGGCGACGGCGCGGTCGCGTGCGGTCAAAGCATTCGCGTTGTGCGCGGCGCTCGCCGCAGCGATCCCCGTGTTGAAGTCTTATCCTTGGCTGTCGTTTGCGAATGCGCCCGAATCGCCGCCGGCATCGACGTCGGCGGGAAGGTCGAACGCGTCCGTGCAGATCCGGCGCGGCGAAGACGGACGATTTACCGGCTACGGCGAAGTGAACGGCGCGCCGGTTCGACTGCTGATCGATACCGGCGCCGCCGTCGTCACGTTGAAATCTTCCGACGCCGAATCCGCCGGCGTGGACGTCTCCGCATTGTCATTCAATACGCCGATTGAAACCGCGAATGGTCCCGCGTTCCTTGCGCCTGTGCGGCTTCGCACCGTCGCGCTAGGCGCCATCCGGCTGGACGACGTCGAAGCCTTCATAGCCAAGCCCGGAAGTCTTAACGAAAGCTTGCTGGGTCAGAGTTTTTTAAGACGTTTGACGTCTTATGGAGTGAGCGGAGAGTTCATAACCCTCCGGCAGTAGGGTCGCAATCAGCGTTGCGGCCGCTTGTCTTGCGGATTGTTCGCCATGAGCGTGTCGTCGGGAACTTCGAGCCTGTTTTCTTATGTCGGTTGCGCCATGGCGCTGGCATTTGCCGGCGCCTGGGCTCTCAAGAATCCAGACCAGGTCTACGCCGTGGCCAAGACGGCGCTGCCGGCGGAATGGTTATCATTGAATGCGCCGGCGGCGACGACTGATCTCAACCGCGCCAACGAACCGTCCCGCAGCGCATCGCCCTATGCGGACGTCACGCTGCGGGCCGGCGATCACGGCCACTTCGAAGCCGACGCCGAGATCAACGGCCGCAGCGTCGGCGTCATGGTCGATACCGGCGCGACGATGGTGGCGCTCACCTACGAGGACGCGGAACGCGCGGGACTTTTTCTCCGGCCGGCCGACTTCACGCACCAAGTCTCGACCGCGAATGGCGTGGCGAGAATAGCGCCCGTCACGATCGACCGCATTTCGATCGGACCGATCACGGTGCGCGACGTCCGCGGCGCCGTCAGCGAGCGGGGCAAGCTGCATCAGACGCTGCTCGGAATGTCGTTCCTCGGCCGACTGTCGCGCGTCGACATGCGTTCGGGAACATTGGAACTGCATCAATAAATACGTCACGAACCAGACATCGCTGAGCGCTGGCGACGTTCATGTCGCAAGCCGGCCCGCGCCCGCGCCGTTGGCCGCCGAGGTCAATTGGCCTATGGTCCGGCCAATTATTTTGCCTAGGGAGCCGTCATGTTGCCCAAGCCCCGCGCCGACCTCAAACCCAACACGGCCGATTTCGAACGGTTTCCCCTCGTCAAGCCGACGGGGTTCCGCGAGTACGATGCGCGCTGGCTGTTTCCGGAAGAAATCAACCTGATGGGTCTCAACGCCGTCGGGCTTGGCATGGCCACGATGCTCGCGCGGCGCGGCGTGCCGAAGCGCATTGTCGTAGGACACGATTTCCGTTGGTACTCCGCAAGCGTGAAGCAGGCGCTGATCACCGGTCTTCTGGCCGGCGGCTGCGAGGTCCACGACATCGGCCTCGCCTTGTCGCCGATGGCCTACTTCGCGCAGTTCGCGCTCGACGTCGAGGGCGTCGCCATGGTGACCGCCAGCCACAACGACAACGGCTGGACCGGCATCAAGATGGGCATTTCGCGCCCCCTCACCTTCGGCCCCGACGACATGGCGCAACTGAAAGAGATCGTGCTCTCAGGCGATTTCGAAATGAAGTCGGGCGGGCGCTATGTGTTCGTTGCAGACATGAAGGACCGCTACATCGCGTCGCTGACCAACCGGCCGAAGCTGAAGCGGAAGTTGAAGGTCGTCTGCGCCTGCGGAAACGGCACCGCCGGCGCGTTTGCGCCACAGGCATTGGAGGCGATCGGCTGCGAGGTTGTTCCGCTACACGTCGACCTCGACCACTCGTTTCCCCATCACAATCCCAACCCCGAAGATATGAAAATGCTGCGCGCGCTCTCAGCCAAGGTGCTGGAGACGCGCGCCGACGTCGGCCTCGCCTTCGACGGCGACGGCGACCGGTGCGGCGTCGTCGCCAACGACGGGCATGAAATCTTCGCGGACAAGGTCGGCGTCATGTTGGCGCGCGATCTTTCCGCGATTCATAATAACGCGACATTCGTGGTCGACGTGAAATCGACGGGCTTGTTCGCAACCGATCCGGTGTTGCTCGCGAACGGCGCGAAGACCGCGTACTGGAAAACCGGCCACAGTTACATCAAGCGCTATAACTTCGAACACAAAACGCTCGTGGGATTCGAGAAATCGGGCCACTTCTTCTTCAACGAGCCGCTTGGGCGCGGCTATGACGACGGCCTCGTCTCGGCGCTCGCTGTCTGCGACATGCTCGATCGCGCGCCGGAGAAAACGGTCGCGGACCTACGCGACGCGCTGCCCAAAACGTGGGGATCGCCGACGATGTCGCCGCACTGCGACGACGAGCAGAAGTACGGCGTCGTCGATCGGATGATCGAACACTACAAGCGTCAGCACGAATCCGGCGCGCGCGTCGCTGGGCAAAAAATCCGGGAACTGATCACCGTCAACGGCGTTCGCGTCGTGCTCGAGGACGGAACCTGGGGCTTGATCCGCGCCTCGTCCAACAAGCCAGAACTCGTCGTCGTCGTCGAGAGTCCGACGTCGGAGGCGAACATGAAGGCGATCTTCGCCGATCTGGACGGCCAGCTGTCGCGCATGCCGGAGGTCGGGGCTTACAATCAAAAGCTCGCCGGCTGACGCAAACAGATTTTCGACTTCACTCTTTGGCGACGGTCGTGCGGCTCTGCCAGCCGTCGCGCGACCACCCTTCAGCCAGCCACGGCGGCGACCGGCTTTCCGCCAGCGGTCCGCCGGCGTGCGGAGCTGCGGCGCCGGCGCCCATGCGCGCAAACTCAAGCTCTGTTTTCAGTCGGTCGATTTCGAGCCTGTAGAGCGCGGAGCAATCAATGCGCGACGGCTGCGCTCCGAGCGGAAAAATCATGCGGCCATAGACGCTCGCAGACGCCTGGTAGCCATCCGCGCCGCCGTTGGATATTGCGCCGACGTCCATGTAGGCGCCGTTGCCCGACATGCTGGTTCGACAGGTGGTGCCGTCGGCCGCGCGGACCTCGTCCGAGCCGTTGGGCAGCGAGACAGGCGGCAAACTCAAGCCATGAGACACCGTGTCGTTGATGTAATACGAGCCGCCGTAGGGAATGCCGACGGTCTGTGCGGCGGCTGTTGCGCCGCCGATGGCGCAGGACGCCGTGATGGCGGTCAACCGACCCGCCGCCCGAAGAATTTTCCGCATACTTGCGCCCTCATGCGTGTTGGCTGATTTGGAAACGGAACGCTCTCCGCGCAAACGCGGATACGGCGCTGCGTGCGCCCTTCGAACGGCACGCGAACCAGTATGCGGCGGCGATCGCCTGCCGCGACGCTGGCCTGCGCCGGCGAGACGAACGCCGCAAGAGGCGCAAAATTCTCGTCATAGACCTTCGTCTCGATGACGATGCGCTGCGCATAGGGATTTCCGGGATAGACGCTGACCGCGAAGCTGTCGCTCATGCTCAAAATTTCGCCGTGCATCGGGGTCAAGGACTGACCGGCAGCCGGCGCGCCGAAGGCCGTCAGCAGCGCAGCAAGACGGACAAGGCCGGCGCCGCCCAAAGAACGCGCCCCGAGCTTCGCAATCGCCCATTGCGCGATGCTGACGCCGCACGCAAGTCGGCCGCCGGGTATCATGGAGCGCCCTCGGATCAGATCAATTGATGCCGGGTTCGCACGTTACCAAGACCTCGCTGGCGTATGCGCCCGTCGCAAACACGCCCGACGATTTCGTCGCTGTCAGGTCGACCTCGACATTGGTGACGCCGACGTTCAAGGCGGTCGCAATGGCGCCGGCGGTAACGCCGACCGTCGTTGCGCCGGTGCCGCGGTAACTGGCCGCAAAGGTCGCGTTGTCATTGCCGGTCGGGGGCGCTGTCACGAACGCCGACGGCGCCCCGGCGCTCACGTGAAAAGTCGGACCCGTTGCGAGCACAGCGGCCGCCCCGGACAAGCCGCCCGCGTTGGCCGAACTCAGCACCGTAAAATCGCCGTTCGGAGTCATGATGCCGGGCGTTCCAATCGTGATGGCGCAGGTGGATAAGACTGCGCCCGTAAAAGGCACCGAGCCCGTCGCCGCCGACGCCGCGTGTGAGCCGCACGCGATGATCAAAGCGGTGCCGAGGCCCTTCAGAAACGCCATGTCGCGAAGCTCCTCCGTTTGGATTGAAGGGGACGCAATGACCGCCCCCACTCCGCGTAAGTTGATTCGCTTTCCCTTTATAGTTGTTCTTTTGTTTTACGCATGTCTTGGTTGCACTCAGGTCATGAGGCTTGTGAGGAACCTGAGCGCCACCAGCGCCAGGAAAATCGCGAACGCAATCTCGAGTTTGCGTTTCGAGATCGCGTGCGCCGCCCGCACGCCATAAGGCGCGGCCCACATGCTCAACGGCGCGATCAGCACGGCGACGAAGCTGACGTAGCCCAGCGAATACGCGGGCAATCCTGGGGCGTCCCACCCCGAGAGCATGTAACCAATCAGCCCCGGGATCGCGATGATCGGTCCGATGCCGGTCGCCGTCCCGACCGCCTGGAGCAGCGGGCGACCGTGCAACGTCAAGAGCGGAACCGTGAACGTCGCGCCGCCGATGCCCATCAGCACCGAAACCACGCCGATGGCGAACGCAGCGGCTTCGAGCCACGGCGGGCGCGGAAGATCGTCGGCGAGCTTCCAGTCGTCGCGCCCCAGCGCCATTTTCAACGCCAGAAGTGAACCGAATACCACCCACACCCAGCGCAGCGCCTCGCTGCTGGCCCCTTTTGCGATGACGATTCCAAGCGCGACGCCACAGAAAATCCACGGCCCCATGCGGCGCACTGCGATCTCGTCGACGGCGCCGCGCGCGCGATGCGATCGAAATGACATCAGAACCGTCGGCGCAATGACCGCCAGCGTGGTGCCGAGCGTGACGTGCATGCGCACGTCCTCCGGTACGCCCGCAGCGCCGAACGCCTCGTAGAGCGCCGGCACCAGAACGCCGCCGCCGCCGATGCCGAGGAGTCCTGACAAGAAGCCGGCGACGAGGCCGGCGAGCGCGACAGCAGCTATCAGATACACGAGGCCGTCGCCTGCGAGCGCCATGGTTCGCCTCGCCTCAGGCGGCGCCGAGCGCGTCAACGGCCTCGAAACGGCGCGCACGATCGACGATGTCGACGGCGGCTTGAAGGACGTCGGCGCGAGCGTCCGGCTTCGTCGCCTCCTCGCTCAGATAGCGGCGAAAAAGGCGGCCCCGCGGCTGACCGTGATAGAGGCCGAGGACGTGGCGCGTGACGTTCGACAGCCGGCCGCCAGCCGCGACGTGCCGCTCCGCATAGGGCGTCAGGCGCGCCATCGCCTCGCGCCGCGTCGGAACCGGCGCCAGAGCGTCGAAGAAGCGGCGATCGACGTCGGCGAGCGTGGCGGGATCGTGATACGCCGCGCGACCCAACATCACGCCGTCGACATGCCGCAGATGCGCCGCGGCTTCATTCAGCGTTTCAATGCCGCCGTTGATGACGATCTCCAGGTCTGGCCGCGCCTGCTTCAGGCGATAGACGCGATGGTAATCGAGCGGCGGGATTTCGCGGTTCTCTTTGGGAGACAGCCCGCTCAGCCACGCCTTGCGCGCGTGCACGATGAAGACCCGGCATCCGGCGCCGGCGACCGCATCTACAAAAGTCTGCAGATCACGCTCGCTGTCTTGATTGTCGATTCCGATCCGGCTCTTGACGGTCACGGGAATTTCGACGGCTGCGCGCATGGCGGCGACGCACGCCGCGACCAGACGTGGCTCGGCCATCAAGCAGGCGCCGAAGCGCCCTTCTTGAACGCGATCCGACGGACACCCGACGTTGAGGTTGATCTCGCGATATCCAAACTCCGCGCCGATAGCGGCGGCTTCGGCGAGCTTGACCGGATCGGAGCCGCCCAACTGCAACGCCAGCGGCTGCTCGCCGGCGTCGAAACCCAAAAGACGCTGTCTGTCGCCGCGGATTACCGCGTCCGCGGTCACCATCTCTGAATAAAGCAGCGCATGGCGCGTCAGTTGACGGTGGAAGAACCGGCAGTGCCGGTCGGTCCAATCCATCATGGGGGCAATGCAGAAGCGGCGGCTCAAGGCGGTCATACTGTCGAAACGGCTCGCATGGAGAAAGTCCCCATACTCTGCGAGGCCATGGAGCACAAGGCTGCTCGCCTCGGAGCTAGGAACTGCGCCTTCGCAGCAGATACACGTCCATCACCCAGCCATGCGCCTCCTTGAGGCGACGGCGCGCGCGGGCGATCTCGTCAACCACATCCGCGAGCCGGCCGGATACGAGCGCCTCATCCGCCGCGCCGAGATTGCCGCCCCAATAGATGTCGACATTCTCATGCGCTACAGCGCGCAGACCCTCGCCCGCATCAAGCATCACGACTATGCTGTCCACGCCGGGAGGCAGGCCTTTGGCGATCGTGCGGCCCGTCGTGACGAGCACCGAACCGGCGATCGCATTCAGCGGAATGCGATGCTTGGCGGCCAGAACCTGCACGCTGCTGACGCCGGGGATGATTTCGTAGTCGAGGGCCAGACCGCCCTCAGCAAGCGCAAGATCGAGAACGCGCATCGTGCTGTCGTAAAGCGCAGGGTCGCCCCAGACGAGCATCGCGCCAATATCGGCGCTTTCCGCAAGCAGCGCCCTTTCCAGAAGCGCGGCGCGGGCGCGATGCCAAGCGTCGACGTCAGCCATGTAGCAGTCGCCGTCCGCCTTGCGCGCGGGATTGGGCAGGTCGACAAACCGCAACGCCGCGTTCGCCGCATAGCGATCGCAGATGGCCTTACGCAATCGAACGAGTTCGCTCTTCTCGTCGCCCTTGTCGAATGCGAACACGACGTCAACGGTCTTGAGTGCGGCGATCGCCGCCATCGTCATGTGGTCAGGGTCGCCCAGGCCCATGCCTATTAGAAAGAACTTTTTCATGGAGTCCGCTCGAACGATTCGTCGATCAGATGGAAGAACGAGCCGCTGACCCGGCCATTGATCGATCCGCCGGAGGCTTGGGCTTCGCCATCTGCGTTCGTCGCCCGCAGCAACGGCGCATCCGGCTCGGAGAGGATCGTCGCATAGTGAAATTCATGCCCTGTGACCGCGCCGCCCTTGGGTCCGATCGGACTGGCGGCGAGGAGCGCCGCACGGCGATAGCCCAGATTCATTTTTCGCGCCGCGAATGACGTTTCCAGTCCGAGCAAACCCGCCATCTCGTGACGGGCGCCGTTGGCGTCGATGAGGCCGGCGCCGAGCGCCATGTACCCCCCGCACTCCCCGTGCACGGGACGCGTCGTGGCAAATTCTCTGACGCCAGACATGAAGCGTCCGGCTGCGGCCAGTCGGCCCGCGTAGAGTTCGGGATATCCGCCTGGCAGCCAGGCCACATCAGCGTCAGCTGCGGGTGGTTCATCGTTGAGCGGCGAGAACGGCGCAATCGCGGCGCCGGCGGCGCGCCAGCCTTCGAGAAGATGCGGATAGACGAACGAGAACGCCGCGTCTCGCGCCAGCGCGATTTTCTGACCCGGCGGACGAATGGCGACGGGCGGCGGCGCTTCCAGACGTCCGGGACGAGCCAACGCGACGACCGCGCCGATGTCGACATGACGATCGATGAAATCGGCGAGCGCATCGAGCCGCTGCTCCAGCCCCGTGGTTTCTTCGGCTTGGACCAGCCCGAGATGGCGCTCCGGAAGGATGACGTCGCTGCTGCGCGGCAGCGCGCCGAGCACGGTGAACCCCGCATCCTGAAGCGCGTGCGACGCCAATCGAACATGCCGGTCGCTCCCCGCGCGATTGAGGATGCAGCCGGCGATCGCCACGCCATCGCGATAGTCGCGAAATCCACGCGCGGCCGCCGCCGCCGATTGCGAATGGCCGGAGACGTCGAGCACGAGAACGACTGGCCAGCCGGTCTTGGCGGCAAGATCGGCGCTGGCGCCGGTCCCCCAATGACCGCAACGCTCTACTCCGTCGAACAGCCCCATCAGCGCTTCGACCACAACAAGATCGGCTTTGTCGGCGGCCGAGTGCAACAGCGCGGCGGCGACTGGCCAGCGCATGGCCCAGCTGTCGATGTTGAACGAGGTTCGCCCGCTCGCCGCCGCGTGAAATGCCGGATCGATGTAATCCGGCCCGCATTTCAACGGCTGCACGGCGAGCCCGCGACGACGCAGCGCGCGAAGCAATCCCAGCGTCACGGTCGTCTTGCCGGCGCCGGACCGCGGCGCGGCGATCATCAATCCGGGCGGCAAATCGACGATTGGCGCCATCGCGTCATCCGCCCCGGAAACGACGGCGATAGTCGGGATTGTAGAGCGCGCTTTCGCGGAAATCGTCATGCCCCAGGGCTTCGCCGACCAGGATCAGCGCCGTGCGCTCCATCTTGGCGCCGGCGGCAAGCGCGGCGATTGTCGCCAGCGTGCCCTTTATGATCGCCTCGTCAGGCCACGAGGCCCGGTAGACAATCGCGACCGGGCATTCGGCGCCGTAAAACGGAATGAGGCGATGCGCCACGTCGTCAAGAACATGAATCGAGAGATGCACGGCGAGCGTGGCGCGCGTCGCGGCGAAGGCTTCAAGCGTTTCGGCGGCCGGCATCGACGAAGCGCGGCCCGAGGTGCGCGTCAGCACGAGGGACTGCGCGACTTCGGGTAACGTCAATTCGCGCGCCAGCGCCGCGGAGGCCGCGGCGAACGCAGGAACGCCGGGCGTGATCGTGTAGCCGATCTTCAAACGGTCCAAACGACGAAGCTGCTCGCCGAGCGCGCTCCAGATCGAGAGGTCGCCCGAATGCAGGCGCGCGACGTCCTCGCCCGCGGCGGTGGCGATTTCGATTTCCGCGACGATCTCATCCAGCGTCATCGGCGCAGTGTCGACAAGGCGCGCGTTCGGCGGACAATGCGTCAGCAGGGCCGACGGAACCAGCGATCCGGCATAGAGGCACACCGCGCAGCGCGCGAGAAGATCGCGGCCGCGCAGCGTGATGAGATCGGGATCGCCGGGGCCCGCGCCGATGAAATGCACGGTCATGGCGCATCTCGCGGTTTGACGGCGGTCCACTGCAAAACGGGCATCGCCGGGCGCCAAGCGAAGCGGGCGCCGACCGCGTCGGCGCGATCGATGCTGATGCGCGTCAGCGCTCCCCCGTGCTCGCGATGCGCCCCGATCAAGTTGGCCTCGGTCTCGATCGTCACGCCGTTGACGACGATGCGCCCGCCGGGCTTCAACGCGCGCCAACACACGTCGATGGTCGTTGCGTCCGACGCGCCGCCGCCGATGAACGCCGCGTCCGGCGCCGGGAGATCGCTAAGGGCCGCGGGCGCGGCGCCGGTGCGCACATCGAGCTGCGGAACGCCCAATGCGAGAGCGTTGCGGGCGGCGCGGGCGGCGCGCGCCGCTTCGCGTTCGACGCCTATAGCTTGGTTCGCTGCGTGGGCCAGCAGCCATTCGATCGCCACCGAGCCGGCGCCGAGACCAACGTCCCAAAGCCGTTCGCCGGGTTGCGGCGCGAGCGACGAGAGCGTGATCGCGCGGATCTCGCGCTTCGTCAGTTGGCCGTCGTTCTCGAAATAGTCATCGGGCAGACCTGCGGCGAAGGCGATCGGGCGAGCGCCGGGATCGGCCGCCACGACGATAGCGATGATGTTCAACGGCCCCACATCGTCGAGGGCGAACGTAGCCGCCGAGCAGGCGCGAATGCGCTCGCGCGGGCCGCCGAGGGCTTCGAGAACCGTGACGCGCGACGAGCCGAAGCCGTTCGCCGTCAAAATCGCGGCGACCTCGCGCGGCGTTTCGCCGTTGAGCGACAGCGCCAGAATTTTTCGACCCTCGTGCAGATGGCGCCGGACCAGCGGCGTCAGGCCCCGCATGTTGAGGCCGAGAACCGCCGTGTCCTGAAGCGCCCACCCCATCCGCGCT
Organism: Hyphomicrobium sp.; assembly: GCA_052386495.1. Classification (GTDB taxonomy): domain Bacteria; phylum Pseudomonadota; class Alphaproteobacteria; order Rhizobiales; family Hyphomicrobiaceae; genus Hyphomicrobium_B. The sequence continues at coordinate 207,925 of JBQTKA010000013.1, read as the reverse complement.
GCTGCCAGCGACAAGCTCGACGGCGCCGGCGTCACGAGCATCTCGTCCGCCGACACGGCGCGCGCCAGCGTGACGCCCGCGCCGTACCAGAACGGATCGCCCGACGCGAGAACCGCGACGGGCCGGCCGCGCCGCGCCAGAATGTCGGGAATGGCGGCGTCGAGCGGCGTCGGCCAAACGCGCTGCTCGCCGCGCGTCAGACCGAACAATTCAAGATGACGGCGGCCGCCGAAGATCAGTTCGGCGCCTTCAACCAGCGCGATGGCGGCGGCGCCGAGGCCGGCGCGGCCGTCTTCCCCGATCCCAATGATGGACAGCCAGCGCCCGCTCATGTCATTGCCTCGCGCCATGGCGGAGGACAACAAAAAGCCGATGCGTGTGCTGCTGCTCGGCGGCACGAGCGAAGGCAACGTGCTGGCCGCGATGCTGGCCCGTGACGCCCGCTTCCAGCCGCTGCTGTCGCTTGCGGGTCGGACGGCTGCGCCGAAGCTGCCGGATGTGCCCCTGCTCTCGGGGGGCTTCGGCGGGGGCGATGCGCTGGCGGCGTTCATCGCCAGTCAAGCGATCGACCTCGTGATCGACGCCACGCATCCCTTCGCCGTGCAGATGAGCAGTAATGCGGTGAGCGCCTGTCGCGCGAGCGGCGCGCCGCTGATCGCGCTGGATCGACCGGCATGGGAGGCTCAGGCCGGCGACCGTTGGCGCCGGTTTCAAGGCGTTGTACCGGCGATCGCGGCGCTGCCGGAAACGCCAACGCGCGTCTTCTCCGCGCTCGGCCGGCAAAGCGTCGCCCTCTTGGCCGCCGCGCCGCGCCATCGCTACGTCATTCGCGTCGTCGACGCGATTGCGCCGCCGCCGGACTTGCCTGACAGCATTGTCATCGCCGCGCGGGGGCCGTTCCGCACCGAGGACGACGAAGCGCTGTTTCGGACCCACGGCATTGAAATTGTCCTTGCGAAGAACGCCGGCGGCCCCGCCGCGATCTCCAAGATCGAGGCGGCGCGCGCGCTCGGACTGACCGTATTCATGGTCGATCGTCCTGCGGCGCCCGAGCGCCCGGTCGTTCGCAGCGTCGACGACGCCTGGCGCGCGCTTCTGCGCCATCACGCCTCCTCCGCCGACCGCGGCGTATAAACCCACGCGCCGCCATTGGGACGCGCAATCACGCGCGTTGCGGACGACCCGATCAGCACGAGCGTGCGCATATCCACGGCGGTGTTCGGCGCCTCCGCGAGCGTCGTCGTTTCGATCGCTTCGTCGGCGCGGCCAACGGCGCGCGCGAACATCACCGCCGTTTCGGGCGGGCGCGCTTCTCTCAGCGCTGCGAACGCCTTTCCGATCTGACCGGGCCGCGCTGTCGAAGCCGGGTTGTAGAGCGCGATGACGAAGTCGGCCTCCGCCGCGAGACGCAAGCGCTTCTCGATCAGCGGCCAGGGCTTGAGATTGTCCGACAACGATATCGCGCAGAAATCATGCCCCAGCGGCGCGCCAAGCCGCGCAGCGGCGGCGAGCATGGCGGTGACGCCCGGCTCGACGCGGACGTCGAGCGCGCGCCAGGCAGGCGGTCCGCGATCGATGGCCTCGAAGACGGCGGCGGCCATAGCGAATACGCCTGGATCGCCTCCGGAGACGACGGCGACCGTTTCGCCCGACTGAGCCAGCGCCAATGCCCGTTCGGCGCGCGCCAGTTCCTCGCGATTATCGGAGGCTTCGACGCGCTGGCCCGGCCGCAACGCGATGCGTTTCACATACGGCGCATATCCGATGACGACGTGCGCCGCGGCGACGGCGTCGCGCGCGGCGCTCGTGACCCAGGCGTCGGGCCCGGGACCGAGGCCGGCGATCGTGAGCCGGCCGCTCATGTGATCCTCCGGCCGCGGCCGCCGGGAACCAGGATGATCGAAAAATAGGGCGCCGGCGCATCGCCCAACGCCGCGAGCGGCGTCACCTTTTCGCCCTGCATCGTGCCGCGTTCGACATAGATCGCATCGGCGAGACGGCCTGCGTCGTCGAGCGCCGCGCGAATCTTGTCGAGGTTCCGGCCGACCTTCATGATCACGGCTGCGTCGGTCTGTTTCAACTGTGCGGAGAGCGCTTGGCGGTCGAGCGTGCCGGGAAGGACGGACAGCACATCGTCGCCATAGGTGATCGGCGCGGCCGCAGCGGTCCAGCATCCCGACATGCCCGTGACGCCCGGGACGACCACGACCGGATGCGATGTCTTGAGACGGTCGTACATATGCAGAAACGAGCCGTAGAAGAAGGGATCGCCTTCGCACAACAGCGCGACGTCACAGCCGTCATCGAGTTCGCGGCTGAGGCTCTCCGCGCAGTCGCCATAGAAATGGCGAAGGGCGTCGACGTAGGCGTCATCGCGAAAATCGATTTCGACGGTCAGGGGGTATTCGAACGCCGATTCCCGCGCCGACGGCGGAATGAGGCTCGCGGCGATCGTGCGCGCGTGACCCGGACGGCCACGCTTGCGAAAATGCGCGATGACAGGCGCCGCGGCGATGACGCGCGCCGCTTTCAGCGTCACGAGTTCGGGATCGCCGGGGCCGAGACCGACGCCATAGAGCGTGCCTGACGCCGCCGCGCTCATTCGACGTCGCTCGCGAGCGCGTTGACGGCGGCGGCGGCCATGGCGCTGCCGCCCTTGCGGCCCTTGACGATGGCGAACGGAACGCGGCCGTCGGCGGCGAGCGCGTCCTTCGATTCCGCCGCGCCGACGAAGCCGACGGGCATGCCGATGACGGCGGCAGGCAATGGCGCGCCGGCGTCGAACATTTCGAGCAGCCGGAACAGCGCGGTCGGGGCGTTGCCGATGACGACCAGCGCGCCGGCGAAATGCGGACGCCAAAGCTCCATCGCGGCGGCGGACCGCGTGTTGGCGATCTCGCGGGCAAGGTCCGGCGTGCGGGCATCGTCGAGGGTGCAGATCACGGCGTTGTTCGCCGGCAATCGGGCCCGCGTCACGCCGTTGGCGACCATCTTGGCGTCGCACAGGATCGGCGCTCCGGCCTTCAGAGCTTCTGAAGCGGCGACGGCGAACGTCGGCGACATCACAATGTCGCGCGCGATGTCGACCATGCCGCAGGCGTGGATGATGCGCACTGCGACGCGCTCTTCGATCTCTGAGAAGCGCGCCAGATCGGCTTCGACGCGGATGATGGCGAACGAGCGCGCGTAGATGGCGCCGCCGTCGCGAATGTAGTCGTGCGCGGTCATGGCAAGGGACCAATGAACCGGCTGAGGTCTTGCGGCGCGACGCCCTTCGCCGTAATCGCGCCGTCGACGTCGCCGTCGCGGACGGCGTCGTAGCGGCCATCGCGCGCGATGAAGGTGAGGTCGGCGCGACCGTGACGCGCGCATCCCTTGGGGCAGCCCGAGACATGAACGGACGGCGCATTTCCGCCCATAGATTTGATCGCCGCGGCCAGCGCCGCGGCGTCGACGCGCGTCTCGGTCGTCGCATTGCGGCAGGCCGGCGCGCCCGGGCAGACGTCCATCGCCAATCGCGGATCGTCGGCTTCGACGATCAGTCCCATGTCCTGCGCGTGCCGGAGAAGCGCTGACGCAGCGGACGACGATGTTGTTGGGAAGACCAGTATCCGCGACAGCGCCGGTCGCGCATCCGCGCCGCCAAGATTAGCGGCGATCACAGCGAGCGATGCGAGCTGATCGGCGTCGATGCGGCCGAAGGGCAGCCCGATCCCGACCGCGAACGGAGCGGCTGCTGCGCCCAGCGCGCCGACGTTTGATGGAGCGCACGGCGCCGCCGCGTGATTCTCCGCCGTCAGCCCCACCGCAGCGAAAAGCGCATGTGCGCCGGAAGCAGCGACGGCGTCACGCATGCGCCGCACGTCAAGCGCGCGCCTGTGCAGGTTGAGGAAATGCGCAGCCAGACGCAGGACAGAGTCTACCGCGTCGGCACGGGCGACGATCGCACGGCTGCGCTCGTCGCCGTCGAGGCGGATCGCACACCGAGCGACGTCGCGACTCTCAATCGTGATATCGGCGCGGGTGTCGCCGAAGGCGAAACCGAATTTGCCGGGAAGCGCATGAAGATCGGCGCGGACCGCGAGTTTTTCTTCCAATTCGGCGGCAAGCGATCGAAGGTCCGCGCGTGCTGGATCGAGGCCGAACAGAGGATCGACGATGACATTGCGCACGGCCTCGGCCGCGGCGTCCCGATCGATCATGCCTGCGTCGTCAAGTTCTGCGACGGCGTCGCGCCAGTTCGCATGAGTCAGGCCGCGCAGCTGGAGGTTTGCGCGATTGGTGAGGTCGATTTGGCCGGAGCCGTAGCGCGCAGCGACTTCGGCAATTGCGCGCAGCGCGCTCAATGCATAGAGCCCCGCCCGCGGCCGAACGCGAACCAGCAGCCCGTCGCCGGTTTCCATCGGCCGTAACGCGCCCGGACACCATCCTTTGCGCAATTCGGCGGGTGCCGTCATTCGGCGGCCTCTCGCTTGGTCGACTCGCCTGCGCCGGTGGCGAACACGTCGTTGCGGCGCGGGCGCCAGAGGCCGCGCGCGATCGCCTCGTCGAAGCGGCGGCGCATCGCGTCGAGCGCCGCCGGATTTTCTCTGTCTATGAACGCCGCAACCGCCGGGTCGCCGAGGTAAGCGGCGTAAAGCCGCTCGAACCCGCCCGAGTCGACGGCCTCAGCCGTCGCCGCGAACGCGAACGCTGCGTCGACGGTCGAAGCCATTTCAGCAGCGCCGCGGAAGCCGTGACGCATCTGGCCAGCGATCCAGCGCGGACTGGCGGCGCGTCCGTGGACGATGCGGGCGCACTCCTCTGCGAGCGTGCGGATGCGCGGCGCTTCGGGCGCGCCCGTGTCGCCATGGTAGAGCACCACATCGCCGTTGCCTGCCGCCCGCGCCGCCGCGGCGAACCCGCCCTCATGTGCGGCGAAATCGCCGCCCGTCAGCAGATCGATTTCGCGATGGTCTTGAAAGTGCACGAAGGCCTCGGCGGCTTTTACGCGCGCTTCAAATCCAACGCCATTCGACTGCGTCGCTCCATCGCCGTTATAGGCCTGGGACGAGGCTGCGAGGTAACTGCGTCCGAGGTCGTCCCGGCTGTCCCAGTCGCCGCGATCGATGTGCGCCATGACGCCGGCGCCGAAGGCGCCCTCAGCCGGACCAAAGATGCGGTCGAGCCGCGCTCCCTGCTTCGCATCGGCGATCAGCGGATTGTCGGCTTCACATTCCGTCAGTCCCGCTACCAGCTGAACAGCGCAGTCAAATAGCGTCAGCTGCGCCGCAAACATGTCGCGGAACAATCCCGAAATCCGCAACGTGACGTCGACGCGCGACCGTCCGAGTTCGGCCGCCGGCGACGTCTCGACGCCGGTCACGCGGTATGAGCGCGAGTCCCACACGGGCCTCACGCCGAGCAGCGCCAGCGCCGTCGCCAATTCCTCTCCGCCGGTGCGCAGCGTCGCGCTGCCCCAGAGATCGAGCACGATGGCGCGCGGCCAATCGCCGTGATCGGAAACGTAGCGATCGAGGATCGCGCGCGCGGCCCGCTGGCCGTTCGCCCATGCCGTCGGCGTCGGAATGGCGCGGGGATCGACGGCGAACAGGTTGCGCCCCGCCGGCAGAACGTCGCTGCGACCGCGGCTCGGCGCGCCCGCGGGGCCCGGCGGGATGAAGCGGCCGTCGAGAGCGCGCGAAATCGCGTCCAACTCTGTCTCATCGATGATGTGCAGGCCGTCGCGGATGCTGAGCTCCTTGACGTCGCAGAGAAAGGCGTCGATCCGTTTCAGCGCCTCGGCTTGCGCCATGTCGACCGACAGTCCGCACGTCTCCGCAAGACCGGCGCGCGCCGCGGCGTCGACAATGCGCGCGCTGAGAGTCGCGCGGCGGCGCGGATCAAGCCCGTCGGCCGACGAGAATTCGTCGACGAGGCGCTCCACCTCCAAAAGTTCGGGGGACAAGTCGTTGTCGACGAGCGGCGGCGGGCGATGGCCGAGCGTGATCGCCGCCAGCCTGCGCTTGGCCTGCGCCGCTTCGCCCGGATCGTTGACGATGAACGGGTAGATCAGCGGCGTCGGCCCGAGTAGAGCCTGCGGGGCGCAAGCCTCACTCAGCGCCACGGCCTTGCCCGGCAGCCATTCGAGCGTGCCGTGCGCGCCAAGGTGAATCAGCGCGTCGATGCGCTCAACTTCGCGCAGCCACAGATAGAACGCGACATAGGCGTGGCGCGGCGGCGTCGCGGGATCGTGATACTGCGCCTTGCGATCGGCGGCGGCCCCGCGTTCGGGTTGTAGCGCGACAATCAGATTCCCGTAGCGCGCCGTCTCCAAACGGAAGCCGCCATCGGCGTGGTCGGCGTCGCCTTCAGGTTCGCCCCAGGCGTCCAAGACGCTTTGGCGGAACGCCGCGGGCAACGTCGCGAAGGCGGCGCGATACTCTGAGAGCGGCCAAAAGTCGGCGTGTTCACGGGACAACCGTGCGATCAGGTCCCGCCCCGACGGCGGCGCATTGGCAAGTGCATAACCGTCCAACGACAGCCGGTCGATGATACAAACCGCGCTTTCCGGCGCATCGAGCCCGACGGCGTGCGCGATCTGATCGGGGCGTCCGGGGTACGTCGAGAGAACGAGCGCAACCTTGCGCTTAGCGCGCGGCGTCGTGCGCAGGCGGGCCCAGGAGGCGGCGAGGTCGGCGGCATGTGCGATCGCGGTCGCGTGCGATGCGTGACTCACGAGATCAAAACCCAACGATGCCGCACGCGCGTCGCGTTCCTTGAAAGAGATCGCGTCGGCAAACAGCCGACCATCGAGTTCCGGCAGCACAACATGCATTGCAAGATCCGCCGCGGTCAGACCGCGCTGCGAGGCGACCCAGGCCGCCCGCGGCGGCGCGGCGAGCGCTACCTGAAGCACGGGACAATCGGCGGCGTCGAGCGGCGAGGCGTCGGCCCCGTCGCGCGCCGCGAAGGCCGTGGCGTTGACGATGACGCTCGGGCGCAGAGCGCCAAGCTCGCGCGCCAACCAGCGCGCCGCTTCAGGCGCCTTGAGGCTTGGCACGAAATATGCCGTAACCGCGAGCCCCCGGGATTCGAGCGCCGCCATCAGGTCGTCGATCGGCCCAACGTCTCCGGCGAGCACATGCGAGCGATAGAACACGATCGCCGCGGCGCCTAACGGAGCCGAATGCGTTTTCGTAGATCGATAGATACCGGACTCAGCGACCGTGACCGGAGGAGCAAACGCATCATCACGCCCACGCGCGCAGGCCAAAACGCCCTCGATCGCCGCGCGCGCGTTGTCGGGACCGCCCGCGTCCAGCAAGCCTTCGATCGCGATCAAGTCATCGCAGCCGACCGTCGACAGCGCGGTCAATCGGAAATCCGGCCGGTGATCGCCAGGGACGATCGCAAGCGCGACGCCCAGCTCGCGGCAGCGGCGGCTGAGCTGCTCCGCGCCATAGCGCCAATAGTCGAGGCCGCCGAGCAGGCGGACCACCACGGCCTTCGTGCCGGGCAGTGTGGCGTCGGCGAACAGATCGACCGACATCGGATGGCGGAGCCGCGCGAGATTGACGGCGCGCAGGCTCGGGCGCGTCGCCTCGGGCCACGCGCGCCACGCCGCCGCGATCGTCGCAAGGTCCGAGTCCGAAAACGACAGAACGACTGCGTCCGCGGGCGCAAGACCGAGATCCTCGGCCTGAGCGGCCTCATCCAGATCCCGGCTCTCGCGCACGATCAGATGCATCAGGTTGCGCCTGCCAAAGCCTTGGAGATCGCCGCGCGATCGAGGCCCCTCTGTCCGATGACGACGAGGCGGCCGATGCGAGGCTCGCTCGGTCCCCACGCACGCTCGTAGCGCGTATCGACGCGTTGGCCGACGCCTTGCAGCAGCAGGCGCATCGGTTTGCCGTCGACCGAGGCGAAACCTTTGACGCGTAGCACGTCGTGCTCGGTCGAAATCCTTTTGGCGCGATCGACCAATTCGGCAGGCGAGGCCAGCGATGGGACATCGACGATGAAAGTTTCGAAATCGTCGTGGTCGTGGCCTTCCTCGCCGTCATGATGCGAGGGGCGCGCGGCGAGGTCGTCCTCGGCGGCGGCGGAAAGACCAAGCAGCACGCTCGCCGGAACCTTGCCGTCGCGCGTGGCGACAAGTTTGATGACGCGCGGAACGCTCGCCTTGATCGCGTCGCCGACGACCCGCGCTTCCTCGGCGGTCATCAGGTCGGTCTTGTTGAGCACGACGAGATCGGCGCAGAGCAGCTGATCCTCGTAGACTTCTTCGAGCGGGTTTTCGTGATCGACGGACGGGTCGGCGGCGCGCTGCGCGGCGACGCGATCGGGATCGTCGGCAAAACGGCCCGCCTGAACGGCCGGACCATCCACGACCGTCACCACCCCGTCGACGGTGACGCGCGATCTGACATCCGGCCACTCGAACGCCTTGACAAGCGGCTTGGGCAAAGCGAGCCCCGATGTCTCGATGATGATGTGCTCGGGTTGCGGCGTGCGCGACAGCAGTGCCTCAAGCGTCGGGATGAAATCGTCGGCCACCGTGCAGCAAATGCAGCCGTTCGTCAGCTCGACGATGTTTTCTTCCGGGCAGCTCTCGACGCCGCATGATTTCAGGATCGCGCCGTCGACGCCGACGTCGCCGAACTCGTTGACGATCAGCGCGAGGCGGCGGCCTCCGGCGTTTTCAAGGACATGGCGGACGAGCGTCGTTTTTCCGGCGCCGAGAAAGCCGGTGACAATCGTGACAGGAATCTTTCGCGCGCTCATTCGGCGGGCTCCGGTTGGATGAATCCGATCGGCGGGATGCGCGAGATCACGCCCCGCCGGAACGCGGCCGGGCGCTCTTTCCAAGGCACGATACCGTCGCTCGCGCTTGCAAACGCGCGCGCTGCGGTCGCGACCTCTTCGCAATGGGCTGAGTTGTCGAGATCGCCGACGACGTACGTCCATTTCCCGTCGCCGGCCAAGGCGACCGTGCACGGGCGCTTGCAGACGGCGAGGCAATCAACCGTGACAACGTCGATGGTCTCGTCATCGGCCAACAGATCGCGCACGCGTTCGGCGAGCGCGGGACCCGGATGATCGAAGTCAGCTTCGCCGTCGCCGAGCCGGCGGCGGCAGCTGGTGCAGACGAAGACGGTTGCGCGAAGCGCCATCACTCCGTTCCTGTTACGCTGAACGGCCTAGTCGATCAGGCGGTCGGCTCAGCCCGTCCGAACCTCTGCCAGAAATAGCCCGTCGCGGCGCCGACAAGCGCCCACAGCACGGCATGCACGGCGAGCGACGTCGCTGTGAAGTGACCAGCGAGTTCCGCGGGGACAGTCGACGCGTATTCATGCGGCTGAGGCGCGCCAATGAGGTGCGGGGCGACCATCAGAGCAACGCCGGCCACCAATGCGAGCGCGCCGGCGCCGCGAAACAGCAGCCAGATTCCCGCAGCCGTGGCGGCGGCGGTCGAAATCCACCAAGCCTGCCGCAACAGCACGTCTGCGGCGGCGGCGCCCGGAAGCTCCGGCGGCAAGCCCATACCCGGCGCGAGACCTGTTGCGACGAAGGCGCCAAGTCCCCATAGGGCAGCCGAGCGCGCAGTGACGTCGACGCCGCAAGCGATCATCGCCGCGAGAAGCATCAGCGCAAAACCGACTCCCGCCCCGACAGTCGTGAGCGACGTGTACGCGGTGCGCTCCAAGCCTTCGGCCGGCCCCCAGGCTTCGGACTTGCCTCCGGCGGACGCCGCCTCGGCATGAACGAGGATCAGTCGCGCCTCGCCGTTCGCATTGAACGATGAGTGCTTGTGCTTCTCCGCGGCGGGCGCGGCGTTCTCATATGCCTCCGCCTTCAAGATCAGGGGAACGGTCGTCGCGTGCTGCAGTCCGGAAACCACGAGCCCGCTCAGCACGCCGGCCATGAGGCCGACGGCAATGATGCGTGTCAGCATGTCAAAACCTCTAGTGGCAGGGAAAAGCGAGCGAATGGCGCGTATCGTGCGCGGCGTTGTGCAGCGCCTCGGAATGCGCAAAGCCCACAGTGAACACGAGGGCGGCGCCGATCGCGAACGCGACGGCGCAAACGAGGCGGACGCTGGCCGTGGGCAGCGCGGCGACGTGACCTGTCGAGGCGGTTGTTTCTTGCATGCGTGACCTTTCTCCGCCCCACCGGCGGATGATTGACGTGCGACGTTCGACGGCAGGTCTCCTGGCTCGCGGGTCGCTGCATCAGGCCGCCTTCCCGGGCTTGCGCCCAGTGGACTCGTGGCCGTTTGCTCGCCGCTTACAGTTGCGGGGGCAGCTGCGGAATGGACCGCATTCCCATTGAACCCCTTGCGGGGGACCGTCGCCTCAACCGATAAGCAGCCGTGCCGCTCCCGTCAATCTGAAAGCGCCCGGAAAACCGGCCATGTCCAGCACCAAGTCGCCCCGCCTGACGTTGGTGCTTGGCGGCGCGCGATCCGGCAAGAGCCGGCTGGCCGAGGATCTGGCGGCGGCCGAGCCCGGCCCCTGGACCTACATCGCCACCGCCGAGGCCAGCGACGAGGAAATGCAGGCACGCATCGCTATGCACCAGTCACGCCGCGCCTCGGGTTGGTCCACTGTCGAAGCGCCCATCGCCGTTGCCGACGCGCTGTCCAGCTTTCAAGGCGTCGCACTGGTCGACTGCCTAACGCTCTGGCTCACCAATCTCATGCTAGGCGGGCATGACGTCTCGATTGAGACCGACCGCCTGATCGCCGCACTGGCAGCACGAACGTCGCCGTGTATTGTCGTCGCGAACGAAGTTGGCCTCGGCATCGTGCCGGAGAACGCGCTGGCGAGGGCCTTTCGCGACCAAGCGGGTCGTCTCAATCAGCGCGTCGCGGCGGCCTGCGATCGCGTGCTGTTTGTCGCTGCAGGCTTGCCGATCACGTTGAAAGGATAGCGCGTGAGCGACGACGACCGGCACAAAGCTAAAATGGAGAAGCGCAAGGCCGTCCAGGACGCCGAGGTCGCTTCGAAGACGATCGAGAAGGGCGTGCTCCTCGTCCATACCGGACCCGGCAAGGGCAAGACGACGGCGGCCATGGGGCTCGCCTTGCGCGCGCTCGGCCACGGCTGGCGCGTCGGCGTCGTGCAATTCGTCAAGGGCGCGTGGCGGACCGGCGAGACGGACGCGTTCGCGCGGTTCGGCGACCAGATCGTCTGGCGCACGATGGGCGAAGGCTTTACCTGGGAGACGCAGGACAAAGCGCGCGACATCGCCGCCGCGCGCCGCGCCTTTGACGTGTCGAAGGAGATGATGGCTGATCCCTCAATACGCTTGCTCATCCTTGACGAACTCAACATTGCGCTGCGCTATGACTATCTGCCGATCGAAGAGGTCGTCGAAACGCTCGGCGCGCGCCGCGCCGATCTCCACGTCGTCGTGACGGGCCGCAACGCCAAACCTGAATTGATCGCGCTTGCCGACGGCGTCACCGAGTTCGGCGCGCTGAAACATCACTTCGCGGCCGGCGTGAAGGCGCAAGCGGGGATCGAGTATTGACCGCCGCCTTGCCGTCGACGATCTCTTGCTCATCGTCATGGCCGCGAAGGCGGATTCAACGATGACCGCGCGCGCGCTGATGTTCATGGGAACGGGCTCCGACGTCGGAAAATCGCTGATCGTCGCGGGCCTGGCGCGCCTCCTCTCCAATCGCGGCGTCGCGGTCGCGCCGTTCAAGCCGCAGAACATGTCGAATAACGCCGCGGTGACGGCGGACGGCGGGGAAATCGGCAGGGCGCAGGCGCTGCAGGCGCGCGCCGCGCGCGTTGCGCCGTCGGTTCACATGAACCCGGTGCTGCTGAAACCACAGAGCGAGACGGGCGCTCAAATCGTCGTTCAAGGGCGCATGATCGGCGCGGCCGATGCGCGCGCGTTTCAAACCCGGAAGCGCGAGCTGCTCCCCGCGGTTCTCGAAAGTTTCGAGATCATGAAGCGTCAAGCCGGCATCGTGCTTGTCGAAGGCGCAGGCAGCGCATCCGAGGTCAACCTGCGCGCCAACGACATCGCCAATATGGGCTTTGCGCGCGCCGCCGACGTCCCTGTCGTCTTGATCGGCGACATCGACCGCGGCGGCGTCATTGCAAGCCTCGTCGGCACGAAGCATGTCGTCGCGCCCGACGATGCGCAAATGATCCGCGGGTTCGTCGTCAACAAGATGCGCGGCGATCCGACTCTGTTCGCCGCAGGGATGCGGGCCATCTCCGAGGCGACCGGATGGCGCGCTCTCGGCCTCGTTCCCTTTTTCGAAGACGCACGCAAACTTCCCGCCGAGGACGCGCTCGCGCTCCGCGACCTCGCCAAAGAACGCGGCGGCGGCCGCTTCAAGATCGCCGTGCCGTTGCTGCCGCGCATCTCGAATTTCGACGATCTCGATCCGCTGCGAATCGAACCGAATGTTGCGGTTGAACTGATCGCGCCCGGCCGGCCTCTGCCGCGCGACGCTGATCTCATCCTTTTGCCGGGCTCCAAATGCACGATCGACGATCTCGCCGCGCTGCGCGCCGAGGGCTGGGACATCGACATTCAGGCGCACGCACGCGCGGGCGGCCGCGTGCTCGGTCTGTGCGGCGGCTATCAGATGCTGGGCAAAACGATCGCTGATCCGCACGGCGTGGAAGGCCCGCCGCGGACCGTCGCCGGACTTGGCCTGCTCGACGTCTCCACCGAGTTCGGTACGGAAAAAACGTTGATTGAAGTGCGCGGCGAGCTCTTGCCTTCGAACGCGGCGTTCGCCGGCTACGAGATGCATGTGGGACGGACGATCGGTCCCGATGCGGCGCGGCCGTATCTGCGTTTCTCCGATGGCCGCCAAGACGGCGCGCGGTCTCCGGACGGTCGCGTTGCGGGTTGCTATGCGCACGGGCTGTTCGCCGCCGACGCAGCGCGCCGCGCGTTCCTGGCCGAATTCGGCGCCGCGCCATCCGGCGAAAGTTACGAGGCGATGATCGACGACGTCCTCGATCGCTTGGCGGCGCATCTTGAGAAGCACCTGGACATCGAAGCGCTGCTCAGTCTCGCGTGGTGAGCCAGAGCGCGGCGACAACGCCGAAAAGAATCAACCATCCGATCGTCGCCAGCCTTAAGGCCCGGCGGATATCGTCCGTCGTCGCCTCGCGCCGGCCGTCGCCCATGAAGGCGTCATCGACAATGGCGCCGTCATAGACGCGCGGTCCGTTGAGCTTGAGGCCCACGGCCCCGGCCATCGCGCTTTCGGGCCATCCGGCGTTCGGCGAGCGATGCTTCAACGCGTCGCGTTTCATCGCGGCAAATGCGCCGCTTGCCGAGCCGTTCGGTATGGCGGGCGCCGCCACAGCCAACAGAAGGCCCGTCAATCGTGACGCCGGCAGATTGACAAGGTCGTCAAGTCGCGCCGCCGCCCATCCGAACGCCTCGTGCCGTTCCGTCCGATGCCCAATCATGCTGTCGGCCGTATTGATGGCCTTATAGACGGCCAGCCCCGGCAGTCCCGCGACCGCGAACCAGAACGCCGGCGCGACGACGCCGTCGCTCGCGTTCTCCGCCAGACTTTCAATCGCCGCGCGCGCGACGCCGTGCTCATCCAGCGCTGCTGTATCGCGTCCCACGATCTTCGCGACCGCCGCGCGGCCCGCATCGAGCCCTTCGCTGTCTAGCGCCCGCGCGACATCGCCGACGTGATCATAAAGACTTCGCGCAGCGAACAGCGTCGCGGCGACGATGGCCAGCGCTAAACGGCCGCTGAAGGTATCAACGAGCCACGCTTCGATGGCGTAGGCGACGACGCCGACCAATCCCGCGATCGTCAGCATCGACGCGAGTCCCAGCGCTCTCCGCACGCCCGAGTCAAAACCCGATTTGTTGAGGCGCGCGTCCGCCGTCCGGATGGCCGAACCGAACCACGTGACCGGATGGCCGATCGTCATGTACAGAGGTTGCGGATAGCCCATTAGCGCGTCGAGGCCGAGCGCCAGAGCGAGCACCATGAAAGTCGCGTCAATCGTCATGCCGCCGTTCGATCCCGACGCTATGCCTGCAGAATTCATCGAACACGGCGGTCGCATATCAGCCGCCCGCGCATTTTATCGTGGCGCGCCCGAGCCATGGCTCGATCTGTCGACCGGCATTTCGCCTTGGTCATACCCCATTCCGAAGCTTCCCGTCGAATGCTGGACGCGACTGCCGGACCCGGCCGACGTCGTTCGCCTTGCCGCCGACGCGCGGCGGCGGTATGGGGCGCCCGACACCGCGCAGATTTTTCCGGTCGCTGGAACCGATCTCTCGATCGCGCTCCTGCCGCGGCTCGTTCTCGGCGCGCGCCGCGTGGCGATCGTTGCGCCGACGTATGGCGCGCACGAGAGGGCCTGGACGGCCGCAGGCCACGACGTCTCGTTGGTTGCGGACCTCGAAGGCCTTGTGGATTGCGACATCGGCGTCGTCGTCAACCCCAACAATCCAGATGGACGGCGCTGGTCACGCGCGCAGATTCAGAAAACCGCGACTCGTCTTGGGCGCAGCGGCGCGCTTCTGATCGTCGATGAAGCGTTTGCCGACGTCGCGCCCGGCGTCAGCATGCTCGCGCCCGACGCCGATCTTTCGAACGCCATCATCTTCCGGTCGTTCGGTAAGTTCTACGGTCTTGCGGGCGTGCGTCTCGGCTTCGTGATCTCTGCGCATCCCGACGCGGCGTCCCTGGCCAAAACGATGAGCGACTGGCCGGTGTCAGGCCCGGCGATCGCTATCGGCTGCGCGGCGCTGGCGGACGACGCTTGGGCGGCGGCGGCGGTCCCACGGCTCGACCGAGCCGCCCAGCGACTCGATGCGGCCCTCGAACAGCTCGGCATGACGATCCTTGGGGGGACCGGTCTCTTTCGGCTGGCGACGCACCCTGCGGGATGGCGCGTCTTCGATCGCCTCGCGCAACACGGCGTGCTGACGCGTCCGGTGCGCGCGAACGGCGCCATTCGCTTCGGCGTCCCAGGAAGCGACGCGGAACTGGCGCGCGTTACCGCTGCGCTGGCGACTCTGCGGTTTGAGGCGTAGCGGCCGCTACCGCATCGCTGTCGTCTGACGCGAAAACCGCACGAAGCGCTTCGCCCATCATCACGAGCACCGGGCCTTCGAAATCCGCCGCGTGCAGGGCCGCCGCGATCTCGCCGACCGTCGAGCGCAAAACGGCCTCATCCTGGCGCGTCGCGTTGGCGACGGCGAACGCCGGCGTCGCTGGATCGAGGCCGTGCGCCATGGCGATCGCCGTCAACTCGGGAAGGGTGCGCTTTGGCATATAGACGATCGTCGTGGCGCCTGCGTCCGCCACGGCCGACCAGTCGATGTCGGGCGGCAACTGTCCGTGGCGGTCGTGCGCTGTGATGTACTGCAGGCGGCGCGCGTGATCGCGATGAGTCAACGACACGCCGATATCGGCCGCCGCGCCCTGCGCCGACGTAATGCCAGGAATGACCGAGACGGGCACGCCCGCCGCGCGGCAGGCGGCGATCTCCTCGCCAGCCCTGCCGAAAATCAGTGGATCGCCCGATTTGAGCCGCACGACGTTCAAGCCCTGCCGCGCCAATGCGACGAGCTGCGCGTTGATGTCGGGCTGCTTGCACGATTGGCGATACCCGCGCTTGCCGACGTCAATGCGTCGCGCGCCGGGCCGCACGAGTTCGAGGATAGGCTTGGCGACGAGATCGTCGAAGAGCACGGCGTCGGCGCGCTCCAAGGCGCGAACCGCGCGCACCGTGAGCAGATCGGGATCGCCCGGACCGGCGCCGACAAGCGTCACGCCGCCAATCGCGCCGCGCCTTGGCGCCGTCGCGTCCGGAACGTTGCCTCCAAGATCGAAAAATCGCGTCTCGAACGGCTTGCGCGCCTGCCAACCGTACCGTTCGAGTTCGGGGTCAAGGTGCTCCTCCTCCGGCCAGCCAAGCAGGAGATAGCCGATCAGCTTCCAGTCAGCCGGCGCGGCAAGCGCTGCGCGAACACTGTCAGGTTCGAGGATCGACACCCACCCAAGGCCAAGTCCGGCTTCGCGCGCGGCGAGCCAGAGCACGGTGATCATGCAGACGCAGGACTGATCCAACGTCTCCGGCATCGTCTGTCGGCCGAGACCGTGGCCCTGTTCGCCGCCATGGTCGCAGAACACCGCAAGATGGACGGGCGCCGCGTCGAAACCCGCAAGCTTCAGCCCCAGATATTTTTGCGCTTGATCGCCGGAGTAGACCTCGGCTGCGCGCGCATTCGCCGCTTCGAAACTGCCGCGAACGGCGCGGCGCGCCGCTTCGTCGTCGACGCGCAAGACTCGCCAAGGTTGGCTGTTGCCCACCGACGGCGCGAGATCGGCCAATCTCAGAACGCGGTCGAGCAGTTCGGCCCGCACGGAATCGCGACGAAACCGGCGCACGTCGCGGCGCCAGCGCACGAGAGTTTCAAAAGCTGATGCGGACGGTTCTCGTTGATCTTCGGCCATGACTCAGAGCGGCTTGTTGGCGCCAGAGCCCCAAACGTACCACAGGGATCACCGCCGCACAGGTTCCGCATGGTCACGGGTGGGCGCCGCGACCGTCATGTCGTTACCGCGCCAGGTGAAGCCGTCGCCGACAAGACCTTCGACCCAAAGAATGGGGATCAGGAGGTCGCGCGCCATCCATGCAACGGGCGTCAGAGGACCAACGCGCCAACCCGCGGCGCTCGCCAGCGCCGCCTCGACGCCATACCAAGCCGCCGCCGCCAAGGCCACCGTCGCTGCGACATCCGCGTCCAGCGCCGCCGCCGTCACGGCCAATGAGACCAGCGGAACGAAGGCGCCGGTCAGGATTTCCGGGACATAGAAGGCCGGAAACGTCGCCCGTCGAAGCCGCGCCCAGCGCACCTGGCGGTCCCACACCTGCTTGCTCCGGCGCGGACCAATGGGCTGTTCAAACGGCCGGTCGACGAGCCGAACGCATCGGCCGTGTTCACGCACGATCTTCGTCGCTGCGGCGTCTTCAGCAATTTCCAGTCCGAGCGCAACGATGCCTCCGGCGGCCTCGAGATCGGCGCGGCGCCACAGCATCGACTTGCCCTGCGCGAAGCCGAATCCGAGCGTATCGACGGCGTATTGCCAGCGCAGCTGGTAGGTATTGAGAAACGCGCACTCGACCTCCGCCGAGAAGCCGATGGGACGGCTCCCCAGCGGCGGCGAGCAGACCAGGCCGGTGTCTGATTTCATGGCGACCAGCATTCGCGCCACGTAGTCCGGCGGCATCAAAACGTTGCTGTCGGCGATGATGACCCAGTCGGCGCCCGGCGCGTTCCAGCCTTTCACGATGTTGTTGAGCTTCGGATTGGGCGTCGGCCGGTCGTCGCCGATCAGCAAGCGAGCGCGCACATGAGGATGCTCGGCGATCATAGCGCGGACGAGAGGAACCGCGGCGTCGCTCTCGCGCGCCGCGCAGAAGATCAGATCGACGTCGGCGTGATCGAGCTCGAATGTCGAACGCAGCGTCAGGGCGTCGAAATGATCGAGTCCGCACACGGGGCGTATGATTGTTACGGGTTCAGTTTGTCGGCGCGCCGGCAATGGCGTCGGCCGTCGAAAGCGACTGGCCGCCAGCGCGGCGGTCACGACGTGGACGGTTATCGCCAGCGCAAAGAAACCGCCTGCAAATAATTCTACGTCCAATATCGGCTCTCCAGGGCGCTGCTGACCGGCACTGCTTCCAGGAGTCCGTGAAGACCGGGTGACGGTCCTACGACGTCTCGATGACGGAGCCCCGGCGCCCTTGCCGGAAATCCGGCGTGAACGACCGCTTCTGCGCGCCGCGTCGTCATCAATTCGTCAGTCAACCGCAACAGCGACGTCGCGAATCTTTCCTACCCGAAGTCGTGAAGAGGGTGCGCGGAATGGGGACGGAATGTCCGATCATCAGGACTTTCGGCCGTCGCGGCGCGCGGCGTTGACGGCCATCGGCGCCGGGGCTGCGACGGTCATGGGGTCAGCCGGGGTTTTGGCGGCCGCCCGCGCCAGCGGGTTTCAACGCGCGCAGGGCGTCGTCTTCGAGGATCGCAGCTTCTCCGGCGTTCGGCGGCGCAGCGATCGCGGCGTTGCCGGGGTGATGGTGTCGAACGGCTGCGACGTCGCGGTCACCGACGCCGAGGGGCGTTGGTCGCTCCCTGTCGCGCCGGGAGATCACGTCTTCGTCGTGAAGCCGTCAGGCTGGACCAGCGGGCCGAACCGCGGGGTTCCGCGTTTCTCCTATCGTTGCCCGGCGTCGGCCCCGCCCCCCAGCTCCATCGAATTTCCGCTCCTGCGCCAGCGCGAGCCTTCGCGCTTCGAAGCCCTCCTGTTCGCCGATACGCAGGCCGCCAATCCGATCGAACTCGAGTATGTCCGCCGCGATCTGATGCGCTGCGCGCACGGCAGCGGCGCCGCCTTCGCGCTCCACCACGGCGACGCCATGGGCGACGATCTCTCGCTGTTAGCCCGGTACCGCCGCATTCTCGAAGACACGGGTTTGACGTGGCATCACTGCCCCGGCAACCACGACCTCGATCTCGACGCAGCCGATCCGGCGAAGGGCTTTGAAACGTGGACGCGCGAAATCGGCCCGACCCATTATGCCTTCGAGCACGGCGGCGCCCTGTTTTTCCTGCTCAACAACGTCGACTATCTCGGACGCGACGCGGCGACGCCGGACGGACGGCGCTATCGCGGCCGCATCGGCGCGCGCCAACTCCGCTTCGTCGACAACGTGCTGCGCCATACGCCGGAGCATCGCCTCGTCGTCGTCTCGATGCACATTCCGCTGGTCAGCTTCGACGCGCCGGAAAGCCGAGCCGACACGACGGCCGACCGCGCCGCGTTGCTGAGGCTGCTGGTGCGCCGCCCCCACACGATCAGCTTCGCCGGCCATTCGCACACGACGGAACACCATGATCTCGGGCCCGAGTACGGCTTCGATCGCGGCGCCCCGCACCGCCATCACGTTCTGACCGCCGCGTCGGGGAGCTGGTGGAGCGGACCGCCGGACGCGGATGGCGCGCCGACGGCGGTGAGCCGAGACGGCAGCCCGCGCGGCTATCATGTGCTGAGCGTCGATGGCCACTGCGCCACAACGCGATTCCATCCGTTGACGGCCGAGGCTTCGCCGCAACTGCGCGTGATGTTGCGCACGAATGACCCACGTGAACGCGCGCCAGGGGCACCTCTGAGGCGCGCGGCGCTTTCCGATGCGGAGCTTGTGGTCAATGCTTTTGACGGCGGACCAGCGACGCACGTCACGTTCGAGTTTCCCGGTTTGAGCCCGTCGCCGCAGGCGATGACGCGAACGAGCGCGCACGATCCGCACGTCGTCGAAAGCTACGACCGTCATCGCGCATTGTGCAAACCCTGGGTGGCGGCCGCGCCATCGTCGCATCTATGGACGTCGCCGCTGCCGCGCGATTTGTCGATCGGCGTGCATGAGGCGATCATTCGCGTCACCGGCGAATTTGGGCGGGAGTCGTCAACGCGCGCGACGATCGAAATCGCGGCATAAAATCCGCCGATCAAGACTTTGCCTCGCGTTTCAAGAGCGCACGCTTGCGATCGACGCCCCAGCGATAGCCCGAAACGCCGCCGTCGCTGCGCACCACCCGATGGCACTGCACGACGACGGCGAGCGCGTTGGCGGCGCAGGCCTGCGCCACGGCGCGCGTTGCGGCGGGCTTGCCGATGCGGCGCGCGATGTCCGCGTAGCTCGCCGTAGCGCCCGGCGGGATTTTTTGGAGAGCGGTCCACACGCGATGCTGGAACGCCGTGCCGCGAATGTCGAGCGGCAGGTCGTGGGTCCGAGAGGGCTGCTCGACGAACGCGATGACGCGTGCGACGAGATCGCCGAATTCAGCGTTGCCTTTGGCCAGGCGGGCCTTTGCGAAGCGACGACGCAAGTCCCGCTCCAACTCATTTGCATCGTCGCCCAACAGCACCGCGCAGACGCCCCTTGCACTCGCGGCGACCAACACCTGTCCAAGCGCAGAGCGCTTGACGGCGAAGTAAATGGCCTCTCCGGCGCCGCCTCGGCGATAGGCCTGCGGCGTCATGCCGAGCGTGTCGTCCGCCGCTTCATAAAAGCGGCCGCTGGAATTGAAGCCTGAATCGTAAATCGCGCCGGTCACGGTGCCGCTCTCCTTCATGCGTGTTCTCAGCCTCTTGCGCCGCTCGGCGACCGCATAGGCTTTCGGCGTGACGCCAACGAGCGCCTTGAACCGGCGCTGAAAGTGAAACGGACTGAGCCCCGCCGCCTCCGAGAGTTCGGAAAGCGTCGGCGCCGCCTCGGCAGTCTCGATTGTGCGACAGGCTTCGGCGATGACGTCGGCCTCGCGCGCTGCATTCGACGTCTGATCCGGCCGGCAGCGCTTGCAAGGACGAAATCCTGCCGCCTTGGCCGCATCCGGCGTCGCGTGATAGGCGACATTCTCCCGCTTTGGCCGTCTTGCGCCGCAGGAAGGGCGGCAAAACACGCCGGTTGTCGCGACCGAATAGAAAAAGCGTCCGTCGAACGTCGCGTCGCGGGCGGCGACGGCTTGCCACATGCGGCTCGGGGCAAGGTGCGCGGCGACCTGCTTGCGCGAAGAGATGATGGTCGTCATGGCGTGCTGGCTTCGCCGTGTTGCGGTTAATCGAGACTCTAGACCGTCGCGACGATCAAAACACTCCGATCCTTGCGCTTGAATTCCGCGAAATCGTTTGAAACAGCGCGGCGCAGCGGGAAAAAATTCATCCGACCTAGGCCCGTGGCGCGGCGACACCACGACGCAAGCGAAACCGCGCCGGTGGCGCTGGCGCCCGTTGCTTGCTCGACCCAGCCATGCTTGGTTCGACGCGCGCTTGGGGATGGGGATGGGTCGTTTTCGGCATCGATGGGTGAGATTGCTCGCGCTTTTCGGCGTGATGCTGCACGCCTATGCGCTGACCGCTCATCACGGACGCGCGATGGCCATGGCGTTTGCCGCGGCCGACGCAAATCCGGGCGCAGTCGTCATCTGCCGCGCCGACGGATCAGTCGCGACGATCGCTTTCGACGACCTGCTTGCCGGCGGCGCCGGCAAGTCGTCCAAGGCCCAGCATTGCCCACTCTGCTGCGGCGCGACGCCCGCGTTCGCCGTCGCGGCGCCGGCGCCGATCGTGCTCGCGTATGCGCCGCGTACGGTTGATAAGCCGCTCATCATCGACAGCGCGGCGCTTCCGATCGCGCGCGCCGCACGACCGCCTGCGACGGGTCCGCCCGCCCGCGTTTGATCTCGAACTTTTTGCGCCGCGGCTTCCGGCAGCGTCATCTGACGCGCGCCGATCCGCCGATCAAACGCCTCCGTGGGATTTCCTCCAATGTCAGTCGCTCTGCGCGCCGCCTTGCTCGGCGCAACCGCCCTTGCCGCTCTTCCTTGCGCCGCTGCCGCGCAAGATTCGCCCAAATCAGCCGATCTGCCGGCCGTCACTGTGACGACGCCTTCGGCTGCGCCGAACGCTTCTTCAAAGCCCAAAAAGCCGAAACCGACATCGACGGAGTCATACGAACCCGCGCCGCCATCTGAGCCATCAGGCACAGAGGCGGCCGGCGCAGCCGAGGCGGAATCAAGCGGCGCGCAAGGCGCTGTCGCGCCCGGCACGCGGTCGGGCAGTCTCACCGCCCCAACAACGGCGGAAGCTCGCGCCGACATCGAGACGACGCCCGGCGGCGTCGATCTCGTGCCGTCGGAACAATACGCCAAGAGCACGCCCGCGGTCACATTGAAGGATGCGCTCGACTATGTGCCGGGCGTCTTCGTCCAGCCGAAGTGGGCCGAGGATTCCCGACTCTCGATCCGCGGCTCAGGCCTCTCGCGCAACTTCCATGGCCGCGGCGTCTATCTGCTGATGGACGGCGTGATCCCTATCACGACCGCCGACGGCTCCAGCGACTTCCAGGAAATCGATCCGACCGCCTATCGCTACATCGAGGTCTACAAGGGCGCGAACGCGCTCAAATACGGCGCAAACTCGCTCGGCGGCGCGATCAACTTCGTCATGCCTACGGGCTACGATTCCGATCTTTTCGGCGCGCGCGTCGATGTGGGCTCATTCGGATTCCACAAGCTCACCGCAAGCTCCGGCGGCGTGTACGGCGCGGCCGACTATTTCATCACCGGAACCTGGCAGGAGCAGGACGGCTTTCGCGATCACAGCGAAGGCTCAAGCGAACGCGGCTCCATGAACGTCGGCTACCGTCTCAGTGAAGACGCGGAGACGCGCTTCTATCTCAACGCCAACCAAATTCGCCAGAAAATTCCGGGCGCGGTGACGCGCGAGGAAGCCTTGAACAATCCGAAAGGCGCATTCGTTCGGCCCGGCGAGCCGAGCGGCTTCCTCGGCGTCGGCAACGACAACGTCGACCGTGACTATGAGCGCAACGTCGATTCCATCCGCGTCGCCAACAAGACAACGGTGCGGCTCGCGCCCGGCACGCTCGTCGACTTCGGCGGCTTCTACTTCGATCGCCATCTCGATCACCCGATTCTGCTGGTCATCGACAATCAGAACCGGGAAGTCGGCGGTTTCGCCCGCATGACGGACGAGCGATTGATCGGCGGCTACCGAAACAGGCTCATCGCAGGAGTGACGGCGCATCACGGCGACGTGCACGCCCGCACATATCGCACCATCCTCGGCGAACGCGGCGCGCTGCTGTCGGACGCCGATCAGATTTCGACGACGACGACGGCGTATCTTGAAGACGCGTTCTACCTCACACGCGATTTTGCGCTCGTCGGCGGCGCGCAATACACGACGATCGACCGCAAGCTCGACGACAACTTTCTTTCGAACGGGGATGAGTCGCGCTCGGCCGATTTCGACTTCTGGTCGCCCAAGTTCGGCTTCCTCTGGGACGCATCGCGCCATGCGCAGGTCTTCGGAAACATTTCCAAGAGTTACGAGGCCGCGACGTTCAACGAGATCACGTTCGTCTCCGGCAACACGCTCGCGCTGAGGCCGCAGGAGGCCGTGACGTATGAAATCGGCATGCGCGGCGCCGGTCCCGGGTTCAGCTACGATCTGGCGCTCTATCGCGCCAATCTCGAAAACGAGTTCCAGTGCCTCTCGACAGGAGCGTCTGGAACCTGCACGCAAATCAATCTCGACTCGTCGATCCACCAGGGCGTCGAAATCGGCGGCGCGGCGCGGCTCTGGCGGCACGCCTTCGACCTCAACGACGCGCTATGGCTCAACGCCGCCTACACCTTCAGCGACTTCCGCTTCGACGACGACGCGACGTTCGGCGACAACGAACTCCCCGGCGCCCCGCGCCACTTCGTGCGCGCCGAACTGCTCTACAGGCACCCAACGGGCGTCTACTTCGGACCGAATGTCGAATGGGTTCCGCAAGCCTATTACGTCGACAGCGCCAACACGCTGGAGACGAAGGCCTACGCCTTGCTCGGCGCCAAGCTCGGCTTCGACGGCGGCGGCCCCGTCTCGGCCTATATCGAAGGCCGCAATCTGACGGATGAGGCCTACATCTCGTCGGCCAGCATCGCGACGAGGGCGAACGCCGCAAGCACGCTGTTCGAACCCGGCGCCGGACGCGCCGTCTTCGCCGGCGTGCAGGTCAGGTGGTGACTCGATGACGCCTTCAATTCTTACGCGGAGTTCTGAGATGACTCGATATCTGAAAACGGCGGTTGCGGCGAGTGCGCTTGCGACGACAATCGCTGCGCCCGCCTTCGCGCATGTCTCCATCGACAATGCCGAGACAAAGGGGGGCGCGTTCAAAGCCCGCTTCAACGTGCCCCACGGCTGCGACGGCAGCGCGACCACGGCCGTCAAAATCACGATCCCCGAAGGCGTCATCGGCGTGAAGCCGACGCCAAAGCCCGGCTGGACGCTGGCGACGACCAAAGGCGCCTATGCGAAGACCTACGACCACTTCCACGGCATGAAAGTTTCGGACGGCGTGAAGTCCGTGACTTGGAGCGGCGGCAAGCTCTTGAACGAACATCTCGACGAGTTCGTACTCGGGCTGTTCGTCACCGGGGACTTCAAGCCGGGCGCGACCGTCTACTTCCCGGTCGAGCAGACATGCGAAACGGGATCGCTCGTATGGAGCGAAATTCCCGTCGAAGGACAGAGCGCGCACGATCTTAAATCGCCAGCGCCGAGTTTGCGCGTCGTCGCCAAAGTCGCCGATTCGTCGCCAACCGCCATAAAGGCCGGCGCGCTGACGATCGAAAGCCCCTGGCTGCGCGCGACGCCCGGCGGCGCGACGGTTGGCGCCGGCTATGTCAAAATCACGAACACCGGGTCCGAAGCCGATCGCCTGACGGGCGGCGATTTCGCCATCGCCGGCAGGGTCGAGGTCCATGAAATGAAGATGGACGGCGACGTTATGAAGATGCGGGCCCTACCGGACGGACTTGTCATCAAGCCGGGAGAAACGATCGCGCTGGCCCCCGGGGGCGCTCACCTGATGCTCATGGACCTGAAGGGGCCGATTGCCCCCGGCCCGCCCGTCAAGGGCAAGCTGACGTTCGAGAAGGCTGGCGTGGTCGAGGTCGAATTCGCCGTGGCCCCCATTGGCGCCACAGCTCCCGACAAGTCGGGACACGCCAACCACTGAGGCCCGAGGCGGCTCTGGCGCGCCTAGCCATTGAACTTCATCAGACTTTCCCGCAAGGTTCGAGCCAGGGCGCGGCGGCAATGTCGTCGTCCAAAGCGGGAAAAAATCCGCTATAGCATGTAACGCGCCGCCCGCTGGCCCCGAACTCTGGCCAATATGCCATAATCCGCGGCCCGCCGGCCAGAAACGCCCAGTGAGGATCTCATGCTCCGAGCAGTCCTTCCCGCCAAGTCCGTGATCGCCGCCGCGCTGGCGGCGGCGGCTGTCGCTCTCCACGCTCCGGCGGCGAGCGCCGAAGACGCCAACGCAGCGGCTTGGGCGAGTATCCGCAAGGACACGTTCGGGACGCGCGAAATCCTCGACGCCGGCGACAAGATTACGCTCGACGCGCCGATCCGCGCCGAAGACGCCGCGACCGTGCCGCTCACCATCAAGATGCCGGCCGGCTTCGCCGGCGACGTCAAGGCGTTGACGCTCATCGTCGACATGAACCCATCGCCCATCGTCGGCGCGTTCACCTATGGGCCCGCCGCCGGCAAGGGCGAGCGGATGCTCGCGACCCGCGTGCGCATCGACCAGT
The DNA here is from genome assembly GCA_052386495.1 of Hyphomicrobium sp. Lineage (GTDB taxonomy): Bacteria > Pseudomonadota > Alphaproteobacteria > Rhizobiales > Hyphomicrobiaceae > Hyphomicrobium_B. The sequence goes on along the minus strand of JBQTKA010000013.1, from coordinate 182,740 downwards.
ATTCCGACGTGCGCGCCATCGCCGAGACGGCGGACGGCAAACTTTACATGGTCTCGCGCTTCGTGAAGGCGTCGGGCGGCTGCTCGGCGCCGGCCAGCAAGGATGCAGAAGAGGCCGCCAAGACGCTCGGCAAGATGCAGATCAAAACGGCTGTCGCCAAAAAAGCCGACGGCCTCGGGCAGGAAGCCCAGGTGATGATCAAGCACCCGAACAATTCCGGCCTCGCGATGGATCAGCTGACCGGCCTCTACGCACCGGCGCATTTCGTCAACAAGATCGAGGTCAAGACCGGATCGAAGCTGATCTTCGCCATGGAAGGCGGCATTTCGATCAGCGAAAACCCGAACTTCCGCTTCACCTATGAAGGCAACCCTTCAGACCCGATGGAAGTGAAGGCCGAAGATTCGAACGGCCTCAACTTTGCCGGCAAGTCGTCGCCGAGCCAGTCATAGGCTGCGCCATGAGGCGTGCGTGAGCTTGGGCCGCATCCAATGGCGACAAAGCTCACGACCGACGATCTGACGCCCGTCGCCGGCGGCGGGTTGCTGCACCGGCGCGTACTGTTGAAACACGGCCTCTTGCTCGCGACCGCCGGAGCCGCGACCGCTGCCGCTACAACGGAAAAGCCCGCAGCCGAAAACCTGGCATCCCCCTCCTGGCTGCATAGGCCCGGCGCTCCCTTCACGACCTATGGCGCGCCCTCCAAGCATGAATTGCGCGTCATTCGCTCGATCGGCGCCAATCGCGATCTGCCCGGCAACGGCGTTTCGTGGACGCCGCTCGAATCTCTTGAAGGCGTCATCACGCCGAGCGGCCTGCACTTCGAGCGGCATCACAACGGCGTGCCGGACATCGACCCGGCGCAGCACCGCCTCCTCATCCACGGCCTGGTCAATCAGCCGCTGATGTTCGCCATCGAGAGCCTGCTGCGCTATCCGATGCGAACGCAGACGCTCTTCATCGAGTGCGGAGGCAACAGCAACGCCGGCTGGCATGAGGAGCCCATCCAGCGCCCGCTCGGATCGTTCCACGGCCTCGTTTCGTGTTCGGAATGGACGGGCGTGCCGCTTTCGATCCTGTTGGACCAGGCGGGGGTCTTGAAGCGCGCGAGCTGGGTCATCGCCGAAGGCGCCGACGCCGCCGTGATGAACGTGTCGCTGCCGCTCTCAAAGCTTTTGGATGACGCACTTCTCGCCCTCTACCAGAACGGCGAACGCATTCGGCCCGAAAACGGCTATCCGCTGCGCCTTGTCGTTCCGGGCTGGGAGGGCGTCGTCAACGTCAAATGGCTGCGCCGTCTGCACGTCACCGATCAGCCGGTCATGGCGCGCAACGAGACGGCGAAATACACTGAGCTTCTTCCCAACGGCAAGGCGCGCCAGTTCACGTTCGTGATGGAGGCGAAGTCGGTCATCACGTCGCCGTCGCCGGGCCAGAGAATGTTTGGTCCCGACGTGTATGAAATCCGCGGCCTCGCCTGGAGCGGACGCGGCAGAATCGCCAAGGTCGAAGTCTCGGCCGATGGCGGCGCGAGCTGGGCGGAAGCCGCGCTGCAAGAGCCCGTGCTGCCGCGCTGCTTCACGCGCTTCCGCGCTCCTTGGAAGTGGGACGGCGCGGCGGCAACCCTGAAAAGTCGCGCGACGGACGAGACGGGCTACGTCCAGCCCGAGCGCGACGCGCTCGTCAGGGAGCGCGGCCGCGACGGCTATTTCCATTACAACGCCATCGTCGCCTGGGGCATCGACGCGGACGGGGCGATCAGCCATGTCTATGCGTAACGCCGTTGCCGTTGCTCTGCTCGGCGCATCCGCTTTCGCCGTTTCAGCCGAGCCTAAGCCGCTTGCGCCGGCGCTCGGCGCGCCGATGACCGCGGAGGAAGCCGCCAAGTGGGACCTCTCCGTCTTTCCCAACGGCGAAGGCCTGCCGCCCGGCAAGGGAACGGCCGCCGAAGGCAAGCAGCTCTTCGCCGACAAATGCGAACACTGCCACGGCCGTGCGGGGCGGGGCGCGACGGCCGAAGAACTCGTCGGCGATCCGGCGACGCCGCCTTCGGTCGACAATCCCAACAAGACGATCGGCCCCTACTGGCCACACGCGACAACCGCGTTCGATTTCATCCGTCGCTCCAAGCCGCCGGAAAATCCGGGCTCTTTCACCGCCGATCAGGTCTACGCGCTCGTCGCCTACCTTCTCGCCGCCAACAAGGTGATCGCCGAGACTGACATGATGACCGCCGCCACGCTCCCCAAAGTGAAAATGCCGAACCGAAACGGTTTCCTCCGCATCGACGCGCCGTGACTTTCTTGTCATCCCGGACGCGATGCCGTGCATCGCGATCCGGGACCCTGAACAGCGCCCGGCGGCAGGCTCGACGAAGGAGAGTCGCCGGGCGCAAACAAAAATGGGTCCCGGCTCTCATCGCTGCGCTCTTTCGCCGGGATGACAAGTTTGTGGCGATGCGCATCGCACAGAACGCCAAAACGACGCCCAACCGCGACGGCTTCATCCGCATCGACGCCCCGTAGGTTGCGCCTGCTCGGGGCTTCGTCAGGCGCCACTTTATCCAACCCGCCATGGCCGCGACGGCGGCCATCCGCGGTCGCCGGCCATGTTGTCATCCTCGGGCTTGTCCCGAGGATCCAACGATCCGCGCGCACGCCACGCGCTGGATCCTCGGCATGAAGCCGAGGATGACGAAATAGAGGGATAGGACCGCCTTGCAGACGTGGATGGCCGCCTTCGCGGCCATGACGCTGGTGGCGCGTCTTGTCGTCTGGGCCAGGCGCCAGAGATTTATGACAGCCGCCGCGCGCGGCGACGTCGACCATACCAGATATTGTCATCCTGCCCCCCTTGCCCTATTCCGCGATGCGCGTAATTCCGCGCCTTCCGGCCTTCTCAATCGAGCGTCTGCGCCGCATTGGCGGCCGGCTCGACGAAGGAGAGTCGCCGCGGCCAAGCAAAAGGAGACCAAATTGGACAACGTCTTGATCATCGGCGCCGGCGCCGCGGGCTCGGTCACCGCGCAGAAATGCGCCATGAACCGCGACGTCTTCAAGAAGATCACGCTCGCCTCGCGCCGCATCGAGAGCTGCAAGAAAGTCGCCAAACTCTGTCAGACCAAGATCGACATCGAGGAGATCGACGCCGACAAGGTCAAGCAGACGGTCAAACTCTTGAAGAAGGTCAAACCCGACCTCGTCATCAACATGGCGCTGCCCTACCAGGATCTCCCGATCATGGACGCCTGCTTAGAGGCCGGCGTGCACTACATGGACACCGCCAACTACGAGCCGCGCGACGAAGCCCGCTTCACCTACGACTACCAATGGCCGTATCACAAGAAATACAAGAAGGCCGACATCATGGCCGTGCTCGGCTGCGGCTTCGATCCGGGCGTCTCGAACATCTTTTGCGCCTACGCGCAGGAGCACCTGTTCGATACGATCGACACGATCGACATCATCGACTGCAACGACGGCAGCCACGGCAAGGCGTTCGCGACGAACTTCAATCCGGAAATCAATCTGCGCGAAGTCACCCAGCGCGGCAAATACTGGAAGAACGGCGCGTTCATCGAAATCGACCCGCTGTCGATCTCGTGCATGATCGACTATCCCGAAGTCGGCCCGCGCAAATCGTATCTGATCTATCACGAGGAAGAGGAAAGCCTCGTCCAGAACATCAAGGGCCTGAAGCAGATTCGCTTCTGGATGACGTTCTCCGACAACTACATCAAGCATCTCGAAGTGCTGCAGAACGTCGGCATGACGCGCATCGACCCCGTCATGTACAAAGGGCATCCCGTCATCCCGATGGAGTTCCTGAAGGAGCTTCTGCCGCCGCCGTCGTCCCTCGGCGAGAACTACACGGGACGCACCTCGATCGGCTGCGTCATCGACGGAACCAAGAACGGCGCGCGCAAGACCGTGCTCATCTATAACGTCTGCGATCACGCCCAGTGCTACAAGGAGACGAAAGCGCAGGCCGTCTCCTACACGACCGGCGTCCCGCCCGTCGTCGGCGCGATGATGATGTTCAAGGGCGCATGGAAAGGCGAAGGCGTGTTCAACGTCGAGCAGCTTCCGTCGAAGCCCTTTCTCGACGAACTCGGCAAGCAAGGCCTGCCGTGGCACGTCAAGGACATCACGCCGGCCGATCAGAAAGAACTGTTTGCGGTGAAGACCTGACACTCCCTCTCCCCATGACGCACGCGCGGCGCGTCATGGGGAGAGGGTTGGGGTGAGGGGCAGCTGCTTGCGCCGACACTTGTGGCTGCCCCTCACCCTAGCCCTCTCCCCATCGAAGGCGATGGGAGAGGGGATGAGTCGCCTGACAACAACATCGTCTTCGGATCGCGCGCGCGGTCGACCGAGATCGCCGGCTTCGGCTCCTAGCGCCCCGATTGGCTCTGCGGCTTCGCCATGTATGAAACCGCAGCGTTCGCCGGCGCCGTGGCGTTCGCGGCCGTCTATCCCGCGCTGTTCTTCATGACGTTTTTGTATCGCTGGCCGTCGGCCTCCCGCAGCCGCTAGCTGCTGGAATTGCCGGCCGCGCGATGCCATATACCGCCACCGCTCGCGCCGCCGCGCGACGCTGAAGGATCAGCCATGTCGCTCCCCGCCTTGCCGCCCGACATCCAAACGCCCGCCTACGTCCTCGACGTCGCGGCGCTGAATCGCAACCTCGCCACCGCCGCGCGCATCAAGCGCGAGACCGGCTGCAAGATCCTGCTCGCCACCAAGGCCTTCGCGTTGCCCGCCGCGTTTCCGCTGATGCGCGAAACGCTCGACGGCACGACCGCCAGCGGCGAATACGAGGCGCGTCTCGGCGCCGAAGAGTTCGGCAAGGAAGTGCACGTTTATTCGCCGGCCTATCTTCCGGGCGAAGTCGAGCGGCTGACCAAAATCGCCAAGCACATCTACTTCAATTCGCCGGAACAAGTTCGTCGCTACCTTGCGACCGTAAAACACGCCGGCGGCGTCAAAGTCGGCCTCCGCGTCAATCCGGGCTATTCGTCAGCGTCGGTCGGCGGTCCGCTTTACGATCCCTGCGCGCCGTTTTCTCGGTTCGGCGCGACGCCGGATATGCTCAGCGACGCTCCTTGGGACGACATCGACATTTTCCACGCCCACGCGCTCTGCGAAGCGCGTCACGGCGGGTCCGTCGGCTTGATCGAGCACGTCGCGCGCGGCTTCGCGCCGTATCTCCGACGCGTGAAAGCCGTCAACTTCGGCGGCGGACACTTCATCAACAAATCTGATTACGATGTCGAAAAATTGATCGCCGCGATCCAGGCGTTCCGCCGCGCATTCAATGTCGAAGTGATCTTGGAGCCCGGCGCGGGCCTCGTCGTCGATGCGGGATATCTGGTCGCCAGCGTGCTCGATTTTCATCGCAACGAGAAGGACATCGCCATTCTCGACGCATCCGCGTCGACGCATATGCCGGATGTGCTCGAAGTCCCCTACACGCCAAGAATCATGGGCGCGGCTGAAACCGGGGTTTTGTCACATACGTATATCCTCGGCGGGAAGACTTGCATGACGGGCGACATCATCGGCGAATACTCCTTTGAGTCTCCGTTGAAACGCGGCGATCGAATCGTGTTCACTGACATGATGCAGTACTCGTTCGTTAAGAATAATACGTTCAACGGCGTTCCGCTGCCGGACCTCGCCGTGCTCCATGAGGACGGCGGCTATCGCGTCGCGCGCTCGTTCGGCTATGATGAATTTCGGCGGCGTCTTGGCTGATCGGCGTCCCATAACGCCGCCGTTGCGACGGCATCGCGACGCGCGATGCGAAACTGCCAGGTGCGCCCGCCCTGCGGGGCGCGCAAGAATTGACCGATCGCCATGAAGGACGACGTCGCCCAAACGGCTGTCCTGTTGTCGGACTACCGGCCGCCGGAATTCCTGATCGACAAGGTCGATCTGGCGATTTCGCTCGACCCGAAGCGCACGCGCGTGAAATCCAAACTTGCAATTCGCCGCAATCCGCAGGCCAGGACGCTCGCCGGGCCGCTCGTGCTTGACGGCGAGCTGCTGGAGTTGGACCGGCTGGCGGTCAATGGCGACGTTCTGAAGCCAACAGACTTCCGGGTCGACGACTCGTCCCTGACCGTCCATGCCCCGCCGGACAAGCTGTTCACGCTGGAGACGACGACCTTCATCAATCCGGAGGCCAACACCGCGCTGCAGGGCCTCTACCTGTCGCGCGGCGTCTACTGCTCGCAGTGCGAGGCGCAGGGCTTCAGACGCATCACGTATTTCATTGACCGGCCCGATGTGCTGTCCGTCTATTCGGTCCGCCTCGAGGCCGACGTCGCGGCGGCGCCGGTCCTGCTCGCCAACGGCAATCCGACCGAGCGCGGCACGCTGGCCGGCGGCAAACGCCACTATGCCGTGTGGCGCGATCCCCACCCCAAGCCCTGCTATCTCTTCGCCATCGTCGGCGGCGACCTCGGCTCGATCGCATCGACCTTCAAAACGCAGTCGGGACGCACTGTCGATCTGCGCATCTACGTCGAGCACGGCAAGGAAGACCGCGCGCACTGGGCGATGGACGCGCTGAAGCGGTCGTTCGCCTGGGACGAGGCGCGCTTCGGACGCGAATACGATCTCGACGTGTTCAACATCGTCGCCGTGTCCGACTTCAACATGGGCGCAATGGAGAACAAGGGCCTCAACATCTTCAACGACCGGCTGATTCTCGCCTCCGCCGATACAGCGACGGACGCGAATTTCGAATCCATCGAAAGCGTCGTGGCGCACGAATACTTCCACAACTGGACCGGCAACCGGATCACCTGCCGCGACTGGTTCCAGCTCTGCCTCAAGGAAGGCCTCACGGTCTACCGCGACCAGGAATTCTCGGCCGATGAACGCAGCCGCACAGTGCAGCGCATCGCCGATGTTCGCCAATTGAAAGCGCTCCAGTTCCCCGAGGACCAGGGCCCGCTGGCGCATCCGGTCCGGCCTGAGAGCTACGTCGAGATCAACAACTTCTATACGCCGACCGTTTACGAGAAGGGCGCCGAACTCGTCCGCATGATCGAGACGATCCTGGGGCGCGAAAAGTTCCGCGCCGGAATGGACCTCTTTTTCGAACGCTGCGACGGCCAAGCGGCGACGATCGAGGATTTCAGCGCCTGCTTCGAAGGCGCCAGCGGGCGGGACCTGAAGCACTTCATGCGCTGGTATTCGCAAGCGGGGACGCCGGAACTTGTTTGCGAATTCAAGTATGACCGGGCCAAGAAAGCGGCCGAGCTGACCGTCGTGCAAAGCCTGAAGCCGACGCCCGGGCAGCCCAGGAAAGACCCGCTCTTCATCCCGCTTCGCATCGGCCTGTTGCAATCGAACGGCCAGGAAATCGAGGTTGAGCTGGCAAGCGGCGAACAGTTAGGTGAATCCGTGCTGGCGGTCACCGGCCTCACGCAGACGTTCCGGTTCAAAAATGTGCCGTCGAAGCCCGTGCCTTCGCTGCTGCGCGGCTTTTCCGCGCCGGTCAACGTCACCATCGACCTCTCCGACGCCGATTTGGCCTTCCTGATGACGCACGACGGCGATCTGTTCAACCGCTGGCAGGCGGCCAACCGCTTCGCGTCGCGCGCGATCCTGCAGACGATCGCGAAGCCGCGCGCGAAATCGAGCGCGGACGCAGCCGCCAAGTACGCGGCGGCGCTGGCCGTATCCCTCGACGACGACGCATTGGACGATGCCTACAAGGCGGAACTGCTGAAGCTGCCGACGCCGTCCGACATTGCGCGCGAAAAATCGCGCGACGTCGATCCGGCCGTCATCCACGCGGCGCATCGCGCCTTCTGCCGGAAGATCGGCGCGCAACTGGGAAACCGTCTGCGCGACGTCTATGAGCGCTCGTCGGCCTCCGGCGTTTTTTCGCCGGACGCCAGAAGCGCCGGTCGGCGCGCGCTGCGCAACGCGGCGCTGACGCTGCTGGCCGCCGAAGGCGCGCCGGATGACGCCGCGTTCATCGAACGCCACTATGTCTCGGCCACGAACATGACGGACGCGGCGCACGCGCTTTCCCTGATCGCCCACGTCGACGACCCGGCCCGCGCGCGCGTGTTCGACAATTTCTTCGAGCGCTGGCGCAACGATCATCTCGTGATCGACATGTGGTTCGCCGGTCAGGCGCAATCGTCCCTGCCCGACGCGCTGAGCCGCGTTTCGGAGCTGACGCATCATCCGCTTTTCAAAATCACGACGCCGAACAAGGTGAGGGCCTTGATCGGAACCTTCGCCGTATCAAACCCCATGCAGTTCAATCGGCCGGACGGCGCGGGCTACGAGTTCCTCGCCGATCGCGCGCTGGAGATCGACCGGCTGAACCCGCAGGTGGCGGCGCGGCTGCTCAGCGCGTTCCGCAGCTATCGTTCCCTGGAGCCGGGCAGGCTCGCCCGCGCCCGCGCGGCCATTTCGCGCGTTGCGGCGGCGACGGTCGTTTCCCGCGACAGCCGCGAAATCGTCGCCAAGATGCTCGACGAGGAAGCCTGACCGCAGCGGCGCCTCGCGCACAAAAGACACACGATGTGCTCATCTGTCTTAATTCGAGCGCATTTCTATTTTGACCGAATTTTTCTCCCTCGACACCTGAGTCGCAAATCAGTGAGACTGATTCTCAAGGGCCGGTTTCGCGGGCGCGCGGACAGGCTCAGGGGCTTGGGCGGCATTTCAAATTCGGGAAGGGTTACGGGGATGGCGTGGACGTGGTCCGCCCAGGGATGGGGGAATCTTGTCTATCTTCCTGAGGCGTTCGCGAACCTTAGCGTGACGCTTCAACGGGTTGTTCGGGCCCTGCCGAAACCGGAGCGCCGCATGGCATGCGCCGCAGCCGCGGCCGCGCTGACGTTTTTCGGCATCGCACTCCCGTTGTTGTCGTCCGAGACGGCGTCGACCGTGATGTTTCTCGCCGGCGCGATTGTCACGCTGATGGCTTTACGGCCCCCTTACGCCCTTGCTGCGGAGGCGACGGCTTCCGTCCCGTCCATCCCCCGCGCGGAGCCGCGCTTCGCTGAACTCATTGATGGCGTCGACCGCGCCGCCGCGCTGGATCGCGCGTCGTGGGCCCGCCTCACGGCGCACATGAGCCACGAGTTGCGCACGCCGCTCAACGCCGTGCTCGGTTTCTCGGAGTTGATGAGCAAGGAAGTCTTCGGGCCCATGGGCGCAAGTTGCTACGGCGACTACGCGCGCGGCATCCACGCCAGCGGCCGCCTGTTGCTCAAGTCGGCAGAAGACGCCCTTGCCATCACCGCGCTGTTGACGGCCGCTCCCGTGAAAGGCGCGTCGCCGACGTGCGGCCTCGGCGCCTGTCTCGACGACGCCCTCGCCTTTCACGGAACGGAAATCGCCGACCGCGCGATAGCGGTCACGACGGGCTTCATGGACGACGACCTCATCCTCGCCGACGCGCAGACGGTGCGTCAGTTGCTCATCAATCTCGTCGCCGAAGCGCTCGACCGCGCGGCCGACCGGGCGGAGATCGACGTCACCATGGCTCTGAGGGACGGCGCGCTTCGCGTCGCCGTTGCGCTCTCGCAGCAGGCCGTCGCCGCGCCGCCAGGCAGCTTCAACATGCAACTCGCCCGCACGCTCGCTGATCTCTCCGGCGCCCAGATCGCCGAGGCGCGTTCAAGCGGCGGTGGCGCGACGCTCACGGTCGCCTTCGCGCCGGCCGCCCAGCGCGACTTTTTCGCGACGCATTGATCGCAGACGGCCGCAGCTCACTCCGTCGACTTGTCTTGCTCCTGGCGCCGCTCCTTGTCCTTGCGGCCATGATGGCGCAGCATCCACGGCTTGCGCTTCTCGCGCCACGACTGAAGGATTTTGCGCTCGTCCGCCGACAGCCCTTCGGCGGTCGCGATCAGCTCGTCGTCGATCGTCCCGCGCAGCCGGGCGTCGGCTTCGATCGCTTTCATGAACGCCGCTTTCGTCGCCGCCTTGTCGAACGGTTCCGTCGTGAGCGCCGCGTTGGCGGCCGTCCATGCGGCGTCGAGTTCGGTCTTGAGCGGGCGCACCACTTCGCGCGCCGCCTTCAGACGTTGGCGCACCGCGGGTCGGCGCTCTTCCGGCAACTGGCGCACGAAGCCCATGAGGCCCGGCTCGCCCCCGCCGCGCCAGGTCGGGTCCTTGCGGTGATGCCACATCGCCCCGCCGACCCATCCGGCGATCAGCAAATTCGCGGCGAGCGACGCGATCAGCGCCGCATAGAGCCAGCGAGGCCGCTGCTGAGGCGCGCTCGGCCCGTCCATCGTCATAGCAGATCCTCATCCATTAGGCCGCCGGCCTCATCCGTCTGCGCCAGTTGCGGCGTATCCTCATAGGACGCCCCCGCGATCAGCGCCGAAGAGGCAGACTCCACGGCCGGCAAATGCGAGACGAGCACGCCAAGAGCCAGCGACGCAGCCAGCGCAGCCCCGGCCCAGCCGCGCTCGCTCCGGCCAAATCCGACGTTCGGCTGCTTCGGCGAACGGACTGCGGCATCCGAACGGCTCTGATGCGTGATGCGCGGCTGGCGCTCGGCCAAGGCGGCGATGCGCGCCGCCAGGGCGTCGATACGCTCCGGGCTGACCGTCGGCGCGTGGTCGAGAAGCCGGTCGAAGGCTTCGGCGTCGCGCACGACGCGCTGCGCCTCCGCGCTCGAAGCGATGAAGCTTGAGAGCTCGTGGCGCACGGGCGCCGGCCAGCGCGTCCGGTCGGCGCCGTAGGCATCGAGCGCGGCTTGAAGGTCCGCCAGCCGCTGCGCCGCATCCAGGCGCTCCTGCTCTCGATTGGTCATCGCCGTCTCGTCTCCAATGTGCTCATGGCGCGTCGCTTTCGATCAGGCCACGCCACTCGGCCCGCAAATCCGCCTTCAACTGCCGCCGCGCGCGCGAAAGCAGCGACTCAACGGCTTCATCCGATATTCCCATTGCTTCGCCCACTTCAACCTGGCTCATGCCTTCATAGTGAAAGAGCGTCAGCGCGAGGCGCTGGCGATCGGGCAAATTCTTTAGCGCCTGATCGACCCGCAATCGCAGTTCCTCGCTTTCGAGCGCCGCCAGCTGCTTTGCCGGTTCGGGGATCTCCGGCAGCTCCTCCACCACCTGCAATCGCGCGCGCCCGCGGGAGCGATCGATGCAGAGATTCGACGCGACGCGCCTGAGCCACGGTCTGACGCCGAGCGGGCCGACGTCCAACGTCGCGCCGGACCGCCACAACCGCAGAAACGCTTCCTGCGCCACGTCTTCCGCCTCCGCATCATCGCGCAGCATGCGCCGCGCGATCGCGACCACGCCGCGCAAATGCCGCTCGGTCAGCGTGCGGAACGCAACCGCGTCGCCAGCGGCCGCCCGCGCCACAAGCCCCGCTTCCGCCCGCGCTTCGTCCGCCCGCCCGGTCGCATCGGAGTCGACATCGGCGTCGCTGTTGACCTTGATCGCTGCCACCAATCCCCTCGACATTGCGGCCGCCGGCGTCCTTGCTGGGCCTTCCGCGCGCCAGCCCCTGCAGGTTAGCCGGGAGCCGACGGGGCGGAAGCGATTTCAGTGAGGAGAACGCCGTTCGGCCTTTTTTCCGTCGTTCGGCGCTAGGCCGCGCTCACGAGCCGGTCAAACGCCGCGTGAACGGCCATAAGCGATTGACGCAACTGATTTTCGACCTCGTCGAACGACGCGGCGCCCGCCCCCCGGGCAAGCAACGCCTTCAGCCCGGCAGGCGCTGCCGCCGGGTCGAAGGGCTGATCCAGACACAGCCGCAGGATTTGGGTCAGATCGTGAAGCAACCGACCGGCCGAGGCGAGGGCCGACGCGTCGGCAGGGCTAAGAACGCCGGCCGCCTCCATCGCCTGCAGCGCCGATAGCGTCGTCGGCTTGAGGATCGCAGGGCAATCAGCAGCTCTGACAAGTTGCAGATGCTGGACGATGAATTCGAGATCGACGAGGCCGCCGCGGACTTGCTTCAGATCCCAAATCCTGTCCGTTCCTTTCTCCGTCGCGATACGTTGGCGCATGTCGCGAACGTCGGCGGCGATCTTTTCGGCGGCGCGCGGCCGCACGAGCACATCGCGGATCGCTTCGTCAACGCGCGCCGCGAGGTTGGCCGGTCCGGCAATGACGCGCGCCCGCGTCAACGCCATGTGCTCCCATGTCCAGGCTTCGCCGCCGTGATAGGCGATGAAACTCGACAGCCGCGTCGCAACCGGACCCTTCTGGCCCGATGGCCGCAGCCGCATATCCACCTCATACAAAGAACCCTGCGCCGTCTGCGCAGAGATCGCGTTGATCAGCCGCTGCGTCAGGCGCGTGTAATAGTGGCTGGGCGCCAGCGGCCTTTCGCCGTCCGACGGCGGCGCATCCGTCTCGCAATCGTAGATCAGAACGAGATCGAGATCGGAGCCGGCCGTCATTTCCCGGCTTCCAAGCTTGCCGAGCGCGACGACGACGGCTTCGCCGCCCGCGACGCGGCCGTGCTCGACCTCCATCTGCCGCGTCACCTCGTGGAGCAACGCTGAGACGAGGCGCTCCGCGATCGTTGCGTAACTCGCGCCGGCTTCCGCGGCGCTGACGGCGCCCGTCAAAATGCGCGCGCCGACGAGAAACATCTGCTCATGGCCGACAATGCGCGCCGCATCGAGAATGTCCTGCGTCGGGTCGTCGGCCGAGGCGGCGCGCACGGCCGCGAACTCGGACGCAAGAACGGCGTCGATCGCTTCGGGGTCAATCGCGTCGCCGATCAAGCGCGGATCAAGAACAGCATCGAGCAACCGACGGCGTTTCGAAAGAATGCCCGAAAGGCGCGGCGCCGAGCCCATCATGTCGGCGACGAGCCGCATCAGCTTGGGATTGGCGCGCAACAGCGAGAATAACTGCACGCCGGACGGCAACTCGGATAGAAAGCGGTCGAACTCGGCGATGGCGCCGTCGGGATCGACCGTATCGGCCAGCGCTTCGATCAGCGCCGGCTGCACCTCGGTCAGCCGCTCGCGCGCCTTCGGCGAGCGGACAGCGCGCGAGCGCCCGTGATGCCAGCCGCGCACGATGGCGAGCACGTTGGCAGGTTGCGAGTATCCGAGCTTCGCCAGTTCTTCGAGCGTTTTGGGGTCGTCGCTGGCGCCCGCGAACACCATGTTGGCGTCGGCGCGCGTCAATTGCGGGGCGTCCTCGAACAGCCCGGCATAGTGCCGCTCGACCGTTTCCAGCGTGCGGCGAAGTTCGTTCGCCAGCGCCTCTCCCGTCGCGTAGCCCGAAAATCGCGCGATTGCGTCGAGCCCCGCCGCGTCCGGCGGCATGTCGTGCGTTTGTGAATCCGCGACCATCTGCAGGCGATGCTCCAACCGCCGCAGGAAGTCATAGGCGGCCGCAAGTTCAGCGCGCACATTTGGCTTCACCCACCCGCGCTTCTCCAGCGCCGCCAGCGCCTCGAGCGTACCCCGGACGCGCAGATCGGGCTGCCGGCCGCCGGCGATCAGCTGCTGCGTCTGCGCGAAAAATTCGATCTCGCGGATGCCGCCGCGTCCGAGCTTTATGTTGTGCCCGAGCACGGCGATCCCGTTGAAGCCCTTGTGCGCGTGGATCTGCCGTTTCATCGCATGGATGTCGGCGATCGCGGCATAGTCGAGATACTTGCGCCAGACGAAGGGCGCCAACTCAGCCAGGAATTGCCCGCCCGCATCGAAATCGCCGGCGCAGCAGCGCGCCTTTATCATTGCCGCGCGCTCCCAGTTCTGTCCGACGTTCTCGTAATAGTCGTGCGCGGCCGCCGTCGAGAGCGCCATCTGCGTCGCCCCCGCGTCCGGGCGCAGCCGAAGGTCGGTGCGGAAGACATAGCCGTCGGGCGTTCGCTCTTCGAGCAGCGCGACGAGATCGCGCGTCAGGCGGACGAAGAACGTCTGCGCCTCGCAGTCGCCGGAAAGGGTCGCCTTGTCGCGATCGAAGAACACAATCAGATCGATATCGCTGGAATAGTTCAGCTCGAAAGCGCCGTGCTTGCCCATCGCCAGAACGAAGTAGCCGGACGCCGATTCCGGCGCGTTGGGGGTTTCGGCTATCCATTGCCCGCGCGTGACCGCCGCTCGAAAGAGAAAATTGACGGCCTGCGACACGGCGGCGTCGGCGGCCTCCGAGAGCGCGTGCGTCACCGTCGCAACCGGCCAAGCGCCGCCGAGATCAGCGAGCGCGGCCAGCAGCGCCACGGACGACTTGTAGCGGCGCAGCGCCGACTTCGCGGCCGGCATGGATTCGGCGGCGCGCATGGCGTCGGCGAGTTGGACCGTCAGGTCCGCAAACAGCGCTTCAGGCGCCGCATCGAGCGTGCGCCCAAGGCGCACGAGATCACGCCGGGCCAATTCGGCGAGATACGGCGAGCCTTCAAACACGCCGGCCAGCAGCAGGCCGACCTTCGGATTTTTGAGATGCGCGGCAAGACGTGGCGCGTTCGCCGCCGCGTCGGCCGCAAGCGCCGCCACGTTCCGCGTGGCCGCCGCCAGTTCGGCGACGTGCGGCGCCGCTGAAATTCTTGTCGCAAGGGACGCAGGCGGCGGCGAGGCTGTCATCGCCTCATCCTGCCGCAACCGGACGGCGTTCGTCACGCGCCGGCGCAGGCGGATCAACCAGCACGCGGTTCGATAACGCCAGAACCACCTTCAAACCCGGCGCGTTGTCTTCAATGCGCACCTCGCCGTGGTGCAGGCGCGCAACCGCAGCGACGAGGCTGAGCCCCAATCCCGTGCCCGGCTTCGTCCGGCTTTCCTCCAGCCTGACGAAGCGCTTGAGCACGCGCGCGCGATCGGCCGACGAGATGCCGGGACCGCGATCGGCGACAGCTATGTCGACGCCTCCCGCCGTCCGCGCGACCGTCACCAAAATCGGTCCACGCGCCTCGCCGCCGCGCGCATACTTGATGGCGTTGTCGATCAGGTTCGACGTCGCCTGCCCGATCAACTGCTTGTTGGCGCGGACGATGACGCCGGACGCCGCCGCGACGGTAAGCGCAAAGCCCGCCTCTTCCGCCGCCGGCATGTAGAGTTCCGAGACGTCCTCGATCAGCTTACCGAGATCGAAGCGTTCGAGGCTGTCTTCCAGCGGACCCGCTTCAAGCCGCGCGATCAGCAGCAGCGCGTTGAACGTCTTGATGAGTTCGTCCGCCTTCTCGATCGTGCCTTCGAGGCCCTCGCGATAGGCGGCTTCACCTGAATGGTCGCGTAGCGCCGCCTCGGCCGCATTGCGCAGGCGATTGAGCGGCGTCTTCAAGTCATGCGCGATGTTGTCGGACACTTCGCGCAGGCCGTTCATCAGGCCTTCGATGCGCTCGAGCATGTCGTTCAGATTTTTTGCGAGGCCGTCGAGTTCGCCGTTGTCGCCGGCGAGCGGAATGCGCTGCGACATGTCTCCGGCCATGATCGACCGGCTGGTCGCCGTGATCTGGTCCATGCGTTTGAGGATCAGACGGCTGACGGCGAGCCCGGCAAGCAGCCCGAACAGCGACAGCGCGCCGAAGCCGATCAGGAACGTGCGCTTGATTGAATCCGCGAACGCGCGTTGCTCCTCGATGTCGCGGCCGACATAGAGGCGGTGGCTCGGGCCGATATCGACGGGAATGGCGACGGCGAGACGCGCCGCGCCGGCGCCGCCCGGATTGTAGTTGAAAACGCCGCCCGACGGCGTCTCCAGCAATTCCGGCGGCGTCTGGTTGAGATTTCCGGCGCGCGTCGCGCCGTCCGGACCTATCAGCAGGTAGAGCCCGTCGCCGTCGGGACGCGCCAGCGTCTGGATCGTTCGCGCCAGCGCGTCCACGCCGTCGTCGCGCGCCTTGGCCTGCAGAATCTGCGCTTCGGATCGCAGCGTCGCGACCGCCTGATCGGTCAGCACCTTGTTCGTCTGCCAGAACAGCAGCGCGGCCAGCAGACCCGCCGCAACGAGAAAGCTGCACACCGCGATCGCGGTCAGGCGAAACGCCGTCGTCGACGCCGGTTTGGCGAGCCGGTCAAACAGGGCCGTCACGGATCGTGTATCCGGCGCCGCGCACGGTGTGCAGAAGCGGCTTGTCGAAGCTCTTGTCGATTTTCGCGCGCAGCCGCGAGATATGCACGTCGATGACGTTGGTTTGCGGGTCGAAATGGTAGTCCCAAACGTGCTCCAGCAACATCGTGCGCGTCACGACCTGGCCGGCGTGCTGCATCAAGTATTCGAGCAGTCGGTATTCGCGCGGCTGCAAAAGGATCGCTTCGCCGCCCCGCGTCACGCGATGCGACAGGCGATCGAGCACGAGGTCGCCGACGGCATAGCGCGTCTGCTGCTCTTCCGGCGCCTGGCGCCGGCCGAGCGCCTCGACGCGCGCGAGAAGTTCGGAATAGGCGTAGGGCTTCGTCAGATAGTCGTCGCCGCCGGCCCGCAGGCCCTTCACGCGATCGTCGACTTCGCCAAGCGCCGAGAGGATCAACACCGGCGTCCGGTCGCCGTCGGCGCGCAGCGCCTTGATGACCGATAGCCCGTCGAGTTTCGGCAACATGCGATCGACGATCAGCACGTCGTAGGCGTTGCCGCCGGCCAGCGACAGGCCCGCTTCTCCGTCGCCGGCGAGATCGGCGGTGTGACCGTTTTCCTTGAGCGACTTTTGCAGAAACTGCGCCGTCTCCCGGTCGTCTTCGATCACCAGCACCCGCATCGCGCCATTCCATCCGCCGTCAAGAATAGAGGCGGCCGCGCCCTGACGTGGGAGTGGCCGCCTCGATGAACGTCTTAGACCGTCGTTGGGGTTCGCGCATCAGCCTTTCTTTTCGCGCAACTGCACGGCGACGAACCGCTTCTGGTCTGACGACTTAATATGCAGCAGCACCGCCGAGCGCTTGAGTTCTTCGGCCTTCTTGACGCCCGAGACGACGTCCTTCGGATCGGTCACGTTCTCGCCCGAGACCGCCAGGATCACGTCGCCCGCCTTGAGTCCCTTCTCGGCCGCATCGGAGGAGGGATCGATTTCGGCGATGACGACCCCGTCTTTCTCGCCGCCTGATCGCGCCGGCATCAGCGTGATGCCGAGTTGACTCAATTCCAGGGACGCCTTCGGCGGCTCCGCCGGCTTGCCCTTGTCGTCGTCCTCGCCGGTCATCGCCGCTTCGGGATTGTTCGGGAACAATCCGAGCTTCACTTTCACGGTCTGCTCGGAGTTGTTGCGCCATACCTTCACGTCGACCATGGTGTCGGGGGCGAACTCGGCGATCTTGCGCGCAAGATCGCGGCTGTCGGCGATCTTGTCGGCGTTGACCTGCAAAATCGCGTCTTGCGTTTTGAGGCCTGACGCCTGGGCGGGGCCGTTCGGCGTCACTTCGCTGATCAACGCGCCCTTCGCCTCGGAAAGGCCGAGGCTGGCGGCCGTGTCTTCGTCGACGTTCTGGATCTTCACGCCGAGCCAGCCGCGGTTGACGGTGCCGCCGGCCTTCAGTTGCGTGATAACGTCCTCCACCGTCTTCGCCGGCACGGCGAACGCGATGCCGACGTTGCCGCCCGACGGCGAGAAGATCGCGGTGTTGACGCCGATCACGTCGCCGTCGAGGTTGAACGTCGGACCGCCGGAGTTGCCACGGTTCACGGCCGCGTCGATCTGCAGATAATCGTACGGGCCCGAGCCGATGTCGCGGGCAAGCGCCGAGACGATGCCGGCCGTCACCGTGCCGCCAAGTCCGAACGGATTGCCGACGGCCAAGGCCCAATCGCCGACGCGCGGATCTTTGCCGGCGAACTTCACGGCCGGGAATGTCTTACTGCCTTCGATCTTCAACAACGCGATGTCGGTGCGCTGATCGGTGCCGATCAGCTTGGCGATGTGCTTGCCGCCGTCATCGAACGCCACTTCGATTTTCGTGGCGCCGTCGATGACGTGATTGTTCGTCACGACGTAGCCATCCGTTGAGATGACGAAGCCCGAACCCTGGCCCTGCACGATCTTCGGCTTGCCGCCATCCTGCTGGCCGAAATCCTTCGGCAGGTTCTTGAAGAAATCATGCAGCGGGTGATCTTCGGGCAGATCAGGGATGGCGAAGCCGCCGCCCGGGCCGCCAGGACCGCCGGGGCCGCTCCTGCCCTTTTCCTTATCCTTGCCCTTGTCGGCCAGTTTCGACGCGCCGCCGTCATTGACGACCGAAACTGAAACAACCGACGGCTTAACCTTTTCGATGAGGTCGGCGAACGACAGCGGCGCGCGGCCGAACGGCGTCTGCACCGTTGCGCCGGCGGCCGGCGCTTCGGCGCGAACGGGCGTCGCGTCGAGCGTGGCGGCGGCGCCGAGCGCAGCGACCGCCGCCAGCGCTGCAAGCGCTGGCCTGGATTTTGCTGAAGCGGTCTTGAAAGCGTGAGCTTGAGACGAGGCCGAAGCTCGGTTGGGAAGCAGCATCCCGGTTCTCCAAATCTGACGGGGCGTCGTTAAGACGTGCCATCAGCAGGTAGCGAAGCCGGGGTTACCACAGCATTTCGGCCGCCTTAACTGTTGGTAATGTGCGCCCTCCGTGGGCGGCGCGGAGTTCGAGTATGAGACCAGCAAGCGCCGCCTGGAACCGTGCGTTTCACTGTCCCGCGATGGCGGGCCTTTGTCTCGCGACGGCGCTCTTTTCAAACGCTTCCGCCGCCGTTTTCGGCGACGACGACCGCAGGCCCCTTCCCCAAGAACGCCGGGCGCTGGCCGACAAGATCGGCGCCTTGACGTCGGGCGGTACGGGCGCGGCATGCAGCGCCTTCTGCCTCGCCCCGAACATCATCGCCACCACCAGCCATTGCGTGTTCGGCACGGCTGCGAAGAATCGCCCGGCTCTCTCGAGCTTGCGGTTTTCCTTCCCCCATCGCCGCAGCGCCCAGCCGGCCGGCATCGGAGGACGCGCGATCGGCAACGAAGCGCAGAACATCGTCGCCGGCGCTGAAACCTTGAAATTCACGCCGCCGATCGGCGCCGCGCACGATTGGGCCGTTTTGAAACTCGACAGCGACGCCTGCCGCGCCGGCGGCCTGCCGCTTTCGACGCCGCCGCAGGCCGCAGCCGTCGACGACGATCGCTCCGCGCCCTACCAGGTCGCTTTGCATCAAGATCTCGGCTGGCCGGCGCTTCAATTGGACCAGGCCTGCGACCTGCAAGCGGCGCCGAGCGATCTCGCCGGTGAATTCGCGGATTGGCAGGCGGTTTTGCTCCACACCTGCGACACCGGCGGCGGCTCCTCGGGATCGCCGATGCTCGTCGACCGCGGCGGCAAGCCGGAGGCCGTGGCGCTGAACGTCGGAACGTACCTCCTTTCGCGCAGCGTCCCGTCCGCCGCGAACGAGGCCAAGCCGCCGCCCGCGCCCATCGCCAATACCGCCATCCGAATTGAACCGCTGGTCGCAGCGCTTCATGCGCTCCATGCGCGCAACCTCCTCGAAACGCCGGAAGAGGTCGCCCGCCTGCAGCAGCGGCTCAAATTCCTGGCGCTCTACAAAGGCCCGGAGAACGGCCGGGTGGACGGTGCGCTGGTCGGCGCGGTTCTCGCCTACGAACGCGCCAAGCAGCGCCGCGAAACGGGATTGCTGACGCGCGAACTTCTCTCGGAGTTGGAAGGCGTCGCCGGCGCAAAGCCCTGAACGCCAGCCCTACGCATCCTTGCGCAAAAGCGCGTCGAGCTTTTTCTGCTCATCCGACGTCAGCGCGGCCTCGATCGGCGCTTCGCGCGGGCGCCGCGTCGCGCTCCGGGCCAGCCAGACTCCGGCCAGCAGCAACAGCGCCGGCGTCAGCCACAAAACCAGAGTCTCGGTTTTGAACGGCGGCTTCAGCAGCACGAAGTCCCCGTAGCGCGCGACGACGTAATCCATCACAGCCCTGTCGTCGTCGCCGGCGACGATGCGCTCGCGCACGATCAAGCGGAGATCGCGCGCCAGCGGCGCATTGCTGTCGTCGATCGACTGGTTCTGGCAGACGAGGCAGCGCAGCTGCGCCGAGAGGGCGCGGGCGCGCGCCTCTTTCGCCGCGTCGGGCAGAATTTCATTTGGCTGCACGGCCAGCGTTGGACTCGCC
Source organism: Hyphomicrobium sp. (assembly GCA_052386495.1). GTDB lineage: Bacteria > Pseudomonadota > Alphaproteobacteria > Rhizobiales > Hyphomicrobiaceae > Hyphomicrobium_B. The sequence continues at coordinate 162,710 of JBQTKA010000013.1, read as the reverse complement.
AGTAGCGCCAGAACCGCGACGACGCTCAGGATGCGGCAGCGCATCGCGATCACTCCGCCGCGACCGGCGCCGCACGCCGCGCTTTCGACGGCGCGCCGATCCGCAATCGCCTGTCGGACAATGAAACCGCGCCGCCGAAGAACATCAAGAGCGTGCCGAGCCAGATGAACCGCACAAGCGGATTGAAATACGCGCGAACCGCATAGCCGCCGTCCTGCTGCAGATCGCCCAACACGACGTAAAGATCGCCGCCCCAGGAGGCGTATATGCCGGCTTCCGACGTCGGCTGCGGCGGGGCGTCGTAGAGCCGCTTCGAAGGTTCGAGGCGCGTCACGCTCGCGCCGTCGCGCGTCACGTCGAATTGGCCGACGTCCTCGCGGTAGTTGGGTCCGCGGTTCGGAGCGGCGCCTTTGAAGGCGATCTCGAAGCCGCCAACGGCGACGGCGTCGCCCGGCTTCATCACCAAAACCTTTTCTTCCTGGTATGCGCTCGTCGCGATGACGCCGACGACAAGAAGTCCGACGCCGAAATGCGAGAGCAGCGTGCCATAGGCGGAACGCGGCAGGTTCAACGCGCGGCGCAGAACCTCCTGGCGATCCGCCGACCCGATCTTGACGCGGTTGGCCCAGTCGGCGACGGCGCCCGCCATCACGTAGATTCCAAGCGCGAAGCCGAACGGCGCGAGAGAGGGCCCTCGGTTCGCCGATGCATAGATCGACGCCGCAGCGGTCAGCCCCAGGATCGCCGCGAACGCGAGCCGCTGGCTGACGCCGAGAGCGTCGCCGCGCTTCCACGCGAGCAGCGGTCCAAACGGCAACGCCATGAGCAGTGGAACCATGAGCGGCCCGAACGTCATGTTGAAGAACGGCGCGCCGACCGAAATTTTGTCGCCGGTGACGCCCTCAAGGATCAGCGGATAGAGCGTGCCGACCAGCACCGTCGCCGTGGCCGTGACCAAAATCAGATTGTTGAACACGAGGCTGCCCTCGCGGCTGATCGGCGCGAACACGCCGCCGAGCCGCATCTCGCGCGCCCGCGCCGCGAACAGCGCCAGTCCGCCGCCGGTGAACAGCACGAGAATGCCGAGGATGAACACGCCGCGTTCCGGATCGACCGCGAACGAATGTACGCTCGTCAGGACGCCCGAACGCACGATGAAGGCGCCCATCAGCGACAGCGAGAACGTCAGGATCGCGAGCAGGATCGTCCACACCTTCAGCGCTTCGCGCTTTTCCATCACCAGCGCCGAATGCAGCAGCGCCGTTCCTGCGAGCCACGGCATGAAGGAAGCGTTCTCGACCGGATCCCAGAACCACCACCCGCCCCAGCCGAGTTCGTAGTACGCCCACCACGAGCCCATCGCGATGCCGATGGTGAGAAACATCCAAGCGGCGAGGGTCCATGGCCGCACCCAGCGCGCCCATGCGGCGTCGATGCGACCCTCAATCAGCGCCGCGATCGCAAACGAAAACGCGATCGAGAAGCCGACGTAGCCCGCATAGAGAAACGGCGGATGGAACGCCAGCGCCGGGTCTTGTAGGATCGGGTTCAGGCCGCGCCCGTCAGGCGGCGCCGGATCGAGCCGCGCAAACGGATCCGACGTGATCAGGATGAACAGCAGAAACGCGAACGCGATGGCCGATTGCACAGAGAGCACGTTGGCCTTCAGCGTCGTGGGCAGATTGTTGCCGAACAGCGCGACGGCCGCGCCGAACGCCGCGAGCATCAGAACCCAGAGCAGCATCGAGCCTTCGTGGTTCCCCCACACGCCCGACATCTTGTAGATCAGCGGCTTCGTCGAATGTGAATTCGCGGCCACGTTCTCGACCGAGAAATCCGACGTCACGTAGGCGTGCATCAGCGCGAAAAAGGCGATCAGCAGCAGGATGAGTTGCGATACGGCCGCCGGCTCCGCCACCGCCATCAGCCGCGCGTCGCGCGTCTGCGCGCCCCACGCCGGCGCGATCATCTGCAGGCCCGCGACCAGCATCGCGAGGATCAGCGCGAAATGTCCGAACTCGATGATCATGGCGTCGCGCTCCCCGTCTTCTCAGGATGCGCGCTGCCGCCGAGCTTGACGCCCTTGGCTTCGAGCGCCTTCGCGACTTCGGGCGGCATGTAGTTTTCGTCGTGCTTCGCCAGCACGCTGTCGGCGAGGAACGATCCGTCCGCCGCAATCGCGCCTTCGGCGACGACGCCCTGGCCCTCGCGAAACAGATCGGGCAGCACGCCCGCATACGTGACCGGGATGGTTTTCAGCGTATCCGTGACCGTGAACGACACGACCGCGCCTTCGCCGCGCACCACGGAGCCCTGCGCCACCAGCCCGCCAAGTCGGATGCGCTGGCCTGCCGGAACATTCTTCTCCGCGATCTCGCTCGGCGTATGAAAGAACACAACGCTGTCCTTGAGCGCGAACAGCACGAGGATCGCGGCGACCGCGAGAGTCGCGACGCCGCCTGCGATCATTGCGCCGCGCTTTTGCTTTCTCGTCATCCGGCCAATCCGAGCTCTTTCATCCAGGCATCGAGTTTCTGGACCTGATTTGCGTCGCTGGCGAGGCCAGCCCGGGCGTCGGCTGCGGCTTTGAGCGCGTCATCGCGCCGGCCGAGCGCCGTGTACGCTCGTATGAGCTTCTGCCACCCGTTCAGATCGTTCGGCTGGGCCTTCAGACGCGCCGCGAGCCCCTCGACCATATCATTGATCTTTGCCGCACGCTGGTCCGGCGTCATCGCCTCGAACGCCGCAACTTCGGCGGCGGTCGGGTCGCGAGTCGCCACGGACGGCGGCGCGGCGCCGGCGCCGTCGATCGCCGCCAAGCGCTGCGTGAGCATCGACAGCCACGGCGCATCCGCCGCGCTCTTCGACAGGATCGCGCGATACTCCGTCGCCGCCCCCGCGAGGTCGCCGTCCTGCTCTTTCGCGACCGCAAGCCAGATGCGCGGCTCGACGCGTTGCGGATCGAGCGTGCGCGTCCGCTCCAGCGCCGCGCGCGCGTCGTCCGTAACGAGCCCGTTCTCGGCGCCGATGCGCGCGACCGCGAAGCCCTGCAACCGCCCCGCGGATTCGCCCAGCAGCCGCGTCGCGTTCTGATACGCCTGCGCCGCGTCGGCGAAGCGCGCCTGCGCCGCATAGACCGGCGCTATGACGTCCCAGCCCTTGCCGTCGTCCGGATTTTTCCTGAGCGCCGCTTCGACCTTGGCGACGAGATCGTCGGCATGGGCGGCGTCGTTCGGAGTTTGGAGCCGCGCGCTCAGCGGCTGGCCCGGCAGGCCCGGCGCGCCGAAGCTCAAATACAGGGCGGCGCTCGCGAGCGGCAGCGCGAGCGTTGCGGCGAGGTACGCAATGCGCGCGGTTCGCGCCGACGCCATCCGCTCGGACGCCGGCGACTTGGCGCCGTCCTCAGCGCGCCGGATCATGCGTCGCGCCACTTCAGCGCGGGCCGCATCAGCGTCGCCCGGCGCCAGCGCGCCGCGCGACGCGTCGGCTTCGATTTCGCGGAGCTGATCTTTATAGACGGCGAGATCGGCCGCGGCGGCGTCGTCGGCGGCGTTATCGGCTGAGCCGGCCGCGAGCGGCCGGGTCACGGCGTACGTCACCGCCGCCGCCAACGCCGCTGCTGCGAACCAGAAGATCATCGCCTGCCGTTCGTCCTTCAAACGTCAAGCGTTTCGAATAGGCACGGCGGCGCGCGCGCGCAAGCGAAAGCGGAGAGGATTGCTTGAAGTGTCGCGGACGTTAACCGCGGCGCGCATGGGCTCGCGCCGCAAACGTCAGATCAGCCGACGTTCTGCCAGGTGCCGTCCGGATTGCGGCAGGCGGTGCCGCGCATCTGCTGCGGGCGGCCGTCGATGTAAATCGTATGCGTGAAGTCGCGGCAGTCGTTGTCGCCGCGCTTGTAGGGCTTGCTCGGCACGATTTCGCCATAGCGACCGTTGTCCGGATTGCGCCATTGCCGCGCCGCGCCCGATTGTCCGCGCTCCAGCGCATCAAACTCGGCTTCCTGCGCAAGCTGGCGATCGCGCGCATCCATGCTGCGGCCGATCTCGCTGCCGACGATGCCGCCGACAACGGCGCCGGCGACCGTCGCCAGCACGTTGCCGCGCCCCTTGCCGATCTGGTTGCCGACGATGCCGCCCGCAACGCCGCCGAGCACAAGTCCGGTGTCCGCCTTGCTGGGACCGCCGTCAGCGCTGCAGGCCGCGAGACCGCCGACCACAAGCGCCATTGTCGCTAAGCGCGCCGTTCGCATCGCCATCCTCATGCCGGAAATAATCCCCTTGCGGCGCCTCATGCTCCGAATCCCGGACGCCGTTGCGTTGTCGCTATCGTCAGAATAAGGGCGCGACAAGGCATAAATCCACGGCGATTCTGGCGACAATGGGATTTTCCCCTCGGCGCCGCGTCGCAGCAACCTGCGGGAAGACGTCACAATAATTTCGCGATGTTTCAGGCCGCCGGCAGATCGAGGCGCGCGCCGAGGCCGCCCTTCGGCGAGGCCACGAAGGTCAGCGCGCCGCGATAGGACGCCGCGAGATCGCTGACGATTGAGAGGCCAAGTCCCGAGCCGGGCTTGGTTTCGTCCAAGCGCTGGCCGCGTTTACCAATGCGCCCGCGCTCGCCCTCCGACAGGCCAGGACCGTCGTCGTCGACCTCGATTCTGAGGCGTTTCGGACGGCCGCGGCCTTCGCCGCCCTCGACAAACACTTTCAGCGTGACGGCGCGCCGGCTCCACTTGCAGGCGTTGTCGAGAAGATTGCCGAGCATCTCTTCCAGGTCCTGCTTCTCGCCCTGGAACTTCGCGTCCGGCGGCGCCTGCATGTCGATCTCGACGCCCTTGTCGCGATAGATGCGCTCGAGCGCGCGGATCAGCGGCTCGGCCGTCGCCTCCACCGGCGTCACGCGGCCAATCACGCTGGCGCGCGCCGCGATGCGGGCGCGGTCGAGATAGTGATTGATCTGATCGCGCATGATCTGCGCCTGTTCGGCGACTTTTAACGCGAACGGCGTCGGGTCTTCGCGCGCCTCGTTGGTAATGACGGCGAGCGGCGTCTTTAATGCGTGCGCAAGATTTCCGACCTGCGTGCGCGCGCGATCGACGATCTCTTGATTGCTTTCGATGAGGGCGTTGAGTTCGGTCTGCAGCGGTTCGATTTCCGCCGGCAGCCGGCCTTCGAGCCGCGTCGCGTCTCCGGAACGAATGCGCGACAGCGCCTGTTCGACCTGACGCATGGGACCAAGCGCCAGTCGCACCTGCACCAGCATCAGGCCCAGCAGAAGCAGGCTGACCCATAGCAACTGCGTGATAAGCCAGCGGCGGAAATTCGAAACCGGTTCTTCCACCCAATCCATCGGGCTCGCGACGATGACCGAGTACTTTGTCTTGTTGGGGTCGTGGCCCGGAGTGTCGATCGCCTCGATCGTGCGGATCGGCACGCCGTTCGGGCCCGTAATGTTGCTCCAGCGCAGCCCGCTGGCCTCATCGGCCGGAAACTTCTTCTCGTACGGCGACGGCAGAAGGCTGCTGGCGAGCGACGGGGAGACGAGCGTGCGGCCGGGCGCGCCGTCCAGCGGGCGGATTTGCCAATACCAGCCCGAGAGCGTTTCCTCGAACATCGGTTCGTAGAGGTTTTTCGGCGTGACGGGCTCGTCGCCCTTGGTGTCCATGCTGTCGAAGGAGATGGCGGTGACGAGGCTTTCCAGCCGCTTGTCGGAACTCAGCTGCACGCCTTGGCTGTAGTTCGTGTAGATGCGATAGCCGACGAAGGGCAGAATGAGCAGCGCCCACATCGCGGACGACAAGAACAGCCGCGCCGCAAGCGAATTAAGCTTCATCGCTCTCCGAGCTCAAGCGATAGCCGAGCCCGCGCACGGTCTGGATGACGTCGCCGGGAATCTTCTTGCGCAAGCGCCCGATGAACACCTCGATGGTGTTCGAGTCGCGGTCGAAGTCCTGATCGTAGAGATGTTCGACGAGTTCGGTGCGCGAAACCACGCGGCCGTTGTGATGCATGAGATAGGCGAGCAGACGGAACTCGTGGCTGGTCAACTTCACCTGCTGGCCGGACAGCGTCACGCGCGCCGCTTTGGTGTCGAGCCGCAGCGGCCCGCACTCGATCTCGGATTTGGCGTGGCCCGACGCGCGGCGCACCTGCGCGCGCACGCGCGCGAGCAGTTCTTCCATGTGGAAGGGCTTGGCGAGATAATCGTCGGCGCCGGCGTCCATGCCGGTCACCTTGTCGCTCCAGCGGTCCCGCGCGGTGAGTATGATCACCGGCATCTTGCGTTCGGCGCGACGCCACTGTTCGAGGATCGAGACGCCGTCCATCTTCGGCAGGCCGAGATCGAGGATCACGACGTCGTAGGGCTCGGTGTCGCCGAGGAAGTAGCCTTCTTCGCCGTCGAACGCGACGTCGACGGCGAAGCCCGCGTCGCGGAGTGCGCCCATCAGCTGCCGGTTGAGGTCTTTGTCATCTTCGACGACGAGCGCGCGCACGATTGCAATCCGCCTGGCTAAGTCAACGCCGTCCGTTATACGCGCGGCTGCGGGCGAATTGCCACCGGCCTCGCGGCTTTTTAGCGGCCTTTAGCGCTGACCACCGCGTTGCGCAACTTGCCGTTTTCCGACCTGACGACAAGCTGGTAAATGTAATCGTCGCCGTCTTTGCACAGCGTCGACCGCACGATCGAGCCCGCCAACTCGCGTTCCGCCGTCGCGGCGAGGTCCTCGACTGTCAACAGCTTCTCGCGGCGTACGATCTCGCCCGCCTGCCCCCAATCGGCATAGCAGTCGCTGGCGACGGCGTTCGGCGAAAGCGCAGACGCCGCCGCGGCGAACGCCGCAGCGACGAGCGATCCTGAGAGCATTTTAACAACCGCCATGTTCAGCATTCCGTGTCGATCGTATGCTTAACGCCCAACTGCTGAACCGCGAATGAATGGGTCTTTCACCCTTTCATAGCCGGACATTGAACGGCTGGCGAATCAACGGAACCGTGGCGGCGATGCGGCCGTAGATCGTCAGCAGCGTGCCGATCAGCCCGGCGACGGCTTGCACCGCCGTCACCGTTTGGTCGCCGGCGTCCTTGATCACGTCGGCCGGCAGATCGACGCCGATCACCGGCCCGAGCGCCGGCAAGATCGCCGCCGCCGCCGAGATGATCGCGCCCCAGATCGTCCGCGATTTGATCCACCACTTGCCGACGTTCTCCGGGGTTACTTTTATGGTCGCCATTCCGTCTTCTCCTTCTGCTGTGTTGAATTTTCTGTCCGCAAGCCACGCGGCTGCGAGCTTCTGGGTTGCATCGACGCGCCGCAGCCACCCGCGTCCGAAGCGCCAGAAGTGCGGCAGCGCGCGATACCGCGCGCGGCGCGCATCGGCGTAGCGTTTGAGCGTCTCGATGATCGGCGTCCGTGCGATCGCGGCGCGCGTCTGCGGGCCGATCTCGCCGTCGACGTCCGTTCCGACTGCCCCTTGCAAGAGCCGGATGGCGCCGCCGACGCCGTGATTGACGGCGGCGTCGAAGTGCATCAGCGCCAGCGCCGCAGGAAGGGCCTCGCACGACGCGGCCTGCCAATATTTCTTGCGGTAGATGGCGGCGACGACGTCGTCGGGGATACGCTTCAACACATCGATCAAACGCGCGCGGCTTGAGGCGTCGAGCGTCTCGCCGCGCCAGGCGGCGAATGTCGCGAGCGTGATGCCCCGGTTCGTCGGCCCGCCCGGATCGAACGGATCGTCGGAGTAGCCGCCCTCCATTTCCAGCACGTGCGCGAGCGCACGCATGAAGACAAGGTCGTCGTCGGCGCGCGGCGCCGGTTCGATCGCAATGCCGCTCGACGGCCAACGAAACCCCAGCAGCCGATCGGCGTCGAACAGCGCATGCGCACGCGCACCTTGCTTGCATAATCGAACCGGCCCTCGACGCCGGCCGGCAACGGGCCACGCGCTCTGCCCGCGATGGCGGAAGGCGATCTTGTCGCCGCTCTCGACGCTATCAAAGAAATACGCGAGTTCGAGCGGCTGCAGCGCCTCGCGCGCCGACATCACGCGGTCGATCACGTAGCCCGCCGCGACGCCGTTCAACCCCGATGCGTCGAAGGCGCTGAACCCGTAGTCGCCGAGCATCCGCCGCACGAGATCGTCGAGGCTCGCGCTTTCGAGTCGCCCGTTGATCCAATGGCCGAGCCGCCAGTTGGGCCCATCGCCCCAGACCAAAGTTTCATTCGGAAACGACGGATAGGGCCGCGCGTCCCAGCAATAGACGAACATGCGGTCGATCGCGACCATGCGCCCGCCGGTGACCGTCGATACCGGATTGGCGCCCGCTAAATATCCCGTCGACGTCCAGTCGAACGCGGTCCGGAGCGCCGTCGCGTAACCCTCGTCATCCGACGCGCCGCCGCCCTCATGCGAGAGGCGAGCGCCGCGTCGCCGTTGAAAGCCCGGCCCGCATCCCGCAGGGTTCTGAGGCCTCTAAAGCCGCCGCGAATGATCGCGTGCGCCTCCGGCGCGTCCCCGACCCGCGTTTCCTCGATCCAATGGCGCCGCCACAGCGCGTCGGCGATGTCGTCGACGAACTCGCCGAACAATTCCTGCCGTCCGATCGCAGAGCCCGCATAGCGCCGCTTCATCTCGGCCAGAAACGCCGGCGCCAGATTGTCGGCGTTGTCCGACGTCGAAAGCTGCGTCGCGACCGTCGCCGGGTCTGTCATCAGTTTCTTCAGAAACGCCGTCGCCCGCGGCGGCGTCGTCGCTGCGACCTGCGGCTGCGATCCGAGGCGCAAGGCGAACTGCAGCATGTCCCACGCCTTCTCGGCTTCGCGCCACTTCGCGACTTCATCGCACCAGGCGGCGTTGAACTGCGGACCGCGCAATCCTTCGCGCTCGTCGGCCGAAAACATCTCCGCGACCGCGCCGTTCGGCCAGGTCAGGCGCCGCTTCGACGGTTCAAACAGCGGCCGCTCGTCACGGCGATGGATATTGAGCAGGCCCGATGGGCCTTCGATCATCACGTTGCGCACGTCTGCGATCGTCTTGCCGACCAGCGCGATGCGCGGCGCCATGTCGATCTGACCGTCGCCGCAGGCGCGGCTTCTGACCCATTCTGCGCCCGCGCGCGTCTTCCCCGATCCGCGCCCGCCGAGCACCAGCCAGACTCTCTTGGTTGCGCCTTCCGACTCGCGTTCCGCGAGCCGGCCGGAAGGCGCGGGAGCATCTCGCTTGATTGCGCCCGGCGACTCCCCTGCGGGGAGCCGGCCGCCGGGCGCGAAGAGTTCGGAAGACGCGGCGTCTTCCCTCTCCCCGTCCTTTACGGGGAGAGGGTCAGGGTGAGGGGCAGCCAAAGACTCGGAAGTAGCAGCGGCTTCTTCAATCTCACGTTCGATGTCGCCTTCCGGCTGACGCTTCGCGATCTCCGCGATCGCTGTGACGGACGCCTCGCCCACTTCCCTCTCCCCATCGCGCGCGTTCGCGCGAATGGGGAGAGGGAACGGTTCGGAATAGCTTTCGTCGTGCATCGCCACGAATTCATCATGCGCGCCGCACGACGGCTCGCCCGGGATGACAAAGTCATTTGGACCGAGCTGATCCTCGCGCCCCCAAAGCTGCCAGTCGCAGAAGATGAATTCGAGTTCCGCGGGCGAGAGTTCAGCCAGCAGGCTTGCCGGTCCCCCGTTCTCGAACGAGTCGCTCAATACGGTCCGCAATCTGGCGGCGCATGTCGTCCGCATGGCGCAACGCCTCCGTATCGCTCTTCTTGGCGCCCTTCGCCGACGCGTTCGAAATCTCGCGGTGCATCCTGCTGGCCTTGTTCAAGCTGTTGACGATTTGCGACAGTGCGCGGGAGGCGCGTTCGCGATCCTGCGATTCAAGCCCTTCTTGATTTTCAAGTTTCGTCAGCTCGATGCCGATCGTGCCGTAAACCCGCCGCACAAGGTCGATGGGCGTCAGCGTCAGCTTCGGCTTGCCCTTGGCCTTCGCGCCAGGACTGACGAATTTTCCGTCCGCTCCGCGGGCCGGCCCGGCCACCTTCGACTTTGACGTCTCAGCGACGACCGCCGCCGAGGGAACAGTGTCGGCGGCGGCGGGCGCATCGGCTTCCGTCGCGGCCTCTTCAACCCGAACCTTCGTCCCGCCCGGCTTGCGCTTCGGGCGCACGGACAGCTTGCGCGCGCTCGCATTCGCCATGCTCGAGCGCCTCAGCCGTTGGATCGATAATTTGGGTTGATCAGCGCCGTGACGAGGCCCGATGGGCCATCAAGTCACTTTTCGCATCATATAAACAACATACGTCAGAAGCGTCACGCTGTCAAACGGTTTTATTGTTTTATACTAGAGCCTTGCGCGGTTTTTATTTGGTTTACTGCGGGGATATTCACCATATCGACAGCAACGGTCGGCCTTGACGCCCGATTTTGCTGGAGATCTACGCCGGATCGAAGTCCGCGATGATGTAGCGGACATAATTTTCTTCCTTCACGCGCTTTTCGCTCATGGCGAGGCCGCGCACCGAAATGCCGGCCTGATGCACCGTTTCCTGCGTGCCGGAAATCAGCGGATGCCACCACGCGAGATCGCGCCCCTCCGCCACCACCCGGTAGCCGCAGGTCGCCGGAAGCCACGACAGCGACCGCACCTTTTCGAGGTCGATCTCCAGGCAATCCGGCATTTTCGCGAAGCGATTGTCGTAATCCTTGCACCGGCAGGTTCGGACATTGAGCATCTCGCAGGACAGCCGCGTCAAATGCACCTGTCCCGTGTCCTCGTCCTCGAGCTTGACGAGACAGCAGCGTGCGCAGCCGTCGCACAACCGCTCCCACTCGGTCCGGCTCAGGTCTTCGAGGCGCTTGGCCTTCCAAAACGGAACGTCTTCGCTCACAAGGTCCTCGCCCGTTGCCATGCCGCGGCCTTATAACTAATCACACTTTGACCTCGCATGGGATTCGGCGGTTCCGCCATGGGACGAGGCGGCGCAAGAGAAGCCGCCCGTCGCCGCGCCTAGGGGAAGACGACGACCTTGGACGATTGGTTCTTCAAGCAAGGCGGTCGCGACCGGCTCATCAACTGGCTCGGGATCGATTCCAGAATCAACTCGGCGCTGACCGACGCGTGGTCGCGCGTCGTCGACGCCTGGAACGCCGGCGTCAGTTTCTTTGCGCGCTTCCAGCTCACGGGATGGCGACGCCTCGCCAATGAACTCGCGTCCGAATCCGTCAACATCGCCACCGGCGGATTTCTCATCGTCTACGCCGCCGCGCTTCCCGCTCTCCTCGAATTCGACGAGAGCAAGTTCCTCACCGGCAAATTCGCCGTCAAGTTTCTCGACGCCAACGGCAACGAACTCGGCAAGCGCGGCATCTTGCACAACGACGCGGTGCCGCTCGAGGAAATCCCCGACGCGCTCGTCAAGGCGACGCTCGCCACCGAGGATCGCCGCTTCTACGAGCACTACGGCATCGACGTCTATGGCACCGCGCGCGCGCTGGTGACCAACATCCAGGCGAACGACGTCGTCCAGGGCGGTTCGACGATCACGCAGCAGCTTGCGAAAAACCTGTTCCTTTCGTCGGAGCGCTCGATCGAGCGCAAGATCAAGGAGCTGTTCCTGTCGTTCCTGCTCGAAAGCCGCTACTCGAAGCGCGAAATTCTCAAACTCTATTTTGATCGCGCCTACATGGGCGGCGGCGCTTTCGGCGTCGAAGCCGGCGCGCTCTACTACTTCGGCAAATCGGTGCGCGACATCAACATGGCGGAAGCGGCTCTGCTGGCAGGTTTGTTCAAGGCCCCAGGAAAGTACGCGCCGCATAACAACCTGCCGTCATCGCGCGCGCGCACCAACGAAGTGCTCGACAACCTCGTCGAAGCCGGGTTCTACACCGCCGGACAGGTTCACGCCGCGCGTCTCGCGCCCGCGCAAACCATCGATCACTCCAATTCCGCCAACCCCGACTGGTACCTGGACTGGGCCTTCGACGAAGTGCAGCGCATCGCCGAGGGCAAGGGGCAGTATGTGCTCACCGCGCGCACGACGATCGACATGGGCCTGCAGCGTCAGGCCGACGAGGTCGTGCAAGCGCACGTACGCAAAGAAGGCCGCAGCCAGGGCTTCACGTCGGGCGCGATGGTCGTTGCGGAAACCGACGGGGCCGTCCGCGCCATCGTCGGCGGGCTCGATTACGGCGAGAGCCAATTCAACCGCGCCACGAAAGCGAAGCGCCAGCCGGGTTCGTCGTTCAAGATCTACGTCTACGCCGCCGCGCTCGAGAACGGCTACAATCCCGAGAGTTCCGTGCGCGACGCCTCGCGCTCGTGCGGGCCGCGCGGCTGGTCGCCGCAGAACTACGGCGGCGGCCATGGATCGGGCGGACGCATGCCGCTGTGGCTGGCGCTGGCCAAATCCTACAACACCGTCGCCGCCGAACTCTCGTTCGCCGTCGGGCGCGAGAAGGTCATCGAGATGACCAAGCGATTGGGCATCGAAGGCGTCAAGAAGACCTGCTCGATGGCGCTCGGCGACGGCGGCATCACTGTCATCGATCACGTCGGCGGCGTCGCGACCTTCGCCAACGGCGGCAAGCTCGCGAGGCCCTACGCGATCCTCGACATCACCACATCGAAGGGCGATCTGCTCTACTCGCGCGAGCGCGACGAGCCGCCGGCGCCGCAAGTCGTCTCGCCGAAAGTCGCCGAACAGATGAATTACATGATGGCCAAGGTCGTGACCGACGGCACCGGCACGGCCGCCGCGCTGCCCTTCACGAATTCGGCGGGCAAGACCGGAACTTCGACCGGCCCGAAGGATGTCTGGTTCGTCGGCTTCACCGGCAAATACGTCGGCGGCGTCTGGCTAGGCAACGACGACAACCGCGCCATGCGCAACGGCACCACGGGCGGGCAGTTCGCCGCGCCGCTGTGGAACGCCTTCATGACTGTCGCCCACACCGACATGAACATTCCGAACATTCCAGGCCTGTCGCCGCATCCGGCGCAGATCGCCGAGCAGCAGCGCCTCGCCGACTTGCGCGCACAGGAAGCCGCGCAAGGACTTGCCCCATCGCCTGAAGCCAGCGGCGGCCCCGCCGCGAGCATCATGCCTGACCGCACGCGCGAAGCCCTGAAGGCGCTCTCGGCCGCAATGCGCAAAGCGGCCGGACTTGGTCCCGAACCGCTGCCCGATCCATCCAAGCGAACGGACGCGGCGCCCGGCGTCGGCGGCGCCCGCAGCACGATTGCCGAGCCGTCGCGCGCCTCCAGGGAGCGAGGCGGCCTTGGCGTCCAATAGCGCGCTCGATCACGCCGAGACGCATGGCGGCGCGGAGATCGTCAGCGAGCCGCTGCCAGGCGTCGCCGCAGCGTCGGCGCCCAATGCGATGCTCGACGGCTTGCGCGAAGGCCTGCGCGCGGCGTTGCGCTTCGTCGTCGCCGGCGCGCTGATGATCGGCGCGATCGCAGGCGGCGTCGCCTCGAGCCGCTCGATGGTCGCGGGCGGCTCGCCGCTATCGACGGACGCCTACGGCCCCTGGCGTCATTGGCGCGACCTCGGCAGCGCCGCCGCCGACCCCTACACGCGCGCCCACATCGCCGCGAGCGGCGCGCTGCGCCTCTCCGCCGACAGCGCCGGCGTCTACGAAGCATTCACCGACGACGACGGCGCGCGCCTGCATTCGTCCTGCGATTACGTCATCGAGGGTCCAGATCCGCTCGGCCTGTGGTGGAGCCTCGCCGTGTTCGATCGCGAGGGACGCCTCATCGCCAACGACGCCGAACGTTACGCCTACACGCGCGACACCGTCGCGCTCAATCCCAACGGCTCCTACATCGTCACGCTCGGACGCGACGCGCGCCCCGGAAACTGGCTGCCGACAGGCGGCGCGGGGCGCCTCGCTCTCGTCTTCACCGTGCTCGATCCGGCAACGGGCTTGTCGGACGCTCAGCGCGCCGAACGCAGCAGGCTGCTGCCCGTCATCCGTCGCGAAGGATGTTCGTGATGCTGGAGGCGCTCAGAACCAAAGGCGTTCTGCAACTCGCGATCGCCGCGCCGATCGCCGCCGCGATCGCGCATATCCTCGCCACGTTCGCCGCCGTCGGCGATACGCAGGCGGCCGCCTTCGCGCGACTCACGGCGCTGCTGAAGACCAACGCAATGACGGTGCTCGATCCGGTCGCGCCCAACCGTCAGCCGCTGCCGTTCTTGAGCCCCGACGCGCGCTACGCCATGTGTCTCTTCACGACCGGCCCCGGTCCCGTGCGCGTCGAAGCTACGCTCCCCGACGCCGGCTGGACGCTCGGCGTCTTCCGACAGGATGGATCGAGCGCCTATTTCGCCGCCGCCGCGCCGGGGCGCGAAACGGCGATCTCGCTCACCATCATTCCGGACGACGACCGTTTTCTCGGCATGACTCCGCAGGCGCTCGGCCAGAGCATCGACGTCGCGCTGAAGCTGACGGTCGCCGCCCGCGACGGCGTCGTGGTGCTGCGCGCGCCCGATGGCGGGGCTGCGACGCGCGCCGCGGCGGAACCCTATCTCGCGAAAGCCTCGTGCGCGTCAGCCGCATACTGACGCGACTGCGCCGCGCCTATTCGCCAGGTTCGAGGACGTCGCGCGTGCGCTTTTTGGTTTTCTTCGCAGGTTTCTTGTCGGCCGGCGGCGCTTCCGCCCAGCGCTCATAGCGCACGCCGGGAAAGAGCACGATGTCGGCCGCCCGCGCACGGCATACGCTCATCGACGGCCGCAGCGCCGGACGGAATTCCAGAATGGTCGCCATCAGCGGACCCTCCCACGGCGTCGCCGTGATGCGGCTCTCCCCACCTTGCGAACGCGCGCCGCATTACGCGAGACGAGGGACGTGACGAACCATTCGACCGCGCCTCAGCCGCGAGACTCAGCGCACGGAGCGATTTCAATCCGGAAGATATTAACCGCCGGTAAAGCGCAGCGGCTCATTTCGTCAGATCGTCGCCGAGGAAATGCCGGCCTTCGGCGTCGTCGACGTCGATGACCCAAACATCGCTGTCGAAGCGCGTCTCCCGCGCCACATAGGCGTCGGCCTCCTCGCGCGCGACGAAGGCCGCGGCAAAGCACGCGACGAAGCGGCGGCCGTGATCCGCCTCGTCCAACCCCGCGGGCGCCGGCGCGAACACTGCGGATGTTCCGTCGCGCTTGTCGACGCGGATCAGGATCGCGCCGGCGTCGTCGTCGCCGTGTCGCGCGACGACCGCTGACGTTCCCGCCGCCGCGCAGCGGCGCACGTAGGCCTTCACCCAGATGACGGATCGCAAGCGCATCGACGCCCTGTACGCGATTTCGGCGGCGGATGTCAGGGCTTCTGCGCCGTTCGTGGCGGGGCGACGCGGGTGACGGGCTTAACCGCGGCGGACTTCGCCGCGGGAGGCGCAGCCGGTTTCGCCGCGCGCGGCTTCGCCGCCGGGGCCTGGCCTTGCAGGCGCAACAGCCGGCTGACGAGCGGACCCGAGATGCGTCCCGTTTCGGCCAATCGCTGATCGGTTTCGAATTCGCGGATCGCGCGTTGCACGTCGGGCGTCAGCGCGCCGTCGGCGCGGCCCGTCTGATAGCCGAGCGCTGAAAGGCTCTGCTTGACCATTCGGATCAGGCTTTCGGCATCCGGCGACGGCGCTACGGCGGCGCTCTTGCCTGTCGCCTGGGTCGCAGAACTCCCCAGCACGATGCGGCTCAACACCTCCTCCGAGGGCGTCGCCGTCAGCGGCAGGTTGTAATCGTACTCGTAGGCCATCACCGCGGCGCGCGTCACGATGCCGGCGACGCCGTCCGGCTGGCCCGCCTCATAGTTACGGGCGTTGAGTTCGCGCTGCACGCCGCGAATGACGTCGGCGTCATCGGGCGCTGCCGCATCCGGCGCGGCGTTCAAGACGACCGGCGTCAGCATGGCGCCGGAGGTCGACGCTGGTTCGAGCCATGCCGGACGCGCCTCGCCCTGCGCGGTTGATTGTCCGCCGCGCCGGGTCGTCGCCGCATCCTGCAGGGCGAACAGGTTGAGGGCGACGCTCGCCAGAATGGCGCCCCCAAGAATCGACCCGGCTCTGTTGGCTAAACGTTGCATATCGCGCAGTCAGTCCCGCCTCGGTCCGCATGTGGTCCCGCGCTGACTATCGCCGCCAGCCGTTAACGCCTTCTTAACCGTCGGCGCGCGGCGCTGCGCCCATTGCGGGCCGATCGCGCGCATTTGCATCAAATGCCGAGCAAATTGTTCGCCGCCCGGAGGCGGTTTCTTGAGCCGCCCCTGCTACCTCTGATTTCCATTGAATTGATTTTCCGGCCGCGCCGCGTTTCTGCGCCGGTCAACGAGTGGACCCCATGGGTTTGATGCGCATCGCCATCGTCGTCGCCGCCGGCGTCGCCCTGCTGCCCTCCGACCGCGAGCAGCAGCAGCGGCTGGTGAAGCGCGCGTCCGACGCAGCAACGTGGACCGTCACCTTCTGCGATCGCAACGCGGCGACCTGCGCGCAGGCCGACGGCCTCTGGAAGCAATTCGCGGCCAAGGCCGAGTTCGCCGCCAAGCTCGCCTACGAGACGATGCAGGATGCGTCCGCCGAACGCGTGGTCGCGGATCGCGGCGATGTAGCGGGCGCGCGCAAGGCGGCCCCGGTCGGCCTCAAGGGTCGCGCCGGCACGCTGACGCCGCACGACCTGCGCCCCGCCTGGCGCGGCGCCGACAAATCGCGCGGCAGCATTTAGCGCGACGACGCGACTCGCAAACGACGGGCGTGAATTACGGCTTGGCCTCCGGCATCGGCTGCGACGCGCATGTTGCGCCTTGCGCCTCGGCGGCTTTCTGGAGTTCGGGCGTGGGGCCGACAATCGCGCCGATCTTGCCGCGTGCGAGTGCGAACGGCGCGCTTTCAGGATCATAATCCGGCGCCACGTCGCCGCCCATGGCCACGGCATGGGCGCAGCCGCTGTTGTTGTAGCAGGCGATGCTGTCGTTCTCGAACGTCTTCGGCGCGCCGATGACGCACACGATCTCGTCGGCGAGCGCGGCCTGAGGCCCCAGCAGCAGGGACGCCGCCAGAGCGGAAGCGAGCCCGCCTTTGGTCTTGTGACTCGGCATCGATCCATCTCCTTGCGATCGAACGGGATCGTTCAACATTACGCATTGCAACGCAACGAGTCGCGCGGCGCATCACGCGCGCTTTGATTTCTTCTGATCGCCGACAGGCTTCGCCTGCGATTGATTGAGCGCGATCGCCGCGCGCACGAGCGCGCTCAACGCCTTCTCGTTGATGGCGTCGCCCTCGCCAATGTCGATCGCGCGCCGGACGGCGCCGTCGAGGCCGGCGTTGAACAGGCGCGATGGATCGGCGAGCGCGGCGCCCTTCGCGAATGTCAGTTTGACGACGCTCTTGTACGTTTCGCCCGTGCAGATGAGGCCGTCCTTGTCCCACACCGGCACGCCGCGCATCGCGTTCGAGGGCTTCCGCCATTTCACGGTTTCGACGACGCCCGGATCGGCGGCGAGGATGACGCGCCGAACGCGGTTGAGCGTTGCGACGCGCCAATCGCTGATGTCTTTCATGCGCTTCCCTCGTTCGGACATGCGAACATAAGTTTGCTGCTGCAGGGCGTGGCCTGACTACCGTAGTATTGCAACCGTAATTTCCCCATTTCCAGCCTCCGCCGAACAGGTGAACCCATGCTGATGCGAGGTCTCGCGCTTCTGCTGATGATGTTGTCGTTGTCAGCGCCTGCGGCGTCCGCCGACGTGATGACCGGGCGCCACACAGTCAAGGGCACGACTCCGCAAGGCGGCACGTATCGCGGCAAACTCGATATCGCTCTGAAGGACGGCGTCTATTACTTCCGATGGTACATCTCCAGCGGCGAAATCTACGACGGGCAAGGCAAGCTCGAAGGCGACACGCTCACGATCGAATGGGGCGATCCGACGCCCGTCATCTACAAAGTCAAACCCAACGGCGTGCTGCAAGGCACGTGGGGCGGCGGCCGGGGAACCGAGACGGTCACGCCGGAGAAAGAGACGATCGCGCAGAACAACGTCGGCAAGGACTGCGATTTCGAGATCAAGGACCCCGATCGCATCATCAAGGGGTGCAGCGAAATCCTCGACATGTGGAAGGGCCCCACAGGCCACAAAAGCGATTCGATCGTCCCGACGTTCTTCTTGCTGCGCGCGGAAGCCTACATCGACAAGGGCGCCTACGACGAAGCGCTCGCTGACGTCGCCAGCGCGCTCGAGATCTCGCCGACGATGCCTGGCGCCTATTCGGTCCGGGCGCGCATTCGCGGACAGCGCTCCGAATTCAAGCTGGCGCTCGAAGACATCGACAATGCGATCGCCCTCACCATCCCGCCGTTCGACCCCGACGCCCACGACCACTACCTGCGCGGCGTCATTCTCGAGGGCTTGGGCGATGCGGCCGGCGCTCAAGCGGCCTTCACGCAAGCGCTGAAAATCAATCCGGCGCACAAAGGTGCCCAAGGACGCCTCGCCGCCGCCGGCGCGGCGGGTAGCGGACAGCAGAGCGCAGAAGATTCAAAGTGCGCCGCCGGCGACAAGGTTGTCGCGTCAGGCGCGATCATTCAAGTCAATCCGCCAAGCGGCGAAGGCGGATGGTCCATAGCGGTCGATAACTCGGAGAATGGCGCCTGCGAACACGCAATACTCCTGCAGTTCGCGCGCAACGCCGCCCAGCCTCAGTCCTGCAGCATCGGTAATTTCGCGGAGGCGACCGGGAGCTTGGTCGACGATGGAGAGGGCTACACGATCTTCGATCCGGCCAACCTTCGCTGCACTCCGGCGCCGCGCGCTGATCCGCCTGAATGCGCCGGCGGCGCTCACGCCACCGTCACTGGCGCTATCAAAAGCGCCAAGCTATCCGCAAACACGAGCGGCCAGAAATCATTCAACATCGCGCTCCGCCGCTGGACAAAAACCGGCGCCTGTTCGGTGGAGCTGATCTACCTCGACAACGAGGCGGCTGACTGCGTCGCCGGGGCGCAGATCGAAGCGACGGGGACCATCGAGGCGGATGCCCTATTCGGCGCTTACATGATCAAGGTCGATAAATTCACGTGCAAATCAAGCGGCGCGCCCCGCGCCGGAACCGAGGCGAAAGCGGAGAAAGGTCCGGCTGCTCAACCCGCTGCCGCGCAGTCGCCGGCGGCTCTGGAGTGCGCCAACAACCGCGGTGAGCTCGCCAAGAAAATCGCCGCCTGCACCGAACTCATCGCGCAGGACGCGAACAACGCCGTCGCCTATCGCAACCGCGGCGCCGCCTACTCATTGTACTGCTCCGGCAATGTCCCGCAATGCGACCTCGCCATCGCCGATTACACGAAATCCCTCGAACTCGAACCCAAGCTCGGCCCCGAGCATGCGGAGGTGCTGCTCTGGCGCAGCACGAATTACAAATTCAAGGGCGACAAGGACAAGGCGCGCGCCGATCTTTCGATGGCGATCGAACTCGACCCGGCGTACGTCGCCGCCTATCACCAGCGCGGCGTTCTTTTGGAGTTCGAGTTTGGCGACTACGCCGCCGCCGTCGCCGACTACGACAAGGCGATCCAGCTCAAGCCGGGCGACTCCCTCTTCTACGGCTTGCGCGCCAGGGCTCATCAGGGGAAGGGCGATTACAAAAGCGCGATTTCCGACATCGAAAAATCGCTCCAGATCAGCCCCGACGCGACCTATGAGCGAACCCTCGCCAATCTCAAGTCGGTCGTCGCCAACCCCGACCCCGCGCTCGAATGCGCCGCCGAGTTGAGTCACGCCTTGGGCGTCAAAGCGTGCAGCCAGCTGATCGAGAAAAATCCGGGCGACGCCGGCGCCTACATTCATCGCGCCAATCTCCAGCGCGGCAAGAAGCAGTTCCAGCCGGCGCTCGCCGACTACGACAAGGCGATCGCGCTCGATGCTCGGCAGGCGGCGTATTTCAAGGAACGCGCCCAGCTTCACGGCTTGATGAACGCGCTGGAGAAGCAGCTTGCCGATCACGACACGGTCATCGCGCTGGATCCAAACAACGCCGAATCTTACGCGAAACGAGCTGCCGTCTTCAGCGTGCGCAGAATGTTCGACAAATCGGTCGCCGATTGGACCAAGGCGATCAAGCTTGATCCCCAAACCCACCTTTATCTGTGCGACCGCGCCGACGACTACGCCTCCCTCGGCGACGCCAAGCGCGAAGAAGCCGACAGGACAGCCGCCGAAAAGCTCACAGGCGAGCAGGGCTACTGCGATTGGTGACGGGGGCTCCGGGCCCGCGGGGGCTAATCCGCGTGTCCCAAAGAGCACATCGAGGCGCGCGTCTGTTCAGCCAATCTTAAGACGGCGACTCGAAACTTGATTCATGCCGTCGAGGACTGGCATCAAACGGACATTATCGCTGTCAAGATAGATCGACGATGCCTCCATCATCCGTATCGCGTTTGAAACGTCCTTTGATCGTCACTGTCGCGGCCCTTGTCGCACAGACGGCGCTCGCCTCGTCCGCGTGGGCGACAAAGGCGGAACTCTTCGCCGAGGAGACGGCGTCGCGCGACGCCGGCGAGCCGATCATGGCGATCGTTTCGATCAAGTCGCAGACCGTCACGTTCTACGACGCGGACGGCTGGATCATGAAAGCGCCGGTGTCGACCGGCGTCAAAGGGCGCGAAACGCCGGCCGGCGTCTTCGCCATCCTTCAGAAAAACGCCGATCACCGCTCGAACCTCTACGACGACGCCCACATGCCGCACATGCAGCGGCTGACTTGGAACGGCATCGCGCTGCATGGCGGCCCGCTGCCGGGCTACGCCGCTTCGCACGGCTGCATCCGCATGCCATTCTCCTTCGCCGAGAAGCTGTTCGACATGACGTCGCTCGGAATGCGCGTGATCGTGTCTCCGGACGACGCAACGCCCGTCGAATTTTCGCACTCAACATTGTTGACGCCGGACGCGGAGGCCGCCGCTGCGGCGCCAGAGCGCGCTGAGAGTCTCGCGCGCGAAGCGGCCGAGGCCGCCAAAGCCGCCGTCGAGACGAAGAAAGCCGCCGCCAAAGCCGCAAAAGAGGCTGCGTCGTCCAAGTCGGCGCTAAAAAAGCTCGAACGGCAGACGTCCGCCGCCGACGCCGCTCTTGCATCCGCGGACAAGGCGCTGCTCGCTGCAAAGTCGGACGAGGCGCGGGCGCGCGCCGAAGAGCGCAAGCTCAAGGCCGCCGCCAAGGCCGCGGATTTGGGCGCGAAGCTCGGCGCCGCTCGAACCGATGCGACGACAGAGGCTGATGCCGCAGCGCGCGCGCAAGATGCAGCCAAGGAGGCCGCAAAAAGGAAACCCGAGATCGCCAAAGCCGCGCTCGAGGCGAAGCTCGCGCTCGAGCCGGTCTCGATCTACATCAGCCGCGCGACGCAGAAGCTCTATGTGCGCCGGAACACGCGCAAGCCGTGGCCCGACGGCGGCGAAGTTTATGATGCGACCATCGAGGTTCCGATCACGATCGTCGACCCGGAGAGACCGATCGGCACGCACGTGTTCACGGCGATGGCGTCCGACGGCGCCGGCCTTCGCTGGACCGCGGTCACCATCGACCACGGGGACGAGGCCAACGCCGCGCTCGATCGCATCAGCATCCCGAGCGACGTGCTCGATCGCATCGCGCCGACCGCGACGCCCAGATCCTCGATCATCGTCTCGGACGAACCGTTGAGCCGCGAGACCAACTATCGCACCGAGTTCGTCGCTGTTTTGAACAACCAGCCCAAGGGCGGCTTCATCACGCGCAAGCCTACGCCGCCGCCTCCGGTCTATGACTCATGGGAGAGCGGCGGCGGCGGCTTTTTCAGTTTCCTGGATGCGCCGCCCCCGGCTGCGCGGTCGAACTACAAGTACCGGCCGCGCGGCAACGTCAGGCAGGGGTCGCCAAAGTTCTGGTGGTAAGCGGCGTTGGCCGCGGTCGCTGCAGTCGACCTCATCCCGCGGCTCTGGGCTGCCAGAGTTCCGCTGGCTTCTCCGTTTAGCCGACAGAGCTACACCACCGCGCCCCGACGAATATGCGGTGAGATCAGCCTGCGTCTCAACATTTGCTGCTCCGGGCCAGGGGCAGAGATGAATTCTTGTCTTAACGGATTACGCAACTTAGCGAAGCACTGCGATCCATTGCCGAAGTGACGGAGAACTTGTCGGAGTCAACGTCATCGGGCGTTAGTAGCGGTTGACCCTCCCCCTCAACGGGTGCCCGAAATAACGTAGACTTCGTTCGTCACCCAAGGGAGACGAATGATGCGTAAGGGTAAGTATTCGGACGAGCAGGTGATCGCGATCCTTCGCGAGCAGGAGGCGGGGCGGCCGACGGCGGAGATCTGCCGCAAGTACGGCGTCTCGAACGCGACCTTCTACAAATGGAAATCGAAGTTCGGCGGTCCTTGGCACGAATGGAGAATATGAGGGACGGCCTGCGACCGGCCCTCATTGTAGCAATCCGATGTGGAAAAAGCCTAGTCCGTGGTTCGCGCGTGTCGCGAATCACACAATCTTAACGAATGACAAAGACCGGGCGCAATCAGCCCTGCCCGTGCGGCAGCAGCAAAAAGTTTAAGCATTGCCATGGCGGCATTCATGCCAAGGCTGAGACTTCCCGAGCGCTCCCGACTGGCTTTGATGCGGACCTCCAGCAGAAATTGCGCGAATTGGAAGCCGAGCGAGTCCAACGCGAGAAGCAGCAGGGTCTCGGCCGGGGGATCATTTCAGCGGAAGTGGCCGGCCACCGGATAGTCGCGGTCGGCAACACCGTGCACTATTCCAAGAAATGGAAGACCTTTCAGGACTTCCTGCGTCACTACCTAATCGACAAGCTGGGTGCCGACTGGTTTAAGGCCGAACAAGCGAAGGCTCACGCCCAGCGTCACCCGGTGGTCCGGTGGTACGAGCAGGCAATTTCCGACTCCAACAGGCTCGGTACGAAGGTCGGCGACATCGTCTCGGGCCCGATGACTGGCGCACAGCGCGCCTTTTTGAACCTCGCCTACAACATTTATCTCATCGCGCACCACGCCGAGCCGGCCGAAGCCGGCGCGCTGCTTGCCACGTTTGTCGATAAATTGAAGAGCGTGCGCTCGGACGACTTTATCGGCAAGCTCTTCGAAACCTACGCGGCGGCGGCGTTCATCAAAGCAGGTTTTACACTCGCATACGAAAACGAGAGCGACGGCCGCACGTCACATGTCGAGTTCGTAGCCACCTACCCGAAGACAGGCAAAAAGTTTTCGGTTGAGGTAAAGTCTCGCAATCGCGCCGCGACCGAAGATGGCGCTGTCGACGACGTGAAGCGGCTGCGCGTCGCGAGCAAGCTCAATCGCGCCCTTGCAAAGGCGGCTGATCACACCCGCGTAGTGATGATTGAAGTGAACGTCCCCGACGTTCTCACCGACGACAAACTCGAGGGCTGGCCTCGGAATGCGCTCGATCAGATTCGTCAGGCGGAAAAGGCGCAGGCGCCGGACGGGTCCGATAAGCCGAGCGCTTATGTGATCGTCACCAATCACGCTTTCCATAACAACCTCGACGCGATCGGTGCCGGGACGCAGGCGCTCGCCGCAGGTTGCCGCATTCCAAACTTTGGGCCCGATGTTGGCTTCAACAGCCTCAAAGATGTTCTCAACAGCGAAGCATCCCATCAGGAAATTTTTGCGCTGCTAGATTCGATGCGTTCACACTACGCGATACCGTCGACGTTCGACGGCCAAATTCCTGAAATGGCCTATGAAGTTCCTGGCGATGTTACACGCTTGAAGTTCGGCCAATGGTATTTGGTCCCGGCCGGAGATGGTCGAGAAGTGCCGGGCCGACTGTATGAAGCCACGGTACTCAACCAAACCGTCCACGGCGTCTATGAGACATCGGAGGGCAAGCATATCATTTGCACATCGCCACTGACGGATGCTGAGTTCGCGGCCTGGAAAAAGCATCCCGAAACGTTCTTTGGTGAAGTTCGGCGCGTGTCGACGGGCGTGAACAACTGGCTTGAACTGGCAAAGTTCTTCTTCGAGACCTACCAGCATACGCCCCGCGAAAAGCTGCTTGAGTGGATGAAGGACACGCCGGATATTGCCGAACTGCGGAAGCTTTCCGACCGGGACTTGGCCATCGTATTCTGCGAGCGATCGGCCCTGGCCGCGGATCGGGACAAAAAGGTTGCTTAGCCATGAGAAGGCGCGCAGGGGTTGGCGAACGCGCTTAGCGCCGACGGAGCTACCGTTTCCGGGCAAAATGGCGGCCGGCAAGCCGATCGAAGCGATCGAAGAAGCGGAGTCGATCGCGATCTGGCAACGCTGCTGTTCCCCACATCCCCACCCCTCACATCCTCACCCCCTCCCTCGCACTCGCCTGCTTCACCCAACGCACAAACCGCGCCTCGTCGAGCGCGTCGCCGTCGTACACATCGAGATAGCGCACGAGCTTTTGCGTCGAGGCGCCGGGCGGCGGCGGCTTCAGCTTCGCGCCCTCGAAGAACGCGACCTTCACGTACCTGTTGAAGCAGTGAAAGCTCAGGAACCACGTCCCCTCGCGCGCCGCCGCGCCGTAGAGCGGCGAATTCCATTTCACCGCCTTGCGCACATTCGGAACCGCGCGCGCAACGAGCGCGTCGATGCGCCGGCCGACGTCGCGCTTCCATCCCGGCATCGCCGCGATGTACGTCTGCACCGGCGCGTCGCCGTAGCCCTTCGCGATCTGCGGATTGCCGCCTGACAACAGCTTCGACGCAGCGCCCGCGCGCTTTACGGCGGACGTTTTGGCCGGCGTCGCCTTGGCGCCGCGCTTCGCCGCTTTCTTCCCTAGCGGCTTCGCCGCTTTCTTCACCGGCGGCTTCGCGGCGCGTGCTTTGCCGCTCTTCGCCGCTCTCTTCACGCTTTTGCGCGCCATATCGCGTGCTCCCAAGCCGAACGCGGACCGTTCGCCGCTTCCCACCCGCGAGCCAAACCCCTATGTAGCAAATATGGCCGCACGCCGTCGCGGCGCTAAGCGAACACGCAACGGAACAATGACGCTCGCCGACATCCAGTCCGACTTCGCGCTTCTCGACGATTGGGAAGATCGCTACCGCTACGTCATCGAGCTCGGCCGCAAGCTCCCCGCGCTCCCCGATGAACTCCGCACTGACGCCAACAAGGTGCGCGGCTGCGCCAGCCAGGTCTGGCTCGCGACGTCGGAAGCCGGCGGCGCGATGACGATGCAGGGCGCGAGCGACGCGATGATCGTGCAGGGCCTCATCGCCATCCTGTTCGCAATCTATGCAGGCAAATCGCCGGCCGACGTCGCGAGCCTCGACGCCGCGCGCATCTTCGACGGCCTCGGCCTCAAGGAACATCTGACGCCGCAGCGCTCGAACGGCCTCGTCGCGATGGTCGAGCGCATCCGCACGGACGCCAGAGCGCTCGAAAGCGGCGCGCATGCCGCTGCCTCCTCGGCGCGCTAGTCGGTCGGATCATCCGGAATTGAATCGATCTTCGGCCGATAGTCCGCGGCGCCCCAGTGATGGACGCGCGGCGCGCGCGAGTCCTCGCTTGACGCGGCGCCATGCGCACGTGACGCGATAATGCCATAGTGCCGCGCGAGCTGACGCAAAGCGATCTGCAAAATGACTTTGCCGGAGCGCCGCGGCCAGCCGCCGTTCCGCTCGGCGATTTCGAGCCCCTTCAAATGACAGCACACGTCGATGAGGATGCCCGCGAGGTCCGGTCCCGCGGCGGCGAGCGCGCGGCGCACGCGCTGCTGCGCGGCGATGACGTGATCCTGCACGTCGGGTCCGAGATCGGGCGCGCCGTGCGGCGCGCCTCCCGACCTCAGCTGCGACCAGTTGGCGGTGACGCGCGGCGTCATGCGCGCGAACCAGAAGTCGGCGCGCAGCCGTTCGCCGGCGTTGAATTCGTCGTCCGAGATCAGCGCGCGGCCGTCCTTGTCCTTGCGCCGCGCCAGCCACGCGAGCGGACTTTCAGCAAGATCGAATTCGGGCGTGGCGGACGCGGCGTCGCGCTCCGTCCGCGCGGGGCGGCGCCCGGCGGGTCGTTGGGTCATGGCGAACTTCCGATGTTTTAGATGCGGGGGTGCAGGTCCGGACGGCGGATCAGCGCCGGCGCCGCCCATCCGAGCAGGTCGAGCGCGCGATCGAACAGCGCGTCGTCGCGGCGAATTTCGACGCGCAGGCAGGCGTGCGCGACGGTCGTGCGGTCGCGGCGGAACAGACGGCCGACCTCGGTCTGCGTCAGGCCGAAGTTGACGTGGGCGATGTACATCGCCACTTGGCGCGCCATCGCAATCGCTTTGCCGCCGCGGGTTCCGCGCGTCAGCGAGCCCGCTTCGACGCCGAAGACGTCCGTCACCATCGTCTCGATCGCCGCGCGCGCGTTGACCTGCAGCATGTCGTCCGCGCCCCAGGCGTGCGCGTCAAGCGACTTGCGCCGGCGGTCGACGCGGCGCGGGGGATGTGCGGCGGCGATAGCGAGGGGGGCGGCGACGTCGAGCATCAGTCGAACCTCTGAAGCGCGAGACTCATTCGAACTCTCAGCCGGCGTCGCGGTGCGCGTCCGGCCTTGGCAACACAATAGCGCGACTTGCGGCCGCGCGGCGCAAAAGCCGCCGCAAACGTGAATGAGGGGGATAAGTCGTTCATCACCTTCGTTGACCTTAACGCGCATTTGCGCGGCAAAGTTATCCCCGCCCATGCGCCACGCCGCATCCTCGGCGACGATGAAACATGATGCGCTGACGGATAACTTTCAAAGCGCCGCGACGCGCGACGCGGCCGAGCGCCGGCGCGAGCTTTCCGCGCTCCTGCCGCTGTGGCCGAAGGATCTCGACGACGTCTCCGTCGCGGGGCGCACGCGCGTCATTGCATTGATGGAGCGCGCGCTGCGCGCCGAGCGCCGGCGCGGCCGGGCGGGACACTGGGCCTACGATCTCGCGCGCCACGCCGCGCTCTATCGCGCCTGGAAACTGGAATGCGCCGAGCTGAAGGCGATGGCCGCTGCGAATTGGAAACGGGTGGCTTCGCAATCGCGATCGCGCTGATCGACGCGCGCGATCGTCACTTCTCGCGCCGCGCCGTGCCCAAGCCCATCTTCTTGGCGAGCTGGCTGCGCGCCTGCGCATAGTTCGGCGCGACCATCGGATAGTCGTGCGGCAGGCCCCACTTCTCGCGATACTCTTCGGGCGACAAGTTGTAGTGGGTGCGCAGGTGCCGCTTCAGCGATTTGAACTTCTTGCCGTCCTCGAGGCAGATGATGAAATCCGGCATCACGGATTTCTTGACGGCGATCTTCGGTTTGGAATCCTCGCGCTCGATGGGGGCCGCCCGGCCCGCCGCCCGGCTCAACGCCGCATGCGTGTCCGCAATCAGGTTTGGAATTTCGTTGGAGGAAACGGTATTGTTGCTGACGAAAGCGGCCACGATCGACGCCGTTATCGCAACGAGATCGGGAGTTGTGGCTGACGTGTCCATATTATGGTCCTTGGTCGTTTCACTCACCGGGAAAGCGTCGGCCGGCGCACACAACACAATTCTTGAGGTCGCTTAACAATGGTTGCGCTCGCTGAGCATTCTTGAGCTTAAAATTTCGACTTCCCAAACAAAGTTAGACCTTCGCGCCAACGAATAGCGACTAAACCAGCATGATCTGGTCACCTTACTAATACTATGTCAACGCTTGAGAGTAGAACAACTTCAACTATTGAGATTTGCTACTAGAGACGAAAACGTTTCTATTGACCGCCGACGCTTGCACTGGCGTTGACGCGGACGCTTCGGCCGTCGATGTAGGCGCACTTTCGACTGAGCCCCGCGCCTCTGCCCACCCCCAAGGATTCCGCCAACCCATGTCCCCCGCCGCCGGTTCCGCCGTCGCTGAAAAGGCCCCTGTCGCCAAGCGCATCCCTGTCGCCGCGGCGCATCACGGCGTGACGCTCACTGATGACTACGCCTGGCTGCGCGCCGACAATTGGCAAGAGGTGATGCGCAACCCCGCCGCGCTCGCCCCCGACATCCGCGCCTACCTCGAAGCGGAAAACGCCTACACGCAAGGCGCGCTGGCGCCGACGGCCGACCTCCAGGACGCGCTCTTCAAGGAGATGAAGGCGCGGCTGAAGGAGGACGACCAACAGGTTCCCCAGCCGCACGGCCCCTATGAATATTTTCCGCGCTTCGTCAAAGGCGGACAGTATGCGCAGCTCTGCCGCATTCCGCGCGGCGGATCGCCGGACGAAGCCGAGGTTCTGCTCGACGGCAATGAGGAAGCGACGGGCAAGGATTACTGGGACCTCGGCGCGACGGCGCATTCCCCCGATCACCGCTATCTCGCCTACGCGACCGACGACAAAGGCTCTGAGCTCTACACAATCCGCGTTCGCGACCTCGCGACGGGCCAAGACCTCGCCGACGAAATTCCGGATACGCGCGGCGCCGTCCAATGGTCTGCCGATTGCCGATGCCTCTACTACGTTAAGGTCGATGAACATCAGCGCCCCCAGGCGATCTATCGTCACACGATCGGATCGCCGGCGGCGGACGATGCGTTGCTGTACGCCGAGGCCGATCCCGGCTTCTTCGTCGGGCTGTCGCAGACGCAATCACAGCGCTTCGTCCTAATCGACATTCACGATCACGAGACGAGCGAAGTCCGCCTGATCGACGCCGAAAAGCCCGACGCCGCCCCGCATCTCGTCGCGGCGCGCCAGAAGGGATTGCTGTACGGCGTCGAACACCATGGCGACGACTTGATCGTCACGACCAATGCCAACGGCGCCGACGATTTTCGCATCGTCGCCGGTCCGATTTACGACCCGGAACCGTCAAGCATCCGCGAACTCGTGCCCCACAAACCGGGCCGTCTCATCATCGAGGTCGCCGTGTTCGCCAACCACATGGCGCGGCTCGAACGCGAAGATAGCCTGCCGCGCATCGTCGTCACGCGGCTGTCCGACGGCGCCGAGCACACCATCGCGTTCGACGAAGAAGCCTACGCGCTCGGACTCTCGTCGGGCTACGAGTACGACACGACGCGCATCCGCTTCACCTATTCGTCGATGACGACGCCCGCGGAAACCTACGATTACGACATGGAGACGCGCGAACGCACCCTGCGCAAACGCCAGGAGGTGCCGAGCGGACATGATCCCAAGGACTACGTGACGCGGCGCTTGTTCGCGCCGGCGCCCGACGGCGAGCTTGTGCCGGTGACGCTGCTCTACAAGACATCAACGCCGCTCGACGGCTCGGCGCCGGCGCTGCTTTACGGCTACGGCGCCTACGGCATTTCGATGCCGGCGTCGTTCTCGACGGCGCGTCTGTCACTTGTCGACCGCGGCTTCATCTACGCCATTGCGCACATCCGCGGCGGCAAGGACAAAGGCTACCGCTGGTATACGAACGGGCGCATGGCCAAGAAGCCGAATACGTTTTCCGATTTCATCGCCGCCGGCGAGCATCTCGTCCGCGAAGGCCTGACGCAACGCGGCCGCATCGTCGCGCATGGCGGCTCGGCGGGCGGCATGCTGATGGGCGCCGTCGCCAATCGCGCGCCTGATCTGTTTCTCGGCGTCATCGCGGAAGTGCCGTTCGTCGACGTGCTCAACACGATGCTGGACAAGGACCTGCCGCTGACGCCGCCCGAATGGCCCGAGTGGGGCAATCCGCTCGCGAGCGCCGAAGAATTCACGACGATCCGCAGTTATTCGCCCTACGACAACGTCGAGGCAAAGGCGTATCCGCACATTCTGGCCGTCGCGGGCTTGACCGATCCGCGCGTCACCTATTGGGAGCCGGCCAAGTGGGTGGCGAAGCTGCGCACGAAAAACGCCTCCGACAATCTCATCCTGCTCAAAACCAATATGGGCGCAGGCCACGGCGGCGCCTCAGGCCGCTTCGACAGCCTCAAGGACGTCGCCGTCAACTTCGCCTTTGCGCTGCTGATCGCCGGGAAGGCGGGATGACGCCATGATCCTCGCCCTCGACATCGCGAGCCTCGTCACCGCACTCGCCGCCGCGTGGTTCTGGTATCTCGCGAGCGGCAAGTCGATCCGTCGCCTGCAGCGGACCGAAGAAATCGACTATCACGACTTCAATCGGCTCGTCGTCGCCTTCAACCGCACGCAGCAGTTGAACGCGCGCGCCGCGCTGATCACCGCCGTGTCCGCGCTGTGCGTGGCCGCGCGCTTCGCCGCAGGGCTCCTGCAGGGTTGAGCGCGGGAACCATTCGACCTCGGGCGCGTTTTCTTCCCGCAAACCGCTGCGCGCGCCCCCGGCGCTCCCCCCGATCGCCAAGCGCGCGGCGGCATCGGTTTCACAAGGGAGATTTTCGATGAGCAGCACCACCGACAAGATCAAGGGCTACGCCAACGATGCGGCCGGCAACGTCAAGCAGGCCGTGGGCAAGGCCGTCGGCTCCGAGAAGTTGCAGGCTGAAGGCGCGGCGCAGGAACTGAAGGGCGAGGCGCAGGTCGCCGTCGGCAAGACCAAGGACGCGATCAAGGACGCCGCCAACGCGACGGCCGACAAGATCAACAAGATCTAACGGAAAGTGAGTCGCCTCGCGTTCGTGAGGCGTGCGTTACAAGGCCGGCGTTCGAGAGAGCGCCGGCTTTTCTCATCGCGTCAGGCGAATGCGTAAACCGCGGCAAGCGCAGCGACAGCCGCGGCGACGGCGAGCGCGAAAAGGCGCGTCCTGCGCGCGCGCTCCATATCCGATTTCGCCGACTGCGCCTCGAGTTCGAGTTTGCGGCGGCCTTGAATCTCGTCAATCGCGGCGACGATCTCGGGATTGATGTCGTCGGCCTCAAAGGCCTTCTCAGGCCGATCGTGCGACGTCGGAGACGACATGCTTCAGCCCTCGCTTGGCGGCGTCCGCTCGTCTTAATGCGGCCGACCGCAAGCGCAAGGCAAAATCAGCGCTTGCCGGATTTCGGGTCTGCGAACGTCGCCGAGACGGAGCCCCGCGCCGCTTTTTCGGCCGCCTTGAGTTTCGGATCCTTTTTCGGCTTCCGGGCTTCGCGGCTTGGTCGGTTCTGACTCTTGGCCATGGCCTGCTCCTGTGGCGCGTGCTGCGTGTCTGCAGTCTACTCGACGCTCTCGACGCCGCGGCTGCGCGGCGCAAGTTCGCTTTCCTTGGCGACGCGCTCGAACAGTTCGGCGATCGTCTTGATGCGATACTGGCGCTCGCCGCCGCCTTCGTGCGGCAGCATGCGCAGGACCTTGTATTCGCGGATCGACGCCGGGATCGTCGCTCGCGCCGGATTGAAATCGACGATCTGGCCGGCTTTGAATTTCGGTGCGGTGCTCAAGGCGTGATCTCCATCTGGCGCGCAATCGGCGCGCGCGGTCCATTTGCTTCTCCGGACGCGGTAGAATTTGCGCCGGGCGACAAGGGGCCGCCAGGCTTCCAGGTCCGGTTTTTCGGGCTTCGCGACGGGCGCGCATCGGCAGCCGCGCCGCGTCATTACTTCGTCCATGGAATCTAGAGCTAATGGTGCGCCATCACAATGTCGCTGATGCCGCGTGCTGAAGGCGGGCTGCAGACACGGCGCGTCCGGCTGCGTTTGGCGGCGGAACCGGCTGAATAGCCTCCCCAAAAACAAAAAGGCCCGCTCAAGAGCGGGCCTTTTCTACTGGGAGGCAGCGCTAGGCTGCGTCGGCGCGTAAGGCCGTCGAATTCGTAACCTCCTCGGGCGCCAGATCGGATTTCAGTGCAATTCCGATGTACCTCACTCGACCTGCGATTTTCTCCTTCTTCACGCCGAGTTCCGCGAATTCACGCGCGAAGCTCGGCAGTGCTGCGGGCTCCTTGTTCTTGGCTTCGCACCAAGAGCAATAGTCCTCGTAGAGTTGAGTAGCGGTAACGCTCGATCCGTCCTGGACCTCGACATTCTCCCTGTAGAAACGTTCCGTGTTGGTCTCAGGCGCAAGGCGCCTGACGGCTGCTGGCGGCGCGATCCGCGTCTCGATTGGCCGCGCTTCCACGGCCGGAGTTTCGACGGAGCGAGCGGCGACGACAGGAACGTCGAGAGGAATCTCGATCGATCTGTTGTCGTTGGCGCCAGAACGCGGCTTCTTGACTTCAACGGCCGTCGGCGTGAGCGCCGGAGCCGCCGTCGCTGCCGCAGCGACGGTCACTTCGGCAGCCGCCGTACGCGGGGCTGCCGGCGCCTGAGCGTCATAGAGACGCCACTGGCTGAACGCGACGTACATGCCGAAACCAGAACCGATCTCGAGCAGCAGCGCGACGAAAATCGTCATCGCCATCTGAACGTTTTCGATTGTGACTGCGGGCAGGAACGCCGTTGCGAGGTCGGTCAGAACGCGCGCCTGCGGATCGGCTTCCGACATCGCTGTCGTGCCTTCCATGGCGGCGAGCTTCGCTTTGATCCCCGCGATGCCTGCGCTTTGCGACTTCGCTTCGCTCGCGGCTGCGAGCTCGGCGTTCAGCGCATGGTACTGCTGGCAGAATTTCTGCTCGGACTTACTTGTCGCCTTCGTGCAGCTTTCCGACCACTTCCATGCGCTCTGCGTCTTCACGCCGTTGATCGCCGCAACGACCGTCTCATACGGCCGATGCTGCGGAACCCAGCCGCTCTTCTCCTCGGCGCGCTTCAGATCGGCGCGCAGATCCTGATAGGTCTGCGCGGTCTGGGCGCGATGCCCCGTGGTGTCGAAGCGGTTGAGCGCCGCGTGACCCAGCGCTGAAGTCAGCGAATAGGCCGTGACGACGAACCACAAGACCGCGGACGCAGCAGCCTGCGACCACGCTCTATTTCTAATTGCGGCGAAGAAGAAAAACGGCACCAACGCTTTCATGCAGTCCGCGGCGACTGACGCCGCGCCGTAGATTTGACCGTCAAACTCGGTTCTGCCGAGGCTGACGCCAAATCGCCAGTTCATTGCACACGACACGGCGATCAATACGCCGGCTGCAAGAACCCCCAACACGCCTAAAACGTGTCTCATTGCCCTCTCCATTGCGAGGGCCGCATCTCCACGCAGAACCAGACAGACCGGCCATTAGCGTACTTGGGTCCAAGCGCCCGAGAGACGGCGCCGACCAAGCTCCCCAACGCACGACTGGGCGCAACCGCCCGATATGACGTTCCGATTTTGCCCGTGAGCTCCGGCGCCATCCCCATGACGGCCGGCAGACAACGTCGACGACATATGACGGTTACACGACAGGAGAGCCGAAGCCGTGTGTTGCAATCGAGCGCGTCCGCCGTCAGGAGCGCCGCATGCGCCCGGCTGTGGACAATGCACTCTCGACCTCAACGCCCGGCTGAATAACTCAAACTGGGTATTACGCCCCTCTTCATAAAGGGTTAAGTGATTCGAAATGAATTGTTAAGAGAATCATACGGCTAGAGCGCCCCGCCAGCGCGCGCCCCGCGGCGCGAAATGTTGATAACAATTTCGCTGACGGTGGATGAGCAGCCGCCTCGCGCAGCGTTTTCAACTGCTCGTCCCCACGTCGCATTCGGTGTCCGATCCGCCACGCCCTGTGGCGCGAGCGCCCGCCCGCGCCGCCGCGATCGACGTCACGCGCCAACGCTTTATCGTCAGTTGCAGATAAGAGTTTCGCGCTTACACAGTGATGGATTTTGTCGCATAATGAAGGCGCTAGCGATCACGCCGCGTCCGGGCCTCGGCTGTCAGGATCTTTTGACAAACAGCGTTTGCAAACAGGCGATATTTGTTCGTCGCAGGTCGTAGCAATGTGAGCCGCCGTCCAACCGCACGGCGATCGGGCCTTGAAAGACGGCCGCGCGGCAGGAGCGCAGGGAGTAAACGCGATGCAGCACTCGAACGCTCTGCTTCTTGCCATCGCCGGCGTGATCTTCGCGAGCCTCTACATTCTCCCTGAGCCAAATGACGGCGCCGCTGAACTCGCGGAGGTTACGCGCATCTCAGCAGCGCCGGACCGCGAGACGGTGGCCGTCACGTCTATCGCGCGCACGCCGCCCGCCGCATCGAAGGCGGGCGCGGTCGATCCCAGAGCGCTGCGCGCGGCGACCGGGACGGCGGCGAAGCCGTCGCACGCATGGACGGCCGTCGTCGTCGCCGATCCCTCGTCTCCCGCTTCAAGAACCATCACGTCGTCGCGTCCGGGCGATGCGGTCACGCGCGCCGAGTTGGCGCGCGACCTCCAGCGCGAATTGATCCGCGTCGGCTGCTACGGCGGCGAGATCAACGGCGCATGGACCGCCTCGACGCGGCGCGCCATGGCGGCCTTCAATGAGCGCGTCAACGCCACGCTGCCGATTACGGAGCCGGATTACATTCTGCTCACGCTCGTGCAGGGGCAGTCCGGCGTCGTGTGCGGGGCATCGTGCCCATCGGGCGAAGTCGCCGCTGCAGACGGCCGCTGCGTGCCGCACGCTGTCGTCGCGCAAGAGTCGCGCAAGGCGTTGCGCGAGGAGCAGCGCCAACGTGAAGAACTCAATCGACGGGCGGAAGAGGGACGCTTGATCGCGGAAGGCCGCACGTCTGCGGAGGCGCGCCAGATCGCGGACGCGCGCCGCGTCATGGAATCGCGAAAGGCGGTCGAAGCCAAGCGCCTTGCGGACGCAGCCGCTCAGCGCCAACGCCTCGCCGATCTTGACCGTCGCATTGACGCTGCGGCGGCAAGCCCGCCGGAAGCGGAATTGCCGTGGCTGCAAGGCGAGAACGCCTTGACGACCGCAGACGCTGTCGTAACGCGCCCGGGCGAACCCTTGCCCGGTCGTATGTCGGTCGGCGCGGCGCCGAGCGACCTTCCCGCAGGCGTCGGCGTGATCGTTCCGCCGCCGCCGCGGCCCGCCGTGCGTCCGGCCTCTCCGGCGGCTGAACTCGATCGCCTCGCGGCGCTCGATGATCCGGCAGAGGCCGACGCATTCCAGCCCGTTGCGCCGCTCGCGGGCCAGAACGCGCAAGGGCCGAAGATCGTCAAGCGGCCGCCCGCCGCCAAACGGCCGAAGTACGCCGGCGGTTACAGCAAGGCGCGTCGCGGATTGCCCAGGCCCGGCTCGATGCCGCACATGATGCAGGAAGCGCTCGGCGGCTTCCACTGAGCGGGCGCTACGCGACGTCGACGCCCGCCGCGAGCCAATCGAGATACGGCTGAAAGCCTGCCGTGACGGGCAGCGCCAGGATGGCCGGCGTGTCGTAGCTGTGGCGTTTCGCGATGAAGGCGATCGCAGCCGTCGCGCCGGCTGCGGGCAGCTTGGCCAGCAGCACGGCTTCGTCGGACGTTTCCGTGCGCCCCTTCCAAACATAGACCGACGTCATGGCGGGCAACACGTTGACGCAGCCGGCGAGACGCCCTTCAACGAGCGCGCGCCCTACAGCGAGCGCCGCCTCCCGATCCGGAAACGTCGCGTAAAGCACGACCGTTGACGGCACTGGCGCCGTCCCCCGAAGCCGCGTATTCCGAGACGCCTTGGGCTTCGACTTCGGTTGCGATTTGATCTTCTGGGGCTTGTTGTTTTTCGCCACTTGAGACAGCCTCCCGCTCCCGCCGCCTATCGCCCGCTCAACGCGCACGGTTTCATGCCGAAAGACAAGCCCAAGTTCGACCGCCTCGCCTTCCTGGCGAACGACGCGCCGGAGGCGCAGCAGGCGCGCGAGGCGCTGGCGACGCGCTACGGCGACGC
The DNA here is from genome assembly GCA_052386495.1 of Hyphomicrobium sp. Lineage (GTDB taxonomy): Bacteria > Pseudomonadota > Alphaproteobacteria > Rhizobiales > Hyphomicrobiaceae > Hyphomicrobium_B. Next base: position 127,074 of record JBQTKA010000013.1, on the reverse strand, counting down.
CCCGCCAGAGACCGCCGACGCCATCGTCGCGCTTGGCGGCGACGGCTTCATGCTGCAGACGCTGCACCGCTTCATCAACGACAAGATACCGATCTACGGCATGAACCGCGGCTCGGTCGGATTTTTGATGAACGACTATCGCGAAGACGATCTCAAGGCGCGGCTCGGGGCCGCGGAAGTGAGCCGCATCCATCCGCTCTCGATGATCGCGACCGACAGCGCCGGAAAGGCGCACAAGGGACTCGCCATCAACGAAGTCTCGCTGTTCCGCCAGCGCCATCAGGCGGCGAAGCTGAGGATCTCGATCGACGGCAAGGTGCGCATGGAGGAGCTGATCTGCGACGGCGTGCTGGTCGCAACGCCCGCGGGATCGACGGCCTACAATCTCTCGGCCCATGGGCCGATCCTGCCGATCAAGGCGGCGCTTCTCGCGTTGACGCCGATCAGCCCGTTTCGTCCGCGTCGCTGGCGCGGGGCTCTGGTGCCGAACCGCGTGACGATTGCGATCGACGTGCTCGAAGCGTCAAAGCGCCCGGTCAGCGCCGTCGCCGATCATTTCGAAACCCGCGACGTCGTGCGGGTCGAGATCGAGAAAGCGCGCGCCATCGAACTCTTCATGATGTTCGACCGCAATCACGGCCTCGAAGAACGCATCCTGGCGGAGCAATTCAGGTTTTAGATCTTTCTGGTCGCTGGCGACTCCGCTTCGCGGAGCCGGCCGCCAGCGACGGAGCAGCGCGTTTGCGGCAAGAATAGCCGGCGCTCCGCGCTTGCCGGCAGGCTCGCCGGAGGCGAGTCGGCAAGCGCCAATAAAAACCATGCGCCAAACAGAAAAACCGACTGGCCCTCTCGGGTCGGCGCCAGGAAAGCGCCGTCGAGAAGGCCATGAATGTGGTTTGCGCCCGTCGCAAGGTCTAAGGGACGCCGTGAGCTGATTCAGCGGGCATCCGAACCCTTGCGACGGGCGGATATAACGCTGTGATACGCGAAGTCGGTTAAAGGGGCGTTAACGATGAGAGCGGCGGCGCCCTAAGCCGGCCAGCGCGTGACGAGGTCGGCGATGACGGGGCGCTCGCGTTCTTCCGGCGCCTCGCGCGCGCGCCCGACATAGATGAAGCCGGCGATGCGCTCGCCATTCTTGAGTTGCAGCTCCTGCTGAACGGCCGGGCTGTAGGCGACCCACTCGGTAATCCAGTTCGTCGCGAAGCCGAGCGCGTTGGCCGCGAGGCAAATGTTGAAACAGAGCGCGCCGGCCGAGAGCACCTGCTCCCATTCCGGCGCGCCGGGCTTCGCTTTGATCGACGACACAACTCCGATCACCAGCGGCGCGCGCAGGAAGCGCTGCCGCTCGGTTTCCAGGCGGACCGGCGACGGAGGCATTTTTTCCTCACGCGCGCAGGCGTCTGCGAACGCGTCGCCGATGCGCGCACGGGCGTCGCCTTCAAAAACGATAAATCGCCAGGGCGTGAGTTTCTTGTGGTCCGGCACGCGCGCGCCGATGGCGAGGATCTCGGCGAGTTCGTCCGCCGTCGGGCCCGGACCGATGAGCTTATCGGGCTTGACGGACCGGCGGCGGGCAAGAAAGGCAAGCACGTCGCGACTCATATCGTTATCCTGGCAAAGACTAACGCCGCCTCGCTAACGCACTTGCGCCCCTGTTACAATCGCCGCCGCTCGACGCATGCCCCGCCAAGGACCGATGATGACCAAAGCGCCTCGACTGTTCGCCGCCGCCATCGCACTTCTCGCAATCTTGCCACCCGCGCGCGCCGCCGACGCTCCGGCGACGATGCTCGTCATCGACGGCTCGGGCTCGATGTGGGGCCGGCTCGAGCCGGACCGGCGCGCGAAAATCGATCACGTCCGCGACCTCCTGGCGGCGAAGCTCGCGGCGGCGCCGGCCACGCGCGTCGGCGTGACGTCGTACGGACATCGGCGTCGCGGCGATTGCAGCGACGCGCAGACGATTGCGGGCTTGGCGGCGCCGCGCGAAGCGGCGGTCGACGCGATCGCAAAGTTGGATCCGCGCGGCAAGGGTCCGCTCGTCGCCGGCCTCGCCGCCGCGTTTGCCGACGTCGGCGCGACGCGCCCCGCCAGTCTCATCGTCATCACCGACGGCGCCGACAATTGCCAGCAGGACGCCTGCGCGGCGGCGGCGGGTTTTGCGGCCAGCGCGCCAGGCGTGCCGATCCATATGATCACCGTCGGCGTGGACCCGGCTGATGCGCCGCGCCTCGCCTGCGTGGCCAAGGCGACCGGCGGCGGCGTCTTTGAAGCCAACGATCCCCCAAGCCTCGCCGCCGCGATCGACGCCGCCGCGAAAGTCGCCATGCTGACGCCGGACGCCGTGACGGCGCCCACGTCCGACGCCGCCGCGGCGACAACAACCGGCCCCGCGACGTTGAAGGCGACGCTGGCGCTCGCCGACGGCGCGAACCCAATCGCTTTTCCGGCGCACTGGCGCATCTTTCAGGCCGGGGCGACGACGCTCTTGGCGGAAAGCGCCGGCGCGGAACTGACGGCGCGGCTCGATCCCGGCTCCTACGACGTCGAAGCCGAGGCGGGCCGGATGCGAACCCGCAAGACCGTTGCGATCGAAAGCGGCGCACAGCAAACAGTCGCGCTGGCGCTGGACGCCGCGCGCCTCACGATCAAGGTCGCGAACGCCAAAGGCGCCGCTGCATCGCCGACCGCGACGCTCGCGATTTCGCCGGACGGCGAAACAAAGGACGCAGATTCGCACGCCGCTGTGGCGCACCGAGGCTCGGCCGATCTCATCCTGCCGCCGGGCGCCTATAAAGTATCCGTCGCGGACGGCATGGTCATGGCGACCGACAAAATCGTCCTCGAAGTCGGCGAAGCCAAATCGCTCGATCTTGTGCTCGACGCCGGGCGCCTTGAACTCGACGCGACGGGCGCGGACGGCGCGCCGCTTGCCGACGTCGCCTATACGATTTCCGACGACGACCCGGAAAGCGCGGACGGCCGGCGCAACGTTGCGCGGTCGCGCGCGCCGCGGGCGGACTTCACGCTGCCGGCGGGAACCTACTACATCGAGGCGGCGTCCGGCGCCGCGATCATGCGCGATCGCGTGGCCGTCGGCGCCGGAGAGACGGTCAAGCGTACGTTGTCGATGCCGCTGGTTCCCGTGAAGATTTCGGCGCAAATCGCCGGCGCGCCGGCCACCGCCGGTCAGGGCCTCGTCTATCGCGTGGCGGCGCTCGACGGCGATCAACGCGAAGTCGTTCGCGCCCTGAGCCCCGTCGTCGAAACGGCGTTGCTGCCTGGACGCTACCGGATTGCGGCGCATCTGGACGCGCATCATATCAACGCCGAACGCGACGTCGTCGTCGAAGCCGGAAAGCCGGCGGCGTTCGTCATCGACATCGCGACGGCCGAAATCCAGTTCAAGGCCCCGCCGGGCGCCGGCGACAGCTACTGGGAAATCACCAACGCCGACGGCAAGCCTGTTTGGCGCACGCAGGTCGGCGAACCGAAGGCGCTGCTGGCGCCTGGCCGCTATAATGTGCGCTTCGAGCAACGCGACCGAAGACTTCAGGCAGACTTTTCCGTCAAGGCCGGCGAACGCAAGACGCTGGAGCTTGGCAATGATCCGTGACCGGAGAAACGCGCGGAAGGCGAACTTTCTGCTCATGTAGCGCCGAGATTGCTGGGTCGATCGCGCGCAATGCGGCTTGTAGGACGGCGCGCCGGTCGCATAATGGACGCAACTGACGGCCATGAGTCTGCCGCGGGCGGCGCGAGGCGGATCAAGCCCGCCAATCCATGCGGAAACGACATGTTGTTTGAACGCATACGCGATCGAAGAAGGTGGAAGCGCCGCCGCAAGGCTGCCGCGTTCGCCGCTTTGTGCGTTTTGGGGGCGCTTGCGACGACCGGCGGCGCCGCGGCGCAGGACGGCGACCCCTGGGGCGCCGGCGTCGATATCCAGAAAACGCAGCCCGCGCCTCCGATCGGCAACACCACGATCATCGAGCGCGCGGGCGAAGCCATGCCCGGCGCAGAGCCCGGCGTCAAACTCGTTGCGCTGCTGACGGCCGACGGCCAGCAGATCGACCAGGGCGTCGTGTGGCGGATCTTCCAGCACGCCGACGCGCCAGGAAAATCAAAGCTCGTGTCGGAGGTTCGCCAGCCGAGCCCCGCGATCAAGCTTGCGCCCGGCGAATACACCGTCAACGCCGCCTTCGGCCGCGCGCACCTGACCAAAAAAATCGTCGTCGACAGCGCGCCCCCGCAGCTTGTGCAGTTTGTCTTGAACGCCGGCGGCCTGCGGCTCAACGCGTTCGTCGGCGGCAAGCCGGCGGCGAACGGCGCCGTCACCTACGCGATCTACTCCGACGACCGGGACCAGTTCGAGAACCGGACGGCGGTGATGTCGGGCGCAAAGCCCAATCTCATCATTCGCCTCAACGCCGGCATCTATCGCGTCGTCTCGACCTACGGCGACGCCAACGCGCGCGTCGAGACGGACGTCACGGTCGAAGCAGGCAAGCTGACTGAAGCGAGCGTCGCGCATGCCGCAGGTCGCGCCATGTTTAAGCTCGTGGCGAAAGAAGGCGGCGAGGCCATTCCCGATACGTCGTGGACCGTCCAAACCGCGACCGGCGAGATCGTGAAAGAGAGCGTCGGCGCGCTGCCCGGTCATTACCTTGCGCCGGGGTCCTACGCGGTCTCCGCGCGCTCCGGCGGACAGGTCTACACGCACAAATTCTCGATCACGGACGGAGAAACGGCCGTTATTGAAGTCTTCAAGGACGCAGGAAGCGTCGCCGCCGATCCGCCGCCCAGCCCGCAAGCGGCGCCTCCAGCGTCCGAAGCCGACGTAACGCTGCCCGGCTTCGACATCAAACCGTCCTTCGGCGTCAAAAGTCCGTAAGCACCCAGTCGGTCGGACAACCCGTGTCGCGCATGCGCTGATCGACCCGCGCGGCCTCCGCCGTTGCTCCGTCCTCGATCAGCGCCGAGCGGGCGAGTTGCCATTGTTCGCAGGCGCTCGTCAGATCGCCGGTCGCCACCGCCGCCTCAGCCAGTTCGAGCCGCGCCCGCGCGTGCTCTTTGCGCACGCCGTGTTTGGCGGCGAGCCCGGCCGCGGATCTGAGCGCCGTCATTCGCGCGTCGTCGTCGCCGAGAGATTTCAGGGCGTCGGCGAGTTCGAGATAGATCGCCGGCAATTTCGGCCCGTCGATCGTCTCGCTGGCGGTCTTGATGCGCCGCTGCGCATCCGCCTTTCGCGCCTTGGCGTCGACTGGCGGCGGCGACGTTCGCGATTTCAACGGAGCGGCGTCGAGCATCGACATCGTCAGCTTGACCTTGACGTTGCTCGGTTCTGCAGCCGGAGCGATGATGACTTGCCGCGCGCGCGCCTTGTGGCGACGCGCCCCGACCCACAACAGAGCGATGAGCGTAACAAGAACGGCGATCGGGATCGCCAGCGCGATGTGTCGCGGAAGCTCCTTGATGTCGGCCAGATCCAGCACATCGCCCCCCGCCGCGCGAGCCGCAATTGCATCGCCTAATGCACGCTACCGAAACGGCGCGGCGTAGAGCAGCCCGCCCTTCGACCAAAGCTGGTTCGGTCCGCGTTCGAGTTTGAGCGCGGATCGCGCGCCGAGCGTGCGGTCGAACACCTCGGCGTAATTGCCGACCTGTTTGACGATCTGATAGGCCCAATCGCGCGCCAGACCGAGCGGCGCGCCGAGATCGGCTTCGAGACCGAGCAAGCGGCGCACGTCGAGCAGCGGCGAGGAGCGCATTTCATCGACATTGGCGCTGGTGATCCCGAGTTCTTCGGCTGAGACGAGCGCCATCAGGCTCCACCGGACGACGGCGAACCAGGCGTCGTCGTCGCGCCGAACGAACGGCCCGATCGGCTCCTTCGAGATCAGTTCGGGCAGTAACGCATGGTCGGGCGCATTGGCGAGACGGCTGCGCTCCGCGGCGAGCAGCGTGACGTCGCCGGTCAGCACGGTGCAGGCGCCGGAGGCGTACGTCTTGACGAGTTGATCCCAGCGCTCCGACACCACGAGTTGAAATCGCATGCCGCGCGCGTTGAAAAAGTCGGTGACGGCGCGTTCGCCGTTGGAGCCCGGCAACACGCAGACCGACGCGCCGGACAATTCGAGCACGCTGGCGATCGAGTGCGACGTCGGCGCCAGGAAACCGTCGCCGTCGTAATACAGCACGTCGACGAAACGCGCGCTGAGTTCGGCGTCGCGCGTCAGCGTCCAGGACGTCTGGCGGAGCAGGACGTCGACTTCCCCGCTGCCCAGCGCCTTGAATCGATCGGCGGCGGCGAGACCGCGAAATTTGACCGCAGATTTGTCGCCGAACACAGCGGCGGCGAGCGCCGAGCAGAAGTCGACTTCGATGCCGCTCCAGACGCCCTTCGCGTCCACCTGACTAAAGCCGACGGCGCCTTCGGCGACGCCGCAGTTGATGTAGCCGCGGTCGCGAATGGCTTCGAGCGCCAAGGGCGCAGCCTCCGCCCTCGCCGAGACCGCAAGGAGCGCTGAGGCGATGGCCGCCGCTCGCAGCAGGAAAGTCAAACGCAGTCGCGGCGCGCTCGCTGACGTCATCGCCATCCAATTCCATGCTTCGGCGCTTCACGACCACGAGCCAATGACGGACAAGACGCCAGGGCGCGGGCGAAAAGCGACGCGGCGACTCTTTCCGCGTCCCCCCACCGAGGTCAAGACCTTGACCTCGGCGGGCGTTTGCGCCACCAGACGCGATGGAGGGTCGGAGGCCCCGAATTATGGCTAATTCGTCGGACGACTCCGGCCCAAAGCGGCGGCCCGCGACCGACGCCGCGCATCTTGGACGCAGCCCGTTCGATCAGCACGGTTTCGTCAACACGCCGGTCTATCGCGGCTCGACCGTGCTTTTTCCGACGTTGGACGCGATCAAATCGCGCGCGCAGCCCTACACTTACGGACGACGCGCCACGCCGACGACGCGCGCGCTCGAAGACGCCCTGATCAAGCTGGAGGGCGGCGCTTCCGCGGTCCTGACGTCGTCGGGCCTCGGCGCGTTATCGACGGCGCTGCTGGCGTTCGTCGAAAGCGGCGATCACATTCTTGTCGTCGATACAGCCTACCAGCCGGGCCGCGCGTTCTGCGATCGCATGCTGTCGCGCCTCGGCGTCGAAACCGAATACTACGATCCGGCGATCGGCGGCGGCATCTCGAAGTTGTTCCGCGCCAACACCCGCCTCGTGCATGTCGAATGCCCGGGCTCGCAAACGTTCGAGATGCAGGACATTCCGGCGATCGCCGCCGCAGCGCACGCGCGCGGCCTATGGGTTCTGGCCGACAACACCTGGGCGAGCCCGCTCTACTGCAAGCCGCTGGCGCTCGGCGCCGACGTGTCGATCCAGGCGGCGACGAAGTATGTCGTCGGCCACGCCGATGCGATGCTCGGCGCGGTCATCGCGAACGATCGGGCGGCGCGGAAAATCGACGCGGCCAAAGAAGCGCTCGGCGCCTGTCCGGGTTCGGAAGAAACATATCTGGCGTTGCGCGGGCTCAGAACGCTCGATGTGCGCCTCGCGCGCCATTGGGAGTCGGGCGTGCGGATCGCGCGCTGGCTGAAAGCGCGGCCCGAGGTGGCGCGCGTGCTGCATCCCGCGCTGGAGGATCATCCCGGGCACGATCTTTGGAAACGGGACTTCACAGGCGCGTCCGGACTTTTCACGATCGCGCTGCGGGCGACGCCCGAGCCGGCGCTCGCAGCATTTCTCGACGGCCTCAAATTGTTCGGCATGGGCTACTCATGGGGCGGATACGAGAGCCTCGTCATTCCATTCGATCCGACGTCCTACCGGACGGCGACCAAATGGAGCGCGCCGGGTCCCGCGCTCCGGTTCCACATCGGCCTTGAAGCCGTGGAAGATCTCGAAGCCGATCTCGCAGCTGCATTCGCGCGAATGACGGCGACGCGCTGACGATCGCGCAGTCAACGAAGGTTGGCGACGAGCGTTGGCGACCCCGGCAGAGCTCGAATCTGCAACCCCCGACTTAGAAGGTCGGTGCTCTATCCAGTTGAGCTACGGGGCCGTCGCAAATCGTCAGCTACACGGTTTGCGGCGCGACTGCAAAAGCAGAGTGCGCCGCATGACGAGCCGCCAGAACCCTGTTGTTGATTGTAGCGGCGGGAACGTGGCACAACTCCCAGCCGAGGCGGAATAAATCGACGCGCACGGGGGTCTTACGACATGACGGCATCAATGCCGGCGGCAGGCGGCGCAACGCCTGGACTGCTCGACCGTGAGCGCATCATCGCGACGGCCGGCTTCAACCGCTGGATGGTTCCCCCCGCAGCGCTGGCCATCCACCTGTGCATCGGCATGGCCTACGGCTTCTCCGTGTTCTGGAAGCCGCTGCAGGCGGCCCTCCTCGGCGCCGACGGAAAGCAGCTGCCCGAATGTTCGGCGGGCGCCCAAACGTTCAGCGAGAAGGCCGCGGGAACGTTGAAGGCCTTGACCGCCACGGACTGCAACTGGAGCCAGTTCGACCTCGGCTGGATGTACACGTTTTTCTTTGTCGTACTTGGCTTGTCGGCGGCGATGTGGGGCGGCTGGCTCGAACGCGCCGGTCCGCGCAAGGCGGGCGTCGTCTCGGCGCTGTGCTGGTGCGGCGGTTTGCTCATCTCGGCGCTTGGCGTCTACTGGCATCAGCTGTGGATGCTGTGGCTCGGCTCCGGCATCATCGGCGGCGTCGGCCTCGGCCTCGGCTACATCTCGCCCGTCTCGACTCTCATCAAATGGTTTCCCGACCGACGCGGCATGGCCACCGGCATGGCCATCATGGGCTTCGGCGGCGGCGCGATGATCGGCTCGCCGTTGGCGACGCTGCTGATGCAGCAGTTCAAGACGGCGAGCGATCCCGGCGTCTGGCAGACGTTCTTGGCGATGGCGGCGATCTACGTCGTTTTCATGCTGATCGGCGCGTTCAGCTATCGGTTGCCGCCGTCGGGCTGGAAGCCGGAAGGCTGGACGCCGCCGGCCGCCTCGAACGCGATGATCACGTCGAAGCACGTGCACCTCAAGGATGCGCACAAGACGCCGCAGTTCTGGCTGCTGTGGATCGTGCTGTGCATGAACGTCTCGGCCGGCATCGGCATCATCGGCAATGCGTCCAATATGCTGCAGGACACCTTCGGCGGCGCGCTCGTCGGTAAGCCGGAATTGGGTTTCGCAGACGTCAAGAACGATCCCGCGCTGTTGGCGGCGGCGGCGGCGGTCGGCGCCGGCTTCGTCGGCTTGATCTCTCTGTTCAACATTTTCGGGCGCATCGTGTGGGCCTCGTCGTCCGACTGGTTCGGCCGCAAGCTGACCTACTTCATCTTCTTCACGCTCGGCGCGGCGCTTTACGTGCTCGCGTCCTTCGGGGCCGAGTGGAAATCGCTCGCTGTTCTCATCGGCGCGTTTTGCATTATCGCCTCGATGTACGGCGGCGGCTTCGCGACGATCCCGGCCTATCTCGCCGACATGTTCGGCACGCAGTTTGTTGGCGCCATCCACGGACGCCTGCTCACCGCTTGGTCGACGGCCGGCATCCTCGGCCCGGTGATCGTCAATTACCTCTATGACCAAGCCAAAAACACGGGCGTTCCGCTCGACCAGATTTATTCGCCGATCTACTACGTACTCGCGGGCATGCTCGTCGTCGGCTTCGTCGCCAACCTGCTCGTGCGGCCCGTCAATCCCAAGTGGCACATGTCGGATGCGGACCTGGCGGAAGAGCGCGCGAAACTGCATGAGAAAGCAGCGACAGTGAAGGAAGGCTCATACGGCATCGGCAAGGGCGGGCTCGACGCCAGGGCTCTGCCCTTCTGGCTGCTGGTCGGCCTGCCGCTCGCGTGGGGCGTGTGGACGACGGTGCAGAAGGCGGTAGGATTGTTCGTCTGAGCGAGCCGCCTCAATCCGCCGGTCAGAATGTTTCCTGCACAATGCCCGCGTCTTCTTTCAGCAACTGTCGCGCCGACTTCCAGACGTCTTCGCCACCCTTCATCTCCGCGCGCACTTTGGCGATCCAGGCCTTGGGCACGCCGGCTGGCGCGAAGTAGCGCGCGAACAACCGGTCGGTGGCCGACGCCGTCGCCAATGCCGGAACATCGAGCGCATCGTCGGAAAAGGCGTCGCGAAAGCTCACGTCATGGAACATGAAGTTGGCCCCCGCCGACGCGGTGCGCCGTTGGCCCTGGAGATAAACCGGCACGCACATCGAGGCGCATACGCGATCCCGTTCGACGATCGTCTCGAGCCGGTGCGTTTGCTTGATCTTGGCGAGCAGCCGCACGACCTCAGCGCCTTGGTCCAGGCTGCCGCCGGGCGAGGAGAGCGACAGGATGATCGTGCGCGCGGCCCCTTTCTCGCGGGCGAAGGCTTCCGAGATGCGATCAGCCATCGGCGCTTCGATCTGTCCGCGCCACGTCATCACGACGGCGTCGTCCTCGGGCGCGGCGTGCACCTCCAGCGTGCCGACGCGGGCGAAAAAACCCATGAGGCTGTCATAAGTCTGCGATCCGAGGACCGCGATCGCAATGAACATCCCGATCCAGAGGAGGCGGTTCAGCGCGCGTGACGGCATCTCGTCAGACTTTCCGCGCGCGGCGGCCGGTTCGACGAAGATGAGTCGCCGCGCGCAAATGATCAATGCGTCCAGTTGCCGACGCGGCCGAATTTGAAGTTCTCGGCGTATGTTTTGCGGATCGGCTTGCGCGGCTTAGGCTCGATCACCGAGTAGGCCAATCCTTCGCGACTCGCATAGGCGATCGCCTCGTCCTTCGACGCGAATTCAAGGCGCACCTGAGCGCACGTGTCCGCCGAACTGATCCATCCCATCAGCGGCTCGGGCTGGCTCTTGCCTTCGGGCTCGTACTCCAGCACCCACTCTTTCGTGCGCGCTTCCCCCGACTGCATCGCGGTCTTGGCGGGCTTGTAGATGCGAACGGCCATGGCGATCCTGAAGAAATGACCCCTACACCTCGGTTATGTAGACGTTGGACGCCCCCCTTTCAACGCGATCCAGCGTCGGATTTTTGCGCGTATCCCCGTGGCGTGCGGCGTATGGTTCGAACGCGGCGCCAGCGGCCGCGATCGTGGGAGGGCCACCGCAATCGCCGTTTCATTATACCAATTGTCAGTTTGCTTAGTACGGCCGAATCAATGCGGTGTGAGGCATTGATCATTCGTACAATGAACAATTGCGCCTAAGCGTATTTGAGCCAGGGCGGAATTTTGTCCAGGAGCCGTTTCTATGTCGCATCCGGCGACGTCGCCACGCGCCGCTCCCCTGGCATCGACGGACGACCCGTCGGCATTGACGCAGCTTTGCGGGGACGCGGCCGTCATCATCGACGGCCTCGTCAGCCTGCAGTCGCACGCCCTGCGCGCCAGCGCCACGACGCTGCGCTCCATCGCGGAAATCGACGAGCGCTCCAAGCTGCTGGACTCGGCCCTGGACGAGGCCGGCCAACATTCGCGACAAAGCAAATCGGCCGCCGATGCGTTGGAGGCGGCGCTGGCCGCCGACATCGCGGCAATCGTCAAGGAAATCCGCGACAGCTTGAGCAAAATTTCCGCCGAACTTGAGGCCAAAGCCAAGACGGCCGCGAACGTGCTTGGCGAAATCGGCGAAATCGGCAGCGCGATCACTGTGCTGTCTATGAACGCCGCGATCGAGGCCGCGCATGCCGGCGAGCATGGCCGCGGCTTTCGCGTCGTCGCCCAGGAGGTGCGCTCGCTCGCCCAGAGGACGATGGCCGAGGCTCGCTCTGCCTCGGCGAGCATAGACCTCACCACAGTGCAGCATGGCATCGAAGAGTCGGTCGTAGCCTCCAATGCGCTTCTCGACGAACTGGTCCTTCACGTCGGCAGTTCGCTCACCCAGCTGCGCGCGCTCACCGACGACACGCGCGATCAGCTCTCTCACATCGGCGAGAACAACCGCGTCATCAAGGAAGCCGTCGGCGAAAGCGCGGCGGCCGCTGAGCGCATCAACGAAAAAGTCGCGTGGAGCCAGACGCTGGCGCAGTCGTTCCTGCAGGCGACCGCCGAATGCGCGCTGGACCGCGTCGGCGCGCTCGTGGACGAGAATCTCCTGTCCCGCGAGGACGGCAGCGACAGACTGGAGCAGATTCTCGAGCGCCGCAGCGTCCGCATCGCCATCGAACCGGCGTTCGTCGGCCTGTCGTTCAAACCGAAACCCAGCGACCCCATGCGCGGCCTGGACGTCGACTACGCCACGGCCTTCGCCCGCTGGCTCGGCGTCCGATGCGATTTCATCCCGCATCCGTGGGATCGCTGCGTCGAGCTGCTGGATTTCGGCCGCGTCAACGGCGAACCGCCCACCGATCTGGTCTGGTCGGCGCTGCCGCCCAGCGAAAGCTACGACGGCGTGGCGTTCTCGGAACCCTACACGCATCTGGAGTACGTGCTCGCGCGCCGGTGCGGCAATTCCCGTGTCCGGTCGATCAAAGATCTCGACGGCCAGGTCTTGGGCTGCATCAACGATCCCGCCGCGTTTGCAACGCTGGAAGCCGCGGGCGTTCGGTGGCGCGGAAACGCGCGCAAGCCGGGCGGGCGCGTCACGCTCGCCAACCTGATCGCCTACAGCGATCAGAGCCGCATCCATGACGCGCTCGCGAGCAACCTCGTCGACGCCTTCGCCGTCGACCGCCCGATCTTTCACTGGGCGTGCACGGCGGCGGAGAGCCGGTGGCGCGGACGCATCGAAATTCTGCCCGGAAATCTCGCCGCGCATCCGTGGCACTACGCGGTCGGCGTCAAGGCCAAACCGCAGTCGCTGCGGCTACTCGCCAAGGTCAACGAATTCATCCGCTGGTTTGCGAGCCGCCCGGAGCGCGCCCAGATCGAGCGGACGTGGCAGGGCCAGCCGATCGCCAGCACACGCAGCTATCGCGATGAGGGCGCGCATTTGATCGGCGAAGACGAGTTGCGCCGTTTCGCACAGCGCCAGGGCTGACGAGCGGCGCAGGCCTAAAGCGTGTTGGCGAATTGGTCGGGGCGACATGATTCGAACACGCGACCCTCTGCTCCCAAAGCAGATGCTCTACCAGGCTGAGCTACGCCCCGACAGTTCGACGCCCGATGTGCCGGTTTCGCCTGCCAAGGTCAAGATGAGTTCCTGACCCAGGCCGAAACGCTACGGCGACGCCTTTGTCCCGAACGACGGATGCAAAATCTCGTCGCCCGCTTTGATGCCCAGCCGCTCGGCCGCGCCGCCGGCGATTTCGAGTACGGCGGCGACCGGCGCCTGCGAAGAAATGATGCGCTCTGAAAGCGGCTCGGTGCGCGCTTCGATGCGATGGATGACGCCATTGGCGCGGATGAACAGCATGTCGAGCGGAATGTAGGTGTTGCGCATCCACATCGTGATGACCTGCTCGCGGCCGTAGTGGAACAGCATGCCCTCGTTGTCGGAAAGCCGCGTGCGAAACATCAGCCCGACGGCCTTCTCCTGGTCGCTGCCTGCGATCTCGACCGAAAAAATCAGAGGGACGCCGCCCGTCGCCGGCGCGACGCCGAGGCGCTCGACGCGCATCCCCGCCCAAGCCGGGGGCGCAAACGGAGATTTGACGGCCATGTCCAAGCCTGCCAGGCATAGAAAAAGGGCCACAGTCGCTGCGGCCCTTTTCCAAAACAACCTGATCACGAGCGACCCTTCGCGTCAATTGCGCGACGGTAGCCCCGTCGGCACGCCATCTGGACGAAGCTCGGCGGCCATGCAGCCCTTGTCGCCATAGCCCCAGCGGACCTGAACGATCTGCCCGGGTCTCAGCTCGGTGAAGCCGAAACGCCTCAGCGTCTCCATATGGCAGAAAATATCGGCCGTGCCCTCGCCGCGTGTCAAGAAGCCGAAGCCCCGGACGCGGTTGAACCACTTGACGTAGGCGCGTTCCCAATCGCTTTCGGCCGTCACAACGACGTGCGTGCGCTGCGGCAGCTGAGAGGGGTGGATCGCCGTGCTCTCGTCCATGCTGAGAATGCGAAACGCCTGCATCCCCTTCGGGCGTTTCAGCACTTCGCAATGCAGGCGCGCGCCCTCATAGGCCGTCTGAAACCCGCCGGCTCGAAGGCAGGTTACGTGCAGAAGAATGTCCGGCAGGCCATTGTCGGGTATGATGAAGCCGTAACCTTTAGAGGCGTCGAACCACTTTATTGTGCCTGCGATCTCGAAGACTTCGAGACCCGCGTCATCCAATCCTTCCGAACGGCCGGTCGATGGCTGTTCGAAATCCGGAAAATCCGGACCCTTGGAGTCCCCCATAACAATTTACCCCGCGCTACTTGCGTCTTGAACGATGGACTGCGCCTCGACGTTCGGGAGGATTGTTGCCGCGTCAGGAAGAGCCCTCTTCAGACGCGCCGCGAATCGTTCTTCGAACGTGCGAAACGAGGCGGAGAATATCACTCGAGCAAGTGAAGGCGAGCGGGTTTTTTTCGCGCGCCCGCTTGACGCCAGAGCCTCGCACAGAAATTCACATGCACGAATGCAGCTAAGCCAATGAAATGCGGTTGAGTTCAGAGTTGTCCGAATCATATCCATGACCTTGCGTCGCCGCGAATACCGCCGGTCATCGTCCACAGCGCGCGTTGGACGCATTGTGGTCGTGCGCTGCATCGATGCGAACGCTGTCGCGCCCCAAAACGCGCGCATTCCTTCGTGCGCGGAGCACTGCGTGGACGACGACTTCGCGGCGTTATCAACAGACCAGCGAAAACGCGGCGAGCGACGTGCGCGTCGCTTTCCGCTGAGAGTGTTGCGCATACGCCGCGCCACAGCTTGCGGCCCCGCGTAACCGGCGTTACATGGCGCTGCGCTTGGAATTTCCTTGTAAGTTTTCGACGCAACGCGACGTGCGCCGTGCGCGCCGTCCACTCAGGGATTTTCGCCGTGCGATATCTGCACACGATGGTTCGCATTCGCGATATCGACGTCAGCCTCGCCTTCTACCGCGACGCGCTCGGCCTCAAGGAAATCCGCCGCATCGAGAATGAGCGGGGTCGCTTCACGCTGATCTTTCTGGCGGCCCCGGCGGACGAGGCGCGCGCGCTGTCCGAGAAAGCGCCGATGCTGGAGCTGACGTACAATTGGGATACCGAAGACTACGGCACTGCGCGCAATTTCGGCCACCTCGCTTTTCTCGTCGACGACATCTACGACGCGTGCGCGCGTCTGGCCGCCGCGGGCGTCGTCATCAACCGACCGCCGCGCGACGGTCACATGGCGTTCGTGCGCTCGCCCGATCTGGTTTCGATCGAACTGCTGCAAAAGGGCGCGGCGCTGGCCCCAGCGGAGCCCTGGGCGTCGATGCCGAACGTCGGCGCGTGGTGACGGCGCCCCGCGCGGTCGCCATTGTCGGCGCCGGTCCGTCAGGATTGTTTGCAGCCGAACGGCTGGCGACCGCCGGACATCGCGTCACGATCTATGAGCGGATGCCGGCGCCGGCGCGAAAATTTCTGCTCGCCGGACGCGGCGGCCTCAACCTGACTCACAGCGAAGCGCTCGAGCAATTCCTGACGCGCTACGACGGCGACGGCGCCGACGGCGTGCGCGCAGCCGTCCGCGCCTGTCCGCCCGAGCGCTTGATAGCCTGGGCGCATGAGCTGGGACAGAACACGTTCGTCGGATCGAGCGGGCGCGTGTTTCCAAAGGCCATGAAGGCGTCGCCGTTGCTGCGCGCCTGGCTGCGCCGCCTCGACGCGCTCGGAGTTGAATTGAAGACGCGGCGGACCTGGATCGGTTTCTGCGAGGACGGTTTGATATTCTCCGACGACAACGGCGGCGAGACGATCGTCAGGCTCGATGCCGCGATCCTGGCGCTTGGCGGCGCAAGCTGGCCCCGGCTCGGTTCCGATGGGGCGTGGGTCGGTCCGCTCGCTGCCGCCGGCGTCGACGTCGAACCTTTGACGCCCTCCAACTGCGGCGTCACGACGGCGTGGTCGGCGGTGTTCGCGGAGCGTTTTGCCGGCCAACCGTTGAAGCGCATCGCCGCGCGCGTTGGCGATCAGACGCGGCGCGGCGAAGCCGTGATCACCCGTTCGGGCCTCGAAGGCGGCGTCATCTACGCGCTCGGCCCCGCGATCCGCGCGGCGCTACGCGGCGGCGGCGCGACGCTGACGATTGATTTGAGGCCCGACATGGACGTCGAGGCGCTCGCGGCGCGGCTGATGCGCCCTCGCGCCGGGCAATCGGCGTCGAACTTTCTGCGCAAGGCGTTGCGTCTCGACTCGCCGGCCATCGGCCTGCTGCGCGAGACAGGTCCGATCGACGACCCGTTGGAGCTGGCGCAGCGGATCAAGAGCGCCGATGTTTGCGTCACAGGTCTTGCCGGCCTGGACCGGGCCATCTCGACGGCGGGCGGCGTCGCATGGCGCGCGTTGGACGCCCATTCGATGCTGAAAGCCCGGCCCGGCGTCTTCATCGCCGGCGAAATGCTGGACTGGGACGCGCCGACCGGCGGGTATTTGTTGCAGGCCGCATTTGCGACCGGCTACGCGGCCGCCGAGGGAGCTATGGCCTGGCTCGACGCCCGATAAAATGGGACGCCGGCGCAGCCAAACGCCAAATCGTGCCTCGCCGGTCTGAAAGCGTATAATTTTCTTCCAAGAGCGACTTTTTGAAAAGTATTCCATGCTTATTTGGAAAATGACCTTCCCAGCGGAATGTTTTGCTCCTATTTCTGGGCTGCAGGAGGACCACCCATGACGGCGATCGAACCGGCCGGGCCCCGCAAGGGTCAGGCGCCGGATGCTGTTTTTTCCAAACTCGACGGCGCGGCCCTGGCCGCCGCCCTCGACGCGGATTTGGCGCGCCTGACGCAGCTGGAAGATCGCATCGCCGCGATCGTCGCCGCCATCCCGGGGCGCGTGGCGTTTTCATCGAGCCTCGGCATCGAGGATCAGGCCGTCACGCACGCCATCGCGACGAGCGGCGCAAAGGTCGACATCTTCACGCTCGACACCGGCCGGCATTTTACAGAAACGCTCGACACGCTGTTCGACACGGAAGGCCGCTACGGCGTCAAGATCCGCGTCGTGTTTCCTGACGCGCGCGAAGTCGAGGATCTCGTCGCGGAAGACGGGATCTACGGCTTCCGCTATTCCGTCGATGCGCGCAAGGCGTGCTGCGATGTCCGCAAGGTGCGCCCGCTGAACCGCGCGCTCGAAGGGGCCAGCGGGTGGATTACCGGGTTGCGCCGCGAGCAGAGCGCGGGGCGAGCGCATGTGCCGTTCGCCGCCTTCGACGCCGCGCAAGGCTTGATAAAGTTGAACCCGATCGCCGACTGGTCGCTGTCCATGCTTGAAGACTACATTGCCGCCAACGCCGTGCCGATCAACGCGCTGCACGCCAAGGGCTTCCCGTCGATCGGCTGCCAGCCGTGCACGCGCGCCGTGAAGCCCGGCGAAGACATCCGCGCCGGGCGCTGGTGGTGGGAAAACGAAAACGCAAAAGAGTGCGGCTTGCACACGCAGGCCGGCGACCCCGTCGTCGAACCGGCCGTGACGCCTAAAGGACGCGCCGCATGACCGCGCCCTTGTCCCATCTCGATCTGCTCGAAGCCGAGAGCATTCATATCTTCCGCGAGGCGGCGGCTCAGTTCCGCAAGCCCGTGCTGATGTATTCGATCGGCAAGGACTCAACGGTTCTCCTGCACCTCGCCCGCAAGGCGTTCTGGCCGCAGAAGCCCCCGTTCCCGCTGCTCCACATTGATACGACGTGGAAGTTCCGCGAGATGATCGCCTTTCGCGACCGAACGGCGAAGGACTTCGGACTCGATCTCATCGTTCACAAGAACGAGGACGGCCTGCGCCGCGGCATCAATCCGATCGACTATGCGCCCTCGATCCACACCGATGTTCTGAAAACGCAGGCGCTGAAACAGGCTCTCGATAAGTTTCAGTTCGACGCGGCCTTCGGCGGCGCGCGGCGCGACGAAGAGGCGAGCCGCGCGAAAGAGCGCGTCTTTTCGTTCCGCGCGGCAGGCCATCGCTGGGATCCGCGCAAGCAGCGCCCCGAGATGTGGCGACTGTTGAACGGCCGCCTCGGCGCAGGCGAAAGCGTGCGCGTGTTTCCGATGTCGAACTGGACGGAAAAGGACGTCTGGCGCTACATCCTGCGCGAGAAGCTCGATGTCGTGCCTCTGTATTTCGCCGCCGAACGCCCGACGATCCTGCGCAATGGGCAGCTGCTGATGGTCGACGACGATCGGTTGAAGCCGCAGGCCGGCGAAGAGATCAAAACGCGGCGCATCCGCTTCCGCACGCTCGGCGACTATCCGCTGACCGCCGCCGTCGAATCCGACGCCGATACGATTGAAAGCGTGGTTGCTGAAACGCTCGCGGCCGAAACCTCCGAGCGCGTTGGCCGGCTGATCGACCACGATCAGGCGGGCGCAATGGAGAAGAAAAAGCAGGAAGGCTACTTCTAATGACGGTTCAGGCTCTCGCAAAGGCCGGCGCGCTCGCCGCCGCCGCGCCAGCCAAGGCGCCGGCGCTCAGCCGCGATCTGAACGGCATCGTGCATCTGTTGACCTGCGGCTCGGTCGACGACGGCAAGTCGACGCTGATCGGCCGTCTGCTCTGGGACGCGTCCGACCTCTATGAGGATCAGCGCGAAACCGTGCGCCGCTCGGGCCGCAAGGCGGCCGACACCGATCTGCCGGATTATTCGATGCTGCTCGACGGCCTGCTCGCCGAGCGCGAGCAGGGCATCACCATCGACATCGCGTGGAAGTATTTCGATACCGAGACGCGCCGGTTCGTCATCATCGACTCCCCCGGCCATGAGCAGTACACGCGCAATATGGCGTCGGGCGCCTCGCACGCCGACGTCGCGATTCTGCTTGTCGACGCGCGCTCGGGCGTGAAGAAGCAGACGAAACGCCACGCCGCCATCCTCGATCTCGTCGGCGTCAAGCGCGTTGTGCTCGCGGTCAACAAGATGGACCTTGTCGGCTGGTCGGAGACGGCGTTCCGAAAGATCGAAGCCGACTTCCGCACGCTCTGCTGGAAGTTCAATTTCTGGGACGCGACCGCCATCCCGCTGTCGGCCGTTTTCGGCGACAACGTCACGGCCGCGTCGCCGAACATGGCGTGGTACGCAGGGCCGACGTTGCTGCAACACTTGGAAAAGGCGCCGAGCCGCGGTTCGCAATCCGGCGGCGTCTTTCGCTTGCCGATCCAAACGGTGCTTCGCGACGGCCAGGATTTCCGCGGCCTCGCCGGAACCGTCAGTTCGGGCTCGGTCAAAGTCGGCGATGTCGTCGTCGACGCCCTGAGCAACGCCAGCGGCAAGGTGATCCGCATCGCGACGATGGGCGGCGATCTCGACGTCGCCTCGGCGGGGCAGGCCGTTTCGCTGCAACTCGACGTCGACATCGACGTTTCGCGCGGCGCCGTTTTGTCGGCGGCGGAAATGCGCCCCGTTGCCGCGCAAACGCTCGAAGCGCGATTTGTTTGGCTCTCGGAAGCCCCATTCGATCCGTCGGCCGGCTACCTCTTGCGAACCGTGACCGACCTCGTGCCGATATCCAACGTCGAGATCAAAGCCTTGCTCGATCTTGAGACGATGGCGTCCCACCCGTCCAAGACCTGCGCCGTCAACGACATCGCAATCGCGAAAATTTCGCTCGGCCGCGCCGCCGCGATCGACGTGTTCTCGGATGCGCCGGAAACCGGCACGCTGCTGATCATCGATTCCGTCACCGGCGCCTCGATGGCGGGCGGCATCGCAACCTCCGTCAGCGCGAAAGCCGAGGACCCGGTCGACGGACATTTCGTCTTGACGCGCGACGCGCTCGCCAAGGGCCTCAACCGCGATCTGTCGTTGAGTTCGACGGATCGCGAGGAGTTTACGCGCCGCGCCAACGAAGTCGCGATCATCCTTCGCTCGGCCGGCGTCTCCGTCGCGGTCGAGCCGCCGCCGCCCATCGATGACGGCATGGACCCGGGGCTCTGACCCTCGGCTTCGCCGCCGCTCCTCCTCTCGCACAACCGGATGCCATCGCCCATGTGGGAAGACGTCTTGCTCTATGTCGCGGTCGGCTTCGTCGCGCAGATGATCGATGGGGCGATCGGCATGGCCTACGGCGTCACGTCGACGTCGGTGCTGTTGAGTCTCGGCGTGCCGCCCGCGACGGCGAGCGCCTGCGTGCATGCCGCCGAAACCTTCACGACCGCGGCGTCGGGCGCCTCGCACTGGCGCTTCGGCAACGTCGATTTCAAGCTCGTGAAGCGCCTCGCCATTCCCGGCGCAATCGGCGGCGCGATCGGCGCCTACGTGCTCTCCAACATCAATGGCGACGCAATCAAACCCTACATCGCCGGTTATCTGCTGCTGATGGGACTTTTCATCCTGTGGAAGGCGATCAGAACCGCGCCGGAACTCAAGGAACCGCCGGAGCGCGTGGCGCCGCTCGGCTTCATCGGCGGCTTCGTCGATTCGATTGGCGGCGGCGGCTGGGGACCGATCGTCACCACGTCGCTGATCGGGCGGGGCACGACGCCGCGCTACGCCATCGGCTCGGTCAGTTTATCGGAGTTCTTCGTTACCTTGACCATTTCGGCGACGTTCATGCTAACGATCGGCCTTGAGCTCTGGCCGATCATCGCGGGACTGGTCGCTGGAGGCGTCGTCGCCGCGCCGCTCGCGGCATGGACCACGAAACACTTGCCGGCCCGCGCGCTGATGATCATCGTCGGGTGCGTCATCGTCATTCTGAGCATCAGAACGCTCCTCAAGGCGCTCGCCTAAGAAAGCCATCCGTCTCTCATGCCTGACGTCGACCTCTCACAGCTCTGGCCGATGATCGTGTCCGGGGGCTTCGTCGTCGGCTTTCTCGTCGGGATGACCGGCGTCGGCGCGGGTTCCTTGATGACGCCGTTTCTCATCACGCAGATCGGCGTGCCGCCGACTCTGGCCGTCGGCACCGACCTGCTGTTCGCGTCGATCACCAAAGCATCGGCGTCGGCGCCGCATCATGCGTTCGGCAACGTCAACTGGCGCCTCGTCAAATGGCTGGCTGCGGGCAGCGTGCCCGGCGCATTGGCGATGCTCGCGCTCGTCCACTATTTCAATCCTGACGTCGACGCGCTCTCGCGCATCATCAAGCAGGCGTTGGTGACGGCGCTCGTCTTGAGCGCAGCCGCGATCCTCGTCTATCCGATCATCACGCGGAATCGAGCGCAGCAGACCGACGTCATCGACGTCGCGGTGAAGCAACTCCCGACGCTCGCGCTCGGCTTCGTGCTCGGCGCCATCGTGACGTTGACGTCGGTCGGCGCTGGCGCTATCGGCGTCGTCGTGCTGACGCTGCTTTATCCGACGATGAAAACGCGGCGCCTGATCGGCACCGATATCGTGCACGCGGTGCCGCTGACGCTCGTCTCGGGTCTGGCGCACGTCGGCATGGGCAACGCCGACTTCAAGCTGCTGGCTGTACTGCTGGCGGGTTCGCTGCCCGGCATCGCCATCGGCTCGCGGCTGACGGGCAAGTTGCCGGACGCCTTCCTGCGCGGCGCATTGGCGATGATCCTGTGCTTTGCGGCTTACGCGCTGCTGCAGAAAATCTAGGCGAGTTTCACGTCGGCGTGGAACTGATTGCCGGCGAGCGTCGGCTTCACGTAGCCGGCGCGGATGACGAAGTCGCCGAAATGTTCGCCGTCTTTGCGCTCTTTCGCGAAGCGCGCGAAAATCGGCTCCAGCAATTCGACGATGCGGTCTTTGCCGACGTCCTGCGCGTAGAGCTTCGAGAGCCGCGTACCGTCGTGCGCGGCGCCGAGATACAGGTTATAGAGCCCCGGATTGCGGCCGACGAAGCCGATTTCCGCCATGTAGGGCCGCGCGCAGCCGTTGGGGCATCCGGTCATGCGGATGACGATGTCGTCGAACTTGAGGCCGGCGCGGTCGGAGGCGTCTTCGAGCGACGTGATGAGTTCGGGTAGGAATCGCTCGCTTTCCGCCAGCGCCAGCGCGCATGTGGGCAGCGCGACGCACGCCATGGCGTTGGCGCGCAGCTTCGATGTCGTCTCGATCGACACGCCGTGTCTGGCGAGGACGGCGTTGACCTTCGCTTTGTTCTTCGAGCTGACCTCGGTGACGATGACGTTCTGATTGGCGGAGGCGACGAAGTTGCTGACGTCGGCCTCGGCGATTTCGCGCAGCGCCGAGCGAAGCGCGTGGCCGGGCGCGTCCTTGATGCGGCCGTTCTCTACGAACAACGTGAGATGCCAGAGCTTGTCGTCGCCCTGTCGCCAGCCGAGTTCGTCGGTCGTGCGCGTGAACTTGAAGGGCTTCGGCTTGCCGAGCTTGAAACCGCATCGCGTCTCGACCTCGGCGCGGAAATTATCCAGGCCGCGATCCTCGATCGTGTACTTGAGGCGAGCGCGCGGGCGATGCTCGCGATTGCCCCAGTCGCGCTGCACGGTGACGACGGCCTCGCCGACCTTGATGGCCTGATCTGGCGTGCAGAAACCGAGCAGGTCGGCCGTCCGCGGAAACGTATTCAGATCGCCGTGCGTCATGCCCATGCCGCCGCCGACGGTGACGTTCCAGCCGACGATCGCGCCTTTTTCGAGAACCGCGATGTAGCCGAGGTCGTGCGCGAAAATATCGACGTCGTTGACCGGCGGCACGGCAATGTTGGTCTTGAACTTGCGCGGCAAATAATGCTTGCCGTAGATCGGTTCGCTGTCGTCTTTCGCGGGTCGCGAGGCGTCCGTCACTTTCTCGCCGTCGAGCCAGATCTCGTGATAGGCGGTCGTCTTCGGCAGCATGTGTTCGCTCCACGCCTTGCCGAACTCGTAGGCTTGGCGGTGGGCCTTCGACAGCGCCGGGTTGGCGGGCGAAAGCACGTTGCGGTTGACGTCGCCGCAAGCCGCGATGGTGTCGAGCGCGGCGGCGTTGATCGCCTGCATCGTGCGTTTCATGTTCGATTTGATGACGCCGTGATACTGGAACGTCTCGCGCGTCGTCAGCCGCAGCGTGCCGTTGGCGTAGGTCGTGGCGATGTCGTCGAGCGCGACCCACTGCTTGGCGGTCAGATAGCCGCCCGGAATACGCAGGCGGAGCATGAACGAGTAGGCCTTCTCCAGTTTCTTCTTGCCGCGCTCGCCGCGCACGTCGCGGTCGTCCTGAACGTAGGAGCCGTGGAACTTGACGAGCTGATGATCGTCCTCGGCGATGTTGCCGGTGACGACGTCTTGCAGCCCTTCAGCCAGCGTTCCGCGAAGAAAGCGGCTGTTCTCTTTGATGATCTCGTTCTTCGAGCGTTTGTCGGCGGTCATGGGAAAAATCCAAGTCGTCAGCGGGATTGAAGGGCGCCCCTCGCCCCGTCGCGCCCTTTAGCGCAAACGGGGACTGGGCCGGGGTGAGGGGCAGCGACCCCAACTGAGCGAGCGGCGGCCCCTCATCCTAACCCTCTCCCCATGCAAGCGCAGCGCATGGGGAGAGGGAATCAACACATCAATACACGTCGCGCTGATAGCGACCGGCTTTCGCGAGCTCTTTCAACCTGGCGCGGCCGGCGTCCTCGTCGCCTTTCGCCGCTTCGGCCAGGATCTTCACCAGCGTCGCGTCGACATCCTTCGCCATGCCTTTTTCGTCGCCGCAGACGTACAGATGCGCGCCGTCGGCGATCCACGACTGAAGTTCGGCGCGGCGCTCCCACAGCCGATGCTGAACGTAGATTTTCTCAGGCTGATCGCGCGAGAACGCGACGTCGATCTTGGTCAGCGCGCCGGACGCTAGATGATCCTGCCAGTCGAGCTGGTAGAGGAAGTCGTTGGTGAAGTTGCGCTCGCCGAAAAACAGCCAGCTCTTTCCTTTGGCGCCGGTTTCGACGCGCTCTTCGACGAAGGCGCGGTAGGGGGCGACGCCGGTGCCGGCGCCGATCATCACGATCGGCGTGTCGCCGTTCGCAGGCAGGCGATAGTGCCGGTTCGGCTTGACGTAGATGCGCGCGGTCTGACCGACCTTGCGTCGATCGGCGATGTAGGACGACGCGACTCCGTTGCGCTTTTTTCCATGCGACGCCCAGCGCACGGCGCCGATCAGCAGGTGGGCCTCGCCCGGATGCGCCTTGATCGACGAGGCGACGGAATAGAGCCGGCCCGGCAGCGGGCGCAGCAAACTCAAGAGTTGATCGGGCGTGAGCGCTTCAGGATACGTCTCGAAGAGATCAACGAGCTGGCGGTCGCTCGCGAACTTGGCGTAGGCGTCGCCCTCCAGCAGCGCCTTGACGTCGGCGCGGCCCGTCAATTTGGCGTAATTCTCGACGGCGGCGCGCGATAGCGTCGTCACGTCGAAGCTCTTTTGGATCTTGAGCAGCAGCGCCGCGTTCGATGCGAGACCCGCGGCCTTCAGGAGTTGATCGACCAGTTCAGGATCGTTTTCCGGCAGCAGCCCGATGGCGTCTCCGGGCGTGTAGGCGAAGCCCGGATCGTCCGTCGCCAACTCGACGTGCCACGTTTCGCGCGTCGAGCCTGTGCCGTTGAGATCGACGCGCGTCGCGATTTCCGCTTCGAGCGGATGCTCGGCCGTGTACTTCGGTTCGTCGTCGTCTTCCGGAACCGCGCTCGAGCGGCCAAAGTCGACATGGACGACGGCGCCGGTCGCGGCCTGGTCGGCGGGCGCAAGTTTGGCCAGCGCGCCGTCGGTCCATTCGGCGGCTTGCTTTGCGAAATCGAGATCGAGATCGACGCGGTCGGCGGCGCGTACTCCGCCGAGCGCCTCAAGCCGCGCGTCGATGGCTTTGCCGACCGCGCAGAATTCTGTGTAGGCCGTGTCGCCCAGCGCGAGTACGGCGAAACGCGCGCCGTCGATGCGCGGCGCCGCGTCGCTCATCAACGCTTGATAGAAGTCGGCCGCGCGGGCGGGCGGATCGCCCTCGCCCCAGGTTGCGGCGTAGACGACGATGTTCTTCGACTTGGCCAGCAACGCCATGTCGGCGTCGGCCATGTCATAGACCTTGGCGTCGAGGCCGTGCTTCTGCGCGAGCTTTTTGGCCTTGTTGGCGAGCGTCTCGCAGTTGCCGCTCTCGCTTGCGTAGAGGATGGTCAGCGGAACGCGCGGTTTGGCGGCGGCGGCCGGCGCCGGCGCGGCGCCGCCCTGCGCGGCCTCGAACCCGGCGAAGAAGCCGGCGAGCCAAGAGCGCTGCTGCGGCGTCGATCGCGACACAACGCGATTGAGCAGGTCGATCTCTTCCGGCGAGAACGGCGCGTTCTTGGGAAGCATCGGCGTCACGGTCACGAAACGTCTCCTTGTCGCCGCCGGCGCCTGGGCTGGCGGTCGCGGTCGGCACAGCTGTCGTAGCACTGCAGAGGGTCGCGGTTAACGCCGCCGGCCGACAACCGACGTCCTGGAGTTTGCCAGAAATCCCTTAAGAGCCCTCTTCACGTATCATGGGCACGATTAGTATCAAATACCCTATTTATGGAACTTTAGGCGTGACAATAGAATATCATATCCACAAATAGACTTTTAGAGGCATTTATTGCTTTAGCTCCCGGTGCGGTGCAGCGGCGCGCCCGACGCCTTTGCGTCGGCAGCGCGCACGCAAAGTTCCGCGTTCGTCGCCGCGAACTGAACCAAAAGCGTCCAGATTCGAACGAGGCGTCCCGCCGCGCTCTCTTTCTCACACGCCAACGTGAGACAGGTTGATTTGCCCAATCGCCGCGAAGCGCGTTTTATCAACGTCGAAGCGGGTCAGTCTTGACTTTGAAGCTCTGATCCGCAGATTAGCCGCGCACCTGAAAATCGGGTGCGCATAACAGGCGACTGCACCACCCGATTTGGCCCTCGGCGGGGTCTGCGGCAGAGGCAAGCGGAAGCCCGCTTTGGAGGAAACGAAAATGAAGATTTGGTCCAAGCCCGAAGTTCGCGAGCAGGAAGTCGGCCTCGAAGTTACGAGCTACCTGCCGGCCGAAATCGACCTCATCTAATCTGAGGTTTTCGGTCTCACGGATTTCGTGAGGTTCGGCGCGGCGGTCGATGTCATCATCGGCCGCCGTCGTCATTTCAGCAATCGCAACGTTTGATCTGCGCCAGCTCCCAAGCGCCTTAGCGGGCGATGGCCGGGCACGACGAACGGCGCTCGGGCTAACGGCCGATGATCATCAAGATTCTCGGATCCGCCGCAGGCGGCGGATTCCCGCAATGGAATTGCAATGGCCGACACTCGGCCAATGTCCGCGCCGGCATGCCCGGCTACAGGGCGCGGCTGCAGTCGTCGCTGGCCGTATCCGCCGACGGCGCAAATTGGGCGCTGCTGAACGCCTCGCCCGACATCCGACAACAGATCAACGAGACGCCGGAGCTGCATCCCTCGGTCAACGGCGGCTTGCGCAATTCGCCGATCAAGGCCGTCGTCGTCACCAACGCCGACGTCGATCACATTACGGGGCTGATTAGTCTGCGCGAAGGCCAACCGTTCTCGATCTACGGATCGGACCGCGTGATCGCGACTCTCAACGCCAATTCGATCTTTAATGTGTGCGACCCGGCCAAAGTGCCGCGCATCGCCTTCAAGCTCGACGCGCCGACGAAACTCGAGGGAGGCGGGTCCGATTTGGGATTGACGGTGGAAGCCTTCGCCGTGCCAGGGAAGATCGCGCTGTTCCTTGAAAAGGGCGATTCCCAGAGCAATTTCGGCAGTCGCGACGGCGACACGATCGGCCTCAAGGTCACGGCGCGGTCAAGCGGAAAGTCGTTTTTCTACATTCCGGGCGTCGCCGAAATCGACGCCCCTTTGGCCGCCCGCATCAAAGGCGCCGAACTGCTGTTTTTGGACGCAACGCTGTTTACCGACGACGAAATGGCCGCTCAGGGCCTCTCGACAAAAACCGGCCAGCGCATGGGCCACATCTCGATTTCAGGGCCGGACGGCTCGATCGCGGCCATCAAACCGCTGGGCGTGAAACGTCGTATTTACGTCCATATCAACAATTCCAACCCGGTGTTGGACGAGAACTCGGAAGCCCGTAAACTCGTCGACGCCGCCGGCTGGGAAGTCGGCTTCGACGGCATGGAGGTTCGCCTATGACTGCGCTCAGCCTTGAGAAAAAGAACGCCGAGCGTCGCGGCAACGAGCCGCCGATGTCGACCGCCGACTTCGAGGCCGCGATCCGCGCCGTCGGACCGGAGCGCTACCACGATCTGCACCCGTTCCATCACCTGCTTCACGGCGGCAAGCTGAATAAGGGTCAGGTCCAGGCCTGGGCGCTGAACCGCTACTGCTATCAGTCGGCCGTGCCGCGCAAGGATGCGGCCATGATCAGCCGCACGCACGATCGCGAATTGCGCCGCGAGTGGACGCACCGCCTGCTCGACCACGACGGACAAATGCCGGACGAACCGGGCGGCATCGAGCGTTGGCTGGTGCTGACCGACGGCCTCGGCCTCGACCGCGAGTACGTCATCTCCCGTCGCGGCGCGCTGCCCGCCACTGTTTTCGCCGTCGAAGCCTATGTCAATTTCGTGCGTGAGCAGCCGCTCG
Source organism: Hyphomicrobium sp. (assembly GCA_052386495.1). Lineage (GTDB taxonomy): Bacteria > Pseudomonadota > Alphaproteobacteria > Rhizobiales > Hyphomicrobiaceae > Hyphomicrobium_B. The sequence continues at coordinate 99,534 of JBQTKA010000013.1, read as the reverse complement.
TCGTCGCCGTCGCCTCGTCCCTCACCGAACTGTTCGCGCCGAAGATCCACAAGGAGCGGATCTCCGGCATGCTCGAAAACTACGATTTCATCGACGACAAGGTGATGGCCTACTTCAAGCGCCGGCTCACCCAGGCCCCGCGCGACAGCGATTTCGCGCTCCAATACATCCTCAAGAACGCCAGGACGCGCGACGAGCAGGAAGCCTGCGTCGAGGCCGTCCGTTTCAAATGCAATGTTTTGTGGGTGCAGCTCGACGCCCTATATAACGCCTACGTGGCCGGCAACATCCCGCCGGGCGCGTTCCGGCCTGAAACCTGAGGCTCAAAACGATGACGGGCGCCGCGCAACGGTCACGGACCATGATTAACGCCGCCTCGAAACCGGGGCTGCCGGCGCACATCAAGCTGCGCCATGACGCAGGCCGCGGCCGCTGGCACGTGCTGGCGCCGGAGCGCGTGTTCGAGCCCGATCCCATCGCTGTCGAAATCTTGAAGCGTTGTGATGGCGTTCGCACGGTCCAGGCGCTGGCGGAGGAGATGGCGGCGGAGTATAACGCGCCGCTCTCCGATATCACGGCCGACATCATCTCCATGCTTCAGGAGCTTTCCGACAAGGGCGTCGTGAAGGCCTGAAGCGCTGTTTTGACGGCCGCGACGCCTCCGGGCCTCGCGCCAACCGAGGCGCCGAAATGAACGAAATCGTTACGCCGCAGGAAATCGAAGTTTCGGCCGAACCGGCCATCGGCGCGTCTTGCAACGTGCGCGCGCCGATCGGCTTGCTCGCCGAACTGACCCACCGCTGCCCGCTGCAATGCCCCTACTGTTCGAATCCGCTCGAACTCGATCGCGTCAGCGGCGAGCTGACGACGGCGGAATGGCAGGACGTGATGCGCCAGGCGGCCGATCTCGGCATCCTGCAAATCCATCTGTCGGGCGGCGAACCGACGGTGCGCAAGGACCTCGAAGACATCGTCGAGGTGGCGGCCAAGGCCGGGCTCTACACGAACCTCATCACCGCCGGCGTGACGTTGACACGCGATCGGCTCAAAAAGCTGAAAGACAACGGGCTTGACCACGTCCAATTGTCGATCCAGGACGTCGACGACGCCAACGCCGAAAAGATTTCGGCCTACAAGAACGGCCTCGCCAAGAAGCGCGAGCTCGGAACTTGGGTGCGCGAATTCGAGATGCCGTTGACGATCAACGCGCCAATCCATCGCCACAACATCGAGAACCTCCCGAACATCATCCAGTTCGCCGTCGAGATGGGCGCGGGCCGTATCGAAGTCGCGAACATTCAGTATTACGCCTGGGCGCTGAAAAACCGCGCCAGCCTGATGCCGACGCGCGCGCAGGTTTTGAAAAGCGCCGAGATCGTCGAAGAAGCGAAGGAGCGTCTGAAGGGCATCCTCGTCTTCGACTTCGTCGTGCCGGACTATTACGCCAAGACGCCGAAGCCGTGCATGGGCGGCTGGGGCAAGGGCATCATGAACATCACGCCACACGGCAAGGTTTTGCCGTGCCATGCCTCCGAACAAGTTCCAGGCCTGCAGTTCGACAACGTCAAAGAGAAGCGCCTCGCCGACATCTGGCTGAACGGACAGGCTTTCAACAAATACCGCGGCACCAGCTGGATGAAGGAGCCGTGCAAGAGCTGCCCGCGCGCGGAGATCGATTTCGGCGGCTGCCGCTGTCAGGCGATGGCGTTTACCGGCGATCCGACGAACGTCGATCCGGCCTGCAAGTTTTCGCCCGTGCACGCCGAATTCGTCGCCGCCGCCGAGCGCGAAAGCGCGGAAAATACGCCGCCGCCGTTCGTTTACCGGCGCCTCGGCGGGGCGAAGGCCGACGCGGCGGCGGAGTGACGGCATACACTTTGCAGCGCTTTTCGCTGCGGCGCGGGATGGCGCCGGACTGCTGCGCGAATGCAGCGGGTGCGTCACTTCGTTCAGCGGCAGTTCAGAAATTAAATGCCATTTTTCCCGGCCTCAGTTATGAGTCCGGCGTCAAAAGCGCCGGAATGGCGAAACGGGAAGGAAACACTCAATGCGCAAGTTGGTATTGGCGGTCGCCATGATCGCTCTGACGCCTGCCGTCGCTCAAGCTGCTGACGCCGAAGCCGGCAAAGCGGTCTTCAACAAGTGCAAGGCCTGCCACCAGGTCGACAAGAACGCCGTCGGTCCGATGCTGAAGGGCGTGATCGGCCGCAAGTCGGGCTCGGTCGAAGGCTACACGTATTCGGACGCGATGAAGAACGCGAACCTGACGTGGGACGTCGCAACGATCAAAGAATACCTTGCCGATCCGAAGAAGAAGGTGCCGGGCAACAAGATGGTGTTCGCCGGCGTCAAGGATCCGGCCGATGAGGACAATCTCATCGCGTATCTCGAAACGCTGAAGTAGGCAGCGCGCAACCTGCGCAGCTTTTGACGCCGCGAAGCCTTTGGCCTCGCGGCGTCTTCATTTTTGAGGAGCGCCGTCCATCGCCGCGACGTCGCCGGCGCCGACAGCGGCGATCATGTCGTCGAGCGAGCGGCCGCCGAGTTGAAAATCCGGCGCGACGTCTTTCATCGGGATCAGGACGAACGCGCGGTCGGCGATCCTTGGATGCGGAACGACAAGGCCGTTCTCGCTGATCGCGGCGTCGCGATAGCTCAGAATGTCGACGTCGATGATGCGCGGACCCCAGCGCTTGTCGCGCACGCGCCGCATCTCGGCTTCGACCGTCTGACAACGCCCGAGCAAATCGCGCGCCGACGCTTCCGTCTCAATCGTCGCGCAGGCGTTGACAAACCAATCCTGATCTTCGACGCCCCACGGCGCCGTTCGATACAGCTTCGACAGCCGGACGAGTCTCAATTCGCCATCCGCCGTCAGCAGGTCGACCGCGCGAAGGATGTTCGCGCGCTTATCGCCGATGTTGGAACCCAATCCGAGAATGGCGTCGTAGCCGCGCGGCGCCATCGCTCAATCGTATTTGATGTAGGAAAAGCGCAGATCGTTCTCAGGCGTGCCTTCGAGCCCCTTGCCTTCCTTGCCGGGGCGCCAGTGGACGACCTCTTCGATCTTCTTCGCCAGTTCGAGGTCCTTCGACGTGATCCCCTTCGCCGAGTGCGTGACGAGGCGAACTTCGACCCAAGCATAGGACGCCGTGATGTCCGGGTGATGCCAGGCCGCTTCCGCCAGATGCCCGACCGTGTTGATCACCATTAAGGTGCCCTTCCAGCTCGACGTCTTGTAGGTCCGGCGCACCCAGCCGTCTTCAAGCTTCCACGTCGGCAGATTGGCGGCGAGCCAAGCCTTAACGTCGGCGTCGCTCATGGCCTTCTCGCGATCTGCGCTCATCTTGCCCTCGGCTCCTGATTGTTGGACAGTTGCTGACCCTACCCGGCGAGCGGGCGTTCGCGCAAATGCCGCCGCGCCGCCTGCCCCTCAGACGATAAGGACGATGCGAACCGTGGCTTCTCAAAGCGCGACGACGGCTGACGTTTCGGTCACCGCGCCGGCGCGGCTTCATCTCGGCTTTCTCGACCTCAATGGCGCGATCGGCAGGCGCTATGGCAGCATCGGGCTGGCTGTCGACCAGCCGGCGACAAGGCTCGTCGTCGCCACGGCCGAACGCAACAGCGCCTCTGGCCTTGAACGCGATCGGGCCGCCAAACTCCTCGATCGCTTTACGAAACAGGGCGAGCGGCGCTACGCGGTCTCGATCACCGAGACGATACCCGCCCATGCTGGACTGGGCTCAGGAACGCAGTTGGCGCTCGCTATCGGCGCCGCGATCGCTCGCATTGAACGCCGCGAACTTTCTCCCGCCGACCTCGCGATCGCCAGCGAACGCGGCGCGCGCTCCGGCATCGGCTTGGCCGCCTTCACCGGCGGCGGCTTCATCATCGACGGCGGGCGAGGCGACAGGGAGCGGCCGCCGCCCGTCACGATGCGCGCCGACTTCCCCGAGGATTGGCGCGTGCTTTTGATATTCGACAACAATCGCGCGGGCGTGTCGGGCGAAGCCGAGACGACGGCCTTCGCCGGTCTGCCGGAGTTTCCGAACGCCATGGCCGCGCACATCTGCCATCTCGTGCTTTTGAAACTCGCGCCCGGATTAATTGAACGTGATCTTGCGGCGTTCGGCGCCGCGATCACCGAAATCCAGCAGATGGTCGGCTGGCATTTCGCCGGCAAACAAGGTGGAAGCCCTTGGACGAGTCCGGCGGTCGGACGTCTCGCCGCGCGCATGCAGGAACAGGGCGCCACCGGCATCGGACAAAGCTCGTGGGGGCCGACAGGCTTCGCGTTCGTCGACAGTTTCGAAGCGGCAGAACGCCTCTATCATTCTTTAGTTGGAGACGCTAAACGGCTCGGACTCGACATCGCGATCGCCAAGGGCCGCAACGCCGGGGCTCTCATCGAGGCCCTCTAAAGATCGCGTTTTTCCTTGGAGAAAGAGCACGTTATGAGCGACGCCACCCCTATTCTGCACATGCTGGACCCGAGGAAGCACGTCAGTCCGTTCGACGTGAACATGGCGGCGGACGCTGGCTATAAAGTGATCGTTCCCTACACCAACGTCGAAGTGGCGGACGTCACGCCGCTCATCCAGGACGCGATCTTTTCGCGCCCGCCGAACTATGGCGTCCGCACCGGATTCTTCATGGGCGGCAAGGACGCGATCGTGGCGCTCGACATGCTGGAGGCCGCCAAGAAGGCGATGGTGCCGCCGTTCGAATGTTCGACATTCGCCGATCCGGCCGGCTCGTTCACGACGGCGGCGGCGATGGTCGCCTGCGTCGAACGCGTCTTGAAGTCGAAATTCGGCAAGACATGGAAAGGCGCCAATGTCACGGTGTTCGGCGCCACCGGCGTCGTCGGCTTCGCGTCTTCGATCATCGCCGCGCTCGAAGGCGCTCACGTTCGCCTCGTCGCCCATCGCGGCGTTGACCGCGTCATCAAGAGCGCCGCCGTTTCGAAAGAGCGCTTCGGCGTCGATCTCGAGCCCGTCGCCGGCGAGACGCCGGAGCAGAAGCGCGACATCATCGCCAACGCCGAGATCATTTTCGCCGCCGCAGCCGCAGGCGTTCAGGTCGTCTCGAAGGCGGACAAGGACATCGCCACGAAACTGCTCGTCGTCGCGGACGTCAACGCCGTGCCGCCCGCGGGCGTCGACGGCATGGAGCTGTTCATGGACGGCGCGCCGTTGCCAGGCTCCAACGCGCTCGGCGTCGGCGCGCTCGCCATCGGCGACATCAAGTACAAGTGCGAAAGCGGCCTGTTCAAGCAGATGCTTTCGTCCGACAATCCGTTGTCACTCGACTTTCGTCATGCCTACGCGATGTGCAAGACTTTGACGGGGTTGGCCTAGGTCGGTTTGAAACGTGTTGCACGGCGAGCCCCAACCGCGTCTCTGCAATTTGCGGGGTGAGGGTGAAAGGGACGAGCCATGACCGGCGACTCGGTCTTGATCGCATCGTTCTCCGCCCGCGCGCTGGCGCAGTCGGCGCGGCGCGCCGGGTATCGGCCATTGGCCGTCGACGCCTTCGGCGATCAAGACATGCGCGCCGCGGCTGAACATTTTCGTGTCGTCGACGACGCAGCCGGAACAGGTTTCAAAACGAAGCCGCTCGTCGCCGCGCTCGAAAGCCTTGCGGCGAAGGCTTCAAGCCCGCCGATCGGGCTCGTGCTCGGCTCGGGCTTTGAAGACAAGACACGCCTCGTCGCCGCGCTTTCAGCCCGTTTTCGACTCCTCGGGTGCGACGCCGATGTGATCCGCGCCTGCAACGACCCCGACGTGATGTCGGCGACGTTCGACCGTCTCGGCGTCGCGCATCCGATGACGCAGAGAACGCCCCCTGAGGCGCCGGGGGTATGGCTCAGCAAGCGCGTCGGCGGCAGCGGCGGCCGCCACATCCGCGCCTGCACGCCGGAGAGTCGGCCGAAGCCGCGGCGCTACTTCCAGAAGGCGATCGACGGCGCGCGTCTCTCAATCGGCGGCGTGTTCAGCGCCGGCGGCGCCCGCATCCTGGCGACGCGGCAATGGACGTCGCCGTCGACGCGGCAGCCCTACAGGTATGGCGGCGTCGTCTCCACGCTTGAGCTTGACGCCGAGACGTTCGGGCAACTGGCCGCCGCGACGACAGCAGCGGCCAACGCCTTCGGCATCGTCGGCATGGCCTCGTTCGACTTCATTGTTTCGGGCGGGCGGGCAAACCTGATCGACATCAACCCACGGCCCGGCGCCGCGTTGGACGTCCTCGACGATGCGGAAGGTTATGCTTTCAAGGCGCACATTCTCGCGTGCCGAGGACAGTACGTTCCGCCGATGCGCCGGATCGTTAACGCCTCACGGGCCGCGGCCGTTCTCCATGCCGATCGCGGCGACGTGACGGTCGGCGGCGTTCAATGGCCGGAGTGGAGCGCCGACAGGCCGATGCCGGGAACCTTGATCCCGGCAGGCGCGCCGCTCGCAACCGTTTTTGCCGCAGCCGCAACGTCGTGCGAGGCCGAAGACCTGGCGCGCGCCCGCTTGGCCGAACTCGAAACCCTGATATACGAAGCCCGATAAGCGATCCCCAACGGAGCCTGACCTGATGCCCCTCGCCGCCAGCCCGAGCGTCTCCAAGCGCGCCGCCAAAATCGTCGACGCGATTGCGGCGAACGCCGACGCGCTGCGCGTCAAGGTCTCGACCGGCAGTCAAGGCGAGCGCCTGATCGATCTCGGCGCTGCGGCTCCCGGGTGCATCGAAGCTGGCAGATTGCTCGGCGAAGTCTGCATGGGCGGGCTCGGAACGGTGCAGATCACGAACGCTTCCGGCCTCGCCAACTGGCCGCTCGGCGTCGTCGTGCACGCGACCGATCCGGTGATCTCGTGCCTCGGCAGTCAGTATGCCGGCTGGACGATCCAGGACGAGGCGTCGGGCTTTTTCGCACTTGGCTCGGGACCGGCCCGGGCGCTGTCGCGCGTTGAAGACCTCTACAAGGAGCTGGGCTACGTCGATCACAGCGACCACACGGCGCTGGTCATCGAAGGCGATAAGCCGCCGCCTGCCGCCGCCATCACGAAAGTCGCGGAAGCGTGCGGGATCAAGCCATCGGGCCTGACGGTCCTGTTCGCGCCGACGTGGAGCCTCGCGGGCTCGACGCAGATCGCGGCGCGCGTGCTCGAAGTCTCGATCCATAAGGCGCACGTGCTGCACTTCAAGCTGGAGAACATTCTCGACGGCATGGGAGCGGCGCCGATCGCGCCGCCGTTTCCGGATTTCGCCAAGGCGATGGGCCGCACCAACGACGCCATCATCTACGGCGGACGCATCCATCTCTTTGTCAAAGGAACGGACGACGAGGCGAAGCGGCTGGCCGACGGCCTGCCGTCGTCGTCGTCGGCCGCATACGGCAGACCGTTCGCGGACATCTTCTCGGAAGTGAACGGCGACTTCTATAAGATCGACGCCATGCTGTTCTCGCCGGCGACCGTCACCGTATCCAACGTCGAGACCGGGAAATCCTTTCGCGCCGGAAAAATCGCGGCCGAGATCGTCGATGCCAGCTTCGCGTGAGCGCACGCCCTCTCCCCATGCCAAGGGAGAGGCATGGGGAGAGGGGAAGCGTCATGAGCGCAAGCGGCCTACGCCTCGCGCTGCTGATCGAAGAAGGTCGCGGCGAGTGGCACGCGCGCCGCATCGTGCGATCGCTCGAAGCATTTGGCGCGCGCGTCACGGTTTCATCGCTGCCGCATTGCGCCTTCGATACGGGCATCGAAAGCGGCATTGACATTCCGGGCTTCGCGGGCCGATTGCCCGACGGCGTGTTCGTGCGCTCGATCTCGGCCGGAACGCTGGAACAGATCACGTTCCGACTTGGGCTCTTGCACGCGTTGCGCGAGAGCGGCGTGCGCGTCTGGAACGACGCCCGCGCCATCGAGCGCTGCGTGGACAAATCGCAGACGACGTTTCTGCTGCATCGTCACGGCGTGCCGACGCCGCGCACGCGCGTCTGTGAAACCGAAGCGCATGCGCGCGACTACACGGAGGGACTTCTCCGTCCGCTCGTGATGAAGCCGTTGTTCGGCAGCCAGGGCAAAGGCATCGGCCGCATCGAATCTCAGGCGGAACTCCCGGCGCCGGAGGCTGTTGACCACATCTACTACATGCAGGATTTCATCGCGCCGCGCGACGACGTCTTCGAAGACTGGCGCGTGCTGGCGACGCGGTATCGCATCGTCGCCGCCATGACCCGGCGCGGCGCGCACTGGGTGACCAACATTCATCAGGGCGGCAAGGCCAGCGCTCATGCGCCGGACGCGGAGATGGCGCGCATTGCGATGGCGGCGATGCGCGCGATCGACGCCGACTACGCCGGCATCGACCTCATCCGCACGTCGGACGGACGCCTGCAGGTTCTGGAAGTCAATTCGAACCCGGCGTGGCGCGGCCTGCAAAGCGTCGCCGACATCGACATCGCGCAGGCGATCGCCGAGGACTTCTTGAAAACGGTCGTCGCACATCGCGCCGTGAAGACGCCCGCCTGATGGCTCAGCCCCTCGGCGAGAACGACATTCGCCGCGCCTTCCTCGCCGCCTGCGCGGCCGAACTCTCGGCGCTGAAGCCCGGCAACGTGCATCGCTTTGCGGGCGGGCACCGCATGGAGGTCGAAACCTTCGAACGGGCGGCGGCCGCTGCGGCGCCGCCCATCGCCAATTCGAAACTGACCGTCGGTCAGCGCATTTTGAAAGCGACGGAAGCCAGCGTCGCGGCAACGGGCGTGAACGCCAACCTCGGCATCATTCTGCTGTGTGCGCCGCTCGCCAAGGCGGCGGCGGAAACGGACGTCGGCATTGGTCTACGCCGTCGCCTTGCCGTCATCCTGTCGACGCTCGACGAGGCCGACGCGCGCGATGCGTTCGCCGCCATCCGGCTCGCCAATCCGGCAGGCCTCGGCGACGCCGAAGACGGCGACGTGCGCAGCGCGGCGGACATGACGTTAACCAAGGCGATGTATCTGGCGCGGGATCGCGACCGCATCGCCAACGCCTACGTCACTGCTTATGAAGACGTTTTCGACGTCGCTTTGCCTTGTCTTTCCGACGCGCAGACGAAGGCCGCCGCTCCCGACCTCGCCGTCACCACGTTGCATATGACGCTGCTGGCGCAATTCCCCGACAGCCACATCGCGCGCAAGCATGGCTTTGCCGCCGCTGAACGCGTCCGCGACGAGGCGCGCGAACTGAGCTCCCTGTGGCGGCCCGTCGCAACCGCGAAATCGCGCGCCGGCCTCATGGCCTTCGACGGCGAATTGAAGGCGCGCGGGCTCAACCCGGGCACAACCGCGGACTTCGTTGTCGCAACCCTCTTTGCGAGCCTAATTTCGGGGCGGAAACAACCGTGAACGCGGTCGCGCGGACCTACTTAAGTACTTGTCGCCGGCGGTAACCTGAGGCTAATACATGCCGCGTGCCCGCAAGGGCGCCGCCTGAATGCGTCCAATGAGCCGGCCCCGTCACACGCGTTTCGGTCCGCGCGAGTCTGGATAGCCATCGCAGAGCAGAACAGCGAAGTCCCGGCATTCGACGGGGGAGCGTTGGTGCTCGTAGTGTTTCATTCCTGGGAGGAACCCCCCTAATGGCCAAGATCAACAAAGTCATGATCGGCGAGTCGCTCGTCGGTGACGGCAACGAAGTCGCGCACATCGACCTCATCATCGGACCGCGTGGTTCGGCAGCCGAGTCGGCGTTCGTGAACTCGCTGTCCAACAACAAGGACGGCTTCACGTCGCTCCTCGCCGTCATCGCGCCGAACCTGGCCTGCAAGCCGAACACGATCCTCTTCAACAAGGTCACGATCAAGGACGCCCGTCAGGCCGTCCAGATGTTCGGACCCGCCCAGTACGGCGTCGCCAAGGCCGTGCAAGACTCGGTCGCCGAAGGCGTGATCCCGGCAGCTGAAGCCGACGATCTCTACGTTCTCGTCGGCGTGTTCATTCACTGGGAAGCGTCGGACGACGCCAAGATCCAGGACTACAACTATCGCTCCACCAAGGAAGCCATCGCCCGCGCCGTCGCCGGCAAGCCGACGGCCGCCGAAGCCACCGCTCAGCGCAACTCCGCCTCGCATCCTTTCGCTGCCAAGACTTGAAGCGGACACCGTCCTCAGCAGGTCGAAAATCATCAAAATACCGCCCCTCCCATGAAGGGGGGTCTGCTGCAGCGATTGGGAAGACTACTCTCTGGACGTTACAGCGACTGAGCCCTCGGGCATCAGCCGGAACTTGAAATGGAAGACCTAACTATCGGCCGGCGATCTCCTTGAGGTCACCGGCCGAAATTTTTGCCGAATGCAGCGCCGTCGACACCAGCGCGCCGGCCGCGCCTGCGGCTCGGATGGCCTTCAAATCGTCGAGATGGCGGACGCCGCCCGCGGCGTAGATTTTCCGCCCATGGCCCTGCTTGGCGATGGCGCCGATCCGGTCAAGGTCCGGCCCCTCCTCGGCGCCGACGCGCCCAAGTGTCATCACGATGACTCGGCTCGGCCAAAGGCTGGCGTCGCTCAACAGCGCGTCGGGCCCCATGAACTCGTCGCCCCGGAAATCGAGCGAGAGCACCGAGCGCTGCGGGGCCTCAGCTAGAATCTCTTTCGCCGCCTTCAGGCTTTCGAGGCTCTCCGACCCGATGACGAGCGTCGCGACGGGTGCGGCGAGAACCGCACGGGCTGCGCCGCGCGAGCCCGTGCCGGCGTCGACCCAGATGTCGGCGCCGCCGAAGATTCGGCTCAAAGCCGGCGTCAGGCGGCCGTTGCGCCCGCGACCCGCGATGCCGTCGAGGTCGGCGACGTAAAGCCGGCGAAACGGATAGAGCGCGCGCAGCCCCGTTGCGACGTCCACCGGATCGCTTGTCGCGGCAAGCGGCGTCACGAGCGGCCGATAGGCGCCCCGATCGCCCTGAACCGCCCTGACGACCTGACCGCCCTGCACGTCCAGGACCGGAATGACGTCCATCGCCTTGTCTCCCTCTCGGCTTCGTGTAACACGCCCAAGCGTCAGAAGAGAGACGGGGGCGAGCGAACGGAGGCCACGTGCTGACGGCCGGATATGATGTCGGCGGCGCGCATCTGAAAGTGGCGCTCGTTGACGGCGGCCGCGTCGTCGATGTGCGCCAGATCGCCTGTCCGCTGTGGCAAGGGCTCGATCGGCTCGACGTCGCGCTTGCAGACGCGGCAGACGTCACGTCGCGCGCGACGCGCCATGCCGTCACGATGACCGCCGAACTGACCGAAATTTTTCCGAGCCGGCGCGCGGGCGTCGATGCGCTGGTCGGCTACATGGCGGAGCGCCTGCCCAGCGACGCGCGGTTCTACATGGGGCTGAAGGGCTTCGGCGGCGCGGCGGCGGCGCGCGAACATCCGGAGCTCGCAGCGTCGACGAATTTCCTGGCGACCGCGCAATCGATCGCCGCGCGCCGGCCGAAGGCGCTTTTGATCGACATGGGCTCGACGACGACGGACATCGTCGTCTGCGACCGGCCGCAGGGACTGACCGACGCGGAGCGGCTGCAAACCGGCGAACTCGTCTACACGGGGCTGACGCGCACGCCCGTGCCGTCGGTCGTGACGTCTGCGCCTCTCGCAGGGCAATGGCAGGGGTTGGCGCGCGACGTCTTCGCGACGATGGCCGACGTGCGTCGCGTGCTCGGCCAATTGCCGGACGGCGTGGATACGCACGCCACCACCGACGGGCGCGGGCGGTCAGTCGAGGAGAGTCTGGCGCGTCTGGCGCGCGGGTTCGGTCGCGACGGCGACGTGCGCCAACTTGCGACGTGGCGCGCGTCGGCTGCTCACATTCGCGAGCAGCAATTGCGCTCCATTCACGACGGCGCGATTCAAGTTCTGTCGCGGCCCGGCGCGGGCGTCACGTCGGTCATCGCCGCAGGCATCGGCGCCGACGAGGTCGACGAGATCGCGCGCCGTCTGGCGCTGCCGTGCAAGTCCTATGGCGACTTGATCGGCGCCGAGGCGAGCTGCCGCGACTGGGCGATGCGGTGCGCGCCGGCTGTCGCCGTGGCGCTCCTCGCGGCGTCCGCCTAGTCCCGATCGCTCCAGACGACCGCCAGAGTGACCGGATCGAGCTTCAGGTCATATTCGCGGCCGTCGACGCGGCGCGCGTCGTCGATCTTCCAAACGCCGTCATCCCAGTCGATGTCGTCCCAAGTCTCGAAGCCCTGCTCACGCAACGCGATCGCGACGTCGTCTGCGGTGTAGGCGCGCTCGACGACCGTTGCATCGTCGTAACGCTCGACATGATCGTCGCGGTCGTCGGCTGCGACGGCGGGCGTCGATGCGCAACTCCACACAACGAGCAACGCGGCGAGCGCTATTTTCGCGTTCGAAACAATCATGCCATAACTCCTCGATCCGCCATGCAATTTTTCATCTTACGGTGACGCGAGACGGATTTCCAGACGCTCTGCGTTTGTCCGGCCGACGGCAAGGCAGCCGTCAGAGTTTCGCGAGACGCTGCTCGAGACGCATCGCTCGAAAGCCCATCAGGGTTTTGAGCGCGTCGTACTGGCGCCGCGCAGCGCTGCGATCGACATCGTTCGAACGGATGCCCGCAATGAGAATGTTCTTCGCCGTGTGTTCGGTCGACACAAACTCGATAACTTTGACTTTATAGCCCGAAGCCTCCAGCAAAAGGCAGCGCGCCGCGTCCGTGACGAGATCGGCCTGACGCTGCTTGAACAGGCCGAACTTCATTAACCCCGCCAATGCCTCGTCTGGCTGCGCCAGTTGCGGCGCAAGCTCATGCTGGCAGCATGGCGCACAGACGATCAGTGAAGCGTTGGCGAGGATGCCGTTTGCGATCGCGTCGTCGGTCGCGGTATCGCACGCATGCAGCGCGATGAGAAGATCCGCTGAGGCGGCGCGCGTCCGTTCAGCGCGTTCGGCTTCAAAGCTCAATCCTTTGAAATTCAACTGCGCCGCGACGCCCGCACAAAATTGCGCCAGATCGGACCGCGCTTCGACGCCAATGACCGCGACATTTTTTTCGAGTTGTGCGGTCAGATAGTCATAGAGCGCAAACGTCAGGTAGCCTTTTCCGGAGCCGATATCGACGACGGACAAGGCTGAAACGTCTTTCAGCGGCGACGCGCGCAGAAGATCGTCGATGATCTCGATGAAATGGCAGATCTGACGAAATTTCGCGTACATCGACGGCTTGACGCGCCCGTCATCGAGCGTGACGCCAAGATGCTTCAGGTAAGGGCGCGAAGCTTCGACAACGTAGTTTTTCTGCCGATTGTGGGCGTGTGATGCGAGTTTGACTTGCGTCGGCTTGGCCCTGGTCAGACGCGGTTCGCCGCGCTTGTTGTAGATCAAGGCGCAGTCGGCGTCGGTCGTGAAAAGGGTGGCGCTCAACAGCGCTTGGCCGATCAGGCGGCTCGCTTCGGCGGTCGCCGCGTCCAGCGCCATGTTTTTCGTCATATCGTTCGCTGCGCGCGAGGTGACGACGCGCATGGATTGTTTGTCCTGGATCGTCACGGGCGTGATGACGACTTTCTTGATGTCGGTCAGCGCCGCATCTGGCTTGCCGAGCGTCAGCTTCACGAACGAGCCGCTGGCTACGCTTTCCGCCCACGCCTGAATGAAGTCTGCTTTTTCGTCCGCCATGTCAGTTCGACTTCGGCGCGGAAGCAGCCGAACGCCACGCCTCGATCTTCGCCATCAGCCAGCCCCAGGCTTCCGCTTCGCGAGGCCCGGCCGTCTTCGAGACGGCGATGTCGAGGTACTTGAGTTCGGCGTCGATCTTTTCAGCAGGCAGCATATGCAGCCGCGTTGTCAGCACGGCGAGTTCGAGGACGGCGGCTTGGGCGCGGTTGAAGCCCTCCCAGGGCGCGTGCGATTCCTGATGCACGATCTCGCAGACGAAGCGCGGGCGGAGGTCGTCTTCAATGACGCGCGCGACTTTCAGTTCCCAATGCGTGACGCATACCGAAAGCCGCGCGCCGGCGACTTTCGTCGCCGGCGTCAGCGGCCATGTCTTGCGCCCGGTGACGCAGCCGGCGAATACGCGCACGTCGTCCGTATGACTCGCGACGGCGACGGCATTGGCGCGCAGATTATCCAGGGTCTTCGACGGCGTGAACGGAGCGACGATCCAGTTGTCGCCGTCCGCGATCAGACCCAGCGGCGCGATATGCACGCCGCCGCCTGCGTCGCTCGTCGTGACGATCGTTTCAACGATGCGCGGCATCAGCCCTCATCCCCGTCTTTCGCCCTTTTGGCCTTGAGCGTCGCGCCCTCGGGCGCATGACGGATCAGGTCTTCGCTCTTCTTGTCGGCGGCGACGCCCCAGTCGAGCGGGTTGTCCTGGGCGTAGCGCTTGCCGAGCGCCAGCGCGATCTCGGCTTTCGCCAGTTCATAACCGAGATAGAAGGCGTGCGCGCCGTCGGCCTCGACGCCGAGTTTCGGGAACAGGTCGAACGGATCGCGCGCAGCGTGATGGCCGTGGCGATTGTATGCGTGCACGCCGTCCTCGCCGACCTGTATGCGAAAATTGTCGTCGCGCACATCCGAGGCGCTCGTTGCGATGTCGGCGGCCGACAGCGGAAACGGATTGACGTCGTGAAGCGACGTCAGCCCGCCGCCGTAGCCTTTCGGCAGGCTTTCATCTTCGCGTGCGCGAAACATGAGCCGCCGCGCCGCATCGTGCTCCTCGATCGTGCGGCGCGTGTGCGGCGACACCTGAACCACGAGAACGTTCTGAATGTAGAGTTCCGAGCAAATGGCGAGCAGCATCGCGGTGACGCCCTGGCTGTCGGCGTCGGTCAGCTCGGTCAGGTTGCCTGTGCCCATCAGGATTTCGACATCGGGCCGCTGACGGCGCAGTTCGGCATAGCGCTCGATCGACGCCGTAAACCCGAAGTGGACGGGATCAAGGATCGGATCGGCGATGTGCGGAATGTTCTTTTTCTTGGCGAGATCGATTGCGCGCACGAGCGAGGCGAGGTCGCCGTGCGGTTTGGGAACAAGAATAGGCACGCACGCCGTGCCCTTGATCGCATCAAGAGTCGACTCATCCAGGCTCAGGACGTAGTGCGCGCCGGCCTTCGCGCCGCGCTCCAACTCCGCAACGTCGCCGCTGTCCACGCTGACCTTGAAACCGGCCGCGGCAAGCCGTGACACCATGTCTTCCAGATGCGGAAACGCGACGTCGGGCTGGCAGCCGATGTCGATCACGTCGGCGCCCTTAGCGCGATGCGCCGCGGCGATCTCGAGAACTTTCTCCGTCGTCAGCCGCGGCGCTTCGATGATCTCGGCGAAAATGCGCAAATCATGCTTCGAGAAATCCGGCGGCTTGCCGCCCTTGCCGAGATACTGCGGCAGGTCCGCGAGTTCATCCGGCCCGCGAACGAACGGCACGCCGTAGTGTTCGCCGAGCTTGTCGAGGTCCATCCGCGAGCGGCCGGGCACGATGACGCGCGTGGCGTCGAGCGGCCCTTTCAGGCGATTGCGCACGATCGCTTCCGTCATCAGCGCCGCGACCTTGATGCCGATGTTGGCGACCGCCCACGAATTTTCGTCAAGACCGACGCGCGCCACCGTCGCCTTGAGGCGATTTTCGGCGAGCTTGCCGGTGAGGAAGAGCAGCTTGTCTTTTGCGCGATCAGCCATGCCAGCCGCGCGATAGCATGCAGGTCTGAGGCCGTCGACGGCGAAACGAACCCGGCCTTAACAATTCGCCGCGCCGGCTGGGCGGGTCTGCAAGAGCGCGCGCAATTGCAGTTCGTCAGACGGGCCGTAGACGCGCCAGGTCAGCCCGGCGCGAGCGACGATGATCGGAAACGCTGCATCGACGACGCCGTCGGCGGCGAGGCGTTCGGCCGTCGCTGCAGCGGCCACGTCTGCCGATTTGACGAGCGCCAGCGGCGCGCCGCCGAGCCGTTCCGCCAGCCGCGCCGCCAGCGCGTCCGAGGTCGTCGTCCAATCCGCCGGCACGGCGGCGTCGGCCTCCATCATCGGCAGCGGCAGCCAAACCGGCGTCAATTTGCGCGAGAGCGCCTCGTAGATGCCGTCGATGCTGTCGGCGGCGGCGAAGGCGTCGTTCGTCGCGATGAACGTGTCGGCCATCTGGTGCATGCCGAACATCGCCATGCGGTGCGCGATTGCGTCATCGAATTTGAGCGCGCGTTGCAGGTCGCGAACTTTGTCGGCGAACGCGCCGCCGCCCGGCACGACGACGAGGGGGCGCGCGGCGGATGCGATGATCTCCAGCGTTTCAGCCAGCCGACCGGTCTCGACAAGGCTGCCGCCGACTTTGACGACCAGCGGCGGGGACGCGAGCGACGCCACTAGCCGCGGCCGAATTCGCGCGCCGCCGCCTTCGTCGCAGGGCGAATGATTTCGACGCCGCGCAGCGGGCCGCGCTCAAGCTTTTCGAGCGCAATTCGGACGGCGACGATGCGCTTGTCCGACAGGCAGGCGGACGCGATGCGCTCGGCGAAAGTTTCGACCAGATTGATGTGGCCGCCGCGCGCCAGCG
Organism: Hyphomicrobium sp.; assembly: GCA_052386495.1. Taxonomy (GTDB): domain Bacteria; phylum Pseudomonadota; class Alphaproteobacteria; order Rhizobiales; family Hyphomicrobiaceae; genus Hyphomicrobium_B. The sequence goes on along the minus strand of JBQTKA010000013.1, from coordinate 83,006 downwards.
CGACAATTGTGTCGATGATGTCGGCGTACGACGGCACCTCGGCCATTTCGTCGTCGAGGCTGAAAACGATCGGCGCCAGCCGCGCCTCGACGCTGAAGCGGACGCGCTGCGTCACGCCCTGCTCTTCCGCGTAGACGCCGACGTTGCAATCGACGACAAAGTCGCGAACGAAAATCGTGTCGCCAATCTGGCGCGCCTTGGCGGCAGCCTTCTTCGATTTTTCCGCGTTCGCGGGCTTTGCGACGCCGCCCGGCTTTTTCTTTTTATCCGCCATCACGCGCCCATGTGCTTGCTGATCAACCCGCCGCCGCTTGCGGCGATCGTCGCAATTCGGCGGCTGCGGATACAGCCTCGCCGACGCGCTTTGCGCGTGCGGCATCGAGCGCTCCGGCGCGCCCTCCCTCGCACAGCGCGCCGCGAAAACCCAGAATATCGGGGCCGAGATGCGCCAGATCGGCGACGTGCTCCAATCGGAGCGACCCGGCGAGCCCAGCCATGAGGCGATGCGCGTGCGCCCGAGCGACGAATTCAGTAAGCCGGCGCCCTGTCAACACGTCGGGCAGCGCGCCGGACGCCTTGTCGGCCGTGTCGAGCATGACGCCGACGAACCCGGCGTCGGCCAGGGCGGCGATCAACGAAAAATCCGGCGTGCGGTCAGCCATCAGAACGGCGACCAGGCGTGCTTCGCCAAGATGGGCGCGGCCAAGCGCGGCGATCGCAGCGCGCGCATCGCCGTCGCCAAAAAAACCGACCTTGACCACATCGACGCCCGTTCGCGCGGTCGCCTCGGAGGCGGCGCAGAGTGCGGCTGAATAGCTCGGCAGATCGCCGATCGTGGCGCTGACCGGCGCGCGGCCGGCGACAATGCCGACGACTTCGCGCGTGCGCGCGAGCGGCAGGGCGCCGAGCGCGCCTTGCGACGGCTCTTTGCAATCGATGATAGCCGCCCCCGCGTTCAACGCTAAACGCGCCTCATCCGCGTCGGTGACGCTCGCCAGAAAAAGCGGTCGATGTAGAGAGAGCTTGGTTAACATCGGGGACGGCGCGAGGCTCCGAAGCGGACGTCCGCAGCGGCGCTGAGAAGCGCCGCTAGGCGGTCTGAAAGATGCGCGCCTGTTCGGTCGCGACGGCGCTGCGATCGCGCCGTTGATCGTCTGTGAGGCGTACAGCGGCATCCTGAACCACACTCGCCTGCCCGGGCGCAAGCCGCAAGATGCGGGTGCCGAGTTGTACGGCCTCGAACCGGTCGTGGGTGATGAATATCACCGTCGTCGGATGCCGCCGCCAAAGCTCCATCAAGAGTTCACGAAGGCTTTGCGCTGTCGGATCGTCGAGCGACACGAACGGCTCGTCCATCAGCAGGATTTCAGGCGCAAGGATAAACCCGCGCGCCAGCGCGGCGCGGCGCTGCATGCCGAGCGACAGCCGTTCAGGATAGGCGGTCGCCGCCTGCGTGAGGCCGACGCGCTCCAGCATCTCCGGAATTTTCGCGTGGCGCGGATCGCCGTCCGGAAGGACCAGGGCGATGTTTTCGTACACCGTGCGCCAGGGCAGCAGCCGGGGCGACTGGAAGATGTAGGTCAGCCGGTCGCGGCCGCGGCCGAGATCGATGTCGCCCTCGAAGTCGGAATCGAGCCCGGCGATGATGTTGAGCAGCGTCGATTTTCCGCAGCCTGACGGCCCGGTCATCACGAGAAACGAGCGCGGCTCGACCTCGAAGGCGACGTCGCGCAGCACGAGCTGCGCGTCGCGCTCGCCGACGGCCGGGAAGATCTTGCGTCTGACGGAAACGCGGATGCGTCCATCGCCGCGATCAACCGCGCCTCTGCCAGCATCTAGCGCCGCCACGCATTCACCTTGGCTTGCACGGGTTGGAGCACGGCGAATTCGATGATCTGGACGATGATGATGAAGCCCAGCGCATACGCGAGAATGGTCGTCACGTCGAATTCCTGAAAGGCGATGTTGAGCCGATAGCCGACGCCGCTGGATCGGCCGAAGGCTTCGACGACAAGCACGATCTTCCACACGAGGGCTAGGCCTGATCGCGCTGCGCCTGCAAAATACGGCGCGAGCTGTGGAACCGTGACATGCCGCAGCGTTTTCCAATGATCGAATTTGTAGACGGTCGCCATTTCAGCGAGGTCGCGCGAGAGGCTGCGCGCGCCTTCGCGCATCTGGACGGCGACGTTCGGGATCTTGTTCAGCGCCACGGCCGTGACGGCCGCCGCTTCCGTCAGGCCGAACCAGATGTAGCAGAGCGTGATCGTGACCAGCGCCGGCAGGTTGAGAAAGAGGATCAGCCAGGCGTCAAAGAATTTATCGGCCGTCTTGAAGCGGCCGAGCGCGAGCCCGATCGCCGAGCCGATGAACATCGAAATCAAGAAGGCGAACGCAACGCGCAGCAGCGTCGCGCCGATGTGGCGCCAGAGATCGCCGTTCGCGGCCTCGCGCAACAGCGCTTCGAAGACCGCCGCGGGACTCGGCAAATACTTGTTCTGAAGAACCTCGGCCAAGACGTGCCAGAGCAGGACGAACGCGAGCAACGATCCCAGCGTCCAGCCGAGCCGCTCCATCGTCTTGTTCCAGCCGCCCGGTGAACTAGCCACGCGTGATATGGAAGAGGTTGGGGTCGAAACGGGTGCCATCGCCGACGAGTTCTGAGTCTCCGAGTTCGATCAGGAGTTTGGTCAGTTTTTCCGCTGACGCCGTATCGGCGGCGCTCCAGCCTTTCGTGATTCCGGAGCGATAGTACGCCTTGATCGCATCGAGCTCGGCGTCCGAGGCCGGCTTGATCAGCGGACGCAGATGTTCCCAGGCCGTGTCGGACGATCCCAGCGCCGCGTTGGCGTCGTCGACAGCGGCCAACAGCTTCTCGACCGGCACGCCTTTTTCGCGCACCGACTTGTCCGACCAGATGAAGCCGACCAGCGCCGGCGTCGGATCGATGTCGAGCGCCTTGATGACGTCCGCCATGCTCAGGATCTGTCGCGATCCGGCCCCGGCCAGTCGCGCGGCATAGGTCCAGAAGTTCAACACGGCGTCGAGGCGTCCGCTCTTGAATTCTTCCGTCACCAGCGGCGCGGAGCCGAAAGCCGGCTCGGCAAGCGTTGCGATGTCGGCGCCGAGCACTTTGCGCGAATACGCGCGCAGCAAAACCCAGCTCTTGTCGATGCCGGTGCCGGCGACGCCGATCTTCTTGCCCTTGAGATCGGCGAGCGATTTGACGGGGCTGTCGTGCGACACCATCAGGCTGCCGAGCGCCGCGGAATAGGGCGCAAACTTGAAGTCGGCGCCTTTGGCCCGCTGGCGCAGCGCCCACGTCCAATCGCTGACGATGACGTCCGCCTCGCCCGCCATCAGAGCGACGGGGCCCGCCGTATTGTTGGCGACTTCGAGGATCTGCAGATCGAGATCGTGCTTCTTGTCGAAGCCCCCGGCGCGAATTGTTTCGATCAGCCAGCTGACCGAGCCGAACTTGACCGACGTCAACTTCACGGGCGTCGCGGCTGTCGCCGGCGGCGGCAAGACTGACGAAGCGGCCAGCGTCGCCGCGCCGACCATCAACGCGCGACGGTCACACCCGATCATGGCGACTTCGCCTCGGCATTGAACCGGTTGCGCCACAGCCAGCGCAGACCGTGCAGCCAAAGTTCATCCGTGTTGCCTCGGATTTCGGCGGACATCGACTTGGTGAGCTTGCCGGTTTCCGCATCGCGCGCAAACAGCTGAAGACTGATGAGGGCGTCCGATAATTTGTCGACATATCCCGTGACGGCGATTTCGGCGCCCGCCTGCTTGGCGATCGGCGCCTCGCATCCGTCGCAGCGATTGTACGGAGACGCGGCCTCGACTTCCTTGGCCAACGGCGTCAAATCGACGATCGCGTAGTTGCCGCTCTTTTCCATGAGCGCCCTCAACTCATCGGCGACGAGCTTCAGGCGCCGCAAATCTTCGGGATTCAATTTCGGGACGATTTCGCCCTCTTGGCTCACGTCACGGATGTCGAAAGGAAAAATAGCCGCTTTTTGCACTGCAGCAGCGGGCGTCGCGGTCGACGCCACGACAGCGGCTAGACCTGCTAAACACTTAAGAAGCATCATATTTCTCGGCATTTCTATCCTTTGACGCCTGCGCCTTGTACCAACCGGCGAGCCTCGTCCGGCTTGAAGCGAACGACGGCGGCGGCTTGGCGCGTCATGTTACGACGTTACGTGCGTCAGGACCCCCCCGGTTTGCAAGACCGTTCGCGCGCGGGCCGCTTTCCGGAATGGTCACAATCCCGCGAGCCAAATTCCCTCCGCTTGACATCGGGCGCTCGCCTCCCCTCTTACAGTAACAGAGTTACACTTTCGGATCGCGCGATTGGCCGGCCGGTCGAGGACCGCGGGGCCGGCAGGGAGACGTTTTGGTGATCGACGCCAGGTTTGACCTTTTTAGCCGTCTGCGACGCCCGTCACGACGCGAAAACCCTTCTATCGGAGCGTTTCTGGCGGTTGGGTTCTGTGCACTTTTCCTAATGTGCGCGACGACGCACAGCGCTCTCGCGCAAACGCCCGAGCCGTCCACGCCTGCCAAAAAGTCCGACGAAGCGGCGCCTGACGCGCCAGCCGCCGCAAAGTCGGATGAGAAGCCCGTCGTCACGATACCGATCGCTTATCTAAAGCAGCTTCGCGACAAGACGCCCCCGTTGTCGTTGCTGGACTTGCCGCCGTCGGATGAAGGCACGGCCGGCGCCAAACTCGCCATCTCCGACAACAACACGACGGGACGTTTCGTCGGCCAGTCGTTCAAACTCGACACGTTCGAGAGCGCCGACATCGACGAGTTGATCAAAACGGCGAATGAGCAGATCGCCGCCGGAACCAGCTTTTTCGTCGCCGACGTCGACGCCGCGCCGCTTATAAAGCTGGCGGACGCGCTGACCGGCAAGCCGGCGCTGATCCTCAACGTCGGCAATCCCGACGACAGCGTGCGCGAGGAGCAGTGTCGCGCAAACGTCGTGCATTTGCCGCCCTCGCGCACGATGCTGGCCGACGCTTTAGGTCAGTATTTCGCCTGGAAACAGTGGCGCAACTGGTTCCTCGTCACCGGAACGTTGCCAGAAGACAAATTATTGGCGGAGGCCTACCGACGCGCAGCCAAACGATTCGGCGCGAAGATCGTCGAGGAACGCGAATTCAAATACGAGGCCGGCAGCCGGCGCGCGGACGGCGGATTTGAGCAAATCCAACAGCAAATTCCGCAGTTCACTCAGAACGCCAAGGAGCACGATGTGCTGATCGTCGTCGACGAAGGCCAGGTATTCGCGGACTACATGCCCTATCGCGCCTGGACGCCGCGGCCGGTCGCAGGGTCGGCGGGACTGACGCCGACGAGTTGGCATCCGGCGCTCGAACTTTGGGGCGGAACGCAATTTCAGAACCGTTTCCGCCGACTCGCCAATCGCAACATGCGGCCGCTGGACTATGATTCCTGGCTCGCCGTGCGCGTCATCGGCGAAGCGGCGACGCGCAAGAACAGCGGCGATTTCGCCGCGTTGAATTCCTATATCCACGCGCCTGAGTTCGAAGTCGCCGCTTTCAAGGGCGTCAAGACGACGTTCCGGACCTGGAACGGCCAGCTGCGCCAGCCACTGATCGTCACGACGCCGAAGCTCCTGGTCAGCATTTCGCCGCAGCCCGGCTTTCTGCATCAATTTACTGAACTCGACACGCTCGGCATCGATAAACCCGAAACCAAATGCCAAGCGTACGCAAAACCATGACGCCGCCGGACCGCGACGCGCCTAACCGTCGCCTGCCCCCCGATTCGATGAAACTGGAGTTCCGAATGCCCCGCACCACGTTCGCCCTTGCCGGTTTTTGTTTGGCCGTCGCCCTTGCATGGTCCGCCCCGGCGCGCGCCTACACGGTTTACGTCACCAATGAAAAAGACAATTCGATAACGGTGATCGACAGCGAAACGCTGGAGGTTCTCAAGACCATCAAGGTCGGGCAGCGGCCGCGCGGCATCGTGCTTTCGAAAGACGGCAAATGGATCATCGTCTGCACCAGCGACGACAACATCATCCAGGTCTACGACGCCAAGACGTTCGAGTTCATCAAGTCGCTGCCCTCCGGGCCTGATCCGGAGTTGCAGATTCTGCACCCGAGCGGCAATCCGCTTTACGTCGCCAACGAAGACGACAACCTCGTCACCGTCGTCGACATCGAGAAGGGCGAAATCATTTCGGACATTCCCGTCGGCGTCGAACCGGAAGGGATGGGCATGAGCCCGGACGGCAAAGTGCTGGTCAACACCTCCGAGACGACGAATATGGCCCACTTCATCGATACAACGACGCACAAGACGTTCGACAACGTGCTCGTCGACAGCCGCCCGCGCGTCGCCATTTTCAATGCGCAGGGAACGCAGCTTTGGGTGTCGTCCGAAATCGGCGGCACGGTGACGGTGCTCAATCCCGCTGACAGGAAGCAGATCGGCAAGGTCTCGTTCGAAATTCAGGGCGTCGCCAAGGAGGCGATCCAGCCCGTCGGCGTGCGCATCACCAAGGACGGCAAGAAGGCGTTCGTCGCGCTCGGTCCGGCCAACCGCGTCGCCGTCGTCGATACCACGACTCTCAAGGTTGAGAAGTATCTGCTCGTCGGCCAGCGCGTTTGGCAGATGTATCTGACGCCCGACGACAAGAAGCTGTTCACGACCAACGGCGCTTCCAACGATGTGACGGTGATCGACGTCGAAAACCTGAAGGCGATCAAGTCGATCAAGACGGGGCGTTATCCCTGGGGCGTTGTGATTTCGCAGCAATAATCCGTTCGTCGCCGGTTTGAACCGAGGTTGTCGATGACGTCCGCCGAGAAAATTCCTGATCCGACGACTGATGCGGGCCGCGACGCCACGCCGTCGTTGACCGTCGCCGGCGTCAGCCACGCATTCGGCGACAAGACGGTATTGGACAACGTCTCGCTCACCGTCCCGCAAGGCGCATTCGTCGTGCTGCTCGGATTGAATGGAGCCGGAAAATCGACGTTGTTCTCGCTCGTGACGCGGCTCTACGACAACGTCAGCGGCCAAATCGCCATTCGCGGCTTCGACGTGCGCCGGCGCCCTTCGCAAGCTTTGCAAAAGCTGGGCGTCGTATTCCAGAGCCGCACGCTCGACAGCGATCTGTCGCTGATCCAGAACCTGAAATATCACGCGGCGCTGCACGGCTTCTCAGGCCGCGATGCGTCGGACCGGGCCCAGGATGCGCTCGACGTCGTCGGACTTGGCGATCGCGCCCATGAAAAGATCCGCGCGCTCTCGGGCGGCCAAGCGCGTCGCGTGGAGATCGCGCGATCGCTGATGCATCGCCCCGACCTTTTGCTGTTGGACGAAGCGACGGTCGGCCTCGACATCGGCTCGCGCGAGAGCGTGGTCAGCATCGTGCGCGGCCTCGTGGACAGCCGGCGCCTCGGCGTCTTGTGGGCGACGCATCTGATGGACGAAGTGAAGGCGGGCGATCAGGTTGTGGTGCTGCACAAGGGCCGCGTTCTGTTCGCCGGTCCGACGCCGGGATTGCTGGCGACGACGGGCGAGGGCACGGTCATTGGCGCTTTTCGGGCGATCACGGGCACGCGCGGCCCAATCGAGGAGGCCGCCTGATGTCGACGTCGATCGCCGCCGGCGCATCTACATCGGTCCACCGCGAGGCGAGCGACCACGCCGCCTTGGCGGCGCGGCGATTGGGACTTGCCGGATATCTCGCCTGCTTCAGCGGCATCGTCTGGCGCGAGATATTGCGCTATCTCCATCAGCGCGAACGGTTCTTCTCGGCGCTCGTGCGGCCGCTGATCTGGCTGTTCATCTTCGCCGCCGGCTTTCGCCAGACTCTCGGCGTCTCGATCATTCCGCCGTATGAATCTTACGTGCTCTACGAAGAATTCATCACGCCGGGCCTCATCGGCATGATCCTGCTGTTCAACGCCATGCAATCCTCGCTGTCGATGGTGTACGACCGCGAGACGGGGGCCATGCGGACGCTGCTGGTCAGCCCCTTCCCGCGCTCGTTCCTGCTGCTCTCAAAGCTTCTTGGCGGCGTCTCGGTCGCGCTGCTGCAGGTCTACGCGTTCCTGTTCGTCGCGTGGTTCTGGGAAATTCAGCCGCCGGCGATCTCGGAAATCAAGCTCTTCACCATGTACGATCCGCCGCACTGGCTCGGCGGCGCTGGACTGATCGCGCCCGTCACCGACCCCATCGTGACGCCGCTGTTTTCACTGCCCGCATTTGCGCAGCCCTATGCCGGCTACGTCACCGTGATCCCGGCGCTGCTGCTGGCGGGGCTGATGCTCGGCTCGCTGGCGCTGTTCATGTCGTCGGTCATCAAGCAGCTCGAAAACTTCGCCGGCGTGATGAATTTCGTCATCTTTCCGATGTTTTTCGCCTCCTCCGCGCTCTACCCGCTGTGGCGCATCCGCGAGGCGAGCCCGCTGCTCTACGAGATCTGCCGCTTCAACCCGTTTACCTACGCGGTCGAACTCATCCGCTTCGGCTTCCATGGCCAGATCGACGTCGTGTCGCTGCTGATCGTGGTGGGCTGCACGACCGTGTTCCTTGCGTCGGCGGTCTACGCGTATAACCCCTCGAAGGGCCTCATCGGGCGGCGCGGCGGACCGGGCGGCGGGGCATAGAATTTGAACAAAGAAGCGAAAAAGGTTCGGACGATGCAAGCAGGTCATGTGCGTTTTTGGATTGCCGGAACGGCGGCAATCGTCGCCGCGGTTTCGGTTCTTGGCGTGAATTCCGCCCGCGCCGCAGACGCGGCAAGTCCCGATTGGCCGTGCGTCTGGCGCAAGACGCTGGCCCTCGACGCCGCGACGATCTGGGACGGCCCCCCCGTCGACAAGATCGCGGGCTGGCAGGGCGACGAGACCGTGCGCAAACTCTCGCAGTATCTCATTTCCCGCCGCATCAAGATCGAAGACGCCGAAGCGGCCGTGAAGAAATACGCCGGCGAACAGCCGGCCGACGCGCGCGATCAGAAGCTGACCGTTCTATTCGCCGCCGTGCTTTCGCGCACCAACGACGAGCGCAAAATCATCCTCAGCGGCATTGAGCGCATTCATAAGCGCCAGCTCGAACGCGCCAAGCAGATCGAGAAACAGGGCATCGCGCTGCCCGAAGCCGGCGCGCCCCTGCCGGAAGCGCCGATCTCCGCGACGGAGATCGACAAGGTTTCGCCGGAGCAGGAAAAATACAACTGGGAAGTCCGCGTCTTCCAGGAGCGTCAGAAGAACATACCGATCGCCTGCGAAATCCCGCAGACCATGGACGAGCGCGCCGGCGCCATTGCGCGGGCCATTCGAGCTGAAATGAAGAGCTGACGAGCCGCGCGCCGGACGGGAATTACGGCTCCGGCTTCGACTGAGTGACCAACTGGCCAATTTCCTGCCACGCGTCGGAGCCGTCGGGAAACCAGTGGACGGCCTTATATCCCATGCTCAACGCCCGTTTGGCGGCGTTCCAACTCATCCAGCAGTTGCGAAGACAAAAGAATACGAGCGGTTTGGATGGATCGCCGTTCGTCAACGTCCTCAGCGCTCCGCGAAAGTACGCGTCGGTCGCCTCCGAGAGCACGCCATAGCCGACGTTCGGCAGCCACTTCGCATTCTCGATCGAATAGTGGACGGGGTCGCGCCAGAGCGTCCCAGCGGGCAAATTGGCGGGCTTTGGCGCGTGCGGGTAGACGTCGATGAACACGGCGGCGCCGGCGCGCCAGAGTTCGAGCGCCGCTGGCGCAGACAGAACACGCGCGCCCTTCAGCGTGGCGGGCACGGGCTTGCGATAATCTTCCATTCGATAGCCGTCGGGCTCGGCGGACGGCGGAGAATTGGCGGGGGGCGGCGTCTGCAGGTCGTCGTCGGCAATTGCGTAACTGGACCATGCAGCCGCGACGAGCGCGGCGACGAGGATCGCCGCGCGGACGTTCACCTGGACCCTGCGCTGCCGGCGGGAACCGGAACCGAAGGCTTAGGCGCCGGCGCTGCGGCGCCCGCCTTCGCGTCTTCGGGCGGCGCGACGCCGCCATTGGCGCGCGGCGTCGTGATCATCTCCATCGACGTGTCGTCGTCGACCAGCAGCGGCACGCCAAAGTCGAGCAGGACCTTGTCGATGTCGCCCTGGCGCTTGGCGATGACTTGATTCAGTTGCCGCTTCCAGGCGTCGTCGCCCTGGCGCACGCCCATCGTGATGCGATAGTGCAGCCGCACGCGACCCTGTTCCTTGAGCAGCGGCACGACCGTGAGGGGCTCGCCGCCCTGTTTCGCCCAGTAACCGGCGATCGGACCCCACTCTACGCCAGCGTCGATTTCGCCGGACCGAATGTCCTTCATCATGTCTTCCGCCGGCGCCTCGTAGCGGCGATCGACAACGAGCTTGTAGGGCTTCGCCTTGCCCATGAGGCCGTACTTGGCGACGTAATCGGCCGCCGGCGCGCCGGCGACGACGCCGATGCGCTTGTCCTTCAGTCGCGGGTCGGCGAGCGTTTCGACGCCGTCCAGTCCCGTGCCGGGCTTGAAGATGAGCGCGGACACCGAGCGGTAGAAATGGTTGGTGTTGAGCAGCAGTTCGTCGCCCTGCCCCCACCCGATGACGAGATCGCATTTCTTTGCGGCCAGCGTCATGCGCACGAAACCCATCGACTTCGGAAACCACGTGTATTCGAGCGGCAGCTTCAATTCGTCGGCGATGATCTCGGCGATCTTGTTCTCGAAGCCTTCCTTCTTTTCGTTCGAGAACGGCAGGTCGGCCGGGTCGGAGCAAACGCGAAGCTGCTGGCGATTGACGAGATCGGCTTTCGGCGCGTCGGCTGCGAACGCGCTCGTGCAGGAGGCTGCGACGCAGATCAGCGCAGCCAAGGGGGCGACGACGTTTCGGATGGAAATGGTCACGATGTCAGACCTTCTCTGTTTCGGTTCTTGCTCTCAATACGAAAACGGGGACAGCCATGGATTGGCCGCCCCCGAAACATCGACGTCAGCGTCGCTTCGCGACCGAATGCCCGAGACTTATGATCCCGTGCATTCCGAAGCGGCCTTGCTCGCCTCCGGAGAAATGTCGTGGCGGCCTGCAGGCCGGCCTGCCGGCATCGCGTCGGTCGAGCGCGCCTTGATGTAGGTGTAGATATCGTCGAGGTAGCACATGATGTTCTTGTCTTCGCCGAACGCCGGCATCACATACTTCGTTCCGGCCTCTTCGCGAATCTTGCCGCCGACGACGGTGCCGTAAAACGTTTCATAGTCCATCGTCTTCAATGACTCGGCCAGCGACGGCGCAAACGAGCTGCCGAGCGCGTTGGGACCGTGACAGACGTGGCAGGCGTCGTGATAGCGGCGGAAGCCCTGCCATGTGCCCCAGTCCACTTTATAGTCCTTCGTGACGACCGGCGTCGGATGCCCGTCCTTGTCGCGAAAGCGTCCGTCTTTGAATTCGACGCCCAGTTCCTTCGCCTTGGCTTCGATGGCCGCATTGTCTTCGCTAGCCGCCGGCGCCGCCGCGGCAGGGGCCGCAGGCGCTGCGGCCGGAGCCGGCGCATCGTTGGCGGCGACCTGAGCAGCGGGAGCAGCGGCTTCCGCGCTCTTTGCAGGTTCGGCGACCGGAGCGGTTTCCTTCGAACCGGTGTCGGACTTTTTCGGTTCCTCGGCCCAGCAGGCGCTAAGGCTCAACGCAGAGCATGCGACGGCCGCGACCGCCATTCTGATGCCGAAGTTGTTCACGCGTTTCCTCTCTCGAATTCTTGGCTTTTTGTTTGTCTCAGTTTCGTCGCGCCGCGACCGACAGCCCGAAAGCGCCGCCAGCCGTGCTCGATTGTCTATCGGATGTGAAAATTTCCCGCCGAACCGTCAAGTTACAAGTCCGAGATGTGTCAAGTGATCGCAACATCGTCGGTCAGCATGCGACTTGGGTCATTCCCCTCGGGGTAAGTTAACGCGCTGCAGGCCCCCCTGGCGCAATTGAGGCCGGCGCAGGTTTCCCTGCGCCGGCCCCTTGATGTCGCGACTACCGATTAGGGCAGCGAGAACACGGTGAGCGAGCCGCCGAGGCGGGTGTAGTTGCTCAGACCAGCGTAACCGCCGACCGCGCCGAGGCCGTCCGTCGGATTCGTCAGGCCAGCAGCAAGACCGATACCGGCCCAACCGCCTACGCCCGAGAAGATGCCGACGTACTGCTTGCCGCCATGCGAGTAGGTCATCGCGTTGCCGATGATGCCCGACGGGGTGCGGAACTTGAACAGTTCCTTGCCATCCTTCTGGTCGACAGCCTTGAAGTAGCCTTCGAGGGTGCCGTAGAAGGCGACGCCGCCAGCAGTCGTCAGAGCGCCCGACCAGACCGAGAACTGCTCAGGCTTCGACCATACGATCTTGCCTGCGCCAGCATCCCAAGCCAGGAAGTTGCCCATGCCGCCATGGCTGTCCGGAGCCGCAAACATGGACAGCGTGGCGCCAACGTAAGGCTGACCAGCCGTGTACGAAACCTTGAAGGGTTCGTAGTCCATGCAAACGTGGTTGGACGGCACATAGAAGAGGCCCGTCAGCGGCGAGAACGACACCGGCTGCTGGTCCTTCGAACCAAGAGCCGCAGGGCAGATGCCCTTCGAGTTCACGTCCTGACCGTTCTGGAAGGTCGAGTACTTCGACACAACCTGCGGACGGCCATGCTGCGGGTCACCCGGCTTGTTGACGACTTCGGAAGCCCAGTTGACTTTGGGGTCATACTTCTGAGCGACGAGAAGCTCGCCCGTGGCGCGGTCTTGCGTGTAGGCAAAACCGTTACGGTCGAAGTGGACGACGACCTTACGCTTGGCGCCGCCGACGTCGATGTCGGCGAGGACAGGCTCGTTGATGCCGTCGAAGTCCCATTCATCGAACGGGGTCATCTGGTAAGCCCAAGCGGCAACGCCGGTGTCGACGTTACGAGCGAACTTGGTCATCGACCACTTCTGGTCGATCTGCTTGCCATCCGGTCCAGCGCGCTGCGCCGGGTTCCAGGTCGAGGGGTTACCCGTTCCGTAGTAGATCAGGTTGAGTTCCGGATCGTAGGCCATGTAGCCCCAGATCGAACCGCCGCCAATCTTCCACTGATCGCCCGTCCACGTCTTCAAGGACAAGTCCTTGCCGGCTGGCTTGCCGGTGTGAACGTCGATCGTCTTGGCGCCATCGACCAGCGTGTCGGCATCCGGACCCATCGAGTAGGCGCGCCAAACGCGCTTGCCCGAGTTGATGTCGTACGCGGTGATGAAGCAACGAACGCCGAACTCAGCGCCCGAAACGCCGATGAGGACCTTGTCCTTGATCACGAGCGGAGCGCCCGTGCCGGTTTCGCCGCGCTTCGGATCGGCATTGACCGTCTTCCAAAGCTCTTTGCCGGTCTTCGCGTCGAGCGCGACGAGCGACGTGTCAGCTTGGTGGAGGAAGATCTTGCCTTCAGCGTACTGAACGCCGCGGTTGACCGTGTCACAGCACATGACAGGGATAACCGACGGGTCTTGCTTCGGGCTGTACTGCCAGATGATCTTGTTTTCGTCGTCCAGGTTCAACGCGTAGACGTTGTTCGGGAACGCCGAGTGAAGATACATCGTGTTGCCGACGACGAGCGGGCCGCCTTCATGGCCGCGCAGCACGCCGGTCGAGAACGTCCAAGCAACCTTCAGGGTGCCGACGTTCGACGTGTTGATCTGGTCGAGCGCCGAGTAGCGGTGACCAGAGTAGTTGCCGGACTGGATAGCCCAGTTATTCGGATCGGCCGAAAGCTTAGCAACGTCAGCGTTCGCCCAAACGGGCGACGCGAACGCAGCCGAAGCCAACAGTCCGCATGCGAATGCACTTTTGCGCATCGCGCTTCCTCCATTTTGATGAAAGTCTTGCCACGCTTGCAAGTTGTCCCGACCCCTCCCAAAACCTCGCCATCGAGTTCAGGACGCGGGATTTTCCCGTCTTTCCCACCCGGCTTGGCCTGGGTCTTCACGCTTCCGTGTAAACCCGGGAGGTCTCGTGACCGGCGGCATCTAGTCACTTTTTTTCTCTAATCGCAACATGATCTAGAACTTGCGTACTACGCCGAACAAATAGGACAGCGGCTCTGACCCAATTTTACTCCCTATTCATAGATGTATTTTGCGCTGCAGCGTAAATGGTGCGGCGCACGTCTACTTGCGGCGGCCCGCCGCAGTTTGCGTGAATTGATCACGCAATCTCTCATTTTCGTGATGAAGCACGTTTCATCCGACCTCAAGCGAGAATTTGCGCTTGAAACTGCAGTAGCGGCGCCCAACTGCGCCGCACGCGACAGGAGTTGGCGTGCACAAAACTTCTCCGCCGAAATGGCGGCATTTGCATCGACGCGCGGCGCTGCTCGGCATCGCGGCTGCCGCGGCGACGTTTCGTGAATTGACGTTTCGCGCGCCGCCGGCGAGCGCCGGCGATGCGGCGAGCCCCAAAGAAATTGCGTCAGGCGTTTTTGTACATTGCGGACGCCACGCTCTCGCCGACAAAGAGAATGGCGGCGACATCGCGAATCTCACTTTCATCGTCGGCGCCGAGTCTGTCGCGGTCATCGACACGGGCGGAAGCGCGCTCATCGGACAGATGCTGCGCACATCAGTCGCGGCCGCTACGAAATTGCCCGTCCGTTACGTGATCAACACGCACATGCATCCCGATCACGTGCTCGGCAACGCCGCGTTCGAAGGATCGGACGTCGCCTTCGTCGCGCATCACAAAATGGCGCGCGCGCTCGCGGTCCGCGCCGAGCGCTACCTTGTCCGCGCGCGCGAACAACTGGGAGACGCGGGCGTCGAGGGCACGAAAATCGTCTACCCCACACGCGGCGTTGAAACGGCGACACGCCTCGATCTTGGCGGACGCGCGCTCATTCTCACGCCGCGACCGACCGCGCACACCGACAACGACATGACCGTATTCGACGACGCCACAGGCACGCTGCTCGCGGGCGACCTTCTGTTCTCCGAACACATTCCGACGCTCGACGGCTCCATTCGCGGATGGCTGTCGTTGATTGAAATTCTGCGAAAGGAAAAAGCCCAGCGCGTCGTGCCGGGACACGGCCCGGCGTCAATGTCCTGGCCCGACGCCTTGAAACCGATGCAGCAGTATCTGGAAGTCGTCGCCAACGACGTGCGCGCCGCAATCAAGGACGGCAAAACGCTGAGCGAGGCGACCGAGTCGGCGGGCTTATCCGAACGCGGCGCCTGGCGGCTCTTCGACGATCACCACATTCGCAACGTCACCGCAGCGTTTGCGGAACTCGAGTGGGAGTGACGACGGCGCCGTCAGAAACAGCGCAATTCGCCTTCGACCTGAGCCCGCTTCAGATTGTTGATCTTCTCGACGAACTTGGGCTGCAGCGCCCAGCTCACGCTTTCGCCGCCCTTCTGGCTGACGGACATGATGGTCTCGGCCTCTTCGTAATCAGCCCAGGGCAGCACGGCGGCGATTTCGTCGATGGAACAAGAGCACTTCTCGAGCACTTCGCGGGTCGGGCCGTTCACCTGCATGCAGGCGTATACATAGTCGGCGCGCGCGACCGTCGGATAGTCGTTGGCGGGAATCTCGGCGCTCCGAGCGCTCGTGGCGGCGAGCGCCGCGAAGACGGCGGTTGCAAGCGCCGAGGCGATATGGCGGATCATTTCACCTCTCCCACGCCTTCGAGCGTCGTAATCTCTTCGAGCGTTGGTGCGTCCTTGCCGGTGTTGGTGTAGCTCGAGACCATCTTGGCGAAGAAGCCGGGGATCTTGTCCGATATGAAAATCGAGAATTTGGCGCCTTCAAAGCCGCGCATCTTCGACCGAGCGGGATCGTTGGCGTAAGGCGTCACCGACACGCGATAACCAGGAACCGCCTCGCCCTTGTAGCTGATCGAGACCGGCTCAAGCTTGCCTGATTTTCCGATGTCCTTGCTGAACGTGTTCTTGAGATAGGCGCGATCGCCGCCCGCCAGCTCTTTGAAATGCGCAACCGCATTGTCGAGGTAGACGACCAGCATCGGATTGCCGTCCATCTCGGTAATCCGATGCGGCTCACGCGCGCGATCGCCGGAGTAGATCTGGACGAGCACGTTTTTCTTGCCGTTGCCTGCGTCGCTTTCGATCTTGACCGTGATGTCGTCGCTGAAGCCCTTGCCGAGCAGCGCTTCGTTCGAAGGTTTGCGCTCGAATTTGTAAACCAGTTCGGTGCCAGGTTCGATCGCCGTGATGTGTTTGGTCTCGAACAATAGGTCGACCGCCGGCTTGCTTTCCGTCGCCGCGGCTGCGTTGATCGCACCGATAAGTCCGGCGACGGCGCTTATGAGTAGTCTCGACATGTTCGGCGATCCTCCAGATCGTAAGTCATTTTTGGCGGCGTTTTAGCGCTTGGGCGGCGCTTTGCCCAGACTCTTTGGGGCGCGTCGAGACGCACGCCGAAATCCCAGGCGAGGCCTGACTTTTGCCGATTTTCGCGGCCCTTGGGAACTTAAATGCCGTTAACGTAGAAACGCGCCGAAGGCCCGGGGACCCTCCGCGACGGGGGTTTTTGCCGTAACGGCGAGCGTCTCGACGTCGATGCGCTCGAGCGTATTGGCGTCCCAACAGGCGACGTAGACGAAGCGCCCGTCGCGGCTGGCCGCGATCCCTTCGGGAAACGACCCGACGGGGATCGTTTTTACGACGGCGTTGCTCGCAAGTTCGATGACGCTGACGGACTCGCCGTGTTGATTGGTGACGAACGCCTTCCCCCCCGCAAGCGCGACCGCGTAGGGTCGCGCGCCCACCTTGACCGTTGCGATGGTTTTGCCTTGAGCGAGGTCAACGATGCTGACGTCGTCGCTGGCGACGTTTGCGGTGTAGGCGCGTTTCCCATCGGGATCGACCGTTACGCCGAAAGGTCGCTTTCCCACCGCAACGGTTTGCAGCGGCTTGAACGTCTCGGCGTCGAGGATTGAAATCTGATCGCTGTCGCGATCAGCCGTAACGATCTTCGCTCCGTCGGGCGTGACGGCGACGCCGGAGGGCGACCGGCCAACTTGCGCGGCGCCGACGATCGCGCCGCTCTGCCCATCGAGCGCGAAGACCTTGTGCTCGTACCAGTCCGCCACGATGACGCGATTGCGCTGCGCATCGAAGGCGACGCCGAGCGGCCCCTTCCCCACCTGAACCTTGACGACGACGGCCTTCGCCGCCGCGTCGATGATCGTCAGCTCCTTGCTGTCCGGGGACGTCACGTAGGCGCGCGCGCCGCCCTGCGCCACGGCGACGCCCGCCGGCTTGCCGCCGATTTTGATCTCGGAGACGACCTTCATGGTCGCCAGATCGACGATCGACACTGCGTCGCCGAGCTGGCTGGCGACAAACGCTTCGCCTTCTTGACCGCCGTCAGAGGCGCCGAGCGGAGCGTTGGACGCCGCAAGGACGCCGAACGCGACGGCGATCGCTATCGCGCGTATCAGCTGCCGCCTTCCAGTTTCTTTTTCAGCGCGGCCAAGCCGTCTTTGTACACGCCGGTGATCGCCTTGACGGCGGCTTCGTCCGAAAGTTCCGGCGGCGGATCATTGTTCACGTAGCCGCGATAGAACGCGCCTTTCCACTCGACCTTGGATTTGTCGCCTTCGCCGGAGACGCTTATGGTCGAAGCGTAATTCGTGACAGGCACGACCTTCACGTCGACGTTGGTGATCTCGTATGAGTAGCTCTTGGCTTCGGCGGCGAACTTGGTCAGTTTCTCGTCAATCGTCGCGCCGTTGCCGAGAGTGAGCTTGCGGGTCGCGTCCGGCGCATTGCCGCCAGCGCCTTGGGTCTTCGTGAAGGCGGGATGCCAACCCATGTCCTGGAAGTTGCCGATCACGGCCCAGACTTTGTCGGGCGCCGCATTGATCTCGATCGTTTCCGTAACCTTCTGGCGCGTGGGGCCGTGAGCCTGCGCCAGCATGGGGGCGATGCCTGCCAGCGCGAGAGCGAGCGCCAATCGTTTCAACATGAGTGTCTCCGAATCTGCCTAGTCGACTGATGAGTGAAAGCTCGCCGCGCCAGCCCCGAAGCCGCGAGCGCGCGACCATAAAGGCTGCCCCCTTGATCGGCAACGACGGCGAACCTGCGACGTCCTGGCGGCGGCGCGGGGCCGTGACAATTTGGGATGGCCGCGATTGTCTTGACCGGCGCAAGCGGAATTGTTTTACCTCCCGCCTCGTGCTTTGGTCGAATCCCCGCCTCAAGGCAACTCCCTCGAAATGGGTGCTCGTTTGGCAGTCAAAGGTTCGGGCGAAGCCGCCGCCAACCAGTTCACGAACGTCGCCTGCCCGTTTTGCGGCATCCTGTGCGACGATCTTGAGATCGGTCCTTCGGGCGACGGCCTCAAAGTTCTGAAAAACGGCTGCGTTAAGTCCGTCGCCGGGTTCGAACGGCCGCCGGCCGAGCCGAAGCCGCAGATCGACGGCCGCAATGCGACGCTCGACGAGGCCGTCGCCGCTGCGGCCGCGTTGGTGAAGGCCTCTCGGCTGCCGATCTTCGGAGGGCTCGGCACGGACGTCGAGGGCATGCGCGCCGTCATGTCGATCGCGGACCTTGCTGGCGGCGTCGTCGACCACGCCCTAAGCGAAGGCCAGTATCGCAACTTCCGCGTTCTCCAGTCCGGCGGCTGGGTGATGACGACGCTGACAGAAGCGCGCAACCGCGCCGATCTGTTCGTCGTCGTCGGCAGCGACCTCCACAAGATCCACCCGCGCTTCTTCGAGCGCGTCGTGTGCAATGAAAAGTCGATGTTCTCGGACGCGCCGCCGAAACGAACGATCGTGATCCTCGGCGACAATATCGATACTTCGGCGCTGATTGGCCCGCGCGTCGGCGAGATCGTGACGCTGCCGGCCAAAGGCGATCGCATCGGCGAAATTCTCGACGCCATGCGCGCGCTGGCCAAAGGCGTTCCTGTTACCGGCGACTCGATCGGCGGATTGCCGCGCGCTGACGTCGAAAACCTACTCGCACGCTGCAAGGCGGCGACTTATGGCGTCATGGTCTGGGCGCCGCCCAGCCTCGCTTTCGCCAACGCCGACCTCACGGTCCAGGCCGTCGCCGAGTTCGTCAAGGACATCAACCTGACGTCGCGGTTCGCATGCCTCTCACTTGGCGGCAACGAAGGCGCAGTGTCGGCCGGCGCGGTTTGCGCATGGCAATCAGGTTTCCCGCTTCGCGTGTCTTTCGCCAGCGGCAAGCCGGAGTACGACACAGAACGCTTTTCTATGGCGCGGATGCTGGCGGCGAAAGAAACCGATCTTCTCGTCTGGCTGGCGTCCTACACCCCCGACCTCTCGCCGCCCGACGTCGATGTGCCGACGATCGTGCTCGGCACGCCGGGCCTGAAGATTACGCGCACGCCAAAGGTCTACATCCCCGTCGGCACGCCGGGCATCGATCATGCGGGTCTGATCGTCCGCTGCGACAACGTCGTGTCGCTGCCGCTGCAGCAGCTTCGCCGATCGAATCTGCCGCGCGCCGCCGACGTTCTCGCCTCAATCGAAGCCGCCATTTAGCAGTTCTACCGAGAGACCGATGCTCATCAAGCTCACTGGCGGCAAAGTCTACGACCCCGCCAACGGCGTCGACGGCGAAGTCAAAGATGTCTTCGTGCAAGACGGCCGTATCGTCGCGCCGGGGCCGACCGCGAAAGTCGATCAGGAATATGCGCTGCACGGGCGCGTCGTGATGGCGGGCGGCATCGACCCGCATTCGCACATCGGCGGCGGCAAGGTGACGATCGCGCGGATGTTGATGCCGGAAGATCACCTCGGCCATGAAGTCGAGCGCACCGAATTGACCCGATCGGGCTGCGGCCACGCGATCCCCTCAACGCTGACGGCGGGCTATCGCTACGCCGAGATGGGTTACACCGCCGCCTTCGAACCGGCCATGCTGCCGGCGAACGCGCGCCAGGCGCACATGGAAATGGGCGACACGCCGATCATCGACAAGGGCGCCTTTGTCATGCTCGGCTCGGACGATTTTTTCCTCCGCATGCTGTCCGGCAAGGCTGATTTCTCGGCGATCAAGGACTACATCGCCTGGACGATGCATGCCGCGCAGGCGATCGCCGTCAAGGTCGTCAATCCCGGCGGCATCAGCGCCTTCAAGTTCAATCAACGCGCGCTCGACCTCGATGAGACGCATGTCCATTACGGCGTGACGCCACGCGACATCATTCTCAATCTGGCGCGCGGCGTCAAAGAACTCGGCGTCACGCATCCGATCCACATTCACGGCTGCAACCTCGGCGTTCCGGGCGGCGTCGAGACGACGCTGAACACGATCAAGGGCGCCAACGGCCTGCCGATCCACCTGACCCACATCCAATTCCACAGCTACGACGTCGAAGGCGACATGAAGTTTTCGTCCGGCGCGGCGCGCGTGGCGGAGGCGGTGAACGCCCACAAGAACGTCTCGATTGACGTCGGTCAGGTGATGTTCGGGCAGACGTGCACGGCGTCAGGCGACTCGATGCGCCAATTCGTCAACACGCGCTCGGCGGACCCGAAGAAGTGGGTCGTCATGGACATCGAGTGCGACGCCGGATGCGGCGTCGTGCCGTTCAAGTACCGCGACAAGAGCTTCGTCAACGCGCTGCAGTGGGCGATCGGTCTCGAGCTGTTCCTGCTGGTGAATGACCCCTGGCGCATCTTCCTGACGACGGACCATCCCAACGGCGGGCCGTTCACGTGCTATCCGCATCTGATCCGGCTGCTGATGGACAAGCCGTTCCGCCAGGACATGATGAAGACCGTCAATCAGGACGCGCTCAAGTACTCGTCGCTGGCCACGATCGATCGCGAATACTCGCTCTACGAAATCGCCATTATGACGCGCGCCGGACCGGCGAAAAGCCTCGGGCTCAAGGATCGCGGACACCTGGCGCCCGGCGCCTCGGCCGACATCACCGTCTACGACGACAACCCCGACCGCGAAGCCATGTTCGCGACGCCGGAACTCGTGTTCAAGAACGGCGAGCTGATCGTCCGCGACGGCAAAATCGTCAAGGTCGTGCAGGGCGCGACGCACGTGGCGCGCCCGAGCTACGACAAGGGGATCGAAACATCGATCAAATCGTACTTCGATGACTTCCACACCGTGCGCATGGAGAACTTCCGCCTTTCCGACGACGAAATCATCGATCGCGGCCGCGGATCCATCATCGTCCAGCCTACGGGAGCGCGCACGGCATGAGCGGGCCCGCCGGAAAGACCGTCAACGGCGTGTTCGTCGACGACACGTTCGCCGAGGCCTTTGGCATGAGCGGCGTCGGCATCATCATCACCGCCGACACGATGAAGTGGGCCAAGATCGCAGCGACCGTCGCCACCGGCTTCGGCACGTCCGTCATCGGCTGCGGCGCGGAATGCGGGACGGATCGAGAACTCTCAAGCGATGAGACGCCGGACGGGCGCCCCGGGGTGCGCGTTCTCATGTTCGGCTTTTCGCCCGACGCCCTCGTGCCGCAGATCAAGAACCGCATCGGCCAGTGCGTGCTGACCAGCCCCGGCTCGGCGTGCTTCTCCGGTCTCGACGCGCCGCAGAAGATGGGCCTCGGCAAGGCGCCGCGCTTTTTCGGCGATGGGTTTCAGACCGCAAAGAAACTCGGCGACAGCCGCTACTGGCGCGTGCCGGTGATGGACGGCGAATTCATCATCGAGGAGAGCTGCGGCGTGACCACGGACGCCGTCGGCGGCGGCAACATGCTGCTGATCGGCAAGGACCGCGCCGGACTTCTCGAAACGTCCGAAGCGGCGGTCGATGCGATCGCCGCTGTCAACGACGTCATCACGCCCTTCCCCGGCGGCATCGTGCGCTCGGGCTCTAAGGTCGGCGCAAAATACAAGGGCATGTTTGCGTCCACCAACGACGCCTTCTGTCCGACGCTGCGGGGCGCGGTCAAAAGCGAACTCGGGCCGGACAGCCTGGCGGTGCTCGAAATCGTCATCGACGGATTGACCTCGAAGGCCGTCGCTGAGGCCATGCGCGCGGGTCTCAAAGCGGCCACCGACATCGGCGCGAACAAGGGCGTGACGCGCATCACGGCGGGCAACTACGGCGGCAAGCTCGGGCAGCATCACTATCACTTGAAGGACCTGATCTGATGGGCGGCCTGACCTTTCGACTGAAGGCCGCGCCTGGCGAACGGCTGAACGTCGCCACCCTCGTTCCGAGCAAAATAGCGAAATTGGCGCTTCACGAGATCGCCGCGCTATCCGTCGGCTCGTCCAAGCGCAAGCTCACGGCCGGCGACGTGTTCGACATCTCCGGGACCATCGGCGACACAATCACGATCGTGTCGGGAGATGCGGCTATCGACTTCGCCGGCGCTGGAATGGACGGCGGCGCCGTTATCGTCGACGGGCAGGCCGGCGCCTACGCCGGGCGCAAGATGACCGGCGGAAAACTTGAAATTCGCGGCAACGCCGGAAACTATCTGGCGTCGGGCCTTTCGGGCGGCATGATCCACGTTTCCGGTTCAGCCGGCGATAACCTCGGCGGCGTCATCTCGGGCGACCGCTTCGGCATGATCGGCGGCACGGTCGTCGTCGGCGGCGACATCGGCGTGCGCGCCGGCGACAAAATGCGGCGCGGGACGGTTGTGGTTAAGGGCAAGACCGGCGACGGCGCGGGCACGCGCATGATCGGCGGCACGATCTGGGCTGAGGGCGGATTTGGACCGGCGCCCGGTTATATGATGCGCCGGGGCACCCTCATCGGCCCAAGAGTCGAGCGTTTGCTGCCGACCTTCGTCGATTGTGGACGGCACGATCTGCTCATCCTTCGGATCCTCTCCAAGCACCTGACTGCCGCCCTCGGCGGGCTGGCGCCGAAGCCTATGCCCTTGTTTGTGCAGAAAATTGCGGGTGACATGGCGACCATCGGCAAGGGCGAGATCCTGCTGCCGGCGGCATAGTCGGACCTCATCCGGCAGCACGCCCGGGAAAAAATCCATTCTTTGCGTATCCCCGTACTCTTTTGCGGCGTTATCGTGTTGTGAAACGCGATACGAGGTTCAAGCGTAGGTTTCCGAGCCGGCGCGTCGAAAAGGTTTGCCTTGCTGAAATGCGGCGGGGCTCTCTAGCACAGGGATCGAACAATGCTCGCAATCATCCTGTCCGCATGCTTGGCCAACGATCCGGGCGTGTGCAAAGACTATAAGATCGCGCTCAACGCCGACATAGACCCCACCCGCTGCGCCATGGACGCGCCGCCGCATTTTGCGAGATGGGCCGAGGAACATCCCGGCTGGCAGATCAAGCGTTGGCGGTGCACGACCGTCAGCGAGAACGACATCTGAGCCGATCGTTCAATTGCGGTTCAAATTTTGCCCGGCGTGGAGCGTCAACTCCGCGCCGTTTCTTTTTGCCGATATGCCCTGCCTCACGGCTGCGGTACGGCGCGCGCCGTCGCGCGGCAGACCGCTGATCTCGACGACGAATTTTTGGCGGATCGCGCGGCCGAAATCGCCGTAGCCATTTGCCGGTATGACGAAGCTGCCGGGCCCACCCATGACATTGCTCTTGTACCACGTCTCAAGCGGATGGGGCTCGCCTTCGACGGCCTGGGGCAGTAGCGGCGCGGGCGAATCGGCGGCGTCGACCAGGATCGGCAGTCCGTTGACCGTCACGCCGTTCGACACCAGTTCGTCGCGGACCTTCGTCACAGGCTCGTCAGCGTTGCAATTGTCGGGGCCGTCGCCTGACACGTCGATGACGATGCGCTGAGCCTTCGCCGGAATTTGCGGGACGATCTTGTCGTTCGCGGAACGCAGCATGCGCGTCATGCACGTGAACTCGCCGCCCTGCTGCGGCAGCTTGCGCACGCGCTGCGCGACCAGGAGCGCCTCCTGCTTGTTCGTGATCTTCGTCCACGGCAGCGCGATCGCCGGCTTGTCGGCCCAGGTGACCATGGAAAACAGGATGCCGCCGCTGGCGCCGCCGACGATCGCGTCAATGACATCCGGATCCTCAAGCGCCGAAGCGATGCCTTCCATCTGCAGCTTGTAGCGTTCGGAGTCGACCGAGTTAGACACGTCGACGGAGACAACAAGCGCCGTGTCGACCTGCACCGCGTCCGACGGCGATTGGCTCTGGGCGGATGACGCAAGCGCGCAGGCGGCGATCGCGGCGGCGGCCAGGGCGCGCCGCGGCGCTGAACGAGACATTTGCATAATTACCGCAAGGACTTTTCGAGATTGACGACGGTATCAAGTCCCTTGACGGAGTCAAAGCCCTTGACCCCCGACAGGTTTGCGCGGTCGAAGTTAGAGCCTGAAATCGTGGCGCCGCTGAGATCGGCGCATGAAAAATCCGCGAGCGTCAAATCGAGATTGATGAGACGAGCGCCTCTAAGGTCGGCGCCGGCGAAACGCGCGAACGTCATATCGACGTCGCGGATTTCGGCGCCCGCAAGCGTCGCACCGGTGAAATCGCACCCCATCATTTTCGACGACGGCGCAACGCCGGCTTCAAATCGGCGGTCGATCGGGCCGATCCTGGCGCCGGTCAGGTCGGCGCCGCGAAAATCGCCGCCGTCCAAGCGCGCAACGATCCGCGCGCCGCGCAGTTTGGCGTTCGAGAACTTGGGCACATCGCTGGATTTGAATGTGTCGTCGCCAAAGATGTTCGGCGCGAGCAGCGTCGCGTTGTCGAGGTTTGCGTTGGTGAAGTCGGCGCGGATGAGCGTCGCGCGATCGAGGCGCGCCTCGGACAGATCGACCCCGGTGAGATTTGCGGACGAAAGGTCGGCCCCGTAGAGGTTCGCCTTTTTCAGGATTGCCGCCTTGAAGTTCAAGCCCGACAAATCGAGCCCGCTCAGATCGACATTCGACATGTCGACAGGCGCCCCGGCGGCTGCGACGTGCAGCTTCGATGTGACGTCGCGCGCCGTGAATTCGCCGCCAAGGGCGCCTGCGACGAACGCTGCGGTCGCGGCCAGCGCGCAAAATCCGGTCAAGACTGGCCTGCGTGTCACGCGCGATGCGCCCTTCGACATGATTGCCGCCCACCAACACCCGGCGCGGACCAGGCGGACCATGGCTGAGGCGGACGTCGGGAGCAAGCGACGTCGATCGTTCGACGACGACGCCCCGGGTTTTCGGCGGCTTCCTGCGATCAGCGGCTGGCCCGGTCCAGGTTCTTGACGGTCGAAAGACCCTTCACCGTCTCAAGCCCGCGCACGCCGGCGAGCCGCGCGCCGTCGAGATCGGCGCCGGTCAGGTCTGCGCCGGTCAGGTCTGCGCCCGAAAAATCAACGAGCGACAAGTCGGCGCCGACGAGGCTGGCGCCGTGGAGATCGGCGCCGACGAATTTCGAGAAGCCGAGCTTGGCCCACATGAGGTCGACGTTGGCCAGAATGGCGCCGGAGAAATCGCTCCCGCGCATCACCGATCCGGGCATGCTGGAAATGTCGGCGCGGGGCTCGTGCGGACCGAGTTTGGCGCCGGTCAGGTCGGCGCCGCGGAAATCCGCGCCGTCCATCATGGCGGTGAGCCGAATGCCGCGCAGATTGGCGGCGGCGAATTTCGGCGCCTCGCCGCGATTGCGATCCAGCGCCACGTTGATGCTCGGCCGCATCATCGACGCGCCTTGGAGATTAGCGCCGGAAAAATCCGACTGCACGATGATGGCCCGGTCGAGCATGACGCCGGCCAAGTTGGCGCCCGTCAAATTCGATCGCGTGAGATCGGCCCCATAGAGGTTCGTCCGCGAGAGGGAGGCGCCCTTGAAGTCGATGTTGGAGAGATCGAGGAAGCTCAGATCGGAGCCGGTGAAATCCGGCGGCGGGCCGCCGTTGGCCTTGAAGAACGCCTCGGTGATCTGGCGCGCCGTAAAGTCCGCGGCAAAAGCGGCCGGGGCCGCGGCGAAGGTCAGTGCGGCGACCGAAGTGAAGAGCGTTCCTCGAACCCGCAACAGCGCCTCCCCATTGGCAAACGATTTGCGATCACCAAGGAACTACGAAACGACACGACGTTCGGATGACCTGCAGACCGCGACCGGCGCTAACGCATTGCCAGAACGACGTTTTGGCGCGGCGCTGGCGCGACTCACGGCATGGGCGTCACGTCCACGCCGACCGCCACGCTATGCTCGCCCCCTCCGATCAAGACGCCGCCGATGGGACAGATGTCGTCGTAGTCCCTGCCGAAGGCGACGGTGATGTGTTCGTCGTCGGCGACAATGCCATTGGTCGGATCGAAATCGACCCAGCCTTGCTCCGGCGACCACACCGAGATCCAGGCGTGAGACGCATCCGTGCCCTGCATCTTCGGCCGACCGGGCGGCGGATGGGTGAGGATATAGCCGCTCACGTAACGGGCCGGGATACGGTGCGCGCGCAAAGCAGCCAGCGACAGGTGCGCGAAATCCTGACAAACGCCCCGACGTTTGCGAAGCACCTCGGAAATCGGCGTCGATAGGTCCGTCGCCGTTTTATCGAACTTGAAATCCGCAAAGATGCGCCGCGTAAGGTCCATGGCCCCGTCGAGCACGGGCCGACCCGGCGCAAACGACGCCGCCGCATAGTCGGCGATTTCGAGCGACGGCGTGGTGAGCCGGGATGCGCAGCGATACTGAAACACGTCGAGGTCGATGGCCTCGCGTACTGCCGTCATGTGCCGGTCAAGTTCGTCCCAGGCCAGACCATGATCAAGGCAGGCGAGATTGCGGCGCTCCGTCTCGACGGTGCTGCGCGCTTGCAAGGCGAGTTCTCTGTGCGGCGCTTCGATTTCAAGGAGCGTAACCGGATTGCCGAAGGCATCCACCGAGTTGGCGCGCACGGCCGGCGCGGGTTCGACAAAAAGGCTATGCCGGCGCACCTTCTGGTACGGCGCCTCGCGCGGCGACATGTGAATCAGATGCTGCGATTGCGCCACGGATGAGGCATAGCGATAGAGCGTCTTATGCGTGATCTCGTAGATCATGACCGCGGCTCGGTCCGCGTCTGCTGCCGCTGCGGCGCCTCTTCCGTCAAATTGAAATAATGGCGCGACACTGCGTTCGAGAGTTCCGGAATGGTCGCGAGTTGATCATCCATCAAGCGCTCCAAGCCGTCGCGGCCGGCGTCCGCCGCGATGGCTTCGATGTTGGCGAGCCGGATGGACGTGAGCAGCGATAGGATAAGGCGGCGATCTTCAGTCAGACTGACCCCCTGCTTGCCGTCGGGCAGCGCGTCCAGATGGCGCGACGCTTCCGCCAGCTGATAGGCCAGACTTCGCGGATTGGCCTCGTCCAGCAACAGTAGATCGAGCGCCAGCGGCAGCATCGGGTCGAGCCGGTACCGCGAGCGGTAGGTGATGAAGCTGTCGGCGAGTTCGAGCAGCAGAAGCAGTCCGCTCGTCTCTTCGTCAGGATCTGTCGTCGTGATGAAGAGGGTGCGGATCGCCTCGCACAGGTTGTAGGCCCGCTCCAGTCGCCGCCCCATATCGAGGAATGACCAACCATAGTTGCGGGTCATGTTTTCGTGCATCAGGCCGTTGAACGCCGCCAGAGACGCGAGGCCCTCGTCCAACAGGTCGATCACCGCGACGGGCGAGGCGGCCCTGAGCGTATTGGTCCAGGCGTCGCCGGGGCGGAATTTCGTCAGCGTCTGCCAAGCCTCCAGCGATAGGCGGTCGCGCGCCAGATTGGCCACGCGATAGAGGCCGTTGAACGTGCGGTCGAGCGTGCGGGGGCCGCGCTTGCTGCCGATCAGATGCGCGCACAGCTGCTCGATCTCCGCGTCGTCGGGGCGATGTCCGGCCGGCCGCTCGCTGGCTTCTTCTTTTGAGAGCAGCATTTCCAGGCATTTTCGCGCGGCGCGGCGACCTGTGGCGGGGCCGCTGTCTTCTTCGATGCGTCGCAGCGCGCTGCGGATGACGCGCATGGTCCAATCGGCACGCTCGGAGTAGCGTCCCAGCCAAAAGAGATCGTCGGCGACGCGACTCTGGATGACGCGCTGCGACCGCTGCACGCGCGCCGTCTCGACGGTAGGGCGCCACAGGCTGACATGCGGCGCCTGCTCGCCCTCGGCCGTCACCCAGACGTCGCGGGTCTGTCCATCGGGCGCGCTCAGCGCTACAGCGCGATCGGGATCGACGGTCATCGCCAGGCCACCGGGCATCGCCCGATAGCCGTTATCCGTCCGCGACACGAAGAGCCGCATCGCGAACGGCCGTGGGATGAGGCCATGGCGGGCGAACGTCGGCGCGGTGCTGAAGCCAATTTTCTCTTCCGCGACCAGCCGCGCGCCGTGCAGCGCCATCTCGCGCTCGAGCGATGCGCGCTCGTCAAGCGACATTCTGCGCGGGTCTTCGCCCAGCGCCGCGCGGCCAGGCCGGCCGGTTCCCTCCTGCGCTTTTCGGATCACGAGCCGATCGAAGTTGGCGCTGACCTGCCGCCGCGCCTCCGCCTCGCCCAGCCACCAGCGCGGCGCATCGGCAAGCAGCAGTGTTTCGCCGAGCAGGTCTTCAGCAAGCCTGGGCAGAAAAGCGCCGAGGCCGCGGTTTTGCGCGACCGCCGAGCCGATGGCGTTGACGACGAGTTGCGGCGACTTGCGCCAGGCGCTGACGAGGCCGGCCGGACCGAGGAAACCGGATGGATCAAGTTCGAGCGGATCGACGGCGCGACCGTCGACGCAACGCACGATCAGATCGATCTCTTTCAGCCCTTCGAGAGTCTTGAGATAAATCTGGCCGCCCCGCGTTCTGAGGTCCGTGCCCTCGACGAGCAGGTAGCCGAGATAGCGCGCGAGGTAGGCGTGCGAGAAATAATCTTCGTGGTGCGGACCCGGCGTCAGAAGCGCAATGCGGGCATTGTCGCGGCCGCTGTGCGCCGTGAG
The DNA here is from genome assembly GCA_052386495.1 of Hyphomicrobium sp. GTDB lineage: Bacteria > Pseudomonadota > Alphaproteobacteria > Rhizobiales > Hyphomicrobiaceae > Hyphomicrobium_B. The sequence continues at coordinate 54,139 of JBQTKA010000013.1, read as the reverse complement.
GGACGCTTGCAGCGCTTGAAAGTAACCCGAAAGCCGGACCGCGTTGCACGTCTTGAACAGGTCGCCCGCGACGTGCGTGTGGACGACGCGATTGGCGAGCGCGAATCCAATGCCGGCGTTCGTCTCCGTGTGACTGTCGATGACGCGCCACTGGCCGTCATCCCCGCGGGCGAGATCGGCGGCATAGAAGTGCAAGTGCCCGGCGGCGCCAACGATATTCTGGCACGGGCGCAAGTAGGCCGGGTCGGAGAAAATCAGATCAGGCGGGACAAGTCGCTTCCGCAGCGTGCGCTGCGCGCCGTAGACGTCGCGCAGAAGCGCATCGAACAATCGGGCGCGCTGGACAAGCGCAGCTTCAAGCCATCTCCATTCGGCGCTTGAAATGATGAGCGGCGCGAGGTCGAGCTGCCAGCGCTGCGACGCCTTTGTGGGATCGGCGAAGATGTCGTAGGCGATGCCGGTTTCGCGAACGCGGCGATCTACGCGCTGCGCCCTTGTGGACCGTTCGGCCTCGGTCATGCCCTCGAGGCAATCGATGAGCGTCCGCCAGTGCGGGCGCACGGCGCCGGACGCATCGAGACATTCGTCGTATGATGACGAAAGCTGCGTCCGGTACGGCGCGACGAGGACGGACGCGCTCTCGGCGATGGCAGGCGCAGCAGTCGTCATCGTCGTGCGATCTCGCCCTCAATGCCGTCGACGGTAGGGCGCCATCCGCGGTCACCGGCCGCGCCGCGTAAGCGCAGCGCGTCGCCCCCAGACGCACAGTAGCATGTTGATTCCCCTGGACGGCAAGGCGGCTGACGCACTGAGCCGCGCCGTTAACGACGACCATCGCCGCGCGGCGCGCTATGCGCGGCGCAGATCCAAGGTCAACGGGTAATCGGGATTGATCGCGACGGGCGCCGGCGCGATAGGCCCGGACGCGTGACCCTGGTCGTCGAAGCGGGCCAGACGGCGGCCTTCGGCCTCGTAGCCGTTGATCGGGAAAACCTCGAAGTTGCGTCCGCCGGGGTGCGCCACATGATACCGGCATCCAGTCCGCGACCGGCCCGTCCACGTGTCGACGATATCGAAGGTCAGCGGCACATGGGTCGGGATCGTGGGATGCAGAGCGGACGGCGGCCACCAGGCGCGGTAACGAACTCCCGCCACCGCCTCGCCAAAGGTCCCCGTCGGGTTCAAGGGCAGAGCACGGCCGTTGCACGTGACGACGTAGCGATCGCCCGTTAGCCCGCGGACCTTGACCTCGCAGCGCTCCAGTGAAGAATCGACATAGCGCGCCGTGCCGCCGACGACGCCCTCTTCGCCGAGCACATGCCAGGGCTCGAGCGCCTGGCGCAGTTCAAGCTGAATGTCGCCGCCTTCGATGACGCCGTAACGCGGAAAGCGAAACTCGAAATGCGGCCGGAACCACTCCAGGTCCACGGGTAGACCAGCGGCCTTGACGGCATCGACGACGTCGGAGAAATCCGACCACAGGAAGTGCGGCAGCATGAAGCGATCGTGCAGCGCCGTGCCCCAGCGCACCAGCTTCTGGCGATAGGGCCGCTCCCAGAACGTCGCGACGAGCGCGCGCAGCAAGAGTTGCTGCGCCAGGCTCATGCGGGCGTGCGGCGGCATCTCGAACGAGCGGAACTCAACGAGGCCAAGACGGCCGGTCGGGCCGTCGGGCGAATAGAGCTTGTCGATGCAGATCTCGGCGCGGTGCGTGTTGCCGGTGACGTCGATCAGCAGGTTGCGAAAGATGCGATCGACGAGCCACGGCGGAGTCTGCCCGACGCCGGGATCGGGAATCTGCGAGAGCGCAAGCTCGAGTTCATAAACCGCCTCGTGACGGCCCTCGTCGGCGCGCGGCGCCTGGCTGGTCGGGCCGATGAAGAGACCTGAGAATAGGTAGGACAGCGATGGGTGATTCTGCCAAAACGCGATGATCGACGCGAGCAAGTCGGGGCGGCGCAGGAAGGGGATGTCGGCCGGCGTCATGCCGCCGAGCACGATGTGGTTGCCGCCGCCGGTGCCTGTGTGGCGGCCATCGAGCATGAATTTTTCGGCCGATAGCCGTGTCGCGTGCGCCTCTTCATAAAGCGCCGTGGTGATGGCGACGGCGTCATCCCATCGCGTCGAAGGGTGAATGTTGACCTCGATCACGCCGGGATCAGGCGTGACTTTGATGACGTTCAGGCGCGCATCCGAAGGCGGCGCGTAGCCTTCAACGTGAACCGGACAGCCTGTCTGCGCGGCCGTTTCCTCAACGGCGGCGACGAGGGCGGCATAATCTTCAGCGTCCTCCAGCGGCGGCATGAACACGCAAATTCGACCGTCTCTCGGCTCCACCGTCATAGCCGTTCGGACGACGCCGGCGATGTCGGTCCCCTGGGATGGCGCATCGGGCTGCGCCAGCGCCGCAGCGCCGCGCTGCTGCAGCAGGACGCTGCGTTCGGGCATCGGCGCCGGCGCACCTAGTGGATCGCGCGGGATGACGTGGGGATAGTCGATGGCGGCAAGTGACGGGGTCGATGCGAGCGGCAATCGAAAGCCCGCGGGCGAGTCCCCCGGCACGAGAAACAGTTTGTCGCGGCGCAGCGCCCAACGTTCGGTGACCCATCGGCGCGCGCGATCGCGCGTATTCCACACCTGGATCGGCAGAACATAACTGGCGATCTGCGTCACGCCGCGATCGAACACGCGGATGACGCGCGCGCGCTCCACAGGATCGGCCAGCGTGTTCGCCTCAACCGTCACGTTCACCGGCAACCGCTGTTCGAGAAGAGCGAAATGCGCCGCGTCCTCGTGCGCCGGGATGCCGCTGTCTTCAGGCAAGCCGAGATTGGCGCACAGCCGCGCCATGAACGTTTCCGCGGAAGCTATGGTGGCGCCCGTGTCGACGCCTTCGGCGGCGATCAGATCGGATTTTGTCCACAGCGGCAGACCGTCGCCCCGCCAGTAGAGCGCAAACGCCCAGCGCGGCAGTTGCTCGCCCGGATACCACTTGCCCTGGCCGTAATGCAGCAGGCCGCCGGGAGCGAAGCGGCGCTGGAGACGACGCACGAGGTCTTCGGCGTAACGCCGCTTCGTCGGACCGACCGCCGCCGTGTTCCATTCGGCGCCTTCCATGTCGTCGGCGGCGACGAACGTCGGCTCGCCGCCCATGCTGAGGCGCACGTCGCCCGCTTCAAGCCGCGCATCGACAATGCGGCCGGCGTTGAGGATCGCAGTCCACGTTTCGTCGCTGTAGGGCTTCGTCACGCGCGGCGTCTCGCGCACGCGGGTGACGTTCATTTCGAAGTCAAAAGAGACGTCAGCCTTTTCGTGGCTGCCCGTGATCGGCGCGGCGCTGACGGGATGCGGCGTCGCGGCAAGCGGAATATGGCCTTCGCCCGTCAGCAGACCCGAGGTCGCATCGAGCCCAATCCATCCTGCGCCGGGCACATAGACCTCGCCCCAGGCGTGCAGATCGGTAAAGTCGGTCGCGGTGCCGACGGGCCCATCGAGCGCTTTCACGTCGGGCGTCAACTGAATGAGGTAGCCTGAGACGAAGCGCGCGGCGAGGCCGAGATGGCGCAGGACCTCGACCAGCAGCCATGCGCTGTCGCGACATGATCCGGACTTCAAGGCGAGAGTTTCTTCCGGCGACTGGACGCCGGGCTCCATGCGGATCAGATAATTGACGTCGGCGTGCAGCTGCCGGTTGAGATCGCAGAGAAAGTCGATCGTTACCGTCTTCGTGCGGTCGATGCGCGCAATGTAGTCTTTTAACAACGGCCCTGGCGTCTCAGGCGCGAGATAGGGCGCAAGCTCCTTGGCGAGTTGTTCGTCGTACGTGAAAGGATAGTCCTTGCAGGCGTCTTCGACGAAGAAATCGAACGGATTCACAACTGCCATGTCGGCGATGAGATCGACGGTGACGGAGAACTTTTCGGTCGGCTCCGGCAGGACGACGCGAGCCAGGAAATTGCCGAACGGATCCTGCTGCCAATTGATGAAATGGATCTTCGGCTCGATGTGCAGCGCGTAACTGAGGATGGGAGTCCGGCAGTGCGGCGCCGGACGCAGGCGCACCACCTGCGGACCCATCCCGATGACTTTGTCGTAGCTGTAGGTGGTCTTGTGTCTCAGCGCGACGTGAAGAGCCATGCTCGGCGAAAATCCCGTCTAACTGATGAGCCGATGAGCAACGTCCGAGACGCTTCGCCGTTCCGCGGTGGTCCCAGCCTGTCTCGGCGATATCCGCTTGGCCGCGGGCTCACAAGCGCCGACCTGCATAAAAATGCGACACTTGCGCCGGATGCACAATGGCCACGCAGCCTGCTGGCGTTATTGCGTTAAATCTGCTTCGAATTTGGGCGCCCGTTTGCCGTTCCTGCGGGCTAGGGCTGATCCTATTCTGACGAGAAGAAGCCGACGACGCCTCGGCCATTTCAAACCCGGTCTGGCGACTTCAACGCGAGTGGGCATGAAAACGTTTAGGTGCACGAACTGCCGAACGACCGTCTACTTCGAGAACGTCGCGTGTCTCTTATGCGGTCATCCGCTCGGCTTTGACGCCGATCAATTGGAGATGGTCGCGCTGTCGCCGTTGGAGGCGGGCCTCTATCGCAAGATGGGGCGTGAAAACGGCGCAGGCGTGCGCTATTGCGCCAACGCGGCGCACGCCGTGTGCAACTGGCTGACGCCGGCGGACGACCACACGACGTTCTGCAGGGCGTGCGATCTCAACCGTACGATACCCAATCTCGCCGAGTATGGCGGATTGCCCGCCTGGCGCGACCTCGAACTGGCGAAAAAGCGCCTGGTCTATTCGCTCCTGCGGTTTCGATTGCCGCTTGACGGCGGCGGTTCCGGCATCGGACCGCTGACGTTCGATTTCGTTCGCAACGTCATGACCGGGCATCTCGACGGCGTCATCACCGTCAACGTTCTTGAAGCCGACGCCGTCGAGCGCGAGCGTCAGAGGCAGCTCTTCGATGAACCCTACCGCTCGCTTCTCGGGCACCTAAGACACGAATGCGGGCACTACTACTGGCGGCTGCTCGTCGCGCACGGCGGGCGGCTTGACGACTTCCGCCGTCTCTTCGGCGACGAGGAGCCGGACTACATGTCCGCCCTCGCGCGACACTACGCAGAGGGCGCTTCGCCAGACTGGCAACTCCGTCACGTTTCGGCCTACGCCAGTTGCCACCCGCATGAAGACTGGGCGGAAACGTGGGCCCATTACTTGCACATGGTGGACGCCGTCGACACCGCAGAGGCCGTCGGCATGGAGCCCCGCGCGGCAGGCTTCATCACCGGGTCGATATGGCCGTTCAAATCCTATGATCTCTACCGCGACGAGACATTCGGCGCGCTGATGGAACGATGGATACCGCTGACCATCGCCATGAACGGCCTCAACCGCTCCATGGGCCACCACGATTATTACCCCTTTGTGATTCCAAAGGCGGCATTCGAGAAGCTGGCGTTCGTGCACGCCGCCATCCGCGAGACGGTGCGCCAATCGACGCAGCGCCCGGCTCAGGCCGTGGCGCCGCCGCTCTAGCGCCGTCCGGAAGTTCAACTAACCGGCCGCTGCGCCTCATGAATGCGCCCCGGCCCGCCCATCGACGCTGCATCGCGGCATCGCCGCCTCAACTTCTGGATAGGCTCGCGTTACCCTGACAGGTGGGGCTATGGCGCCTGATCGGCGCTATGCCCCGAACGGTCCGAGAATTGTGCGACATTGCTGAATTGAAAAGGCTTCCCGCCGGCATCCAGCGCCGGTTCGAGAGAGGCTGACCCGGGGAAACGCATCCATGTCGAAAAACAAGGTCATCACCGCCGACGAAGCCATCGCGCTCATCAGCGACGACGACGTCGTCTGCACGACCGGTTTCGTACAAAGCTGCATCCCCGAAGCGCTGCACGCCGCGCTCGAAAGGCGGTTCGTCGAAACCAAGTCGCCGAAAAATCTGACGCTGATCATGTGCGCCGGCGCCGGGGACAGCAAAGGCCTCGGCACTGGCCGACTGCACCACGAGGGCCTGCTCGGCCGCGTCATCGCCGCCAACTTCGGACGCATGCCGAAGGTCGCGCAGGCTGCGCAGGAGAACAAGATCCAGGGCTACAACCTGCCGCAAGGCGTCATTTCGAAACTTTATCGGAGCTGCGCCGCCGGTTCGCCCGGCCTGTTCACCAAAGTCGGCCTGCACACTTACGTCGATCCGCGTCTCGGCGGCGGCAAGGTGAATGAAGTCACGAAAGACGACATCGTCAAGCATGTCGAGGTCGAAGGCGAAGAGTGGCTTTTTTACAAAGCCACGCCGATCGACGTGGCGCTCATCCGCGCAACAAGCGCCGATCCGTCCGGCAACCTTAGCATGGAGAAGGAGTGCCTGACGCTCGACTCCCTGGCCCAGGCGATGGCCGCGCACAACGGCGGCGGACTGGTGATCGCGCAGGTCGAGCGCATCGTCGAGCAGGGTTCAATCAAGCCGAAAGACGTCAAGGTTCCGGGCATTCTGGTCGACTGCGTCGTTGTCGCGGGCGATCCGATTCTGCACCGGATGAACTACGGCGTGATGTACGATCCGGCGCTATCCGGCGAAGTTCGCGTGCCCGTAGACGCGATGCCGAAAATGGAGCTGGACGAGCGCAAGATCATTGCGCGGCGCGCAGCGTTCGAACTGCCGCCGAACGGCGTCATCAATCTCGGCGTCGGCGCGCCCGATGGAGTGGCGTCGATCGCCAACGAAGAAAAGGTCACGCCCTACATCGTAATGACGACGGAAGCCGGCGCCGTCGGGGGCGTGCTCGCCGGCGGATCGAGCTTCGGATCGTCCGCCAACGCGCACGCGATCCTCGACCAGAACCAGATGTTCGATTTCTATCATGGCCGAGGGCTCGACCTGACCTGCCTCGGCATGGCGGAATGCGATCAGTTCGGCAACGTCAACACGTCGAAATTCGGCGGACGGCTTAACGGCTGCGGCGGCTTCATTGACATTTCGCAGAACGCCCGCGCCGTCGTGTTCGCGGGCACGTTCACGGCCGGCGGCCTCGAGATGCAGTTCGCCTACGGCAAGCTCAAGATTCTCAAGGAGGGCAAGGTTCGCAAGTTCGTCAATAACGTCGAGCAGATCACGTTTTCCGGCAAGTATGCGTCGTCGCGCTCGCAGCCGGTCATCTACGTCACGGAACGCTGCGTGTTTCAGTTGACGCCAGACGGCCTCGAATTGATCGAGGTCGCCCCAGGCATCGACATCGAGAAAAACATTCTCGCGCACATGGACTTCAAGCCGATCATCAACAAGCCGACGCCGATGGACAGGCGCATTTTCGTCGACGAGCCTATGGATCTGTTGAGCGACCTGCTCAATCTCAAGCTCTCCGAGCGCGTCAGCTACGACTCCGACCGCAACATTCTGTTCGTCAATCTCGAAGGCTGGAGCGTGCGCAAGAAAAGCGACATCGACGATCTTCGCAAAACGCTCGTCGATGCGCGCATCGCGGCAGGAAGGCGCGTCAATGCGGTCGTCAACCACGACGGCTGCCGCATCGCGGACGACCTCTACGACGACTACGCAGAGATGATCGAATACATGCTTGAGAACCACTACCTGACGACGACGCGCTACACGACCAGCGCCTTCATGCGCATGAAGATGCAGGAAGCGCTGAAAAAGCGCGGCGTGAACCCGCACATCTACGAGCGCGCGGAGGAAGCGCACGCGGAGATCGGCGGCGACAGTCTTGAGCCTGCGGCGGAGTAAGCGAACGATCGCGACAGATTCGGGCCTGAATTTTGCTACCCTGCGCGACGCAGCGCATCCACCCCTTCCGTGAAGCCGACCAGCGAACCTCTGACGGTCACGACCTTCCCGGTCTTGGAGTCCTGGAAACGCACGCCCAGCCGACCGACGCCCTTCTGGTTCAGAAGCTTGCCGTTCTCGAGCGGCGTCACAGCGCGACACCCGGCGCGATCGCAATCCGCCAGTTGCATCGGCAAAATTGTTTTGTCGGGAAGCACGAGAGCCACGCCATACGGGATTGAGATGCCCAAGGGGGCGCTCACCTCTAGATAGGTTTCGTCGTCCAGACCTGCCACCTTGAACGTGATGATCTTTCGGCCGGCCGAATCTGCGAGGCGTTGATGTAGAGCGCAGGCATTGGACCCGCCGGTCGGCTCGCACCTGAGGACCCAATCGCCGAAGGCGATGGCGCTCTGCTGTAAGGCCGGAAGCCGCGCTGCAGGACCACTCGGCTGGCGGAGCGCTGCATCTGCCTTTTTAGGCGCCATTTCGCCGGTCGCCGTTCCTGTTGCGCCAGGATCTGCGGCGAATTGAGGTTCCAGCCTACTCTGAGCGGCGACAGGCGGCGCCATCAACACGGCGATCAAGACAAGCGCTGCGGTCGCCGGCTGTCGTTCGATCTGAGCCGGGCGCCGGTCCATTTTGGTCGCGCAGACGAACGTCGTCAGCGCCCTCATCGTCCTATTCGAGCGGGACGTTTTCATGCCGCTTCGGCCCATCAGGCGATCAAGCCTCACCAACCGAGGGCAAAGCCGACCGCGCCGGACGTCTGGTCGCGGCTATCGGTGGCGACGCCGCCGCTGATGACAAAGTTGCTCTGCGGCGTCCAACTCAGCTTCAATGCGTAGCCGGACTCGCCGTTGAAAGTCCCCGCTGCGCCCCCGAGCGAGAACGTCTTGCCCGGCGCCATGGGAACGCTTGCAAGAGCCAATGCCATCGCCACCCCGGCGTCGAGATCGCTCAGTCTTTCATCGTGCTCGGCAAGTAGCGCGCTGTTGGCGTTGAGCATGCCCTGAACCGACGGAGAGAGTTTGTCGAATGTGACGACGCCGTCTTGGATGTTGGATGTTCCGACGGCGTTAGGGGCAAGCTTGGCGTTGGTGACGGCGCCGTCCTGAATGTTGTTCGTACCGACGGCATTTGGCGCAAGCTTCACATTCGTCACCGCGCCGTCTTGAAGCGCGGCTGTGTCGACAGAACCATCGGCCAGTTCGTCGGCGCCGATAGCGTTGCTTCCAACGTCATCCACAGTGATCGAGTTGTCGAGGATCTTTGCCGAAGTGACGGCGCCGTCCTGTATCTTTGCCGTGGTGACTGCGCCGTTCTGGATTGAGGCCGTGTCGACCGCGTCGTTGGCCAATTCATCCGCGCCGACGGCGTCCGTTCCGATGTCATCTACTGTGATCGAGTTATCGAGGATTTTTCCCGAGGTGACCGCGCTATCTTGAATAGCGGCCGTGTCGACCGCGTTGTTGGCGAGTTCGCTCGCCGTGATCGCGTCGGCGGCGATGTCGACGGCGGCGATCGTATCGGCGGCGATGTCGGCGCTCGTGACCGTGCTGTCGAGAATTTCGGACGTCGTCACCGCGCCTGTTGCAATGTCTGCAGCCGTAATCGTGTCGGCGGCGATCTTGGCCGACGTTACAGCGTCGTCGAGGATCGCCGCCGTGTCGACCGCGTTGTTGGCGAGTTCGCTCGCCGTGATCGCGTCGGCGGCGATGTCGACGGCGGCAATCGTATCGGCGGCGATATCGGCGCTCGTGACCGTGCTATCGAGAATTTCAGAGGTTGTGACGGCGCCCGCCGCAATGTCTGCTGCCGTGATCGTGTCAGCGGCGATCTTGGCCGACGTAACTGCATTGTCGAGGATCGCCGCCGTATCAACCGCGTTGTCGGCAAGTTCGCTCGCCGTGATGGCGTTGGCGGCAATGTCCGCGGCAGTCAGCGAATTGTCCGTAATGTCGGCGCTGCCGACGTTGTTGTCGACGGTGCACAAGCTGGCGCCGCATCCTGCCCCAGAAACGGTGCCCTGTGCTATTGCCTCCGTTCCGGTCGTGCACGCCAAAGCGGCAACAAACGCGACCCTCAGAACGGCGACCAGCCACCAGGCGCGGAGCGTGCGTTTTGACAACCGCTTCACGTGCTTCTCCGATCGATTCGCACGCAAACATTGGCCTGACGATGGGTCGACAGCCCGACTCAAACAACCTGCAACATCTAAACGATGGTCATTTAGTAACAAGATTCCGAACTCGATGTCATCGACATGTTGTTTGATTTCAGATCTCTGAGGGGACTTGCTTCGCGCTCCGAATCAATTCCTCAACTCCGTTGTTCGCGTGGTTTCAACGGGACGCTGCGCGCGCGTGGTTTGCGTTCGTCCGCCTCACGGACGTCGTCGGGACAAACTGAATTTGCTTTTGATTAGGCGCCTGCGTGGCGCTCCCTACGGGACTTGCCACCTCATTATTTTGCAAAGACTTACGCAAAGGTTAGACAGATTTTCATTCCAACATTTTCCAAGGCGTTATGCGGGGCAGTGTCTAACCTATCGCGATAACTGCGAGCGACGGTGTCCGGGCTTCTGTTTGCGGTCTCGATCGGCGGGCGCCCGACTAGGGTTCATCGGACGTCCCTTGATGCAACTGCAATAAAGCCTGCTCGCTCTCCTTCCACATGACAATTACCTATAAGCAAAGCAGCTCTCGTTCGTTCGCTTGCTCAGAAGTCCGTGTTAGGCCTCCGAAAACTATGGAGGCCGCGATGAACGAGATCGTCGAAACACGGAAATTCGCCGCGCAGCATCAGTGGGGCCGCGGCGTCGTCTATCCGGATATCTCGCATACGATCGGCCACACGCCCCTCGTGCGTCTTTCCAAGATCAAAGCGAAACACGCCGCAAAAGCGGACATTCTGATCAAGCTCGAGTTCTTCAATCCGTTGTCGTCCGTCAAGGATCGGATTGGCGTCGCGCTTCTCGACACGCTGGAAGCAGAAGGTCGGATCGAAGCCGGTCGGACGACATTAGTCGAACCGACGTCCGGCAATACGGGCGTTGCGCTGGCGTTCGTCGCAGCGGCGCGCGGTTACAAACTCATTCTTGTCATGCCGGAGTCGATGTCGCTCGAGCGCCGAAAGATCTTGACCCACCTCGGTGCTCAACTCGAGCTGACGCCAGCGGCTGGCGGCATGAGCGCGGCGGTGGCGCGTGCGGAGGACTTGGCTCGTACGCTTCCGGACGCGGTCATCCCGGGTCAGTTCGTAAACCCCGCAAACCCGGCGATTCACGAGCGAACAACGGCGGAAGAAATCTGGCGCGACACGGCGGGCGGCGTCGATATCGTCATCGCCGGAGTCGGCACGGGCGGCACCATCACGGGCGTCGGTCGCGCATTGAAGCCGCGAAAGTCGACGCTCCAGATCGTCGCCGTTGAGCCTGCCTCAAGTCCGGTGCTGTCGGGCGGACAAAAGGGACCGCACAAAATCCAGGGAATCGGCGCCGGATTCATTCCGGATGTTCTTGACCGGACCGTCATCGATGAAGTCGTGACCGTCAGCAACGACAATGCTTTCGAATACTCGCGCCTGCTTGCGAAGCTCGAAGGAATTCCGGGCGGCATTTCAACCGGCGCCAATCTCTTTGCTGCGATTGAGATTGCAAAGCGGCCCGAGAACGCCGGCAAACTGATTGTGACCTTCGCGCCGAGCGCAGCCGAACGCTATTTCTCAAGTGATCTTTTCGCGTAGAGCATTGATCGCGCGGTCAGACCCGCGGCAGCCCGGTCTCAGCCTGGATATCCTTGAGCGCTGCGACCAGGACGTCGATCTCGCCGCAGGTATTGTAGAACGCGAACGACGGCCGCACCGTCGTCTCTTGCCCAAAACGCCTTAGAATCGGCTGCGCGCAGTGATGTCCTGAGCGGACGGCGATACCGTAGGCATTGAGCTTGGCGCCAATCTCTTCGCTTGGCAGGCCGTTGATTATCAACGAGATCACGCTCGCCTTGTCCGGCGCCGTGCCGATGATCCGCAAATTCGGAATTTCGAGCAGCCTTCGCGTGCCGTATTCGAGAAGCCCGTGCTCGTAGCGGCCGATGTTGTCGAGGCCGATGCGTTCGACGTAATCGATCGCTGCGCCGAGCCCGACGGCGTCGGCGATGTTGCCGGTGCCGGCTTCGAAGCGCTGCGGCGAACCATGAATTTCGGTTCGCTCGAAGGTCACGTCGCGGATCATGTTTCCGCCGGTTTGGTACGGCGGCAGCGTATCCATCAATTCTGGCTTAGCGTACAGCACACCTATGCCGGTCGGTGCGAATAGCTTGTGGCCGGAGAAAACGAAGAAGTCGGCGCCGATATCCTGGACGTCCACTTTCATGTGCGAGACGGATTGCGCGCCGTCGACCAGAACACGCGCGCCGACGCGCTTCGCCATATCGACGATCGTCTTTGCCGGCGTAATTGTGCCGAGCGCGTTCGAGACCTGGGTGAAGGCGACAATCTTCGTCTTGTTGTTCAGCAGCTTCGAAAATTCATCGAGCAGCAAAGCGCCATGATCATCGACCGGCGCAACCCGCAGCTTCGCGCCCTTGGCGAGGCAGAGCATTTGCCACGGCACGATATTGGCGTGGTGTTCAAGGTTCGTGATGACGATTTCGTCGCCGGCGTTGACGTGCTGATGTCCGAACGTGGCGGCCACAAGGTTGACCGCTTCCGTAGCGCCGCGTGTGAATATGATGTCTGCGGGCGATGACGCGCCAAGAAACCGCGCCACTTTACTACGCGCGCCTTCATAAGCGTCCGTCGCGCGAGCCGCGAGTTCGTGCGCCGCACGGTGAATGTTCGAGTTCTCATGCTCGTAGAAATACGTGATTCGATCGATGACCGATTTCGGCTTTTGCGTCGTCGCGGCGTTGTCAAACCAGATGAGCGGCTTGCCGTTGACGCGCTCGTTGAGGATCGGAAAGTCGCGCCGGATTGCATTGACGTCGAACGCCGGATGGGCCGACGAAAATTGCGAAGCTAGGCCCGGCGTGTGGTCCGCCGTAGGCGCAAAAACGTGATTGAGAAAATAGAAATCCGATGTCGATGCGCCGATCGGCGCGATGCTCGACGTGTCCTGGGCGAGCGGCGCGAGCAGGACCTTGAGGTCGGTTTCGAATGGAATCGGAACGTGTCCGCCCGTGTGGACCGGCGAGGCGCCGTCGGTTGGACCGGTGATGGACCCGGCCGACGATGGCGCCTGAATGCCGTTGTCGAGCAGAACCTGGGGCGGAGGCGTCACGTCCGGCGGCTGTAGCGCAGCGGAAGAGTTTCCGCCGGGAATCGAAGCGCTGTCTGGAGAAACTCCGGAACCGGCAAGCGAATTCGTCGCGCCGATCGATTGATGGAAGACGGGCGTCGGTGGCGCAGTCAGTCCTGCAAGCTGTCCAAGATCGATCCCGGCCAGACCATGTGGCGCGCTCGTTGGCGATCCAGCAGGCGCTGGCGTTCCGTTGGGAGGATTGAGGGGGATTGCGGCGGCAGGCGCGCCCGCTATCGGCGTTGCCGCGCCGAGAGGCGGCTCGAACACGGTAGCGCCGCTCAAAGGCGTCGAACTCGCGCCGCCGAAACCCGGCAGCGACGGACCGCCGGGGGCGGGAAGCGATTGGCCTGGCGCGGCGCCCGCCGCGCTCTGCGCCAGGCCGACGAGGATTGCCGCGTCAGGAAAGAGCGCGATGGTCGGCGTGATTTCGGGCGAGCCGCCGAGAGCTGGCGAAACGCCGCCCGTCGACGCGGCCGCGGGAGACGGCGCAAAGCCCGACGGTATAGGAGGTTCGACGAGAGTCGCGCCTGACGAAGCCGCGGCAGGTGAAACTCCGGCTCCCGGAAGCGACGGCCCGGCGAACTTGGTTGGCGCGGACTGTCCCGGCAAAGCCGCGAACAATTCGTTCGCAAGCCGCGCCAGTTGAGCAACGTCCGGCAGTCCGGCAGGGCTCGCCTGGCCAGCCAACGCCGCCGCGGCGAGTTGATCGATGGTGGTCACGCTATGGCGAGCCTCAGCTGTAGGTGTGGTACTTGCCGACTTCGACGTTTTCTAGGACGCCGAGCGCGTCATCCGTCAGAACGGCAAGCGAGCAGTAGAGCGAAACGAGATAGGAGGCGATCGCCTGGTCGTTGATGCCCATGAAGCGGACCGAGAGGCCCTTGCTCAATTCGCCCGGCAGTCCCGGCTGAAAGAGACCTACGACGCCTTGTTTGGTTTCGCCGGTGCGTAGCAGCAGGATGCTCGTTTTGCCGGCTTTCACCTCGATTTTGTCCGACGGAATAAGTGGGATGCCGCGCCATGTCACAAAGGGCGAGCCAAACAATGTTACCGTCGGCGGCGGCACGCCGCGCCGCGTGCACTCGCGTCCGAAGGCTGCAATCGCGAGCGGATGCGCCAGGAAGAACGCCGGCTCTTTCCAAACCTTGGTGATCAATTCATCAAGGTCGTCGGGCGTCGGCGCGCCGGTGCGCGTCTTGATCTTTTGCGACGTCGCAGCATGGGAAAGCAGCCCGTACTCTTTGTTGTTGATGAGTTCGCTTTCTTGACGCTCCTTGACGGTTTCGATCGTCAGGCGAAGCTGTTCTTTGATCTGATTGTGCGGAACCGAATAGAGATCAGATACGCGCGTGTGGATGTCGAGGACGGTCTGGACGGCGCTCAGCAGGTATTCTCGCGGGTTCTCGACGTAGTCGACATACGTCTGCGGCAGCACGCGCTCGTCGCGAACCGAACAAGCGACTTCGACGCTATCTGCGTCGCGCACTTTGTTGACGCGATAGATGCCGGCTTCGACCGGAACCCAATTGAGAAAGTGCACCAGCCAACGCGGCGTGATGCTCGACATTTGCGGTACGGTCTTCGTCGCATTCGCAAGTTGCCTTGCTGCAATGTCTCCAAGTGCCGTTTGTGCTGTGTCAGCCATTTTGTCCCCATAGCGATATAATTAGGAGTTCAATCCTGTTTTTCTGATAAGCATAGGAGCGGGAATGCTTTCAACGATGTTATATTGGAATTAGATTCCAGCCCCGCCGTCGAAAGTCTCAGAGCGCGCCTGCGCTTGCACGATATTCGAGCCGGGCGCCACGCTTCGCGTCAACCAGACGTTGCCGCCGATCGATGACCCGCGACCGATCGTGACGCGACCCAGGATCGTCGCGCCGGCGTAGATCACGACGTCGTCTTCGACGATCGGATGGCGAGGTTCGCCTTTGACGAGAGCGCCGTTGCCGTCGACGCTGAAGCGCTTCGCGCCAAGCGTCACTGCCTGATAGATGCGAACGCGGGCGCCGATGATCGTCGTCTCGCCGATCACGACGCCCGTACCGTGGTCAATGAAGAAACTGCTGCCGATTGTCGCGCCCGGATGGATGTCGATGCCCGTCGAAGAATGCGCGAGCGCGGCGATGATGCGCGCGACGATCGGGGCGCCGAGCGTGTGCAGGGCGTGAGCGACCCGGTGATGAATGACGGCCGTGATGCCGGGAAAACTCAGCAACACTTCTTCGGTGCTGCGCGCCGACGGATCGCCCTCGTAGGCAGCCTGCACGTCGCTCTCCAACAATTCATAGATGCGAGGGAGGAGCTCCGAAAACTCGCTGACGATCTCATCCGGAGATTTCGCGTTGGCGTGGGTTGCTCGCGTCTCGTCGTCGAACGCGTGTTCGTTCTCGATCTGCTCGACGAGCGCCCAAAGCGCTGCGTTGAGCCTATCGCCCGCGTAGAAGGACAACCCCGAAACGCTATGGTCGATCGCGCCGGCGTGACGCGGAAAAAGCGCGGCCGTGATTCCTGAAACGACGTCTTCAAGCCGTTGCCTGCTCGGAAGCGGCGTTTTCCGGATGTCGCCCGCCTGAAGTCGCCGAGCGTTGCGCCTCGCGGCGCGCAGATTGTCGACGACGGTTTCTATGTTCCAAGACACCTAGGTCGCTCCAATAAAAATTCGCCTTACCGCCGACGCCGACGGATGAGATGCAGATAGCGCGACGAACCCGTCGGCATATTGCTATGCCGACGGGTTCGCCGTTCCCTCGAAATACCCAACGTCGCGTGTACCCCCTATTGCGTCGACTTCACTGCAATCTGGTCGTAGATGCCGCCGTCCGCGAAATGCGTCTTCTGAAGTTCGGCCCACGGTCCAAGCTTTTGCACGGCATCGAAGGTCTTAATGCTGGGGAATTTCGACGCGTTGGCCTTCAGGATTGCTTCGCTTCTCGGGCGGAAGTCGTGCTTCGCGATGATGCCTTGCGCTTCGTCAGAGAACAGATAGTTGAGATACGCCGATGCTATTTCGTTGGTGCCTCGCTTGGCGACGACCTTCTCGACGACGGCGATGGGCGGCGCAGCCTCGATGCTGATCGACGGATAGACGACGTCGAAGCCGCCGCCGTCGACTTCCTTCGCAATCAGAGCGGCTTCATTCTCGAAAGTGACAAGAACGTCGCCGATGGCGCGCTGCGTAAAGGTTGTCGTCGCGCCGCGACCGCCGCCGTCGAACACGGGAACGTTGGCAAACAGCTTGTGGACGAAATCCTTCGCTTTATCGGGAGTGCCGACCTTATCGAGGGCGTAACCCCAAGCCGCGAGATACGTGTAGCGGCCGTTCCCTGAGGTTTTGGGATTGGGAATGACGACCGATAAGCCCGGCCTTACGAGATCGTCCCAATCCTTAATGCTCTTGGGATTGCCCTTGCGAACCAGAAACACCGTCGTGGTTGTGTAGGGCGCCGCGTTGTTGGGAAATTTCGTGCGCCAATCGGCGGCAACGACGCCTTTGCCTGCCAGGAAATCGAGATCGGTCGGCTGATTGAGCGTCACGACGTCGGCTTCGAGGCCTTCGGCGACTGACGCAGCCTGTTTGGTCGATCCACCGTGCGACTGGTTGACGGTCACATCTGCGCCGGCCTTTGACTTGTAGTGCGCAACGAACGCCGGATTAATGTCTTTGTAGAGTTCGCGCGAGACGTCGTAGGAGACGTTAAGTATGGTGGTCTCATTCGCCCACGCAGCGCCTGACGCCAAGAGCGCGGCAGCAATCGCGATGAACGAAGCTGAGAACGGTTTTGAGGTCATAGCATCTGACTCCAATTGAATTGAGAAGCGTGTTGCAGGGAATTGGTTGTCAAGGAACGAAGTTCTTTTGCGTAGCTTATCTGGAGGCCTGGGAAGCGAGCGGTGCGTGGAGGGACGGTTCGTAACGACCGCACGTGCGCGTCCGCTCGGACAAATCAAAACTCAGCCGAGGGCTCGCGCCTTGGCTCCAGTCGATTAACGCCGGCGTCGCTGCGTACGTACGTCTCGTCTTGCGCGCTCGACAAACTCTTGTTCACGCAAATTCTCTCTCGGATTGTGCCGCGCGGCTTGTGAGCCTTGCGCCGCTGTAAGCGAAAGAAGTAGCTGCTCGGTCTATTCATCTCGCGCCCCTCCGGATGCCAATTGCGAGTGCTTGCTCTGAAGCGCAGAAAGCGGCGCAAGTCGATCGCCACAAATCACCGCGGTCGATGACGCAGTCTCATCGACGAGTTCATGAGACGGCTTCCGATGCGAACAGGCAAATAAGAAGACTTCATTTCGTTATGGCGTGCCCCGCCTTTGAAGCGAGCAGGCCTGCGAGATGGCCAAGTCCATGCTATGTTTGAGACAGCAACCTTTTGCGTCTGATAAGGCGGAATCCATTCCGTCAAAGCAGGCGGCCCGTGTCGCGTCTTCGAACTTCCGCGCGCATCGAGATAAGCAAAAACAAATGAATCTGCAGCAGTTGAAGATCGTCCGGGAAACAATACGCCACGGCTTCAATTTAACGGAAGCGGCCGACGCACTGTTCACGTCGCAATCCGGCGTCAGCAAGCACATTCGAGATCTCGAAGCGGAACTGGGCGTCGAGATTTTCGTCCGGCGCGGCAAGCGGCTGCTCGGCCTTACGGAACCCGGCAAGGAGGTGGCGGCAATTGTCGAGCGCATGTTGGTCGACGCCGACAACTTACGACATGTCGGTTCTGAATTTGCGCGGCGTGACGAGGGCGTATTGACTATTGCGACCACGCACACGCAGGCGCGCTATGTGCTGCCGCGGGTGATTGCGCGATTCAAGTCGCAGTATCCCGAGGTGCGGCTGACTTTGCAGCAGGCCAGTCCGAAAGACTTGCCGCGCATTCTGATGGAAGGCCATGCCGACGTGGCGATCGCCACGGATACGCTTGATCAAAACCCAGGGATCGCAAGCTTCCCGTACCACAGGTGGGATCACGTCGTCGTCGCGCCTAAGGATCATCCGTTGCGAAAGTTGCGGAGCGTAACGCTCGCCGCGATCGCCGAATATCCCATCATCACCTACGACGATGGCCTCACCGGACGCACGCGCATTGACGAGGTTTTTGAAGCCGCGGGACTAACTCCTGATTTCGCTATCACCGCCCTGGATGCCGACGTCATCAAAGCTTACGTTTCGCTTGGCATAGGGATCGGCGTCATAGCATCGGTCGCATTCGATGCCGCTCATGACGACAAGCTTGCAGCTCTCCCGATGCCCGGCGTTTTCCAAACGAACACGTCAAGCATCGCGATCCAGCGCGGACGAATGCTCCGAAGCTACGTCTATCGGTTCATCGAACTCTGCGCGCCCGACCTTAGTGAAGCGAAGATCCGCAGTCTCATTATGCAGCCACTGCACGATGACTACGAGATTTAGCGGCTTTCGCCAGGGCGCACCTCCCCACTTCATAATGCACAGATGACGTCAGGAAGCTTACGGACCTTTGATCTGCAGGCGCCGACATCTGCTAAACATTCACGAGCTCATCGCAAGGAGTGTGATTCCTACTTTTCGCAGCAGTGTCTAACCCAATTGATTTATCTCAAGTATTCTGAGCAATTGGCGCTCCCTACGGGAGTCGAACCCGTCTTTTGAGAATGAGAATCTCACGTCCTAACCGATAGACGAAGGGAGCGAATGTGGCGCCCGGCGCGATGCAGATGATAGCGGGTTCCGGCCGGCGCCGCGCGGCGGAGTCGGAACGCGCGAGAGAAAAGATGGCGCTCCCTAGGGGAATCGAACCCCTCTTTCAAGAATGAAAATCTCGCGTCCTAACCGATAGACGAAGGGAGCAGCCGGGCGCTCGAAGCGCCGCTACCGTATAGTCGGCTTTGATCGGCTTTGGCAAGCGCGCGGAAGCGCTTTTCGGGCGCGCTAAGTCCGTCGCTCGAGATCTCGGATCGGCGCGGAAAACAGGCCAAAACTAGCCGCATTTTCGCGGATCGGCGGCGTCCTCGATTTGCAGTTCGATTTTGTCGCGCCCGCCCCACGTGTCGCGCCGCAAATGTCCGGCGACGTGGAGCGGCATGCCGCCCGCGGACATCAACAAGTCGCCGAGCGGCTGGCCTGCCGCACGAAACGCAATGGCGTCGATGCGACCGCCATCGCCAGCCTCAAGCATGGCGCGCACGTGTGCATCGCCGACGATCTTGGCGAATTTCACGCGATGTGCGGGCAGCACGAAGCGCGGCTGCGGATTGCCTTGCCCATAGGGGCCGGCGCGATCGAGAAGTTCGACGAGTTCGGGCGTCGCGCCGGATGCGACCACGGCGGCGTCTATGTCGAGAACGGCGGCGGCGCGAGCCCCGCGTGCGGCCTGCGCAAGCCGCTGCGCAAAGAACGCCTCGACCTCCGCAAGCCGTTCGCGTTTGAGCGTCAATCCGGCGGCCATTGCATGGCCCCCACCCTTCACCAGCAACCCTTCGCTGACGGCGGCCCTGACGGCTGCGCCAAGATCGACGCCGGCGATCGAACGCAGCGACGCCGTGCCCTCGCCCAGTCCGCCGTCGCCGCTCTTTTCCCACGCGATGACACAGGCCGGTCGGCGAAAGCGCTCGACAAGTCGGCTCGCGACGAGACCGACGACGCCCTTGTGCCACGTCTCAGCGCCGACGATCAGCAACGCGCGATCCGCGTCGGCCTCGACTTGGCGTTCGCCAAGCGCCATGGCCTCGTCGAGAACCTGCGTCTCGATCTGCTTGCGCTCCTTATTCAGCCGCTCCAATTGCTCGGCGATGCGTTGCGCTTCGATGGAGTCCTCGCCGGAGAGCAGCCGCGCGCCGAGCGCCGCGTCGCCGATGCGCCCGCCTGCGTTGATCCGCGGACCTATGATGAAGCCCAGGTGATAGGGCGTCGGCGCTTGCGTTAAACCCGCAGCGTCCGCGAGCGCCGTCAGTCCCGGATTTTGACGGGCGTGCATCACGGCGAGGCCCTTCTTGACATACGCGCGATTGAGGCCGGTCAGAGGCACGACATCCGCGATGGTCGCGAGCGCCACGAGATCGAGCAGCGCTAGCAAGTCAGGCGCCGACGCCTTTTCGTAGAAACCGCGCAGCCGCAGTTCGCGCGTGACGGCGACCAGCGTGATGAACACGACGCCGGCCGCACAGAGCGCGCCGAGCCCAGAGACGTCATCCTGGCGGTTCGGATTGACCAGCGCCGCGACGTCGGGCAAGCGCTCGTCCGCTTGGTGATGGTCGATGACGACAACGTCCGTTGTCAGTCGCTTCGCCGCGGCCAAGGGCTCGAAACTCGTCGTCCCGCAGTCGACCGTCACCAAGAGCTTGGCGCCCTCCGCGATCAGCGCTTCGATCGCCGCGGGGTTAGGTCCGTAGCCTTCGAAAATCCGGTCGGGAATGTAGATCCGCGACGGCGTGTCGTGATGCGCTAGAAAACGCGCCAGCAGCGCAGAAGAACACGCGCCATCGACGTCGTAATCGCCAAAGATCGCAACGGCCGCCTTGGCGACGATCGCGTCGGCGAGGCGCGCGGCGGCCTTGTCCATGTCGCGGACGGCGCTCGGATCGGGCATCAGCGCCTTCAGGGTCGGATCGAGGAATATCTCCACATCATCGAGGGCGACGTTCCTGGCGGCCAAAACCCGTCCCATCAGATCGGGCAGTCCATACCGTTGGCTGATGGCCAGCGCCCGCGGCGCGTCGCCGGTCGTCAGGCGCGCGCGCCATGCGAAACCGCGCGCCGAGTTGGCGACGCCCATGTAAGGCGACTCGGTCGCCGCATCGGCGTCGGGCTTCCGCTGGGACTTGCCCAATGTTTTCAACCTCCCTTCGCGATGACTTCAAAGCAGGGGCTAGACGGCGCACTTTTCTGTAGGGCGATTCTCCGTGCACTCGACCATGGAGAAACGCTCTACCCACTGACTTTGGCTCTGTTATATCTGGAGCGGCGCTATGCGAGCGCCCGCTCCGTCGATTGCAATTGTGAGGCCCTTCTCGTGCGTACCGATCCGGAAGGCATATTCGAGGCGGCGATCGACGCCTATAGGCTGGGCGAGTTCGAACTTTCAGCGCGCTACTTCGCCGAGGACTGCGATTTCGTGTTCGGCGGCGCCCATATCAGCCGCCAGGCCATCTTCGAGCGGTTCGCCAAAATCGCACGCGAACTCGAACTGCTCCGTTACGAGCCTCGCGAAGTCATCGCCTCCGGCGACAGCGTCCGCGCTCAAATCGCGTATGCGTATCGCCACCGCGCATGCGGCGATGAAATCGACGGCGTCGGTCGCGCCGAGGCGACGTTCCACGAAGGCAAGATCGTCAAATGGCAGGCGTCGCACGACGCTGACCGCATCAAGGCTTTCACCGCGCACTGCCGGTCAAAGGCTTTTGAGGTTCAGCAAGATTGGACCGCCGGGCCGCATCGCGAAAAGCGTTAGCCGATAAAACGCGCGCCTATATCGCGGAAGTTCGTCTTGATGCGCCGGACAGTGCCGGTCTTGGAACGCATAACGACCGTTTCCGTTTCGGCGAAATCGCCGCGGAACCGAACGCCGTCCAAAAGCGATCCATCGGTCACGCCGGTCGCGGAGAACACGACGTCAGCTGAGGCCATATCTTCGAGGCGGAATTTTCGGGCGATGTCGGCGATCCCCATCTTCTCCGCGCGCTCGCGCTCTTCGTCCTTCATCGGCGTCAGGCGGCCCTGAATTTGCCCGCCAATGCATCGCAAAGCCGCTGCGGCCAGCACGCCTTCGGGAGCGCCGCCGGAACCCATGTAAATGTCGATGCCGGTCTCCGCCGGATCCGTCGTCCAGATCACGCCCGCGATGTCGCCGTCCGGGATGAGCTGCACGCCGGCGCCGGTCGCGCGCACGGCCTTGATCAGTTCGGCGTGACGAGGCCTGTCGAGAATGCAGGCCATGATTTCATTGATCGGCACGCCTTTCGCCTTGGCCAGCGCATTCAAGTTGTCGGCGGGCGAGGCGTCGAGATCGACGACGTCGTCGGGGTAGCCGGGGCCAACCGCAATCTTGTTCATGTACATATCCGGCGCGTGCAAAAGTCCGCCGCGCTCTGAAATGGCCAGAACGGCAAGCGCATTGGGCATGTTCTTCGCGCAGATGGTCGTGCCTTCGAGCGGGTCGACCGCAATGTCGACCTCGGGGCCATCGCCGGTGCCGACCTTTTCGCCGATGTAGAGCATCGGCGCCTCGTCCATCTCGCCTTCGCCGATGACGACGGTGCCGTTGATCGATACCCGGCCAAGTTCGCGCCGCATGGCGTCGACAGCGGCCTTGTCGGCCGCCTTCTCATTGCCGCGTCCGCGCAACCGCGCCGCCGCGATGGCCGCTGCTTCGGTGACGCGCGCGACCTCCAGAACCAAAACGCGTTCAAGTCCGCCATGCGCGGCGGCGTGTCCGGCCTCGTCAATCCTGTTGCTCATTGTCCACTCTCGGCTCCCGGCCTCGGCTGAATTCAAGACTATAGTTCTTCAATGCGGATCATCTGCGGCCTTTCGCGCACCTTGCCGTCGTGCTCGATCGACTGGAGCGCCAGCCGCATAGCCTCCTCCGTCGTCTCGTGCGTGATGATGATGACGGTGGCGGATTGATTGGCGGCGCGCGGCGCGGGCGCGCCGGGCGCATGCGGCGCCGGCGGGCGATGCTGAACGATGCTTTCGAGCGAAATTCCGCGGTCGCCCATACGCGTCGCAATGGCCGCCATGGCGCCGGGCTTGTCGTCCAACGCGAGGCGGACGTAGTACGAACCGTAGTGCTGGTCGAGCTTGGCGCGCTTGTGCGCCTTCAGTTTGGCGCTCGGAGTTACGAACGGCGGCATGACAAACCCAAAGGCGATGTCGATGATGTCGCTGGCGACGGCCGACGCCGTTGGCTTTGCTCCGGCGCCGGCGCCGACGAGCAGAATATTGCCGGACTGATCGCCGTGGATCGCGACGGCGTTGGTGACGCCCGAGACCTCGGCGATCGCCGAATCCTTGATGACGAGCGCGGGCGAGACGCGCGCTTCGATGCCGCTCTCCGTCTGGCCCGCGACGCCAAGCAGCTTGATGCGATAGCCGAGACTGTCGGCGGCTTCGATGTCGGCCTGCGTGATGCCGGCGATGCCCTCGACGTGAATCTGGTCGAGCGCCACTTTCGTGCCGAACGCCAGGCTCGTCAAAATGGCGAGCTTGTGCGCGGTGTCGAAGCCGCCGATGTCGAACGTCGGATCGGCTTCCGCATAGCCCAGCGCCTGGGCCTCTGCCAGAACGTCGCCGAACGCCCGCTTTTCCGATTGCATCTGCGTCAGGATATAGTTGCAGGTGCCGTTGAGGATGCCGTAAACGCGACGAATTCGGTTCGCCGACAGCGACTCGCGCATTGTCTTGATGACCGGAATGCCGCCGGCGACCGCCGCCTCGAAACACAACGCGACGCCATGCTTCTCGGCGATTTTCGCGAGTTCGACGCCGTGGATGGCGATCAGCGCCTTATTCGCTGTTACGACATGCTTGCCCGCATGCAACGCGGCTTCGACCGACGCGCGCGCAGCGCCGTCTTCGCCGCCGATCAATTCGACGAAGACATTGTTCGAAGGGTCTTTCGCAAGCGCGACCGGATCGTCGAACCACGCAGCGCCGCTCGCATTTGTGAGGCGCGCCTTCGCTTTCTCGCGTGCGGAGACGCCCGTGACGCGGATTTCGCGTCCGACCGTTTCGGCGATATGGGCGCCGTTGGCGGCGAGCAGGTCAAGCAGCCCGCCGCCGACCGTTCCCAATCCGGCGATCCCTAACCTGAGTGGCTCTGTCATGGAGAGTTTCGATTACCGGCTTGCGAGTTCAGGGGTTTCAACAGGCGCCGCGGCGGTCACGCCAGACTCCGAAAAGAATTTTCGAATGGATCGCGCCGCCTGACGGATACGCTGCTCGTTCTCGACGAGCGCAATGCGAATGTAGCCTTCGCCGTATTCGCCGAAGCCGACGCCGGGCGAAACGGCGAGGTCGGCCTTTTCAATCAGCAACTTCGCGAACTCGACCGAACCGAGATGTCGGAACGGCTCGGGGATCGGCGCCCAGGCGAACATCGTCGCCGGCGGCGGCGGGATCGGAAATCCTGCGCGCCCGAAGCTGTCGACGAGCGCGTCGCGACGGCTCTTATACATCAGGCGGATCTCTTCCACGCAGTCCTGCGGTCCGTTGAGGGCGGCAGCGGCGGCGACCTGGATCGGCGTGAACGCGCCGTAATCGAGATAGGATTTGACGCGGGCCAGCGCGCCGATGAGCCGGGCGTTGCCGACCGCGAAGCCCATGCGCCACCCGGGCATGTTGTAGGTCTTCGAGAGCGACGTGAATTCGACCGCGACATCTTTCGCGCCGTCGACCTGAAGGATCGATGGCGGCGGCGAGCCGTCGAAATACAGTTCGGCGTAGGCGATGTCGGACAAAATGATGATGCCGAGCCTCTTCGCGAGCGCCACGGCGTCCTTGTAGAAGTCGAGATCGGCGACCTGCGCCGTCGGGTTCGACGGAAACGAGATCACGACGGCGAGCGGCTTTGGAATCGCGTGCGTCGCCGCATGCTCGACGGCGCGCAGAAATTCTTCGCCGTTGCTTGCCGGCACGTGCCGGATCGCCGCGCCGGCGATGATGAAACCGAAGGCGTGTATGGGGTACGTAGGATTGGGCGCGAGGATGACGTCGCCAGGCGCAGAGATCGCCTGCGCCATATTGGCGAACCCCTCCTTCGAGCCGAGGGTCGCCACGACCTCCGTCTCGGGATCGAGCTTCACGCCGAACCGGCGATCGTAATAGGCGGCCTGCGCGCGGCGCAGCCCTGGTATTCCCTTGGACGCCGAGTAGCGATGCGTGCGCGGCTTGGTGATCGTTTCGACCAACTTGTCGACGATGTGCTGCGGCGTCGGCATATCGGGATTGCCCATGCCGAGGTCGATGATGTCGGCGCCATTGGCGCGCGCCGCGGCCTTCAGCCGATTGACCTCGGCGAAGACATACGGCGGCAATCGCTTGATGCGGTGAAAGTCGTCGCTCAAAGGCCAGATCCTGGTCGCCCCGCCCGGCGGCGGAGGCAGTCGCGGTGGATGGTGCGGCGCACCGACGGCGCCATGTTTACGCCGCAGGCAAGGCTCGCGTCCAGTGCATGCACACAGCGAAATTTGGCGTCGGACGCGCGTCGGAACTGAACTGGCCGCCTGCCGAGGAATTACGACGCGGATGGCGCGCTTTGAGTGAAAGTATTGCGTCGCGTCAATGCCGTTTCTTGGTCGGAAGTCGGTCCACGATGGGGGGCGATTGCACTTGATCCGGCGCGCCGCGGCGGGCAATGTCAAAGCGCTGTCGAAGGCCTTGGGCAAACGACCGTGGGTCTCCCTGAGACCGAACCCCGCGCACTGCGCCAACACTGCAGCTCTAAAGGCGAATTCGAGATGCCGCAGGATGCGCCTGACGCCCGGGCCTTTTTCTCGAACTACCTGATACCGAATCCTGAAGAATTCGCGGCGAACCTGCTCAAGGCGTACGAACAAGGCAGCGCCGCGCTGGCGCAGCTTGCAGAACGGCCGGACGCCAAGCCAAGCCCCTACTCGACGGCCAGCGAACTCTCGACCGCCGCCGAGACCATCACGCAATTGGCTCGGCTCTGGCTTTCAGACCCGGTGAAGTTGGCGCAGGCGCAAACCGAATTCTTCGCCAAGTTCGCGGCGCTGTGGAACAATGTCCTTTCCCGCATGATGGGCGCGCCGGTTGCGCCGCTCATCGCGCCGGCGGCGAACGACAACCGCTTCAAAGATCCGGAATGGACGCACAATCCGTTTTTCGATTTCTGCAAGCAGGCATATCTGCTGGCGTGCCAGTGGGCCGAGGCGCGCCTGAGCGAAACAGATGGACTGGACGAGCGTGAGCGCCACCGCGCCGAGTTTTATCTGAGGCAGGTGACGAGCGCTCTTTCGCCGTCCAACTTCATGGCGACGAACCCAGAGGTGCTGCGCGAGACGTTCCGCACCAACGGCCGCAATCTCGTCGAAGGCGTCGCCCTTCTCGCCGACGACCTTCGCCATTCGGGCGACCTGATCAAGATCAGCCAGACCGACGCAACGGCGTTCGAGCTTGGCCGCAACCTGGCGACGACGCCCGGCAAGGTCGTTTTCCAGAACGAACTGTTTCAGCTGATCCAGTTCACGCCGACGACCGAGAAAGTTCGCGAACGGCCGATCGTCATGGTGCCGCCGTGGATCAACAAGTATTACATTCTCGATCTGACGGCTCAGAAGAGCTTCATCAAATACGTCGTCGATCGCGGTTTCACCGTATTCGTCGTCTCGTGGGTCAATCCCGACGAGCGCTTGGCGCACAAGACGTTCGAGGATTACATCCTCGAGGGCGTTCTCGCAGCGGCGGACGCCGTGCAGCGCGAGACCGGCGGCGACGCCATCAATGTGCTCGGATATTGCGTGGGCGGAACGGCGCTTTCGACGGGGCTCGCCTATCTGGCCCAGCGCGGCGAGCATCCCTTCCAGAGCTGCACGCTGTTGACCACGCAGGTCGATTTTTCGCTCGCCGGCGACCTGCTGCTGTTCACCGACGACGCGCAACTCAAGAGTCTCGACGAGTTGATGACGGAACGCGGCTTCCTCGACGGTTCGCGCATGGCAAACGTCTTCAACATGATGCGGCCGCGCGACCTCATTTGGCCCTACATCGTCAACAACTACATGCTCGGAAAAAAGCCGTTCCCGTTCGATCTCCTCTATTGGAACCAGGATTCGACGCGCATGGCGGCCGCCAATCACAAGTTCTATCTGCGGGAGTTCTACAACGAGAACCGACTTGCGAACGGCGACATGACGATCGGCGGCGTGAAGCTCGACGTGCGCAAGATCAAAGTGCCGGTGTTCTCGGTGGCGACGCGTGAGGATCACATTGCGCCCGCCGCCTCGGTGTATCGCGGCGCGCTGATGTTTTCAGGACCCGTGGAATTCGTGCTGTCAGGTTCCGGACATATCGCCGGCGTGGTCAATCCGCCCGACAAGGTCAAGTATCAGTACTGGACGAAGGGCCAGCGCGCCGCCTCGCTGTCCGAATGGGCGGCGACGGCGCAAGAGACGCCGGGCTCCTGGTGGCCATATTGGATCGACTGGCTCGATCAGCATTCAGGCGGATGGACCATCCCACGAACGCCGGGCCGGACGCTGGGCGTCATCGAGGACGCTCCCGGCTCCTACGTCAAGGCGCATTAGGCGACGCCTCAGGCCAGTTCAAATTCGCCTTCGTAGTCGGTCGGCCAAAGCACCGTGAAATCCTCGCCGTCGACGGCGCGGTAGGCGACGGCGACGACGTCGAGGTTGTCCGACGCGGCTTCCTCCACGAGCGTTTCGATCTTCTCCCAGACCCTGGCGGGATTTTTGGCGAGCAGAAACAGATTGATGACGCCGTCGCCCGGCTCGTGGCCGTCGACCTCGGCCGTCGTCGAGCCGTCGAGCGCCTCTATCAGTCGGTCCTCAAGCTCAATGACTTTGTCCAGCGTAGCGGGATCTTCGCCCTGAAACTGCAGAACGAGCTGGTGGTTCATGGCCCCCTCCGTGGCGACGTAAGCGCCGCCAAGGACAACGACCGGCCTGGGTCTGTCAATGTCAGACCCAGGAGGCGATCCTTAGATTTTCGCGACTTGGCCGGCCGGTTGGCAGACCCAGCGCTGAATGATCCAATTGGGGTGTTCGCCGATCCATTTGGCCATCTCGATCTGGCCAAACATCATGCACTGCTGCGTCGTGACGCTATCCGCCTCAAAGTTGAGGTGCACGTCCTTGCAGCGCGACGGTTGGTCGATCATGCAGACGGCGACGACAAGCTCAATCATTCGGACCCCCAGGTCTAAGGGTTTAGGATCGCTCTTTCGAGCAATCCGGGTTGGCCCTGGGCGGTTCCTCTTTGAAGGCTTTTTATGACGCTCTGTGACGCTAGATTATTTCCCGAAAGTATTCCGAAATTCCTAATTGCTCAAGAACACGGCAGCCACAACGCTCGCCTATTTCTTATTCAGGCGCAAATGTCACAGGGATGGTGCGGCGTTGTGGCATATCCGCCTCGCTATTAGCCCCCGGAGCACGACCGCAATTCTGGGATCGATAGCCCACGGCGGACTGACTCGCAGCCTGGCCGCCACAGGTGATTCGAAATTCTTGATCGCGGGCCAATTGCGCCTTGCCGCCGCCGCGGGCGCGCTGTCAGAGATGCTTTCCCAACCTCGCCGATTCGCTGAGCCTCATGCCGCTACATCCCGAACGATCCGCTCCTGCCTCTTCTTCTTCGGCGCAGCACGACTGGCGAACACTGACGTGGCAATGGATGCTCCGGCGCACCGCCCTGTGGTTTGGGGTTATGGCGGCCGGCATCACGTCGGCCTGCGCCCTATATGGCGTCGTTAGCCACGCAGAAGCGGACGCCATTCAGATCGCGTCACCAGCCGCATATTCCTCAGATCGCTAGGGTTTTAACGTGGTAGCGCCGGTCGAGGGCGGGCGTGGCGACCGTTGCGATCGCGCCGCCAAGGCGTATGCTCGGCCCACGCACCGTCTGGACCTGCTGGGAGCCCATCATGTCGTGGACATGGATCGTAATTTTCCTCGTTGGACTGCTGCTTGGCGTCGCTTTGGCGCTCTGGCTCAGCGGCGCTCTCCGTGCAGGGGACGGTGCGACGGACAGCAGCGACGTCAATCTCGAACATGACGCGCGCGGCGCCCGTGGTCCGGCGCCGGGGACGTCCCGCCCCGCGCCAAGTGCACGATCAGCGCCGCCGCCAGCGATGGCTGGACCGTCCCGAGGCAACGAGGGGCGGCGCGACAGCGCGCCGGCAAGCGCTTCGACGCGAACCTCGACACGGCCACCTGCCGCTGCGGCGGGAGATCAGCCCGTGACGCGTGAAGCCTCTCTGACGCCGCCCCGCCGCGCGGCCCCTCCACCGGCGGCAACGGCCGGACCTGGCGGCGCGAAATCCGCCGCTGGTTCGCCGGGGCCGAAGCGTTCGGCTGCGCCGCCCCCGGCACAGGCTGCATGGAGCACGCCGTCGGACGGCGGCGACGATAAGTGAGTTCGCCGAGCCAAGGTCGTCCATCGGATTGGCGCGACCGGAATGGTTGCAGCGGCCTTAACGGCTTCACCGATCGACATACTTTTCCTCGACGGCGAGTGCCTCGTTCACAACCATAGTTCGCTGGAAGCGCGCCCTCCCGCCGACGTCCCTTGATCCTGACAGCGCGCTGCCCGTATCATCGCCGAGGGCCGCTCGCGCCCAGAGGTCGCGCACGCATGACGGAACAACAGAAGAAGTTTCCTGAGTTCTACGTCACCGCGCCGCAACCCTGCCCGTATCTTCCGGGCCGCCTCGAACGCAAACTGTTCACTCACCTGACTCACGACAAGCCGCCGGAATTGATCGACCGGCTGCTGACGACAGGTTTCCGCCGCAGCCAGAACATCGCCTATGTGCCCTACTGCGAGGGCTGCCAAGCCTGCGTTTCGGTGCGCGTGCTCGTCAACGAGTTTCAGCCCGACCGCTCGATGCGCCGCGTCGCCGCCCGCAATCGCCGGCTAGTGGCGCGGCGCACATCGCCGCGACCGACGCCCGATCAGTACAGCCTGTTTCGCGACTACATAGATGCGCGCCACAACGACGGCGGCATGGCCGACATGACGGTGTTCGACTATCGCATGATGATCGAAGATACGGTCATCGAAACGTTTCTAACGGAGTACCGCGAACGGCCCGACGGCGCTGTCGACGCCGATTTCGACAATTGGCCGATCAAGGCCGTGGCGCTGTGCGACCGGCTCGGCGACGGCGTCTCGATGGTCTACAGCTTCTACGACCCGGACGCGTCGGCCGACAGCCTCGGCACCTACATGATCCTCGAGCACATCGACTTCGCGCGCAAACTCGGACTGCCCCATCTTTATCTCGGTTACTGGATCGAGGGTTCGCGAAAGATGTCCTACAAGACGCGGTTCATGCCGCAGGAGCGCCTCGGCCTCGACCGCTGGGAGCGCGCGTTCGACGACAAGGCGCGACGCTAACGCGCCAGTTCGGCGCCGATCTTGTCGAACATGTAGGTCCATTTCGCCGATTGCGTCTCGACGAGCAATTTCATGCGCGCTCTCAACTCCAGCAGCAGCGCGCAGTCGGGCGAAGCGGCCGTGGCGCCTTCCGCTCCGAGCGAAGAGATCGCCGATAGAAGATCGTCCGTCGATTGGTCGTAGACCGCAATCTTTTCGTCGCGCACGAACGGCGCGGCCTCTTTCATGAACTGATCGTGCGACCAGCCGCGCTGGTCCTTCAGCGCTTTCAGCTTTTCCTGAAACGACGGTTTGTTCTTTTGATTGAGATCGCGCAGGGCTCCTGCGGCTTCCTCAACGACGACCTCGAAATCGGCCTTTCCGCACGCAGGCGGCGCTTGCGATCGGGCCATCGCCGACGCCAGCGCCAAGCCCGCCGCCAGCGTCATGAATCCGCAGCCAAAGTCGTGGGGATGTCGCATACGCCAAGTCGTACCCGCCGCGCGCCCCAGCGGCAAGCGCAGCGCAGCCCCACCTGGGCTCAAAACCGCGGACCGAACAGATTGGAGCGCGGGAAGCCCTTAGGCGCGAGTCGGCCTGATTGCGCCCGCTCTCCAACCCAATCGCGAAGCTCGCTCCACGACAGCGCGAACTCGCGCCCGGCGCTATCGAGCCACGTCAGCCCCTCGGATTTCTTGAAGACGCGAACGTCCGACAGCGCTCCATCCTTGAAGCGTTGCAGGATCACGCCCTTGCCGCGCGCCATCTCGTTGACGTCCTCGAGTTTGAACACGAGCATCTTGCGGTTTTCCCCGATCGTCGCGACGCAGTCGCCCTCGACCGGCGCGCACACGCGGGCTTCTTCGGGTTCCGACACGTTCAGCACCTGCTTGCCCTTGCGCGTCGCCGCGATCACCTCCTCCTCCGGCACGATGAATCCGTAGCCGCCGGTGGAGGCGATCAGCAGTTTGCGCGCGGGATCGTGCACAAAGGCTTCGGCGATGTCGTGGTTTTCTTCGAGATCGACCATCAAGCGCACCGGCTCGCCATGACCGCGGCCGCCGGGAAGCTGGCTCGCTTCGAGCGTGAAGAATTTGCCATTGGTCGCGAACAGCACGATCTTGTCGGTCGTCCAAGCGCGCAGCGCACGCTTGAATGCGTCGCCCTGCTTGAAGTCCAGTTTCGACAGATCGTCTTGGTGGCCCTTGAGCGCCCGTATCCAACCCTTCTCTGAAAGAACGACGGTGATCGGCTCTTTCTCGACGAGGGCGGCGTCGAGATCGGCGTCGATTTCGGGCGCGTCCGCGAACGTCGTGCGGCGACGACCGAGCTCGGTCTTTTTCGAATAGCGCTCGCGCGTCGCTTTCACTTCGTCCGTGATCCGCTCCCACTGCAGATCGTCGGATTTCAGCAGCTGCTTGAGTTCGCGGCGCTCCTTCGACAGCTTATCGTGCTCAGCCTTGATCTCGACCTCTTCGAGCTTCGACAGCGAGCGGAGGCGGAGGTTCAGGATCGCTTCGGCCTGAACGTCGGAGAGATTGAACTTCGACATCAGTTTCGGCTTCGGCTCGTCCTCACGCCTCACGATGCGGATCACTTCGTCGATGTTGAGGTAGGCGATCAGATAGCCGTCGAGCACTTCGAGGCGATGCTCGATCTTCTTCAGACGATGCTGCGAGCGGCGCACGAGCACGTCGACGCGGTGTTCGAGCCATTGCGAGAGCGCCTCGCGCAGATTCAGCACGTTCGGAATCTGCCCCGCCGACAACACGTTCATGTTCAGCGAAACGCGGACCTCAAGTTCGGTCAGCCGGAACAGGCCCTCCATCAGCAGCGCCGGATCGACCGTGCGCGACTTGGGCTCAAGGACGAGGCGAACCTCTTCGGCGCTTTCGTCGCGCACGTCGCCGAGCAGAGGCAGGCGCTTCTCGCTCATCAACTCGGCGATCTTCTCGACGAGCTTCGCCTTCTGCACTTGATAAGGCATCTCGGTGACGAGGACCTGATAACCGCCGCGGCCCGTCTCTTCCTTCGCCCACTTGGCGCGCACGCGAAAGCCGCCACGGCCCGTCTTGTAGGCTTCGAGAATCTGATCGCGCGGCTCAACGATGACGCCGCCCGTCGGGAAATCGGGACCGGGAACGAATTCGACCAGCTTCTCGATTGTCGCGTTCGGATGCTTGATCAAATGCAGCAGCGCGGCGCAGAGCTCGTCGGCGTTGTGCGGCGGGATGCTCGTCGCCATGCCCACGGCGATGCCCGACGCGCCGTTGGCGAGCAGGTTTGGAAACGCCGCCGGAAGCACGACGGGCTCCTGCACGCGGCCGTCGTAGTTCGGGCGGAAGTCGACGGTGTCGTCGTCAATGCCTTCGAGGATCGCAGCGGCGACCTCCGTCATTCGCGCTTCCGTGTAGCGCTCTGCGGCCGGGTTATCGCCGTCGATATTTCCGAAATTGCCCTGGCCGTCGACAAGCGGATAGCGGACCGCGAAGTCCTGCGCGAGACGGGCGAGCGCATCGTAGATCGCCTGATTGCCGTGCGGGTGATAGTCGCCCATCACCTCGCCGACGATCTTCGCGCATTTGAGATAGCCGCCCGCCGGGTCGAGGCGCAGCTCGCGCATGGCGTAGAGGATGCGGCGGTGCACGGGTTTTAGGCCGTCGCGCACGTCGGGCAGCGCGCGGTGCATGATGGTGGACAGCGCATAAGCAAGATAACGCTCTTCGAGCGCCGTTTTCAGCTCGACGCGGTCGATGGGGCCGTCGCCCGGCAGAATCGGT
This sequence comes from Hyphomicrobium sp., assembly GCA_052386495.1. Taxonomy (GTDB): domain Bacteria; phylum Pseudomonadota; class Alphaproteobacteria; order Rhizobiales; family Hyphomicrobiaceae; genus Hyphomicrobium_B. The sequence continues at coordinate 21,220 of JBQTKA010000013.1, read as the reverse complement.
TTTTGGCTCATGGGTTCCGGTTAGCGGCTCCGCGGCAAACGCTCAAGGGTTGGGTTGTATGACGTCTCATTGCGCCCAGGTGCGATGCTCCCGCGCAACCAAATTGTTCCTGCTCACGGCGGCTCGCTTTCCGTTGCGCGCGACGCGCCGCACTGCTCCCTCTCCCCATCGCCTTCGATGGGGAGAGGGGTGGGGTGAGGGGCAGCCGCTTGCGCGAACGACGCCGTTGGCGATCGGCGCGCATCGTGGATGGCCGCCGTCGCGGCCATGACGAGCAGAAGGAGACTGTGCACGCCAACCCGAGAGCGACGTCGTCGGCTTCTTGCCGAGGACCGACGATGCCGATGGCTTGCAGACGCGGGGATGAAGCCGAGCGCGGCGCTCGCGTGGGGGCGGGCCTCAGCGAACAGCCTTGGCGCCGCTCGTCGCAATGCTGGGACCCAGCGATTTAACGACGGTGACGTCGGCGCCCACCTGCGCTAACTGCGCGAGATGCGCGACATGGCCGTTCATCATGCGGAAGCAGCCGGAACTCTCGGCGCGGCCGATCGATTTCGGATCGTTGGTGCCATGGATGCGATAGAGCGTGGCGCCCAGATAGATGGCGCGGGCGCCGAGCGGATTGTTCAATCCACCCGTCATCTTCGCGGGCAACTCGGGTTTGCGTTCGCGCATTTCCTTCGGCGGATGCCAGTCGGGCCACTCGGCGATGCGCGAAATCTTCTCCGTGCCGGTCCACGAGAAGCCCTGACGGCCTACGCCGATCGGATAAGCATAGGCGGTGGCGTTGCTGTTGACAAAGTAGAGCTTGCGCGAACCGACATCGATGACGATTGAGCCCACCGGGTGGGCGCCCGAAAACGCGACGACGGGCGGCGCGACAGGCCTGACGTCAGGACGCGCGCCGCCGTCGACGACTTCGCCATCGAGACCGGGGCCGTTGTCGTCGGAGTCGTATTGGCCATAGCCTTGCGGCGGCGGCGCATCGAACCCGCCAAAGCCGTCGTCGTAATAGCCGCCGTAGAAATCAGCGTCGCGATATCGGCGATCGCCCCAGCCGCCGTAGCGGCGTCGCTCGTAGCGATAGGCCGACGGCGGCGCGCCGTAATCATCTTCGTCGTAGCTCGGCGGCGGGCCGCGAGGCGCGTCGCGCGCATCTTCGCCCCACATGCCGTAGGGCGACATCTCCTGCGCGCGCGTCTGCGGAGCGGCAAGCATGGCCAGCGCTCCAAGCGCGACGGCGATCGTTGCGGTCTTCAAGTTGCACCCCCGGTTTTCAATCAGCTGGAACGAAGCGACCGGGCAGTCGCGCGTCCCGCGCGTCTTCAACAACGCGCCTCGTCCGGAGTTCCGTCGCAGTCTCAGCCCGGTTGGTTCAAACGCTTGGAATGGATGCCGAGCTTAACCACGGAACTAGCATAAGACGTCGCGCGTTTTTCGGCCAGATCAAGCCATGGAGATGGAAAATGGACCGGAAATATGTTGGCGCAGCGGCAGTCGGTCTGCTGGCCGTAGCTGTTGCAGGGGGCGTCATTGTGGCGCGCCAGAGCGCGCCGTCGGCCACAGCGTCCGCGCCGGGCGTGCGCATTGAGACCAACGAAGAGCGCGGCGAAACGACCGTGAAAACGCCCTACTCCAGCGTCGAGAAGGACGCCGACGGCGTGCGCGTCCAGGCGCCTGGCGTCGACATCAATATTCCGAAGCGCGCGATCGAGTAAGATCGTCCGCGCAACGGGTCGTGAACCTTGGAGTGACGACGAGCGACAATGGCTGCGTGTCTGTCGTCAAACCCAAGGAGATTGCCATGGCCGCGTTGCGGATTTCAGCAGTTGTGCTTGCAGCCCTCGCGGGGGCTGCCGTCTCACTCGCGCCGATCGCCGCCACGGCGGGGCCTGCCGGTCAGACGCGCCGATCGCCGCCACGGCGGGGCCTGCCGGTCAGACGCGCCTCAAGTCGCCGTCGGCGCCGAAGCCGGGCGATTGGCATTGCATCATCTGGGAGAAGGTCGGCGACAAATGGGTCTGCCGGCTGCAGGAAAAGACGCTGTAGGCGCGGCGCCCGACAACCGAACCGCAGGGCGACGTCGACCGCGACTGTCAGCGCGCGGCGATGCCCTCGAGCTTGGTGTCGGGCGCGAATGCGTACCAGAGCGGCGTCGTCACCAGCTCCATGCTCGCGGGATCGTCAATGCGATTGACGACGGTCTCCGCGAAGTCATCCGGACTTGGCGGCGCGGTTTCGACGCCCATCATTGCCGTCGAAAGAAACAGACCGCTTTTGGCGTCGGCATAGATATCGACGACACAATGGTTTGTGGCCTCGAAGCCAAAGAGATCGAGCACGATCCGATATTTTCCGGCCAAGATCGGGACCGGCTTTCCAGTTCCGCGAATGTCAGGAAAATCGCTTTGTCGAAGTCCGTGCAGCTGATTGGGATCGTCGGCAGGCCGGCCGAGAAACGAGTGGGAAAAATTGGTCCACATGTCCTTGTTGCGGCAGGCCTGATCCAGCATCGTATCTGTGAGGGCCGCCGGCGCGCGATAGCCCTTGAGCTTGATTGACCAGACGCCGGCCTTCTCAATCGTATCGATGTACAGGAGATACTTCGGCCCGACCTGCAACGCCTTGGCCAGCAGGCCGCGGGGGAAGAGTTCGCGACGATCGATTTCGAGCATGACGGCGATTGCGTTGACCCCGCGCCGGAACGTCTCAGAGGTTACGTCTGCGGCATTAGCCTCGGCGGTTTCGAGATACGGCGCATGGAAGCCCAGCGCGCCGCGAACGTCGAGCGTGCGGTCGGGCGCCAGTTCCCCATCCTCCGACGCCTGCGTATTGCCGGCCAGAAACAGAAAGGCGCAGGCCGAGAAACACTGCGCGCCTCGATCGACAATGGTGGCGACGTTGGTGCGCTGGAGCAGCATCCAGATCATGCGAAGCCCTTCGTCATAATCGCCGCCTGGGCTGTCGAGGCAGAAGGTCAGCGCGCGGCCGTCGTCGCTCGGCAGCGCGGCGAGGCTCGCTTCAAGTCTTGTGGCGTCGCCCGCAACAATCGGGCCCTGGAGCTTGAGCTTGCACGCGGGCGATGCGCCGATCTTGAACTCGGCGGCTTGCGACGGCGGGGCGGCGAGCAGCAGCGCCACGGCCGCGGAGAAGAGGCCGATCATAATAGATGAATGGAGTGGCATTCCCGTACACCCCGCAATGGCGCCGTTGACGCTCAACATTGCGCCGTCGCAAGCCGGTAGCAAGCGGGAAGCGCAGCCGCTCCGCGCCCTCCGGCGGGTTCCGCGGAGCGGAGTCGGAAGGCGAAAACGTCAAAGCGGAATATTGTCGTGCTTCTTCCAAGGCGTTTCGACTTCCTTGGTGCGCAGCATGTTGAGCGCGCGGCAGAGGCGCTTGCGGGTCGCCGACGGGGTGATCACTTCGTCGATGTAACCGCGCTCGGCGGCGACGAAGGGATTGGCGAAGCGCTTTTTGTATTCGTCAATGCGCACGGCGATTTTTTCAGCATCGGCGAGGTCGGCGCGATAGAGAATTTCGGCCGCGCCCTTGGCGCCCATCACCGCGATTTCAGCCGTCGGCCAGGCGTAGTTGACGTCGCCGCCGATGTGCTTCGAACTCATCACGTCGTAGGCGCCGCCATAGGCCTTGCGCGTGATGACGGTGACTTTCGGCACCGTCGCCTCAGAGTAGGCGAACAGCAGCTTCGCGCCGTGCTTGATGAGGCCGCCGTACTCCTGCGCAGTGCCCGGCAGGAAGCCCGGCACGTCGACAAAGGTCAGGATCGGAATGCCGAAGCAGTCGCAAAAGCGCACGAAGCGCGCGGCCTTGCGTGAGGCGTCGCTGTCGAGCACGCCGGCGAGCACCATCGGCTGGTTGGCGATGACGCCGACGGTGCGTCCCTCCATGCGCGCAAAGCCGGTGATGATATTCTTGGCGTAGGCTTCCTGAATCTCGAAAAAGTCGGCTTCGTCGACGACCTTCAGGATCAGTTCCCGCATGTCGTAGGGCTTGTTCGGATTGTCGGGGATCAGCGTGTCGAGCGACGTATCGATGCGATCGGCGCTGTCCTTGGTCGGGACAGCGGGAACGCCGGACTTGTTGCTTGACGGCAGGAAGTCCATCAGCCGCCGCATCTGCAGCAACGCCTCGAGGTCGTTCTCATACGCCCGGTCGGCGATCGACGACTTCGTGGTGTGGACCTTGGCGCCGCCCAGCTCTTCGGCCGTCACGTTCTCGTTCGTCACCGTCTTCACGACGTCGGGGCCGGTGACGAACATGTAGCTCGTGTCCCTCACCATGAAGATGAAGTCGGTCATCGCGGGCGAATAGACGTCGCCGCCGGCGCAGGGGCCCATGATGACGGAAATCTGCGGCACGACGCCGGACGCCGTGACGTTGCGGGCGAACACTTCGCCATAGCCTCCGAGCGCGTCGACTCCCTCCTGGATGCGCGCGCCGCCGGCGTCGAACAGGCCGATGATCGGCGCGCGATTGCGCAGAGCGAGATCTTGAATTTTGGTGATCTTGCGGGCGTGGCTTTGGCTCAAGCTGCCGCCCATCACCGTGAAGTCCTTGGCGAACACGTAGACGACGCGGCCGTTGATGGTGCCCCAACCGGTGACGACGCCGTCGCCCGGCACCTTGGTTTTCTCCATGCCGAAATCGGTGCAGCGATGCTCGACGAACATGTCGAATTCTTCGAACGAGTTCTCGTCCATCAGCAGCTCGATGCGCTCGCGCGCGGTCAGCTTGCCCTTGGTGTGCTGGCCGTCGATGCGCGCCTGCCCGCCGCCGAGGCGGGCGTTGTCGCGGCGCTTGTCGAGTTCGTCAATGATGTCTTTCATGGTGGCGCCCCAGCCCGGATTTCGGAGAAATTCGATGGCCGGTACTAGCATGCGCGCGCACACGCGCAAACGGCCCGGATGTCGCGATAAAGCGAAAGTGGGGGGCGAGCGCGGTGGCCAGCTCAACCGAGATTGGCGAGCCGCTCGGCGAGGTCCGCGGCCTTGACGTCGAGCGGGCCGGCGCCGGCGATCGGCTCCAGCGCGACGACGCAGCCCCGCGCGATCGCCCAGGGGAGCGTCGAGGCGCGAAAGTCGGCGAGCGGATCAGCGGTCACGGAGAGGCCGCCGCATTTCTCGATATGACGGGCGGCCGTCGCCTGGTCCGCGAAAATCGAGAGCCGCGGCGCCGGACTGCCGCGGACGGCGCCGGGTTCCAGCCACGGCCCGCTCTCGCCGGTGACGACGAAGACCTCGCCGCGCGCTGCGTATCCCGCAAGGGCCGCGCCGAGGCCCTCGGCTTTGAGCCGCAATAGCAGATCGGCGGGATCGATTTCGGCCTCGATGGGATCGGAGACCCAATCGGCACCGGCAAGGCCCGTCGCGACGCGGAGGCCGGGCAAGATGTCGGCTGCGAAAGATGTGAGCGGAATTTCCTGTAGTGCGCTGTCGCCGGTCAACGCTTCGGCCCAGCGCCGGGCCTCGATCGGGCTCGACCAGAACAGCTGCACGGTGCGGCCCGGGAATTTCTGCGACGGGACCGAGGCGCTCTCTTCGTCGGCGAGAGTCAGCACGCGGCCTTCGGCCACGGCGCGGCGCACGAAGCGATCGCGCTGCGCGAGTTCGGGTATGCGGGGCATTTGCAGCATGGCGGCGGCGGGCTCACATCGGCCGAATCACTTGCGCATAGTGTGAGCCACAATTGCGTCAACCGGCAATACGACCGAAGCGGAGCCCGTTAGAGCCCTGGCACGCCTACCAGAACCGCCACCACTGTTTGGGCCCTTTGCGCGGGTTGTCGAAATACTCTTCGCTCCAGCTGCCATCGGCGTTGCGGATAAACCGCTTGTTGACGCCGTCGACTGTGATGACGCTTCCGGGGCCGTGGTCGACGAGTTCGAGGAGATCGCGATGGAACCAATAGTCTTCGTCGCGGTCGTCGATATGCACGGCGATGGCGTAGTCGTCGGCGGGATCGCCGATCATCGCAATGCCCGTCACCGACGGCGTCGTGAAACCGCGCACGCTGCCCGTGAGGCCTGCAAGCCCCAAGCCTTGGGTTTCTGTGGTTTCGCGCACGCGCACGGTGTCGGCGAAGTCGGGCATCGCGGCGTCCTCGTGTTGGCCTGGACGGTTCCGAAGTCCGTAATGCGTAATTATATACGTGCTTGACCCAAATCAATACTTGGGCTATGGTGCTTCGTAACGGAGGCAGCCATGACCCTTAGGCCGATCAATAGCTTATACCAGTTCTTCGAGGCCTTCCCCGATGAGCAGGCGGCGATCGACCACTTGACCGCGATCCGCTGGAAGGACGGCGCATACTGCCCCCACTGCCAGTCTAAACGGGTCATGCATTTCTCCGATAAGCGCACCCACAAGTGCCACGACTGCCGCCAGCGCTTCTCAATCAAGGTCGGGACGATCTTCGAGGACACCAAGCTGCCCCTTCGAAAATGGTTCGCCGCGATTTGGATGATCACGAGCCACAAGAAGGGCATCGCCTCGACGACGCTCGCGAAGGATTTGAAGATCACGCAAAAGAGCGCGTGGTTCGTTCTCCATCGCCTCCGCCACGCCGCCAAGACCAAGAGCTTCAACCGCCCTTTAGAGGGGACGGTTGAGGCCGACGAGACCTATTTCGGCGGCAAGGAAGGCAACAAGCACAAGTCGAAGCGCAAGGTTCCGAAGGGCACCAAGGGCAAGGCGATCGTGCTCGGCGTGCTAGAGCGCGGCGGCGAAATCCGTTGCAAGACGGTCGGCGATCTCAAGAGCAAGACCGTGGCTCAATTCATTCGCGAGAACGTCAGTCACGACGCGACGCTGATGACAGACGAGTCAAACGCCTACCTCCCGATGGGCGATGAGTACGTGCGCCATGCCGTCAACCACAACGCCGGCGAATACGTCCGTCACTACACGATCCACATCAACACCCTCGAAGGCGCTTGGGGCCTGTTCAAGAGGCAGGTTTACGGCATCCATCACCACGTTTCGCCCAAGCACCTTGGCGCTTATTTGAGCGAAATGTGCTATCGCTACAACCGCCGCGAGATGAAGGAATGTGATCGCGTCAACGACCTCCTATCGCATGTCGAAGGACGATTGACTTACAAGGCGCTGATCCATGACGAAGCCGCCACGCAAATATGAGAAGCCGCTAAATGTTGACGCGCCTTTTGAGGAAGCGCTTGAGAGGTATGCAAATACTGACCCTAAAGAACTCGACATGCAGTCGAGAGAAATCAACAAGTTACCTGCAAATAGGCCTCGTCAAGAACTCGACCCAAAACAAGGTTCCTTAGACCTACGCGTTGAGAAGCACGCCGAGGTCGACGGGATTGGAATGGGTGTCCTTGCGGACGGAACCGCTTTCCTCACCGGTCGAGGACTTGCGCGACTTGTCGACATTGAAAACTTGCACATCCGAACTATCAGCCAAGAGTGGAACGACGATCCTCCAAAGCCGCGCATAGCGGGCATCAAAGAAATCCTGAGCAAGAGAGGATTAATCGCGCCCTCTGCGCACATAGAAACAACCGACGGCGTTCGAACAATTCATGCTTACCCCTCGGAAATCTGCTTGGCGATATTGGAGTTCTACGCCTTCGACGCGCCAAAGCCTCGCGAGGCAGCTCGAAACAATTACCGCATCCTTGCAGGCAAGGCTCTTCAAGATCTGATCTACAGCCAAGTTGGCTACGATCCGACAGGCCGTCGCTCAGAGCCATTGCGCAAGTGGCACGAGCGCATTGCCCTCAACCATCAAAGCGCCCCTAAGGGCTATTTCAGCATCTTCAACGAGGCGCACACGATCATCTACGAACTGATCATGGCCGGCGCGCAGGTAGGCGAAAAGCTAGTGCCTGACATTTCGATCGGCTCTTGCTGGGCGGAACATTGGAAAGCCAACAAACTGGGCGACAAGTACGGAGACCGAAACAAGTTCCCGCATCGGTATCCCGACGATCACCCACAATCAAAATCAAACCCGCAGACCGCAAATTGCTATCCTCTAGAGGCTCTCGGCGAATACCGACGATGGCTTCAAGAAGAATATCTCGAAGGCGGAAAATTCGCTGGCTATTTAGCGAGCAAGAAACAGCTTATTCCGCCGTCCGTTGCGCAGCTTGCTATTGAGAGGCTGGCACCTGCATCAATTGAGCCCCCTCGCCGACAGATTGAATGAAGAAGAATGAATTGGCGGCGCGGACTTATTCGTTTCTGGATTGTCGGAGCGGTCATCTGGGCGGCAGGACTGACTAGCTTTTTTTTGTCGCACGTACGTCGCCCGACCACCGGCCTGTACGCACGTAAAGAGCTAGGCGCAGACGACGTGTGGTTTTTTGTTGCTGCCGTTACCGTGCCGCCTCTGCTTGTGCTGGCCGCTGGCTACGTCGGAGCCTGGATTCTACGGGGGTTCAAGGAGCGGGGGAGTTGGCAATGACTCAAAACATCGTCGCTGCCGTAGTGTTATCAGCGGCTCTAATTTTAGCCGTCGAGCGGTCTGGCCACCAATACCATGCCGTGGCGGTTTCGGTCGCGAACAGAGACCACGGCGGCGTCTACATCGTGAACACTCGGACCGGAAAGGCCTACCTCTGTTTAGCAGATCAATGTGCTGATCCGCTCAACTGACTTCTGGGCTGGCTGGCGTCTGTTCTGAATTGAAGCCGCCATCGATGGCCAGAACGCGTATCGCGTGCACGGTGATCCAATCACCTAGAACGACATAACTTATTCCAAGGCGCTTTCTGCCCGTCGCGGGGTTCACTTCTACCACGCTTCTAAGCCCAGGCACGGTACCGCTGAGCTTGCCTTCCTTGTGGCCAGTCATCTTTAGTCGAGCTATGGCGTCTTCATATGCGCGCAACAGCCAAGGGCACTGTTCGGCCATCTCGCGCAGCGTCTCTTCGACTTTCGGTTTCTGAAAGACGCTAAAGCCGCTAGGCGGTCGCGCAAACTGCATGAAACTCCTGTTCGGCCCATGCCATGTCGTCATCGTCCACTGGGCCGAACAAAACAGCGGCGGCAGCAACAGGCAAGCGCTCGCCTGTACAGGCGCTTTCCCAAGGCTCTACATGGGAGAGGTCGCTTACTTGCTTCGCTGTCATTGGCTTGATCTGCTCGATAACACTATGCAGAACGGCAAGCTCTTGGCCGTTGAATTCACGCATGTCGGGTTGTTCAAGCCAAAGATACTCGCATCGAAAGCCAACCGGAGTTGGCACTTTTCGATCCGCAATTTTGCCCTGAGCCTTCAGTTTCGAGATCGATGAATAAAAGTCTGCATGAAGCGGACCTTGATCACGCTTCTGATAATTGTCGGACAGCGTCACAGTTTGCCCGGCAGCCCGATAGTACTCTACGTCTGAAAACCATAAAATCTTGGCCAGCTTGGTCGCGCCAAGGTGCTCTGGCGGCGTAGCCCAAATCACATAATGGATGACCTTTTCCAGCCGATCCGACACAAATTGCTCCTAAGGCACTCATTAGAACATTTTGAGAACATTATAAGCGATGAGGTCTTGACTTTCAATTATTCTACCTTGGATTCGCGCTTCGCGCATCTGCCACGAGTCGGCTTTGGGTCTGCCACGTATATAATCACCCCGTAATGGCCCGAGGAGCGTCAACCGGGCTGTTCCAGAGGGAACAGCCCGCGCGCTCCTAATCGCCGCCGCGGCGCTGAAGAGCTTGTTGCGCTTCGTAAGCGCCGGCGGTGCTTGTCGATGTCCCTGTGGTACCGTCGCCGACGGGCTCGGCGCGCGAGTGGTCACGGCGGCTTGGCCCAGGTCGTTTGGCTCCTGGCCGCCACATCAACGCGGCCACGAGGCCCGCGGCGAGCAATACGATGATGGCGATTTCAGACATGGTTGCCGCTCCCGCGGGAACTCGCTTCAGAACGTGCGGTCGCGACTATACCGCATCTCGCGCGGCGAGAAACCGGCATGCCGCTTCGAACTCGGCGCGGCGCGCCTTGCGGCGTAGAGCTGCTTCATAGTCCTCGCCCCACAGCCCGATCTGGTAGTCCTCGTCGACGTGCGCGGCCAACCATGCCTCATCGGGCGTCAGTCGCCCGCGGGCGTGCGCCAGCGCCAGAAGCGCCGAGCCGGTCAACGTCGTGAGAACATGAACGGCCGTGAGGCGGAACGCATCGTGCGGGCCAAGCGCTTCAGCGACGCGCTCGATGGCGCCGGGCGGTTGCGCCACGTGCTTGACGCCGGCTGCGACGCGGAATTGCGCGCCGAGCGCGTGCCCCGCCCATTCGAGGACCGGGTTCCAGCGCGCCGATTGCGCCGCGATCAATTCGACCGGCGCCTCTGCGCGATAGCAAAGCAGATCGCTGGACGCATACGCCGCGATGTCGGCGGCGACGGCGTCCAGCGCATCGGCGACAGAATCGATTGCCGTATTGGCGAAGCGCGTGAACGGCATCGTCGCGGGATCAATCCATTCGCCCTGCGCCGCCCATTCCGCCGCGACGCCAGCCGCCAAGGCCTCGGTCGGAAGCGCAAGCGCGCGCTTGGCGGGCGTTCTGACCGTGCGGCCATCCAGCAGAACGCGAAAGCCGTCGTTTTTGTCGATCGCCGCGTTCTTGTAGAAGCGCTTCGCGCGAGGCTTCGCCATGCTGTCGGCAATGGGCCCGCGCGGAGCGCCGGATGCGGGTCGAGCGCCCTCGTCGCCGTTATCGTTGCCGGCTTTCGACGTCATGCGCGGAATTTCAGTTGGGCAAGCACGGCGTCAATCGCGGAGGGCAGCGCGCCGTAGGTTTCGACGATGATATGCGCTCCGGCGTCCTCCAGCTCTTGGACATGATGATAGCCCCAAGTGACGCCGATGGCGCCGACGCCCGCTGCGCGCGCCATCTCGATGTCGTAGGTCGTGTCGCCGATCATCACAGTGTCGGCCGGCGCCGCGCCGGTTTCGTGCATCGCGCGCAAGATCATCGACGGGTTGGGCTTTGAGGGATGATCGTCGGCCGTCTGGATCGTGACAAACGTGCTCTGCCAGCCTTCGCGATCGAACAAGCGATCGACGCCGCGTCTCGACTTTCCGGTGGCGATGCCGAGTCGAACATTTTCGCGCGCAGCGAGCACGGCGATGACGGCCTTGGCGTCGGGGTAGAGGACTTCGATCTCGGCCGGATCGTGATTCAAATCGCGGAAGGCGCGCTTGTAGCGCTCAGCGAGATCAAAGCGCGTTTCATACTCGGCCTCGGGCGCCAACGCGGAGAAGGCTTCCGGCAAAGAGAGGCCGACGACGGCGAGCGTCTGGGCGCGGCTTGGCGGGATCATGCCGAGCGAGCAGAAGGCGTGCTCCATCGACAACACGATGCCGGCCTGGCTGTCGACGATGGTGCCGTCGCAATCAAAGATGACGAGGGTCATTCCTCTTCGTCTCCGAAGCGTTTGGCGTCGAACCCGAGCGTGTCCCACGTCGTCAGCATGTGCGTCGGCAGGGGCGCAGTGACGTCGATCGCGGCGCCGGTGACCGGATGCGGAATGACGAGGCGGCGCGCGTGAAGATGCAGCTTCGTCTCGATGTTCTCGGCGGGCATGTGAACGTCGCCCTCGTACTTGTTGTCGCCGACGATCGGATGCCCGATCAAATGCATATGAGCGCGCAACTGGTGCTGGCGCCCCGTCACCGGTTTCAGCGACACCCAAGCCGCCTTCTGCGCGACGCGGTCGATGACGGAATAATGCGTCGTCGCGTGCATCGCCTTGTCCTGCTCGCCGGGCTGCGCCTTGCGCACCCGGTCGCCGTCGGGGCCCGAGGCCTTTACGAGGGCGGCTTCGATCTTGCCTTGCGTCGGTTTCGGCACGCCTTTGACCAGCGCCCAGTAGGTTTTGGCGGCGGAACGCGTCTGGAAGGTGCGGCCGAGTTTGGCGGCGGCCTCGCGCGTCAAGGCGACGAGCAGCACGCCGGTCGTGTCGCGGTCGAGCCGGTGAACGAGACGCGGGCGCTCGCCGCCAAAGCGATCCGCCATGCCTTCCAACATGCCGTCGACATGCCGGCGGGTTCCGGTGCCGCCCTGCACCGCGAGGCCGAACGGCTTGTTCAACACGAGCACGTGGAGATCTTCGTAGAGGATCATCTTCTCAATCGCGTCGCGGTCGCCCTTCGAAACGCCGAGCGGCGCCTTCATGCCGCTTCCCGAACTCGATCCGACCTTTTTCGGCTGACGGATGATCGCCGGCACGCGCACTTCGGCGCCGGCGCTAAGGCGATCGTTGGCCTGCACGCGCTTGCTGTCGACGCGCACCTGACCGGAGCGAAGGAGCTTCTGGAGGTAGGTGTATCCGACTTCGGGAAAGTGCACGCGGAACCAGCGGTCGAGGCGCATATCGGCTTCGCTGGCCGCGACTTTCAGCGCTTCGACTTTGCCGTCGCCCGTCGTCGAACTGCTCATGCCAGCACCGCGCGCGCAAACGCGAGACCGGCAAACACGGCCATCAGCGTCAGCGCCACCGAGGCGATCGCGTATGTCGCTGCGGCAAGCGTTTCGCCGCGCTCGAACAGATTGGCGAATTCGATCGAGAACGCCGAGAACGTGGTGAAGCCGCCGAGAATGCCGGTCGCAAGGAAGGTTCTCAGTTCCGGCGAGCCTTGATAGCGCTGCGCGAGCGCTTCGATCAGCACGCCCATAAGGAAGCAGCCGACGACGTTGATCGTCAGCGTCGCCCAAGGGAACGCGACGAACCCGCGCGCCGCAAACGCATGCGAGACGAGATACCGGGCGCCCGCGCCGATGGCGCCGCCGGCGGAGGCGAGAAGGAAAAGTTTCATACGGGCGTTGGTCCAGGGGATCGCAGACCGATGCTATATAGGCCATCGGACCTCGAAGGAAGCGGCGTATCGTCAGCCGCCACGTTCGCGGCGCAGCTTCGCCCAATACTCCAGCCGCTTCCTGATCTCGCGCTCGAAGCCGCGTTCGGCGGGATCGTAATATTGCGGACGCTTTCTGAAATCGTCGGGAAAATAGTTCTGGCCGGAGAAGGCGTCCGGCTCGTCGTGGTCGTACCGGTAGTCGGAGCCGTAACCTTCGTCCTCCATCAGCTTCGTCGGCGCATTGAGGATCGCCTTCGGCGGCGACAACGAGCCGTGGTCCTTGGCGGCGCGCATTGCGGCCTTGAAGGCGACGTAGTTGGCGTTGGATTTGGGCGCAGTTGCGAGATAGATCACCGCCTCGGCGAGCGCCAGTTCGCCTTCAGGCGAGCCCAGAAAATCGAATGCGTCCTTCGCCGCGTTGGCGACGACGAGCGCCTGCGGATCGGCGAGCCCGATGTCCTCCACCGCCATGCGCACCAGACGGCGCGCCAGAAACAGGCGATCCTCGCCGCCTTCCAGCATGCGGCAGAAATAGTAGAGCGCGGCATCGGGATCGGAACCGCGCACGCATTTATGCAGCGCCGAGATGAGGTTGTAGTGGCCCTCGCGACCCTTGTCGTAGAGGGGCGCACGACGCTGCACGAGTTTGACGAGCGCGTCGCGATCGACCGACTTTTTTCCGGACGCGACGGCGGCAAAAACATCTTCCGCAAGATTGAGCATGGTGCGGCCATCGCCGTCGGCCATGCCCTTCAGCGCCTCTCGCGCATCAGGATCGAGCGGCAGCGTGCGGCCGACGTCCGCCTCCGCGCGAGATAGCAACCCGTCGAGGGCGGCGTCGTCGTGGCGATTGAGAACAAGCACGGTCGCGCGAGAGAGAAGCGCGGCGTTGAGTTCGAACGACGGGTTTTCCGTCGTCGCGCCGACAAGCGTGATCGTGCCGTCTTCCATGTGCGGCAGAAAGCTGTCCTGTTGCGAACGGTTGAATCGATGGATCTCGTCGATGAACAGCAGAGTGCCCCGGCCTTGCTCGCGCGCAGCCTTCGCCCGATCGAAGGCTTTGCGCAGTTCGGCGACGCCGGAGAAGATCGCGGACAGTTGTTCGAAAACGAGGTTCGTCTCGCCGGCGAGCAGCCGCGCGATCGTCGTCTTGCCGGAGCCGGGCGGCCCCCAGAAGATGAGGCTCGGGACACGGCCGCTTGTCAGCATCCGCGTCAGCGCGCCGTCTGGGCCGACGATATGATCCTGGCCGACGACATCCTTCAGCGTTTTCGGGCGGAGGCGATCGGCCAGCGGCCGCGGCGCGCTTTTTTCCAGGCCAGCGGCTTCGAAGAGATTCGACATGGGCCCTTATAGCGGCTGGGGCCCAGCATCGCGAGTGGCCGCGGCGCCTAGGCGCGCACCGCCACGTTGACGGTCTTCGGCGCGCCCGAAGATGCGCCCGAGGCGTCATTGACGACGATATCGAACTTGGCGAACCGATCGCCGCCGCCGTCGTGGACGAAGATGATCTGGCCGTCGGCCAGTTCGTCCTGCGTGAACTGGTCAAGCGCGAAACGCGGCGCTTGCGCGCGAGCGACGAAGCCGCCCGCGGCATTGGTGATGTTGAAGGTCAGATTCTGCGGCGCGTCGTCGGGATCGAACGCAGAGAGGTCGGCGCGCGTGATCCTGACCGAACCGGCGCGCGGCACTGTCAGATCGAGGTCGCCAGAGATTGACGGCGGCACGTTGCGCACCTGCGCGGCGAGTTCGCCGCCTTCTTCGATCGCGAGACGGCCATACTTGACGTTGCCCATCACGTCGCCGGTGCTGCGGATCGAAATCAGATTGTGGACGCGGACCTCGCCGTGCAACTGGCCACGCACGTCGGCGGCGTCCGTCGTCAGTTTTCCGGTCATGCGGCCTTCCGGGTACACGATGACTTCGCGCGCGACGACGCCGCCTTCGACGACGCCGTGGACTTCAACGCGGCGGCTCTGCTGGACCTCGCCGTGCAGGACGGCGTCGGACCCGATAATCAATACGCCTCGAGTGTCTGACATGGCGCGGCTCCGCAAACACGAAATCTGGCGACGAACATCAGCATGTGAGCATGATTGTGACGGCATGTCGACAGACCGCATCTACGGCTCGCCGAGAGCCATGAACGGCTTTACGGCTTTAACCATCTTTGTGCGGACGAAATCTCCGCCCGCGACCGCGATTGCGTAGCGCGGGTCAGCCCCATAGCTTCGCCCGAGGAAATTGATCGCTGTTTCAATGGCTCTGCGTGCATCGCATCATGGGCCGGACCGTTGCAGCGATGGCGATTTCGGCCGGATCGGCGTCCGCGGGCGATGTCTCAACGAACGCCGCGCCAGTCGGCTGCGCCACCCGTCGTCTATCCCGGCACCTGCAATTGCAGCACGCGGTCGCCGCGCTTGACGGCGATCTGCCAGACGCGCTGGCGGCCCGCAAGCGCGCGCTCCAGTTCTTCGACGTTTGCGACGTCCTTGTTCTGCACGGCGACGATGATGTCGCCGTTGCGGAACCCGAGATTCTGGGCGACCGAACCGTTGCGAATAGACAGCACGGCGACGCCGCCGGCGTCATCGAGATTCAATTCGTCCGCCAGCGCCGGCAAAATGTTCGAGACACGTGCGCCGTCCAACGGATGCGGGCCCGATAGATTGCGGACGTCGTCCTTGCCGGCCTGCGGCGCGGCGACCAGCGCGATCGTGACGTCGGCGGGTTTGCCCTTGCGAATGACTGAGAGCGCGACGGACTGACCGACTCCCTTCGTGGTCAATCGGTAATACACCGAGCGCGCGTCCGTGACTTCAACGCCATCGACGCGGGTGATGACGTCGCCGGGCTCCAGCCCAGCGCGCGCCGCCGGCCCTTTGTCGGAAACGCGCGTCACGACGGCGCCGGCGATGCGATCGAGATTCAGGCCTTCCGCGACCTCGCGCGAGACGGCTTCGAGCTTCGCGCCGAGCCAGGGCCGTTCGACCTTGCGGCCGGACGCGGCGCTTTCAGCGTAGACCTTGACGAGGTTGGACGGGATCGCGAAGCCGATGCCAACCGACCCGCCGGTCTTCGAAAAGATCATCGTATTGATGCCGACGAGCCGGCCCGACATATCGACCAATGCGCCGCCGGAGTTGCCGGGATTGATCGCGGCGTCGGTCTGAATGAACACCTGCTGGTCGGAAGCGCCGATTTCGGAGCGCGAAAGCGCCGAGACGATGCCGCTCGTCACCGTCTGGCCGACGCCGAACGGATTGCCGATGGCGAGAACCAGGTCGCCGACTTCGAGGCCGTCCGAGTCTTCGAATTCCAGAAACGGAAACTTGCCGTCGCCGTTCTCGATCTTCAGGACGGCGATATCGGTTTTCTCGTCTTGAGCGACGACCTTGGCGTCATATTCGCGCTTGTCCGACAGCGCGATGCGGATTTCCGTGTCGCCGCGCGCTTTCACGACGTGAGTGTTGGTGACGACGAGGCCCTCGGGGTTGACGATGACGCCGGAGCCGAGCGAACTCAGAACGCGCTCGGAGGGCTGGCCGAAGCCTTCGCCGAACTCGCGGCCAAAGAAGCGACGAAACCACGGATCGTCGGCGAACGGCGAATTGAAGGTTTGCACGCGGGAGCGCACATAGACGTTGACGACGGCCGGCGAAGCCTTGCGCACGATCGGCGCGAATGAATATTGCGCCATCTCTCGCGTCGGCGGCGGAACCTTCTGTTGCGCGGCGGCGCGGTCGCCGCCTGCAAATGCGGCGAGGAGCGCGGTGCCCGAGGCGACGAAGATCCCTGCGGCGATCGCCGGTTTCGAGCGTGAAGATTTCATGGTGCTGGGTCGCTGGGTTGGATCGAAGGTCTGCGTGCGAGACATGGGGTTTCGCCGGCGCGAAGATCAAGGGGTCAGATAAGCCCCAGAGCGCGCAAAGATGTGACCGAGTCGCGCGCCGCGGTCGTCGCATCCCTGAAGGTGATACCCAAGTCTTTGGCGGCCTTGGCGTTGGAATAGAGTTTTTTCTGGCCAAGCTCGGGGAGGACCGTGCGCATCCGTTTATCGACGACGGCCAGCGCGCGGACGGCGACGTCGGGCAATTCAAACTTTGGCGCCTTCGACGCCAGATCGGGACATTCCGCCGCCATAATGCGGCCGAGGTCGTACAGCCCAAGCTGCCCCTCGCCGATCAGATAGCGGTTGCCGGCCGCGAGCGGTCTCGCGAGCGCCTCGGCATGGGCCGTCGCGACGTCGTGGACGTGCGCGACCGGAAAGCGGATTTTCGGAGTCGCCGGATAGACGCCGCTGGCCATGACCTTGAACAGCTCATGCGACGTCGAGAGATCGGCGTCGAGCGCGGGGCCGTGCACGAAGCCTGGATTGATCGTCACGAGTTCCGGCGCGCCAGGCGCCTGCTTCACAAATTCCCAGGCGGCCTTTTCGGCCAGCGTCTTTGACCGAATGTAGGGCGTTATGGTCGCGCTGTCCGCGTCGGTGAAATCCGCTTCCGAGTACACGTGGTCGGCAGGCCGGTTGGTCGGATACAGAATGGCCACGGTCGAGGAGGTCACGACGACGCGCTTGACGCCGGCGCGAGCAGCGGCGGTGAGCACGCGCAACGTGCCTTCGCGGGCGGGTCGGATGACCTCGTCGGAATCGTCGGGTTGCTGGATCGGAAACGGCGACGCGGTGTGCGCGACAAGCGTCGCGCCAGCGAGCGCCTCATCCCAGCCGGCGTCGGCGAGCAAATCGGCGACGGCGAACGTCAGACCGGATGGATCGGCGCCTGCGCGCGTGACTGCGCGGCGCACATCGTCTGCCTTGCTCGTATCGCGCAGCGTGCCGCGCACGGCGTGGCCGCGCCTCAAGAGTTCGGCGATGACATGCTTCGCGATGAAACCCGTGCAACCGGTGACGACGATGGGCGGGGCGGACATGCGTTCTGCTCCAATGCGGCCTACGTGCTTTAGGCGCCGCGGCCCCTCACCCTACCCTTCTCCCCGCGCCTACGGGGAGGGGGAAATGCCAAAACCCCGGCGCGAAGGCCGGGGTTCATGCAATCCGTCAATTATCCGTCGATCAGGTGGCTTCGGCCTGGGCCGCAACCATCTCTTCGTGACGGGCCCTATCCTCGGCGCCCTTGACGCTCTCGTCGCGATCGACGAGCTCGATCACGGCGCGCGGCGAGGCGTCGCCATAGAAGAATCCGGCCTTAAGCACGCGCGTGTAGCCGCCGCTGCGCGTTTTGTAGCGCGGACCGAGTATGTCGAACAGCTTCTTGACCATATCTTCGTCGCGCAGCCGCGACGCCGCGATCCGGCGCGAGTTAAGGTCGCCGCGCTTCGCCAGCGTGATGTACTTGTCGACAACGCGTTTGAGGTCTTTTGCCTTCGGCAGCGTCGTGACGATCTGCTCGTGCTTGATGAGGGCGGCCGCCATGTTCGAGAACATCGCCTGACGGTGGCCGGGTTGACGGCCGAAACGCCGTCCGAGTTTTCCGTGTCGCATCTAAATTGTCCTTTTAGGAGTGTTTGTTTGTTGTGGCGGGTTCTGTGGCCCTGCCTTGTTACCTTGATCCCCTTCTCCCCGTTCTTACGGGGAGAAGGTTGGGATGAGGGGCAGCAGCAAATGCCGAACTGACGGCTGCCCCTCACCCTAACCCTCTCCCCATCGAAAACGATGGGGAGAGGGAAATTCTTAGTACTGATCCTCGAAGCGCTTCGCGAGTTCGTCGATGTTGTCCGGCGGCCAGTTCGGCACTTCCATGCCGAGATGGAGACCCATCGTCGCCAGAACTTCCTTGATCTCGTTGAGCGATTTGCGCCCGAAGTTCGGGGTGCGCAGCATTTCGGCTTCCGATTTCTGGATCAGGTCGCCGATGTAGACGATGTTGTCGTTCTTCAGGCAGTTGGCCGAACGCACGGAAAGTTCGAGTTCGTCGACCTTCTTGAGCAAAGCGGCATTGAAGGCGAGTTCCGGGTGGCGCTGCTCTTCCTGCGCTTTCTTGGGCTCTTCGAAGTTGATGAAGACGGCGAGCTGATCCTGAAGGATGCGGGCGGCGAGCGCGACCGCATCCTCGGCGCGGACGGAGCCGTCCGTCTCGACCGTCATGGTCAGCTTGTCGTAATCGAGGATCTGGCCTTCGCGCGTGTTCTCGACCTTGTAGGACACCTTCTTGACCGGCGAGTACAAGCTGTCGACGGCGACGAGGCCGATCGCGGCGTCTTCAGGACGATTGCGTTCGGAGGGCACGTAGCCCTTGCCCATGTCGGCCGTGAATTCCATGCGGATCGCGGCGCCATGATCGAGATGGCAGATAACGTGCTCGGGATTGAGGATTTCGACGTCGGAAGACACTTCGATGTCGCCGGCCTTGACCGCGCCGGCGCCCTCTTTCTTCAAGACCATGCGCTTGACGCCGTCCGAGTGGATGCGCAGCGCGATTTCCTTGATGTTGAGGATGATGTTGGTCACGTCTTCGCGCACGCCGGGCACGGACGAGAACTCATGCAGCACGCCGTCGATCTGCACCGTCTTGATCGCCGCGCCTTGCAGCGAGGAGAGAAGGACGCGGCGCAGCGCGTTGCCGAGCGTCATGCCGAAACCACGCTCCAGCGGCTCGGCGACGACGGTCGCGACGCGGGTGCGGTCGCGGCCGGGCTGGATATCGAGCTTCGACGGCTTGATCAGGTCTTGCCAATTTTTTTGCAGGACGTTCACCACGGGGGCCTCGCCTTCAATGAGCGCGCGGGATTTGGGGGAGATCGCCCGCGCGGCGCTAGGGACTAAACGACGAAAGGGCGCGCGGACTTCGCAGCCGCAGCGCGCCTCGGTGAAACCAGACTTAGACGCGACGACGCTTGCGCGGCCGACATCCATTATGCGGGATCGGCGTCACGTCGCGGATCGACGTGATCTGGAAGCCGACGGCCTGCAGCGCGCGCAACGCCGATTCACGACCAGAACCTGGACCGCACACTTCGACCTCGATCACCTTCATGCCGTGATCCATGGCCTTCTTGCCCGCGTCTTCGGCGGCGACCTGCGCGGCGTAGGGCGTCGACTTGCGCGAGCCCTTGAAGCCCTTGGTGCCGGACGACGACCAGGCGATCGTGTTGCCCTGGGCATCGGTAATCGTAATCATCGTGTTGTTGAACGACGCGTTGACGTGCGCGACGCCCGACGTGATGTTCTTCTTCTCGCGCTTCTTGACTTTACCGGCGCGCGCCGCCGGCGTTGTTTCCTTGGCCATCGTGTCTCGTGCTCCTCGGCCCCGGATTTCGGGCCCGCCAATTCAAAATCGCGCATGACGTTGAGACCTGCGCGGCATGCAAGTTTTCGGTCGAAGGCTTACTTGGTCGCCTTCTTCTTGCCGGCGATCGCGACGGCCTTGCCCTTGCGGGTGCGGGCGTTGGTGTGGGTGCGCTGGCCGCGGACGGGAAGGCCCTTGCGGTGACGCAGGCCTCGGTAAGTGCCGAGATCCATGAGCCGCTTGATGTTGATGGCCACTTCGCGCCGCAGGTCGCCTTCGACCACATAGTCGCGGTCGATGATCTCGCGGATCTGCAGCACTTCGGCGTCCGACAGCTCGTTAACCCGCCTGGATACCGGGATATTGACTTGCTTGCAGATCACCTTGGCATTGACCGGCCCGATGCCATGAATATAGCGAAGGGCGATTTCAACGCGCTTATTGGTCGGAATGTTCACACCTGCGATGCGGGCCACTTTGTCTTTCTCCTAAGCCTTACAAGGGCTTACGCCCATATTCTCCGTCGATACTCGAAACGCAGCACCGGCGCCCTAAATGGCACAAGGCCGTGCCTCCGGAGGTTTACCCTCCTGAAGCCAGCCTTCATGTCGGTCTAATGAGAGCTTATCTAGGGCTGAATCGCTGACGCGTCAACCGTCCTAGATGGCGCACCCGACCGTCATGATTGTTCCAGCACAACCTCGATCTGGTGGGTCACCACGCGGATGTCCGCCATACCGTTCACCTCGTGCAGAACCCCGGTCCGGCCATAATAGTCGACAAGCGGGGCGGTCTGCTTGTTGTAGATCTGGAGACGGTCCCTGACCGTCTTGGCATTGTCGTCGGCGCGCCGGATAAAGTCGGTCGACCCGCAAACGTCGCAAATTCCTGGCTTTTTCGGCTTCTCGAAACTGTCGTGATAGCCCTTGCCGCATCTGGCGCAGGTATAGCGCCCAGCTAGGCGCTCGACCAAGGCCTCGTCATCGACCTTCATCTCGATGACCGCGTCGAGCTTGAGGCCCTTGTCGCCGAGCATCCGGTCGAGAGCTTCCGCCTGCGCCAGGTTGCGCGGGAAGCCGTCGAGGATGAAGCCCTTCTTGACATCGGGCTTGTCCAGCCGCTCGGCGATGATCG
>JBQTKA010000012.1:0-65126 GCA_052386495.1 Hyphomicrobium sp. | reverse complement strand
GCGCAATGAACTCGTTCGACGCCGACGCCTTGAGCCGGGCCCTTTTGCCGGCTGTCTTAGAGGCCGGACGCTTGGAAATGGCGCATTTTGAGTCGGGCGTCATGATTGAACGAAAGGCGGACAAGTCGCCGGTCACCGTCGCAGACCGCGTGGCCGAAGCAATCATCGTTGAAGCGCTGTCGCGCATTGCGCCGGAGTTGCCTGTCATCGCGGAAGAAGCCGTGTCATCCGGTTATGCGCCGCCGGAGGCGAGTCGCTACTTTCTGGTCGACGCGCTGGATGGCACGCGGTTGTTCATCAAAGGCAATCCCGAGTTCTCGATCAACGTGGCGCTCGTTATCAACGGCGCGCCGGTTTACGGCATGATCTTTGGACCGGCGACCGGGAGCCTGTACGTCAAACGCGAGAACGGCGAGGCGCACGCAGCCCATGTGTTCACCACCGACTCCATCGACTTTGACAGCATGAACTTCAGGCGGCTCGCCACGCGCGCACCGGTTCTCGATCGCCTCGTCGCCTATAACAGTCAGGCGCAGGGCAGCCGCGCGGCGGGCTTGCTCAAGGAACTCAACGTTCTGGACGCGCGACCGTACGGTTCGTCGCTCAAATTTTGTCTAATCGCTGCCGGCGAAGGCGACCTTTACGCGCGATTGGGCGACACTAAGGAATGGGATACCGCTGCCGGCCAAGCCATTCTGGAGGCCGCAGGCGGTTCGGTGACAACTCTCGACGGCCAGCGATTGACATACGGGCATCAAGGCGCCGGTTACCTCAATCCTCACTTTGTCGCCTGGGGTCGCGCGCCGCTGAAAACTTGGACGACCGAACCTCAATAGTTGCAAATCGGCCATTTTGAAACGCGAATCGGCCACACTTTTGCGAAAGTGTCTCAAGAGGGTGATTCGAGAAACCGAGTCGATTCTGCGCCGTGGCTGCAATGGCTCGGTGCACACCGTCTCAGACGTCGGCAAACAGAGGCCAATTCGATGCGGCTCACCGTGTTTCGTCGCTTCCCCTCAGCGCAGCGTCTCGCGCTTTTTATGGGGCTCGCCGTGCTTTCTTCATTCGCCAGCGTAGCAGCGGGCCGAGCGGCGAACGACGCCTACTCGCCGGAAGAAAGCGCTGGGCCAAGCGGCGGCGACGCGTATAGTCCCCCACCGCATGAAACTTACGAGCCCTATCGGCCGCTCGACCGCACGCGGCGCGACGATGGCGGCGCGCCGGGCGCCTACGGCCAGCCCTATTCCGATCAGCCAAACCCTTCAGTCCGCGAAGAGCACTACGAGCCCGTCCCACCGCCTGCCGCTGGCGGCCCCTCGGAGGAGGGCTCTCGCGGCACCTACACCCAAAGTGAGATCATTAAGGCGGGACACGGATTTTTTGGAACCGTGAGCAACGGGCTGGCGTCGGCGGTTGAATGGGCCTTTCAGAAGGCCGGCCGACCGAATGGGTATATTCTGGGACAGGACGCCGGCGGCGCCATCGTCGCAGGCGTGCGTTATGGCGAGGGCGTTCTCTACACCAAGGACGCAGGCGACCATAAGGTCTTCTGGCAGGGTCCTTCCGTTGGCTACGACCTCGGCGCGGAGGGCTCGAAAGTTATGACTCTGGTCTACAATTTGCGCGACACGCAGGAAATTTATAACCGGTTTGTCGGCGTAGAGGGTTCAGCCTATCTGGTCGGAGGCGTCAGCGTCCAATTTCAAAAGGCCGGCGAAGTGTCATTGGCGCCCATCCGCTCCGGCGTCGGCGTGCGGCTCGGGGCCAACGTCGGGTACCTGAAGTACACCCGCCAGCCGACCTGGAACCCTTTCTAAGGCGGCGTCATCCATGGTCCTGTGAAATCAGAGACTGCATTTGGCGCGCCGTCGCGATAAAGACGGGAACGCGCCCTCGATGTCTCGGGGTAGCGTTTTGCCAGGACGTTCCGCTTGAACTCCCTCCATGCAGCCATGCTCGTGACGCTGGGCTTCCTGATGGCGGCCCTGATCGCCGTCGTTGTTCTGCCGGCCTATCGTCGTCGCGTCGAGCGCTTCGCCACCGAGGCGGTGAAGCGAACCCTGCCGCTGACCGAAGATGAAATCCGCGCCGACAAGGACCGCCTTAAAGCCGCCTATGCGATGGACGTGCACAAGCTGGAGACGAAGCTCGAGGAATCCGCGATTGCCGCGGCGCGTCAGAGCGTCGAAATCAATCGCCGAGACGCGCGTGTGCATGAAGCCGAAGAAGCGCTTGCGGCGCAGAAGCTGCGCGTCGACGAGCACGAAAATGCCCGACGCGTTCTCGAACAGGCCATTCTCGACCGCTTGCCCAAGGTCGAGCAAAGGCTGGTTGACGCGCGCAAGTTGCTCGCCGAACGCGACGCCGACATTGCGCTGCTGGCGGAGACAAGCGCCAAGCAGACGGCGGCTCTCGAAGAGGCGACGCAGATCAACCTCCAGCAATCGGAAGAATTACATCGCCTGCGCACGGCACTTGATACGCGCGCGGCGCGGCGCGGCGAAAAGATCGGAGATCCGCGCTTCGACGGCGAGGTGGCGTTGCGCACCGAGATCGAGGCTCTCAGGGCCAAGACCCGCGATCAGTCGGCGCTCATCAGGCGTCTCGAGATTTCCTCCGCGCAATCCGATATCCATTCCGACGAGGCCGAAATCGCCCGAATGCGCGCGGATCTCGCGCGTGCGGAAGCTGAACTCTTGCAGGCGACAGGGACTGACGGATCGGGCGGCGCCCACGGCACCGAACTTGAGGCGCGCGTGCGCGAGATGGACAACCAGCACCGCGATCAGCTCGCCGAAATTTCGAATCTGAAGGCGGCGCTGCAGACATTCGAGCAGGCGGCCGGAGGCGCTTCCGGCGACGCAGACCTGTCTGCGAAGGCGGAGATCAACGCCCTTCAGGCGGAAGTCGATCAGCAGCGGCTGACGATCCAAAGCCTGCGTTCGGACGTCGCAAGCGGCAGCGAACGACTGGCCCGACAGGCCCAGCACTTCCGGGAAGAGTTGCGCCGGCTTGGCGGCGGCGGTGCAGCGAATGTTGAAGTTGGCCCACAAGCTGACGGCGATGGGCCGCGCCCGTCACTCGCCGAGCGCTTGTCGAAGCCGCGCGCGCCGCGCGTGTCGAACGGGAACGACCGGGCGGCCGGAACCGACGGCGCCCGTGGGAGCGGTTTCTTGGTCGCCGTGGGCGGCGTCGAGGCCGAAGCGGCGAACGGTCCAACCGACGCCAAGACGGCGCCGGCAGGCGAACGTGCCGTTGCCGAAAGCGCACCGCGTCGCCCAAGGCTGCTCGAACGATTGAGCGGCGGCGAGAAGTCCTAGAACTCCAGAAACCGGCGGATCATTGATAGGGCGGCGCAGTTTCAACGGGGCGCAACTCTATGACCCGCTTGCCCGTTTCGAGGTCAAGAATTGAAATGCCCGCTCCGCCCGGGCCATCGTGGTGAACGGCCACCCGATTTACGGACAATGAAACGGAGACAACCTTTGCGCCCTTAGGCAATTCGAATGTGATTGCGCCGCGGCTCGCGCCCGGTTCCGCTGGCGTTGAGAGTTCGGCCGGCGGCTTGGTTGGAAGCAACATGATGCCCGCTACGACAGCCGCGAGGCAGGCCAAAATGAGCGCACCAAGAAACCCGACGAGGAACTTCAAGTTGCGCTGCAGGCGGCGTTCACGCATGAGGTCGTCGGCGTTGGGTTCTGCGGCGTCAGATGTCGGGCCAATCGATTGCGCCGATGGCCGTGAGCCCGCATCCGTCATCATTGCTGTCCTGTTCAAGTTTCGTCGAGGCGAACGAGATGTCATCCGGTCCGAAAGTTCAGCGGATCACCGTACGAGCCGGGTCGAACGACGCCGGCCACCGAATCGACAGCTGGCTTTCGACCAAAATCCCTGACTTGAGCCGCTCTCGTGTGCAGGCGCTTATCAAGGGAGGATGCGTCGAGGCAGTCAGCGGCGCGACGATAGGAGACGTTCGAAGCCCGGTCAAACCCGGGACAACCTACGCTGTCAGCGTGCCGGAGCCGTCTGCTTTCGACGTCGGCGGAGAAGCGATCGCGCTCAACATTGTGCACGAGGATGCCGACGTTGTCGTGCTCGATAAGCCCCCAGGGCTCGTGGTGCACCCAGGGGCAGGTCATGCGAGCGGAACGCTCGTCAATGCCTTGATCGCTCACTGCGGCGACAGCCTTTCTGGGATTGGGGGCGTTCGGCGACCAGGCATCGTGCATCGGCTTGATAAAGACACGTCAGGGCTGATGGTCGTTGCGAAGAACGACCAAGCCCATGCCGACCTCAGCGAACAATTTAAGGTCCATGGTCGCGATGGACGTCTGCATCGCGCCTATCTGGCCCTGGCCTGGGGTGCCCCGATCAGGGCGCGCGGGACCATTGATGCGCCATTGTCACGGAGCGCGGCGAACAGAACAAAGGTCGCCATCGTCCCGCGTTCCGCCGGACGACAAGCCGTCACGCATTTCGAGATTATTGAAAGTTTCGCCGATCGACACGGCGTCAAAGGCGTGGCGTCGCTTGTCAGGCTCATTTTGGAGACGGGGCGCACGCACCAAATTCGCGTGCATCTAGCGCATATCGGTCATCCGATTTTGGGGGACGCTTCCTATGGCGCTGGCTTTAGAACCCGAATTGATCGTCTGCAATCGCCGGCGCGCGAAGAGGTGGAACTGCTGGCGCGCCAAGCGCTACACGCCGCAGAGCTTGGCTTCCACCACCCGCGCTCAGGTAAAAAAATGAGTTTTGTTAGCGACTTGCCAAGCGACCTCAGGACGGTCTTGAACAGCCTGCAGGCGAGTTCCGGGAACTTGCCGCCGACGGAAATGCGGGTGCGACGCCGTTCTAAGGATCGGTAGGCGCACCGGCGTAAGGTTCAAGACGTTTCACGCTTCAGTGAAGGCATTTTTTGCATCCAGGCCTGGGGCTTTGGCGTTTAACGCCTATGTAACGTGCTGCGCGACAGGCGCGAAGTTAAGTTACGTCATCCGATCCCGCTCACTTGAGGGCGTAAGACGGGTGTTTTCGAAGGAGCGTCGGCTGAACCGGTAACGGGAGAAAGCCGACGGAGGGAAATATGGCGACGAGAGCGCTTCCGACATTAGCCGGCGGTTCACTCGGGTTGACGCGGTACCTCGAAGAGATCCGCAAGTTTCCGATGCTGGAGCCGAATGAGGAGTACATGCTCGCCAAACGTTGGCAGCAGCATGAGGATTCGGATGCCGCCGAAAAGCTCGTGACGTCGCACCTTCGCCTCGTAGCGCGTATTGCGATGGGCTATCGCGGCTATGGCCTGCCGATCGGAGAGGTGATCTCCGAGGGCAACGTCGGCCTGATGCAGGCTGTCAAGCGCTTCGAGCCGGATAAAGGCTTTCGACTGGCGACATACGCGATGTGGTGGATCCGCGCGTCGATCCAGGAATACATCCTGCGCTCGTGGAGCCTCGTGAAGATGGGCACGACGGCGGCCCAGAAGAAATTGTTCTTCAATTTGCGACGCGCGAAGAGTCAGCTCCAGGCCCTGGAGGACGGCGATCTGAAGCCCGAGCACGTCAAGAAGATCGCGACGAAGCTCGGCGTGTCGGAGGAAGACGTCGTCAGCATGAACCGGCGACTCGGCGGCGACGCCTCGTTGAACGCGCCGCTGCGCGCGGATTCGGAGTCCGGCGAATGGCAGGATTGGCTGGTCGACGAAACGCCGACGCAAGAGGATCGTCTCGTCGAGAGCGAAGAGATGAAGCGTCGTAAGTCTTATCTCACGTCGGCGATGGCGGTTTTGAACGACCGCGAGCGTCGCGTGTTTGAAGCCCGGCGACTGGCCGAAGAACCGGCGACGTTGGAAGATCTCTCCGGCGAATTTGGCGTCAGCCGCGAACGCATTCGCCAGATCGAGGTGCGCGCGTTCGAGAAGGTTCAGAAGGCGGTGACCGCCTCGGCCAAGCGCGACGAGACGCCGGCGCTTGCTGCTCGCTAGTCGTCGCGATCGGAGGCATGACGTACCGTATGCGGCTTGACGACGGCCAGTCCGCGCAATAGTGCTCACTCCCTCATCACGGACGAAAGCGGCGCCTCGTGCGCCGCTTTTTTGTTCCGCGACGCTGGAAGGTCGCCGTGACGCCGCGCCGCCGCTTCGGGCTCGTCTACAACTCGCGCGCCGGGCTCGCTCTGCCGCGGCTTCTGGACAGCGTCGTCGCCGAGCTTGGCAAAAACGGAGCGGACGTCTTTCAGGTGCCAGCCCGCTCGGCTGCAGAGGCGACAGAACGCGTCGCGGAGGCGGCCGCGAAGAACGTCTGCGACGCGATCATCGCCGCCGGGGGCGACGGCACCTTTCGCGCCGTTGCGACTGGAGCGGTGAACTCGCCATTGCCCGTGGGCGTCATTCCGCTTGGCACCGGCAACGTCATCGCGCGTGAACTCGGATTGCCATGGCGCCCCAAGGCTTTGGCCGACGTATTGACAATGGGCCCGCGCGTTCAGGCGCAGGCAGGTCTTGTCAATGGCGCGCCGTTCTTCTTGATGGTCGGCGCTGGCTTCGATGGTCGGATCATTGCCGGTCTGAATTACAAGGCGAAGCGCCTGTTCGGGCGCGCCGCGTTTGCGGCACCCGTCGTCAAAGCGCTAGCGGAGGCTCCCCAAAGCTTTGATGTCGCCGTCGACGGCGCGGAATTTCGCGCCAGCTGGGTCGTGGTGGCGCGGGCGCGTCGCTACGGCGGCTCTTTTGTTCTCAGCAACGACACGGCCATCGGAACATCAAGCATGATCGCTGTGATCATCGCCGCCGAGACGCGCGGTCAACTCGTACAAGCGTCGCTTGCGTTGGCCCGTGGTTCGCTAGCCGATGAGTTGGCGCGTCCATCGTTCGTTCAGGTCGTTCGAGCCGACGTCGTCGAAATCGGGCGGCGAACCGAAGCGCCCGTCGAGATCGACGGTGACGAGGCTGGCGTCTCGCCGATTTCGATCCAACGCAACGGGCCGCTTGTCGATGTCATCGCGCCCCCCGAACACCCGCACGCCCAGGTTGCTGAGATCGCGAATCGTCACACGAATCACCTACTCTGATCATGTGGTGCGTTGCGGCATTCCGGCTTTGGAGCTGCAACTCTGTGCGAGCGTCGGAGCGAAACTTAAGGGTCAATGCCCTTTTCTTCTCTGAACCGGTTCCAGGAGAACCGGCAGACGGTTTGGAACTTCGCGTGGCGGCAATGGATAGGGCCGTCCGAGGGAGCGACGTTCCGGCCCAGGCTCAAGCGCACCGCGTCCCTGTCCAACCCTTTCCGCACATTCGACGTCGTCGCCGTTTCGTCCGCGTGGACGCCAGAGAGCCCGTGTGCTGGCCGTTCGTTCGGTTTGAGACGGCGTCGAAACTCGCGCGCTGATGCGTGAGTGTGCGGACAATTGGAAGATGGAGTGCCTCATGCAGAAGCGCTATCACCGGCCAACAACGCGTTCACGACCAGGAAGCACAGACGGGTCCGCCGAACCCGACAGACATTCCCGCTGGCTGATACTGCTTTGGCGACAACACCGCAAACATCCTCCAAGTAGGATGTGATTGGGCCTAGCCGAAGCCGGTGCGACGCGCTTCGGCCACGCAAACATACAAAAGGCCGGCTCATTGAGCCGGCCTTGGATTTTTCGGGGAAAGACTCGTCCAGTCACATGGGCAGATTCGCGACCTGATCGCCGAAGTAACTGTCGATTGCCGCGACGATCGAATCCGCCACTTTTTCACGCCACTTATCAGACTGGAGATTGCTGGCGTCTTGCCTGTTGGTGACGTAGGCGAGTTCGATCAGCACAGAGGGAAACTGCGCGGTCTTGAGAACGCGGAACGCGGCTTGCTGGTCAGGTTCGTTACGCATCGGCGTGCTTTCGCCCATCGTTTCGATCACCGACTTAGCGAAGACGCTTGTGCGCTCTTGTGTCAGTTCCACGTCGCGCTCTGCGAGATCGGCGAGGATACCTCGAACGGCGTCCACGTCGCCGTTGGACTGGCGCACTTTGTCGATCTCTTTGGTAGATAGAACATTGCGCGCCATGTCGCCTTTGGCAGAGCGTTCGAGGTCTTTTGCGACGCCGTCGCGCAGCGTGAATATGGTTGCGCCGCGCGCCGACGAGCGCGAGTAGTCGGCATGGATGGCGATGAACAGGTTCGCCTTGTTGCGTTCCCCGAAAGCCAGTCGATCGTCAAGTTCGACGAATACGTCGGTCTCGCGCGTCATGAGGACTTTGTAACGCCCGGTCTTTTCCAGCAGCCTGCGGAGCACTTGGCCGAAGGCGAGCACAACCTGTTTCTCGACGGTTCCAAATTTTTCGGCGCCGGTGTCCATGCCGCCATGGCCAGGGTCCAGCACGATGATCGGCTTGAAGGCCCTCGCCGCACGGTTGCGCGGGTTTTCGGCGCGCTTGGGAAGCGGCGGTTGGAGCCCAGCGGCCCCTAGTCCAGCCGGCGCAACCGCCAGCGGCTTTCTTGCGGCTGATCTTGCCGCTGCTGCGAACGGCACGAACTCAAGCGCTAGCCGATAGCTGCCTGCCGGGTCTGGTTCAAGTTTGGCGCTATCGACGACGACCGATTCTGCGAGATCGATAACGATGCGCGATTTACCGGGCGCCGCCAGGCCGCCGCGAAACGATTTTACGAGCCCGACCGGGTTGCTATCGGAGTTCGGCGGCAGCCGCAGATTGACGTCGGGCAACTCGACGATCACGCGGTTCGGATTGGCGAGAGAGAAGACCTCGAACTCGACTTTGCGATCGAGGCCGATCACGAAGCGCGTATGGGCTTCTTCAGCCGCAGTTTGAGCCTTTGTAACGGCCATTGGAAGCATGTCGTGCCGCGACGTCGCATCGGCGGACCAGACGACAGCCGAAGATGAGGCGAGCAAAGCGGCTGACAGCGCAATGACTGCCGAGCGCCACCCATTCGAGCGCATGTGCAAGTGACCCCCGTCGACGCAGCAACCCACGCGAAACCATCCGCTGTGCGACCCTCCCGGTTTGCCCGGCGATGATGGCGTTAAAGCGGCGTCAACCGGGCCCGGCGAGGGTCTTCTTTAGGCCTGACCTAAGTTATCGAGGCGCATGGTTAAGGGCTCGTTAACGCAATTCGTCTTGTGGCCTCGTCTTCGAATCATTCCTGCGGCGGTCGCCATTTCTCCGTAGCGACTTCGTCGCTTTGGCGCGCATCAACCCAGCGACCTTCGCCGTCAGAGCCGCTCTCCTTCTTCCAGAATGGCGCCTGGGTCTTGAGGTAGTCGATAAGGAAAGCGCAGCCTTCGAAGGCGTCCTGCCGATGGGGCGCGCAGGCGATAACAAGAACGATATTGTCGCCCGGCGCCAACTCGCCAATCCTATGCACGACGCTGACGGCGGACAGGCGGAAGCGGCGCTCCGCTTCGCTTGAAATGCGATGGAGTTCGCTTTCCGTCATTCCCGGATAGTGTTCCAGCGTCATCGACGCCAGTGACCTGCCGGCGCCTGCGCCGCGCACTCTTCCGATGAATGCCGAGACGGCGCCAATGTCCGAGTCGCCCTTGGTCAGGGCCGCGATTTCCGCGGAAACGTCGAAGTCGTATTCCTGGATTCTGACCGGCATGGGAATTCAACCTCCGGTGACGGGTGGAAAAAAACCGATCTCGCGGACGCCGGAAATCGTGGCCGTTGATTTCGCGTGCACGTGATCGAGGGCGACGCGGACGGCGTCGGGCGATCTAAACGCCGCCTCATACTCGGGGCCGCGCGCGCGGAGCCAGTCGACAAGGTCGCCGACCGTCGTCAATGCGGCCGGGACCATCATCCGTTCTTCGCTGCGTCCGATCTTTTCACGAACCCAGGCGAAGTAGCGAAGAGTAACTTCTCGCGACGGACCGCTCATTTCGCCCACTGCGGCTCCTAGTTGATGGCGTGCCGGATGCCGGCCTTTAGATAGTCATAGCCCGTCACGAGCGTCAGCAGGGCGGCGATCCAGAGGATGACAAGCCCGGCTTCGGATACGCCCGGCACGAACTCGTCCGCAGCTGGCCCAACGAGCAGCATCGCCAATGCGATGAATTGAAAGGCGGTCTTCCACTTCGCAAGCTGGGTTACGTGCACCTTGACGTTCAGTTCGGCCAGGAACTCGCGCAGTCCAGACACAAGAATTTCGCGCGACAGGATGATGATCGCCGCCCAGATCGACCAGCCAGCGATGGCTTGCGTGTGGACAAGCAACAGTAGCGTCGCGCCAACGAGCAGCTTATCGGCGATGGGGTCGAGCATGCGTCCGAGATTGGACTGCTGCTGCCAGATTCTGGCGAGGTATCCGTCCAGCCAGTCGGTCAAGCACGCGGCGACAAAGATGGCGAAGGCGATCCAGCGGGAGAGGTGGCTGTCGTCGAAGAACAGAACTGCGGCGAGGACCGGTATGGCCGCGATCCGGCCGTAGGTGAGGATGTTAGGCAAGCTGGTCGATAGGCTTCGGCGGGCGGCTTGATCCATGACGTTGGGGTGCCACCGCATCGCTCGCTCGTCAATGGGGAGGCCTTACGCGGATGCCGCTTCCGGCGCGTGAGACGCGGCCGCCGCGGCCGGAACATCGATCCGCGCCGCCTTCAGCGCTTCGAACACCGCAATCCGGAGATCGGACTGCACCTTGAGTCCGCGATGGATATTCGGCAGGAGCACGCGCAGCGAATACTCCGTCGCGGTCGCCGTGTAGCCTTCGAACACGGCCAGCGGCGCGGGCTCGCGAAGAATTTCCGGATGTCGCTCCGCGCATGTCGTGAGAATTTCAAGGACGCGCCGTGGATCGACGTTGACGCCGGCGCTGAATTTGAGCACGACGCGACCGAGCGCGTTCCGGTGCGTCCAGTTGAGCACGCGACCGGTAATCAGCTCCGAGTTCGGCACGATGAGGCTCGCGCGGTCAAAAGTCTCAATCTCTGTCGAGCGGACAGAGATGCGCTTGACGTTTCCTTGTTCGTTGCCGACGACGACCCAATCACCGACCTTGATCGGCCGCTCGATCAGCAAGATCAATCCCGAGACGAAATTGTTGACGATCGACTGGAGGCCAAAGCCGATGCCTACCGACAACGCGCCCGCGACGATAGCAAGGTTGGTAATGTCAAAGCCGGCGTACGAGATCGCCACTATCGCTGCGAGCGCCGTGCCTGCGTAGCCGACCGCCGTATCGACGGAGTTTGCGATGCCAGGATCCATTTTTGGCTGGATCAGAACGTTTTCGCGCAATCGGCGTTGAATGACGCGCGTCGCGAAAAGCAGCGCCGTGAACAGCAACACGCCGAGCAGAATTCGCACGAGCGAAATCTTGAATTGACCGATCTCGAAGCCGAAGAGCAGGGACTTGAACCAATCGAGGATATCAGCGCCCGAATATCCCCATTGCAAAAGCAGAAATGGCAGCGTGATCGCCAACACCACGACGGACAAAAGGCTTTCCGTCAGCCAGCCGAGCTGTTTGCGGCGCGCCTCGTCAAATCCGAACGTATCTTCGAGAAAAAGGCTGATGTTGCCGCGGCCATCGGTTCCTTCGCGGGTGAACGCCCGGATGGCCAGGAACAGCAGCGTTGCGACAAGGGCGACGACTCCCGTCATTACGATCTGCTGCGCAAGAAATCGTCCAAGCGCGACGTAGCCGAGAAGGCACGCGATGATAATCGTCGCCGCTGCGATCCAGAGCGGATACTTGAGCCAGCGGGGCTCAGCGCGGCTCTGTGGCGGCTTCAACGGATCAGCGTTCAACGGTTCGAAGGGCGTCAGAAGCAGCCCGATCAGAACTCCGGCGAATGCGAGAGAAGCGAACAAGGATTGAACGACGCTGATGGACAGCGGGAAGTAAAGAATTTGTCCGAGGGACGACAAGAACAGGTCGCCGGCGTAGATCGCCGCCAACGTTGTGAGCAGGCGGTTGATCCGCCGTGCGCTTCTGTTCGACAGAAGCATGAGACGCCGCTCGGGCTGCGACGGCGCGAACACGGCGGCGAGGAGCGCTGCGACGGCGACGAAAATGAGTACGGATCGCAGCAGCGCAACGCCGGCCGGCGCCGATGTCGGATAATACAGAAGGCCGAGGTAATCGAAGCCGGCGTAGAGCAGAAAAGCGGCCGCGACCCCGGGGATCGCCCGCGCGGGCGCAATCCACGACGCCGATGCGGCGCGCTCAAAGAACGATGGCGGCGCGCCGCCGCCGCCCGCGCGATAGCGCGCCATCCTCAGGACCAGGGCCTTCAAGATCAAGTAGAGGGACGCGACCGCGGCGAGCAACCCGGCGACTGACCCGCCTTGTCGCGCGATCGCCGCGCCCCAATCGCTTGCGTTGTAGTCAATACGCCAGGCGACTGCGGGCCAGGATCGAACGAGACTGCTCCAAAGGTCGGGAAACAGCGGGCTCGACATGCGCTCAGTCAGGCTGCGAACGAAAAGTTGCAAGCGGAGTTCGGTGATCTTGTCGATCGCCTGGCGCGCACGCCACCACGTCACTTCGAGCGTCTTGATCGCGCCCGAAATCTCGGATGCTTCGGCGGAGAGCCGCGCGCGTTCGCTGGCGACCGGCGGCGACTCGGGCTGCGCGTCCTTTGCGGGCGCAGGTCCCAACTGATCAATCTGACTCTGGATGTCGGCGAGGCGCGGACGAAGCCCGTCCGCTGTGCGCGTCGTCGTCGAGATGACGCCATCGATGTCGTCGCGCAGACGCGCCAGGTCCGTATCGACGCTTGTTATCGCCGTGAGAGATTTTTCGGCAGTCTCCATCGTGCCGACCACCGATGTGATCGTCGAGTTGACCTCGGGCGGAAGGATCGGCTGCGGCGGCTTTGCGTCCGCGTCCGGCTGCGGAGCGGTCCCGCCATCGGGCGCGGCTTGCGGAGCTGGAGGGGACGGCGTTGCTGCGCCGCTGCTCGGGGCCTGGATTTGCGCCGGACCGGATTTGGGAGCGGGCACGGCGGACTCCTGAGCCGTCGCGGCCTCGCTCCCGAGCAGCGCCAGCGCCGAGAAAATCGCGCGCGCTAAAGTCCTGTTGAGCAAGTGATCACACCATGTTGAGGAGGGGCGCGGAGGCCATTTCCGCAAACCCCTTGGGCCGCGAACCGCGCGAAATTACGGCAGGAGGGCGCGGCAAATCCAGCGCTATCTCAACGCGATCCCCATCCTTAGCCTGACCGGTCGTGAAAGAAATTGTAGATCTTCTGGGCCATCTCCGCTGAAATTCCGGCGACGGCCATGAGGTCTTCGGCGCCAGCGCGAGAAACCGCCTTCGCGGATCCGAAATGTTTCAGCAGCGCGCGCTTGCGCGTAGGGCCGATGCCGTCGATTTCGTCGAGCGGATTGACGCCGAGCGCTTTGGATCGCTTCGCGCGGTGCGCGCCGATTGCGAAGCGATGCGCCTCGTCGCGCAGCCGCTGAATGAAATACAGCACAGGGTCCTTGGCTTCGAGCAGAATGGGGCGCTCACGGCCTGGGATGTAGAAGTGCTCGCGGCCGGCGTCGCGATCTGGCCCCTTCGCGACGGCGATGAGATGGACATTCGAGACGCCGGACGCCGACAGCGCCTCGGCCACGACGGCGAGTTGGCCTGCGCCGCCGTCAATAAGCACGAGATCCGGGTGAGACGGAAAGTCGCCGGCTTCGCCGAGCGGCGGGTCAGCCCCATCGCGGTCGGCGACTGTGCGAGCCGTAGCGTTTTCCGGTTTCTCGGCTAGTCGCTTGAAACGCCGCGTCAGAACTTCGCGCATCATGGCGTAGTCGTCGCCCGGCGCGGTTTCTGGCGACTTGATATTGAACTTGCGATACTGGCCTTTGACGAATCCGTCGCGACCCGCAACGATCATGGCGCCGACCGCGTTGGCGCCGGAAATATGGCTATTGTCGAAGACCTCAATGCGGCGTGGGGCGCGCGGCAGGCCAAAACGATCGGCCACGCCTTCGAGCAGTCGTGTCTGCGAAGAACTTTCGGCGAGTTTGCGGCCAAGCGCTTCGCGCGCATTGGCGAGAGCGTGGTCGACGAGGCCGGATTTCACGCCACGGGACGGTGCGCGGATATCGACTTTGTGGCCGGCCTTTATCGACAGGGCCTCCGCCAGCAGCGTCTGGCTCGCCAGCGCGTGAGACAGCAGGATAAGACGCGGCGCCGGCTTATCGTCATAGAATTGCGCGATGAAGCTATCGAGCACGTCCTCGACGGGCAGCGAACGGTCAGCGCGCGGATAATAGGCGCGATTGCCCCAATTCTGCCCGGTGCGAAAAAAGAAGACTTGAACGCACGTCTGACCGCCATCTTGATAGGCGGCGAAAACATCCGCTTCCTCGACGCCTTCCGGATTGATTGCTTGATCCGCCGTGACGTGCGCCAAAGCCCAGAGGCGGTTGCGGTACTTAGCGGCAGTCTCGAATTCCAGTTCGGCTGCCGCGCTATCCATCAGATTTTGATACATCTGTCGGACATTCTGGCTTTCGCCACGCAGAAATCGCACGGATTCATCGACGAGCTTCTCGTAGTCGGCGCGCGATATTTCGCCCGTGCACGGCGCGGAACAGCGCTTGATCTGAAATAGGAGGCATGGCCGCGTGCGGCTGTCGTAGACAGTGTCCGAGCACGTCCGCAAGAGGAAGGCCCGCTGGAGCATTGTGATCGTGCGACTGACGGCCCCGGCCGAAGCAAAAGGTCCGAAGTAATGGCCTTTTCGCGCGCGCGCACCGCGATGCTTCGTCACTTGAGGCGCGGCGTGATCGCGCGAAATGAGGATGTAAGGAAATGATTTGTCATCGCGCATCAGCACGTTGAACTGCGGGCGAAACCGCTTGATGAGGTTGGCCTCAAGCAGAAGCGCGTCCGCCTCGGTCTTGACCGACACGAACTCCATGGACGCCGTTTGCGAGATCATGCGCGCGATGCGGTTCGTGTGGCCCGCAAGTCGCGCATAGTTCGAGACGCGGGCCTTCAGCGACCGCGCCTTGCCAACGTAGATGACGTCGCCTCGCGCATCCAGCATGCGATACACGCCCGGCGTCGAAGGCAGACTTCTGAGATAGGCGGCAATGACGTCTGGTCCCGACGGCGCCGGTCGCGCGGCAGGATCTGGAGCGTCGCCGGCCAATGTCTTTTCGGCCATTGCGTGACGTAGTGAGCGACTGCGGGGTCGGTCAAGGCGCCGTATTGCGCCGTCCGCCACAAAAACACCATTCCCGCGGCGCTTTTTGACGGTGGGTGAGCCGTGGCTAGGGGTGTTTGGGGGTCTGACATGCGCAGCCTGAACCACGCGTTTCGACTGGCAGTCGCGATGGCGGCCCTACTGGCTGCGAACTCGGCCGCAATGTCCGCCAAGAAGCCAAAGACGTCGCCTGATCAAAAATCCTTTTCAAAGACTGAAGAGCTTCTCGGATGGGTCAACGGCTACCGGCTGAATCCCGAACCTGAGCGGTTGCCGGAGGCCGTCAAGGCGATTTCGCGCTTCGGCGTCGCCAAAGACATGGACCAAGCTGGCGTCTACATTGGCTTTGCCGCCGGCGTCTTGGGATCAAACCCCGACTCAGCCGAGACGCTCATCGCAAAGATGTTTCCATTGCCGTCTGACGATCAGGTTCTGATCATCAAGGCCATCGCGTATTCGGGGTTGCCCGACTGGAAACCGCTCATGATCAAGTTTGTGGAGCGGATGCCGGCGCGCAAGGTTTTGATCGACAAGTATCTCTTCGCGAACAAGCCGCTGTTAGTCGATTTGCCGATGAGCGAGGATCAGACCGCGATCGACATCAACTGGGGCTATTATTTTGCGACCGGATCGGAGCCGCCCGTTCGCCGCATCGTTGATGCGCTCGCCTGGTCGCTCGACAAGAACGAAGCGGAGAAAATTACGATCGGTTCAATGGCCAAGTGGACGCTCGCGCAGAACGCGTCGCGCGATCCCGATTTGCTCGCGATGCTCAAGAGCATGCCGACGACCGATAGCCCGGAAATCCGCGCGCCTTTGAATGAAGTTATCGAAGCCGCGGAGACGCTGGAACTCGCGAAAATCCGCAAGCAGGCGCTCGCCTCAATCGAACAGCTGCGCGCCAAGGGGCCCGAGCGCGTGCGGAATTACAATTGGTGGGGCCAAGCCGGCCAGACCGTGCTCGCGCTCGGCTGCGTCGCCGCAGGCGCGCTTGGACAAGTAGAATTTGGAATTCCGTGCGTCGTTGGCGGCGCGCTGTCAAACGCGGCCCTCAAGTATCTGGCGCCGGCGAATTAGCTCGGCCTACCCATGCGGACAATTTTCGCGCGCATCGATGAGGCCTTCGTTCTCGCTGGCGTGTTCGCCACGAGTTCGGCGCGCTGAAAGGCGTCAAACAGCGACTCCTCGCAACCGTCGAGCGCGTTGTCTGCGGTCAATCGTATCTCGCCGGCGCAATCCGGAACAGCGGCAGCACGGCGCCATCGCTATCGTGACCTGCGCCTTTTGGGCTTGAAGCGGTAGTTTCAAGTTGTGTTTTCGCGGCAGGCTCCGTCGACGATGTCTGCGTGATGGGCGGCGCCTGGACGCCGTCTGCCGGCTTCGATGTTTTGCGCGTCCATACGGTCCGAACGGGGCCTGAGCCGGCGGCGCGCTGCTGTGCTGCTCTGGGCGGCGCGTCTCGTTCTCGGGCGTTGGCCGGCTCTTGAGGACGCTGCGCCTGCTCTGTCGACCACGGCAAGATTTCAAGTGGCCCGTCCGTCGCTTCCGATTGAGGCCCGGCGAGCGATGACGGCTTTGGCCCGCCCAATCCCGACGGCGCCGGGAATGCCCGATCGTGCGTCGGGGTGGCCCGGACGGCGCCAGCCGACGCGGCTTCGTCCTCGCAGTTGGCGCTACGATATTGGTCGGCGATGACGTCGATCGAGCGCGCGTAGTTGCGGTCCGCCGCCCAGCGACGGGCGAGATCGCCAAACGTAACGGCGCGATT
Organism: Hyphomicrobium sp.; assembly: GCA_052386495.1. Classification (GTDB taxonomy): domain Bacteria; phylum Pseudomonadota; class Alphaproteobacteria; order Rhizobiales; family Hyphomicrobiaceae; genus Hyphomicrobium_B. Next base: position 48,203 of record JBQTKA010000012.1, on the reverse strand, counting down.
GAGACGACGCGACTGTTCGACGATGTCATCCTGCTTGGCGACGGTGCGCGGCGCAATCGGTCGCGCCAACCGTTCGCCGGAGTAGACAACGAGGTGCTGAATCTGGGCGTGCACGCCGGTCGAGACGTCGACGAACCGGTCGCCGCGCGTACCCCGGCCGGTTGCGCCGATGCCGGCGAAGTTGTTCTGCGTTTCCTGCACATCGCCGGGGCGGCCGTTTCCGCGACGATAGCTGAGGTAGTTGGTCTCCAGCGCCATCTGAAAAAAGGCGTAGTCCCATCGCACGCGCCAAGCCTCGCCCCATGACTTGTAAAGTTCAGCGATGCCGACGAAACGCGGGGCGAAATCTGGATTCCGGGCTGCAAGAAATCCCATCAGGCGATCCGGAGTCACGCAAGCAGGAACGATGTTGGTCGCGCTTGTCCGGATTGGCGGCGTCGCCTGCGCGGCGGCGGCAGAGAAAAATATGTAAAGCGTGGCCATCGCGAGCTTGCCGGATGGGCGGCGCAACATCTGCTGCGCCGTCTGCGACCCGCACGCAAACTGGAAACTGGCGACTGCCACGCGCGTCAGCCTTCGGGGCAGAGTTCAAAAGCCTTGTCGAGGGCCTGCGTGGGGTTGGAAAATTCGCCGACGGTCTCGCCGCCTTTTGCGTAGGCTGCGATATAGGCGTCGGCCTCGCGCTTTTCAGCGCCTTCATTGACGTCGAGCACCGTGTAATTGTCCTGTTGCTCTGCGCTTGCCTTGATGATTACGGCGCGCCCGCCGCCGTAGCTCGCTGTCCAGACCTTGCACTTGCCGCCCGCGGTTTTGTCCTGCACCGCTTTTTCAGGCGCGGCGGCGACGGCGGCCTTCGTGCCGGCGCCCAGTGCGGCGACCTCAACACGCGAGCCGCTCGGCGGTTCAGAGATGGGCGCGTTCGCAATCGATACGGTTTTTTCAACGGGTGCTTCAACGGTCGCCGGTTCGACCTTCGGCGCGTTGAGGATCGTGACCGCGAGCTGCTGTTGCGTCATGGACGCCTGCCCGACCGGCTGCGTCCCAGACTGCGCCAGCGAACTGGCTCCAAGGTTTGAACGCACGAACGATCCCGATGCGCGTGCTTCTTCGACCGCGCGCCGTGCGAGATCGGCGCCGCTGAGAGTATTTGCGCGATCCGAACTCGCATCCGGCGCCACGTTGGACACGGCGGCGGTCGTAATGCCCTTCTCGGGATGGGCCAGCGCCATCATTTCCGGTTTGGGATCAGGCCCCTTGCAAACGCCGTCGTAAAACGCGTCGGAGACGTTCGCGATATCGCGGACGTAGCTGCGCGAGCCCGGCGCCCATTTCTGCGCGATCAGGCTGTACGTCATCGGACTCTTGATCGATTGATGCCAGTTGGTCAGAACGCCCCATTCCTGAACCTTGCGCGTGCGTTCAGCGACGGGGTTGTCCACCTTTTCGCCCGCGTACATCAGCAAATGTTCCAGGTGGGCCTTCACGCCGGTTTGCACATCCGCAAAGGATTCGCCGGGCGCCTTGCGTCCTGTCGCGCCAAGTCCGGCGAAGTTGTTTTGCTTGGCGGAAACGTCGCCGGTAAATGTGAGATTGCCGGTTTCCAACAGCATCTGGAAAAACGCGGTGTCCCACCGAATGTTGAGCTCTTCGCCAATCCGCATGTAATCGGCGGCGATGGCGCTGAAGCGCGCGTCCAGGCGGCTATTTCGACTTTCAAGAAATGCGGTCAATCGGCCGGGCGTGGCGCACTCGGGGACAGTGTTTGAGGAGCTGAGTTTGATTTCCGGGAGGCTTGCCGCTTCCGCGGCGACCGGCGCCATAGCAGCCAGCACGAGCGCATAGCGCGCCCGAATGCGGGTTTTCATGAATTCACCCATGATACGCAACGCCCCTCGCAGAGCGCCCAACAAAACCAAAAAGGTTTCTAGGCGCTTAAGGTTAACAAATTGTTGTTTGAGCCCCCGTGGCTCGGTCATCAGAATTGCCGAGCATTGGGGCGGCAATGCGGGCGGGGGAAGGAACGATTGCGGCGAAGCTCCGCGATGCAACCTTCGACGATTCAACGGATTTGCCGTTTTTCCTCAGGTCAAATGCTGGCCGCCGTCGAGGGCGATCATTTGCCCTGTCATTGAGGGCGACTCGAGAATGAAGGTCACGGCGGCGGCGATATCTTCAGGCGACGGGGTTGCGTGGAGCAAAGTCGACTGTACCTCGGCTTCAAAGTCGGCGTCCGTTTGATGCACGCTCCGCAACACCGGCCCAGGCCCAATGGCATTGACGCGAATGCGCGGCGCTAAGCCCTGCGCCAGAGTGCGCGTCGCCGTCCAAAGTCCAGCCTTTGAAATCGTGTAGGAAAAGAAATCGGGCGTCAGCTTCCAAACCCGCTGATCGATGATGTTGATGATGTTGCCATTGGCATTGTGGGGCAGATGGCGGGCCATGGCCTGCGAAAGGAAAATTGGCGCTTTGAGGTTGATGTCGAGATGCGCATTCCAAGTCGACTCCCGCATCGTTTCAACGGTATCGAGCAGAAACTCAGACGCGTTGTTGATTAAGCAAATAGGCGCTCCAAGTCGCTCCGCAACCGACGCCACGAGGGGCGCCAGCGCAGCAAACTGCGCCAAATCCGCCTGAAAAACGGCCGCTTTACCGCCTTCGGATGCGATTTTTTCGGCGAGGTCCTCGGCATCGCTTTTTGAATTGCGATAGTGAATTGCCACGGCCCATCCGTGGCGCGCCAATGCCAGGGATACCGCTCGTCCAATGCGCTTGGCGCCGCCTGTGACAAGCGCCGCGCGCGGCGCCGAAGACGTCGAACTTGTCATGCGGAGGAACCATAGGGCGCCGACCACGTGTTGCGAAGTTGCACTGTCGACGCCTTAGGATCAGTATTTTACCTCCACGGGGCCCCCCTGGCGTCCGTTCCGGGCGCCTGCCGGTGCGGCAGTCGAGCCCGAAGCAGTCGGTCCTGCTCAATCAGTGTCCAAAAACAAGGCAAAAACTGAGATTTTAAGGCCCTTTTTACCGGCAGAGTTGCCGACATGTGACAGCCCCCTTGCAACTCCAAGCGCGAGGCCGCGATTTGCTTGAGTCTGCAATCGGAAATCGGTTCTATGGTGTCGAGTTGCGAACTGACTCGCAGCCGTTTTGGGGGTCCAAGCGCGGGTGGCGCGGGTCCGGTACGGGGAAAGGTTACAATACGATGATCAAGAGCGGTCTCGGGGTGGCAGGGTTGGTTGCAGCGACAGCCCTCGCTTTTGGCGGTCCGGCGCAAGCCGAAGATCGGGAATTTGCGTGGAGCACGACAATAGGCGGAACGTCCGACTATATCTTCCGCGGCATCTCGCAGACGCGCGAAGATCCGGCCTTCCAGATGTCGGTCGACGCAAGCTACGGCATCTTCTACGCAGGCGTTTGGGGCTCGAATATCGACCTCGAGTTCCCGGATGTATCCGGCTCGCGCTTCGGCGCTACGGAGATCGATTTCTATACCGGCATCAAGCCAGTGTTGGGTCCGGTCACATTCGATCTTGGCATCCTCTACTACTGGTATCCGCAGTCAGACGATCCTGGCGGCTCTGAAAGCGACTACGTCGAATTCAAAATTGGCGCATCGTTTGCGCCATTCACGAACGCGTCTGTTGCGGGCGCCTACTACTACACTCCTGACAACTTTGGCGAAGTTGGTGATGGGCACACGTTTGAGGGCACGATCGGGTACACGTTGCCTGCAATCGCAATGTTCACGCCTACCGTTAGCGGAGCGGTCGGTCATGTGATCGGCGACGATGATGACCCGGGCTTCCTTGGCTTTGGCGATGACGCCGATGACAATTACACCTACTGGAACGCTGGTCTCGGCCTCGCGGTTGAAAAGTGGGTTTTCGACTTCCGCTATCATGACACAAACATCGGTGACGATGTTTTCTGCAACGGGCAGGCACTGCAGTGCGATGCGCGCTTCGTGTTCACGGCAAAGATCACGCTTCCATAGCACGCGGGAATATCGTCGGAAAATTTCGCACGAAACCGGGGCCTTTTGGCCCCGGTTTTTGTTTGTGGGGTGCACCAAGCGTGTCATTGGTCGCGCTGAAAGCTGCACGATCTGAACGCGCCGACCAGAGAAGTTTGGAATTGTCAGACCGGCCAAGCGCCAGCCTTTTGGTCCGCCGCGTGCAGTGTTTTCAAGCCGGTTTGGCAGTCTGACGACTACGGTCCAGGCCGCAGTTGAAGATCGAAATCCGCGTCGTCTATCTGTGGCGTCGAAGGGGTGATGGCCGCATCTCCATCGCTTGTATTGGGAGTCGACGCTCTATCGATGTCGCGCTCGATCCGTTCGCTGAAACTCGTCAGTGAGCGATCGCCCTTTCGGGCCGCAGCGCCAGCTCGAACCGGATCGCCCGTTGCTTCGTCACATGGACCCGGTTGGATCCCGCCGTTGAAGCGGTCGATCGCCAGCGCGATACACCCGGATGCCGAGCCTTCTTCCGGTCGCGCAATGGAGCCGGTGACGATGCCGCCTCGATGTGGGACGGCGGCCCCTCCGGCGTGCGCCGGCGCCTGATGGTCGCGGACGTCGCCATTGAAAGCGATGGCGGTCACGAAACTCCAAAACCCGACGAAGTGCCACGCGATCGCGCCGGTGAAGAAGCCAATCGCGGCGCATGCTGCTGCAGCTCGGTCGGACGCTATGGCGTCACGCGCGGCGGCGCCCCAACGAAGGCGCGCTGGCTCCAGCGTCTCGGCGCTGATTGGCGCTCCGTCAGGCAGGGGGATGGGTGCAGTCTCGACGATTTTCTGGTGCAACGCGTCCAGCGCGGCGCTCAGGTCTGCGACAAAATCTCGGTCGGAAGGTTGAACCGTCGCGGCCAAATCCTGCGGCTGCTCCGCCGCCGCCAGGTTCTGGGGGCCCGCGTGCCGGGGTCGCAACTCGTCCCAGTCGCGGTTGGTATCGGGTTCGCGCATCAAGCTGCCAAAGAGAATCGCTCTCGCAACTGTGCGAAGCTCCCGGCCGCGCAGCAAGCCGGGCGCTGCTCCTGCCGTTCGAAGACCAGAGCTTTTCCACACCTCGCATCGTCGAATATTCGTTGTGCAGCCGGATGTTGCCTCGGCGCCAATGGCCGAGCCTCAATTCGCCGGCAGTTCAGAGCGGGCGCGCGCCGTCGCCTAGGCTGCGAAATCCTGGCAGCGGTCGGCGCGGATCATAAGGCTGCGGCGAGGGCGCCGCGTCGTCGCGGGCCGTCGACCGAACCGGCGGCGCATAGATCCGATCAGCCGAGCATAATCGGCGCGCGCTCTCGTTCTCGCCGCACGGCCGCGATTGCCCCTCTTTCGAAAAGCAGATTCGAACTTCCTTCAGTCGCCCGGCCCTCCCTTCGCAGACGACGGCGATGCTATCGGGCTTCAGCTGGGGATTGGCGCGGGCGAACGCAATGACAAGATCGCGCGGAGTCGACGTTACGATTTCGAAGGGATTTTGATAGGCGTCGGGTATGCGGATTGAATTGAACAATCGGCGCGACGCCGTGAAATAGCCTTGAGCGTCGAGGCCGGAACAGACTCCGTGTTTGCGATACTCGTGAATGATGAGCCCGCGGCTCGGCATGATGTCGAGCATGCCGTCGATCAGCGGTTCGGGGACAAACGGCCGTCGCGGCGTTCGGCAGCTTTCCGGCCAGCCCTTCTCGTACTGCGGCCAAAGGCCGTGCAATACGAACGCGAAGCGGCGACCATCGCGTCGATTGCATTGCGTGTCGTCGCGGCTGCCGGAATCGGAGCAGTACGTCGGGCTCCACGACAAGGACAGCGCATAGTAATCGAACTCGCCCGCGACGTTGCGCCTGTCGTTTTGCGGCGCAAAGCGCTCGCTCGGCCACGGCGCGCGCGGCTCTGAGATGGCGTGGGAAGACCCGATCGTTACGGCGATCGTTGCAAGGAGCGCCGGCATAATCAGTTGCAATCGCATGACCTGTGAAGAATCCGTTGAGACGTGAATGTGCATGAACGATATCGGAGACGCGGCGACCGTACCGTCCAATTGCGGCGCGCAACGGCGCCCGATGGGCGCATCATGTCTTGGCGATCGGCGCGGCGGCGAGCGCTTGCAAGATGCGAACCCAGCTGCGCGCGCCCTTCGTGAAGCTCGTCATATTGTATTTTTCATTTGGCGAATGGATGCGATCGTCTTCCAGGCCAAAGCCGATGAGCAGACTGTCCATCCCAAGCGCGTCGCGGAATGCTGAAACTATGGGAATGGACGCGCCGCATCCCATTAAAACCGTCGGCCGACCCCACTCCGCTTCGAGGGCTGCGGCAGCGGCCTGCAGAGCCGGGTCAGTGGTGTCGAACATTATCGCGCCGGAGCCGCGATGGCCAAGCCAAGTCGCTTTGCAGTCCGGGGGGAGAAGCGTGTCGACAAAGCGGTGAATCGATTTCATCACGGCGTCCGCGTCCTGACCCGGGACAAGTCGACACGTGACTTTGACCGACGCTTGCGCGGGGATGACGGTCTTTGAGCCGACGCCTTGGTAGCCGCCTGTCACGCCATTGAATTCCAGCGTCGGCCGCGACCAAAGCTGTTCGATCAGACTGCGATCGCGTTCGCCCGACGGGGTCTTTAGCCCAACGGCGCCAAGGAAGGCCTCGCCGTGAAGGCCCAGAGTCTGCCACTGCGCCAGTTGGTCGGGTGCAGGGTCCTGTACGCCATCGTAGAAACCCGGCGCTGCGACGCGACCGTCGGTATCGTGCAATGCGGCCATCACTTTCGCCAACACGCGGATGGGATTTACGGCCGGACCGCCGTAGACGCCGGAGTGCAAGTCGCGGGACGGCCCAGTGATGACGAGTTCGTCGCCAGCGAGCCCGCGCAGCATCGTCGTGATCGCCGGCGTATCCTTGTCCCACTGTCCGGTATCGCAAACGAGCACGAGATCAGCCTTCACGTCCGAACCATGCTTGGCCAAGAACTCGGGCAACGACGGCGAGCCGCATTCCTCTTCGCCTTCGATCAAGACCGATACGGCGATGGGCAGTTCGCCGGCGGCCTGCTTCCAGGCCCTGACAGCCTCGAAGAACGTCATCAACTGGCCTTTGTTGTCCTCGGCGCCGCGCGCGACAATCATCTCTCCATTCTGGGCGTCGTGGGCAATGCGCGGCTCGAACGGCGGCGAGGTCCAAAGGTCCAGGGGATCGGCAGGTTGGACGTCGTAGTGGCCGTAGAACAAAACGTGCGGAATACCGTCTGTCCGATCGTGACGATCGTGAGCAACGACCATCGGATGACCCGACGTGGCAATGACCTCAGCTTCTGCGAAGCCAATATCCTTCAGGGTCCTCGCGCACCAGTCGGCGGCGCGCCGACAATCAGATTTATGGGCTGGATCCGTCGATACGCTGGGAATCCGCAGCAGTTCGAAAAGTCGCTTGAGGCTCTGTGGCTTTTCGCGCTCAAGCGTCGCAAGAATGCTGTCGAGTTCCGTCATTTGCGCTGGTTGCCCTACTTCGAAAGTTGGCCATGAACGGCTCTTTTCGACGCATTCTGCCATGACGGGCGCCGCTCTAGGAAAGTCACTGTTCGACTGCTATGGCGTGAGCCCCGTTCCCGGACCATGATCCGCAAAGATTCGTCGGAGGTGTGATGGCACAGCCAGGTTCGGACGGCAAAAGGAAATGGGTCTACGCCTTCGCGCCGGGCGTAGCGGACGGCGACGCCAGTATGACGGAGTTGCTTGGCGGAAAAGGCGCAAACCTCGCTGAAATGGCGCGACTCGATCTGCCGGTGCCGCCTGGGTTTACGATCACCACAGAGGTTTGCGCCGCGTTCTTTAGAGACGGGGAGCGCCTTCCTGATGAACTTCGCCCTGTCGTCATCGCGGCATTGAGTTCGATAGGCGACACGGTCGGCGCCCGTTTCGGCGATGCGGCACGACCGCTACTTGTGTCCGTACGCTCGGGCTCGCGCGCGTCGATGCCTGGCATGATGGACACGATCCTCAATCTCGGATTGAACGATGAAACCGTTGAGGGCCTCGCCGCTTTGACGGGAGACTCGCGTTTCGCTTTCGACAGCTACCGCCGGTTCATCCAAATGTACGGCGACGTCGTGCTTGGCGTCGATCACGGCGCCTTCGAGGATATCCTCGCCAACTTCAAGAACCTGAACGGCTACGCCGCCGACACTGACCTCGACGCCGAGGCTTGGCGAGAGATCATCGCCGAATACAAGGCCGCGATCCAACGCGACAACGGCGCGGCGTTTCCGCAAGACACAAGCGATCAGCTTTGGGGCGCCATTGCCGCTGTTTTCAAATCATGGCGCAATCCGCGCGCGGAGGCGTATCGCGGGTTGCACGATATTCCCGAGAACTGGGGAACGGCAGTGACCGTTCAGGTCATGGTTTTTGGAAACCTCGGCGACAATTCGGCGACGGGAGTCGCATTCACGAGAAACCCGTCCACGGGAGAGAACGCTGTTTTCGGCGAGTACCTCGCCAACGCCCAAGGCGAAGACGTCGTCGCTGGCATCCGTACGCCGCAGCCATTGACAGCGCGTGACGCTGGAGCGAGCGCTCAATCGGCGCTCGAAACGCTGATGCCGGCCGCCTTCGCCGAGCTCAGAGAGATTTTCGGCCGCTTGGAGCGGCACTACCGCGACATGCAGGATGTCGAATTCACAATCCAGAATGGCCGACTATGGATCTTGCAGACACGGTCGGGCAAGCGAACGACGGACGCCGCCTTGCGAATTGCCGTCGACATGACGGAGGAGAACCTCATTACGAAGGACGAGGCCGTGCTTCGCGTCGAGCCGACGACTCTGGACCAGCTGCTACATCCGGCGATCGACCCTGCCGCCGACAACGATCTGATCGCCAAGGGGTTGCCCGCGTCGCCGGGCGCCGCCAGCGGCGAAATCGTGTTTCATGCCGAGATGGCCGTGGCGCTGAAAGCCAAAGGCCGCGATGTCATCCTCGTGCGCGCTGAGACCAGTCCCGAGGATGTGCACGGCATGCACGCCGCAGTCGGCGTGCTGACCGCGCGCGGGGGCATGACGTCTCACGCAGCTGTCGTGGCGCGGGGCATGGGACGTCCGTGCGTTTCCGGAGCAGGATCGCTACGCATCGACGCCAACGCGGGCGTGATGCGCGTTGGGCCGCGCACTTTCAAATCGGGCGACGTCATAACGATCGACGGCAGTTCCGGGCGCGTCTTTGCGGGCAAGTCAAAGATGCGTCCGCCGCAGCTCTCAGGTTCATTTGCGACCGTCATGGGATGGGCCGACAGCGCGAGGCGAATGAGCGTTCGAGCCAATGCGGACACGCCGCGCGACGCGCGACAGGCGCGCGAATTCGGGGCGCAGGGCATCGGACTTTGCCGCACGGAGCATATGTTTTTCGAGGAGGGTCGCATCTTGGCGGTCCGACAGATGATCTGCGCCGACAGCGAGGAAGGGCGACGCGAGGCGCTCGACAAGCTGCTGCCGATGCAGCGTGGCGATTTTGAAGAGCTGTTCGAAGTCATGGCCGGACTTCCGGTGACGATCCGCCTGCTCGATCCGCCGCTGCACGAATTTCTGCCGCACGAGGATCGGGAGGCCGCGCAGGTCGCAGCGTCCCTCGGGATGGACCTTGTTCGCCTGAAGGCGCGCGTCGCCGAACTCGAAGAGACGAATCCAATGCTTGGCTTTCGAGGATGTCGCCTTGGCGTCAAATTTCCGGAAGTGACCGCCATGCAGGCGCGGGCGATTTTCGAGGCTGCGGTTTCGGCCGGCAAGACAACCGGGCTTACAGTGCGCCCGGAAATCATGATCCCGTTTGTGGCGTATCGGCGCGAGTTTGACATTCTGCGAGCCGTCATCGTCGAAGTCTCGGAAGCGGTTCGTATGCAAACCGGCGTTGCGATAGAATACGATGTGGGGGCGATGATCGAACTGCCGCGAGCCGCGTTGCGCGCCGGCGACATCGTTTCCGACCCAGATGGCGCCGATTTCATCTCGTTCGGCACGAACGACCTGACGCAGACCGCGCTTGGATTGTCGCGTGACGACTCTGCCCCGATTTTGTCCAGTTACCTTGAGCGCGAAGTCGTCGCCTTCGACCCATTTGCCTCCATCGATCAAACGGGGGTCGGCGAACTTGTCAGCATGGGCTTCGAGCGTGGGAGAGGGGCCAAGGGCGCTTTGAAAACCGGCATATGCGGCGAACACGGCGGCGATCCCAAGTCTATCGCCTTCTTCGAGCGCGTGGGTCTCGACTATGTTTCTTGCTCGCCCTATCGCGTCCCGGTCGCGCGTTTGTCCGCCGCGCAGGCCGCAATCCGCTCGCGCATGGAGCGTTCGTAAGAGTCGCTGCGCCTAGAACGGTCCGCCGTCGCGATCGCGGTCGAGATCGTCCAAGCGCGGCTGTCGTGGCCGCGGCCCCTTATTGACCGGCATCAACATGAGCCAGATGACCAACGGCGGCAGCAAAAAGCACCACGCCATCCAGGACGAGTAATCGCGATTCTTATGTCCGGCGAAAACGCCGGCGAGAGCGGCCGCGCCGATAGCGCTGAGACCCCAGATCACAATCCACTGCATGGCGGTCATGTCGCCCTCGTTCAACTATTCACGCACATCAGGTGCAATCGCTTTCTAGCATGGCGCGAGAAGTGCGCGCCAACTATGGCGGAGAACCGTTTAGCCACGGGACCTCGGTTGTCGTCCGCAGGCAGGGCGAACTGCCAGTTATGACGCCCAAAGGCTTAGGGGCTATTGGGTTGCGGCGACCCTTGCGGGAGAAAGTCGAAGCCCAGGTCCATAACGGGCGCGGAGTGCGTGAGCGCCCCCACCGAAATCAGATCGACCCCCGTTTCCGATATGGCCTTAACCGTTTGAAGATTTACTCCGCCCGAAGCTTCGGTAACGCACTTGCCAGCCACGCGACGGACGGCGTCGGCAAGTTGGTCGATCGAAAAATTGTCCAGCAGGACAGCGTCAATGTCGAATTGGAGCGCCTCATCGAGCTGATCGAGGCTGTCGACTTCGACTTCGATCTTCGTCAGATGACCTGAGGCGGCGAGGGCGGCTTTGATCGCCTGAGAAACGCCTTTGGCCGTGACGATGTGATTGTCTTTGATCAGAACGGCATCGAAAAGGCCTGTCCGGTGATTATGGCCTCCGCCGCAGCGTACGGCATATTTCTCAAAGGCGCGAAGACCCGGCGTCGTCTTGCGCGTATCTATGATTTTCGCCTTCGTATGCGAAACTGCATCGACATATCGTTTGGTCAATGTTGCGACGCCGGACATGCGCCCCAGAAAGTTTAGCGCCACGCGTTCCGCCGTAAGCAGACCTCGTGCAGTTCCTGAAACATTTGCGATGGGCTTGCCGGCGCCCACGGCACAGCCATCGCCAACAAAAACTTCGACTTTGATCTCAGGATCCAGAGCGTGGAAGGCCGCCGCCGCCACTTGAAGACCCGACACGACGCCCGGCGTGCGAGCGGCGATAAGCGCCGACGCCTGTACCTTGGGGGGGATGGTGGCATTTGTCGTTACGTCGCCGATCAGGCCAAGATCTTCCTCGAGCGCCAGTCGGATCGCAGCGTCGATGATTTGAACCGGCAACGGGGCAAAATTCTTTGCTCGGGCGCTTGCCGATGCTTCAGGGCGGATCACGATAGACATTCTGCCGCTTGGAAGGCATCACGCCGCCTGCTGCGAGGCGGGATTTCCAGAGCTTCGAGGTCGCTCGCCGTGATGAAAGATCGCATGGCGCGCGACGGATCGGGCGCCGGGAAGTCGCTTCGGTAATGTCCGCCGCGGCTCTCTTTGCGCTTCAACGCGGCGGCGGTGATAATTCGAGCCGCGAGCAGCATGTTCGCGAGTACGCTATCGCCGCCATATTCACCTTGCAGACGCTTCAATTCGGCAAGCGCTCGGCGAAGTCCGGTGGCATTGCGGACGACGCCGACGTACGACGTCATTATATCACGGAGTTGTCGCACAGCGCCGGCGCGCTGCACGGGGTCTGGGAGGCGCGCGCTTGAAATCCGCTTGGGCTGGACAAAATGGCCTGGGAGACCGTTGGTCATCAAGCTTGCGATATCGGCAGCGACGCGCGCGCCAATCACTGCCGCCTCGAGCAGGGAATTCGAGGCGAGTCGATTGGCTCCGTGAAGTCCGGTCGACGCCACCTCTCCCACGGCCCACAAACCCACGAGGCTGGTGCGGCCGCGCGCATCGGTTGCAATGCCGCCCATGTGATAGTGCTCGGCTGGCGCAACCGGGATCAATTCGGAGGCAGGATCGATGCCGGCGCGCTGACAATGCGCATGTACTGTGGGGTACGCGCGCGCAAATCTCGGACCGATCGCGGTTCGGCAATCGAGATACACGCGGCGTCCTGCGTTGATCTCTGCGAACACCGCGCGGGCGACGACATCCCGGGGCGCAAGCTCGCCTCTTTCGTCGTACTTCGACATGAACCGCTCGCCGAGGCTGTTAAGCAGGGTGGCCCCCTCGCCCCGCAGCGCTTCGGTCGCCAGCGGCGCCGGATCGATGCCGGCGTCGATGGCTGTCGGATGGAATTGAACAAACTCGGCGTCGGCGATTACAGCGCCTGCGCGCGCCGCCATCGCGATCGCCTCGCCCTTCGCGTAGGACGGATTCGTTGTCAGAGCATAGAGCGCGCCAACGCCGCCGGTCGCCAGCACCACTGCGGAAGCTGGGACAAACTCATACCGCGCGCCGCCGTTGGCCGTCGAATTGATCAGCCGAACGCCTTGTACTTCGCCGTCATCGGCGATCAAATCGTCAGCTTCGTAGCCCTCAAGAACACGGATCGACGGCGACGCGTGGACGGCTGCTATCAGCGCCTGCATGATCGCCGCGCCGGCGCGATCTCCCGACACGCGGACAACGCGCTTCTCGGAATGCGCGGCTTCCTTCGAGAGCACGTAATGACCTTCCAGATTGCGGTCGAACGGCACGCCGTAAGAAAGTAGATCGCGGATGCGGTCCGGGCCTTCGTCTGCAACGAGGCGCGCGACGCCTTCATCAACGATCCCCGCGCCGGCCGCAATGGTGTCGGCGGCGTGCTTTTCGGTGCTGTCGCCCTCGCCGACGGCGGCGGCGATGCCTCCCTGCGCCCACATGCTTGATGCGCCTTCGCCCAGCGGCGCGGCGGCGATGACCGTCACCGGCATCGGCGCGAGTTTCAAAGCGGTGAAAAGTCCCGCAAGCCCGGCGCCAATAATTACGACGTCGCCAGCGCGCATCTTGGCGTCCGCTGGCTTGAAGCGCCTCTGGGCGGTGCGTTGCGACTTGGCGGCCATGACCGGCAAACCTTTCGTAGCTTTAGCGGTAAGCAGTACTCGGCGGCTTAAATCTTCAAATTGACCATTCGTTCCACAGCTCGGCGCGCGCGATCGGCGACGTCCGGGTCGACTGTCACCTCATGGCGGAGATGCAAGAGGCTGTCGTAGATGTTTTCGAGGCTGATGCGTTTCATGTGCGGGCAGAGATTGCATGGTCGCACGAATTCAACGTCGGGCGCCTCTACGGCGACATTTGACGCCATTGAACATTCGGTGACGAGGATCACCTTCTTGGGCCGCTTATCCTTGACCCAATTGATCATGCTGGATGTCGAGCCGGTAAAGTCGGATTCTGCGATCACGTCAGGCGGGCACTCGGGATGCGCAATGATCTTTACGCCCGGATCATTTTCCCGCATGCGCCGCAATTCCTCGCCGGTGAAGCGTTCGTGCACTTCGCACGCGCCTTTCCAATTCAGAATTTCTACGCTTGTCTGCGACTGCACCCACTTCGCGAGATACTGATCGGGGATGACGAGCACGCGCTTCGCGCCGAGGCTCTCCACGACCCTGACGGCGTTTGAGGATGTGCATGTGATATCGCACTCAGCTTTCACGGCGGCCGACGTGTTGACGTAAGTGACAATCGGAACGCCGGGATAGGCCTCCCGCAAGAGACGGACGTCGTCCGCCGTGATGGAGGCTGCAAGCGAACACCCGGCGCGCATGTCCGGGATAAGCACCGTCTTGTCAGGCGACAAAAGCTTGGAGGTTTCGGCCATGAAGTGCACGCCCGCCTGCACGATTATGCTTGCGTCGGTGCGTGCCGCCTCCTTGGCGAGCTGCAAGCTGTCGCCGCGGAAATCCGCGACGCAATGGAAGATCTCAGGAGTCATGTAATTGTGCGCCAGGATGACCGCGTTGCGCTGCGTCTTGAGTTCATTGATCGACTTGATCAACGGCGCATAGTGTGGCCACTCCATCGGCGTGATGACGTGCTTGACGCGTTCGTACGCGGGCGCCATCTCGGCCTTGAGCGCCGGCGACCAAGGGAATTTCGCGTGAGGCCCTTGCGAAGTGATCGAGGCGGAAGGAGCGCCGGGCGCCTCCAAACGCTGTTTCGCGTTTGCGATCAGAGTAGCCATCTCAAGCAAGCCTCCAAAGGCCCCATCAGCAAACGCAGACAGGCCGTTCGCCGCCGCAAAGCCTAAATATACTCAAATCGAGCATATTTAGGTCATGAAATTAGCCGGCAAGTTGCCGGGCCGGCTTGCGCCCTGAAATGCTCCAGTAGAGTACTTCAGGGCGATGCTGAATTTAGTGTATCGGCCAATTGAATTCCAGGGCGGATCGAGGATTTTCTCTTCGATCCGCCGGGAACGTTCTTATCTAGCCGCGAATGGGCGGCGCCGATACGCGGACGCCGGGAGCGGGCCGTTCCAGCAAGACCTCGCGGCGAAAGCGGAACAGCTTTGCTGGACGTCCGCCGGTTCGCGTCTTCACGTCGCCGGTCGGCTCTACAAGTCCGGCGCCTTCGACCAGACGTCGGAAGTTTTGCTTGTGGAGATGCGGACCGAGAATGGCTTCGACCGTTTTTTGAAGTTCATAAAGCGTGAAGTCATCCGGCATCAATTCGAAAATGACCGGCCGATATTTGATTTTTGCGCGCGTCCGTCCAATGGCCGTAGCCAGAATTCGACGATGATCGGACTGCATGCTCATTCCGAGGCCCGGCCTTTCGGTCCAGGCATGGGCAGCGCTCCGACCGTCGCGCAACGATTCCTCGACAAGCCCCGCTTCGTAGAGCAACTCGTAGCGGTCGAGAACTTTCTCTTCGTCCCAAGCGGCGCCTTCCAGACCGAAGCAAATGCGGACTCTGTCGGCGCGCGCAATGGGACGCTGAGGCGTCAGTGATGGCGAGGTCCGTTCGGCCCAAGCCTTTAGCCGCGGCTCGATATCCCGCGCAATGATCTCAGGGCGGCCGCGGCGCCAATCTTCCCAAGGAAAGTACTGGTACCAGCTCCGCCACACGCCATTCGTCAGACCGTGTTGACCGCGAGCCTGGGTCAACGCCAGGTAGCCGATCGAAACAACATGCGGCGAGCGGTTGTCGTTGTCGGCGTCTCGCCCTCGGTCGGCAAATGTGTACAGTTGCTCAGCGTAGCCGAAATCGAGCCCTGTCTGATCACGGACCCACGACCTCAAGCCGCCTTCCAGCGTGCGGTGCTCTCGCGGATTGAACGGACCGAAGGGCAGCGCATCAGCAGCGCCGCTGATGTCCGAGTCGCCGCGCACCGCAAGCGCCACAGGCTCATCGTCGAGAACGGCTACGATTGCAGCGTTCAAACCGATGGCGATCGCTGCAGCGCTTGAATGATCTGCGATGGAAGCTCGCTGAGATTTTTCGACAGTCGGCTTTCTCCGAGCGGAAAGTTCCATGTTCATCGTGTTGCCTTCCCCATGCTCCCCATAAGGCGAGCTAGACGGCGATCGTGGCTATTTTCCGAATAAGTGTAACGTAAATGGCCCATCAATTGACGTAATTTGGCCTCAATCAGGCTGACGAGCGGATTGAATGAAAGCGAGACAGGAAGCGCTTCTGCGCGACGCCGGCCGACTCCGGCGCCATGCGGTCAAGTCGCCCCGCCAGCGATCGCTCGATGGGCGGCGCGCCAAAAAATTCCTGCGCCTCTTCGAGTGAAAAACCCGCAAGCCGAGTGGCCTCAAAGTAGGCGGCGATGCGATCCGCGTTCTTGATCGCCATGGTGGTTTCTTCTGTGATCGGACCGACGGCAAAGCGGGCATAAATTGTGTCGAGCAGACGCGCCTCGAAAGCTTTGTAGTCAAGCGACAGCGCGGCTTTGAAGGGGCTGATCAAATCGCCGATGACGTACTCGGGGGCGTCGTGGAGCAGCGCCGCCAGATTTGCAGCAGCCGGCATCGCAGGATTCATCGCCTCAAAAATGTCGGCGACAATGAGCGAGTGCTGCGCAACAGAGAAAGCGTGATCGCCTGTCGTTTGGCCATTCCAGCGCGCAACGCGCGCCAATCCATGAGCAATGTCTTCGATTTCGATATCGTCCGGCGACGGCGCAAGCAGGTCAAGACGGCGGCCTGAAAGCATGCGCTGCCATGCGCGGATCGGTTTTGACGTCTGCGATGTCATTGTGACGGCGGCGTCATGGAAAGTTGCAATTTCCGACATTCGGAGTGGCGCGGGCAAGCAACGAGGTGATCGTTCACCATGCCTGCCGACTGCATGAATGCATAAACCGTTGTCGGGCCGACAAATCGAAAGCCGTGACCCTTGAGCGCCATGCTGATGCGTTTGGAGAGGTCCGTACTGGCCGGCGCGTCATTCAAGGACGACCATCGATTTTGGATGGGACCATTCTCGAGGAACGCCCATATCGTCGACGATAGACTTTGCCTGCGCGACAGCGCCAGTAAGGCCTTAGCGTTGTTGATGACGGCCTCAATCTTCATGCGATTTCGCACGATGTCGGCGTCGCCCATTAGACGCGCAATGTCGCGATCGCCGTAGCGCGCAATGGCCGCCGCGTCGAAATTGTGGAACGCGCGGCGAAAGTTTTCCCGCTTTCGCAGGATCGTGAGCCAGGACAAGCCGGATTGAAAGCTTTCGAGCGTGAGCTTCTCAAACAGCGCTCGGTCCTCCACAAGGGGCACGCCCCATTCCTCATCATGGTACAGCGCATAAAGTGGGTCTTCGAT
Organism: Hyphomicrobium sp.; assembly: GCA_052386495.1. Taxonomy (GTDB): domain Bacteria; phylum Pseudomonadota; class Alphaproteobacteria; order Rhizobiales; family Hyphomicrobiaceae; genus Hyphomicrobium_B. Next base: position 31,176 of record JBQTKA010000012.1, on the reverse strand, counting down.
CCCTCGCCAAGGGCAACGCGCGATCTTCGGCGTCGTCATGGGGGCAATCCGCTGGACGCATGACGCGTCACGGAAGCGCGATAGCGATCGAGAGCCTTGGCCTCTGGCGAAATCTCGATTCCGCCGGACACCAGCGGAATGGACTTCTCAAGCGCCTCAACAACGCGATCTAATCGTAACAGCGCCAGCGCATTGGCGCCGCAGGCAGATCCCACGCGACCGATGGGCGCTTCGCCCAATAGGACGTCTTGTCCGGCTGTCAGCGGCGCGGCGCCGGTGATGCGGACGACGCGTTTGCGCACTACCGACTTGTTTTGCATTCGGGCGACAACCTCCTGACCGACATAACAGCCCTTGGTGAAAGACACGCCGTCGAAAACATCGAAGTTGGCCTCGTGAGGGAAGGCGTCGCCAAAGGGATAGTCCTTCCCGCCTTCCGGCGCCCCCACCGAGATTCGATGCGCATGGTATTCGCGGGTCGGGGAGACGTCGGGAAGTGGCGCGCAATCTGCGGCGCGCGCCAAAGTTTCATCCACAAAGATCCGTCGACCCAGCTCGGGGGATCTCGGGTCAATGAAGCTTTTCGAGCCATGCCACTCCTCGCCGTTCCCCCAAGCCGCATATGTTCTAATTACTCCCGAAGCGTCAGAAATGGCGACGTCGGCGCGCAGCCGGTACAGCGTTAGCCGCTGGACCAGTTCACCTGCCTTGCTGCGCGCAACATCGAGAAGAAATCCGTCTTCGTCAGCGATGACGAAGAATTCAAACAAGATTTTTCCTTGTGGCGACAAGAGCCCCGCGTGCATCGCGCCCGCCCCGCCGCTGATCCGATCCATGTCGTTCGTAATGAGGCCCTGCAACAGCTTTGCTGCGTCTGCGCCGGCGATTCTGACGACGCCACGGTCCGGCAACTCGGCGAACATGGCGCGTGACATTCTGTTGGCCTCGGACGCGCTGGGATTGCATTGATCGACGTTGTTACGTATGCGGGACGAAACCTGAACGCAAGACGCGGGGCCTCTCAGGCAGATGAGCGAATCGTATGACGTCGTCATTCGGGGCGCGACAATCGTGAATCACGAAGGCGATGGCGTTCGCGACCTCGCCATCCGAGATGGGCGCATTGCCGCCATCGGCGACCTGAAAAGCGTGATCGCCGAGTTGAACATCGACGCCAAAGACCTGCACATTCTCCCCGGCGTCATCGACAGCCAAGTGCATTTCCGCGAGCCGGGCCTCGAACACAAAGAAGACCTCGAATCCGGGAGTCGAGCCGCTGTCGCCGGTGGCGTGACGACGGTATTCGAGATGCCGAATACGAAGCCATTGACGACATCGGCCGAGACGCTCGCCGACAAAGTGCGCCGCGCTCGGCGCCGCATGTACTGCGACTTCGCTTTCTTCGTCGGTGGGACGCGCGACAACGTAGGCGAGATACCTTCATTGGAGCGCCTTGAAGCTTCAGCGGGCATCAAGGTGTTCATGGGGTCTTCGACCGGCGATCTTCTCGTCGATGAGGAAGTGACGCTGGAGAAGATCATCGCCTGCATTTCCCGTCGCGCCTCGTTTCACGCCGAGGACGAAGCCCGCTTGAAGGATCGCATATACTTGCGACGCACGGGCGATCCGCGTTCGCATCCCGAATGGCGGGATGTCGAGGCGGCGATGATCGCAACACGCCGGCTCGTGGCGCTCGCCGAAATACATAAAAAGCGCGTGCATGTGCTCCACGTCTCGACCGCCGATGAAATGGCCTTTCTCGCGCGGCACAAAGACTTTGCGTCGGTCGAAGTCACGCCCCATCACCTGACGCTGGCCGCGCCGGAGTGCTACGAACGTCTCGGAGCGTATGCCCAGATGAACCCGCCGGTGCGCGATGCGCGCCATCGCGCCGCGATTTGGGACGCCGTCGCCTCGGGCGTCGTCGATGTCTTGGGTTCCGATCACGCGCCGCACATTCGCGCTGAAAAAGAGCACGCCTATCCTGACACCCACTCAGGCATGACCGGCGTGCAAACGCTGGTTCCGATCATGCTGGATCACGTGAATGCCGGACGTCTCTCGCTGCAGCGGTTCGTCGATTTGACGAGCCACGGACCTCAGCGGCTCTTTGGCCTGATCGGCAAGGGGAGGATCGCTGTCGGCTACGATGCGGACCTGACCATTGTCGATATGAAGCGCAAGGCCGTCATTGAAAATGACTGGATCGAAAGTCGCTGCGGGTGGACGCCCTATGACGGCGTTTCTGTGACGGGTTGGCCGGTCGGGACGGTCGTTCGCGGCCGCCGTGTCATGTGGGACGGCGAGATCATTGGCCCGGCAACCGGCGAACCTGCCCGTTTTCTGGAAGCATCCGCGCGTTAAGGCCTGTGGCCCGGAGCTTGCTTCGGGCGTGCACTACAGGAACTCGCGCCCAGGCCCACCATGCTTTCCGCAGTCGTGCGCAACACAATAGCCCCGGTCCAGCCGCTCAGCTGGACCGACGCCATTTTGATGTCCTTCGTTTCACTGGCGGCGACCATTCCTGCTCTCGGAGCGCTTTACATTGTCAAATCGGCGCTGGGCATTAACCTCATGGCCGGCCCTTCTCCGCTCCACGATCTCCTGTACCGACTAGCGCTCTGACCGAACCGCTAGCCGTTGGCGCCGGCTCGCGCGATCCTAGACGGAAGTTTGCTCAGCACATGAACCTTTGTCCCCACGCCGGCCATGCCGGCGAGATGCACGACGTGGCCGTTGGTCATCCGGATACAACCTGACGACACTGCCTGTCCGATGGACTTCACGTCGTTCGTGCCGTGAATTCGGTACAACGAGCTGCCGAGATATAGCGCCTTGGCGCCAAGAGGATTGCGCACGCCGCCCGACATGAACTCCGGGAGATACGGCTTGCGGGCGAGCATTTCCGCCGGCGGGCGCCAATCAGGCCAGGAAACTTCGTTCGAGATGGTCTTCGTGCCGGTCCATGTGAAACCCTGCTTGCCCACCGCGATCGGATATCGATAGGCGGACGACGAAGACGTAACGAAATAGAGCTTGCGCCCTGCGGTATCGATGACGATGGATCCCGCGCCATAGCTGTTCGGAAACGACACTGTCGGCGGGGCCACGGCGGAAATATGCGGCTTGCCGCCGCCATCCTGCGACTTAGGCCCCTTTGCTAGCTTTTTCTTTTTTTTGGATTTGCCGTCGCTGAACACGTCTGCGACGCCGGTGTCGGATTGGGACGCGCTCCCGCCGAAGAACGAAGAAGCCGCCGGCTCGGCATTTCGCTTCAATTTCTTCGGCTTCACGTAACCGTAAGATTCCTCGAACGGATGAAACGCCTGCGCCGGCACCGCAAATCCAATCGCAATCAGCGCAGCAAATACAGCACACAACCTAGTCATAACGCTGAACCCTGTCGTTAAGTGAGAATGACTAGCTCTTAACCCGAGGCGGCGGCGGACACCAACCCCGTGCGGCATTCGGCGACGTTCCGAGAGGCAATCACAGGTTGTTGGTCGAGAAATCCGCTTAGCGCTCGTCTTTCTTGAACGTCAGCCAACTTCCGTCAGCGCCAATCGCGAGACGCCACCACGTCCATCGCTTTTTTTCCCGCATTTCTGAGGCTTTGGCGGTACTGACGAGGCTGAGCAATTCGACGCGTTCGCGCGGTGAAAGTTGATCAATCGATCTCTCGGCAAGGTAGGGCCACACGAATATCAAATTGTTTTCGAGATCTTTGCCGAGCGGCAATGCCGCAGGCGCAAGCCGTAGTATCTCGCCGAGCGCGGCCAGGGTCTCCATGCCCGCGCCGTCGGACGAGGCGCGTCTCAGGACGTCAATTGGCTCATCATTGTTGTCCGCCCCGAGGTCGGGCTTAACTGGGGAGTGCTCGAGCGCCGCCTTCAGATCATTGAGGTCTCCGCTTTGGACCGCCGCCAGCAGGAGTTCGCGTAACTCCGCCACTTGCGCTGGGAGTTTGACGGCGTCGCCTGATCCACGCTCCGCGGCTCTTCCGCCATGGACAACAAAGCAAACGCCAACTACCAGTACCAACAGACGTCGCAGGCGCCTCCGACGCTCGAAAAGGCGGGTATGTGCCTTGTCGCGGATTGCCTGCTGCACGTGGCGCCGCGAGCGCCGTGGCAGATTCGCATGCGTCATTGGCGCAGGGTTTGGCGTTGAGACCGTATGCATCTCGACTCTATCGGTCGGGGGTCGGCGGCGCAGAGGCTGATGGATTACTTTCCCAACCCACTTATCATTCCCGTCGGCTTGCTCATAGGCGTGCTCATTGCGGCGCCCGTTGGGCCCGTAAACGTCATGTGCATTCAGCGCGCCATCGAACGCGGCTTTTGGGGCGGCGTCGCCGCGGGGATCGGATCGGTGCTTGGCGACGGATTGATCGCGCTTTTCGCCGCGCTCGGGGTCGGCGCTGTCTCCGGGGCCTTCCTCACGCATCGCGCTTTGATCGAGGTCGTAGGCGGCATCGCTTTCGTCGCGTTTGGTCTGAAACTATTTCTGACCGAGCCTCGCGTGATGATTTCGACCGAGGGGCCGAGGCCCGAAGCGACGCTCGGAGAATTCGCTTGGGACATCCCGCAGACATTCTTTCTGACGATCACGAATCCAGGAGCTGTGCTTGGGTTGTTCGCGATATTCGGAGGCGTCAGCACATTCGTAGAGGTGACGTCGACGATCGACGCGCTGCTCATGGTGGCGGCCATCATGGCTGGCAGCCTCTTGTGGTGGATTTTTCTTTCGAATCTGATCGCCCGCTATCGACACTTGATCGACGCGGGTCGCTTGCACGCCATCAACCGGCTCGCAGGCGTTCTCTTGGCGGGTTTCGGCGCCATTCTGTTGGTAGAAGCAGCATGGAAATCGGGGCTATTCGTATAGCGCCGGAGACTCGTCGAGGTTACTGATCTCGCCGCGCCAGCGTGAATTCGCCCTCGACGATGCGGTTTTCCAGCCCCCGGGTTAGATGGATAACGGCATCTTCTCCATAGATGGCGACGAGGTCGGTCAGTGCCGTGAAAAGCGCGGCGTACGCCATTTGCTGCGGTTGGACGCCCGTGTCGACGCCCTCGTCCCAGGCCGCAAGAATAAGGTCCAGCGCCTTTAGGTTTGGATTTTCGGCCTCAAGATCCTGAAAGCACTGCATATCGACCCCACGCGATCCGGCCGCCCCGCGCGGCGACTTGTCCCTGTCACTCATGACGTAGCATGCGGGCCGCAGAAAGGTCGCCGTTGCAACAATTCACAGTAAATCGCCGAGCCGACGCGTGAAAAATCAACCGCGCCGGCGCCGCGAAGCTCAAGGGTAACTCTTGACCAGCGTTTCTGACAGCTGGGCGCCTTCGGCGAGAAATCTCGTAATGGCCGTTTGCGCCGATGGGCTGCAGGTATTGTACGTGCGGCTGTAGCTTCGATAGCCTTGGTTGAACGCGCGCGATAGGCGCGCACGGCGAAGTGCGGACGAGCTCTCGGCGTCCATCAACCCTTGCATCCGTTCACGCCAATACTGCCCCTCGTTGGCGCCGCACAACTCGCGAAGATAGTGTACGGCGCCGAGTATCTCCGACAGCCTGAGGAGTTTGTCATCATAGGGTTTGCCTTCGGGGGCTGACGCGGCGGGCGTCGCGATCGTGAACGACATCAACAATATCGCAAGCAAAAGCGGCCGCGTTGCGCCATTTGCGGGCGAGCGAACGTCATTAGGAATGCGTTTCGTCAGCATGGGATGGCTTTAGCACCGATTCTAGGCCCTGCGGCGGAAGCAGGCTATATTGCATCGCTAGTCGCGGCCAGGACTTCAGCATCGATGTGTTCGCGCTACAGTTTGATTTCGCCTTCGGAAGCTGTGCGCCAGCTCTTCGACCTCAAGCGCGTCGACGATTTTCCGCCGCGCTACAATATTGCGCCCACGCAACCCGTGCTCGTTGTCCGGCGGTCGTCCGGCGGCGATCGCGAGGCTTTGCTCGCGCGCTGGGGCCTCATTCCCTCGTGGGTGAAGGAACCTAAGAGCTTTTCGACGCTGATCAACGCGCGATCTGAAACCGCGGCGGAGAAGCCTTCGTTTCGGGGGGCGTTCCGACATCGCCGATGCCTCATCCCCGCCGACGGATACTACGAGTGGACTGGCTCTGCCGACGCGAAACAGCCGCATCTCATTCGATTGCGAAGCCGCGAGACGTTTGCCTTCGCGGGGCTTTGGGAAAATTGGCTCGGGGCGGACGGCAGCGAAATTGAGACCGTCGCCATTTTGACCACCACGGCCAACGGCGACGTATCGTTCATTTCGGATCGCATGCCTGTCATCCTTTGTCGGGAGATGTATGAGGTCTGGCTCGACTGCCGCACTGGGACAGGCCCGTTCTCTCGGAGCCAATTTTCGCCGTTGCCGGACGGCCAATTGGATGCGGCGCCTATATCTCGAAAACTGAATAACTGGCGCGCCGACGGGCCCGAGCTTCATGCGCCGGCCACGACCGGACTGCCGCACGGGTAGTGGCCCGCGATCGAGCCATCTAGTCGCGGCGGAGCATTGCAGTCGTGGCAGACCGCATTGACCAAACCCGCGATATGCGGCGTCCGCCGACTCGCCCGCCGCCGAAAACGGCGCTAACTTGCGATAAGTAAATGTCTTGTCGCGTCAGGGCGCTTGCCGCTCCGCGGTGGATTGGGGAATGTGCGGCGATGGGCTACCGAGGTGACGACCTGGATCTGCGAACCCACCAAACGTGGAGCGCAACCTCAGACGAACTGGCGACCGCGTTCGAGGCTCAGTCGCCAAACAATGGGCGCCACGGCGGTCTTAGCGCCGGTCCTCTCTGGGTGGACGACACGCTGCTTGCGTGTTCCAACCACGCCTATGACATAGCGCTCGCACATCGATCCGGCGAAGTCCGGCTGGAGCATCTTCTCCACGCGCTGACCCGAATTGAGGCCGCCGCCGAAGCCCTCGAATCCCGAGGGGTCCGCGTTGCGGCCCTGCGCCGGGAAAGCGCGACAATTATCGCCGCCGAAATTCCGGTAGGCTTGCCCAATAGCAAAAGTTCGCCGCGTCGTTCCGACGAGTTCGCGGACGCCCTTCGCTTGGCGGCCGCCAACGCTTCGCGCCGGGGGGAGCCCGCCAGCGTCGTGGATCTACTGCACGTGTTTCTCGATCAACGCCCTGACCTCCCCGGTTTGAGACTGTTGACGCGCCACGCCCCGCGCGTGGCGGTTGACGCGCCTCCGCGCTACGAACCACCGCCGCGATATGCGCCAGAGGCGAGGTATGCGCCGCCTGCGCAAGATCGTTACTACCGGCTTGAGCCGCCGCGGTCTTACCGTCCTGAACCGGCTGGGTCTGCGACGGACGCAATTCAAAACTCGCGGATCGAGGCGCTTGAGCAGTTGGTCAGGGCGCTGAGTTCGGATCTTGCCTCGGAGCGCCAGGTTGTTGCAGGTCTGCTCCGCGATTTGAACCGAACGGCAAACGCGCAGCGTGACGATCAGGATCGGCTTCAAGCCGATCTGTTCGACCGGCTGCAAAGTATTGAGCAGGTTTTCGCCCATGCGAGGGGGGGCGGCGCCGATGAGGCGGTCGGGGAACGCCTGGCAGGCTTCGAGTCATCGCTGGCCGATGGCGTTGTCGCGCGGCTGCAAGAGGCGATTGATCTACGGCCGATCTCCAGCCGCCTGGACATCATCGAAGAAGCGGTGCTTGGCCGCGAATTTCAGGCCGGCGGAGCTACTGACGGCGCCCAAGCATTCGACGCCGCGGCGTCACGTGCGCTGTCGACGATCGAGGCGCAAGCGGAGCGCGTTGAAACGGCGTTGGCGGACTTCGGTCGGCGCAATGCGTTCTTCGATCCCGAGGCGATCGACAAGGTCTCTAACTTGGCGTCCGCCATGGACCAGCAGACCGCGGCGTTCGGCGCCGTAGCGCGCGACCTTAACGAGCGCTTGGCGGCGGTTGAGAGTGCTCTTACCGGCGAGATTGAAACAGCGGCGGCGAAGCATCAGGCCTATGCTCACGACCTGACCGAAGTTCACGAAGCAATGATGAAGCTCAATCAGAACCAGCACACGTTGGCCGGCTCTATTGATCAATGGCGGACGGACGCGGCCGGAGACGTCGCAATGATCTCGAACCGGTTGTCCAATCTTGATCGCGACAACGAACGTCCGATTGAGACACTCAAGGTGCTCACGGCGCACATGGACACGATGAATCGCATGTTCATCGAGCGTTATCATCGCCGGAACCGTTTCTGGTACTGGCTTTTCGGCACCGACGATTGGTTGGGACGAAGCTGGCCATCGCAGTCAGCGGCAATCGAGGCCGACGCACAGCAACTCAAATCGCCTGACGGCACTTGACCGCCCGAGTGGCGCCGTCAGGAATGGCCCATGGTCATTTACGATAGCCCCATTAAGCGTTCCCGCCCCTTGTGCTGACCCCGCGCGCCGTGCTTTGATTAACAAAGAGTTAATCGGGGCCGGGGGTTGATAATGCTGCGTCGGTATTTGATCGCAAACGGCGTCACGACGATTGCGCTCTACGGCGGGCTGTTCATGGTTGCGCCCGCTCTTCTCGGCGCATTCGCCGACCTTCGCCAAGGAATCGATCTCTTTGCGATGGATCACTCATGGCTTGGGCCAGTCTTTCACGGCGTGTTGACCGTCACGAGCGGCTAGCTCCGCGGGGCCGCGGCGCGGCGCAGTCGATCGTTGATCGCCTCTCCCAACCCAACCTGGGGGATAGGTGAAACCGCAATGCATTTCACGCCGGTCGCATCGAGGATGCGGAGCGCAGCGAACAGATTTGCAGCGGCCTCCACGAGATCGCCGGATTCGCTGAGATTGAATGAACGTTCGCCGTTCGCAGGCGCCTCCGATCCAAACATGAGTCGCGCCTCGCCGGGCCGAACGTGCGTCGCATCAAGGCGCAAATCAGCCCGCGGGGCATAGTGGCTTGCGAGTTGACCAGGCGATTGCGGGGTCTCCGTGGCGTCGGTGCCGCGCAGCAGCCTCTCTCCGACGACCGCCTCGATGGCATCGACAGTTACGGCGCCGAGCCGCAAGAGCCGGGGCTGATCGCCTGCCAACGCGACGATTGTAGATTCGACGCCGTGCCGCGTCCCGCCGCCGTCTATGATCATGGCGATGCGCGCGCCCAAATCAGCCGCCACGTGATCCGCCCGCGTCGCGCTGACGTGGCCCGAGCGATTGGCTGACGGCGCTGCTAGCGGACGGTCGGCGGCGCGCAAGACCGCTTGCGCAATTGGATGATCGGGGACCCGCAACGCCACCGTGTTCAAGCCGCCAGTGGCGAGTTCCGAAATAGGCGATCCGTCGCGGCGTGCGACGACGAGCGTCAATGGCCCTGGCCAGAACGCCTCGGCAAGAGACTGCGCACTTTCATTGAAAACCCCGTAGCAAGCCGCCGCCTGCGCATCGTGGGCATGCACAATGAGGGGATTGAAATGCGGCCTACCTTTCGCCTCGAAAATGCGAGCGACAGCCTGTCCGTTGGTCGCATCGGCGCCCAGGCCATACACCGTTTCCGTCGGAAATGCGACGAGCGCGCCGTCGCGAAGCAGCCGTCCGGCTTGTTCGATGGCGGCCGGGTCGGCAGCTTGGACCACCGCCGCATTATCCTTTGATTTGCTCTGGCCTGAGTTCGGCATAATCTTTGAGCCTGACGCACGCTCTCGTTCCGCCAGCCGGTCAAGAGACAATTGATGACTTATCAGGCTCCAGTAGACGACATCCTCTTCGCTCTCAAGACGGCGGCGCGGATGGACGATGCGATCTATGCCGGACTCGACATCGAGACCGTCGAGGCCGTCGTCTCGGAAGCTGGAAAATTCGGAACTGATGTGTTGGCGCCGCTGAACTGGATTGGCGATCGGGCGGGCTCAAAATGGTCGGACGGACGCGTGCGCACGCCGGATGGGTTCCGTGACGCTTATAGCCGGTTCGCGGCGGGCGGATGGAGCGCATTGCCATGTTCCGAAGCCTATGGCGGCCAAGGCCTGCCCGAAATCATGACTGTCGCCGTGGGCGAGATTTGGAATGCCGCGAATATGGCTTTCGGCCTTTGTCCGCTGCTGACGCAAGGCGCCATGCACGCCATCGAATCCGGCGGCAGCGAGGCGCTAAAGGCGAAGTTTCTCCCTAAGATGGCGTCAGGAGAATGGACAGGAACAATGAACCTGACCGAGCCTCAGGCAGGCTCCGACTTGTCGCAGCTGACGACGCGAGCGATTCCGCAGGGCGACGGTACGTACAGGATTTTTGGAACAAAAATTTTTATCACCTGGGGTGAGCACGACCTAGCCGAGAACATCATCCACCTCGTGCTCGCGCGATTGCCGGACGCGCCGCCAGGGACACGCGGCATATCCCTGTTCGTGGCGCCAAAGTTTCTTGTCGATGACGACGGCGCCCTTGGCGCGCGAAACGACGTGGTCTGCGCCGGCGTCGAGCACAAACTCGGGATCATGGCGAGCCCGACTTGTGTGATGAAGTTAGGCGAGCAGGTTGGCGCTGTCGGATATCTCGTTGGCAAAGAGAATCGCGGGCTCGCCACCATGTTCGTAATGATGAATGCGGCGCGCCTCGCCGTTGGCGTGCAGGGAGTGGCTGTCGCAGACCGGGCCACGCAGCGCGCGATCGCATATGCCAAGGAGCGGCGGCAGGGCCGCAGCGCCAAAGCGAACGGCGCTGGGATGAGCCCGATTATCGAGCACGCCGATATCCGGCGCACGCTGCTGACAATGAAAGCGACAACGCAGGCCGCGCGAATGATATGCGTTGCGACCGCCTACGCTCTTGACGTCGCAAACCGATCGAGCGATCCGGCGATGCGCAAATCGGCTGAACATCGCGCGGCGCTGCTGACGCCTGTCGCGAAGGCCTTTTCAACCGACATCGGCGTCGAGATCGCATCGATGGGCATTCAGGTGCACGGCGGCATGGGCTTCGTGGAGGAAACGGGCGCCGCTCAACATTGGCGAGATTCGCGCATACTTCCGATCTACGAGGGCACGAACGGCGTGCAAGCCATAGACCTCGTAACGCGCAAACTGCCGCTCAATGGCGGCGGCGCTGTGGAAGTCTACCTGGACGAAGTCGCCGCAGTTGTCGCCGAACTGAAAGCGTCGAACCGTCCCGAACTCGGAACGATGTCGGAAAGGCTATCGGAAGGACTGGACGCTCTCCGCGACGCAACGACCTGGATAATGGAGGCGCTTACGTCGGAGCCGGAAGCTGCGCTTGCCGCCGCGACTCCTTACCTGCGCCTGTTTGGAACCGTCAGCGGCGCCGGCTATCTGGCGCGGGGTGCGCTGGCCGCCGACGCTCCTGCCGCGCAAGCGGCGCTTGCGCGGTTCTTTGCGGAGAATGTTCTGACGTCCGCGTTTGGGCTTGCGACAGCCGTGACGCACGGGGCGAAAAGCGTGCTCGCGGACGACGCGACGGCGGCTCTCGCATGACCGACGACATAACGGTGTCGCGCGAAGGGGCCGTTCAGGTTCTGCGCTTCACGCGGCCAGCAAAGAAAAATGCTCTGACAGGCGTCATGTATCGCGCCCTGGCCGAAGCCATCGAGGAAGGCGATGATGCGCCCGAAATCGCAGCGCACGTCATCTTCGGCTCTGGCGGCGTTTTTTCGGCCGGCAATGATTTGGGAGATTTTCTTGCAACGGCGAAAGGCGCCGGCGGACTTAGCGGCGACGTGCTGCGATTTGTCCGACTGCTTCCAAAAATCAAGAAGCCGCTGTTGGCGGGCGTCGACGGCAAGGCGGTCGGCATCGGAACGACGCTGCTGTTTCACTGTGATTTGGTCTACGCATCGCCCGAGTCGGAGTTTGCCACGCCGTTCCTCGCTCTTGGGCTGTTGCCGGAGGCCGGTTCGAGTCTTCTTGCGCCGCGCGCCATGGGTCATCAGCGCGCGTTCGAACTTTTGGCGCTCGGCTCATGGTTTACGGCGGCTAAGGCGCGGGAGTCGGGAATCGTCACTGACGTCGTTCCATCAGGCGACGTCGAGAGCAGCGTCATGGCGGCGGCAAACAAACTAGCGGCGAAACCGCCGGAGGCTCTCATGCTGGCGCGGCGTCTGCTGAAGGGCGAACCCACAGATATTCGTGGGCGAATTGAAGAGGAAGCTCTGATGTTCGGGGCCCGGCTGCAGTCGCCCGAGGCGCTCGAAGCGCTTCAAGCGTTCTTCGAAAAGCAGACGCCAGACTTCAAGAAACCCCGTCCCTAGGGCCGCAGCCGCAAAACGCCTCGCCGCGCCCCCCTCGCGCAGTCTACACCAAGCGCATAGACTAACCTGGATGCTGGGACAAAGGATGTCGGAATGGTCGCGACCGTTGGTAAGCCTCTGAAGGGCAAGACGCTGTTCATCACGGGCGCAAGCCGCGGAATCGGACTGGCGATCGCCAAGCGCGCCGCCAAGGACGGGGCCAAAGTCGCGATCGCGGCTAAGACCACCGATCCAAATCCTAAACTTGAAGGCACAATTCATTCGGCTGCCGAGGAGATTCAGAAGGCTGGCGGCATCGCACTGCCGATAGCGTGCGACATTCGCAAAGAGGACGAGGTCAAGCGCGCCGTCGATCTCACGATCTCGACTTTCGGCGGCATCGACATTTGCGTGAACAACGCCAGCGCCATCTCGCTGACGAAGACAGAGCAGACCGAGATGAAGCGCTTCGATCTGATGTCCGACGTCAACACGCGGGGAACGTTCTTGGTGTCGAAGACGTGCCTTCCGCATTTGCGTAAGTCCAAGAATCCGCACATCCTGATGCTGTCTCCCCCGCTTGACCTGCACCCAAAATGGTTCAGCGGGCATGTGGCGTATTCGATCGCCAAGTACGGAATGAGCCTGTGCGTTCTGGGCATGGCCGAGGAATTGAAAGGCGAAGTCGCCGTCAACGCACTGTGGCCCCGCACCACCATTGCGACGGCGGCGATCAAGAACATCCTTGGCGGCGACAAGCTCATGCGCATGAGCAGAACGGCCGACATTCTGGCCGACGCGGCGCACCTTGTATTCCAGCAACCCGCCAGCTCCTTTACGGGTTACTTCCTCATTGACGATACTTTTTTGCACGAAGTCGGCGGCCTCAAGGATTTCGATCGCTATCGCGTCGATCAGTCGATGCCTTTGGCTCCTGATTTCTTCGTGCCCGCCGACAGCAAGCCGCCGCCAGGCGTCAAGATCGCCCGGGTCTCCGAGCTGGCATGACAACAATCCTGTTCGCGCATCCTGCATTTCTCCAGCATGACACGGGGGCCGGGCACCCCGAGCGCGCGGACCGAATCCGGGCGATTGAGCGCGCGCTCTCGCACGATTCCTTCGACGCCCTGAAACGAGTCGATGCGCCGCTTCGCGACGACGACGAAAGCTACATCTTGATGGCCCATAGCAAGGAACACTTGGCGCACGTTCGCGCTGTAGCGGCGGGACGCGAGCAGGGTTTGTCCCACATCGACGGCGATACGGTCGTCTCGCCGGGAACATGGGAAGCCGCGCGCCGCGCGGTCGGCGCGGGCCTCGCCGGCGTTGACGCCGTGATGTCCGGCGAGGCCGCCAACGTATTCTGCCAGGTTCGTCCGCCCGGCCACCACGCAGAGAGCAACCGGGCGATGGGCTTCTGCCTTTTTTCGAACGCCGCGATCGCCGCGCACTACGCCCGCGCCAAGCATGGGGCCGAACGCGTCGCCGTCGTCGATTTCGATGTGCATCACGGCAACGGCACCCAAGAAGTGTTTTGGTCCGACAAGAACCTGTTCTATGGCTCGACCCATCAGATGCCGCTCTTTCCCGGCACAGGCGCGCTGCGGGAAACCGGCGTCGGCAACATCTTCAATGCGCCGCTGCGAGCCGGTGACGGCAAAGAGCAGTTCGAGCAGGCATTTCTTGACCGGATCATCGTTCCGCTACACAACTTCGCGCCTGATCTGTTAATTATTTCGGCCGGATTCGATGCGCACGAGCGAGACCCCTTGGGCGGTCTGCGCCTCGTCGAAGCCGACTTTCAGTGGGCGACCGAACAACTTGCCGAGGCGGCGCGCCGGCATGCGAACGGCCGAATCGTTTCGATGTTGGAGGGGGGTTACGATCTCCAGGGACTCGCAAGATCGGTTGCGGTTCACGTCAAATCGCTTATGGACGTTGGCGACTGAGCAACGCTTCATTGCCGTCCACTGTGCTCAAAAGGGTTACGCCGATGTCGACCGTCAAGCCGCCAGCAAAGATCCACGCCGACATCAAAGACATGAGTTTCGAGCGAGGGCTCAAGGAGCTTGAGGCGATCGTCGGCCGTTTGGAGCGCGGCGACGTCGAACTTGAGGAGAGCATCGCAATCTACGAGCGCGGAGAAGCGCTCCGCGACCATTGCGATCGGCTTTTGAAGCAGGCCGAAGCGAAAGTGGAAAAACTCACGCTAGGCCCGGACGGCCGGCCGAAGGGCGTAGAGCCTTTCGATCCGGAGCGCTAACCAAAGTGATAAGGGTTGAACATCGATCGGTCCATGCCGTGCCATTTGCTCGCCTGCGACGCGCGGCGCGCGGCCGCCATTTGAAGGGAAAGATGAAATGAACGCCATCGCCAGCGTACTCGGCCGGGTCTTGCTCTCTGCCATCTTCATTCAGGCCGGCTTAAGCAAAATCTCGGGCTATGAAGGGGCGGCGGGCTACATGCAAAGCGCCGGAGTTCCGGGACAGTTGTTGCCCGCCGTGATTGCGCTCGAACTTGGCGGTGGGCTGATGGTTCTACTCGGCTTCTATTCTCGCTGGGCGGCGTTTGCCCTGGCGGCGTTCTGCATCGCCGCCGCGGTTCTGTTCCACGGCAATTTCGGCGAGCAGGCGCAGGCGATTCTGTTTATGAAGAACTTGGCGATCGCCGGCGGTTTTCTGATGCTGTTTGCAGGCGGTCCCGGGCGATACGCCGTCAATGACCACTAGCCCAGGGGCTCTACTTCACCGTGATGGTCACCACATCTGACATCACTGGCGGGTTGTGGGGTACGTGGTTTTTGTCGCCGAGCAATAGCTGCAGCGTATGCGAACCCGGCGTCAATTCGATCACGGCCTCCGTTTGTCCCTTGCCGTAGTGGATGTGGTTTGCATCGGCGGGGATTCCCTCCGTGATTTTTTCGGGCTTTACATCGATCAAAAGATGATGATGGCCTGAATTGGCCTTGTCCGTCCCAGCCGGCGCAATCTCCATGCCCGAAACGCCAAACTTGACCGTGACTGGGCTGGATACAGTCGCGCCGTCCTTAGGTTCAATAATGAAGACCTTGGCGTCGGCCGGCGACGGCGTGGCCGTCTGTTCCGCTTCGACGGCGGATGCCGAAAAAAACGCGGCGCATATGACGGCAATAGCGAATTTCATGCAGCTTCTCCGTGTGACGCAGGGCAGATGGACTTGCAACGCGATCGTGCCCTGATATGGCGAGGAAATCGATCGGGAGTATGGCGCGGGATGCGTCTTGACGAAAGACTTGTCAGTCTCGGCCTTGCGACGACGCGTTCCCGAGCGCGCGACCTCATCGCGCGCGGCTTCGTTCGTGTGGACGGCGCGATATGCGACAAGCCCGGACGGAAATGCCCGGACGCCGCGAAAATCGAACTCGATCCGAATGCGCCGCAGTTCGTCTCGCGAGGATCAGAGAAGTTGATTGCCGCCCTCAAACACTTTGATCTGGCGGTCGCTGGGCGCATCGCGCTCGATGTGGGCGCATCGACCGGAGGTTTCACGGACGCCCTGCTGAAGCACGGCGCGCTGAAAGTGTATGCGGTAGACGTTGGGCGCGGCCAACTTGATGCAAGCCTAAAGTTGGATGGGCGCGTGATCTCACTCGAAAGTCAGGACGCGCGTGCTCTGACCCGTGCGCACATCCCTGATCCGATTGACGCGGTGGTCGCCGATGTCAGCTTCATTTCGCTCACGAAGGCCCTGGGCGCTTCGCTGCAATTGACAGCGCCGGGCGCGTGGCTCGCAGCGCTGATCAAACCGCAGTTTGAGGCGGGTCGCGCCGCCGTTAGCGGCGGGGGCATCGTGAGAGACGAGGCCGCCCGAACGGCGGCGGTCGAGTGCGTCAGGGCATGGATTTCGACGCAGAACGGATGGCGCGTGATGGGCGTCGTCCCTTCGCCAATCCTCGGCGGGTCTGGAAACGTCGAATTTCTGATCGGCGCCGTTCGCGATGCGTAACTCGCGCGAAGTCCAGATTATCCGCGTCGGCGCGAAAGGGGATGGCGTCGCAGAAACCGGCGGCGCGACGCTATTTGTACCCTTCACCCTCGCGGGCGAGCGCGTGCGCGTAAACGTTTCTGAAAGCGGGACGGCGCAGCTGATCGACGTGCTGACGGCAAGCGAAGATCGCGTGACGCCGGTCTGTCGCCATTTTGGCAGGTGCGGCGGATGCGCTTTGCAGCACATGGCGAGCGGGGCCTACCGCAGTTGGAAGCGCGATCAGGTCGTCGCGGCGTTCAAATCGCGCGGCATCGATTCGCCCGTTTGCGAGGTCGTCGCGCCCGTCGGTGAACGACGTCGTGCGACAATGACGGCGCGAAACGCGCCAGGCGGCGTCCTGCTAGGATTTCTTGAGGCGGGTTCGCACGACCTCGTCGATGTCGACGAGTGTCCCGTCGTTGCCCCCGCCATCGTCGCCGCGCTACCGGCTTTGAGGTCGCTCATCCGGCCGCTGCTGCCCCGACGCGACGTGGCCCGATTGACTGTTACGGCGACCGAGCCTGGGCTCGATGTCGCCATTGAGAAAATCGAGAAGGCGCTGTCCGCCCCGGCGCTCGGCGCGCTCGCTCAATCGGCGGCCGCATTGCGTCTCGCGCGTGTCAGCATCAATGGCGAGCCTGTATACAGAGCTGCGCCCGCGATTTTGACCTTCGGCGCGGCGCAAGTCGACATCCCGCCTGGGGTATTCGTGCAGGCGATGGCTGCCGCGGAAAGGGAAATGACGACGCGCATTCTGGCTGCGGTCGGTAAGGCCAAGCGCGTTGTCGACCTCTTCGCCGGCGTCGGGGCGTTCTCGTTGCCAATCGCGGCAAAGTCGCGAGTATCGGCTTACGACTCGGATGCACGAGCGATTGAGGCCCTCCAGCAGGCTGCGCGGCGCGCGATAAGTCTAAAGCCGCTTGACGCCCGCGCGCGTGATCTTTTTCGGGAGCCGCTTTCGGCGCTCGAACTCAACGAGCATGACGCTGTTGTCTTTGATCCTCCGCGCGCCGGCGCCGAGGCGCAATCGCGGATGATTGCACGATCGAAGGTGAAAACAGTGGTTGCTGCGTCGTGCAACCCTGCAACGCTGGCTCGGGATGCGCGCATTCTGATCGATGGCGGATACGCGGTTGAGGAGATCACGCCGATCGATCAGTTTCGATATTCTCCTCATATCGAAGTTGTCGCCGTTTTTCGTCGCTAGGTCTCGATTAGCAAGGGAGCGACGTAACGCGGCACAATTTCGGTCGCCGGTCCGTAGATCGCCTCGTGAAACAGGCTGGCGCCTTGCGACGGCTCCAGATTCAGTTCGACGGTGTATGCGCCGGCCGCGCGCGCCTCGGCGACGAAGCCTGCCGCCGGGTAGACGTTTCCGCTAGTGCCGATCGAAATGAAGTGATCGCAGTCCTGCAACAACTGCCCAATGCGTTCCATGTGGTAGGGCGTTTCGCCGAACCAGACGACGTCGGGGCGCATTGTTCCGCGCTGTCCGCAGGATGGGCACGGCGTCATCGTCGAAAGATCGTCATGCCACGCGTGTCGCGCGCCGCAGCCGCCGCAAAGCGCTTTCAGAGCCTCGCCGTGCATGTGGATGAGCGCCCGCGATCCCGCCGCCTCGTGCAGGGCATCCACGTTCTGCGTGACAATCGTCACGCCGCCGTGTGCGCTCTCGAGCCGTGCAAGAGCTTGGTGCGCTGCATTCGGTTTGATCTCCCTATGGAGGCGACGACGCATGTTGTAGAATTCATGCACCGCTGCCGGATCGCGCGCGAAGCCCTCCGGCGTCGCAACGTCGCGCCAATCGTACTTTGCCCAGATGCCGTTCGGGTCGCGAAACGTCGAGACGCCGGATTCGGCGGATAGCCCGGCGCCGGTGAGGATCACGATCGATTGATATGGCTTCATGCGCAGCGGACCGTACCGCGCGGCTGTCGATTAGTCGATCAACCCGAAGACAATGACGGCGCCGCCCTGTCGGAAGCCCCAGATCTGACTGCCGCCGGCCGCGACGGCGACGTACTGCTTGCCGCTGGCCGCGTAGCTGATCGGCGGGGCGTTGACGCCGGCGCCGCAATTGAAGCTCCAAAGCTTTTCCCCGGTTTTGGCGTCGAAAGCAGAAAAATCGCCTCCGCCTTCGCCGGTAAACACGAGTCCGCCCTTCGTCGCCAGAACGCCTCCGACCAGCGGCTCCTTCGTCTTCTGCTGCCACAGGAGTTTTCCGCCATTCGTGAGATCGAGCGCCGTCAGCGTCCCCCAGCGTTCGGGCGACTGCGTATCGAGAACGATGTAGGGCACGGCCGGCTTGTCGGCCGTTGCGGGCAGCTCCGCCGATCGGTACGTCGTCGGCAGATGCATCGCTGCAACGTAGATCGAACCGCTGGCGCCGTCGTAGGACACCGGCGACCAGTTGGCGCCGCCGCCGACGCCGGGCGAAACTTTTGCGCCTTCCTTCGTCGGCAGCGCGAACATGTTCGATTGCGGCACGAACGCGTCGGATTTGAAAAGCAGTTTGCCGTCGCGCCGATCATGGACATAGACCCAGCCGAGCTTCGACGCCTGAGCGATCGCGGGAACTTTGCCGCCTTCGCCGTTATGCGTGAACAGCACCGGCGGGCTTGCAACGTCATAGCCCCAGATGTCGTGCGGGATTTGCTGATAGTGCCATTTAATTTTTCCCGTCGTCACGTCGAGCGCGACGAGTGAGCCGGTATAGAGATTATCGCCCGGCCGGCTTTCGCCTGCCGCCTGCGGAGACGGATTGCCGATGCCGAGATAGATGAGGCCCAGGTCCGGATCGAATGCGGGGGTATGCCAGATCGAACCGCCGCCGTAGCGCCATGCATCTTTATTCGCGGTTGCCGCAGCCTTTTCCGCCGCAATGTCCCGATTGAGCGGCACGCCGTCAGGCGTCGTTGCGCGATACGCGCCTTCCCAGTTCTCGATCGTGGTGTCGAACTGCCATACTTTCTTTCCGCTTTCGGCATCGTAAGCCGCAAGAAAGCCGGGACGCCCGAAACGGCCCGCCACGCCGACGACGGCGCCGAGCGGCGCGCCCGGTCTATCGCTGTCGAGATGTAGGCCATAGCCAACGCCTGTGATGCCGGCGATCACCAGACCCTTCGCGACAAGCGGCGCCGCTACGGCGCCGACGCCTGTTGAACCCGTTACGGACTGGCCCTTGAGCGCGTCGCCAGCCAACACAGCGGCGTCTTCGGTCGGGCCAGGCGCCGCGGCCGCATCCACCATCGGCGTATCCCAAACAGGTTTGCCGGAGTTCAGATCAAGCGCAACGACGCGCGCATCGACGGTAGCAACGTAGACCTTGCCGTAGGCAAGCGCGACGCCGCGGTTCGCTGGACCGCAGCAGAGCTTCCGTGCCGCGCTCTTGTGTTCGTATCGCCAGATTTCGCGTCCGGTCGCTGCGTCGACCGCCATCACATGCGAGAACGGCGCAGACAGAACCATTACGCCGTCGGCGACCAAGGGCGTGGTCTGGAATGTCGCCGCCGTCCCGGTTTGATAGATCCATTTCGGCGCGAGGCGCTTGACGTTTCCGGCCGTGATCTGACCCAGGGGCGAAAAGCGCTGATTGGCGTAGTCGCGGCCATAGAGCAGCCAGTCGTCGGCTTCGGTTGCGGCGGCTTTCATCCGCGCGTCTGTGATGTCGGCGGCTGTCGCGAAACAGGGGCTCATCGCCAGCGCCGCCGAAAGCGCGACGCTCATGGACTTCAACATTTACGACCTCGTTGAAAGTTCAGCGCATCACGCGCCGCACTGCCCGCGATGGCGGAGAAACTGATCGGCGAGCACGATTGCCATCATCGCTTCTCCGACCGGCACGGCGCGGATGCCGACGCATGGATCGTGGCGGCCCTTCGTGACGATCTCCGTTTCAGCGCCGCTGGCGTCGATCGTCCGGCGTGGCGTCAAAATAGACGACGTCGGTTTCACCGCGAAGCGGCAAACCACCTGTTGCCCGGTGGAAATGCCGCCGAGCATTCCTCCCGCATGGTTTGACAGAAATTCCGGACCGCCGTCAGCGCCAATGCGCATTTCGTCGGCATTCTGCTCGCCGGTGAGCGCGGCGGCGGCCATGCCCGCGCCAATTTCAACGCCCTTGACGGCGTTAATCGACATCATTGCGGATGCCAGTTCCTGATCGAGCTTGCCGTAGAGCGGCGCCCCCCACCCGGCCGGAACCCCATCGGCGACCACTTCGATAATTGCGCCGGCTGACGATCCCGATTTGCGGATATCATCGAGGTAGGTCGTCCAATCCTCCGCCGCTTCAGCGTCGGGACAAAAGAACGGGTTCTTGCCGACCTGGTCCCAATCCCAGCGGGCGCGGTCGATCGCATGCGGGCCGATCTGGATGAGCGCGCCTCGAATTGTCACGCCAGGGATGACTTTCCGCGCAACGGCGCCGGCCGCAACGCGCGACGCCGTCTCCCGCGCGCTCGAGCGCCCGCCGCCGCGATAGTCGCGAATGCCGTATTTGGCGTCATAGGTGTAGTCGGCGTGCCCTGGACGATACTTTTGCGCGATGTCGCCATAGTCTTTTGAGCGCTGATCCGTGTTCTGAATTTCCAACGCAATCGGCGCGCCGGTAGTGACCTGCCGGCCTGAGGCGTCGTGGAACACGCCGGACATGATTGCGACTTCATCAGCTTCGCGCCGCTGCGTGGTGAAGCGCGACTGACCCGGCTTGCGCTGATCAAGGAAAACCTGAATGTCGCCAGCCTCCAGCGGCAGGCCAGGCGGACACCCGTCAACGACGACGCCGATCGCCGGTCCGTGGCTTTCGCCCCACGTCGTGACGCGAAATAGATGGCCGAAGGTGTTGTGGGACATGAGGGCGTTCGATGCGACCGGCTGCGGGGGGCGACGCACTCAGATGAAGCTGCAACGCATGTGTTGCATCTCTGCGTCACCGTACTCTTTAGGAGCGACGGCGCACGCGGGCAAGCCCGCCGGCCGGGCAAAGCGCGTGACAACGTCCGGCGACGCAGATTAACTGCCGCTCAGTGCTGCGTTCGCTGCCGATTTCGCGACGCTAACGCGCAATCGCGGGGCGATTCCACAAAACCAGAACGCGTACGCATGGCGCCAGCAACTCGGCCGAGCACGCCTTTCGCTGCCCGAACGCAGCCGGCGTCGCATCGCAGGATCGCACGTTGTCGGAACGCATGCGCAGGTGGCCCGGCTCCCAAGCCACGTGGGTCACGTTGTTCTTCATGTCTAAGGCGTTGCAAGACAGGTGGCTCCTCCCGGGTTTGAGCAACCCTCCGGTCGAGGCATCTGCGACATGCGTCAAAACCCAATGACGCGGAAAGAGCCGGAGAGCCGCATCTCCGGCTCTTTTTTGTCAATCGTAGCGTGCGCCTTTCAAGATCGGTCTGCTGGCGATATTTTGGGCGTCGTGAGGTCGGCAATCAGGTACTCGTCGTGACGGTCATCAGGCTCATTTTCGCGGCTATTGCGCTCTTCTTGCCCCGGAGCGCGACGTTCGCCGAACCCGCCTCCGTCGAGCAGGTTGAGACCGGCCGGAGCGACGAGAACGCATCAAACTCCGTCAAGCCTGATCCTATTGTTCCCCCGGTCAGACGGGTGGCGCCGAGCATGTCATTGAACAAGGCCGGCGCCGCCACGAAAAAGCGCCCGTCGAAGTCAGGCTCGAAAAACGAGGCCAATGTCCGGTAGTACTGTCTACAGCCAGCGGACGCCGTCTGAATTCAGAACAAGGATCCGATCCTGCGGCGCTTCAAGAAACGGCGTATCCTTTGGATCGGCGCCGAGGATCGCGCCACGTGCGACGCGGCTCACGCCGCCATGCGAGACCACGACCGCGTCATGTTCGACGCCGGCGAGCCAGCGCGAAACGCGGGCTTGAAGGTCTTCGTAGCTTTCCCCGCCGCGTGGACGCCATCGATAGGGATCGCGCGCCTTCTCCGCAACGCTTGCCGCGTCGGTTGTCGCAAGGTCGGCGGCCAGCTGGCCTTCCCAATGGCCATAGTGCAATTCGCGAAGCTCATCGTCGGTGCGAAATTCATCTGGCGGGAGGCCGAGTTCGGACCGGAGAATCCGCATCG
This sequence comes from Hyphomicrobium sp., assembly GCA_052386495.1. Classification (GTDB taxonomy): domain Bacteria; phylum Pseudomonadota; class Alphaproteobacteria; order Rhizobiales; family Hyphomicrobiaceae; genus Hyphomicrobium_B. The sequence goes on along the minus strand of JBQTKA010000012.1, from coordinate 8,850 downwards.
TCTCGACGGCGCGGCTGAGAGGACTGGAAACGAAATCCAGAGTCGCGATCTGGTCGGACAAAGCCTTGAGCGCCTGGCCATTGCGCTTGGCCTGAGCCCGGCCCGCGTCGTTAAGTGGAATGTCGCGCTGTCCCTGGTAGCGGGCTTCGCGGTTCCAGTCGGTTTCACCGTGCCGGACAAAGTAGAGAGTCACGCCCGGTCGCAGGATGAAAGGCGCGGCCGGCGGCTCCCTCAAGCGCCGTCGCCTTTGACAACGCTGATGTCCGGCGCATCTTCGTTCTTCATGCCCTGGACATGATACCCGCTGTCAACGTGGTGCACTTCGCCGGTGACGCCGCGCGACAGGTCGGACAGCAGGTAGAGGCCAGAAGCGCCGACGTCTTCGATCGTCACCGTTCGGCGCAACGGCGAATTGTACTCATTCCAACGCAAAATGTAGCGAAAGTCCGAAATTCCGGACGCCGCCAGCGTCTTGATAGGCCCCGCAGAGATTGCGTTGACGCGAATTCCGGTCTTGCCGAGGTCGGAAGCGAGATAGCGGACGCTGGCTTCCAACGCGGCTTTGGCGACGCCCATGACGTTGTAATGGGGCATGACTTTCTCCGCGCCGTAGTACGTCAGCGTCAACAGCGATCCCCCGTCGGTCATCAGTTTTTCGGCGCGCTGGGCCAGCGCAGTAAACGAGTAACAAGAGATCAAAAGGCTCTGCGTGAAATTCTTCTCAGACGTGTCGACGTAACGGCCGTCAAGTTCGTTCTTGTCGGCGAAAGCTATGGCATGAACGAGAAAGTCAAGTCGGCCCCATGCGCTGGCCAACCTCTCGAACACAGCGTCCATGGATGCTGTGTCGGTAACGTCGCACGGCAACACGAGCGATGAGCCAAGTTCAGCGGCCAGCGGTTCGACGCGTTTTTTCAAGGCGTCGCCCTGGTACGTCAGCGCTATTTCCGCTCCCTGCGCCGCGCACGCTTTCGCGATGCCCCAGGCGATGGACCGATTGTTGGCGACGCCCATGATTAGTCCGCGCTTGCCGGCCATCAAATCGCCGGTCGCCACGGCTGCGTTCGCCTCCGAACCCGTCATCGGCTTGCGTTCCCCTATATGTCTGGAGCGGTCTGGAAATTGCCCGGCATCCTACACAAAAGGTCTTTCGGGTCCAGATGGCGACAACGCGCAGACGCGACGACGCATACGCGTCGCCAGGGGCCGTTCAAAGGCTATGAATTGCAAGAGCTTTTGGAGCGTTTTCACCGGCCATCTTGTCAATGCGCCGGCATCTCCAGAGCTTTCGCGCCAGGCAGCTTCGGGCGTTCGGATTCCGCGATGCGGCCATCGTCAATGCGGATGATGCGATCGGCGAATTGCAGCGTGCGATGATCATGCGTGACGGCCAGCACGGCGCGCTTGGTGTCCTGCGCGACCTGGGCGAGCAGCTCCATCACGGCCAGACCATTCTTGGCGTCGAGCGCGGCGGTCGGCTCGTCGGCGAGGATGACGGACGGAGACCCCGCCAGCGCGCGGGCGATCGACACGCGCTGCTTTTCGCCGCCAGACATTTTCGACGGCATGGCGTTGATGCGATGGCCGAGGCCGACCTGCTCGAGCACGTCGGCGGCATTGTCGTAGGCATCGGGCCCGTTGAGATCGCGCAAGTCGAGCGCAAGGATCACGTTCTCGACCGCCGTCAGCGTCGGCACGAGGTTGTAGCTCTGGAAAATGAAGCCGACGTGCTTTCGTCGAAGATTGGCGAGCGCCTCCTTCGTCATCGTGTCCGTCTGGTGGCCTGCGACCCGGAGTTTTCCTTCGGTCGGCGACAGGATGCAGCCGAGGATCGAGAGCAACGTGGTCTTGCCGGAGCCCGACGGTCCCATCATCAGCGTCAGTTCGCCGGTGTGCAGCTCCAGGTCCACGCCCTTGAGAACTTTGACGTCGTTTGGCGGCGCGCCAAGCACTTTGACGATGCCCTGGGCTTCCAGAATGACTTTGCTGTTGGCGGGTGCGGACATGGCGAACTCCTGGAATTCTCAGCGGGCGAACACAACGGCGGGGTCGATGCGCACGACCTTGATGATCGCGCTGACAGCCGCGAAAACGCACATGCCGATCGTGATCGCGAACAACGCCGCCGCGAGTTCGGGCGACAGCAGAATGGTCAACTTGGTGTCCTCCGCGGCTCTGACGACGCCGTACGACGCCGCCATGCCGAGCGAGTAGCCGATGAGGCCGGACAGCACCGCCTGAAACAGGATGACCTTAACAATGTACCCAGCCCCGGCGCCGAGGGCGCGCAGCGTAGCGAACTCATTGATGTGGTCCTTGGTGCTTGAATAGAGCGTTTGGGCCACCACGACGACGCCGACGATCAGCCCGAGCACGGCGCCGGCGATCAGCGCTGCGCCGGCCCCGGTCTGGAACAGCCAATAGGCTTGGCTCCGTTTCGTGAATTCGGCCTGCGTCAACACTTCGGCGTCCGGCAAACGGGCTTCAATTTCCTTTTTCACCGCGTCGCGATCGGCGCCGGGCGCCAAGAGGATTCGTTCGTAAGACGCTTGGTTCTGCCCGGTGCCCGTCAGACGGCGCGCCTCTTCAATGTTCGTGAACACGAAAGGCAGCGTCGTGAATGACCGGATCTTCTTCGTCGTCGCCGCGACCTCGACGTTGACGCCGTTGATTTCGGCTTGGTCGTTGACAGACTTGATGCCGAGATCCGGAAAATAACTTTTGTCGATGGCGACCGTATTCGGGGCGTTCAACGCTTCGCGGCTGCCTTCCACTACGTTCCAGGGCAGCGGCGCGTCGCTTTCAGCTTCCGAGCCGATCAAAAGCACGGTCGTGGTGCCGCCTTCCGGTTTGCGCCAGCGCGCGAACGAAACGACCATGTCCTCGGCCTGCGCCACGCCCGGCACCGAAAGCGCCATATGGCGCTCACGGCCGGACAGCGGCGAAGGATCATCGTAGCTCTTGGTGCCAAGCGGCACGATCCAAAGATCGGCCGGCGCCGCATCGAGAATGGCGGCGATCTTTTTTTCTGAACCGAGATAGATGCCGCTCTGAATGGCGACGAGCACGACGGAAAAAACAATGCCGACAATCGTGACAATAAAACTCAAGCGATCATGGAAGAGGTTGCGATAGGCCAGCTTGAAGGCCATTGGCATGGTGCGCTTGCGCGAGCGGCGACGACGGCTGGCGGTCGGAGCTTTGGCGGCGTCAAGGGCGATGTCCATGACAAGGTCCTCCTCCTCGAGGCGCAGGTCGTGCTTTAGGGCAGGGTTTTTGACAGGCTTGAGCCCCGGGCGCCACACCTAAGCAGAGGCGGGCGACCGGGGCTCTCGATTTTTTGCTTACTCGCAGGGGATGTCCACCAGGCCGGCGATGGCGGCGGAGAACCGGCGGCAGATGCGCTGAGCTTTGGCGGAGGTCGTTTCGGTCGGCTTGGTCTCGACCTTTTCGACCGTGACCGGCTGCGCCGGCTTTTCGATCGTGACGACCTGCTTCAGCTCTTCGGTTTTGGGGGCCTCGATTTTCACGGCGTCGTCGATTGCGCCGACCTTGGCCACTTCGGCGTCGGCCTTCGGCGCGTCAACAACAGCCGGAGCGGTCGGTACGTAGATCGTCGGCGCGGCGTCCGTCGCCGTCGTCTTGTCCTCGATCTTCGCGGTCTTGATCTCGACATTCTCCGTCGTCGCCTGTGCCGCCGCGACGGCCTTCGCCTTACGAGCGCGGGCTTCGGCTTCGGCGATGGCCTGGCGCTTGGCGGCTTCGCGCTTTGCGGCGGCCACCTTGGCGGCTCGTGCGGCGCGCTGTTCCTGCATGCGCTCGTAGCCGCTGCGGCCGCTCGAATAGCCTGAGTGGCGGCTTTCCTGCGACAGCGAATGGGCGACGAACGAGCCGAGCGGCATGCCGAAGCCAAGGCGCAGGCCGCCAGCTTCGGCGGCGTTGGTGAATGTGGCGCCGGTGACGAGCGCGGCGGCGAGGGTGAGAGCGGTGCGGTTCATGACGATCTCCTCAGAACTTTTGGTTTGTCGTGCCGTGGGGCGTTTGGGTTCGAATTGGGCCGCCGTTTTCGTTGCCGGCGATGGGAGGAGAATGCCGTATGGCCAGGCGCGCGGCTGTTCCGCGCGAAACAGATGTTTGGCGGGCAAAACTGGAAAATTTTATCGTTATTTGTCAGATTGTTAGAAGAATCCGCGCGTGAATTTTGGCGGTTCCGAGCCTATCCTGCCGGCTGGCTCAAGGGCACGGGACTTCGATGACGCTGCCGACGGCGGCGAAATATCGGCGGCAGACCTTTTTGCCGTTCTGACCTGCTTCGCCGATCGCCGAGCCTGGGCCCTCGAGGACAGAGGCCTCCTTGGCCGGCGTTACAGAGCCCGTAATCGTCGCGCCGTCCGCCTGCGTTGGAATGACGATCATCGGAGCGGCGGGCGACTTCGCCTTGTCCTGGAGCTGCTTGGCGGCAAGCTTTTCCTTGGCGGCGGCCTTGGCGCGGGCCCTGGCCGCGGCGCGCGCCCTGGCCGCCGTAACGGCCCGAAGCCTGTTGGCGTCGGGCTGCTGGTACAACGGCGCGTTCGCCGAGCCGAACGGCGGATCAATGGTCGCGTTCCCATGGGCCGGGCCGGCAGCGGCTGGCGCGGCGCCGGCGACGCAAACCACCGCCATGATTGAAAAGGCTTTGATCCGCTTCAACTTGGCCCCCCGCCGCTTGGTTGGTCGCAGATCGCAAAAGTCTGCGAAACTCAGCACCAGGGCCGGGGGACTTGGCGCACCCGCGCAACCCGGACGTCGCCGCCGTCAACCAGCACACAGAACGGAGAGATTCATCCAACCAAATCATAGCATAAGCGGCGATTTCCGGCAATCCTCCTAATGAAATCGTCAGGACGTTGATGCAAGCGGCGGACACGCGTGCCTGCTGTCCACCGCGATATTGCGCGTTCAAGGCGTACAGGCGACCTCAACGCTGACGCCCAGCGACGCCGAGAATTTTCGGCAAACGGGTTTTGTTGCGATCGACGCAGGGCCATCAATCTTGGCGGCGGTGGGTTTGGGCGGCGCGCCGGCTTCAGCGGTCGCAGGCGTCAGCGCCGCTGTCGTGATCGGTTTGTCGGAGGTCGGCGCCTTGGCGACGGTCTCGGTCGATGTGGGGGCGTCGACTTCGGCAACCTTGGCGCTCTGCTCGGCTGCGTCGCGCTTGGCGGCGAGCTGGCGAGCCCTGGCTTTCTCTTTCGCGCGCGCCTCGGCGACGGCTTTGCGCCGGGCGTAAAGGTTCGAAGCGCTCGAAGAATAGGCGCGGCTCGAATAGCCGTAGCCGCCGCCATGTCCGCCGCCGCAGCCGGCCTCAGCGTTGGCGATGAAGGCGCCGCTTGCGAAAATCGTAGCGGCGGCAAGTGTTGCGAGTCTCGACATGGAAGTCTCCTTTTCCTGTGAGGTTGAATTCCAAGGGTGAGCTTGACTTCAAGCGCAGGACGGCGCTGTTCCTGCCGGCACACGGTGCGATCATGCTGCGCCGGCGGCCTTGGTCGGCAAAGCGACAGGCGACGCGGTTGTTCCGCCGACGAGCGCGGACGCAAAACGATCGATTGCCTCGACCACGAGATGGCGCTGCCGGTCCACCGTGATCACGTGATAGCAATCGTCGAGCACCACGAGGTCGACGCGGCCTTTCATTTCATCACGCAGATAGGTGGCGTTGTTCATCCCTGCGTAGTCGTCTTCGATTGGATGCACGATCAGCGACGGCTGGCGCACGTAGCGCGCGACTTTCCGCGTGGCGTTGACAAGTTTGCGATGCTCGAAAACGGCCCCGCCCGGCGTCACGGGATGACCGGCTTCGGCCGCGCCGCGCGCCGCCCTCGCGCGCTGGATGAAGTCGCGAATGCGGGCGTCCTTGATCCCATGCGGATCGTGGTGGGGAAACGAGAACAAATTTGCGATCCGCTTGTGGCTGACGAGCCGGAAGAGGCGCGCGTACCAAGGAATCATCCAGCCGTTCAGCCACAGCGTCGGCGCCAGAAGCGCGGTCGCATGGACTTTTTTCGGGTTTTTCGCGGCAAGCATCACGGCGAGCACGGCGCCTGTCGAAAGGCCGCCGACGATGACCGTCTCGCAATCCTTGGCGAGATCGTCGAGCGCTTCTTCGGCGCTCCGATACCAGTCCGTCCAGGTTGACGCCTTGATGTCGTCGACGCTGCCGCAATGTCCCGCGAGCTTCGGGCACGATACCGTGTATCCCTGTTTTGAAAGACCGTTTGCGACAAAGCGCATTTCGACCGGCGTGCCGCAGAGCCGATGCAGCAGGAGGATGCCAACTTTGCCGCCAGCGATTTTGAAGCCGACATCGGGCGCGACATTCGCGGGGCGCATTGCAAACTCTCGAATGGTTTTCTGGGACGGCGTCACGCGGCGCGCGCCAGGACGGGGAAATCCCGGGCGTTTGGAATGCGGCCGGTCGTGAGGTCGGAAAGGGCCATCACGAACGCCTGGCGGCGGAAGCCGAAGCGCGCATTGAGCCGCTCGGTCGATGCGACGCTGACGGCGGTCTGGATCGTCTTGAATCCGTTGTGCAGCAGCAGGTCCTTCAAGCGCCGGGCGCCGAACGCCTCGATCAGCGCGCGAAAGCGGAGAGCGGCGGCGAGCCGAGTTTCGGCGTCATGCGGAAAGGCTCTCCACAGCGCGTCTTCGACCTCGCGAATTTGGTTCTCCGCGAGCCCATGGAGCAGTGCGAGGCCGCGGCCCTGTGAAATCAAATGGCAGAACGCGACGTTCAATGCGTCCGGCGCAACGTGCGGCACATCGGCGGCGTCGAAGGATATGGGGGGCATTGGCGGCGTCTCCGAAATCAGGCGCGTTACGCGGCGATGCCGCCGAAAGCCGCCCACGGCGAGCCGGCGAGCACGATGATGTCGCGCGCCTTCACGGCGCCCGGTTCGAAATGCACTTCCCGACCCTCGAGGCATTCATTGAGGTTGCGGATTTCGTTTCCGACAAACAGGAAGCGGCGGCCGTCCTCGGCGCGGATGACGCCGATGCCGATCTCGCGGCGATACTTGGTGATTTGTCCGTACATAGGGAACTCCAGGGCGTTGCGGTTCAGGGCGGTCCTCTTTTCCGTCGCTGCAATCTGGAGAATTGTTCATGGGCCCGCTGTTCCAGGCGAGACAAGCGCTTGGTTAAGGCGCGCTAACGCCTTCGCCATTGCGCGCGCACGCAGGGCGCCTATGTGACGTCACGCAGATGAGTTCGATGGCGCGAGGAGGCGCTGACGCGATGCGGAGAATTCTATTGTCGGCCCTGGCGGCTGTGCTTGCCGCGATCGGCGGCGGCGCGGCGCGCGCGGAGAACCCCGACCTGATCTACAAGAAGACGACAGTGTGGAAGTTCCTCTCGCCCGACAGCAAGATCGGCACTTACGGCATTGACGATCCCGATGTCGAAGGCGTCGCGTGCCACTTCAGCGTGCCGGAGGTCGGCGGTTGGAAAGGGTGGATCGGCGTCGCGGAGGAATTGTCGCAAGCCTCGCTGTCGTGCCGCCAGTACGGACCCATCAAGTTCAAGCGCAAGCTCGAACAGGGCGAGGAGATGTTCAGTCAGCGCCGCTCGTTCTTCTTCAAACGCATGCAGATCGTGCGCGGCTGCGACGTGAAGCGCAACATGCTCGTCTATCTCGTCTACACCGACAAGCTGATCGAGGGCAGTCCGGAGAATTCGACGTCCAGCGTTCCGATACAGCCGTGGGGCGCCGACGCGCCCGTCAAATGCAGCGACTGGATCACGGGTTAAGCGGCGTCACGCGCGGTCGCCGATAAACGGCTTGGATAGCAGACCGAGCACGACGCCCGCGACGAATCCGCCGACATGGGCCATGTAGGCGACGCCGCCGACGTCCGCTGTTTCATCCGTGCGCGCGATCGAGCCGACGCCCGAGAACATCTGCAGGGCGATCCAGAAGCCGAGAACGATGATCGCAGGCAACGCCATGACGAGGCCGCCCGGAACGATGACGTTGACGCGCGCCTTCGGGAACAGCACGAGGTAGGCGCCGAGCACGCCGGCGATGGCGCCGGAAGCTCCGACGTTCGGGATGTTCGAGCCCGCGCTGACCGCATACTGCGCGAACGTCGCCGCGACGCCGGAGACGAGGTAGAAGACGATGTAGGGAATTTTGCCGAAGCGATCTTCCACGTTGTCGCCGAAGATCCAGAGATAGAGCATATTGCCGAAGAGGTGCATCCAGCCGCCGTGCATGAACATGGCTGTGAAGATGTTGTCGACGTTGGCGAAGGGATTGTCGCCGAAGCGAACGGGGTAGAACGCCCATTCCTCGATGAAGGCGTCGCCCGCCTGCAGCTCCATCAGGAAGACGAGCACGTTGATCACGATCAGCGCGTAGGTGACGTAGGGCGTCGTACGCCGCATCGAGTTGTCGTCGCCGATTGGAAACATGTTTCCCCGTGCCCCTCGTTCGCGCCTGGCTTCTTCAGATGCGCCGCTGACGTGATCGGCGAACTGGGTCCTGCTGTCAACGATCGGCGCCTTTCTTTGCGCCCGGCGACCCTCCGTCGTCGAGCCGGCCGCCGGGCGCGCAGGTTTCTTTGCTGGCGCGCGGCGACTCCGCTCTGCGGAGCCGGCGGCCGCGCACGAGATGCTCCAGCGCAACCGGCCGGCTCGCCGGAGGCGAGGCGGTTGCGCCAAAGAGAAGCGCGGGCGCGGGGCGATCGCTTCGACCGCTTTTTGTGGGCCTGCTTTCACAAGCCCGGGCGGCCCGCTTTCACGGGCCTCAAAAGAAAGAGCGGTTTACTACGCCGCCCCGCTCCGGCTTTTGAACGCACGGTACGCAACTTGCCGCGC
>JBQTKA010000011.1:0-20254 GCA_052386495.1 Hyphomicrobium sp. | reverse complement strand
GATGTCGGCTCATCACATCCTGGGGCTGGAGCAGGTCCCAAGGGTATGGCTGTTCGCCATTTAAAGTGGTACGTGAGCTGGGTTCAGAACGTCGCGAGACAGTTCGGTCCCTATCTGCCGTAGGTGTAGGAGAATTGAGAGGATCTGTCCTTAGTACGAGAGGACCGGGATGGACGCACCTCTGGTGGACCTGTTGTCGTGCCAACGGCACAGCAGGGTAGCTATGTGCGGACGGGATAACCGCTGAAGGCATCTAAGCGGGAAACCCACCTCAAAACAAGTTCTCCCTCGAGAGTCGTGGAAGACCACCACGTTGATAGGCCGGGTGTGGAAGCGCAGCAATGCGTGCAGCTTACCGGTACTAATAACTCGATAGACTTGATTGCTCTCATTAAGCAATGCTCATCGTTCCGCTCACGGAACCGGTTCGCGCGCTTCGCAGCGCGCGGGTTCCTCCGCGAGGGCGGCACTTGTGCCGGCGACCGCTTGGTCGCTCGCGCCTAGAGGCGCGAAGAGGCGCAGCCGCCACGATGAGCGTAGGACTTAGAAAGACCACATGTGCTGTGCGCCTCTGATCCGCGCGTGGCGGCCGACTCTCTGGACACGAGAGTCGCCTCGCGCAACGAAAAGAGCCGGAGCGTAGCGGGCCACATCGCCCGCGCGATCCGGCCGGCTCTCGGAACGAGAGTCGGATTGCGCAATGATTAACGTCTCCGCTGATCTGGTGATTATGGCGGGGTGGCTGCACCCGATCCCATTCCGAACTCGGCCGTGAAACGCCCCTGCGCCGATGGTACTTCGTCTTAAGACGCGGGAGAGTAGGTCGTCGCCAGGTCTGCCGAGACGTTACTCAAAACACTTTCGCACGCGGCGGCCGGCTCTCGGAACGAGAGTCGCCGCGTGCAAGCAAAAAGAAGTCAATCAACCTCTGTACATCGAACGCACAAACGCGCCGCCGGCTCACGCCCGCGGCGCGTTTTCTTTTGCGTTGGCGCGATGATCGATCAGTTCGACGTGCTCGCGCTCCGCACCGGCGGCACGCCGCACTTCTCCATCGGCAGCGCCGTCGTCGACCAGCGATCTTTCGTCACCGTCACGACGTAGCGACGGCAATCGGCGGAGACGCCCGGCACGAACTTCACCTCGAACTGCGCACGATCGGGTTTGCTTTGACGGGGGTACGTGAATACAGCGTCGTCGGCGGTTTCCGCGATCGCCGTCTTGATCGCGACGCTTGCGTTGCGATAGTCGTCCGGCGTCAACTTCGAAAGCAGGACTCGCGACAGATCGGGGTGCAAGCCGACGGCCAGCGCGCGCTTCTGGTAGGGGTCCGAAGGATCGACGACGACGGGCGGCAGCGGTTGGACCGCGGCCATCGGATCTGCGGTCGGCGGCGGCGCCGATACGCCCGCATCCGACCCCGGCGCGTCGCCGACGTCGCTGACCGCACGCGGTTCTGGCACGATGGGTTTCGGTTCGACGGCCGCGAGCCGTGCTGGCGCCTGTTCGCCGCCGCCAGCCGCAATGGCATTGCGCTCCATCTGTGCAGACACGGCCGCCGTCGCCGACGACAACCACTCTTGAAGCGTCGGTTCGTGTCCGAGCACGGCCCAGCTGCCGCCGACGACCGCCGCGAACGTCACGTAGGCGCGAAGCACCGGATTGCTGCGGCGGCCTTCTCTCGGCGCGCAAATGCGCTCCCCTGAATAGAGGTCAGCGCCGGCATAAAGATCAGGCTCTAGACCGTCGTTGGCGGAGGACTCCGCATTCGCCAGGATGGCGCGGATCGACATGACAACCCCCGATAGCTCTGTCTTTTCATGGCATCAGCTCCCGCAACTGCATATGCAAAGCAGACTCCTGGCCAAAAAATGGCGACAGGCTCAGGTCGGTCCACGGGCTGGTTAACGCGCCGGCTGGAATAACGGCGCCGCGACCACATCGGCAGACGGTTGAAGCCGATCGGCGGCGCGGTTCCATAAACGGATGACGCGCCGCCGCGTCGGGCTCAGTCGAGGCGACCGAACTTGCCGGCGTTGTAATCGGCGACAGCCTGGCGGATTTCCGCCTGCGTGGTCATCACAAACGGTCCGTGCGCGACGATCGGCCCGTCGATCGGTTCGCCTCCGAGGATCAGCAGTTTCGCCGCGCCGTTGGCTTCGATTGTGATCGACCCGCCGGTGCGCGCGAACCGCGCGGCCTGAGCTCCACGGACGATCGTCTCGCCATTGACGAGCACGACTCCGTCGAGCGCCACTACCAACAACGTGTGCCCGTCAGGCGCATCAAATGTCGCGCTGTTGCCCGCGTTCAGCCGGACGTCCCACATCTCGACGGGCGTGACGGTGCGAGCTGCGCCCTTGACGCCGCGAAACGCGCCGGCGATCACGCGAACGCGCCCCGCGCCGTCGTCGAGTTCAACAGTCGGAATGTCGCGTCCGAGCAGCGTTTGGTAGCGCGGCGTCGACATCTTCTCTGACGCCGGCAGGTTCACCCAGAGCTGCACCGCTTCGAACGTTCCGCCAGCGCGCGTAAACGCGTCCGAATGCATCTCCTCATGGAGTACGCCCGAAGCCGCTGTCATCCATTGCACGTCGCCCGGACCGATTGCGCCAGAATTGCCGGCTGAGTCGCGGTGCTCGACCTCGCCTTGGTACACGATCGTAACGGTTTCAAAGCCGCGATGTGGATGCTGCTCGACGCCGCGCGGAATGTCGGAGGGCTTGAACTCCGCCGGCCCCGCGTAATCGAACAGCAGGAACGGGCTGACGTCCGCGCCGTGGCTGTGATGCGAAAACAGCGACCGGACCGGAAAGCCGTCGCCGACCCAATGCCCGCGCGGGGCATTGGTAACTTCAAGAAGTTTCCTCATGTTCGGGTCCTTCGGCGCCGGTCCAAGCGCGGCGTGCATGCCGCTCGCGGCCGGCGGATGAAACCGGGAAATTGTGTTCCGTCCGCCCGTCTTCAAGGCGCACGCAATGTCGCGGCCAATGTGCGCGATCGCGGCGAGAAAAGCGCAAATATCAGCGCGGTTTTGATGATGCGCCCGCCGTCAACCACTCGGGCTTGAACCAGCGATCAGCCGGGCCGTCGTAGGGAAGTTTGGTTACGTCCCAGTGCCGGACCATGGACGCATAGACGTCCCACACCGGGGGCCCGCCGCCGATGAAGACGATGCGTCCACAATATCGAGCGATCACGTCGTCGGGACGATCGGAAGAACGGATGACGTCAATGGTCCGGTCGGCAAACGCCCACTTCGGCACGGAGGCGATGGTTTTCGGGCCGGCGAGCAAGACGTGGCCCTTGGTAATCTCGAAAAAGCGCGCGACGTCTTCGACATATTCGCGACCCTTGTTTCCTTCCCAGGGAAGTTGACCGTTGAGGCCGAGCTGTCCAGACCGCCCAATGGCGCAGATGCATCTGACGACGGTTTCGGTCACGGCGATCAATTTCCCATGTTTCGGGGCGGCGCCAAAGCGTAGCGGCCGTGAGGCGCTAACAAGAATTGCGCCCTGCTACAAGCCGAGATCACTCGATACGGCATAACCGCGCGCCGGCGAACGTGCATCGCCACAGCGTTCCCGCGAGTCTGGACTTGACGCAAGCCGCCGTGAGCCCACTCATCAGGATCTCTAAACCTGACGAACATCATCCCGTAAGCTGACATGCAAACCACGTGGTGTCCAACTTGGCGGTAGACCAAAAGTCTGGCGTCTTTCCTGTTCTCGAGCATGACGACGTCAGCGTTGTCGGTCTGGATCTCGTGGCGTCGGATGGACAGGTCGAGCAATCTTGGCCGTTGTTGTCCCCCAGAGAACGGCAGCGCGCAGACCGGTTCTTGGACGAAGGGCAGCGGCGCAGGTATGCGGTCACGCGCGGAAATCTGCGCCGAGTCCTCGCTGGGCGGCTACGCGCCGATGCAGCGGAGATCGGCATCTGCGACTCGGCCGCGGGCAAGCCGCTCCTCTCGCCCCCCTGGGCGAAATCCGGCATTCGCTTCAATGTCTCTCACTCGGGCGACCTCGCCGTCTTCGCTTTGGCGCATGGCCGCGACGTGGGCGTGGACATTGAAGTCGCGCGCGACGTGCCGGACGCCATGGCGCTTGCTGCGCGGTTTTATGCGGCGGAGGAAATCGACGCTTTGAAGATGACGGCGCCGAACGACGTCAACCGCGCCTTCCTCGCTTGCTGGACCCGCAAGGAGGCTTTCGTCAAGGCTTTGGGTTTGGGCCTCAGATTTCCGCTGTCGGACTTTGCCGTCAGCATCAATCCTGACGGGCCGGCCACGATCTCTTTCGCGCCGGAATCGACCGGGGGCGCGCGCGGCTGGACGATGATCGGATTCGAACCGCGGCCGAACTATTTCGGAGCCGTCGTCTATCGAGCCGCTTTTGAAGCGCCAGACCAACCGTAATTCGAACGTCCTGGACCGACGTGGCCCACCCAGACGCGCGCCGGATTGCATTGATGGCCGTGGCGTTACTTCACCAAGCGTATGCGCCCGCCGACGTTCTTGATTCCGTCAGGCACGGGCACATCGGTCTGATCGTAGTCGGCATTGAGAACCAGGTTCGGACCTAAAAGCAGCATCAATCGACGCGCGACGATCGCCGTATAGGCGGACTTGCTGCCGATCTCCGCCAGTTCGTCAACGATCAGCGACGCATTCGGCAGATAGATCGTGCCGACCATCTTGTGGGCGTTGCTGCTCAGAATCACGTTCTGCAAGAGCGGGCTCTGCGTGCGGGATCCAAAGAAGAGCAAGCCGGCTAGAGGGCCGCTCGTTGGCGCCGACAACGCAATCCTGGTCAAAGGGTCAAAAACAAAAAACGACGCTCCCGAGAGATGGAAGCCGACGGAATCGCCCGCGATCTGCGCCGCTGCGGTGACGGCAAAGGGTCCATCCTTGATCACATAGACTCCGGGTTTGAAAGTCACTCTTGCGAGTCCGGAAATCGTCAATCCGAGGCAGTATACGCCCGGCTCCAATTCGACATTGCCGAAGGCGATGATCCTTGCCGTGTGATCGCAGCGGCCTACGTCCGGTTCCGGTCGCGACGCGAGCGGATCTTCGAATTGCGGGCAATCCAAGAACGGGGGCGGAGCAATAGAACCATTGCCGGCGACGCCGCCTGACGAACAGACCGTGCTGGCTCCTATTGACGCCGCGTCGCGAACGCTCAGGCCAGCCGTCGACGTTGAATTGGAAAAGACAGCGCAGTTGTTTCCGGTCAGTTTTGAGCGGCCTTCCAGCGACAGAGCGCCCGCCTCGCTTGGATCAAGCGCTAGGACGCAGATGTTCGGTTGTCCTGCGATGCTTGCCGTGGCGACGACGGAGAGGTCGGTCTTACCCAGACCGTAGATCGAGCCAAAATAGGTCGGCGCCGTCGCCCTCACGGCCACTTGCACCTGAAGCGGGTTTTCGTTGACGTTGGTTTCGACGCTTGCCTTAAGAGACGCGATTGTCTTGCTCGCGTGAACGTACTTTTGGACGACGGCGTCGACCACAGCCTGCAAGTTCTCCTGCTTGGCGTCCGCCAAACTGAGTTCCTTGGCGCCGGCAAGCGCGCCGGCGTCCGCGGCCAATTGCATGGCGTTCTGGCTCCGCAAAGCCATTGTGTATTCGATTGCAGCTCCGGCAAGGCCGAGAAGCAGCGGCGCGGCCAATGCCCAGATGACAAGCGTTGCGCCTTCATTGGCGTTCAGAAAATTGCGACCGATCGTTTCCTTTCGGTCCACTTCCGCTTTGGATGATTCTGAGAATGTTTCGATCATGTCACACAGCTGCCGTTTATAACAACGTATACTGACGATAAATCTTTGCGGTTTCTTGATCTTGGCATCCGGCGTTGCGTTTGGAGAAATGCTATCGGTTGACCGATGCGCGAAGCGCATGAGTGTGAAGCTGCTCAGGAGTGTTTTGCGACTGGGGCTCTTGCCATGCCGAAGGCCGTTCCGGCAATCGATTGAGCTGCTCAATTTCGAGCCGCAATATCTCAATTTCTCGAGCAAGCGTCAGAAGATTTTTCTTCAGATCGTCAGGAGTCGAAGGAGGAATGAAATCCGCTGTGGCGTCATTGGCGATGTGTGAAAGGCGCGCGAGGCGGGTCGTCAGATTTTTTTGAAGCGCCGCAAAGGCGGCTTTGAGTTCGGTCGCTTCGGACTTTGCGCGTTCGAGGGCCTCAGTATTTTCAATCGAGGACTCTGAAAGGCGCAACAGATGCTCGATGTGCGTGTTGAACATCGACCAATAGATCGGTTTTGTCAGATAAGAACTGGCGCCAGCCTCTAGAGCGTTGCGCAGCGCCTGCGGGTCGTCGCGTGAGGTCACAACGATGACAGGGATATGTTTCGTGTTGGGATGCGAGCGCATGCACTGAATGAGCGCAAATCCGTCGACGTTCGGCATTTCGAGATCGACCAAGGCAAGTTGAAAGTCTCCGTTGATCAGTTGCTGCCAAGCGCGATGGCCGTCCTCAGCTTCTACAATCTCGACGGATTGCGAAGTGAGCGTCGAGAGTTTCGACACCAGAATCGAACGAATGATCGGATCGTCGTCGGCGACAAGAATGCGCGACGCCTTTGCTTTCTGGCAAGCCAATGGCTGCATCGTCGACATGTCTAAGTGCGCCCATAGAAACGATATTTCGGTCTTTATTCATTTTACCTTCCGCACCTTAAGAAAGGGTCAAGTGAGCCATTCGTTAATCGCCATCCACTATAAAACGTCATTGCGGAATAGCCCCTGGCGCCAAGAGACCTCCTTTCGTGCGTGCGATATCGAATTGGCCTGGCAGGTCGATCAAACACAAATTGGCGATATGCGTGCTGGTGGCGGTTTTGTCGGCCGTTGCGCTTGCGTCATGTTTTTCCGCTTGGCGCGAGTCGCAGCACCGCTTCAGCAGTAAGCTCGAGGAATTGAAGGGCGTCTCGGCCGCACTTGCGACGAGCATTGCGCCGGCGTTGGCGGCAAACGACACGCGTCGAGTTGCGGCCTCGCTCAACGCCGTCGGGCGCATTCCCATGATCTCGTTCGCGCGCGTTTTGAATGAGGCTGGCGGATTGGTTCACCAGACCGGCAACGGCGTCGTCGTTACGCGCGGCGGGGAACCGCGGGTCAATGCGCCGCTCGGTCCGTTCTCCATCGTTCCGCTGGCGACGTACCCCGTGCAGTCTCCCATCGTGCACGCCGGCAAAGAGATTGGCGTCATCGAAATCATCGCCGATCTGTCGGAGCTGCGAGCGGCCCTTTTCAAGTCCGTGCTGCAAGCGATTGCGACAGGCTTCCTTGCCACCCTGTTCGGCCTCATCCTCTCTCAGAAATTTCAGAATAGCGTCACGCATCCTATCAATGACCTTGCCGCCGCCATGCGGCATGTCAGATCGGAGCACGACTATGCGCGCACGGCGGTCCGCACAAGCAATGACGAGACGGGGGAGCTCGTCGACGCCTTCAACGATATGTTGGCCGAGATCAGGTCGCGCGACGCCGCCTTGGCGCGCCATCTCGATCATCTCGAAGAGCAGGTCGATCTTCGAACGAACGAATTGCGGATCGCCAAGCAGGCCGCCGAGGCGGCGAACGCGGCAAAGTCGGAATTTCTGGCGACGATGAGCCACGAAATCCGTACTCCCATGAATGGCATGTTGGTCATGGCCGAGTTGTTGGCGTCCGGCGGATTGAGCGCGCGGCTTCAGCGCTACGCCGACGTCATTGTCAAATCCGGACAGGGGCTGCTGACGATCATCAACGACATCCTCGATCTATCGAAGATCGAGGCTGGAAAGATTGAACTCGAATCCGCACCGGTCGATGTTGCCGCGCTCGTGGACGACGCCGTGAAGCTCTTTTCGGAGCGCGCATCGAGCAAGGGCTTGGACATTGCGGTCTTTGTGTCACGGGATGCGCCCGCAATCATCACGGGCGATCCTGTTCGCCTCAATCAAATCCTGACCAATCTGCTCAATAACGCCCTCAAGTTCACGCACGCCGGACACGTGTTGGTTCAGGTTTCCTGCGTCAACTCCCAAGATCATGCCGCCGAGGGCGTTCACCTGGAATTTCGCGTCGCCGATACTGGCATAGGCATCTCGGCGGAAAACATCGACCACATCTTTGATGCGTTTTCTCAGGCTGAGGCGAGCACAACCCGCCAATACGGCGGCACGGGCATCGGCCTCACTATCTGTCGGAAACTCATCGCCGCAATGGGCGGCGAGGTGCGGGTCGAGAGCGAGGTTGGCAAGGGGTCCGCATTTACGGTCAAAATTCCTGCAGAGGTCGTGGAGTGGTGCTCGCCGACGACCGTATGTACAGCGGAGGCGTCGCGCGCCATCGCTGTCGTCGGAATGGGCTCGGGAACCGCGGCGGCGATCGAGCGCTCGGCGGCCGAATTCGGGCTCGATGTGATCTCGAGCGAAGGCGCTGATCCATCGTCGACTGCGATTTCAGACTGCGCCGCGCTTCTGATCGACGCGCGTCAGCTGCGCGACATGCAACGCCGCGGATCACGACGACCAAATTCCGCCATCGTCGCCGTCGCGCGACTTGGCGACACGGTCGCCGCCGAACTGATAGAAAGCGGCTACGCCGACGGAGAGATTGAATATCCGCTGTCTTCGCAAGAATTGGCTTTCGTTCTCGATGTCATCGCTCGCGGCGAGCGTTCATTCGCGCTGGTTCATCAAAAAAGCGCCGCAGTCCGTGACGCAACAAATGGCGAATTCCAGGGCGCACGAATTCTCGCCGCTGACGACAGCGCCGTGAACCGCGAGGTGCTGGTGGGCGTCCTCACTCGTCTGGGCGGCAGCGTGACGTGCGTTGCCGACGGCGCAGAAGCGTTCGCCGCCGTGCAAGCGGCGCCCTTTGATCTGGTGTTCATGGACGGCAGCATGCCGGTGATGAATGGGTTCGACGCGGCGCGAGCGATCCGCGCCTTCGAAGCGTCGACGTCGCGCGCGCCCGTCCCAATTGTGGCTCTGACGGCGCATGTCTTCGCCGATGAGTCGCACGTGTGGCGCGATGCGGGCATGAACGAGTGCATCAGCAAACCTTTCACGCTTGCTGCGATCGAAGCCTGTTTGACGCGAATGATAGGAAGTTCGGGGGCGACAGGGCGCGCACATGCAAGCGGCGAAGCATCGGCGAGATCTGACGCGCCAGAAGGCGCCAAGACTGTGGGCCTTATCGACTGGTCCGTTCTCGAGGACGTTCGCCAGATTCAACCGCTCGACAACGATCTCATCGCACGAATCGTGACCCTGTATCACGAACATGCGCCCCGCGCGCTGTCGCGCCTGCTGTCGCTGACTTCGGTTACGGACCAAGCTGAGATCGCGTCTGCCGCCCATGCGCTCAAATCGATGTGCCGAAATATAGGAGCGGTTGCGCTTGCCGACGCCTGCGCAAAAATCGAAGAACTGGCTCAGGAGGGTCGCGCCGTCGTCGAAGACGAGGAAGCCGCAAAGTTGCGGCGACTGCTCTCGGCGACGACGGAAGCGTTGCGTGACAGCGCTGCTGCCCGACGCCAGTCGGCTGCATAAAGATTCTCATGTCGCTGTCAGGCTGACAAAGGCCGCCAGGTACGTCCAACCCTCAACTGGACGTTCGTCATCGACGCAAAACTGACAGCAATTTGCGGAATGCAGACTGTTGTTCAGTTGAGATGGTTGCGGGGGCAGCTCACTCGGCCCTTGCCCGCCGGCTCCGGAAACGAACTTGTCGCCAGCATCCGGTATGCCCTACGCTACGCTCCGGACCGAACAACCCTGGCTGAGTGCGGCCGGGTCCCAACGTAGTCCTTGGTACAGTGATGCGGGGCAGGCCATGAGTAGAACACCTTGGGAAAAGTTTACGAGTTCACATTCTCACAAAGTGGTCGTGAATATCGTCTCGGTAGAATCGCGGGACAGCTGCGAATGACTGTTGCGGACCCGTCGCGGATCCTCATCTCGATCTGCGTGCCGGTTTTCAACGAGGAGGCCAATGTCGGTCCGTTCATCGAGCGGATTCGCCCAGTTTTCGATGCTCACGCAGACCGCTACGATTTCGAGATTCTATTTACCGACAATCATAGCGACGACGCGACCTTCGACACACTTGTAAAGTTATCTAACGCGGATCATCGCATTCGCGTCATTCGCTTCTCCCGCAATTTTGGATTTCAAAAGTCAATACTCACTAACTACTTAAATTGCCGCGGTGCAGCTGCTGTTCAGATAGACGTCGACCTTCAAGACCCACCCGAGCTGATGTCAGAGTTTCTTGAACTTTGGGAGCGGGGATATCGAGTGATCTACGGGGTGCGTCGTGCTCGACCGGATGAGAGCCAGCTGCTTTTCGGTCTGCGCAAGTGTTTTTATCGTGTCATAGACTTCCTAAGCGAAGATCGAATGCCGCATGACGCCGGTGATTTCCGGCTGATCGATCGATGCGTCATTGAACAGTTGCGTTTGGTTTCTGATCAGCAGCCCTATTTGCGAGGCTTGATCGCCGCGATGGGATTTCGTCAAACTGGCGTCGTCTACGACCGGAGTAAACGTGAGCGTGGCAGCAGCAAGTTCAATTTTGCTCGCCTGTTTGGATTAGCGCTTGACGGCATTTTGCACCATTCAATCGTACCTTTGCGGCTTGCGACGTTTGCCGGCCTCTTCATTTCTGTAATCGCGGGTTGCGCGGCTCTTTACTACGCAATGGCCCGCCTGTTCCTTTCTAACGACTGGCCTCCAGGCTTTGCGAGCACAACCATACTCATTCTTTCTGCCACCGGCATGAATGCGCTCTTGCTGGGCGTAATGGGCGAATACGTGGGGCGCATCTATAGAAATGTGAAGCAAGGGCCGATCACGATCACGGAGGCTGTAGTGGATCACCACCGCACAGTCGAAGAAGTCCCGCGATCCGCGCAAACGGGTGCGAGCCTGCAGTCGAGTGGCGAAGTTGCGCAAGCGGGCAGTCAAAGTCAGGCTGCGCCATGAGGGTGGTAATTCTTGCCGGTGGCTATGGTACGAGGCTTTCAGAAGAAACTGATATCAGGCCGAAGCCGCTCGTCGAAATTGGAGGGAAGCCGATCCTCTGGCACATCATGAAAATCTACGCCGCCGCAGGCTTGAATGATTTCATCATTTGCTGTGGCTATAAAGGACAAATGATCAAGCACTACTTCGTCAATTACTTCACTGAGAACTACGATATCACGGTGGATCTAGGCCCGAACCAGGTGAGCTTTCTTGGCGAGCCAAGCGAGGCTTGGAAAGTGACGTTGGTTGATACTGGACTGGAGACGATGACGGGAGGTCGCCTGAAGCGAATCGCTCATCACATTGGGAACGAACCGTTCTGCATGACGTACGGAGATGGCGTTGCTGATATCAGGATCGGTGAAACGATCGATTTTCATCGCCGTCATGGGCGCAAGGCGACAATAACGGCAGTACCCTCACCGGGTCGGTTCGGCATCTTGGAATTCAGCGAAGGCGACGAAGTTCAACATTTCCGAGAAAAACCAACCGAAGATATGGGCTGGATCAACGGGGGATTCTTCGTTCTCGCGCCCTCGGTCATCGATCTCATCGACAATGACTCTACAATCTGGGAGCGCGCACCACTTGAGCGCCTCGCCGCCGAGGGGGAACTCATCGCTTTTCGCCATACGAAGTTCTGGCGCGCAATGGACACTTTGCGCGACAAACGCGAGCTTGAGCAGTTGTGGAGTTCGGGGAGCGCTCCTTGGAAGGTTTGGTGAGCGAAATGGACCAACAGCAACGTTCGGTAGCCGAGGAATTCGAAAGTTACAGGACGAATTACAAGGAGGCGATTAACGCCTCGTTGAATTTCCCAGGCCTGACCGTCGACTTTTTCACGCGCATCAAAGCTGATTATCTATTGACGTTGCTCGCGCGCCACTTCGAGAACATCCAATCGCTTCGTGCGCTGGACATCGGGTGTGGGATTGGCGCCTATCATGGCATCCTAAAGCGGCAAGTGGGAACGCTGACCGGTGTGGACGTCGCGCAGGCATGCGTCGCACAGGCGGCTGTAGAACATCCGGATGTTTCCTACGATCATTACGACGGAAGCACACTCCCATATCCAGACAACAACTTCGATGTCGCTTTCACGATATGCGTAATGCATCACGTTCCGCCAACCAGTTGGCCACGCTTCGTCGCAGAGGCAAAGCGTGTGCTTCGACCTGGTGGCCTCTTCGTCGTGTTCGAACATAACCCGCTCAACCCGCTGACGATGCGAGTCGTCAGTCGCTGCCCATTTGATCGCGACGCCGTGCTTTTGCGCGGTCAGCAGACTGTCAAGCTGCTCGGCGATGCGCACTTTTCGCGGGTCCAGCTCCGATACATTCTGGCTGTTCCAGCTGCCAACCCTCCGATGCGGTATCTTGACCAGCTGTTTGGCTGGCTCCCGCTGGGAGCTCAGTATTTTGCAGTAGGGGTCAAAGATTGATGCTGGGGCTTGCGAAGCGAAAAGGTGCGGCTGCTGATAATGCCGGCCGAATCTCCAAACGCGATCCCAAGCCTTTTCAGCGGCTCTTCCGTTTTGCGGTCACGGGCGGAGTCGCGTCGGTAATCTATGCCGTCGTAACGCTGGCTCTGATTGATGAACTCCAATTGGCAAGCCCGCTCGCCAGTGTGTTAGGCTATTTAGCAGCGATCCCCGTTTCATTTTGGGGGCAGAAAACGTGGACCTTCCAGACTAATGGGGAGGTAACTAAAGAGTTTGCGCGCTTTCTGCTGTTGCAAGCCGTCAATATACTTCTAGCGGCTTTGGTTATGGCATTAGCAATAGATTTTCTTGGGTTCGATCGACGGTTCGGGATTGCCGCGGTCGTCGTTCTGATCCCAATAATAACTTACGTTTGCCTGGCCAGGCTCGTATTTACTCTTCCTCGAGGCAGCTGAGCGCTGTGTTGTGGCGAAGGACAAATCCAACATCTAGAGATTTCCCGACGGCGCGACTTGTCGGCGGACTACGCGAGGCCGCGCTCGCTGCCGCTATAACCGTCATTTTTGTGGCTGTTCAACTTGCTGCGTCGCTCAACGCGGGAACGCTTAGCGTGCCGCCGACCTACGACGATATCGTCTACTATGACGATGCCGCGGAACGGCTACAGGTGCTGTCGCAGGGGGGAATCGGAGCGGTACTTCAAGGTTATGTCGTGAACCCGCCGCACGCGCCCGGCTCCACGCTTCTTGCGGCAATTGGTTTCCTTGTGTTCGGCCTTCAGCCCTGGGCCGCTAATGCGGCGAACGCCCTGCCATTGCTCCTATTTATAACTCTGATCGTCCGGCTGTTCGCTGATCTGCCGCCAGTGGTGTCGTGCATCGCTATTCCTGCGCTTATTTCGATGCCTATCTTTGGCTTGGCGATCGTCGAGTTCAGGCCGGATATGTGGTGCGCCGGGTTCACGGTGGTCGGTACGCTTCTCATCGCTTTGCGCGATATTCGAGTTTTCAGGACCGCAGTATTGGCCGGCGCATCGCTGGCGGCCGCGCTTTTGTTCAAGCCGACATTCTCGCCACTCATCGCAATCCTGTTTGGCGTTGCTTTGATCCTTCGCCTCCACCGAGATTTCATGTGCCCGCAGCGGCGCCGTGCAGCCTTGGTTGCATGCCTCACAGTTTTAGGCATCGCACTCATCATTGCTGGTCCGCATTACATGCTTAGTCTCCCACGCCTAATCGCTTACTATCGAGAGCATGTTTTTGGATCGGGCGCACAGTTATGGTCGCCTCAGCTGACGGTCATGCAGCAGGCAGGCTACTATGTTTTTGGAGATGGAGGACGCGCCACACTCGGTCGATGGCCATACGTCGGCGTTTTCACGGTCTTGGTTCCCGCGATCCTTTACATTGATGGCAGGCTGGATTTGGCGTGGAGGTCAGCAATCGTCTTCGTGCTTGGGTTGATTGCCTATGTCCTTGTCACGGCGCCTGGCAACAAAAGCGCGTATCTCGGAATGATCTTCTCTGTCTACGCGGCGGCCGCGATTCTACTATCGGCGTCTTTGGGCCTGCGCTACCTTTCTGATCGCGGGAACATCGTCGGTCTGCGATTGGCGGGGCTGGCCATTCTGTTTTTTGCTGCGGCGGTCTACACAACCCCGCGTGTGGCTTTGCACGGCTCCGCAATTGCGCCGGAAACCTCGGCGTCGCGCCGGGCCATAAGCGCAGAGATAAAGGCCTATTTTGTTGGTGAGCAAGACATTGCCCGGAAAACGGTCATGTTTGCGCAAATAGGTCAGTACGCGAATCAGGACACACTGAAGTTTGAAATGAGACAGGGCGGAATTCCGCAGCCGACTTTTGTCGGTGAATATTTTGTAGCCGATATCCAAAAGCAGGCGCAGCTGCTTGCGCAGTCACACTACGTAGTAACAATCACGTCTGACTATCCCGATCGACTGGGTTGGCTGCCCAGTGCGAAGATAGCCGGCGAGGTCAGCGCGATGCTCGGACCTCAAACGGGGTTCACCCTTGCGAAAACAATCGTGTCTCCTTCCGAGCCGGGTGAGATCAGGATCTACAAGCGTCAAGAGTAAAGGCTGAATTTGCCGGTGTCTGAAGCCTCCTGCTTCATTGTGCGAGAGCAAATGTCGAGGGCTTCTTCTAGACTGTAGATTGGCGCGGGTCCAATCACTGCATCTAGTCGAGAGGTCGAGGCGACGACGTAAGGCAAGTCGTCGGGACGCATATCTAAGGCGCCGAAGTCGAGCAATTCTGGATCGGCGGAAATCGCGTGGGCGACGGCTCTTGAGAACGCAGCCACCGTAATACCTACCCCGCTTCCGAGATTGTATTCGCGCGCCGCGCTCGGATCGCGCATCAAGATATCCAGCAAGCGAATGATGGCCACACATGCATCATCGATAAACAGGAAATCTCGAACCTGTTTCCCCGGCGAAAGCGGCACCCTTTCGTTTCGTTGCAATTTTGAAATAAGGGTTGGCAAAAGTCGGTACGGGCGCTCACCCGGTCCAAAAATATTGAAGGGCCGAAGGACGGCCACTGGTATCCCATGCGCGTGTCCGCTGGCTTGCGCCAAAAGCGACCCCGCAGCCTTGCTGGCCCCATAGAGTAGCCTCCGCTCAAGCGGAGAATCCTCGGAAATCGGCTTGTCGCCGGTCGAACGACTGTATTCTGCACTTGATCCCAAGTGAATAAAGACGCCCGCGCCCGATGTTGCGGCCAGCCGCACCAGCAGCGGCGGCAAGATAACGTTCGTCTCGGTGAGGAGCCGCGAGTCGCGCTCGTCAGGATGAACGCCTGCTGCGGCAAGATTGACCACGGCATCGATTTGCCAGTCTTTGATGGCGGCGGCGATTGCCTCGACGACACTGCCTGTCTGGTGCTCACAAGGGAGCGCGGCAGTGGAGTGGCGACTAACCGCGTAGGCCGAATGGCCTGTCCCTATCAATATCTCGACGAGCCGACGGCCGATGAAGCCGGTCGCGCCAATTACGAGCACGCGCATTTTGCGCCGCGCCGATGACGGAGGATGTCACGCCAATGTTCAATCTGATCCAATGTCAGCGATCTTACTGCGTCGGTCTTGGGCCCCGCCGTGTGTTCCAACGCATAGAAAAATTTGTACCAAAGAGCGGTCTGCTCGATGGATTCCGGAATAGACCAAGCAGGTTCCCAACCAAGCATATTGCGAGCAAGTGAGCTGTCGAGCGCGAGCCTGCCTGCTTCGGGCAGCGGCTCGTTCATGTATTTTAGCTGTGGACGTATCCAGTGCCCAGCAATCGACTCAAGAATTTCTCTAACGGATAGCTCCCGCATGTCATTCGGTCCGAAGTTCCATGCCCTCGCAAAGCGATGGGGCGTCTCTGAACAAAGACCAGACAGCAACATCCCATAGCCTTGCACAAGCGCCAACACATGCTGCCAGGGCCGAGTCGCATCGGGATAGCGAAGAGTCAGGGCGGAATTTCCAACGACTGATCGCACAAAATCAGGAATCAATCGGTCTGCCGACCAATCTCCGCCCCCGATGATGTTGCCGCCGCGCGCCGTCGCGATCGCAGGTCCTTTGCCGTCGCGATAGGAGAATGAGGATGCAAAGCCTTGTATGATCATTTCGGCCGCCGCTTTCGACGCGCTGTAGGGATCTTTGCCGCCCAGCGGGTCATTCTCGCGATAAGGCCACGCCCACTCTCGATTCTCGTAGACTTTGTCGGTGGTGACGCAGACGACACCCTTGACGCTCTTTACGCACCTCGCGGCTTCAAGCACGTGAGCGGTGCCGAGCGCGTTCACCGCAAACGTATCAACCGGAGCCAGGTACGATTGACGAACGAGCGGTTGGGCTGCGAGATGCAGAATGAGGTCTGGCTGGAATGCATCCACGGCTTGGAAAACGGCGTCGTACTCGCGAATATCCGAGAAGTTCGAGTCCACGGAATTGTGGAGCCCCAACGCGTGGAATAGCGCAGGCTCCGTGTTTGGCGGCAACGCTAGACCCAATATTTCGGCGCCGACATGTTGAAACCACAGACAACACCAGGCTCCAGTGAACCCCGTATGACCCGTAATGAGCAAACGCTTGGCACTCAGAGACTTTTCAAAAGGTAAGAGGCTTGCGTGCGTGCTTAGCTCCACTGGATACTCGCTCTATTCAACCAGCTATTGTAACGGCGCAATTGAGTTCGCCAAGATGAACGCGGTTTCCGGCGCCGACAGTCTCACTCATATGCGAGCTAGCCGATGATAAGCCATTTACTATAGGAGTAGAACGTTCCACTGGCTTGTGCCTGAACAAGGCAATCGTCAGCGCGCCGTCAGCGTAGCACGAGAAACGACGGTGCGAATTTTATCGCGCCTTGGCGGCAACGGCGGCTTCACGCCGACCACTCCGAATCTCGCGGCATGCGTCGCCACAAGCTGACTTGGTAAGGCAGCGATCATGTTGCTGTCGGCAATGATGGCGAGCGTCATCATGAAATTTGGGACCGTGAGTTCAATGCGGCGTTTGGAGACCGGCGAGTCGGACCCCTGGACCGACGATCCGATTTTGTTGACCTGCATCTCCACGACATTCAGATCTGCCTTTGTGAGCTCGACAAACACCTTCAAACAAAGAGCGGCGACGGCAAGCCGAAACGTCGCTATGAGGCGTGAGCAAGGGGGGCCGGGAAACCCGACCCTTTGTTCTTTGCCGAGTTGATGTTTGCCTGATGTTTGCCGCGCTGGCGAGGTTTGCCAGCGTCTCGAAAAAGTGCCGATCTAAAATGGAAAGATTGGTTGCGGGGGCAGGATTTGAACCTACGACCTTCAGGTTATGAGCCTGACGAGCTACCGGGCTGCTCCACCCCGCGTCACCATCGAGACGCCGGTTCCGCGAGAGCGGTGAGCGGGTCCACAGAACGCTAAGGCCGCTCGTCTCCGAGCGGCCCCCGATGGCCGCGTCTATAGCACAATAAATCCGGATGTGAAGCCTACGCAGCGAATTATCCAGTCTGGCCGCAATCCCCAATCGATCGGGCCATCCGTCCCAAGATCACCGAAAAACGAGCCGGTCGCACGTGCGGGCTGGCGCGCGTGTGGCCGTCCGCTCCGTCGCTATCGAGCGATGCCGAGGCTGGAGGCGTTGCGCGCGATGTGCTTGGGTTTCCATGGCTGGCAGGTTAGAACCCCGCGAGCGGCGGCGCTCGTCGTCGCGCCTTCATACTGGTCCTGGAACGACATTTGAGCCGAGCCGCCTCCGTTTCCGCGCCCGACAATCGCTCCCGGACGCCGGCGCTCGCCGAAGGATTCGTGCTGCTTGACAACAGCACGCATGCCGCCGCCGTCTCGATGCTGTTCGAGCATCCGGTTCGCATCGTCCGCGCCGACGCCGCCCAAGACGTCGAGCCCGCTTTGGCGGAGCTTCAAGCCGGCCTGAAAAGCGGTTTGCACGCCGCCGGTTTTTTCTCGTACGAACTGGGATACGTGCTTGAGCCGAAACTGGCGGCGCTCCTGCCGCCGCGCCGCGTCGCGCCGTTGCTTTGGTTTGGCCTTTATACCGAACCGCGTCAGATGACCGGCGCGGAAGTTCAGGCCTGGCTGACGGCCGAGGCCATCGGCGACGCCTTCCTCGGCGCGCTTGCGCATACTTGGGACAGCGCCTCGTATCTTGAACGCTTTGAAGAGGTTCGGAACAAGATTTGCGAAGGCGACATCTATCAACTTAACTTGACCTTCAAGGCGAAATTCAACCTCCAAGGCTCGCCCCTTGCCCTTTATCGCGATCTCCGGCTGAAGCAGCGCGTCGCCCATGGCGGCCTTGTGGACACTGGCGACTTGACGATCCTATCGGCCTCGCCCGAACTCTTCATCGAGCAGCGCGGGCGGATGATCTCGACCCGCCCCATGAAAGGCACGGCGCCGCGCGCCGGCACGCACGACGGCGATACGGACGTTCGCCGCGCCCTTTCGAGCGACGTGAAGAGCCGCGCTGAAAATCTGATGATCGTTGATCTGATGCGCAACGACCTGGGCCGAATCGCCGAGGTAGGCTCAGTCAGCGTCACGGATCTGTTCACCGTTGAGACGTTCAAGACGCTGCACCAGATGACGTCCGGCGTGCGCGCGCGTCTGAAAGACGGCGTCGGCCTCGTCGATTTGCTCAGAGCGATTTTCCCGCCCGGCTCCATTACGGGCGCACCGAAGATTCGCGCGATGGAGTTGATCCGCCAGCTGGAGACGGAAGCGCGCGGAGTCTATTGCGGGGCCATCGGGCGGTTGTCGCCCGACGGCGATGCGATGTTCAACGTTTCGATCCGCACGGCGGTCATCGATCGCAAGGGCGGCGGGGAAATGGGCATCGGATCCGGCGTCGTCGCAGACTCCCAGGGCGCAAAAGAATACGCCGAGTGTTTGCTGAAGATGAAATTCCTCACCGATCCCGTCCGGCGGTTCGAACTCATCGAGACCATGCTGTACGAGCCCGATCGGGGCGTTTGGCTGCTCGACTATCATTTTGAGCGCCTGGCTTCTTCCGCCGCGTACTTCGGTTTTGCCTTTGACGCGACGTCGGCGCGGCGTGCAATCGACGAGGCCATCGCGTCGAGGAAGGACGAACGCTTGCGCGTTCGACTTGTTCTCGACGAAGGCGGCGGAATGAGCGTGACGACAGCGCTGCAACCTGCGACAGCGTCTGACGCCGTAATGCGTTACGTCGTGTCCGACACGCGCCTCAGCAGCGCCGACCTCTTTCTCTATCACAAGACGACGAGGCGCGATCTCTACGACGGCGAGTGGAAGCACTTTTCGGAGACGCTTGGCGCCGACGAAGTGATCTATCTCAATGATCGCGGCGAACTTGCGGAGGGCAGCCGCACGACGATTTTTATCGAGCGCAATGGCAAGCTCGAAACGCCAGAACTTGGTTCGGGATTGCTGCCAGGCACGCTGCGCGCGGTCCTGATTGCGGAAGGACGCGCCACCGAGGCGCGGCTGACGATGAAAGACCTCAATCAGGCCGACGCCGTATTTTTAGGAAACTCAGTTCGCGGGCTCGTAAGGGCCGAGCCGCTCGTGCCGCGACTCGTGGGTGACGGGCGTTAACTCCGCGCCGTCGTGCGCGATGGCTTCGTGGGACGCTGCGGCAGGCGCGCCGGCAATCACGTTATCTGGAATCCGATGATCGCTGATCGCCGTCACAACAGCGATTGCGGCGGCAAACGTCACGACAAGCGCGGCCGCGATCGGCTTGGTTGAGAGTCGTGCGCGGTGAGCGAGCGAATTGGAGGACGAAATCTGCATGACGGCGACATTGGACACGCCGCCGAATTTCTTCCAGGCCCCGCGATGCCGCGCGACAGGAACGCACAGGCGCAGCATACAAACTTCAGCTGCGGCGTCGCACAAGCGTCGTTAGAGCCCGCGGACCATGCAGCCGAGCATCAGGATTCCGTAAGAGATCAGGAGCGCCCACAGTTCATTGTTTTTCAGCCCCGGAATCTCGGCGCCGAAAAACGTCGACATCAGCACAATGACGGCCAGAATAACGGACGCCATGAACGTGATGATGCTTGGTGCTTTAAGTCCCACGTTGCCGATCCCCTCTTCACTTCTGAAACGTGCGCGAATGTTGCTCATGCCTGCCCCCCCCGCGACCACCTGACGACGACTCGCTCTTATACCAGCCCAAGCGCGGCGGGACGCAACCCGTCGATCCAGCTAGGTGTGGAAATATCGATTTTCGGATGAGTTTCTCCTGAACTGTGGACTTTTGGGAGCGTCCCGACGTTAC
>JBQTKA010000010.1:0-60049 GCA_052386495.1 Hyphomicrobium sp. | reverse complement strand
GCGGCGCACGCCGCGACATGAACGAATGGGGATGACGGAGACAGCAATGGCAGGACAGCACGCAAAAGAGCACGATTACCATCTCGTAGATCCGAGTCCTTGGCCGCTGTTCGCCGCGATCGCGGCGTTCATCACCGCCGTTGGCGCGATCGCCTGGATGCGCACACACGTCGACGGCGCCGGCGTCTTCGGGATCACGGGTCCGTGGATGTTTGCCGCTGGGATGGCGCTGATGATCGCCTTCGCGTGGCTCTGGTGGCGCGACGTCATTCGCGAGGCGCACAAGGGCGATCATACGCCGGTCGTGCAGCTTCATCTGCGCTACGGCATGATCCTGTTCATCGCGTCCGAAGTGATGTTCTTCGTCGCCTGGTTCTGGGCCTACTTCGACAGCGCGCTGTTTCCTGCGGGCGTGCACGATCTGCTGAACAACGCCGGCAACCTCGTGGGCCTGACGACGCGCAACGAAGTCTACGGCGGCCAGTGGCCGCCGGTGCCTGTCGAAGCCACCGGCACAGCCATACCAGGCGCCTTTTCGCACACCTTCGATCCGTGGGGCCTGCCGCTGGTCAATACGCTGATCCTGCTGCTCTCGGGCTGCACGGTGACCTGGGCGCATCACGCGCTGCTCAACAACGATCGTCGCGGATTGATCATCGGGCTGACGTTCACAGTCATCCTCGGCGCAATCTTCACGATCTGTCAGGCCATCGAGTACAGCCACGCCGGCTTCTCCTACGCCGGCCACAGCTACGGCTCGACGTTCTTCATGGCGACCGGGTTCCACGGCGCTCACGTCATCATCGGCACGATCTTTCTGTTCGTGTGCCTGATGCGCGCATTGAAGGGCCATTTCACGCCGCAACAGCACTTCGGCTTCGAAGCCGCGGCATGGTACTGGCACTTCGTCGACGTGGTTTGGCTCTTCCTGTTCGCCTGCATTTACGTTTGGGGCGCAGGCGAGATCGCTCAAACCGCGGCGGGCGCCGCCGGTCACTGACCCGTAGAGACAGATTGCGTGTGATAATGCTGAGGCGGCCGTTGTGGCCGCCTCATGCATTTGAGGGAGCCGTCTGTGTCTACAGAACGCGCCGCCGTTTCCGCCTTCGTCGCCGGTCTGACATGCCGTTGCCCACGATGCGGCCAGGGCCCGCTGTTCCAGCAGCTCTTGAACATGCGCCAAGCCTGCGCGTCCTGCGGCCTTGACTTTAAGTTCGTCGACACGGGCGACGGGCCGGCGGTTTTTGCGATCTTCATCCTCGGCTTCTTGTGCGTCGGCGGGGCGCTTGTCGCCGAGTTCAAATTTGGCGTCCCTTGGTGGGCTCATATTCTCCTATGGGGCATCCTGACGCCGCTCGCGGCCGTCATACTTCTGCGCTTCCTGAAGGCGACGCTGATCGCGTTGCAGTATCGAAACAAGGCCGAAGAAGGCCGATTGTCCAAGGAGTGAGCATGCTGGCGCGATGGCGCGCGGCCGGTCTCGTTGTTCCTACGTTGCTGACGCTTGCGTTGCTGCCGGTTCTGGTTGGGCTCGGCGCATGGCAGTGGCAGCGGAAAGCGTGGAAGGAGGACTTGATCGCGAAGATCGAGCAGCGTCGGTCCGCCGAGCCCGTCAGCTATGCGGACGCCCTTGACCGCGCCAAGACTTCGGGCGGCGCGGAGTATCTTCGCGTTCGCGTCACGGGGATTTTCGATCATGCGCAGGAGCGACACGTTTACGCGCCGCGTACGATCGGACCGGGCTGGCACGTCTACACGCTGTTCTGGCCGGAGCACGGCACGCCGCTGTTGTTCGTCAATCGCGGCTGGGTTCCGGAGAATCTGAAGGATCCCGCCAAGCGCTCACAAGGGCAGATCGCAGGGTCGACGACGGTGACGGGGCTCGCCCGCGCCGCTGAAGTGAAAGGCATGTTCACGCCCGACAATGATCTCAACGGCAATCGCTGGTACTCACGCGATCTGGAGGGCATGCGCTGGGGCGCCGAAGGACCGCCGTCGCCGGAACGTCTGGCCGCCATGCCGCCAGCCCGCTACGCGCCCTTTGCGCTCGACGCCGAGGCCGAGCCTGCCAATCCCGGCGGATGGCCGAAAGGCGGCGTCACGGAAGTTCGGCTGTCAAATTCGCATTTGCAGTACGTCGTGACATGGTTCGGGCTGGCGCTGACGTTGATCGGCGTTTTCGTCGCATTTGCGCGTCAGCGTCTGGCAGCGCTCGATTCGTCGCCAAAATTGACGTGACGGATTTACGGTTAGCGGCGTCGCTCAGCGACTTGTTCGACCGCTCGGCTCAATCTAGGGTTTCGCCCTCGGCCGAGACGGCAGCGGCGCTCGGCGCGCCGATCCCATTTGGAAAGTGACGACGATCGTGAACTACGTCTCCACGCGCGGCGCGGCGCCGATCTTGGGCTTCGAAGACGTCTTGCTCGCCGGGCTTGCGCGCGATGGGGGCCTGTATGTGCCTGAGCGTTGGCCGCACTTCTCGCCTGAGCGAATTTCAGAAATGGGCAAGCTGCCGTTCGCCGAACTCGTCGCCGAAGTGATCCATCCGTTCGTTGGCGGCGACGTCGGCAAGGGCGAACTGACGCTCATGGCGCGCGATGCCTATCAGAGTTTTGATCGCGCAGAGGTCGTCCCGCTCGTCAGGCTGAACCCGAAGCTATCCATTCTGGAGTTGTTCCACGGGCCCACGCTCGCTTTCAAGGATGTGGCGATGCAGCTGCTGGCTCGCCTCATGGATGACGTCCTCGAAAGGCGCGGGCGACGCGCGACGATCGTCGGCGCGACGTCCGGCGACACCGGCGGCGCCGCCATCGAGGCGTTCCGCTCCTCGCGCCGCGTCGACGTCGTCATCCTTTATCCCGAGGGGCTAGTCTCCGACGTGCAGCGGCGCATGATGACGACGCCGACCGAGGCCAATGTCCACGCCGTCGCGATCCGTGGAACCTTCGACGATTGCCAGGCGCTTGTTAAGGCGATGTTCAACGATCTCGCCTTCCGAGACGCCGTGCAGCTTTCAGGAGTCAATTCGATCAACTGGGCGCGGATCATCGCGCAGGCGACCTATTACTTTTCCGCCTTTGCTCAAGCCGGCGCGCCCGCGGGCGGTCTGACGGTTTCTGTGCCGACCGGAAACTTCGGCGACATCTTTGCCGGCTTCGCCGCCAAGCGCATGGGCCTTCCCATCGAAAGGCTGATCATAGCGTCGAACGCCAATGATATTCTGCCGCGGACAGTCCAGTCCGGCGTCTACGAAATGCGGGGCGTCGTCGCAACGACGTCGCCGTCAATGGACATCCAGATTTCATCGAACTTCGAGCGCTATCTGTTCGAAGCTTCTGGTCGCGACGCGAACCGGATACGCAAGCTGATGGCCGAACTCTCATCGACGGGACGATTCGACTTAGGCGACATGGCCACGACGCTGAGGTCCGATTTCGCCGCCGTCTCCGCGCCGGAGGCCGACGTCGCCGACGCTATTCGGCGCTACCAAAAAAAGCGCCACTACCTGCTCGATCCACACTCAGCCTGCGGCGTCGTCGCCGCCGAGCGCGCCGCGGCCGACCGCGATGCAATCGTGCTCGCCACGGCGCACCCCGCGAAATTTCCTGACGCAGTCGAGGCGATCACGGGCGAACGGCCGCCTCTGCCGGCTCGTCATTCGACCCTCATGACCGACCCTGAACGGAGCGCCACGTTGCCCAACGACATCGCTGCCGTGGAGCGCTTTATCGAACGCGCCGTCGGACAACGGGAGACGGCCAGCGCATGAGCACCCAGGTCACGACGCTCGCCAATGGCTTCCGCGTCGCTTCGAACCGGATGGACCACGTTGAAACCGCGTCGTTGGGCGTCTGGGTCGCGGCCGGCGCGCGTCATGAGACGGAGTCGCAGCACGGCCTCGCGCATCTCCTTGAGCACATGGCGTTCAAGGGCACGGCGAAGCGCTCGGCGCAGCGCATTGCGGAAGAAATAGAGGAGGTGGGCGGAGAGCTGAACGCTGCGACGGTTCTCGACATGACGTCTTACTTCGCGCGCGTCCTCAAGGGCGACGATGGCGTCGCCCTCGAGATCCTGGCCGACATTCTGCTCAACTCCGCTTTCGAACCGGCCGAGTTGGACAAGGAACGCGAAGTGATACTGCAGGAGATCGCCGGGGCGCAGGATGACCCCGATGATCTTGCGTTCGACCTGTTGCAACAGACGGCCTTTCCGGACCAGGCCATTGGCCGCCCGATCCTCGGCACGCGGGCCAGCGTTTCAGCGTTGCAACCATCTGATCTAAAGAGGTATTTATCGGATCGCTACCATCCGGGCGCGATGGTCGTATCGGCCGCCGGGGCTATCAACCACGACGGTCTGGTTCGCCACGTTGAGGCCCTATTCGGGGGGCTTCCTCCCAAGAAGGTTGGGGTCGACGCCGGGGCGCGTTACGTTGGCGGATCATCGGCCAGCGCCAAACCGTTCGAGCAAAGCCACCTCGTGATCGGGTTTCCAGGGCCCTCGGTTGCCGACGGCGACTATTACGCCGCGCAAGTCTTTTCAGGATTGTTCGGGGGCGGAATGTCGTCCCGGCTATTTCAGGAGATCCGAGAGAAGAGGGGTCTCTGTTACGCGATTTATTCGACGGCTTGGGGATTGAGGGACGCAGGAATGCTCGCAGTTCACGCAGCGACCGGCGCTGACATGGTTGAGAATGCCGCTGGCCTCGTCGCCGCCGAACTGGAAGCGCTTGCGAAGGCTGGGCCGACCGCGCCCGAATTGCAGCGTTCCAAGGCGCAATTGAAATCCGGTCTGCTCATGGCGCTTGAAAATTCGTCTGTCAGAGCCGAGCAGATGGCCCGGCAACTGCTTGTTCACGATCGCATCATGCCGCCCGCGGAACTGGCGGCGCAGGTCGACAAGGTCGACGCGAAAGCCGTCAAACGCGTCGCCACGAGGTACGCGGCTCAGCCGGCGACGGTCGCCGTCGTGGGCTCAGGCCGCAAATCAGCTGGTCAGGCCAAGCGGGTCGCAAGCCTATTCGCGCCCGCCGGCGATCAGCTCCGCGCTGCGGCTGGGTGAATCGCGCATGGCATTCCTCAGGTCACCGGCGCCCGACGACTACCTCGACACGATCGCGGGTCAGACGATCTCGCTTCGGCCGCCGGCTATGGCCGACTACGGCGCATGGGCGGAGCTGCGCGCGCTGAGCCGGGCTCACCTGACGCCGTGGGAGCCAAGTTGGGCGCCCGACGATCTCTCGCGCATGATGTACCGGCGAAGGCTGCGCGCGTACGCGCGCGACGTGCGCGACGATCTGGGCTACGCCTATTTTGTCGTCGACGCCGCCTCAGGCGAACTTTTGGGCGGCGTCACGCTGTCGAATGTGCGTCGCGGTTCGTCGCAGTCCGCCTCGATCGGATATTGGATGGGCGCTCCGCATGTACGTCGCGGTCGAATGCAGGAGGCCGTGCGCACGCTGTTGCCCTTTGCTTTTGGAACGCTGCGCCTGCATCGCATTGAGGCAGCGACGATGCCGCGCAATGTGCCGTCGATCCGCGTGCTCGAGGCCAGCGGATTTGAACGCGAGGGCGTGGCGCGCGGCTTTCTGAAGATCAACGGGCGTTGGGAAGATCACGTCCTATATGCGCGCGTGTCACAGGATTCCGGCCAAGCAACGCGCTCCGGTACGCGCCCATGACCCACGCTCAGATCAGCGAAAGGTTTTCATTTTGGCCAATCGCGCCAATTTTCCGCGCGCTGTTCGTTGCCGTCGCCATGCCGGCGATCGCGCTCCCGGCCGTTGCGCTGACGCCGATCGTCGTGCAGCCCGATGTCGAGCGCATGGAGATCACGACGCTGGGTGAAGGGTATGAGGGGCGCGGCGACAACCTGCAGGTCGAAACCGCTCCCGGCGCCGATGGCGTCACAGGCCGCATGACGGTTCGATCGGCGGTTCCCGGCGCCAGCCCGAATTGGATGGTGTTCGCGCTCACGAATCCGACCGACAAACCGATCGAACGCTGGCTGACGGCGGATCGCTACACGATTTCGGGTTCCGGCACGATTTGGCCCGACCTCGACGCGCGACGCATTGAAGCCGTGACGCCCTCAGTCGGCTTCGTTCCCGAGCGCATCAAGAGCGACAAGGCGGATGTGTTCCGCATCACGCTGGAGCCCGGCCAGACGATCACCTACGTCGCGGAGCTATCGACGGAGCGCTTTGCGCGCATCCATCTTTGGAAACCCATCGACTACGAAATCAAGACCCGGGATCGCCAGCTCTTCAACGGCGCGATGCTGGGTTTGACGGGTTTGCTCGCGATCTTCCTGACCGCGGTTTTCGCCGCCAATCATAAGATCATCTTCCCGGCCGCCGCCCTCGTGTCGTGGTCGGTGCTGACATATCTCTGCGTCGACTTCGGCTACTTCCACAAGCTCTTCAACCTGCGGCCTGAAGATAACGCCGTCTATCGCGCGGCCGGCGAAGCGGCGATGGCGTCGAGCTTTGTGATCTTCCTGTTCACGTTCCTTCGGCTTGGGCTTTGGCACGGCCTCATGCGCATGTTGATCGGCGTATGGATGGTCGCCCAGCTTACGCTGAT
The DNA here is from genome assembly GCA_052386495.1 of Hyphomicrobium sp. Classification (GTDB taxonomy): domain Bacteria; phylum Pseudomonadota; class Alphaproteobacteria; order Rhizobiales; family Hyphomicrobiaceae; genus Hyphomicrobium_B. The sequence goes on along the minus strand of JBQTKA010000010.1, from coordinate 53,465 downwards.
CGCGCTCGCCATCATCGACCCTCGGCTGGCAGCCACGTTCGCCCGGTTGTCTTTTGTCGCCATCGGCGCCATCGGCGGCGCCTTCACGCTGTACCTGGCGTTGCGAGGGCAGGACCGCGCGCTATCGCTCGTTCCGACGTGGATATTGCTGCTCGTATGGATCTTCGCCGCCGGACTGACGCTCGGCGGCCGCCTCGCGGGCGAGGCCGTCGTCGCCAGCCTCGTCGCCGGACTGGTTCTCGTGGTTATCGCGCTCGGCTTCACCGTCACCCAATTTGCGTTCCGCTCGCTTGATCCGGTCTACGCAGGCGCGCCGACCGAATTGCAGGCGCGATCACTGGCGCTCGCGGGATCGGGCGCCGCCGTTTGGGAATGGAACGTCCGCCGCGACGACGTGAAGGTGGGACCTGAGATCGAAGGCGCGCTGTCGCTCATGCCGGGCGAATTGACGGCTAAGGTGGACGAGTTCCTCAAGCACGTGCACCCGACCGACAAAGAGCGGTTCCGCGTCATGCTGCTCTCGGCCCAGGAGCGGGCTGGCGTGCGCATCAAGACCGATTTCCGGCTTCGGCACGCCGACAACAGCTGGCGATGGTTTGAGCTTGAAGCCGCCAGCGTGCCCAACGCCGACGGCCGGACGCTCCGTTGCGTCGGTCTTCTGCGCGACGTGTCGGACGCGAAACGCGCCCAGGAGCGCCTGCTGCACGACGCGGTGCACTGCAGCCTGACCGGCTTGCCCAATCGCGAACTCTTCATCGACCGCCTGAAGACCGTCGTGACGCGCGCCAAGACCGACGCCAACGTCAAGCCGTCGGTGATGTTCATCGATCTCGACAAGTTCAAGAGCGTCAACGCGTCGTTCGGGCTTGTGCGCGGCGATAGCCTACTCTTGACGGTCGCGCGCCGCCTGCAGCGGCAGATCGGGCCGAACGACACCGTCGCTCGCGTCGGCGGCGACCAATTCGCGCTGCTGTTCACGGGCGACGAGGAAGCGCGCACGTTGCCGGCCCTTGCGGAGCGCATTCGCCGGTCGCTACGCGCGCCGACGCCGCTCGCCAATCAGGAGATCGTTCTCACCGGGTCGATCGGGATCGCGGTCTGGGACAGCAATGAACAGGGCGCCGACATTGACCTCTTGAAGGACGCAGAGCTGGCGATGTACCGCGCCAAGCGCGGCGGCGCCGACCGAATCGAGGTCTTCGAGGCCGGTATGCGGCGCGATCGCGACGATCGCATCCAGGTGGAGAGCGACCTGCGCCGCGCCATCGAGAAGGGCCAATTGAAGGTCCTCTATCAGCCCATCATCTATTTGCCGACGAAGGAGCTTGCGGGGTTTGAAGCGCTCGTCCGCTGGGAGCATCCGAAACTCGGCATGCTGAATCCGATCTCGTTCGTGCCGGTGGCGGAAGAGAGCGACCTCATCATAAAGCTCGGGTCGCACGTGCTCATGAGAGCCGCCAAGGATGCGGCGCGCTGGCAGATCGAGTTGCCGCGCGCCGAACGGCCGTTGTTCGTCAGCGTCAATGTTTCGAGCCGGCAGCTTTTCCGCCCGGATTCGGTGCAGGAAATCCGGCACATTCTCGGCCGGAACATTGTGCCGCCGGGCGTCCTGCGTCTTGAGATCACCGAGACTCTGATCATGGAAAATCCGGAGCAGGCGACGGAGGTGCTCGAAATCTTGCGCGGATCAGGCGCCGAACTTGCTCTCGACGATTTCGGCACGGGGTATTCTTCGCTCGCCTATTTGCGACGCTTTCCGATCGACACCATCAAGATCGATCGCGAGTTGATCCGGGCGAGCAATACGGCGAGCGGCGCTGCGATCGCGCGATCGATCGTCGCTCTGGCTCACGAACTTTCCAAGACGGTCGTGGCGGAAGGCGTCGAGAACGCCGACGAGGCGGCTTTGCTGCGTTCCATGGGGTGTGAATACGCGCAAGGCTATCACTTCGGCGAGCCGATCCCCGATCGCGATGTCTTGCAGTTGCTCCGAATGTTCCGCCGTTCGGAAAGCAAGATGCAGCCGCGCGGCTTCTTCCGTCCAAAGACAAAGAAGCGGCGGGAAGATCATTCCGCTCCCGGACTTATCGAGGCGGCGGCAGGCTCCGCCGAAGCCAATCTCGCCGCCGCGGCAGGCAAGCCCAACGCTTTGCCGCCGAAATCGGTCGTTCGACCGCGGCAGCGACCGGCCGCCAACGGCGCGGCGGCCGGCAAGGCGGCACGACCTGCAATCGCCGGTTTGCCCCCGCCCAACAACGCGCTTGCCATGCTCGAAAGCCTGAAGTCGGTCAGTGTTCAAGGAGCCGTCTTCCCGCCAGGCGGCGGATTCGCAGGCGAGCCGGACCCACAGCAAATGGCAATGCCGATGCCGCCCCCTGGGCTCTTGCCTATGAGCTTCTCGCTACCCCAGGACCATGCCTATCAGGTCTACGTCGCGCAGGATGGCGTGGCGCCAAATGGCGGCCCGATGCCGCCGGCGGGGCCAAATCCTTTGGCCGATGCGCTCGCGCGCGCAATGCCTCAGCGGCTCGCCGACGCGACGCAAAACGGACCCGTGATGGCGCCGGCGCCGATGGCGCCCTCAACCCCGCCGCCGCTGCCGCCGCGTCATGGCGCTGTCCTGCCTCAGCAGATGATGCCGAATCTCTCGACGCTGCCGCCAAGCGTGGCGGCGAGTCTCGCGCGCCTCGCGGGCAGCGCTCCGCAGCCGTCTCAAGCGGCTTCGCCGACTACCGGCGAGCCGGCCGAGGACGATCGGCGGCCTGCCGCCGCGACCAAATCGACGCAAGGATAGGCGTAAGTTCGAGGCGCATGGTCAGCCCATCGCCGGACGTCTAGGCGTGTCCTGCCTCATTGACCAAGCGGGATAGATCGATGCCAATCTTCGCCATGGCGCGCGCGTATTTTGTGTCGAACGCATCGTCGAAAATTATGTCGGGATCGGCCGGGCAGTTGAGCCAGCCGTTGGCCTGAATTTCAGTCTCGAGCTGACCGGGCGACCACCCCGAATAGCCGAGCGCCAGCAACGCCCGTTCTGGACCGCGACCACTGGCGATCGCCTTCAAGATATCGATCGTCGCCGTGAGGCAGACCCCCCGCTCGATCGAGAGCGTTGAATCTTCCATGAAATAGTCAGGACTATGCAGAACGAATCCTCGCCCGGTTTCGACGGGTCCGCCAATCTGGATCGGCAACGCGTGAACGCCGCCTCCCGATGCGTCATTGACGGCGCGGGTTTCGATGCCGAGCCGCTCGAGCAGATCGGATGCCGAGATGTGCGTTGCGCGTTGATTGATGATCAGCCCCATTGCGCCCTCGCTGGAGTGGGCGCAAATGTAAATGACGGAACGAGAGAATCTCCGGTCGGACATGCGGGGCATCGCGACCAGGAACTGCCCCTCAAACGTCGGAGCGCCGCTGGCGCCGCGGCGCTTTTGTCTGGTTCCCTTCATGCGTGCAAGATTAGACTGTCATTGCCCTGCCGTGAAGTCGGTTGCGGCACTGGGCGCGCTAGCAGAGAAACAATCGCGCTGAAGCGATCGTATGAAAGCGGACATGACAGCCATACGCCGGTCACAATCAGCGCTTGAGCGGCGCTTAGTCGCTGCCGCAAGCCTTGCGGCCGTTCTCGGGTCTTTGCCGGCGTACGCGCCCACTGCAGCCGCCGATCCGCTCTCGTCCGAATGGATCCGCGGTTTCAATAATGACGTGCGGCTGGTCGCTGGAAAATCAGGGCTAGAGACGGACTCGAAGGTCTTGGCCGGATTTGAACTCAAGATGCCGGCGGGCTGGAAAACCTACTGGCGAACGCCGGGCGAGGCAGGGGGCGTTCCGCCGGAATTCGACTGGTCAGGATCGGAGAACCTCGCTTCGGCGCGGGTGCTCTACCCGGCGCCCCGACGACTGACGGACAAGTCGGGCTCAGTGATCGGATACCTGGAACGCGTGCTTTTTCCGATCGAAGTCACCGCTATCGACGCCGCAAAGCCGATCGCGCTGCGCGTCAAGGCCGCGTACGGCGTGTGCAAAGACCTTTGCGTGCCGGCAGAAGCCGAAATCGCGCTCGCGATTGCTGCCGATGCAGACCCGTCCAGCGAGATAGGGGACGCGTTGGCTTTGGTCCCGACGCCCAACCCGAAGGTCGGCAAGGATCCGACGATTGCGCACTTCGCTTTGGAAACCGGCGCCGGCAAACCGCGCCTCGTCTTCGAGGTCGCCGACGCGGCGCCGGCCGCGCTCGATGCGTTCGTCGAAGCGCCGGACGGCGCTTACTTGCCGCTGCCCAAGGCGATCGCGTCAAAAGGCTCAACCGCGCGCTTCGAACTCGATCTCAGCGACGTCGATCTCAAATCACTCGCCGGCAAGGCATTGACAGTGACGCTGGTCGGCGCGAAGGGACAGTCGGAGATCGCGATCCCGCTGAAGTAGCGGCGACGCGGGTCCTTCGTCGGCATCCGCCAGGCGTTTCAATTCCCATTCGGTCAAGCAAACGAGGACGATGATGGCGATCAAGGTTGGCGACAGGCTGCCGGATGCGAAATTCACGGTGATGGGCGCGGAGGGGCCGACATCGAAGTCCGTCGCCGAGATTTTTTCTGGAAAGACCGTGGCGCTCTTCGCGGTGCCCGGCGCCTACACGCCGACGTGCCACAAGAACCATATGCCGGGCTTCGTCGATCGCATCGGCGAGCTGAAAGCAAAGGGCGTCGACGCCGTCGCATGCACGGCGGTCAACGATATTTTCGTGCTGACGAACTGGGCGGGCGACACCGGCGCCGCCGGCAAGATCGAAATGCTGGCGGACGGCTCCGGCGATTTCGCGAAGGCTATCGGTCTGGAGATCGATCTGTCCGGCTTCGGGCTTGGCGTGCGCTCCAAGCGCTATGCGATGCTGGTGAAGGACGGCGTCGTCACAGTGCTCAACATCGAGGACAGCCCGCCCATCGCGGAGAAATCGAGCGCCGAGAACCTCTGTTCGATGATCGATCGCTCACTTGGGTGAGTCATCGGCCGCGTCGTTGCGCGCGCGGGGTTTGAACGGCGCCATGCCGGCGCGCGCCAATTCATCGGCCCGCTCGTTCTCGGGATGGCCTGCATGGCCCTTCACCCAATGCCACGAAACGGAATGGCTGCGATTGACGGCGTCGAGACGCTGCCAAAGCTCGACGTTCTTCACCGGCTTTTTATCGGCGGTTCGCCAGCCGTTGCGTTTCCAGCCGTTGATCCAGCTTGAGATGCCATTCTTGACGTAGGCGCTATCGGTATAGAGGTCGACGGCGCTCGGTTTTTTCAGCGCTTCGAGAGCTGAAATCGCGCCAAGCAGCTCCATGCGATTGTTTGTCGTCTCGGCTTCGCCGCCCTGCAGTTCCTTGCGATGCGTTCCGGATATCAGAATGGCCCCCCAGCCGCCGGGACCTGGGTTTCCCGAGCACGCGCCGTCGCTGTAAATCGTTACCCGGGGCTTCGTCGCGCTCATGCGGCGGAACCAACGGCGTAGTCGGAGAACGCGGCGGCGCCCTGATGAAAGCGCAGGCGGCGCACGTAGTCGAAGGGATCCTTCCGCGCGACGAGCGCGTCGGCCGGCGTGTTCAACCAGTCGAAGCTGCGTGTAAGCAAGAAACGTAGCGCCGCGCCGCGGGCGAGCGTCGGCAAGGCGGCGCGCTCAGGCTCAGTCATGGGACGGACCGACTGATAGCCGTCGAGCAGGGCCTTGCCCTTTTGTGGGTCATAGGCGTGTTCTGCCGAGAAGCACCAGGCGTTGAGGCATACGGCCACGTCGTAGGCGAGCGCGTCGTTGCACGCGAAGTAGAAGTCGATCAGCCCCGACAGCTGATCGCCGATGAAGAACACGTTGTCCGGGAAGAGATCGGCGTGGATGACGCCTTGCGGTAGGCGATGCGGCCACGACGCATCGAGATGGGCCAATTCGTCTCCGATCAGGCGGCGAAGGCCGGGGAGAATCTCATCGGCGCGGCTCTCGAATTTCTGGAAGAGCGGCCGCCATCCCGCAACGCCAAGAGCATTTGGCCGCGACATCGCGAAGTCGCGACCGGCGAGATGCATCTTCGCCAAGGCCTTTCCAACCTGCGCGCACTGCGAAGCCTGCGGCTTTCTCGGCCAGACGCCTTCGAGAAATGTGATCAGCGCCGCATGGCGCCCGCTGAGTTGATTGAGATTGCGGCCTGCCGCATCTCGCACGGGTAACGGGCAAGAGACGCCCGCCGCCGCAAGATGCTCCATCAGACCAAGGAAGTACGGGAGGTCGGCGGGATCGACGCGCTTTTCGTAGATCGTGAGGATAAAGACGCCCGCCGTCGCATGAACGAGATAGTTGGTGTTCTCGACGCCCTCGGCGATGCCCTTGTACGACAACAGCGCGCCCATACCGTAGCCGGCGACAAAGCGGGCGAGCTCATCGTCGCTCACCTCGGTGTAGACCGCCATGGCGTCCTCTTGGTGGAATTGCGCTGGCGCCCGATCAGGCGACGGGGCGGGGTTGACGCAACTCGCGCGGCACGTTGAAGACGACGCGTTCGTCAACCGTGGTGACCACGTCGATCGTCACGTCGTAGCGGGACCGGAACGCTTCGATGACTTCTTCGACAATCACTTCCGGGGCCGATGCGCCGGCCGTGATTCCTACGCATTCGAGTCCGCTGAAGCGCGCCCAGGGAATCTCAGAAGCGCGTTCGACGAGCACTGCAACCTTGCAGCCGGCCCGCTCGGCGACCTCGACAAGGCGCAGCGAATTCGAACTCTTCGGACCGCCGACGACGATCATTCCTTCAACTGCGCCGGCGATCGCCTTGACCGCGTTTTGGCGATTTGTCGTCGCATAGCAGATGTCTTCCTTGACTGGACCGGCAATGTCGGGAAAGCGCGCCTTCAAGACGCCGACAATCTCGGCGGTGTCGTCAAGCGACAGCGTCGTCTGTGTCACGAACGCGAGGGCCTGCGCGTCGCGTGGAGCATAAGCGCGCGCCTCGTTCGCGGTTTCGATCAAATTCACGGCGCCGGGCGGGAGCTGCCCTATCGTGCCGACCACCTCAGGATGGCCGCGGTGGCCGATCAGGATGATCTCGCGGCCATTCTCATAGTGACGCGCGGCTTCCAAATGCACCTTTGACACGAGGGGGCAGGTGGCGTCGATCACGAAGAAATTGCGGCCTTTTGCTGCGGCTGGCACCGACTTGGCGACGCCATGTGCCGAAAAAATCACGGGCTGGTCGGTTTGTGGGATGTCGTCCAGCTCCTTCACAAAAACGGCGCCTTTGGCCTTGAGAGATTCGACGACGAACCGATTGTGGACAATCTCGTGGCGAACGTAGACCGGCGCGCCGAACTTTTCCAAAGCCTGTTCGACGATCTGAATCGCGCGATCGACGCCGGCGCAGAACCCGCGCGGGGCGGCGAGCAGCACTTTCAACCGAGGCCGGACTGGGCGATCAAGGCTGTGGTTAACGGCGGACATATGTACAGAAAGTCCTTTAGTTACAATTCACCAACAGCCGATCAGCTTGGACGGCGCATCGCGCGGATGCTACGGTGCTTTTCGAACATTACAAGGGGCCGAGATTCGCTACTCGGGGGATCGCGTTGACGACCAATCGCTTGGCATGCCCCGCCGCTTCTAGGCTGGCGACGACGGGCATCGAACGCTTCGCAAGGCGGACGGCGCGCGTTGCGGCCGCGGCGTCGCTCGTCGCCGCGCTTGGCGGTTGCGGCATGTCTTCACTGACGTCGGGTCTCGGCGGCGGCATGTTCGGCGGCGGCCAGAAAACGGAAGCCGCGGCCGTTTCGGAAGATCAGCTCTTGGCGGCCGCCAAAACCAACGATCCGAGCGCCACGGGCAGCACCTCGATCGGCGAAGTGGCGGCCGGTTGTCCCCGCTTCATCGTCGCCCCACGCGACAATCACATCACTTTCTATGAGCCGGGCCGCACCGGCGACGGTCTTGCGATCATGCATCGCGGCGAAATCACCAAGACGGCGCGCGAGTGCCAAGTCGAGCCCGGCCGCGTGACGGTGCGCTACGGCTTCTCGGGCCGCGTCCTGCTAGGTCCCAAAGGCAAGCCGGGCAACATCGCCTTGCCGCTCAACGTCGTCGTCAACGACTCGAAGCGCGCGCCCGTGATCGGCGACAAGGTGAGCGTGGACGTCAGCGTAGGGCTGGACAAACCGATTGGCTATTTCTCAGCGGTGCGCACCGTGACATTCGATATTCCGGAAGGATCTCGCGCCGGCGAATTCGAATTGGTCGTCGGCTTCGACAGCAAGGCCGCGGGCGCCGGCTGACGCAGCGATGCGAGCGGGCGAGCCCTACAAATAATGCGCACAAAAATAGAAGGCCGGACGAAGCCGTCCGACCTTTCTGCGTTGCCTGTCCGTCAGGCGGCGCTCAGTTCAGCTTGCCCTTGAGGTCGCTGATCGACTGTTCGATCAAGGCAGCGCCGGCTTGGCCGCCGACGCGCGCTCCGATCAGCTTTTCTGCGGCGGCGAGAGCGGTGGCAGCGGCTGTCGAACGCACTTCGCTCAGCGCCTGCGCCTCAGCCCGTGCGATCTTGTCTTCGGCGAGCCTCGAGCGGCGCTCGATCGCCTCAGCCAGGGCCTTGCGCGACTCGGCCGCCAATTGTTCGGCCTCGCGCTTCGCATGGTCGATGATCGACTGCGCCTCGGCTTCGGCTTCTCGCGCCTTCTTCTGATAGTCCGCGAGGAGCGCTTGCGCGTCTTCGCGAAGACGCTTGGCTTCGTCGAGTTCGGCGCGGATTGCATCGGCGCGGGCGTCCAGCGACTTGCCGATCAGAGCGGGCACGCCGTAGTAGGCCAGCAGGCCGAGGAAAAGCAGAAACGCGATGGCGACCCAGAACGTCGGGTCGTGGGTGTCGAACGTCAAAAGCGTATGCATCGCGTCCTCACTTCGTCGGCGTCGAAAGGGCCGCCTTGACGTCAGCCGGGCTGACATCCTGGCCGATCAGTTTGCCGACGATGGCTGCGGCTGTATCCGCCGCAATTTCCGAAACAGAGGCCAGGGCCTTGGCTTTGGTCGCGGCGATCCGCGCTTCCGCGTCCTGCAGCTTGGCGGAGAGTTGCTTTTCCACCTTGGCCCGCTCGGCGTCCGTCTCCGACGCCAATGTCTGTCGCGTCTGCTTGGCGATGCCCGACGCCTTCGACCGCGCCTCAGCCAAAGCCTTCTCGTAATCGGCGAGCGCCTTGTCGGTGTCCGACTTCAATTTCGCGGCGGCGTCCAGATCGCGCGCGATGCGATCGCGCCGTTCAGCCAACACTTCGCCCACGCGCGGCAACGCCACGCGCGACAGGATCAGGTAAAGCAGCCCGAACATCGCCACGAGCCAGATCAGCTGCGGGGCGAAATCCTGCGTATTGAGCTGCGGCAGTCCGCCCGACTTGTGGCCGGCTTCGGCGCCTACTTCCGCCGCAGCGGCAGCCGCTGCGGCTAGGGTTGCGAACATCTTCGCTCCTCCGATTGACGGCGCCTAAACGCCGTCTGCGATCAACCGAACAGGATGATGAGCGCGATCAGAAGGCCGAAGAGGCCGGTCGCTTCGGCAAGCGCGAAGCCGATCAGCAGGTTGGTGAACTGTCCCGGCGCAGCCGACGGATTGCGCATCGCGCCGGCGAGGTAGTTGCCGAAGATGTTGCCGATGCCGATGCCCGCGCCGATCAGCGCGCTGCACGCAAGGCCTGCGCCGATCATCTTGGCTGCTTGAAGTTCCATCATTTTCAGTCCTTCTTTCTACGTTGAGGTTGCATTCGTGTTCGATACGAGCCGGCGCGACAGCGCTAGTGGTGCATGTTGACCGCGTCGTTCAAGTAGATGCAGGTCAGAACCGTGAAGATCAGCGCCTGCAAGAACGCCACGAGAAATTCGAGGCCCGTGAACGCCACCATGAAACCGGTAGGCGCAATCTTGCCCCACCAAGGCAGGCTGACGGCGAAGCCGGCGAACACCTTCAACATCGTGTGGCCGGCCATCATGTTGGCGAACAGACGCACGGAGTGGCTGATCGGGCGAATGAGATAGGAGATCAGCTCGATCGGGATGATGACGGGCATCAGCCAGAGCGGCACGCCTTCCGGCACGAACAGCCGCAAATAGCCGAAGCCATGCCGCACAAACCCGATGACGGTCGCGGCGATCCAGACCATCGCCGCCAGCGCGAACGTTATGATGATGTGGCTCGTGACGGTGAACGTTCCGGGGATCATGCCCAGCAGATTGAGGGCCAGGATGAATATGAAGATCGTGAAGACCCAAGGGAAATACTTCGCCCCCTCGTCGCCGAGGTTTTCGCGCACGATATTGGCGATGTATTCGTAGATCAGTTCGGCCGACGTCTGCAGCCGATCCGGCACCAGCGCCCGCTTACGCATCGCGATCGCAAAAAATAGCGTGATCAGCGCGACGGCGGCCACCATGAATAGCGAAGAATTTGTGAATGACGCGTCTTGGCCAAACAGCTCAAACGGAAAAATCCGCTTGATCTCGAACTGGCTCATCGGGCCGTGCCCGCCTTCCGCTCCGCCTGCCACGAACGGCTCCCCTACTTGTCGTCGTCGTCATCAGCCACGGACTTGGCGGCGCGTTGCAGCGGTTCGGCTGCTGCCTGCGCGCGCCGGGCGCCCTTGACGACATTCAGAAGTCCGGCCGCAAAGCCGAGCATCACGAAAAGGATCAACAGGAACGGCATGGTGCCGAACTGCCGATCCAGAAACCAACCAACTGCGCCGCCGAACGCCAGTCCAACGACGAGTTCAGCCGCCAGCTTGATGGCCTGACTGTAGGCGGCTCCGCGCTCTGGGTGGCCGGAAGGACCGGGCGCATGACGAGATTTGACCTCGTCCAGCCGCTTGCCGATCACGTCCGATCGCCGCTTCAGGGCGTCCCGTTCTTCCGGGCTGATTTGCCCGCTCGGCCTGAGGCCTTCGTCATCCTCAGGCATTGCGACAAACCGTCCAGAATCTTGCAGGAATCCTTGTGTCGCCGAAGCTTTCGACGGGCGGCACCATAGTTTCGGGCGGTCGCGGGTGTCAAGGAAACGGACCCTCTGAGCGGGGCCTCGAAGGTATGGCGAAACCGCGCAGGTCTGCCTTGCGCGAAAGCGGCCGGCGAGCGCCTCCTCACCGGCCGCAGAACGCTTGCTTCAAGGGCGCCGCTTATGGCCCGAGTTCGACGTCACGGAGCTGACGGGGGCGTCGCGGGCGCGGTCGTCGCCGAGCCAGACGGAGATTTCAGTTCGACGGGAGTCGAGAACCAGAAGGCGCCGACGAGGACAATGCCGATAGCGGTGATGGCGGCGAGCGAAAACATCAAGACGCGGAAATTCGAGGTTTTGGGCGAGGCCTGGCGCGATTCGGTTGGCGTTAGCACTTCCGTGCCGTCTCGATCACGCGTGTTCATCGGGCTCTCCTGGATTGAGGGATATCTAGGTGAACGCACGTGCGCCGGTGTGGTTCCTGCACGCGCGCCGGCGTTCCCCGGCGCCTGACGTTACACGGCTTCGCGGAAGCTCTGAGCGGTTTGCAAGTCCACAGAGACGAGTTGAGAGACGCCTTTTTCGGCCATCGTGACGCCGAACAGGCGGTTCATTCGCGCCATCGTCATCGGATGGTGGGTGATGACCAGGAAACGCGTCGCCGTTTCTGCCGCCATCTGCTCCATCAGGCGGCAAAAGCGATCGACGTTGGCGTCATCGAGCGGCGCGTCGACTTCGTCGAGTACGCAGATCGGCGACGGATTGGTGAGAAACACGGCGAAGATGAGCGACAGCGCCGTCAGCGTCTGCTCTCCGCCGGAGAGCAGCGACAGCGTCGCCGGCTTTTTGCCCGGCGGCTTGGCAATGATTTCGAGGCCGCCTTCGAGTGGGTCTTCCGGGCTTTCGATCATCTCAAGACGGGCTTCGCCGCCGCCAAAGAGATGCGTGAACAGCCGCTCGAAGTGTCCGTTGACGACCTTGAAGGCCTCATCGAGGCGCGCCTTGCCTTCCTTGTTCAACTCGGAGATCGCGCCCCGCAGCTTGGCGATCGCCTGTTCAACGTCGGCGCGTTCGGCCGTCATGCCGTCGAGTTGCGCGGCGATGGCGACGAGATCGTCGTCGGCTTGAAGATTGACGCCCCCGAGGCGTTCGCGATCCGCCTTGAGCCGCGTCAATCCGCGCTCGACATCGGTCAGCGGCGGAACGTCCGAGCCTGGCGTCAAGGCGGCCAGAGATAGGCAGTTCTCGGGAGCGACCTCGAACGTCTCACGAATGCGCCGCGCTTCGTCCTGACGGCGCTGGCGTGCGCTTTCGAGCCGGGTTTCAATCCTCGCCTTCACTTCTCGCGACGCCGAGACTTCTCCCTGCGCCTGGCGAAGCAGCTGGGTCGCTGCTCTAACGGCAGCCTCGGCGGCGGCCAGCGAATCCGCAGCTTTGCGACGTTCATCATCGGCGCGCGACAATTCCGACAACACCTTATCGCGCTGCTTGGCGATTTTTTCGGGCAGGCCGGCGTATGTCTCGAGTTCGCCGCGCGCCTCCGCCAGCCGGTCGTTGAGCGAGGCCACCTGGTCTTCGGCGCTCTTTTGTCGCCCCGTCCAACGCGAATTGTCGGCGGTGACGTGGCGTATTTTTTCGACCCTGATTTGCCGGTCGCGTTCGATGCCGCCAAGCAGAACGCGCGCATCGGCGACCTGGCGGCGCGCCTGCTCAGCTTCCGCTTGCGCCGCTTTCAATTGCGGTTCGAGGTCTTCGCCCTCGCTGACTTCGACGATGTGGGCTTCGATTTCGACGTGGCGCGCCTGCGCTCCCGTCAATTCTTCATCGGCGCGGCTGCGCTGCGCGGCCACGGCCGCCAGTCTCGTCTCGCTGTCCCGGCTGAGGCGCTCCATTGTCGTCAACTGTTGGCGGAGCACGGCGAGCTCGGATTGCTTGTCGCGCCACAGCTGCCGCAGGCGGCGTTCTTCAGTCTCGGCGCGCTGAGCCGCTTCGGCCGCCGCCCGCTCCGCGTCGATGGTGTCCTTCGCCTGCGCCAGAACCTCCGCGGCCTTGCGGTCAAGCTCGAACAGGCGGTTCTTGTGGGCGAGGCGTTGCGCGGCCGGCGTCACGCCGTCGGCGGCGGCGACAAAGCCGTCCCATCGCCACAGATCGCCCTCTCGCGATACGAGACGCTGGCCGGGTTTCAGATGGGGCTGCAAGAGATGTCCGTCGGCGCGCGCGACGACGCCGATCTGTCGCAGCCGCCGCGTCAGTTCCTGCGGCGCCTCGACGTGCATGACGAGCGGTTCGGCGTCGGCGGGCAGCGGATGATCGTCGCTGGCGAGGTCCATGCGCCGCCAGTGGATGCTCGCCTCTGCCGCTGCCGGCGCTTCGAGATCGTCGCCGAGCGCGGCGCCGAGCGCGGTTTCGTAGCCGGGCGAGACGCGAATGGCGTCGACGACGGGGGGATGGCCGCCGTCGTTCGCCGGCGCCAACAGCTTGGCGATGGTTTCGCGCTCGGTTGAAAAGGCGTTCGCAGCCAAGCGGACGCGCGCGGCGTCGTCACGGCGTTGACGCGCTTCGAGCTGAGCGGTTTTCGAGACTTCTTCCGCGGCGACGGCCTGCGCCTCGATGTCCGTGATCGCCTGGGCCAAAGTCTGGCCGCGATCCGAAATCTCGGCCAGTTTGTCGGCGTCGGGGGCGTCATCGGTGAGCTTGCGGATCTGCTCGTCGAGCCCTGCGATCTGCCGCGCGACCTTGGCGACGAGATCCTTGCGCTCGGTCAGCGCCGATTCAAGACTGCGAATTTTGGCGCGGACTTCCGCGGCCCGGTGCGTGACTTCGGCGAAGTTCGCGTCGGCGGCGATCCGCGCCTCGTCCGCGGCCTCGAGTGTGGATTTTGCGTCGGATTCCTCCGTTGCGGCCGACGCCTCGGCATCCTTCACCGCGGCCAAATCGGCTTCGAGATGACGGAGCGTTTCTTTCGCCTCGATGATGAAACCGCTCTCGCGCGTCAAATCGGCGTCGAGCTGCTTGATGCGGCCTTCGAGTTCGCGGGCGCGATTGGCCGCGCGCTCGGCTTCGCGGTCGAGATTTTCCTGTTCGATCCGGAAACGAGCGACGATCGCCGCCTTCTCGACTTCCGCGTCGCGCAGCGGCGGCACGGTTTCCGCCAGGCGCACCTCTTCGTTGAAGGATTTGGTCTCGGCTTCCGTTGCCGTCCCAAGCCTCGACATGGCGGTTGTCAGGTCGGCCTCTTCGCGCCCGACCGTCTCCTGGGCGTCTCGCCATGCGAGATGCATCGCCAATGCTTCCTGCTGGCGGATCTCGTGAGAAATTTCCTTGTAGCGTTTCGCCTGACGCGCCTGTCTCTTCAGGCTTTCGGCCTGACCGGCGAGTTGGCCCAGCACGTCGCCCAGACGTTCCAAATTGCCTTCAGCCGCTTTCAGCCGCAGCTCGGCTTCGTGGCGTCGCGTATGCAAGCCAGCAATGCCCGCCGCGTCTTCGAGAATGCGGCGGCGCTGCTCCGGCTTGGCGTTCACGATCTCGCCGATCTGTCCCTGGCGCACGAGTGCGGGCGATCGCGCGCCCGTTGCGGCGTCCTCGAACAAGACTTTGACGTCGCGCGCGCGAACGTCGCGGCCGTTGATGCGGTAGGCGGAGCCTGCCTCGCGTTCGATGCGGCGCGTGATCTCGATCACGTCGCCGCCGTTGAACTCGGCCGGGGCCAGGCGCTCGGCATTGTCGAGGAACATCGTGACTTCGGCGCTTTGGCGTTCAGGGCGCGCCGTAGTGCCCGAAAAGATGACGTCGTCCATCGCGGCGGCGCGCATCGACTTGTGCGACGTCTCGCCCATGACCCAGCGAAGCGCTTCCAGCAGGTTCGACTTGCCGCAACCGTTGGGGCCGACGACGCCGGTTAGTCCGGGCTCGATGACAAGCTCGGTCGCTTCGACGAACGATTTGAAGCCCAGAAGCCGAAGCCGCGTAATTTTCATGTCGTCATGTCCTCGAAGCGTCGCATCGCGACGCATTGGTCCGAAGCGAGGACGTGGATCGCCGCGGCGCAGCCGACGCGCTCAGCGCGGCTGGGCGGCCGCTTGTAGCGTCGGCTCGACCAGCGCGGCGATCTCCGCCATGGTCAGCACGCTCTTCACCAGCTTGTCGCCGACGAAGAAATTCGGCGTGCCGATGACGCCCAGCTTGCGGCCGCGATCCTTCACCCACTTCAGGCCTTGGATCATGCCTTGATTCTTCAGGCACGCGTCAAATTGCGGGCGCGTCATCCCCACCTGTCGCGCGACGGCGAAAATGGGGTCGAGCCGCACTTCCTGCGACACCCACGAGGACTGCTGCTCCATGAATTTTCCGAACAGCTCAAGATACTTGTCCTGTGGGGCGCAACGCAGCGCGATGGTGGCGTTGCCCGACTGCTTGCCGATTGGAAATTCCCGCAGGATGTAGCGAACCTTGCCGGTGTCGATGTAGGTTTTTTTGAGTTCCGGGAATGTCTCGAGGTGGAAGCGGCGGCAGTGCGGGCAGGTGAGCGACGCATACTCGATCAATGTGACCGGCGCCTTCTCAGACCCCCATGACATCTCGGCAAGCGGGCTCGGCGCGAGAATGTCCGTCATCGTTGGCGCTTCGATGACGTCGCGTCCGCCGGCGGGCTTGTCGCTCGGATCGCTGAGGGGGCGGGGCGCTTCGTCGGGCGTTTCCGAGGCGACCGACGGGTAGGCGCCGCCGGCCGCCGGTCCGTCTTTCGTCAGTGGCGCGGTGGGCGGCAAGCCATCGGCGCCGCAGCCCGCCACAGCAAGCGCAACTCCCAGACCTGCGAAGGCCAGCGCTTTGCGGAACGGCTCTCTCACTTCGCGGCAAGCAGCGGTTCGATGACTTTGTCAAACGCGGCGACGGTCGGCGTTTCGGTCAGCCGCTTGCCGTTGATGAAAAAGGTCGGCGTGGAGCTGACGCCGAACGTCTCGGACGCGCGCGTTCGCTGCGCCGTGATCTGATCGAGCAGTTTCTGGTCGGTCAGGCACTTGTCGAAGCTTTCCTGCGTAAATCCGGCCTGCTTGGCGATATCGAACAGTTTTGGAACCGGGTTGCCGTTGGTGAAGGCCCAGTCCGCCTGCTTCGCGTAGAGCGTCTCGATCATCGGCAGCGTCTTGTCGCCGCCCGCGCAGCGCGCCAGCATCGAGGCGGCCGCTGCGAGATTATCCAGCGGAAACTCGCGGAGAATGAAGCGCACCTTGTTGCTGTCGATGTACTTGGTCTTGAAATCCGGGAACACCTTGGTCGCGAAATTGGCGCAGTGACCGCAGGTCATCGAGGCGTATTCGACGACCGTGACCTTGGCGTCCGCCGGGCCGAGCGCGACGTCGCTCAGATCCATCGGCTTCATCAATTCATCGACCGGCACTTCCGCGGGTCCGGTTTTTTTCTGCGCCAGCAGAGACCCTGCTCCGAGCGTCACGATTGCGGCCGCCGCCAATAGGGCGCGACGCGCGAAGGGACGGTTGAAGCCATTCGACAGATCGATCACGGAATCATTCCTCCAGGCGCACGCAAGTTCAGCTCCGCTCGACGCGGGCGACGGTCCGAATTAGGCAAATTGGCCGTGAATGGCAACTGAATGGCGCAGTCGCGCCGCGACCTTACGACAGTTTAACGTCGGGCCCTGTCGGCCGCGACGCCCGCCCACAGCTGCAGCAGCGCTGATTTCAGACGTTCGTCGGCGACGGCCGTCAGCGGATGCGGCGGCTCGGGGACGGCCGAGGGTTGTCGTTCTTGCGATGGCTGTTGCGCCGTCGCCTCACGCTGCAGCGGCGCCTGAACGATTTTGACGGCCGCAACCGCGCGATAGCCGAAGTACCGATTGATGCGGTCCGCGATTTCGCCCAGCCGATACGACACGTCGAGGGCATGGGCCGGCTCGATCCGCAACATCAGCGTGGCGCCGGCGGACGCCCCGCCGTCGCTGCCGTCGATCGACGCCCGCGCGCCGCCGCGCGGCCAGACCAAGCGTTCCGGCGCTGAGATTGTCGCGATGTCGCTTCCGGCGACGCTCGGCCATGCCGCCATGATCTCGGCGCTGTGAAATCCGTATCTCTCGAAGGCTTTCGCCGTCAGCTTCGGCACAAAACTCCCGGCGCTCCGCGCAAAGCTCTTTAGAGACGTTCGTTGGTCGGGCGGGAGCGATTTTGTTGTCAGCATCGTCAGCCTGTTGCTCGGGCGTCGTTCCGGCGCAAGAGTCAAAGCCTTACCATCGATCAAGCGATTCGAAAGTCCCGTGCTGAGTCGAGAGACAGGTTTGTCGGGGAACGAATGGGCGCGCTTGCCGAAATGCCGAGGCCGCTAAGGCCGCAAGCTCAGAGGGATTTGCCGTTGCGGCCTGCCGGGCCCGACACGGCTCGGGCGTTGCTGGCCTGGTACGATGCGGAACGGCGCGATTTGCCGTGGCGGTATGGCCCCCGGCGAAAGGCCGACCCCTATCGCGTCTGGCTCTCCGAAATCATGCTCCAGCAGACGACGGTGAAGGCCGTCATTCCGTATTTCGCCAGGTTTGTCGATCGCTGGCCGACCGTGCAGGGATTAGCGGCCGCGTCGCTCGACGAAATTCTGCAGATGTGGGCCGGTCTCGGCTACTATTCGAGAGCGCGAAATCTGAAATCGTGCGCCGACATCATTGTTCGCGATCACGGCGGGATTTTTCCGTCGACCGAAGCGGCGCTCCTGACCCTGCCGGGCGTCGGTCCCTACACGGCGGCGGCGATCGCCGCGATTGCGTTCGGAAAAAAGGCGACGCCGGTCGACGGCAATGTGGAGCGCGTCGTCGCGCGCCTGTTCGCCGTGCGCCAGCCGTTGCCCAAGGCGAAGCCCGAAATCAAACGGCTTGCCGCCACGTTGACGCCGTCGCGCCGCGCCGGCGACTTCGCACAGGCCATGATGGACCTCGGCGCGGAAATCTGCGCGCCACGCCGGCCATCCTGCTTGATGTGCCCGCTGCAACAGGATTGCGCCGCCAATGCGCACGGATTGGCCGAAGTTCTGCCGGTCAAAACGGCCAAGGCCGAGCGGCCGATTCGGTACGGCGTCGCGTTTGTGGTGATGCGGGAAGACGGCGCCATTCTCTTGCGTCGCCGCCCCGAGGCTGGGTTGCTCGGCGGCATGATGGAGGTTCCGTCAACGGATTGGGGCGACGCACCGTTGGCGTCGAAGGACGCGTTGCGCGCCGCGCCCGTGAAGGCCGCATGGTGGCCGATCGCGGGGGGCGTCACGCACGTCTTCACGCATTTCCGCCTCGAGATGGCGGTGCGCCGCGCGCTCGTGCCGCTCGACGTGACGCTGACGTTCTGGGCCGGGCATGACCGCTGCCAATGGGTGCACCGCCGCGATCTCCACCGCGCCGCGCTGCCGAGCGTGATGCGGAAAATCATCGCGCACGCGCTGAAAGAGGATTGAGCGCTATTCGGCCGCCTCGACGAAGGCGCGTTTCGTCAAACCCAGTTGCCGCTTGGCTTCGTCGCGCAGGAGATCGATCGGCTTCAGTTTGCCCTCGACTTCAAAGTGCCAGAACGTCCAGCCGTTGCACGCGCTCTTGCCCTGCACGATCGCGCCAAGGCGGTGGATCGACGCTTGATTGCCGGCGTGCACGAGGGTCCCGTCGGCGCGAACGACGGCGCGAATCCGGCGGCGCGCGTCGAACAGCTTTTGTCCGGGCTCCACGATACCGAGTTCCAGGATCGCGCCGAAGGGTACGCGCGGCTCGCTCCTTTTGGCCGGCAGGGTTTCGAGCGAGTCCGGCGCCAACGGCCGGACCTTTTCCAACCGCTCACGGGCCGCTTTGGCGTAGTCGGCGTCGCGTTCAATGCCGATGAACTTGCGTCCGAGCCGTTTGGCGACGGCGCCCGTCGTGCCGGTGCCGAAGAAGGGGTCGAGCACGACGTCGCCGGGATTGGTGCAGCCGATCAGAATACGGTGCAGCAGCGCTTCGGGCTTCTGCGTTGGATGCGCCTTGCGGCCGCCGTCGTCCTTGAGGCGCTCAGGCCCGGAGCAGATCGGGAACAGCCAATCGGAGCGCATCTGCAAATCGTCGTTCGACGCTTTCAGGCTTTCGTAGTTGAACGTCACGCGCGACTTGCGGTTCTGGCCCGCCCAGATCAGCGTCTCGTGCGCATTGGTGAAGCGCTTGCCGCGGAAGTTCGGCATCGGATTCACTTTGCGCCAAACGACGTCGTTCTGGATCCAGAACCCGAGATCCTGGAGCGCGACGCCGAGGCGGAAGATGTTGTGATAGGAGCCGATGACCCACAGTGCGCCGTCAGGCTTCAGGATGCGGCGGCATTCGGTCAGCCACGCGCGGCAGAATGCGTCGTAGGCGGCGAAATCCTGAAACTTGTCCCAGTCGTTGTCGACGCCGTCGACGCGCGTGTTGTTCGGGCGCAGGAGATCGCCGGCAAGCTGCAGATTGTAGGGGGGATCGGCGAAAACCAGATCGACGCTGGCGCTGTCGATGCGCCTGAGCTGCTCAAGGCAATCGCCGACGAGAATGGCGCCGGGCGCAATGCGATCGTTAATGCGACGTGAACTCATGGGGACGCTACTCAAAACTGACGCCGAAGGGGCGCGATGACGGAACACGCTGGATCGGTATCGATTGAGCCAGCCCGTCAGTCCTACACGACCGGACGCGCACTTGGGTAGGCGCTGTTGGCCGCCATCGACTCAAACAAAAAATTTATTCTTTGGATTCGATCGGCAACTCGCATTCGACGTCGCAATAGACGCCCATTTCGCGTCGTCTTTTACGGTCGCTCGTCGAGCGACGACAAGCTCCATTAACGGATTTGGGCGAATACTTCTGGCCAAACTCCAAAGTGGCGCGCGCATGTCAATCGTTTTGAGGCATCTGCAACTCTTCGCGCGTTGCGAGCGCGGCGCCACCGCCGTTCTATTCGGCTTTTCGATTGTCGTGTTGGTTGGAGCGGCGGGTCTCGCCATCGACGCCAGCCGGGCGGCAAGCGCCAAATTCGCCCTGCAACAGGATCTCGACGCCACGGTGCTCCATGTGGCGACGCACCGCGTACGGTCAGGCGATAGCGTCGACGTCCAGGCGACGAGCGAAACTTATCTAAACGGATTGCGGCGCGCGCGTCAGGCCATGGGCGGACTGAAGGTTTCGGTTCTTGAGTCGAGCGCATCCCGCATTGAGATTTCCGTTGAAACCAAAGTCGCGACCACGATCGCCAGAATTCTGGGACTGGGGACATTGACAGTCGCGGCAAGTGCGCAGGCCGAGATCGGTCAACAGCCCGTCGAAGTCGCGCTGGCGCTTGACAATACGACCTCGATGGAAGGGGCGAGGCTCGACGCATTGAAACAGGCGGCGAAGTCTCTAATCGAAATCGCGTTTCGTTCGCCTGACGCCGCAAATGCGGTGAAGATCGGGATCGTGCCGTTCGCGGAGTATGTCAACGTCGGCGTCGACAAGCGCGGAGCGACTTGGCTCGACGTCGCGGACGACGATCTCAGCGGCGTCAAGAAATATTGCGAGTGGGATATTGCTGCGAAACTGTTGCTGGGCACCTGCGCCGCGTTCACGAGTTCCTATACGTTGGATGGCGTGGTCTATCCGTCGACTGGCGAAGCGTGCCAGTTCCTGCAGAGTGGCGGCGGCATTACCACCTGTCAGTCGACGACGACGAATACTTGGCGCGGCTGCGTCGGATCGCGCGTCTACCCGCTCGAAATGATCGACGCCGATTACAGCCTGACGATTCCCGGATTGATGAACGCATATTGTCCGCAGACGATCACGCCGTTGACGTCCGATGTGAGCGCTCTCAAGGCCGACATCGACAGTATGTGGGCGTCGGGCAATACCTATATCCCGACCGGATTGATCTGGGGCTGGCGCGTCCTCTCCGACGTCGAGCCGTACTCGGAAGCCAGCAGTTACGGCGCCACGGTCAATACAAGCCCGTCCGGAAGATCCTGATCCTGATGACGGATGGCGAGAACTCGAATTCGCCGACTTATCCCTGGCATGGCGGCAACGACGTCACCCTAGCAAACACGCTGACCGTCGCGACGTGCGCGGGCGTCAAGGGCGCCGGCATTGAGGTTTACACGGTGGCGTTCGACGTCACGGACGCGACGATCAAGGGCGTTCTCGAAGGTTGCGCCTCATCTCCGTCGAACTACTACGATGCGACGAGCGCCTCGCAGTTGAGTTCGGCGTTCGAGGCGATCGCCAAGGACTTTTCTCCGCTCCATTTGTCCCGTTAGACCAATCCGAGCGCGAATTGCACCGGCTTGAACGAGCGGCGATGCAGCGCGCACACGCCCAGTTTCTCAATCGCCGCCTGATGCTCCGGCGTGCCGTAGCCTTTGTGGCGTTCAAAGCCGTATCCCGGGAAGTCGCGCGCCGCTGCGATCATCATTCGGTCGCGCGTCACCTTTGCGATGATCGAGGCCGCGGCGATCGACAGGCATTTGGCGTCGCCTTTGACGATGGCGCGCGCCGGCATTGACAGTCGCGGCGTCTTGTTGCCGTCGACGAGAACCAGCCGCGGAGTCGGGGTCAGCGACGCAACCGCTTCGCTCATCGCCCAGAGCGTCGCATTGAGAATGTTGTCGCGATCGATGCGGTCCACGTCCGCGACGCCGACGCCGACCTGCGCGACCTTCATGATGCGATTGTAGAGAAACGCGCGCCCCTCCTCGTCGATCGCTTTGCTGTCGTCGATGTTTGCCGGGATGCGGTCGGGATCGAGAATGACGGCGGCTGCAACGACCGGACCCGCCCAAGGTCCGCGTCCGGCCTCGTCGACGCCGGCGACCGGCGCAAAGCCGAGTTGATGCTCGGCCGCCTCGAGTTCGAACGTCGGCTTGATGCGCGAATCGGTGATCTTCATGGCGCGCATGATCGCGCCCTGCGCCCGCCTGTCAAAGTCGCGCCGCCCGCTTGGCTAGAAAAGCGGCAGTTGCGCGCCCGGAAGCACGGGTTTCCGGAAGAGATCGGTGCGAAGTCGCAGCCGCTCCGTGTCCATCTGAAGCCGCTTCAGCGCGAGGCGAAAGCGCAGCGCAATTTGATCGGCATAGGGTCCCGATCCGCGCTGGCGATGCCCGAACGCCGCGACGTAGTCGCGTCCTCCGTGCATCGATTGCAGCAATGAAATGACGCGCTGAGCGCGATCCGGAAATGCTTCGGCGAGCCATTCGCGGAACAGGTCTTTGATTTCAAGCGGCAGGCGAAGGAGCACATATCCGGCGTCCCGCGCCCCGGCATTCCGCGCTGCCTCCAGGATTGGTTCGATCTCGTGGTCGGTCAATCCCGGCACGATCGGCGCGACCATGACGGTCACTGGAATCCCTGCGTCCGTGAGTTGACGAATGGCGTCCAAACGACGCGTCGGCGTCGCAGCGCGCGGCTCCATGGCACGCGCGACGCGGCGGTCGAGCGTCGTCACGGATATGGCGACCTTGGCCAACCCCTTCGCGGCCATCGGGGCCAGAATGTCGATATCGCGAGCGACCAGCGACGACTTGGTGACGATGCCGACGGGATGGTCCGCGCGTGAAAGCGTCTCCAGAATTGATCGCGTGATGCGCCGCTCGCGTTCGATCGGTTGATAGGGGTCGGTGCTGGCTCCAAGCGCGATGGTTTGTGGTCGATAGGACGGCGCCGCGAGTTCGCGCTCCAGCAGTTCAGCAGCGTTCGATTTGGCGTAAAGAATGGTTTCGAAATCGAGCCCCGCCGAATGGCCGAGATAACAGTGGTTCGGTCGGGCGTAGCAGTAGACGCAGCCGTGCTCGCACCCACGATAAGGATTGATCGACCGATCGAACGAGATATCCGGACTATCATTGCGGATGATGACGCTGCGCGTCGCGTCTTCTCGCACCTCCGTTGCAAACGCATCCAGTTCGCCGAGGCTTGCCCAGCCGTCGTCGAACGCCGTGTGCTGCTTGGATTCAAACCGGCCCGTCGCGTTTGATCGCGCGCCCCGGCCGCGCCGGCGCTCGGCGTCGATCAGTGTCGGGGAATCGTCAGTGCTGGGCATCGCCTCACAGTCCGAGTTCGTGTGTAAACCTTACCGCAATGCGCGGAACAAAGAAAGAACATATGGCTTAATTTCGCGCGAGTTGTCAAAGCCGTTGCGCGGCATCGACACGCTTGTGAGCGCCCCAGGCGCGTGCCAGGAAAGGCGCTATGATTTCGGTGGTCATACCCGCCCTTGACGCAGAAAAGACGCTGGCGGCCACGCTTGGGGCACTGGTGCCCGCTGCCGTGGACGGGGTCGTTCGCGAGGTTATCGTCGTCGACGGCGGCTCGCGTGACCGAACAACCGACATCGCCGACTTGGCCGGCGCAGACGTTATCCATGCTGCGCCCAGCCGAGGCGGTCAGTTGAGCCGCGGAGCAGCGGCAGCGCGCTTTCCTTGGCTGTTGTTCCTGCATGCTGACACGATCCTCTATCCCGGATGGACGGATGAGGCGTTGGGCTTTATGCGGGATGTCGAGTCGGGGCATAGGTCGGACGCCGCCGGCGTTTTCCGGTTTAGCCTGAATGATCGCGGCTTTCGGGCGCGTTCGCTGGAAACAAGCGTGCGACTTCGATGCGCGCTTCTGGCCATGCCTTACGGCGACCAAGGATTGCTGATTTCGCGACGATTGTTTGACGATGTCGGCGGCTACGAAGATCTCCCCATAATGGAAGACGTCGACATTGTGCGGCGTATAGGGCGCAGGCGCCTGCAAATGTTCGAGACCCCTGCCGTCACATCGGCAGATCGCTATCGCAAGGACGGCTATCTGCTCCGGTCACTGCGCAATCAGCTGTGTCTGGCCTTGTTCGGCGCGGGCCTTCCGGCGAGCAAGATCGTCCGTATATACGGACGGGCGAAGAGCTGAAGCGCCAGCAGAACTCCAAGGGAGCGTGCGATGACGAATTTGAGCCGTCGTGAAGCGGTTTTCTCCGCGGCCGCCGCCGGCGCTGCGCTCGGGCTGTCAGGTCCGCTGGGTTTTCATGCGTCGGCGATTGCGGACGAGGCAGTCGCCAAGGGCTTTCATGCGTTCAAGGTCGGCGACATTGACGTCGCCACCGTGTTCGACGGCATTTGGGAAAAGCCGCATGATCCGGGCTTTATCAAAAATGCGACCGTCGATGAGACGAAAGCGGCCCTCAAGGCCGCTGGCTTGAACGACGCCAACGTCACAATCCCGTTCACGATCACGTTCGCCAAGGTCGGCGGCAAAACAATCATGTTCGACTCCGGAACGGGCGGTCAGTTGTCGCCAAAAGCCGGAAAACTGGCGGCGAACATGCAGGCCGCCGGGATCGACCCGAAGTCGGTTTCGACCATCGTCGTCACGCACTTCCATCCCGATCACATCTTCGGCCTGATGGCTAAGGACACGAACGCGCAGATCTATCCGAATGCCGAAATCGTGCTGCCGGCCGCCGAATACAAATTCTGGACGGACGAGTCGGTCTTTTCAAAATTGCCGGAGGCCAACCACGGGTTGGCAAAACGCGTCCAGGCGACGTTCCCGACATGGAAGAACGTCCGGCAGGTCGAAGCCGGCGCAGAGGCGGCGCCCGGAGTGCGCGCGCTGGCGGCGTACGGTCATACGCCGGGACACACGATCTATCATCTGGGATCCGGCGCCGATCAGCTTTTCGTCATGGCCGACATCACCAACATTCCGGCGTTGTTCGCCCGCAATCCTGGCTGGCACGCGGCCTTCGACGGCGATGCAGCGATGGCGGAGGCCAATCGGCGCAAGTATTTCGATCAGGTCATCGCGGAGAAGGCGATGATGACCGGCTATCATTACGGCGTGCCGGGCGCGGGCCGCATCGCGAAGGACGGCAATGGCTACGCCTTCGTTCCGGTCGCGTAAGTCGCACTTTCAAACAGGCGCGAAGGCGGCGTTCGCGCCGCGCCTCGTCATCATGGCGAAAGAGCCCGCAGCCGGACGAGTGAAAACGCGGCTCGCGCGCGGCGTCGGCGTCGTCGCCGCGACGGCTGCCTATCGCGTGATGCTGACGACGTTGATTGCACGACTCGCCTCCGATAGCCGCTGGAGGACCGTACTGGCCGTCAGCCCAGATGCCGCCGTAGCGGGCCGCCTGCTGCCGATGAGAATTCAGCGCATTGCGCAGGGCCCCGGCGACCTCGGCCAGCGGCTGCAGCGCATCGTGGAAGCAACGCCTCCGGGGCCGCTTGTCATCATTGGAGGGGATTGTCCCGACATCACCGCCGCCGATATCGCGGCGGCGTTTCGGTCGCTGGGCCGGTGCGACGGCGTCATTGGACCCACCGAAGACGGCGGCTATTGGCTCGTCGGATTGAACCGGCGGCCGCGCGCGTTGCGTGCGTTCGATAATGTCCGCTGGTCGTCGGATCGCGCGCTCGCCGATACGCGCGCCAATCTTGACGGCCATCGCGTGGCTGAACTCCGGCTGGGCGCGGATATCGATGAGGCGGCCGATCTTGCGCGATTTCGCCGTCTGGTCGAGCGGCGTATTCTGCCCGGCCCCTAGCCGTCGCGACGATGCTCCTCGAGCCGCGGCATGATCTCGACGAAGTTGCAGGGCCGGTGACGCGAATCGAGCTGGAACCTCAAGATTCCTTCCCAGGCGTCGCGGCACGCGCCCGGGGATCCGGGCAAACAAAAAATATAGACGCCGCGGCAAACGCCGGCGCAGGCGCGGGATTGAATCGTCGACGTTCCGACCTTTTGGAATGAAAGGTGGTGGAACAGAATTGCAAAGCCCTCGATCTCTTTTTCGAAGAGGGGGCGGATCGCTTCCGGCGTCACGTCCCGGCCCGTGAAGCCCGTGCCGCCGGTCGTAAGAATGCAGTCGACGGCAGACGAGTTGATCCAACCTTCAACTACGGCGCGGATGGCGGCGACATCGTCCTTCACCAGCGCACGCCCCGCGAGCGTGTGTCCGTCCGATGCGATGAATTCGCATAACAGGTCTCCGGACCTGTCATCGCTTGGCTCGCGCGTGTCCGAAACGGTCAACACGGCGAGGCGGACAGGCTGGAACGTGCGGTTCTGGTCGATGCCTAGCATTGCGGCTCCGGTTGCAACGGACGTCGGCGCGACTGTCGCGCCAACGGGCTATCGCGTCCAGAGGCCGTCTTGCCGCTTGCCGCAGTCGACGATGATCAGGCGGCGCTGGCCTTGTCGCGGCCCGAGGCGACCGCGACCGGCAGGCAGACGTCGGCGCGCAAGTCGCCGTCCGCAAGGCGCGCCGGATCGTCAAGATAGATCGTGACGAGGGGGCGGCGGACGTCGAGCCGGAGATCGGAGGGCATTTCCATCGACTCGTGGGCGGAGGCGACCAATTTGCAGACGCCCTGATAGTCGCCGGCATACCGCTGGCGCAGGTAGGGTCCGCTCGGCAGCGTCATCACGGACAGCTCGCGGATTGCGCGATCCTCGAACATCGGCGTCAGCTGCACACAGGCGTCATAACGCAAATGTTTGCTCGCAACCTTTGCGGGGTTGTCATGCGCGAGGCCGTAGCCGCGTCCCACCGGCGCGTTGAGGTCGTTCTTGGAGATCCAAGCGAACAGCGTTTTCCATGCTTCCGGAATGGACTGCTCGTAAGGTCCTATCGTTCGGACGAACGCCAAGCGCATCGGACGCAAATAGACCAAACCGCTACTCATGGCCGCCAACACCAATCCCTCGACGCCTTTGCGGCGACATACCCAATTTAGGCGTCGAGCTTTGGAACGCGCTTAAATCGTCCGTATGCATTTTAACTATTCTGAAGATGCGGGCGTCGCGCGGCGCGGAAGCGCTCAGGGTGGTAAAAAAACTTCAGCCAAGAGCCGACAACTTCGCTTTGATGTTTAGCAAATCTAGCCAAGCAAGCTGCTTTGCCGCAGGCGTGCGCAGCAGATACGCAGGGTGAAGCGTTGCAATTGCAGGAATATCTCGTCCGCCTATTTGGATTGTCCGCCACTTGCCGCGCATCCGCATGATGCCTTCGCTGACGCCCAGGACCTCTTTGGCCGCCGATCCGCCAAGCGCCACGACGATCTCGGGCGCAACAAGCGCGATCTGCCGTTCGAGAAAGGGCCGGCAAGCCAGCGTCTCTTGAGGCGTTGGCGTGCGATTGCCGGGCGGGCGCCAGTAAACGACATTGGTTATGTGCACGTCGGTTTCGGCGAGATTGATCGCCGCCAACATTTTGTCGAGCAATTGACCGGCGCGGCCAACGAAGGGTTTGCCTTCCAGATCCTCGTCGCGTCCCGGCGCTTCGCCGATGATCATCGTCTTGGCGGCTGGCGCGCCGCGATAGAAGCAGAGTTTCGTCGCCGTCGCTTTGAGCCCGCAGCCATCGAAGCGTCTCAGCGCCGCTTCGAGATCTTCGAGCGTCATCGACGTTGCCGCAGCCCTGCGCGCTTCCGTTTCCGCTTCGCTCGCGGCGAGCGGCGTCTGCGCCCGCACGACCGGGGCGGCGATTGGCGCGCTCGCAGGAATCGGCGACGGCTTCAAGTCCATACGTGGGGCTGGCGGATCGATGGATGTCGGGCTGCGTTTGGGCCAAGCAAACCCCTGGCTCGGCGACGCCGCGCCGCGTGCGATCCAGTCCACCGGCGCGGAGCCCACAGCCGTATCCGCGCCCGCGGCCTGTTGCCATTCGAGCAGCGCCAACGCCTCGGATATCTGGCTTCGGTCGGCCATGGCTGCGAACCATAGTTGTCCCGACGCCGTTTTGCACGCGGCGGCGCGCCGCTGCCGCCGCCGGTCCCTGTCGCTTGACGCCTCGGGTTCCGGCGCCTAATCGGGAAAGTCAGCGCCACAGAGCGGAGACTGAGATGACATCGTCGGAAACCGCACTGCCGCCGCGCGATTCGATGGAATTCGATGTGGTGATCGTCGGAGCCGGGCCATCCGGCCTCGCCGCCGCGATCCGCCTGAAACAACGGGCCGTCGCCGCCAATGCCGAAATCTCAGTCGTCGTCGTTGAGAAGGGGTCCGAGGTTGGCGCACACATTTTGTCGGGCGCCGTCATTGATCCGATCGGTCTCGATCGTCTGATCCCGGACTGGAAGGAGAAGGGCGCGCCGATCGACACGCCCGTGACGGAGGACGTATTCCTGGTTCTCGGTCCGCAAGGCGACGTCCGCCTGCCGAATTGGCCCATGCCGCCCTTGATGAAAAACCACGGCAACTACATCGTCAGTCTTGGCGCAGTCTGCAAATGGCTCGGCGAACAGGCGGCGGAGCTGGGGGTCGAAATCTATCCGGGCTTTGCGGCCAGCGAAGTTCTGTTCAATGCCGACGGCGGCGTCGCGGGCGTGGCGACCGGCGACATGGGCATCGGTCGCGACGGCAAGCCGACCGGTAATTTCACGCGCGGCATGGAGCTCCGCGCCAAGTACACATTATTCGGGGAGGGCGCGCGCGGCTCTCTGTCGAAGCAGCTCATCAAGCGTTTCAACCTGGCCGACGGCCACGAGCCGCAGAAGTACGGCATCGGCCTCAAGGAGCTGTGGCAAGTTGCGCCGGATAAGCATCGACGTGGTTTGGTGCAACATTCGTTCGGCTGGCCGCTGGACAACCGCACGGGCGGCGGCTCATTCCTC
The DNA here is from genome assembly GCA_052386495.1 of Hyphomicrobium sp. Classification (GTDB taxonomy): domain Bacteria; phylum Pseudomonadota; class Alphaproteobacteria; order Rhizobiales; family Hyphomicrobiaceae; genus Hyphomicrobium_B. The sequence goes on along the minus strand of JBQTKA010000010.1, from coordinate 24,870 downwards.
TATCACTACGGCGAAAACCTCGTGTCCGTGGGTTTCGTCGTGCATCTGAACTACGCCAATCCGTATCTCTCGCCTTACGACGAGTTCCAGCGTTTCAAGACGCACCCTGCGATCCGCGACGTTTTCGAGGGCGGAAAACGGGTGGGCTACGGCGCGCGCGCGATCACCGAAGGCGGATGGCAGTCGATGCCCGATCTGGTCTTTCCGGGCGGCGCCCTGTTGGGGTGCGCGGCCGGCATGGTCAACCTGCCGCGCATCAAGGGCAGCCATAACGCCATGCTGTCGGGCATCGCGGCGGCCGACGCCGCATTCGACGCCATTGGCGCCGGCCGCGCTCACGACGCGCTCGAGGCGTATGAAGCCGAAGTGCGTTCCGGCGACATTGCGCACGATCTTCGCACCGTCAGGAACATGAAGCCCTACTGGTCGCGGTTCGGCACCGTGATGGGCGTGGCGCTCGGCGGCGTCGATCTCTGGCTGAATACGCTGATCACCAGCATCGGCCTCGGCTATACCTTGAAGCACGGCAAGACGGACGCCGTTTCAACAGGCAAGGCCAGCGATTACGAGCCGATCGCCTATCCCAAGCCTGACGGAAAACTGACGTTCGACAAGCTCACCAACCTGTCGTTCTCCGCGACCAACCACGAAGAAGATCAGCCGACGCACTTGGTGCTGGGAGATCCATCGATCCCGATCACGATCAATCTTCCGGAGTATGCGGAGCCGGCGCAGCGGTATTGCCCGGCCGGAGTTTATGAGATCGTTCGCAACGACAAGGATGAGCCGAGGTTCCAGATCAACGCGCAGAACTGCGTCCATTGCAAAACCTGCGATATCAAGGATCCGAGCCAGAACATCACTTGGGTTTGCCCCGAAGGCGGCGGCGGCCCGAATTACGCAGGAATGTAATTGCGAACGTCGCGCCGCCGACGCCTTCAAACTTGGCGTGCAGGCGGCGGCGGCCCGAATTACGCAGGGTTCTCGTCGCGAGCGAGGTTCAGCCGAATCGCGCGATCCTCAAGCTGCTGCGAAAAAAGGCGCCGCGCGCCATGTCGGCGCCGACAAATCTGGGGATTTACCTCGCGCCGGGCTGTGGCCGGAGTTCCAGACCGGCGTGACTGCGCAGGAATTTCAGGCTTGAAGCGCGCGTTCCGACAATTTTTGCCAAATACCCTCAGCTTGCCGGATTTTAACGTCTATCGTGTCGCCAACAGGGCGTGCCGTTTGCTACTGTCGGTTGGGGTGGTCTCGCGGTTAGACCGCGACGAGAAGGAACTCTCTTGATGCGCGCATCGCCACTTCGGCTGAAATTCCTGCGGATCGGCTTTGCGGCCCTTGTAGCTTCAGGGTTTGCATCCGGCGCCGACGCGCGTTCACCCGACGATGTGATCGAGCCGACATCGCTGTTCGGGAGCTACCTGGCCGGTCGGTTTGCGCGCAGCGCCCAGGACATGGAAAGCGCCGCCGACTTTTACGGTCGGGCGCTCGCGCGCGATCCCGACAGCGATATCCTGCTCGAACAGGCGTTCCAGATGGAAACAATGGCGGGAAATTGGGAGCGCGCCGTTCCGCTCGCAGAGCGCCTGGCGGCGACGCAGAAATCACATCGGATGTCGCAATTCTTGCTGGGAGTCGTCGCATTCAAGGCGGGCGACTACAAAGGCGCCGACAATCACTTCGTGCTCGCGGCCGAGAACCCGATCGGGGAATTGACCAGCGCGGTCGCGCGGGGCTGGACCAAGCTTGCCGCCGGCGATCCCAATGGCGCTCTGGCCGCCGTCGATCTGCCCAAGCAGCCCGACTGGGCGCAGTTCTATCTGCGCTATCACCGCGCGCTGATGGCCGATATCGCCGGTCGCAGGTCGGAGGCGCGGGCGTCGTACGAGAAGATGTTCAAGCAGGACAGCCGGACGCTGCGCACCTCGCTCGCCTACGCGCAACACGCGCTTCACTTCGGCGACTTCAAGCTGGCGAGGCAGATCATCGATCAGCAACTCGATAAATCGCAGGCCGAACCGCATCCGCTCGCGCGCGATCTGAAGGAACGGGTCGAGAAGAAGCAGAAAACGGCGCTCATGATCGCCACTCCTTCGGACGGGCTCGCGGAGGTTTTCTATGGGCTCGGCGAGGCGCTGACCGGAGAAGGCGGCCTCAGCCTCGGCACGATCTATCTGCAGTTGGCTTTGAACGCCAAGCCCGACCACGCGTTTGCGCTTGCCGCGCTCGCGATCGCGCAAGAGAACGGCCAACGCTACGACGACGCTCTGGCGACATACGGAAAGATTCCCGCAGGATCGCCGCTGCAAACGAACATCGATATCCGCCGCGCCATCAATCTCAACAATCTTGAGCGGGTCGATGAGGCGCGCGGCATTCTTGAGCAACTGACGAAAAGCGAGCCCAAGGACATCCGGCCCCTCGAGGCGCTTGGCAACATCATGCGGGCGCGCAAGCAATACCCCGAGGCGGTGACGTTCTTCAATCGCGCCATTGCTCTGATCGGCCAGCCCGACGAGCGCCATTGGGGCTACTATTACGCGCGCGGCACGGCTTATGAGCGAATGAAAAACTGGCCGTCCGCCGAAGCTGATTTGAAGAAGGCGTTGCAGCTATCGCCCGAGCAGCCGTTGGTCTTGAACTATCTCGGGTACTCCTGGATCGACCAGGGCAAGAACCTGAAGGAAGGCACCAAGCTGATTGAGAAGGCCGTCCAACTCAAGCCGGACGACGGCTATATCGTCGACAGCCTGGGTTGGGCGCACTTCAAGCAGGGCAACTTCAAGGAATCGGTGCGTTTTCTCGAGCGCGCGGTTGAGATCAAGCCGGAAGATCCGACGCTGAACGATCACCTCGGCGACGCTTACTGGAAGGTCGGTCGCGAACGTGAGGCGCGCTTCCAGTGGAGTCAGGCGTTGTCGCTCAGCCCTGAACCGGAAGAGATTGAAAAGATAAAAACGAAGATCGACCGCGGTCTGGCGTCCAAAGTGGAAGTGAAGGCGGTCGTGAAGAGCCGGCAGGTCCAGCGGCTCGACGCGCCGCGCCGCCGCAGCGTCGATCGCACGCCGCCGCAGCAGCCGCAGGTCTTGGAATAAGCGATGCCGACGCTGCATGTGAAGCTCAGCGGGCGCTCACGGCGCCCGTTTTGCTGAGAGGTCGCGATGCGGCCGCCCATCTCCGAATTCGCGCCCGCAAAGATCAACCTCACGCTTGAGGTTCTCGGCCGTCGCGCCGACGGCTATCACGAGATTGCCAGCCTCGTGACGTTTGCGCGCAACGTCGGCGACGACGTGCGGCTGCGGTTTGATCCGCAGCGACCCATTGTCGTCACCGGGCCGAACGCGGGCGCGATCGGCGATCGCAATCTGGCGGAGGAAGCGTTTCGGCTTTTTGCAATCGCCGCCGCGCCGGATCGTCCGGTCGCCATGATCGAACTTGAGAAGCGGCTTCCGGTCGCCGCAGGCGTCGGCGGCGGGTCCGCTGACGCCGCAGCTATGCTCCGGCTCTTGCGGCGCGCCTATCCGGATATCGCTGGCCGGATCGACTGGTTGGATCTCGCGCGGCGCCTAGGGGCGGACGTGCCGGTGTGCTTCGGGAATGAAGCGGCGATCATGGCCGGAACAGGCGAGAAGATCGCGCCCGTCGCTCTGCCTGGATTGACGGCGGCTGTTCTCGTCAATCCCAACGTCGCTGTTCCGCCGGACAAAACCGCGCGCGTTTTTCAGGCGCTGAAAGCGCCGCTGCTCGCGACGGTCCCACGCGAGGAGTCGATCCCTACATTCAAGGACCCCGCATCCTTGCTTGACTACGTCATCGCCCGCAAAAACGCGCTGGAGACGCCGGCCATCTCTCTCTTTGCGCCGATCACGGACGTTCTTGCAGCGTTGCACGCGACCGACGGCTGCCGCGTGGCGCGTCTCTCCGGCGCCGGACCGACGTGCTTTGGCATCTACGACTCCAGCGATGAAGCGGGAGTTGCGGCCCGGGCAATCGGCGCCGCTCGTCCTCATTGGTGGGTGCGAACCGCCGAACTCGGCTAGTTTCAGGCGTCAGAGCCGATTGCGCCTAGTGCGTCCGGCTGATGCAGAACGCGATAACCTGCTCTAGCGCCGCCTTCTCGCGACTTTCGGGGAAGATCGCCAGCGCGTCGCGCGCAATCGCGCCGTAGGAGCGCGCCCGCTCGAACGTCGCCTCGATCGCCTTGTGACGGCGCATCAAAGCGACGGCCTGCTCCAGATCGCCCTCTTGAATGTCGCCATCGGTAATCGTGCGATTCCAGAACTGGCGCTCTTCGTTCGTGCCGCGCCGGAACGACAGGATGAGAGGCAGAGTAATCTTGCCCTCGCGGAAATCGTCGCCGACGGACTTTCCGAGCCGCTGGCTTTCGCCGGCATAGTCGAGCGCGTCGTCCACGAGTTGGAACGCGAGCCCGAGGTTCTTGCCGTAGGATCGCAGCGCCGCTTGCTCCTCGGCCGGCCGCTGCGCGAGCGCGGCGCCGGACTCGGCGGCGGACGCGAACAGCGCAGCCGTTTTTGCGTTGATGATTTCGAGATAGGCGTCTTCCGTCGTCGAAGTGTTCTTGGCCGCGGCGAGTTGCATCACTTCGCCTTCGGCAATCGTCGCCGCAGCGTTCGACATGATGCGCAAAACGGTCATTGATCCGACGTCGACGAACATCTTGAAGGCCTGGCCAAGCAGAAAATCGCCGACGAGCACGCTGGCCTGGTTGCCCCAGATCATCCGCGCGGTTTTCTTGCCGCGCCGCGTGCCGCTTTCATCGACGACATCGTCGTGCAGCAGCGTGGCGGTATGCATGAACTCGACGGCGGACGCCGTGCGAATATGGCCCGTGCCGGAATATCGGCAGAGTTTCGCGGCGGCCAGCGCCAGCATCGGTCGCAGTCGTTTTCCGCCGCTGTCGATCAGGTGATGCGCCAGCTGCGGTATCATCTCGACGTCGGACACGGCCTTGTCGAGGATGATCCGATTGATCGCCTCCATATCGTCAGCGACGAGATCGAACAGAGGCTTCAAGCTCTGTCCGGCGTCGCGGACGTCGTCTAGCGGTATGACGCGGCCCAAGCGGAACCCCTTAACTGCGAAAAAGTTGTGCTAACATAACGCCTCATAGCGCTGGCGTCACGTCCGCCGGCGAAAGCGCCATTCTTCGGCATACGCCGCAAATGAACCGCGGAAAATAGACGATGCGCGAACTTCTAGCGACCAATGACCCCGTCATTCTTTCGTATGCTACGTCGCTGCTCGACAGCGACGGCATCGCCAGCATCGTGCTGGACCAGAACATCAGCAGCATCGAAGGGTCGATTGGCGCTTTTCCGCGCCGCGTCGCCGTCGGCGACGCCGATTGGTGCGACGCAACGCGGCTGTTGGAGGACGCCGGTCTAGGTCAATGGATCAAGCGCGATGCCTGACGGCGCCTCTCTGACCGCATCAGCGACTCTCTCGGTATTGAAATTGCCCGACGGCGATTTTACCGACGATGCCTTCCTCGACGGTCGCTTGACCATCCGCCAGCCGGCGCGGGGCTATCGCGCAGGCGTTGACGCCGTTTTGCTCGCCGCCGCCGCGACCGGATTCGGCGGCGCCAAAGTTTTGGACGCCGGCGCCGGCGTCGGCACGGTCGGCCTCTGCATTGCCGCCAGTTGCGCCGACGCGCACGTCGTGTTGGTCGAACGCGAGACGCCGCTTCTGGACCTCGCGCAGCACAACATCGATTCCAATGGACTGGGCGCGCGCGTGTGCGCCGTGGCCGCCGATGTCGCGATGTCGCCGTCAGCTTCGCTGCCGGCTGCGCTTGCGACCGGTTCCTTCGACGTCGTCGTCGCAAATCCGCCGTACCACGATCGCGGCGCAGGCACGCCTGCGGGATCGCCGTTGAAAGCGGCGTCTCACGCCATGCCGGCGGCCGATCTCGATGACTGGCTGCGGTTTCTCGCTCGCATGGCGGCGCCCTCTGGCCGCGCGATCGTCGTCCACAAGGCCGAGTCGCTTGGTCGGCTGCTCGCTGCGTTCAATGGTCGTTTCGGGGCGATCCGCGTGCTTCCAATCCATCCGCGCATGGGCGACCCGGCGCATCGCATACTGATGACGGGCGTCAAAGGTAGCCGCGCGCCGATGGAGCTGCTCTCAGGCGTCGTGCTGCACGCTGAGGGCGGGCGCTTCACGCCTGAGGCTCAGGCGATCTTCCGCGACGGCGCGCCGCTGACGATGGGTTGAGGCATACGCTGCGGCGAAGTTGCGGCGTTGACGTCATTGCGATCGCCGGTCCGCCGCCTATGTTTCCCGCGCACGCAACTTGGAGACGCCCCGCATGTGGCCATTTTCCCGTCAGCCCGTTGTCCCTGTCCTGCGATTCACCGGGCCGATCGGCATGGCGACTCCGTTACGGCCCGGCATTTCGATGGCGACCTACGCCAGCGCGATTGAGAAGGCGTTCAAGCTCTCCAAGCTGCCGTCGGTCGCCGTGCTGATCAATTCGCCGGGCGGATCGCCGGTGCAGTCGAATTTGATCTTTCGCCGCATCCGGCAATTGGCCGAGGAAAAGGACAAGCGCGTCTACGTGTTCTGCGAGGACATCGCGGCGTCGGGCGGATACTTTCTGGCTATCGCGGGGGATGAAATCTATGCCGATCCCTCGTCGATCGTCGGCTCGATCGGCGTCATCTCGCAGGGGTTCGGCTTTGTCGACGCCTTGAAAAAGCTCGGCGTCGAGCGGCGCGTTTATACGTCCGGCGTCAACAAAAGCATCCTCGATCCGTTCGCGCCCGAAAAGGATGAGGACATCGCGCGCCTCAAGGCGCTGCAGTCCGATGTGCACGACGTCTTCATCGGTCTGGTGAAGGAGCGCCGCAAGGGCAAGTTGAAAGGTCCCGAGCCCGAACTCTTTTCTGGCGCGTTCTGGTCCGGAGAGAAGGCGGCGGAATTTGGCTTGATCGACGGGCTGGCCGACGTGCGATCAAAAATGCAGGAACTGCATGGCAAGACCGTCAAGCTCAGCGTTGTGGCCCCTGAAAAACCAGGACTTCTCACTCGTGCGAGGCGCTTGGCGGCCGAAGACGGCCCCGCCTCCGGCCTTGCTTTCGCCGACGATTTGGTATCCGCTCTGGAGGCGCGTGCGCTCTGGTCCCGCTTCGGGCTTTGACGCATGCTCGCGCGACGATGTTCACCGCCCGATGGAGGGCTCCGACAATGCGGCCATTGGTATTCCTCGCAATTGCTGGCGCCGGCGCCTATGCGACGTACAAACTTTTGGCGAAGCTCGTACAGCAAGCGCAAACGCCGAGCCCGGCCGATGTCGAGCGCCGACGTCGCGAGACCATGGCCGCGCGGGCCGGCGCCGCGACGCGCAATCTCGGCGAACTTGAACTGGATGAGCAAACCGGCGTCTATCGCCCGCGCCGCGCGCCGAAGGCGTAAACCCGATCAGTCCTTCACTTCGAACGCGACTTTGCACGTCACGCGATAGGCGTCGAGCTTGCCTTTGCCGTTGACGGTCGCGGACATGTCTTGCACCCAGACCGAGCGAATGCCCTTCAGGCTCTTCGACGCCTTGTCGACGGCTTTTTGCGTCGCGTCCTCCCAGCTCTTGTTGGACGACGCCATCAACTCGATGACTTTATTGACCGCCATGATCCACTCCCAATGACGTAAAATATTATGACATTTCAGTCGATCGCACGCACAGCGTACGACGGCGACTGAAGTTTCAGCAAGAGCGCGCTTCACGTGCGTGACAAGGGGGTTCGAACGCGTATAGTGCGGCGCGTTTCAGGCCAAAGGAAGCATTTCGGAATGGCGACCAAGACGGCGGCCGCGCCCAAATCCGCGTTTCCTGCGCTGCGGCCCAAGGCGGCGTTTCAGGATCTGATCCTGACGTTGCAGCAATTCTGGGGCGCGCAGGGGTGCGTGATCCTCCAGCCCTACGACATGGAGGTGGGCGCCGGCACATTCCACCCGGCGACGACGCTGCGCGCGCTCGGGCCGAAGCCGTGGTCGGCGGCTTACGTCCAGCCCTCGCGCCGGCCGAAAGATGGCCGCTACGGCGAAAACCCCAACCGGCTCCAGCACTACTATCAGTTCCAGGTCATCATGAAGCCGTCGCCGGCGAACATTCAGGAGCTTTATCTGGCGAGCCTCGACGCCATCGGCATCGATACGGCAAAGAACGACATCCGCTTCGTCGAGGACGACTGGGAAAGCCCGACGCTCGGCGCCTGGGGGCTCGGCTGGGAAGTCTGGTGCAACGGCATGGAGGTTTCGCAGTTCACCTATTTCCAGCAGGTTGGGGGCTTCGACTGCAATCCGGTTTCGGGCGAGATCACCTATGGCCTCGAACGCCTCGCCATGTACGTCCAGGGCGTCGATCGCGTTTTCGATTTGAATTTCAACGGTTGCGCCGACAATCGGCGCCTCAATTACGGCGATGTCTTCTTGCAGGCCGAGCGCGAGTATTCGCGCTATAACTTCGAATACGCCGACACGGCGGTGCTATTCCAGCATTTCAAGGATGCGGAAGGGGAATGCCAGACGCTGCTCGCCAAGGGCAAGGGCGACAACGGGCACTTGATGGCGCTGCCGGCCTATGATCAGTGCATCAAGGCGAGCCACGTTTTCAATCTGCTCGACGCGCGCGGCGTGATTTCCGTGACCGAAAGACAAAGCTACATTCTGCGCGTCCGCGAGCTCGCCAAAGCCTGCTGCGCCGCGTGGCTCGAAACCGAAGGAGGACGCGCATGAGCGAAGATCTGTTGATTGGCCTGGCGGCGACCGCAATTCCGTTGTTGGCGGCCGGTTTTCTGTTCCTAAGAAATAACGTGGCGGTGTTCCGTTTCTTCGTCGCGCTGGTGCTGATTGGTCTTGGCTACCTGACCACGACCGGCGCGCTCAACGACATCGGCCGCATGGTGCAGGGCAAAGATGCGGCTGCTGTAACGCCGGCTGAAGCGCCTGCGCCCGCCCCGGCCGAGGCGCCCGCTTCACCGCCGGCCGAGCCGGCCGCGCCCGCAGAGCCAGCCGCGCCTGCGCCAGCCGCCGCCGACTCCGCCGCTCCGCCGCCGCCGCCGCCCGAACCCGCAGCCCCCGCTGAGCCAGCACCGGCGACGCCGTAGTTTAGGCGGTCGTCTGTATTCGGACGGAGCCGATCCACGTTTGAACTCCCCTCCCCATCGGGGAGGGGAGTTTTTTGAAAGATGGCGCGAGCCGAAGACCACATGTCCGAACTTCTCCTTGAACTGCTCTCCGAAGAAATTCCGGCGCGGATGCAGGCGCGCGCGGCGGATGATCTGCGCCGTCTCGTCGTCGAAGGATTGAAGGCGCGCGGGCTTGAGGTGGGCGAGGCGCGCGCATTTGCGACGCCGCGCCGCCTGACGCTCGTCATCGACGACGTGCCCGCTAAATCGCCGACGATCAAAGACGAGCGCAAAGGCCCGCGCGTCGGCGCGCCCGATCAAGCGCTGCAGGGGTTCCTGAAAGCGGCAGGCTTGAAGTCGATCGCTGACGCGTCGATCGTGAAGGACGAGAAGAAGGGCGACTACTACGTCGCGACGATCAAAAAGCCCGGCCGCAAGGCCGCGGAGATCGTCGCCGAAACCGTCGCCGACGTCGCAGCAAAATTTCCATGGCCGAAGTCGATGCGCTGGGGCGCGTCGCCGTTCCAGTGGGTGCGGCCGCTGCAATCCGTGCTCTGCGTGCTCGGCGGCAAGGTCGTGCCGTTCGAGATCAATGGCGTCAAGTCCGGCGCCGAGACGACCGGCCATCGATTCCTTGCGCCCGAGACGTTCAAGGTCAAAGACTTTGCCGACTACAAGAAGCTCCTCAATAAGCATCGCGTGATCCTCGACGCCGCCGACCGCGCGGCCACGATCGCCGAACAGGCGCGCGCGCTTGCGAAAGCCGCGAAGCTCGAACTCGTCGAGGACGAACCGCTGCTCGCCGAGAACGCGGGGCTGACCGAATGGCCCGTCGTGCTGCTGGGCGGGTTCGACAAGAGCTTCCTCGACGTGCCGGCCGAAGCGTTGATGACGTCGATGAAGACGCATCAGAAGTGCTTTTCGCTGCGCCATCCCAAGACCAAGGCGCTCGCCGACAAGTTCCTGCTCGTCGCCAATCTCGCGGCGAAGGATAAGGGCGCGGCGATTGTCGCCGGCAATGAAAAAGTGATCCGCGCCCGGCTCTCTGACGCCAAATTCTTCTGGGAGCAGGATTTGAAGCATCCGCTCGGCGAGATGGCGGGCAAGCTCGCGGCGATCACGTTTCATGAAAAGCTCGGCAGCCAGAAGGATCGCATCGAGCGCATCGAGCAGCTGGCGTTCGAGCTTGCCGGGGCCTGCGACGCCGATCCGGAAGAAGCGCGCCGCGCGGCAGGGCTGTGCAAGGCCGATCTTGTCTCGGGCATGGTCGGCGAATTTCCGGAATTGCAGGGCGTCATGGGCCGCTATTACGCGGAGCACGCGGGCGTGAAGCCCGAGATCGCGCGCGCCATCGAGTTGCACTACAAGCCGAAGGGTCCGACGGACAGCGTGCCGCGCGAAGATCATGGCGACGCCGTCGCCTGCGCAGTTGCGCTCGCCGACAAGCTCGACACGCTCGTCGGCTTCTGGGCCATCGACGAAAAGCCGACGGGTTCGGGCGATCCGTATCAGCTCCGCCGCGCGGCGCTGGGCGTCATTCGGATTGTTCTCGAGAACGATCTTCGCGCGCCGCTCGCGAAAGAGCTTACCGCGGCGCTCGACAAGTTGGCGCTGTCAAAGAAGCCGTCGCATGAAGTTATTGCGGATCTTCTCTCCTTCTTCGCCGACCGCCTCAAAGTCTATCTCCGCGACCAGGGCAAGCGTCACGACCTGATCGACGCCGTGTTCGCGCTCGGCGGCCAGGACGACCTCGCGCTCATCGTCAAGCGCGTCGAAGCGCTCGACGCCTTCCTCAAAACCGACGACGGCGCAAACCTGCTTGCCGGCGTCAAGCGCGCCGCCAACATCCTTTCGATCGAAGAGAAAAAGGACAAAAAATCCTACGCCGGCGACTACGATCTGAAACTGCTGACCGAGAATGAAGAGACGCGCCTCGCCGCGGCGATCGAAGCCGTCAAGGAGGACACCAGCGCTGCGATCAACGTCGAGAACTTCGCCGGCGCCATGCGCGCGCTTGCCGAACTCCGCGCGCCAGTCGACGCTTTCTTTGAAAAAATTCTCGTCAACGCCGACGACCCCGCGATCCGCGAAAATCGGCTGCGGCTGCTTTCGCAAATCCGGGCCGCAACACAGACGGTCGCTGATTTCTCAAAGATCGCCGGTTGATTTTCAGAAATCAGTCGACGCGCTGACCTTCGTCGTCACCAAAGGCCCTGCGGCCGGCAACATCGCGAATGTGTTGGCGGCGCTCGGCGCGGCATCTCGTTCCGCCGGCAGCGTCGACCGCATGTCGATTGCAGGGCGCTCGGGTATCGCAATTCGAGAGACCACAGAAAGCGCCGTTTGCGCCGAGTAGACGAGCGCCATGGCGGCGATAGCAACCGCAACGCTGATGCCCGCGATATAGGCGAAATAATCGGTCGCCACTTCGACGACGCGCGACATGCGCTCAGTCGTCAGTTTCTCCGCGATTGCGTTCGTCATGGCGCTCGTCCCCGATCGATAACTCGTTGCGCGTCACCCGCGCACCGCCAAAGAACTGCGCGTCGCATCGTTGGTTCCAGCGCACTTCATCCGGCTGATGTCGCAGGTCCGCGCAGGCGCGCGAGCGCCGCGACGTCATCGCCGCGTCATTGAACCATCACGAGCATTTCATGGAGGCATGGAGGGTATCGTGCGCCGGAGGGGGCAGCGGTGGACGCCGCCGCGTCATCCGGCGCAGCATTTCCCGATTTTTCGCCGCTTGGCCGCGTGGCGTGGCCGTCAGGGCGCGGGAAAGAGGGAGCTGACGAGACGCATCCAGGGGGCCCTCACCTCCTGAATACGCAACTACCCCGCGTGTCGCGGCCTAGTCAGCTCCCCTAATGCTCTCTTAACCATAATCTCCCGCGCTCCGACAGGGGCTTCGGCGAGATAGTCTTTATTCGTGATAAGCTGTGGAAAAGTCTGCTGCACCGCATCAATCGCGCGCCGCAGCTTCGAAGGCTTCCGCGGCTTTGATCCAACCCTCTTCCGCTTCCGATAGCTGCTTGGCGAGCTGCCCGCGCTGTTGCGCTGCAACCTGCGCTTTCGCGGCGTCCTGGGCGTAAAAATCCGGATCGGCCAGCTTCGCGTCGACGGCTGCGATCTGCTTGGCGATTTTTTCGGTGAGCGCCTCGGCCGCCTGCATGGCTTTTTTCAGCGGAGCGAGGCCGGCGCGCTTGTCGGCCGATGCCCGGCGCTGATCGGAGCGGCTCTGCCCATTGCCATCGCTGTCGCGGTTTCCCTCGCGCGCTTGCGCTCCGCGTTCAGCCAGCAGCTCGGCGCGATAGGAGTCGATATCGCCGTCGTACGCTTTGACCGCGCCGTCCTTGACGATCCAAAGGCGATCGGCCGTCGCTTCGACGAGATGACGGTCGTGGCTGATCAGAATGACTGCGCCGTTGAATGCCATCAGCGCGCGGATCAGCGCCTCGCGGCTATCGACATCGAGATGGTTCGTCGGTTCATCGAGGATCAGAAGGTGGGGGCCGTGAAACGCCGTCAAGGCAAGCAGAAGTCGCGCCTTCTCGCCGCCTGAAAGCAGCGCGCACTTCGTGTCGGCTTTGCTGGCGCTGAAGCCGAATGCGCCGAGGCGCGTGCGCCGCTGCGCCACCGTCGCGTCCGGCATCAATGTCGTCATGTAGTCGTAGGGCGTTTCGACCGGATTGAGATCGTCGAGTTGGTGCTGCGCGAAATAGCCGACATCAACTTTCTGCGCGCCGAACACATGACCTGACAGGGGCGCCAAGCGGCCCGCGATCAACTTTGCGAACGTCGATTTGCCGTTGCCGTTCTGGCCGAGCAGCGCGATGCGGTCGTCATTGTCTATTCTGAGATCCATGTCGCTCAGGATCGGTTGGCCGTCCACGTAACCGACGCTGGCCTTTTCGAGCCTCAGAAGCGGACTCGCGATCGTCTTCTTCGGATCGGGAAACGAGAACGGCGTGACGCGATCTTCGACTTGATCGGCGATCGGCTGCATCTTGGACAGCGCTTTGACGCGACTCTGGGCCTGCGCCGCTTTGCTCGCCTTGGCTTTGAACCGGTCGATGAACGCCTGCAGATGCCGGCGCTGATCGTCCTGCTTCTTTTTCAGCTTGAGTTCCAGCCGCTGTTTTTCCCGTCGCGCTTCCTCAAAGGCGTCGTAGCCGCCGGCGTAGGCCGTCAGCTTGCCGCGATCGAGATGCACGATGCTTTGCACCGCGCGGTTCAACAGATCGCGGTCGTGGCTGACGATCACGACGGTATGCGGGTAGGCCTTCAGATGATTTTCGAGCCAAAGCGCGCCTTCGAGATCGAGGTAGTTTGTCGGCTCATCGAGTAACAGCACCTCGGGTTCGAGAAACAGAATGGCGGCCAGCGCGACGCGCATGCGCCACCCGCCGGAAAACGCGCGACAGGCGCGGCGCTGTGCGCCGTCATCGAAACCGAGTCCTGAGAGAATCTGCGCCGCTCGCGCCGGCGCCGAATGCGCGTCGATGTCGGTCAGGCGAATTTGAATTTCGGCGATCCTGTTCGGGTCGGTCGCCCGTTCGGCTTCCGCCAGCAGACCGGAGCGCTCGATATCGGCGCTGAGAACCCAGTCGATCAAGGCGTCGTCGCCGCCCGGCGCTTCTTGCGCGACATGTCCGATGCGCGCGTTGCGCGGCGTCGAGATCGATCCGTCGTCCGGCGCGATTTCGCCTTTCAGCAGGCGCAGCAGGGTCGTCTTGCCGGCGCCATTGCGCCCGACGAGGCCGACCTTGTGGCCGGTCGGGATGGCGACCGTCGCGGCGTCGAGGATCAGCTTGCCTTCGATGCGATAGGTGAGATCGTTGATGTGCAGCATGGCCCGGAGCGGATAGCCGGTCTGGGGCGGCCTGTCACTTCGCCGTCGAAGTCGCGATCACAGCGCGACGCCGTACCGCGCGAGGATCGCGGCCATGGCGACATAGGCCGCAAACGTCAGCGCCGAGGCGATCAGCAAAGCAATCCAGAAACCGACGCCCTGCGAGAGCAGCGCCGGCAGCGCGACAAAGAAGACGAGCGAGGGGAGGACGTACCAGAAGATGCTTTTCGAGAGCGCTCCGATTTTTTCGACGTCGCCGGTTTCGCCGTAGAGCCACATGAAGGCCAGCAGCGATGTCAGCGGCAGCGACGCGATAATGCCGCCGAGCGTCGAAGAGCGCTTCGCCGCTTCCGAGATCGCGACAACGAGCACTGCGGTGACGGCGACTTTAAGCGCGGCATAAAGCACGGGGCCGCCCTCAGCCTGAGACCACCGGCTTCAACGTCTCATACAGCAGCCGGTCGCGTGCGGGTTTATCCGGTACGGCAAGGTGCGCGACGAACCAGTCCTGCACCATCTTGCAGACGCGGTCGGGCTCGCGCTTGGCCAGCAGACGCGGGTTCGAGAAAACCTGGAGATCTTCTTCCTTCCAGCCTAGCTTGCCGAGTTCCTTGATCAGAATATCGTAGTCGGCCTTTACGGCCGGCTCGTGCTTGACGGGCGTCTTCGAGCCTTCCGCAATGGCTTCGAACACCGCGGCGACCTGCGTGTTCAAGGCTGTCGCCGATTCCGGCGTCTCCATCAGCTGCACCACGGCCGGGCTAACCTCGCCCTTTGAAATGAATCCATAGCAAGCGCTGACGCTCTGCGTGCGCAGCGATTTCAGATTGTCGAGAAACGCGGTGGCGATCTTGCGCAGCTTTTCCGGGCTCGCGGCCAAGGCCTTCTCGGCGTTCTGCCGGCGCAGCGCGACGAGGCCCTGCGCCAGATGCATTGCGATCTCGCTTTCCGGCTTTTTCTCCGCCGCGAGTTTGTCTGCGGCTGCGATGTGGCCGACGTACCAGTCCGGATAGTCCTGCTTGATGAGGCTCCATGCTGGGATTTTGCGCAGCTTGGCGTCGATGGCCGAGCCCTCGATCGACAGGGGAGGCGGCTCAGCGGCGGGCGCCGCGGCCGGGGCATCAGGCGGCAGTGCGGCCGTTTGTAGGTTCGTTGATGCTGAACCCGCTGTTGCGGCATCGCCCGCGGCTGGCGCTGTCGTATCGGGCTGGGTCGCAGCGGTTTGAACGGCGTCGGTTGGCGTTTCCGCAGTCGGCGCCGGAGCAGACGCGTCAGCGGCCGGCGGCGCCGTGTCTGCCTTGACGACCGGCGGTTCGCTGGCGGGCGAAGCTGTCGCCGCGATCTCGACCGTCTTCTCTTCGCCGCCGACCATGCGCGTCAACGGCTCGCGATACGACGTCAGCGCAAAGGCGCCGCCGCCGATCAAAGCGACCGCCGCTGCCGCAATGGCGAGCCGCTTGCGCGCGTTGACGGCGGGAGCAGCGGGTTGAGCTTGGCCCTGCGGCGCATAGGCGTCGACGACGGGCGTGGCCGGGTAGGCTTGTGCGGTCGGGTTTGCCGACGGAGCGCCATAGGACGTTTGCTGACTAGCAGAGGCCGCCTGCTGCGCTGCTTTGGCGGCTGGCGCGAAAACTGCTGGAAAAACCTCCGGGGCCGCCTGCCATTCCGGCAGGCCCGGCTTCCATATGAGATCGGTCGCGCGAAGGTAGTTGTGCGCGACGAAGGTGCGCATCTCAATGTCGGTCAGTGGCCCATGCTGTTTGCCGTCGCGGGCGATGTACCACTGCGTCTCGTCGCTTTGTCCGTTCATAGCCGTTTTTCGCACACGTTGGGCCTCGCCGGCCAAGTCGATCCGTGCGTCCCCGCGCTGGACCCACACTGTTCACAGCGTTTCGCCCCAGTCAATTGGGCGATTCACTGAATTCATTCAGCGTCATGCCCCACTGCGCCGTCTGTGACAGGCAACTCGGGCGGGCATGAGGCGTGCGGCTTAGGCGCGCTTGCTGGGGGGTAGGGGCGTCGCTATAACGCCCGCCATTCAATACGGAATTGCGAAGGCGAGACAAACCCATGGCCATCGAGCGCACGTTCTCCATCATCAAGCCCGACGCCACGCGGCGCAATCTCACCGGCAAGATCAACGCCGTGATCGAAGGCTCAGGCCTCAGGATCGTGGGCCAAAAACGCGTCCGCTGGACCCGCGCTCAAGCCGAGAAGTTTTATGAAGAGCATAAGGCGCGGCCATTCTATGGCGAACTCGTCGATTTCATGATTTCCGCGCCGATTGTCGTTCAGGTTCTGGAGGGCGAAGGCGCCATCGCAAAGTATCGCGAAGTGATGGGCGCGACGGATCCTAAGGAAGCTGCCGATGGCACCGTCCGCAAGTTGTTCGCTGTTTCAAAGGGCGAGAATTCGACTCATGGGTCGGATAGCCCGACGGCTGCGAAGCGCGAAATCGAATTGAACTTCGCCGCTGACGAGATCGTCGGTTGAACTAGTTTTGCGTTGCACCGTTCAATTCGCGGTGGAATTGGGCTTCGTCCAGCGCGCCTTCTGATTTCGCGATGACCACGGTTGCGACGCCGTTGCCGATCAGATTCGTCAATGCGCGCGCTTCCGACATGAATCGGTCGATGCCGAGGATCAGCGCCATCAACGTGACGGGGATCGTTCCTGTCGCCGCAAGCGTCGCAGCGAGTACGATGAAGCCCGATCCCGTGACGCCGGCCGCTCCTTTCGAAGTCAAAAGCAGCACGCCGAGGATGCCGAGTTGCTGCCACACCGTCAGGTCAGTGTTCGTCGCCTGCGCGAGGAATAGCGCGGCCATCGTCAAATAGATGCACGTGCCGTCGAGATTGAACGAGTAGCCGGTTGGGATAACGAGGCCGACGACGCTTTCCTCGCACCCCGCCTTCTCCATTTTGACGATCATGCGCGGCAGCACGCTTTCAGACGACGACGTGCCAAGTACGATCAGCAGTTCATCCTTTATGTAGGCGATGAACTTGAAAACTGAGAAGCCGTTGAAAGCGCAAATCGCGCCGAGAACCCCGAAAATGAAGAGCAGGCACGTCGCGTAGAACGCGCCCATCAGCCAGGCGAGACTGACGAGCGACGCGACGCCGTATTTTCCGATGGTGAAGGCCATCGCGCCGAATGCGCCGATCGGCGCGAGCGCCATGATGTAGCCGACGATCTTGAAGAGCACCTGAGCGATCTGATCGATCAGCGCGACCAGAGGCTGGCCGCGCGGTCCAAGCGCCTGCAGCCCGAATGCGAACAGAATGGCGAGCAGGAGAACCTGTAGAATATTGCCTTCCGTGAATGCGCCCGCGAACGTCGTCGGGATGATGTCGAGCAGGAAGCCGATCGTGCTCTGGTCTTTGGATTTGGCGACAAAGCCTTCGATGCCTTTGGCGTCGATCGCCGCTGGATCGACGTTCATGCCGGCGCCGGGTTGTACGACATTGGCGACAATCAATCCGATCGCGAGCGCCAGTGTGGTTACGATCTCGAAATAGATCAGCGCCTTGACACCGACGCGGCCGACCTTTTTCAGATCCTGCATCGACGCGATGCCGTGCACGACGGTGACGAAAATGATTGGCGCGATGATCATTTTGATAAGCTTGATGAAGCCGTCGCCGAGCGGTTTCATCGCGGCGCCCGTTTCCGGATAGAAATGGCCGAGCCATATGCCGACGGCGATGGCCGCCAGAACCTGCACATAAAGAACGCGATAGAACGGCGTCGTCGTCGGCGTCGTCGTTGCGACGCTCATGTCGTCTGGCGCGGCCTGCGCCGCCCGATCGCTCGCGTGCATTGAGTTCCCCAAGACCGTACGCCCGCCGTCGTAACGTGGTCTCCAACCGTTGTACGGCGCGTGACGTAGAATGTCAGGCCAAGTCGCTCATCGAGCGTGCAAAAAGCAAAAACGGCGCTGCTCGGGGGGAGAGCGGCGCCGTCGCTTCGCAAATATGCCTGTGTAATGAAGACCTGCGCGATGAGGACCGTCCGCGC
This sequence comes from Hyphomicrobium sp., assembly GCA_052386495.1. Lineage (GTDB taxonomy): Bacteria > Pseudomonadota > Alphaproteobacteria > Rhizobiales > Hyphomicrobiaceae > Hyphomicrobium_B. The sequence continues at coordinate 6,852 of JBQTKA010000010.1, read as the reverse complement.
AGATCGCCGTCGCCAAACGTGTGGTCGAGCAATTTCGAAGGCGGCCTTACGCGGCCGCGACCCAGCTGCCGGACACGAAGCCGAATGCGACGGCGTCGGGATTGCGACGCGCCGTCTCCAGCAACTTGTCGGGGGCTTCAACTTCGAAAACCTGTCCCAGCTTACGGTTTCTGGCCGGTTTGGTTCCGGTCAACAGAAAGACCGACTTTCCAAGTAGTACGGTTTTCACGGACTCCATGACGGGAAACCTCCTGGAGTTGGAACCAATACGACTTTCACGCACGTCACACCTCAGTCTTTGAGCGGTCGACGCCACAAACGCGGACGCATCAAACCAGCCGCTCAACTTACGCAATTACTTCGATCAGAAACGGGCGCCGTCGACTGATGCACGGGGGTGATAGCCGAGACGCATTTCGAGAGTATGACAGCGGAAATGTTGGTTGACGATGCAGCAGGTTCGCAGGTGCGATGCGCAACTCGTTTGCTTTCAACTTTGTCGAGCAAAATGGCGACTATATTGGACGTGTGCACCGCAAAATTGACTGGGGATAAGTCGCAATTTGGGGGTTGTCATGCCTGACGCCCGGCATTGTCAGCGCATCTGGACACACTGCGGCGCGCCCAAACGCCTGGTGCAACGCCTGGCGATCGCTCAGCTCAATTCGCGGATGCGGAACGGCAGGCCGCCCTTGGGCGTCAGCGTCACGGTGGCGTGAATGCCGGCCGGGTTGGCGCCGACGTACTCGGGCCGGAACCTGCGCAGCAGCAGCGACAGCGCCAGCGTGTTCTCGACCTGGCTCATGGCGCCGCCAATGCACGAGCGCTTGCCCGCGCCGAACGGGATATAGCTGTACTTCACCTGCTTCTTGGCGTTGCCGGCCATCCAGCGCTCGGGTCGAAATTCTTCCGGCGCCTCCCAGAATTTCGGATTGTGGTGGGCGCCATACGCGAACAGCGTGACGCGGTCGCCCGCCTTGATCTCCTTGCCGCCGATGACGTCGTCTTCGGCCGCGACGCGGATCAATCCCCAGATCGGCGGATAGAGGCGCATCGTTTCCTGAATGACGGCGCGCGTGTAGGCGAGTCCCGAGTAGTCGGCGGCGGCCGGCGCGCGGTCGCCGTACACCTCTTCGCCTTCGCGGCGGACGCGCTCGGCCGCTTCGGGTCGCCGCGACGTTTCATAAAGCGCCCACGCAAGGGTCAGCGCCGTGGTTTCAGTTCCGGCCCAGAGATATTGCTTCAGTTCGTCGATCGCCTGCTGGCGATCGAATTCCGGAACGGACGGATCGTTCACCGCCGTTTCGATCATTGTCAGCAGAGTGCGCTCGCGCAATTCGCGGGGATCAGCGCCCATGACGGCGGGCGGCACGCTGGCCCAGATTTCCATGGCTTTCGCCGCATCTTCGCCGTCCATTTCGAAAACCTCGCCGGCCTGCTTGCGCAGGCGAATGTCGCGATGGTTCATCACGTCGGTGTAGGTCTTGACGCACTTGAAGACGACGTGCGGATTGAACGGCATATCACGGTCGAACAGCGCCTTGCAGATCATGTCGGCGGCGAGCGTCCACGTCTGTTCGACCATCTCGAACGTCTCGCCGGACTGCGCGAGTTCGGCCCAGAGATCCATCTTGGCCTGAATGGCCTTGAGAAAGTACGGAATGTATTCGGCGAACATGTCTGGGTGAAACGCCGGCTGCTGCGGCATGCGAATCTTCTGCCACAGCGCGCCGTCGTTGGTGATCATGGATTTGCCAAAGATCGGCTTCAGGCCGTCGAAATATTTGACGTAATTGTCGGCCTTCGTGACCAGCACATGCTTGAAATATTCGGGCTCCGAGATGAGCACGACGCGCTGGTTCGCAAGGTTGACCGGCAGCACCGGACCATAGCGCTCGGTCATCTGCATCAGGATGCGCATCGGGTTCTCGGGATCGCCGCGAAGCAGCGGCGTCAGCTTGAACCAGATGCTGCTCTCCTCGCCGAGGCCCTGGGTATGGCTGGCGGTCGTGACCATTCTTGCATCTCCAAAACGTCGGCAGTTCCGGCGGTCGGCGAAAACGGGAACGCGCCCGATGTGCGGCGCATTCGACCGACGGCCGCGCCGGAGCAGGCTCCGCGCGCCGAGAACTCAGTTCCAGTTGGTCGCCAGCGTCCCTCCGCCGGTTCAGGACGGCGGATAATACGTCTCCGGCTCAGGCTGTCTATGCGGCGACCCGCCCACCGCGTAGCCATGCACGGCGCAACCATGGTTACCCTACTGGCCAAGGGTCGGCGAATAAAGCGGCGCGCCAAGGTTAACATCTTCTGATATATAGACTTTATCGCCCTCGATGCTGGTGCGCCCAGAGGCCACCAGGGCCAGCGCTTCGGGGTAAAGGCGATGCTCTGCATCAAGCACGCGGCTGGCCAGCGTAACAGGCGTATCGCCTGAAAGCACCGGCACGGCGGCTTGCGCGATGATTGGTCCCGAATCCATTTCGGGCCGGACGAAATGCACTGTGCATCCGGCGATCCGCACGCCCTGCTCCAGAGCGCTTTCGTGCGTGTGCAGCCCCTTGAAGGAGGGCAGCAGCGAGGGGTGGATGTTGATCATACGGTCGCGCCAGCGCTCGACGAACGCAGGCGTCATCAGCCGCATAAAGCCGGCGAGCGCGATCAGTTCGGCCTCGGCCGCGGCAAGCGCCTTCTGAAGCTCGCTCTCGAACGCCTCACGCGAGCGGTAGGCCTTATGGTCGAGGGCGACGGTCGGAACTTTTTTCGACTTGGCCCAGGCGAGGCCGGGCGCCTCCGGACGGTTCGAGATTACGGTGACGATCTTGGCGGGGAAGTCTTTGGCGCGGGCGGCGCTGACGAGCGCCTGCATGTTGGATCCCCGGCCGGAGATCAGGATAGCAACCCGCTTTTTGACGATAGCCATGGCAGGGCGAACTAGCACGACTCGCGCGTGCGAGGCGATACCGTCCGATGCGGTCAGCGCAAGAGTGAGCCTTCGAAGCGAACCGCCCAGACGTCGTCCTTGCCTTTAGCGTCGGACTTCTGGCCTCCGGGCGGCACGATTTCACCGAGCATGACAGGCGTTTCGCCGGCGTTGGACAACGCCGCCGCGACCTCGCGCGCCCGCGCCCGATCGGCAATCACGACCATGCCGATGCCGCAGTTGAACGTGCGCAACATCTCGGCGTCATCGAGACGACCGGTCTTCGCCAGCCAACCGAACACGGGCGGCGCATCGATGCTCGTGAGGTCGATCCGCGCTGCAACGTCGTCCGGCAGCACGCGCGGAAGATTTTCGGACAATCCGCCGCCGGTGATGTGCGACAGCGCCTTGATCGCGCCCGTGGCGCCTGCGCCGCCCGTGGCGCGAATAGCGGTTAGCAGCGGCTTCACATAGATGCGCGTCGGCGTCAGCAGCGCTTCGGCAAAGGTCTGGCCCGACGCAAACGGCGCCGCGTCGTCCCAGGCGGCCCCTGCGTGGCTCACCAATTTTCGCACGAGACTGTAACCGTTCGAATGCACGCCTGACGACGGCAATCCGATCAACACGTCGCCAATGGCGATGTCGCCGCGGGGAAGAATTTCGCCCCTCTCCGCCGCGCCGACGGCGAAACCTGCGAGGTCGTAGTCCTGCCCGTGATACATGCCGGGCATCTCTGCCGTCTCGCCGCCGATCAGCGCGCATCCGGCCTGCTTGCAGCCGTCCGCGATGCCGGCGATCACGTCGCGCGCAATTGCCACGTCCAGCTTCCCCACCGCGAAATAGTCGAGGAAGAAAAGCGGCTCGGCGCCTTGCACGACGAGATCGTTGACGCACATGGCGACGAGATCAATGCCGATGGTCGCGTGCCGACCGGTGTCGATTGCGATTTTCAGTTTGGTGCCGACGCCGTCGTTGGCTGCGACGAGGATGGGATCCTTAAATCCCGCGCGCTTCAAATCGAACAATCCGCCGAAGCCGCCAAGATCGACGTCCGCGCCGGGACGGCTGGTCGCCTTCGCCAGGGGCTTGATGGCGCGCACCAGCGCGTTGCCGGCATCGATATCGACTCCCGACTGCGCATAGGTGATCGGCGCTTTCGAAGGTTCTTTGGAATTCGGCATCAGGCCTCGTCGGCGAACAGTCATGGCGCGAGCGGCGCAGGGAGACGCGGTAAACTCACTTTTGCCCCATTGCCATCGCGAGTTGGCGGTCGTAGCAGCAGACGAAGGTTGCGGCAATCGTCGCACGGGCAAGCGTGCTAGGCTTCAAGTCTCGGACATCGTGGGGGCAGGCGTGTCGGTAGACCGGCGTTTGAAATATGGTCCTGCGCTCCTCGCGATCGGCGCCTGCCTGATCGTGACGCATCCGGCGCGCGCGCAACAGGCGGGCAACATCTTCACGGTGGCGAATTATCCCGTCGAGGCCAGGGCCGCCAATGCGGTCGCCGCCAAAGACAAGGCGCTGACGGACGGTCAGACGGCGGCCTTCCGCTCGCTGTTGAAGCGCATCGTTCCGGTGACGGCCTATAAGCAGTTGACGCGGCTCGCCGGCGTCAATGCAGTGGATATGGTCTCCGGCGTATCCGTCCGCACCGAACGCAATTCATCGACCGACTACATCGCGAATCTGGATTTTTCGTTTCAGGCCGACGCCGTGCGCAGCGCGCTCAACAGCCATGCCATTCCGTTTGTCGATCAGCAAGCGGACGTGATCACGGTCATTCCGGTCACGCTCAAGGGCGATGCCGTTGCTGAAGGAGATTCTCGCGGCGCCTGGCGCGCAGCATGGTCGGGCCTTGACCTCAAACACACGCTGACGCCTGTAAAACTTGACGGGCTCAAGGCGGAAATTCATCGCGACACCATCCAGATGATGCTCGGCGGCGACGACAACGGCTTCCGGATCGTGTCGAAGGAGTATCAGGCGGACAAGATCGTGCTCGCCGTCGCGGAACCCGATCTGGCAGCCAAGAAGATGACCGTTACGCTCACCGGAATCGACGCCGTTGGACCGCTCTTGTTGAAGCGCACGTATCGCCTCAGCGACGGCGACGTCGCCTACGCGTCGGAGCTTGCCGCCGTCGTTGCGCTCGGCGTTCTTGAGGGGCGGTGGAAAAGCGTCCGGTCAGCGGCTGTCGGCGCTGAGAATACGTGGCGCGGCGCAGGCGATCGCCCGGTGTGGTCCGCAACAGGCGCAGGGGCTGGAGACACCGTTCGTTTGCTCGTAGAATTTCTTAGTCCGTCGCAATGGAACGACATCCGCACGCAGTTGCTCGACACGCCCGGCGTGGAGGATCTTCAAATTGGCGCGGCTTCGGAGAGCTCCGCCGATGTTTCGCTGCGCTTTCCGGGTGGCGCACAGGGCTTGGCGAACGCCGTCGGCGCGCGCGGTCTGTCGTTGACAAACACCGGCCAAGGCTGGACGTTGCGGTCTTTCAACTGAACTTAATTAAACAAAATCAATATGTTGAAAACCAGGATGCTAAAGTCGGCGCCATGCTGAATTGTGCGCCGTCTTGCGCGTGATGTTACGCTGTGCTCTCGACGTTTTGAACGGCGCCGCGCCTGCGCGGCTCCGCCGATGAATCTGTCGGCGCTCGGCCGAGGAGCGTCGCGCGCAACGATAGGACGGCCGGCGTGAGCATTCCCAATCTGATTACGCTCGGCCGCGTCATCCTGGTGCCCGTGGTCTTCTGGCTGCTGTTGTCAGGCCAGTTGCAAGCGGCCTTTTTGGCGTTCGTCGTGGCGGGCGTGTCGGACGCGGTGGACGGATTTCTCGCCAAAAGATTCAAATGGGAGACCGAACTCGGCGCCTATCTTGATCCGATCGCCGACAAGCTGCTGATCGTCTGCATTTTCATCGCGCTTGGAGTGACAGGACGTTTGCCGTCGTGGCTGGTGATCATAGTGGTGTCGCGCGACGTGCTGATCGTGATCGCCATTGTGCTCTCATGGCTGCTCAATCATCCAACCCCAATGAAGCCGCTGACGGTCAGCAAGCTCAATACCGTCGCGCAAATCGTTTTGGCCGCCGTGGTCCTTGCCGACGAAGCCTTCGATCTGCGATTGAAGGGTCCTGTGCTGGCGCTGACGTGGGCGACGGCAGGTCTTACGCTTGCCTCGCTGTTCGCCTACCTCAGGGTGTGGTTGCGGCATATGACGTTGTCCGGGTCGCCAGAGCCGAAATCGTAACGGACCGCCATGGCGCGTCCATGCTCCAGATGCGCTGATCCACGGGGGATAAATGCAAATCGGGCGTCACGCAGTTTTCTGGCTGGTTACGGCCATCGTGGCTGCAAGTCTCTTGCATCTCTTGGCGCCGGTGCTGTTGCCGTTCGTGATCGGGCTGGCGCTGGCGTACTTTTTCAATCCGCTGGTTGACGGATTGAGCGCCATGCGCGTGCCGCGCTGGCTCTCGGCGGCGCTGATCCTGACTCTCTCGGTTGCGGCCGCTGCTGCTGCGGCCATCACTCTCGGTCCGATCCTAGCACAGCAGGCCGCCGGCTTTATCGAAGCGCTTCCCGCGGAAGTCGAGCGTCTCAAGACCGTCGGCGACGAGGCCGCCAAATCGCAGTTCGGCGAGCGCTATCCGGAAATACAGGCGGCTGTGTCGAAGGCGTTGGCCGGTCTGAACGAAGCCCTGCCGGCATTGGCCGCGAGCCTCGCCCAATCGATTTGGGACCAGGGAACGGCGGCGTTCAGTTTCCTGGCTCTGATGCTGGTGACGCCGCTGGTGTTTTTCTATGCGCTGCTCGACTGGCCATAGCTCGTGGCCAAGTTCGACAGCTGGCTGCCGCGCTTATCCGCGCCGTTTATTCGAGGTCTTGCGCTCGAAATCGACGAGCGGGTATCCGCTTTCATCCGCGGTCATGG
>JBQTKA010000009.1:0-63377 GCA_052386495.1 Hyphomicrobium sp. | reverse complement strand
GTCGCCCTCACCCCCCCCCGCCCCGTGGGGGGTGGTGCTGGGGGGGGGGGCCGGGCCCCGCCGCGCATTCCGCGCGAGCCGCTGCCCCTCACCCTGACCCTCTCCCCGCACGCGGGGAGAGGGAAGTCATTCAATTCTTTTCGCTCGTTCGCCGAACGAACATTGCCCACTCCCGCAGGCGGGGAGAGGGCAGTCAATCAAGCGGCGTCCATATCACGTCTTCGACGCGCGCGGCGCCTGTCGCGAGCATGACGAGCCGGTCGAACCCGAGCGCGCAGCCCGCGGCCGGCGGCATGTGGCGCAACGCCGTCAGAAAGCCCTCATCAATCGGGTAGCGCTCGCCATAGATGCGTTGTTTCTCGGCCATCCATGCCTCAAACCGCGCGCGTTGGACGTCGGCATCCGTCAACTCGCCGAAGCCATTGGCGAGTTCGATGCCGCAGGCGTAGAGCTCGAAACGTTCGGACACTGCGGGGTCGTCGGGCGCTGGCCGCGCCAGCGCCGCTTCGGACATGGGATAGGAACAGAGGATCGTCGGGCGCTCGACGCCAAGCTTCGGTTCGATCGTGTCCGCCAGAACGAAGCTGAAAATGTCGGACCACGAATGATCGGGGCGCACCGTGAAGCCCGCAGCGCGCGCCGCGTCCGCCAAGGCGTCGCGGTTTGCGCCGTCGGACGAATACGTGTCCTGCAGCGTGATCGCTGCGTGTTCGCCAAACGCTTGATCGAGCGTTACGACATCATAGTCGCCGGCCGGATCGCATGAGCGATCTGCGTAGCTCCACTCCGCAGCGCCCGCCGCCTCGGCCGCAATCTTCAAGATCGCCGCGCAATCGTCAAACAACGTCTCATAGGGCTCGCGCGCTCGATACCACTCGAGCATCGTGAACTCTGGCGCGTGCAGCGCGCCCTGCTCGCGATTGCGGAACGCAGGCGCGAACGTGAAAATCTTTTCCTCGCCCGCCGCCAGCAGCTTCTTCATCGCAAACTCGGGCGAGGTGTGCAGATAGAGCGCGCGCCGCGCGAGATCGGTTCCGATCAGTTCGGTCTTGAAGGCGTGCAGATGCGTCTCGTTGCCGGGCGAAACCTGCAGGCATCCGGCGTCGATCTCGACGAAGCCGTGGCCCTCAAACCACGCGCGGATCGCGCGTTTGATCGCCGCGCGCGCCAGCAGCCGCGATCGGCGGTCGGCATGGCGGCTCGCGTCCCACCAGGGCGAGGGGTCGTCCGACGACGTCATGGAAGCGATTTCCGGTCGAAGGAAACAGAATTCGCCGCAGCCTATCGCAGGTTTTCCCGCGCCGCGCGACGTCCGGCGGGGCTTGGCGCGCGCAGGGGAAGCAGGTAAGACACGGCCAGATTCCAGGCTTGACTGCGCTTGGCCCGCCGCCCGCTGGGGCGGCTTTCCGCGCTTGAACAGATCAATGGAGACGTTTCGTGGTGAAGGTTATCGCAAGCTCGATCCGTAAAGGCAACGTGCTGGATCTCGACGGCAAGCTTGCGGTCGTCATGTCGGCCGAAAACATTCACCCCGGCAAAGGCACGCCTGTGACGCACCTCGAAATGCGCCGCATCGCCGACGGCGTCAAACTCGTCGAACGCTATCGCACGACCGACCAGGTCGAGCGCGCCTACCTCGACGAGAAGGACTACAATTTCCTGTACGAAGACGACATGGGCTACAATTTCATGCAGCCCGAAACCTTCGATCAAATCGCCATTTCGAAGGACGTCATCGGCGACCAGGGCCAGTGGTTGATCGAGGGCATGACGTGCCTCGTCTCGCTGCACGAGGGCAACCCGATCGCGGTTGAACTGCCGCAGCGCGTCACGTTCGAGATCGTTGAAGCCGATCCCGTTGTCAAAGGCCAGACGGCGTCGTCGTCCTACAAGCCCGCGAAACTATCGAACGGCGCGCGCGTGATGGTGCCGCCGCACATCGGCGCGGGCACGCGCGTCGTCGTGATGACGGCCGACGGTTCTTACGTCGAACGCGCCAAGGACTGATGGTGATCGTTCGGTTTGATATTGGAAACGGCTAAGGCGGGCGGCCGATGTCCGCTTGCCGGCTGAACAGGATATCGCACTGGTAGGTTTGCCCGGTCTTTTGATTGCTCCAGCCCGGCTGCAGCCAGACAGGAGCGAAGCCGAGCTCCGACATCAGCGGCATCATCTGTTCCAGCGTCCGCTCGCCGCCATAGACCGGGACGAGCGACGCTTCGATCAGCACGGCGTCGATTTTTTGCAGAACGCCGCTTGCGCCTTCCAGAACCTGCGGCTCCAGGCCCTGCACATCGATCTTCAGGAGCAGGGGCCGGGCGACCGCTTCGTCGCCAAGGTCCGCCCACGCCAAGTCCAATCGGCGCAAAACCACCGCTTGCTGGTCAACGACCGCCGTAGCGGGCTCCGCATCTAGCGTCCGATCCATCGGCATGAGCAGAGAACTGCTGACGGAGTTGGACGTGACGTTGATGGTGGCGGCGCGCTCGCTTTCGCCGAGGGCGCACTGGATCGCCGTCCAACGCGGGTCGGCAGCCGCGCGGCGCGCTAAAGTCGCATGGGCGTCATTGAGCGGTTCGAACGACGTGATCCAACCTTTGAAACCGCCGTCGCGCAGCGTGCTTGCGAACTGCCCTGTATTGGCGCCGACGTCCAGCACCGCGCGGATTTCCAACTGTCGCATGACGCGCATCAGCCCGTCGCCGCTGCTTGGCGATGCGCTCGGCATGGGGGTTTGGCGTTTAAGCAGACGATCGAACAATGCCGGCGTCTCCACTGTCTGACGGGTTGCGACGAAAGTCGTTCGAACGAGGCTGTCCAGCGGTTCGGCTTGCGCGCGCCAATCGAGGGGAAACTGCGCGTGGTCGGGTTGCGCGCCAGGCTGATATACGTGGGGAAAATGCCTCTTCAACGCCGAGAATATCCAAGGCCGCGTTGGCCGGCAACCTGCGCCAGAAACCGACTGCGTAGGGATGTCAACATTCTCGGCGACCCGCTTTGGGTCTTCGTCGTCGCCGTACGACACGCATGTTTCCAGGAAGAGGAAGCCCCCGCATGCCGACGCCAGCGTGGCGATGGCGCGCGCGGGATCGCTCAAGTGATAAAGCACGCCGTAGGCATAGACGATATCAAACGTCTCTCCGGACAACTCATCGCGATCAAGATCGAACTGTCGGATGTCGGAATCGGGAAATCGTTCGCGAAGTATGGCGAGGTTGTCGTCTCGCGGCTCCGTGATGGTGACGGCGCACCCGCGTTCAAGCCAGAATGGCGTGTGGTCGCCGACGCCTGCGCCAAATTCGATGACGCGGAGGCCGCGCGTCGCGAGGTTCATGGACTCGACGACAAACGCGAGATGCGCCAGCCTTGCGCGATTGATCGCCAGATATTCGTCGTTATGGAACCAATAGCGCGGATCCTGCGCGTCAGCGTCCTGCATCCGATGCGCGCCCCGACGAAATGGGCCATGGAGAATGTATTCTGGCCCCGGCGTTGATCTGCGCCATTGGCGCTTGCCCTGACGTCCGACAGGCGACGACCGTACGCCCGCCGCCGATGTCGCTACAGCATAGGCTGGAAATGCCGGACTATGTAGGATTGGCGGCGATTAAGCGCGGGATAACCAGAATGCGCCGCGCCCAAATTTACTCACAACGTCCGTCGCTTCACTGCAGCGGCGGCTTTGTCGTCAGGCCGCGCGCGAAATCGCGAGGCTCGGCGTCGACGACACTTCCTCCGCGACGACGGCGAATTCCGCGAGCTGATGCGCGCCAAACGACGTCACCATCGGCACGTCGGCGGCGTCGCGGCCGCGCGCGATCACGATGCGGCCGATGCGCGGCGTGTTGTGTCGCGCGTCGAACGTCGCCCATTCGCCGCCGATGTAGGCTTCGAACCACGCGGAAAAATCCATCGGCGCGGGATCGGCCGGCACGCCGATGTCGCCGAGGAAGCCATTGACGTAGCGCGCCGGGATATTGAGACAGCGCGTGAGCGCAATGGCGAGATGCGCATAGTCCCGGCACACGCCGACGCCTTCGTTCTGCGCGCCGAGCGCCGTGCGCGTCGAGCGGGCGTTCTGATAGTCGAAACGAATGTGATTGTGCACGTAGTCGCAGATCGCGCGCACGCGCACATAGCCTGGCGCCAAGGCGCCGAACGTCGACCACGCGAACGCCGAAAGTTCATCGGTTTCGCAATACCGGCTTCCGGCTAGGAAATGCAGGCAGGCGTCGGGCAGTTCGGCGATTGGCGTTTCGAAAGCGGCGATGGGCTGCGCGTCCGGCGCGCCGCTGTCGCGTAAGACGGCGCGGTAGCTCAGGCGCGTCAGACCCGGCGCTGCCACAAACCGCCGCATGACGTTGCCGTAGAGATCACGGCCTGACTGAACAGGCGTGATCGGTTGCGTTTGCCAATCTTCAAGCGCGATATCCTTGCGGCGACCGGGATGAATATCGAGCAGGAGATTGACCGGCGTGGGCGCGGTCACATCCAGGCTGATGTCATAGCCGACATGAATGAGCATGGCGCGTCCCCGCAAAAACCGACAGTGGGAAGCTAACGTCGCGCGGCGTGGTTGGTTCCAAGTGCAGCCGGCGCCGGTCGGCAAGTTCGGGTACCATCAAACACAAAGCCGCCAGGGTGAAAACCCCGGCGGCTCGCATTTGGCGGACGTTGGCGCTTTATGAGGCGCCGGAAGATCAGCAGTAGCGGTCGAATTTGTAGCAGGCCCGTGACGAGCCCATGTCGCAACGATAGTCCAAATCTTCGCAGCGCTCGCGATGCGCCCGGCCCCGCGCATAGGACCGATCCGAATTGACGATCGCGGTGCCGATCACCGCCGCAGCGACGCCGGCGGCGATGGCGCGTTTCGTTCCACGGCGCGCTTCAGCTTCCGTCGAAACGGTCGGCAAGACGACGCTCAAGGCGAGAAGAGCCGCGAGGCTCATGGCGGCATATGACTTCATGGTTCGGCTCCAGACAGGCGTTGGCATCACAGATAACGCTGAACTAACGCTAACAGTTCCGAGGGCCCGAACCAAACGGAACAGGCGCCTTAACGCGTTTTGCTCAGGCGGATGGTGAAGAATTCGTGGCTTTGCGCAGCAACTCGGAAGGCGGCGTCAACACTTTTGCCATGTGGCGGCCTCAACCAACGGTTTCAGGCGTGTCACGGGACGGGTTCGCGAAGATGAGCTTCTGATAGACGAGGCCGATGCCGATCAGGACGGCGCCGAGACTGATGAACGAAAGGGCGCGCCAGAACCCGCCGATGCCGGCGAGATCGAAGAACGTGACCTTCAGAGCCGCCAGCACGATCAAAGCAGCGGACGCCGCGCGCGCCTCGACCGAACCGCGCAGAAGGCCGTAGCCTAGGAAGGCGACGCCGAGCAGAAGCCACGCCGCGGAATAAGCCCAATGCTCGGCGTCCGAGGCGCCATGCCAGATGCTGATCAGCGGCCCCTGAAAAGCGTGCCGGACTTCGAGCGTCGCGTAGGCCGTGATCAGGACAACGCCGAGGATGCCGGCGGCGCGCACGTACCAGTCCGGGCGGAACGCGCGCGTGTGGCGCGCGACGAACAGCGCGGCGACGCCCGGCAGCAGATACGCGGGCAGGAGCGAGCTGAACAGGGTCGCGCCCTGGATGGCGTCGCCTGTGAACAGCGGGTTGGCGAACACGAGGAGTCCCACGGCCGCCATCACGACGGACCCGACGCCGAAAATCAGCGAGGCCGCGTCGAAAACCGGATTGGCGCGCGCCAGATTCATGCGCGCCAAAGCAAACGACATGGCGAGCGCGATAAAGACGTAGAGGCCGCTTTCGACATGACCCGCATCCGCGCGCATCACGTCGCCGCCGTTGGTCAGGTGTCGCACTTCGAAGAACAGAAGCAACCCGAAGAATATCACCGCGAGGCTGTCGGAGAGGCGCACGGCGAAATCCTCGCGCCGCGTCGCGAGACAGCGCGCCGAAAGATAGAAGGCGGCGGCCGGAACGCCGTACCCGATCAGCAGCCAGTTGAAGATCGGCGTGGCGCCGACGCCGTCGCCCATGATGCGCGGATCGAGGGCGACTCGCGCGAGCACGATCAGCCCAAGCGCGGATACGGCCGCGCGCAGCGGAACGAGGTCGCGGTTGGCCGCGACGTACGACGCGCCGAGGGCGGCGAGCGCGAACGCGACCGTCAGATACCCGCGCGATAGCGCCATCGTCAGCGCCAACGCCAGGGCGGCCATGGCCGCGGCGGCGAAGATGCCTGAGGCCATGTGATAGGCCGGCGACGAATAGGATTGGTCGGCGCGATGGAAATGTTCCGCCAGATAGGCGAATGCGATCGTCAGCGCCGCTCCGCCGAGCGCGAACGGGATGGAGACGTCGAACTGCGTCACGCGCAGATAACTGAGTATCAGCGCGAGAAGCGGCGGAACGGTCGCAGCGCCGGCGTAGAGCGCGGCCGTCAGCGGCGGCAGAAGCGGGCCACGCCAAAGTCTGAGCGTCATCACGGCTGACGGAACGAGCGTCGAGAGCGCTGCGAACGACAGGAAACCTGACGTGTTGGCGGGGAGCCGCAGCACGCCTTCGGCCCACGGCGCCGTCAGCGTCACGTCGGGCGGCAGGTCGAGGTCGGGCCAGGCGATCAGCGCGCCGGCGCTGAGGATGGCGCCAAGCGCCGCCGCTACCGCGACCGATGCCGTGCGCCAAGCCGTCGCCGTCAGAACCGCAATGGCGAGTGCGGCGAACACTTGCCGCGAATTGAAGTCGAGTTGCGGCGCGATGACGACGAGCAGCGCAACGAGCGTCAAGGCGCCAAGGCACAACGCGGCGAAGCGATCGAACGCGGCGTCGCCGTCGCGGCGTCCCGCGTGCGGCTCGACGCCGAGAAAGAACGCGGCAAGGCACAGTTGCGCGAAAACGAACGCCGCCGCGGCGAGCGGCGTGTCAGTTGCCGCGCCGTCGCCAGCGCTGACGAGCAGCCAGCCCCAGAACGCTGCGCCGGCGACCGTCGCGATCGCCAGCCATTTCCATCGTCGCGTTCGCGCCAGCACATACGCCGTCGTCGCGACGACGGCGAGATACAACACGACCGGCCACGGGTTCGGCGAATTCGACGATACCAACAGCGGCGTCGCGAACGAGCCGACGAGGCCGAGCCCGGCGAGCCAAGGTCCATGCAGCGCCGCCGCCAGCATCGCGATGACGCCCGTGGCGCCGAGCAGGAGAAATGCGGCGGTCGGTCCAATGAAGCCGTACAGCGCGTGCGCCGCGTAGATCGTTGCGAACGCCGTCAGGGTGCCGGCCGCCGTCAGCACGCTCGGAATGTGCGCCTTGGGCAGGTACTCGATCGGAATGTCGAGTTCGCCGCGCCGCATCCATTCGCCGGCGGCGATCAACGCCGCGGCCAGGAACGCGCCGGCGGTGACGCGAAAGGCCGGACCGAACAACCCAGCCTCGATAGAGTAGCGCACGAGCAGCAGGCCGCCGAGCGCCAGCGCCGCGCCGCCGGCCCACACCGCCCATCGTGTTCCAAGTCGCTGTTCGAAGCTCTCGCCGCTCGGCGGCGGCGGCGAGGGCGGGGCCGGAGGCGGCTCGAACGGGCTCGCGGGGCCGCCGGGCGCGGCGCCTTGCGGCTCGCTGGCGGTTTCCTGCGGCTGGGCTGCGGCCGGCTTTGCGGCTTCCGCTTGCGATTTCGTCGGCTCGACGGGCGGCGCTTTCGGCGCGGGCGAGGGGCGTCCAAGATCGAACGCCAGGCGATCAATCGCGTCCTCGACGCGCGATAGGCGCTGCGCCAGCGCATTGACCTTCGAACGCGCCATCAGCGCGATGACGATTGGCGCAAAGGTAATGAAGGCGGCGACGATGAACAGCAGTTGAAGCATCGCGGGGTCTCCGGCGTCAGCCCGGAGCGCAGGGCCTACGCGTCAATGGCCTTCTTCACTTCGAAGATTTCCATGATTCGGCAGCCGCGGTGCGGTCCATCGACGACGAACGTCCATTTGCCTTCCGTGAACGTGTCGCACATCTTGACGCCCTTCACGAGAATCCAGTGGCCTTCTTTGCCTTTGTGGATCGCCAGGATGTAGTAGGCCCAGGCATTGCGCGGCTTCTGCATCCACGTCCACAGAGACGGGCGTTCTCTGCGCGCTTTGTGCAGAAACGTCTCCTTCAACTGCATGCTGTAGCCGAAATGCGCCAGCGCCGATTCCACTTCGTCGGCGTAGGTGCCGCGCACGACCGGCTTGCGCCCCGGCGGCAGGTCGCGCCCTTCACGGATCACATCTTCGATTTTCGAAATGCCGTAGCCTGTGATGGCCGAGAGCACATAGGGTCCGCAGAACGCCACCCGGCCGGTGTCGTTCTTGACCGTCTCAAGACCTGAAGTCATGCGGCCGGCGCCGATCGCCTCGGTCATATCAGCATTGCCCTCCGGCCATATCGGCCGTCATGCTGGTGAGCTATGGTTACGAAAGCGTTAACGCGCCGGCGGCGCGCGGCTCGGAGGGGTTGGCAGGCTTGAACGTCTCGTTTCTGCAAGAGCTGATGAATACGGTGGCGGAGCAAAGCCGCGCCCTGCTGCCGAAGGCGCTGTTCGGCGCGGAGAGCGAGGAGACGCTGGAAGCGCTCGCCGTCGCGCTGATGTCGGGGCGCGGCGAAGCCTCCGGCGTGGCGATCGCGCGTCAACTGCTCAACCAGTTGAAGCGGGCGAGCCTCGAAGACCGCCGCGTGTTCCTGCGCTATCTTGCGGATGAGATGCAACCCGATGCGGCGCGACTGTCACGCGCGGCCGAAGCGTACCTTGCGCATCCCAACGAGGCCACGCTCAGCGAACTGACGCGCGCGGTTGAGAGCCCGCGGCGCGAGTTCTTCCGCCGCTTGAATCTCGCGCCGGGGGCCACGGCCGAAATCGTCGCGTTGCGCCGCGACCTCCTGCGCCTGCCGAAAGGAGAGGCCGGCCTTCAGTCCGTCGACGCCGATCTCGAAAAGCTGCTCACCAACTGGTTCAACCGTGGCTTTCTCGTGCTTCGTCGCATCGACTGGCAGACGCCGGCGGCAATCCTGGAGAAGATCATTGCCTATGAAGCGGTTCACGAGATCAAGGGCTGGGACGATCTGCGCCGGCGCCTCGATCCGACCGACCGGCGTTGCTTCGCGTTCTTTCATCCGGCTCTCGTCGACGAGCCGCTGATCTTCGTCGAGGTGGCGCTGACGCACGACATCCCGTCCGCGATCGCGCCCGTGCTCGCCGCTCGCGCGTCCGACGCGCACGCGCCGCCGACCACCGCCGTCTTCTATTCGATCTCAAATTGTCAGGAAGGCTTGCGCGGCATCTCATTCGGCAATTTTCTGTTGAAGCAAGTCGTCGAGGATCTCGTGCGCGACGTGCCGAGCCTCAAGACGTTCGTCACGCTATCGCCGGCGCCGCACTTCGCGCGCTGGCTCGACCGGACTTTGGCCGACGACGCCGCAGGGCCGGCGACAGCGGAAGATCGCATCACGCTCAAAGCGCTGCGCGATCCGCGTTGGGTCGAAGGCGCAGATGCGGATAGGCCCGAAGCCGCCAATCTTCGCGAAACGCTGCTCGGCCTCGCCGCGCACTATTTTCTCATCGCCAAATCGGCCGATCAGCGTCCGATCGATCCCGTCGCGCGCTTTCACCTCGGCAACGGCGCGCGGCTCGAACGGGTGAATTGGCTGGGCGACATTTCCGAAAAGGGTCTACGGGAAGCTCACGGTCTGATGGTCAACTACCGCTACGAGCCCGGCGACATCGAACGCAATCATGAGGCTTACGCTCAGGACGGCGCCGTCGCCGCGTCGCGCGCCGCGAAGGGGCTGCTCAGAAGCGCGCCTAAAACCAAGGGACTTGCGCCGCTTCCTGATCTGCTCGCATTGCCGGGCGTCGCCCGCGGCAGGAAAAAGCCCGCGCCGGGCGGCGCCTGAAGCCCGCGAGACGAGCCTTGTCTTGCCCCATCGGCCGTGCAGTATGAAGCGCCCAGAGGGAAGCTTTTCAGCGACCGCTCCAGCGCCGTCCTTACCGCAGCAGGTTCGCCATGAAATACGACCAGAACGACCGGGAAAGCAGCAACGTCGAAGACAAGCGCGGCGAGGGCGGCGGCTTCGGACGCGGCATCCAAATTCCGATCGGCGGCGGCGGAATGAGTCTGACTTCGCTGCTGATCATCGGCGCGCTGATGCTGTTCATGGGCATCAACCCGCTCGACGTGCTCTTTGGCGGCGGCGGCGGACGCATCGAGATGCCGCAACTGCCCCGCGCCGAGCGCCCGGTCACGGCCGATCGCAAGGGCATCGACATTCCCGGACTGCCCGGATCGACAGATGCGCAATCCAAACCCGGCAATGAAGACGAGATGAAGACGTTCATCGGCCGCGTGCTCGCCGACACCGAGGACGTCTGGGATCGCGTGTTCAAGTCGGCCGGCAAAACCTACGAGCATCCGCCGTTGGTGCTGTTCTCGGGTTACACGCGCACGGCGTGCGGCGCCGGCCAGGCGCAGATGGGGCCGTTCTATTGTCCTCTCGACCAAAAGGTCTACATCGACCTGAGTTTTTATGACGAGATGCGCCGCAAGTTCAACGTCAGCGGCGACTTCGCCCAGGCGTATGTGATCGCGCATGAGGTCGGACATCATGTCCAAACCCTGCTCGGCATCGCCGAGCGCGTGCAGCAGTTGAAAAGCCGCGCCGGCGACGAGGCGGAAGCCAATCAGATCCAGGTGCGCATGGAGCTTCAGGCGGATTGCTTGGCGGGCGTCTGGGCCAATTTGAACGACCAACTCAAGAACCGCCTGGAGCCGGGCGACATCGAGGAAGCGCTGAACGCGGCGACGCAGATCGGCGACGACATGATTCAGAAAAAAATGACGGGCCGCGTCGTCCCTGACGCGTTCACGCATGGCTCCGCCGAGCAGCGCGTGCGATGGT
Source organism: Hyphomicrobium sp. (assembly GCA_052386495.1). Classification (GTDB taxonomy): domain Bacteria; phylum Pseudomonadota; class Alphaproteobacteria; order Rhizobiales; family Hyphomicrobiaceae; genus Hyphomicrobium_B. Next base: position 52,435 of record JBQTKA010000009.1, on the reverse strand, counting down.
TCAAGACCGGCCTGCAATCGGGTCGCACGGATACCTGCGATACGTTCAACACTGCGAGGCTGTGAGCGCCCGGCGCGTTCGCATCCAACCGGGCGGCGATGGGTGATGCGGTGTCTTACGCGCTGCTACGCGCAATGGTTGGAACGGCCGCCCTCGTTTTGAGCGGCTTTTCGCCGGCCGCGGGCGGCGGCGCGAAGACCTCGCCGCCCTCGGAGCCCGACCCGCTGCGCGCGGAACTCACGCGCGCGTGGGAGGACGCGACGGGCGCTTGGCGACGCATGCTCGGCGACGACGCTTATGGCCGCGAAGTTCCGCATCTCAATTTCGTGCCCGCCGTTCGCCCCTCGCACTGCTACGGTCTCTATGTCGGCGCTGGGCCAGTCTACTGCTTCGGCAATAGCACCGTGTTCGTCAGTCTTGAGGAAATGAAACGGCTCGCCGTGCGCTTTGGCGGCGCCGAGCCGGCGGGCCTCGCCTTCCTCGTCGCGCACGAACTTGGACACCACGTGCAGAAGGCAACCGGAAGGTTTCGCGTGCTTGCCGCGATGATGCGCGCGCAGCCTCGCAGTCAGCGCGAGCTGATCACGCGTTTCGAACTCGAAGCCGATTGTCTGGCGGGCGTGTGGGCCGGAAATTCCAGCGCGTTTGCGGCCGACGCAAATGTTCGAAGGACAATGCTCGCGACGATTGCGGCGATCGGCGACGACAAGATGGCCGCGCTGGCGACTGGCCCCGTCGATCCGTCGAAGTTCACGCACGGAACGTCGGATCAGCGTCAAAAATGGTACAAGAAAGGTCTCGAATCCGGCGCGATGTCGGCTTGTCGTGTGCTCGAAGCGGACGCCTTTTGAGCGGCTCGCCGGCTTTGCTCTAGAGCGCGTTGCCGATGAAATCGCCGACTTTGCAGGGCACGCTCTTGGCGCTCAGAGCTTTGCAGACCTTGATCGCTTCCGCTTTCGACTTCATCGGGCCGACGACGAGTTCGTAATTCGGATTCGCCGGGTCGCCCGTCGCCGCGTAACGCGGTTCGAGATTTTTCAACTCGGCGCCGTAATTCTCGGAGAGCACGCTCCAGTTCACGCGCAAGCCTTCAACGGAATTGGCCGACGCAATCTGAAGGCCCGTCGGCTTCGGCGCCGGCTTGACGATGGCCGGTCCAAATTTGACCTCGGGCGCGGCCGCCTGCTGGATCACCGGCGGCATTGCCGGCTCGGGAGGTTGAGCCGCAGATTTCGTCGCGTTGGCCGCGGCCGCCGAAATTTTGCCGACGCTGCCGGTTTCCAGCGCCGCCGGAGCAGGCGTTTCAGCGTTGATGAGTTTCGGAATTTGCGGCGCTGCGCCCGCATCCGGCGCGGCCGGAGACTGTGTCGTGGTCGTGGTCTGTCCCGACACGCGCTGATCCAGAGACGCAACTTGCGTTTCAAGCGCCGTTTGGCGATTTGCCGAGGCGTCGACGTCAGATCTGATCCGAGCGACGTCGATTTGGATTTGCGCGACGCCGTCGCGCAGCGCGCCGATCTCAGCCGCGAGTTCGAGACCGTCCCGGGCATTCGGGGCTTCAACGGTTTGGGACGACGGCGTCAAATCATCGAGCCAATCGGGCGCCAGACCGGCGATCGACATGTAGCCCAGCGACAGCACGCCGAACATCGTCCAGATCACCACATAAGGCGTGAAAACCGGCACGCGCCGTCGGGCGCGCATCGCAGGACCCGAAAAAGGGGAGCGGTCCGCCGCGGGCTTATCGAGCGTTGACGTCGCGATGGGCGGTTCCGGCGTGAGTTTGGCCATGGGGATCATGTCGGTTTTGTTCGCGCGCTTGCTGTGTCCGGCGAATGTGCTCGGCGAAACGGGGGCCTTGACCGCCGGAGTAGGTCTGAGTCACGCCGCCGCCGCAACCTTCGGCCCGTGCTCAAATGCAGCAAACTGTGGACAGGGCGCTGCCGCAACGGCGGCGCGGGATTCTTCAGCGCGATCAGCTGGCTAGAGCGCTGCGCGACCCGCCAAACCCTGTCGGGAGGCGGCGCAAGCCAGCAACTTGCCGACAGGGCGGGTCCAACGCTATGGCATGGGCCCTACCCCGCGCGGCATCGTCGCCTGATTCCAGCTTTTGCGCGTTCGAGATCGCGGCTGCAACCCAAAGGGCCCCCATGTCTGCTCCCCCGCTGCTGATCATCGTGCTGGCCGCCGGCAAGGGCACGCGCATGCTATCGGCGCTGCCAAAGGTCCTGCACAACGTCGCCGGTCGATCGATGCTCGGCCATGTCTTGGCGCTGGCGCAATCAGCCGGCGCGGTCGCCGTGGCCGTCGTCGTTGGTCCCGGCATGGAGATCGTCGCAACGGAAGCCGCCAAGCATGCGCCAACGGCCAACGTGTTCGTACAAGCGCAACAGCGCGGCACGGCCGACGCCGTGCTGGCGGCGCGCGCTGCGCTGGAGAACCATGAGGGCGACGTCATCGTGCTCTACGCCGATACGCCGTTGATCCAGCCGCGATCCATCGACCATTTGCGAACCGCGTTGGACAATGGCGCCAGCGTCGCCGTTCTCGGTTTCCATGCCGACGACCCGACCGGCTACGGGCGGCTTCTCACCAGCGACGACGGCGCGCTGATCGCCATACGGGAGGAAAAGGACGCCAGCGAGGACGAGCGTCTCGTCGGCCTGTGCAATTCCGGCGTTCTGGCCTTCCGCGTGAGTCGGCTCGATCGTTTGCTCTCTCGCATCGGAAACGCCAACGCAAACGGCGAATACTATCTCACCGACGCCATCGAACTGGCGCGCAACGACGGGCTCAGTGCCGCGATCGTCGAATGCGCGGAGGACGAGGTGCTCGGCGTCAACGCTCGCGATCAACTCGCGCTCGCGGAAGCGATCTGGCAGGACCGCGCGCGGCTGGCGTTCCTGCAGGCAGGCGTGACGATGATCGCGCCCGAAACCGTCTGGTTGTCTCACGACACCGAAATCGCCAGCGACGTCACGATCGAGCCGAACGTCGTGATTGGGCCCGGCGTCAAGATCGGCGCCGGCGCCGAGATCAAGGCGCATTGCCACATCGAGGGGGCAACGATCGGCACCGGCGCCCGCGTCGGACCCTTCGCACGACTCCGACCCGGCGCGGCGCTCGGGGCCGGCGTTCACGTGGGCAATTTCGTCGAGGTCAAAAACGTCGCGATGGCCGCGGGCGCAAAAGCGAATCACCTAGCCTATCTCGGCGATGGCTCCGTCGGCGCCGACGCCAACATCGGCGCCGGAACGATCTTCTGCAACTACGACGGCTTCAACAAACACAGGACGGAGATCGGAGACGGCGCGTTCGTCGGCTCGAATTCGGCCCTCGTGGCGCCGGTCAAGATTGGCGCGGGCGCGTACATCGGCTCTGGCAGCGTCATCACCAAAAATGTCGCGCCGGGCGCGCTGGCGCTGGAGCGCAATCCTCAGGAAGAACGTCCGGGATGGGCCGAGAAGTTTCGCACCATGATGTCGCGCCGGAAGAGCAAGTAACGCGGCGCGCGGCTGAGACGAGCTGACGCGGCCTGCCGTGGCGATTCGCGTCGCCGCCGAATTGCGCGCGCCTAATCCGGGGCAAATTGCAAGACGGTTTGATTTGAGCGCGCGCGCGAAGCACGGCATGGTCGCTTTGGGGCGGGCAGACTCTCGAGGGAACAGGATCGATGTGCGGGATCGTCGGAATTCTCGGCAAAACGCCGGTCGCGACCAATCTCGTCGACGCACTGCGCCGACTGGAATACCGCGGCTACGATTCGGCGGGCGTGGCGACGCTCGAAGGCGGCGCGCTGGACCGGCGCCGCGCTGAAGGCAAGTTGCGCAACCTTGAACAGCGGTTGCTGTTGGAGCCCCTCACAGGCCGCACAGGAATCGGCCACACGCGCTGGGCGACGCACGGCCGCCCCGTCGAGCGCAACGCGCACCCTCACATGACCGCCAAGGTGTCGGTGGTTCACAACGGCATCATCGAGAACTTCCGCGAGCTGCGCCGCGCGCTGGAAATCGAGGGCGCCGTTTTCGAAACCGAGACGGACACGGAAGCCGTCGTGCATCTGATCACCAGCAAGATGCAGAAGGGCCTTCAGCCGATCGACGCCGTGCGCGCGGCGCTCGCCGATCTGCAGGGCGCCTTTGCGCTCGGCATCATTTTCGCGGGCCATGAGGATCTGATGATCGCCGCGCGCCAGGGCTCGCCGCTCGCGATCGGGCATGGCTCCGGCGAAATGTATCTTGGCTCCGACGCCATTGCGCTCGCGCCGTTCACCGACGCCATCACGTACCTCGAAGAAGGCGATTGGGCGGTGCTGCGCCGCGCAGGCGCCGAGATCTTCGACCGCGCCGGCGCGCGGGTCGATCGCCCCGTCGTCAAGTCGGTCGCAAGTTCGCTGCTCGTCGACAAGGGCAATCATCGCCACTTCATGGCGAAGGAGATCCACGAGCAGCCCGAGGTCATTTCGCATACGCTGGCGAATTATCTCGACATGGTCGAGGGCCGCGTCAACTTCCCTGAACTTGGCGTCAACCTCGCGGACATCGAGCGCGTGACGATTTCGGCGTGCGGCACCGCGTACTACGCCGGACTTGTCGCCAAATACTGGATTGAACGCTACGCCCGCCTGCCGGTCGAAATCGACGTCGCCTCCGAGATGCGCTATCGCGAACCGCCGATGCCGAAGGGCGGACTTGCGGTCTTCGTTTCGCAGTCCGGCGAGACGGCCGACACGTTGGCGACGCTGCGCTACTGCAAGGCCAGAAGCCAACGCATTGCGGCCATCGTCAACGTTCGCACATCGACGATCGCGCGCGAAGCCCATGCCGCGTTGCCGACGCTGGCGGGCCCTGAAATCGGGGTTGCGTCCACCAAGGCCTTCACTTGCCAACTGGCGGTGCTGGCCTGCTTGGCGCTGGCGCTCGCGCGTGCGCGTAACGCCATCACGGTCGATGAGGAGCGCGACATTGTCAGGGCGCTGACGGAAGCGCCGCGGCATATCTCGTCGCTGCTGCGCAACGAGCAGCCTTTCATCGCCATTTCGCAGGATCTCGCGAAGGCGCGCGACGTGCTCTACCTCGGGCGCGGCGCGAGCTTTCCGATTGCGCTTGAAGGCGCGCTGAAGCTCAAGGAAATTTCCTACATTCACGCCGAGGGCTATGCCGCCGGCGAACTCAAGCACGGGCCGATAGCCCTGATTGACGAGAACATGCCGGTGATCGTCGTCGCGCCCGAAGACGACCTCTTCGAAAAATCCGTATCCAACATGCAGGAAGTCGCCGCTCGCGGGGGCCGCATCGTTCTGATTTCCAACGCCGCGCCGGAAAGAGTGGGTTGTGACGTCTACGCGCACATCCGGATGCCGAACTGTTCCGCCTTCCTGGCGCCGCTGGTCTACGCCGTGCCCATCCAGCTGATCGCCTATCACACTGCGGTCGTGATGGGCACCGACGTCGATCAGCCCCGCAATCTGGCGAAGTCCGTGACGGTGGAATGACGAATGACGGGGAAAACAGGGTTAAAACCCGGGCCCTTAATTTGCCTCGTTCAAGGCTTTAACATAATCAGTCCTTGAGGGGTGCGGCGTCGGTGATTCGTGGCCATCCGGGGAGGATGCGAATATGGGGCAATTGGTACGGGGGATGAGCGGACGCTCTGCGCGCGCCGCCGCTGTTTCTCTTGCGGCACTTCTCATCGCCTTTCCCGCAGTGGCCGAGCCGACCAAATCGCCGGCGCAAGCCGACAGCGCCGCAAAAGCTCAGGCGGGCGCCGCCGGCAAATCCGCATTTGCGGCCGGCGTCAAATCCTATGAGGCGGGCAAACTTCAGCCCGCCGTCGACCAACTCTCCGAAGCGTTGCGCGTCGGCGGCCTTGCCGGCCCGGACATGGCGCGCGCGTTGTACGTCCGCGGCCTCGCGTACAAGAAGCAGAACAAACCCGGCCTCGCAATTTCCGATCTGACGAGCGCGCTCTGGTTGAAGAACGGCTTGAGCGAGAGCGATCGCCAGTCCGCCACGGCCGAGCGGGCTGAGGCCTATCGGCTTGCGGGCCTCGGCAGCGGCACCAGCATTTCTGAATCTGGCGTCGCGACGGAAGCGCAGCAACCGCGCCCGGCGCCGGCGCCGGCTCTCGCGCCGCCGCCTGCGGCCGTCCCGTTGACCGCTGAGCCATCGCCTTTGACGCTCGTCGATCCGGCGGCCCCAAAAGCCGTAACCCGTCAGGACGCCAACAGCGTCGCGGCGCGCGAAGCGGCAGAGGCGCGCCGGCTCGCCGCCATGCCCATCGACGACTCGTCGATCACGTCGAGCTTTGCGACAACCGCTTCCGACAAGCCGGCGCAGCCGCAGACGCTCGCCGCGGCGGCGCCGAGCGCACAGCCCGCGACGCCGGCAGTCGAGCAGCCGCAGCTCACGGCCGCGCCAGCGGATTCGACTGCGGCGACAGCACCGTCGACGGGCGGATTGTCCGCGCCTTCGAGCGTGTCGAACTTCTTCTCAAATCTCTTCGGCGGCGGATCGCAGACGCCGCCGGCGGCAGACGCCGGCGCGCCGGCGACAACGGCGTCAACAAGCCCGCTCGACGCGGGCGCCGGTACGGCCACGTCCGGTTGGCAGCAAGCCGCCAATGATCCGGCGCCGACGGCGGCGCCGGCCGTAGTAGCGGCCGCGCCCGCCCCGGCGCCGAAGCCGGCAGCCAAGCCCGTCGCGGCGCCGACCGGCAAGTACAAGCTTCACATCGCCGCCGTGCGCTCCCGCGCCGAAGCCGAAGCCGTCGCGCAGAAATTGACGCAGAGCGTCGGCGGCGCGCTGTCGAGCCGCCAGCCCACGGTCGATGAAGCCGTGATCGGCAGCATGGGGACATTTTATCGCGTCCGCGTCGGCGGTTATGCGAACCCTGAAGAGCCTCGCGGCGTTTGCAACAAGATCAGGACCAGTGGTTTCGACTGCCTGGTCGTGACAAACTGAACATAGCCCGGATATCTACGGGCGCATCGCCCGGGACCGGACATGACCGCGCCGACGCAGCCGCCACGTTTCTCCGATGCCCCGCGGGAGGCTTTGGCCAAGCCGATCTCGCACGTCGACGATGCGCGCCATGAGCCGCTTGACGCGGCGCAACTGACCGCAGGCTTGAAGCGGCTCGCCAGCGACGACGACCCGCCCGGCTGGCGCATCGCCGCTCGCATCCGAAACGCCTTCCTCACCGGCCTCTTGATCGTCGGCCCCGTGACCATCACGCTCTACATCATGTGGGGCGTGATCCATTGGATCGACGCTTGGGTCAAGCCGCTGCTGCCGACGACGTACAATCCCGACACCTATCTGCCGTTTCCGCTGCCCGGCCTCGGCCTTGTCGTCGCCGTCGTGGGCCTGACGGTCATCGGGGCGCTCGCCGCCAACCTGTTGGGCCGCACGCTGGTGTCGTCGGGCGAACTGATGTTGTCGCGCACGCCGATCGTGCGCAACGTCTACGGCGCCATCAAGCAGATCTTCGCCAGCGTCATTCAGACCGCCGGACCCAACCAACAGAGCTTTCAGAAAGTCGGCCTGATCGAATTTCCGTCAAAAGGGCTGTGGAGTCTCGTCTTCGTCACCGGCGAAACGTCGGGCGAGATCGCGGAATCGAAGCCGGGCGGCGAAGACGATCTCCTCAGCGTCTTCATGCCGACCGGCATCGTGCCGCCAACCGGGTTCATCTGTTTCGTGCCGCGCCGCGACGTGACGTTTCTCAATATGTCGGTCGAAGCCGCGGCGAAGATCGTGTTGTCCGGCGGCATTGTGATGCCGGATGCGCTGAAGGGCGCGAAGGCCGGCAACGCGGCGCCGCAGATCGAACAGGCTTCCGGCTAGGGCGCTCCGTCGCCCCAAAGCCCATCGGGCGCCGACTATGCCGCCCTGAACAGCCGCACGGCGTCGTCGCATTCGAATAGGTAGAGCAGCGTGCGGAGCGCCGCTCCGCGAGGCGATTTGAGTTCGGGATCGGCGGCGAGGATCATGGCGGCGTCGTCGCGCGCCGCGCCGATCAGCATGTCGAAGCCGGGAACCTCGGCGACGCGAAACCCCGGCAGGCCGCTCTGGCGCGCGCCGAGCATCTCGCCGCCGCCGCGCAGTTCGAGATCTTTCTCCGCGATCAGAAATCCGTCCTCGGTGTCTTCCATCATTTTCAATCGCGCTTCCGCCGTCTCGCCCAGCGGCGCCTTGTAGAGCAGCATGCAGAAACTCTCGCGCGATCCGCGCCCGACCCGGCCGCGCAACTGATGCAGCTGCGCCAGGCCAAAACGCTCGGCGTGTTCGATCACCATGATGTTGGCGTTCGGCACGTTGACGCCGACCTCGATCACCGTCGTTGCGACGAGAATCTTCAGATCGCCGGCGGCGAACGCCGCCATCGTCGCGTCCTTCTCCTTCGCCGCAAGGCCGCCATGCAGCAGGCCGACGGCGTCGCCGAACGTCTGGCGCAGATGCGCGGCGCGTTCTTCCGCGGCGGCGAGATCGATGACATCGGAGGATTCGATCAGCGGACAGACCCAGTAGACCTGCGCGCCCTCGGCCAGTTGCGCGCGAATCCGGGCGATCAGCTTCTCCAGCGCTTCGAGCGGCGCCATCCTGGTGACGATAGGCTTTCGCCCGGCCGGTTTCTCGGTGAGTTTCGAGACGTCGAGGTCGCCGTAATGCGTCATCAGCAGCGTGCGCGGGATCGGCGTCGCGGTCATCACCAGCACGTTGGCGCCGCCGTTGGTCCCTTTCGATTGCAACGCCATGCGCTGGTGCACGCCGAACCGGTGCTGCTCGTCGATGACGGCGACGGCGAGATCGCGGAACGCGACGTCCGTTTGGAACAGCGCGTGCGTGCCGATCAGGATATCGACGTCGCCCGATGCGAGCCGCGCCAGCAGATCGTCGCGGGATTTGCCTTTCTCGCGGCCGGTCAGCAGCGCGACGCGAAGGCCCGCCTTTTCCGCCAGCGGTCCGATGGTTTCGAGATGCTGGCGCGCCAAGACTTCCGTCGGCGCCATCAGCGCCGCCTGCGCGCCGGCCTCGACGGCGACCGCCATCGCCATCAGCGCCACCACCGTCTTGCCTGAGCCGACGTCGCCCTGAAGCAGGCGCAACATGCGATGCGGAGCTGAAAGGTCGGCGGCGATTTCGGCGAGCGCGCCGCGCTGCGAGGTCGTCAACGCAAAGGGCAGGGCGGCGATGATGCGCGCTCTGATCGCGCCGTCGCCCGAAATCGCGCGACCTCGCTGTGCTTTCAATGTCTGTCGCACCAGTCCGAGCGCCAGCTGGCCCGCGAGCAATTCGTCGTAGGCGATGCGCTGCCATGGGGCAGCGCCGTTCGAGACGTCCTGGATGTCTTCGGGCAGATTCAGACGTCGCAGCGCCGACTTGAAATCCGGCCAGCCGCGCTGCGCGAGCCACGGCCCGTTCTGCCACTCGGGCAGCTCCGGCACGCGATCGAGCGCTTGTCGCGACGCCTTGGCGAGCACCTTGCCTGACAGCCCCGCCGTCAATGGATAAACCGGCTCAAGCATCGGCAACTCGGCGCGCGCTTCGGGCGCGACGATGTAGTCCGGATGCGTCATCTGCAGCGCCTCGCCGTAGCGCTCGACGCGGCCCGAGACGTAGCGCATCTCGCCGACCGGCAATTGCCGCTCGACGAAGGCGCGCTCGGCATGAAAGAACACGAGATCGATGCGCGCCGTGTCGTCTTCGCAGGACACCTTGTAGGGCGCCTTGCTCTGTCCGCGCGGCGGCGGCTTGTGCTTCAAAACGCGAACCTGCAGCGTGACGATCGACCCCGGGATCGCCTCGGCGACGGCGGGCTCCGTACGGCGGTCGATCACGCCCGTCGGCAGATGCCACAGCATGTCGATGACGCGCGGTTCCGTGACGCCGGGCGGCAACGCGAGACATTTTTTGAGCAGCAGCGCGAGGCGCGGACCGATGCCGGTCAACGCCTGGGCGGAAGCGAAGAGCGGGTTGAGCAGGGACGGGCGCATGTAAAACTCAATTCGGGCGCTTCGCGCGCGACGGGTCGCGGCAATATGCATGGCGGCCCTGCGCTGGCCGGATCGGCTCTGAGGCGCTATACCTTAGCGACCGTATCATGCGTCAGCGTGGCGGCTTCATCGCGAAGCGTCAAGCGCGCCTGCGCCCTGTCCACATCGCCCGCAGCCCGCCCTTTTGGCGGGCGTGCGGTCGCCTGCTTTGAAAGCGCGAGAGTCACGTGAGCGACGACCTCGATATCCGCCGCCGCCGCGCCGCCTATCGCGCGATGCATCGCGGCACCAAGGAAATGGACGCGCTGGTCGGCCGCTATGCGGCGGCGCGGCTGCCGAGCCTCGAAGGCGAAGCCCTGAGCGCGCTTGAGCGATTGTTGGCGATGCCGGATCCGACGCTGCAGGCGTGGATCTTCGGGACGGAAGATGTCGGCGTCGCCGAATTTTCCGCCCTCATTCGCGACATCCGGACATTTCACGGGCTCGATGCGCTGCGCGTGGCTGCGGGCTGAATGAGCGTCGATGCAAAAAGCCAAGGCGCACTCTTCTCCGGCGTTCCGGAAGGCTTTGATGCGCGCGTCATCGCCGATCTGACGAAGGCGTCGCGCAGCGGCGATCAGCCGGGGCTGCATCTTCATGTCGTGCGCGACGATCGCCGCCTTGAGCAGGTCGAGGCGGCGCTCGCGTTCTTCGCGCCGGACGTCAGGGTGATTGCGTTTCCGGCGTGGGACACCGTCCCCTACGATCGCACGAGCCCGAACTCCGAAATCGTCGCCCGGCGCATTACGGCGCTTGGCAAACTCGTCATCGGCGCGCGCAAGGAGCCGTCTCTGGTTCTGACGACGGTCAACGCCGTCGTGCAGCGCGTGCCGCCGCGCGAATTCATCCGCAAGGCGTTCAAACCGATCGCGCCGGGCCAGCGCGTCGACATGGCCGACCTCATCCGTCGCCTGGAGGCGTACGGCTTTCAACGCGCCGGCACGGTGATGGAGCCGGGCGAATACGCGCAGCGCGGCGGCATTCTCGATCTCTTCCCGCCGGGGCGCATCAATCCTGTCAGGCTCGATTTCTTCGGCGACCAGCTCGAGACGATCAAGGCTTTCGACGCGCAAACGCAGCGCTCGATGAAGCCGGTGACGAAATTCGCGCTGATGCCGGTGAGCGAAGTGGCCTTCGGCGAGGCGGCGACCGCATTATTCCGCACGCGCTATGTGGCGCTGTTCGGCGGCAATACGGGCGACGATTCGCTCTACGAGGCCGTCAGCCACGGCCGTCGCTATGTCGGCCAGGAAAACTGGCTGCCGCTGTACCATCCCGAACTCGAGACGGTGTTCGACTATCTCCCCGGCGCCGGCGTTAGTTTCGACCACATGACGGACGAGGCGATCCAGCAGCGCTTTTCCCAGATCGAAGAACACTATTCGGCGCGCGTCGACGGCCTTGAAGGCCAGCGCTTCGGGGCGCCGCCGTACAAGCCGGTCCCGCCCAATCAGATGTATCTCGACGGCGCGAGCTGGGCCGGCGCACTGGCGAAACGCGCCATCTCGCGATTGACGCCGTTCGATACGCCGGCGAAGGACGGCGTCTATGCCATGAATGGCCGACGCGGGCGCTCGTTCGCCGCCGAACGCGCCGATCCCGACGCCAACGTGTTCGACGCCGCCGTTGCGCACATCGCGCGCATCCTGACTGACCCGCGCCGCGTCATTGTCGCCGGATGGACGGCAGGCGCGCGCGAGCGCCTGATCGGGCTGTTCGCCGATCATGGCCTGAAGGACGCCCGCAAGGTCGAAACCTTCGCCGAAGTGCAAGCGCTACCCTCCAACGTCGCGGCGTTCGCCGTGCTCGGCGTCGAGGAAGGATTCGAGACGCCGGATTTCGCCGTCATCTCGGAACAGGACGTGCTGGGCGACCGGCTCGTTCGCCAAAAGAAGCGTCAGCGCCGCGCCACCGACGTCTTGACCGAAGCGACGAGCCTCTCCGTCGGCGATCTCGTCGTCCACGCCGATCACGGCATCGGACGCTTCGCGGGGCTGCAAACGATCACCGCGCTCGGCGCGCCGCACGATTGCCTCGAATTGCACTATGCGGGCGGCGACAAGCTGTTTTTGCCGGTCGAGAACATCGAACTTCTGACGCGCTATGGCGCGGATGAGGGCGACGGGCAACTCGACCGGCTCGGCGGCGTCGCCTGGCAGAGCCGCAAGGCGCGGCTGAAAAAGCGCCTGCGCGAAATCGCCAACGAGTTGATCAAACTCGCGGCGCTGCGGGCGCTGCGCGAGGCCCCGGCCTTGAGCCCGCCGTCGGGCGCTTACGACGAGTTCGTCGCTCGGTTCCCTTACGACGAGACGGACGATCAGGCCGCCAGCATCCACGACGTGCTGAGCGATCTGGCCTCGGGAAGGCCGATGGATCGTCTGGTCTGCGGCGACGTCGGCTTTGGCAAGACGGAAGTGGCGATGCGGGCCGCCTTCGTCGCGGCGCTGAACGGTCTGCAGGTCGCCGTCGTGGTCCCGACGACACTGTTGGCGCGCCAGCATTTCCGCTCGTTCTCCGAACGATTCCAGGGTTTGCCGATCCGCATCGCGCAAGCCTCGCGCATGGTCCCGACGAAAGAGCTGTCCGAGGTCAAAGCCGGCATGAAGTCCGGCGACGTCGACGTCGTCATCGGCACGCACGCGCTGCTCGGCAAGCAGATCGACTTTGCGCGGCTTGGGCTTCTGGTCATCGACGAGGAGCAGCACTTCGGCGTCACCCACAAAGAGCGCCTGAAGAAATTGCGCGAGGACGTGCACGTTCTGACGTTGTCGGCGACGCCCATCCCCCGCACGCTGCAATTGGCGCTTTCCGGCGTGCGGGAATTGTCGTTGATCGCGACGCCGCCGGTTGATCGCCTCGCGGTGCGCACGTTCATCTCGCCGTTCGATCCGGTCATCGTGAAAGAAGCGCTGCGGCGCGAGCGATTCCGCGGCGGCCAGACGTTCTATGTCGCGCCGCGCATCTCCGATCTCGACGAGGTTGCGGAGTTCCTGCGCGAGGCCGCGCCAGACCTCACCTTCGCCCGCGCCACCGGGCAAATGACGCCGACCGAACTCGAGGACGTGATGACGGCGTTCTACGAGGGCAAATTCGACGTGCTGCTGTCGACGGCGATCGTGGAGTCTGGCCTCGACGTGCCGAACGCCAACACGCTGATCGTGCATCGCGCCGACATGTTCGGGCTGGCGCAGCTCTATCAGTTGCGCGGCCGCGTCGGCCGCTCGAAGACGCGTGCGTATGCCTACCTGACGACGCCGCCGGGACAGAAGCTGACGGACGGCGCCGAGAAGCGGTTGAAGGTTCTGCACTCGCTCGACACGCTGGGGGCCGGATTCTCGCTGGCTTCTCACGATCTCGACATTCGCGGCGGCGGCAATCTGCTCGGCGAAGAACAGTCCGGTCACATCCGCGAAGTCGGCTTTGAACTGTATCAGGCGATGCTGGAAGAGGCCGTCGCCGCGATGAAGGGCGGCGATCTCGAAGCAGCGGACAAGTGGAGTCCGGAAATCCAGCTCGGGACGTCCATCATGATTCCGGAAAGCTACGTGTCCGACCTGCAGTTGCGGCTTGGGCTATATCGTCGCCTCTCATCGCTGGAGAAGCGCGCCGACATCGACGCCTTCGCCGCCGAACTCGTCGATCGCTTCGGCGAGGCGCCCGAGGAGGTGCGGCACCTCCTCGACGTCATGGAGATCAAGGGGCTTTGCCGGACGGCCGGCGTCGCCAAGGTCGACGCAGGTCCCAAGGGCGCGGTGATTGCGCTGTACAAAAGCGCGTTCGCCAACCCGGAAGGCTTGATCGCCTTCGTGCAAGCCTCGCGCGGCGCCTTGAAGGTGCAGCCCGATCAGCGTCTCGTCTGGCGGGCCGAGTGGGACCTGCCCGAAGCGCGTCTCAAAGGCGTGCGCGCGTTGATGCAGCGGTTCGCCGATATCGCGCTTCAAGCCCGGAAGGCGGCATAGCCGACTTAAGCGGCGAGTTTATTCCGCCGCTTCGGGAATCGACGAGGGGATCACGTCTTCGAAGCTCTCGGCCGACTCCTGAAAGTTGCGCAAAGACCCGCGCACTCGCGCGCCTTCTTCCGTCGACAGCGTCTCGTGAAAGATTTCGCTATCGACGTCGCCCGATTTTTCGACGCGGACTTTTTTCGCGTGAATGACGCCGCGCGTCGCGCCGCGGATCACCAGTTCTTCCGACCAGATGCCGCCTTCAACCTGCGCATCCGCGTCGATGATCAGCATGCGGCAGCGAATGTTGCCGTGCACTTTGCCTTTGATCAGAATGTCGCCGGTGCTCTCCAGGTCGCCGCGCATGGAGAGCCACTCGTTGATGATGGAGTAGCAGGGCTCCTGGTCCTTGGAATACGCGACAAAGGGCTTGAGGCTCGCCACGGCGGCGGGAGCAGCGTGCGCCGACGCCGTCAAAGGTCCAGCCGCGACATCGGGTTTCTTGGCGTTGAACATCGCAGGTCCCCAGGCGCCGGACGTCTCCGAAGCGCCGTCAAGTTTACCGTCAGCGATGATGGAGCCACGAAATGACTAAGGCCGGCTTAATGCATGGCGCAAAACGCGACGCAACTGGCGAATGGCGGGCCGGACGCTGAAACGCAAGGCGGCGCGGCCGACCTTGACCGCGCCGCCTTGTTGAAACTCATGGTCGTCGCGGCGCCTGCCTCAGCCCCGCAGCCGGGCGCGGCAGGGCTTGGCGATGACGACGCACTTGGCGACCAGAACCGCGTTCTTCTTGCAGTCCCATTGCACATCGTAGGCGCGGCCGAGGTTGCCGTAAGCCGCACCGTAGCGATAGGAGGCGTTGCGCTCCCAATCGCGGCGGGCGGCGTAGCGCGCGCGCTGCGTGCCGCGTCCGAAGACGCCGGTGCCGCGTCCGATGCCTTCGATGGCGTCATAGCAGCCGTCGTACTCGTTCCAGCGTTTGGCCGACGCCGTGTCGACGGCCGAAGCCATGCAGACGCCCGCAGCGAGCGCCAGCGCGAAAGTCTTAGTGATCATACGCATGGGTTCACCCCCCCCCCAGAAAAACCGAATTAACGCCGAGCGTCAGGCGGATTAGCTTCTACAACTTGCGAAGAGAGCCACGCGGCGGCGAAAGAGTCAACGCGGGCCATTCTTCCCGGCTGTTCAAGGGGTTCCACGCAAGCCTGGCGTTGACCAAGTGGTTGGATGATGGCGCTGCGTGTGGATGGGCATGGGCGCAGCCATGGAAATAGGGCACGACATGGGCGAACGCCGACAGTTCTGTTGGAGCCGGCGCAAGGTCAGTTGGATCGGCGCCGGCGTCCTGTTGGTGGCGGCGTTTGGCGTTCCGATGATCGTACTCGGCGACGACGGCGCCAAAGCCCTCGGCGCGGCCTGGATCGTCGTTTTTCTCGGGCTGTTGGCGGTCCTCCTGCGCCGTTCCCGATCCACCGAACCGGTCATAGTTATCGACGAACGCGGTTTGCTCGATCGCCGCGCGTTCGAGGCCCCGATCCCCTGGAGTGAAATACGCAGCGTGGAGCGCCTCGTCGTCGAACACATGACGGTGGTCGCAATTGACATCTCGGATGGGGCTTTGAGCAAGGCGCGGCGGATGATCCGTTGGATGAAATGGCCGCACAAACTTGTTCGTATGCCGGTGTTTTCCATCAGCATGCATCCACTGGACGGAAGCGTCGATGAACTCATTGCTGCGATTGAAAGTTGGAGGCTCCAATAGGCGCGCGCGACCCACCTCGCATCGCCGCTGTCTACATTGGATACTTGGGTCTTCTACTTTGGTCGGCAGGTCAAAAACTTGGCAAGTCATCGACTGATCGGTATTGAACGCTTGTCAATGTTCGAGTCGGTGCGATTCTATTTGAGCCGACGCTGCTGGCTTCGCGATTGCGCTATCAGCATCTCGTCGGCGGAGGCAGCCCGCCATGCGCATGACCAGCAAAGATGAAGCCGTTCTACAGACGATGGCCGGAATGTTGGCCAACGGCCTCAAGACGCAAACCGAACCGTTCCCGGAGTCGGACAAGGAGTTCGCGGCGATCCAGTCCGAACTCAGCCAATTGGCCCCGGGCGATCTCAAAGGGAAAATGGTGGTTGGCGGGTTCGTCAGCCACCCCGTCGGACCCGAACATCAGCGCTGTATGGAGTGCATCTATTATCTTCCACACCAGAAATGGTGCGATCTACCGGAGCTGGCGGTGCCTGCAGAACCGGATTGGTGGTGCCGGCTGTGGCGCATCTAAGCGCCCCGCCCGATGGCAATGGAGCTTTGCTTCGACCTCGATTGGCGGCGATCGCCCGCCTTGACGGCTAGTGGCTCCGGCAACGGGGTGTGCACACTTCATTGTTAGACTTTAGTTGCGCAGACGAATCGTGATGCCGTTTCTATTCGATACTCTCATTGTGCCCAGTTTTATTGTGCCGCATACAGATCAATAGCTGCAGAGAACGAAGTAAAGGCGCTCGATCGGCGACGAGCCGACGAAGAGAGGCGGCGATGCAGAGAATGTCGCCCTTTCCGGTCTCCATAGCCGCTCGCTCGAAGCTGCTCGGCGGACTAGCGCTCCTTTCCCTATCGATCGCCGCATTTTCGACCTTTCTCGTTTTCGAAGAGCGCGCCGCAACCTGGTTTGACTGGGCGCAATGGTTCAGCATGACGCTTTCAATCGCCATTGTTGCGGCTCTGGCGGGGTGTGGAGTCTTGGATTTGGCGCCGCGACTGGGCCGACTCGCGTTGGCCACCAAAGCGGTAGCCGACGGCAAAGCCGACATTCAACTGGAAGACGACGGGCGCGACGACGAAATTGCCGAGATCCAAGAAAACATCCTCGCCTTCCGGGACACGATCCGCAAGAAGCGGCGCCATGAGCGCGAGGCCGAGATCGCCCGTCAGACCATCGACCAAGAGCGGCGCGACAGTTCGGAGGCGCAGGTGAAAACCGCAGACGCGCAACGCGCGCTGATCGAATCCCTCGGCGATGCATTGGGCCGGCTTGCTCGCGGCGATCTGACCATCAACCTCGTCACTGGGCAAGACGACGCTTTCAAGCAGATCAAGGATGATTTCAACCAGACCATCGCGCAGCTCAGGCGAACGCTTCGGACCATCGCGACCTCGACCCAAAAGGTCGCGGCGAAGGCGGATGAGATGTCCGTGAACGCGTCGGATTTGTCCGGCCGAACGGAGCAGCAGGCGTCGGCCCTAGAAGAAACGTCGGCGTCGATGGAGCAGATGGCCGCGACGGTGCGCCAGAATGCGGATAACGCGCATCAGGCCAGCATGGTCGGCGCAAAAACGCGCGATCTGGCCGTCGGCGGAGGCGAGATCGCCCTGCAAGCCGTTTCCGCCATGGACAAAATCGAACGCTCATCGCAACAGGTCACCGAAATCGTCAGCCTGATTGAAGACATTGCGTTCCAGACCAACATTCTCTCGCTCAACGCCGCCGTCGAAGCGGCGCGCGCCGGCGACGCGGGCAAGGGTTTCGCCGTAGTTGCCGGCGAAGTGCGGTCGCTCTCGCAACGCGCCACGCATGCGCTGAAAGACATCAAGGCGCTGATCGTCAGTTCAAACTCCGACGTCGCGGAAGGCGTGATGCTGGTCAACAAGGCCGGAGCGTCGCTGACGGAGATCGTCGAATCCGTCAAAATGGTCGCCGATCTCGTCTCAGAGATTGCCGCGGCAAGCCAGGAGCAGGCGTCCGGCGTCGACCAGGTTAGCAGCGCCGTCGCGCACATGGATGAGATGACGCAAATGAACGCGGTGGTCGTCGAGGAGACAACGGCCGGTCTCGAGGCGACCAACGTGGAGATCGCGGAACTCCGAAGGGCCGTGGCGTTTTTCAAGGTCGGCGAATCTCTGGTCCAAGCCGCGGACGGTAAAGGTCTGACGTCTCGGCAGCGAGTGGACGCCAAACACGAAAGTTCGGCAGGGACGGCCGCATCGGTAGATCATTCGAGCCTAGCCCACGCCCTTGGCGTTCTGCATGGGCGCGCCCCGCGATCGTGATCTAGCGCGCAGGTCAATTCACGGCGCGCCTTTGCGGCGCTCAGGCCGCGGTTTCGCCCTCATCGTCGCGCTGATCGTCGCCCTCGATCGGCGGGCCGGCGACGCCGCGGTGATAGCGCCACATGCGCAGAAACGTCTGATGGATTTCCTGGGGCGGCCGGTCGAGCACCCCGAGCGTAATGCGAATGAGTTGCGGGTTCGGCATTTTCCAGACGACGCGCATGGCCGAGCGCCAGAACGGGCGTTTGCGCCAATCGATGATGAGCGCTTCGCCGATCGGCGTCTTCAGGCCGATCTCGAGTTCCTCGGAGGCGACGCCGCGGACCACGTCGTCGACGATGTCGATGCGGTCGATCGAGCGCCACTGCACGAGGCCCAGGCTCTCGATGAAGACGCCATATTGCCCCGAACCGATGCGCGGGCGGCCGGTCTCGAGCAGAGGATAATTGTAGAGCGCGGCGCAGGCGGCGATGAAGCCCAGCGACAACAGGATCAGGCTTTGATGGTAGGCCGCAGCGCCGATCAGGCAGGCCGCCAGCGCCGCGAGCACGTAGACGGGGAACTGAATTTCCTCCTGCTCGTAGGCGATCGTGTAACCGACAATGTCGTTCTGGGCCACGCTGTCCCCCGCGTCTGGTTGCGCCGTTTGCCTGGCTGGACGACGCGACACGCCCGCCTGGCGGCTCGGCGGGAGATCCTGCGGCATCGGTTGTCATCAAACCGCATGCCAAGAGCGCGGACCATCGTAACACGTTGATTGGCTTGCGTTGCGCTTGGAGACTTGGAATTCAACAGCCGTCGACGCCGAATTTCTGACCAGAAATGCGGCAGTCCATCAGCGGTTTGACTATCGATTGAGCGATCAGCGCGCGAGCACCGGAAACGTGACGGCCAAGGCCCACGCGAACGCCAGCGCGTTGGCGATGGCGCCGGCGAACGGATGGTTCGTGCGCCGATAGGTCCAGCCGCTGAAGAGGCCATAGACGACGAAAAAAATCAGAATGACCGGTACGATGATGATGAGGAAGAACAGCTTTTCAAGGTTCAGCGCGACCGCGACGCCGAGGGAGGCGAGGAAGCAGAGCTTGGTCGCCGCGTAGGCGCCGCGCGGTGCGCCCGGTCCGCGCGTCAGCCATTCGTCGGCCAGGAAGTAGGGCAACATGCCAGCCAACATGGCCCCGATAAGCACGGCGCGTTGCGGCGTCGGCGTGAAATTCGACACGTAGGCGTCGAGCGCCTGTCCGATGCCGAAGACGCTGTACGCCGCCATCGCCAAGGCGGCGACGAGCATCGCGCCGATCTTTGCTGGAACCTTTTCGCTCTCCCCCTGACCGCTCTGGACGATCCACAGACCGAACGCAGTCAGAAGTCCGTAGACCGCAAAGTGCAGCGCCAGATAGTCGCCGACGAGGATCGGCAGAAAGTCGGTCGGCGCCTTCCACAGCAGCAGCGGCGTCAGCACGGCCGGAAGAATGGCGACGGGCGCCAGTTCGCTCCACGAGAGGCCGGCGCCGACGGGCGCGGGCGAAACTGTCGGCAGTTGCGCCGACAGCGGAAGGGCCAAGCCGATCAAACCGGCGAACAACAGCGCCAGCCACGGTCCGCGCGCGTCGATGAACGCCCCAGCCGTTTCCGTCGGACGTGCGAAGGCGGCGTTGAGCCAATCCAACGCCTCTTTCATCGCGTCGGGGCTGTAGAGAACGCTGACATGCTCGACGCCGCGCGCGAGTGCGAAACGGCGCGCGTCGCCGTTTGCGGCGTTGCCGTAGGTCACGCGTTCCTCCGGCGCTCCGGTCGCCACCATCCCCACCACGCGGCGGGCTTCCGCCTTCAGCGCCTCGGGCTCCAGCGCGCCGACAATGACGAGAAGGTTCTTAGGGCTCATGGCGATGACGACGGGCGAAAACATCGAGACGGCGACGGTGGCGCGCACGTCCGGGTCGGTTTGGGCGGCGCGCACAACGATATCGGAGGCCATCGAGTGGCCGAGCAACGCGATCGATTTGCCGTCGACGCTCAAAGACTTGGCGAAGGCCGCGATCTCGCCTGTCTGCGCGACCAGCGCGTTTGTGGCGCCGCTCTCTTCCGTGATGCTGCCGGTCAAGGGCGACGGATGGCGGCCGTGTCCGAGAAAATCGAAGGTGACGGCGGTGAAGCCGTTTCGGGCCAGCGTAACGGCGAAGGGCTGCATCAGCTGTTGCGAGCCCGCGAATCCGTGAGCGATCACGACCGCGGGTCCGGGCCTTTCGACTGCAGGACTGTAAAGCGTGACCGGCGTTGCTCCGACTTGGGTCGTCGTGACGTTAACGCCTCTCGTGCCTTGAGTGAGGCCATACAACCCAACAGCGGCGGCGGCGAGCGCGGCGACGGCGAGCAGGAGGTTAACGGGGTTCGGCACGGGCGACCTACGGCGACTACGGCCCGCGACTATCGAACAGGCGGCGCGCCAGCGCCAGCGCAGCCGAACGCGGCAGGGCGGTATTCATGCGCTGCGTGGCAGCGATCTAACACCGGTTCCCGGCGGAACAGCCCCGGATGCGAACCAAGCGTACTCCTCTAGCGACAGAACGTTGAACCCTTCGATCGCACCCAAGGAGACCCGCCATGATGCTCTTTACCGCAGTCGCAGCCCGCGCCGTGATCGTACCCGCCGCCGTCGCCCTCGGCATGACGCTGATGGCGTCCAGCGCCTCGGCTGTAAGCTTCCGCGTCAAGCTGGCATGCGCCAGCGACTACTACTCGTATTGCAGCCAGCACAGCCCCGACACGCCCGGCGTTCGCCAGTGCATGCGCGCCAACGGTCCGAAGCTGTCCAAGAGCTGCGTCAGTGCGCTGATTTCCGCCGGCGAAGTCAGCCAGACGGAAGTCGATCGCCGCCGCGCCGCGAAGCAGACGGCGTCGCGCTGAGGCGGTCGCAGTTCGAAGGCGTTCATGTGTTGTCGTGGGTCAGCGGTCATCGCCGCTGGCCCACGATTGTTTTTGACGCGCGGAAGCGGGAACCAATGCGCGCCAGCGCGCATTGAACGCCATGAAACCCTTTCAAAGGAGAATTCTCATGGCCTCGATGTCCAGCGCTCAGTCGACGGTTGAAGACCTCAAAGGCAAAGCCAAGCAAACCTTCGACACGACGAGCGAGCGCGTGCAGGAAGTCGCCGGCGAAGCCAAGCAGCACGTCCAGGATGTCGCCGGCAACGTCAAGGGCGCCATCGACAAATCCGTGAAGGACCAACCGTTGATCACGCTTTTGATGGCCGCCGCGCTCGGCTTCGTCATCGGCGCCATCTGGAAGTCGTAAGACGCGACGCTGTCGCCGATCAAACGCGTTTGATGGAAGGTCTCGGCATATGACGGAATCTGTCATCGGCAAGGCGAAACGATCGGTCGATAGCACCATTGACGCCTACCTCGGGCGCGCGGCTTTCGCGGCGAGCATCCTCGCCGCGACCGTATTCGCGATCGCGGGGGCTTGGATTGCGCTGGTCGATCGGTATGGGACTGTCAATGCGTGCTTCGCGCTCTCGCTGGCGCTCCTGTCCGTCAGCGTCGTCGTTCGCCTGACGATCGCGGCGCGCGAACGGGCTGCTGCGGAAGATCTCGCCGACGTTGAAAAATCGCTTGAAAACAGCGGCGGGCCGGTTGCGCAGCTTGCAGGCGTTAAGCTTCCGGTCGATCTATCGACGGCGTTGAGCGTCGCGCCGTTCGTCTTACCCCTGCTGCGGTCGACGCGCATACTTCTGCCCATCGTTTTCGCCATTGGACTTGTCGTGGCGCTGATGACGCCGTCGCGTTCGCAAGCTGTCGGCGAAGCGCCTCAGCCTTGACCGTCCTCGGCGGCGATGGACGGGGCTGATTGTGGTCTCGAGGCTAACTGTCCGCTGTACAGATCGATCGCCGCTTGGCCGACTTCGCGGATATACGTGCGGCCCATGCGTCCAGCAATCGACTCTTTCGCCCATCCAAACAACGAGTTTCCAAGCCGCTCACGCAACTCGTTCGTGGCGGCGGTTGCAGGATTGGCGAGGCGCAGCACGCGCCAGACCGACCAGGCGCGCCCGGCCGCGTCATAGACGCTGCGCCAGCGATAGAGCTGGGCGAACTGAGCCACGGTCAGCCGGCTGCCGAGCGGGATCGCGCCTTCGAAAATCGGGCGCAGGCGATGACTGACCTTTTCGACCAGATTGAGCGCCTCGGGCACCGTGAAGCGCAGCATCGGATCCTTGCGATCCGGGTGGTAGATCATCGACACCGCTTCGACAGTCTCAAGGCCGCAATTCAAAAGATCGTTCCACGACGCGATGGCGAGCGAGCCTGTTTGATCGGCGATCGACTCGACGACCGCTTCGGCGCGACGGCGAAGATCCTGCATTTCGGCGTCATTGGCATCGCTGGCGTCGGCGGCGATGGCCGGCGGCGGGATCGCGGCGCCATTGCCCGCAGCCGTCAAAGTCCAGCGCTGGAACACGTAAGCGGCGCCTGTCGTGACGAGCGCGGCGAAGGCCCAATGCAGCAGGTAACCGTTCTGCCAGAGCCAGAGCGAGCCAAGCGGTATCAAGATCAGCGTTGGCAAGAGCAGCCCCAGCGAGACGAAGGCGACGCGGAGGGGCGTAAGGGCATCGGACATGGGAGGTCCCGGTTGTTCGGATCAACCGTCCGAAACACGCGTCGCGCCGTACAGTTCCCTGCGTTCGAGAAAATTGTCGGGCCTGGCGCGCGGCAGCCTCAACTCCAGCGCCGGTTCGACCACATCCACTGTTCGGGCGTCTCGCGCACCCATTCCTCGAACTGACGGGTCATCTCGATCGTCGCCCACTTGACGTCTTCCGTCGGGTTGGCGGTGCGCGGCACCCGAAGCTCTTTCAGTTCAATCTCGAAATTGCTCTCCGTTCCGACCCGCGTACACCGCGACATCCAGATGCGCGCGCCGGTGCGTCGCGCGATCATCGCCGGGATCGTTACGGTGAGGGCGTTCTTGCCGAAGAACGGCGTCGGCATGCCGCTGCGGTCATAGAGATCGCAGACGACGCCGAGGCGTCCGCCGCGGCGCACGTAGTCCATGATGGCGCGCGCCGTCTTCTGGCCCTCGCCATGGTCGCCCTCGACGCCGCCGCGCCCGAACAGGCCGCCCGGATAGAGATCGCGCCGCTGGTCGCGGATGTACTCGTCGACGTAGGGATTGTTGACGGAGCGGTAGACCGCGGCGGGCTCTGCGCCGCAGAGCGTCAGCGGCCAGATGGCAAGCTCCCAGTTGCCCATATGCAGCGACGCGCCGACGATCGGCCCGAGCTTGTTGGCGTAACGGTTGAAAACTTCGGGGTTCTTGATCGTCAAGCGGTGGGGCTCGGCAATGATCTGATCGAGCCGCATCGTCTCGGCCATGACGCGGCCGAGATTTTCCCAGTGCGCAAGCGCGATCGCCTTGCGTTCGGCTTCCGTCTTTTCCGGAAAGGCGATGGCGAGGTTGCCGAGCGCCCTGTTGTGGCGCCTGGGATTGAGCAGCGGCGCGAGGCGACGCCACGTCCAGGCGGACGACCGCGTGGCAAACCCCAATGGCACGAACCGCACAACGGCCGCGACGAATCGCAGGAACAGATACTCCAGTCGAAACTGGATATCGCGGAGCGGCGAAATCGGGGTCATGCCGTGGGAAAAGGCTCGCGCTAAAGGAAGGCTGTCCTCATGCCTGCCGGGCCGCGGGCGCGTCAAGTGCGACGGAGGCGCGAGGCTCCAACTCTGGGGATTTCGGGGCGTCCTGCATCAGCGGCGGCAGCTCGGACGCCGCGACTCCGGCGCGCATCGCCGCACGCCGCAGCGCGGGCACGGACGCCAGCGCATAGAGGCCGAGCCCACGCGCGAAATGGACGGGCAGAAGTTCGGAGAGCAGTGAACGGTTGAGCAAATCGACGCCAGCGACGCGGCTCTGGACGTCACGCGCGCGGCCAGCGGCGTAAGCCGCGAGAACCGCGTCTGAGCCGCAGTCGCCCCCCGTCCTCTTGGCGTCGGCAGCGAGCGTCGCGAGCGTTGCGGCGTCACGGAAGCTGAGGTTCAAGCCCTGGGCGCCGATGGGCGGCATCACGTGCGCCGCCTCGCCGATGAGCGCGACGCGGTTCTGCGCGAGCGACGTCGCTGTTTGGCCTGAGAGCGGGAAGACCCGGCGCGGCTCTACGTCGGACAAGGTCCCGAGCAGACCACCAATGTGGGTGCGCAGCTCGGCGGCGAAGGCCGTCTCATGGAGGTCCGCGAGCCATTGCGCTTCGCCAGGCGTCTCGACCCAAACGAGGCTCGACGTATCGCCGGGTCCCGGCACCACAGTCAGTGGACCGGCGCGGCGGTGGAACTCCGTCGACACACGATGGTGCGGACGGCTGTGCGCAAAGGTCGTGACGAGCGCGGCCTGATCGTAGGTCCAACTCGTCGTCGCGATGCCGGCGGCGGCGCGGGTTGGCGAGGCGCGCCCATCTGCGGCGCCGACGAGACGCGCGCGGATGGTGGTCCCTCCGGCGGCGATCCGAATTTGGTCCGTCTCGATTGCAACCGACTCCGCGATCGCGTCGATGCGCGTGACGCGGCCAACGTTGGCGGCTTCAAGCGCTTGCGTAAGCGCCGCGTTCGGAACGTTGTAGCCGAAGGCGTCGAGGTCGATTTCGCTGGCTCGAAACGTCACTTCGGGTGCGCGGAACAGAGACCCTGTGGCGTCGACGAGACGTATCGCGTCCAGGGGCTCAACACGACCAGCGAGTCGATCCCAGGCGTCGAGATTTTTCAGCAATGCGACCGACGGCTGAAACAGCGCGGCCGTCCGGCCGTCACGCGAGTCCGCGCGCGGGCCGATCACCGCCGCGTCGAGTCCAAGCGCCGCAGCGGACAAACCGGCGGCCAGACCGGCCGGCCCAGCGCCGACGATGGCGACGTCGAAGTCCTGAGCGACGCTTTGAAGGGTGGTCATTCCATTTTTCTGCGGTGAGTCCGGCGCTATTCGGCTCTGGAGCGTCATATGACGTGACGATTGAAACACACTGGCTGCCGATTGGGCCATGTGTTGCCGCAAGAGCACGCAAAATGCGCAGTGGTGTCACATACTTGTTAGATTGGACCGTTAACTCACAGGTAAGCATGAGCGTCTGGGGGATTTTGCCGGTCAACCGGCAGTCGCGGCGCTGATGGTCTCCTGTGCGGCGTACGCGCAGGATATCGCTGGGGAATTGTCATTCAGAGGGGCGTCATGGCTTCGGGTACGAAATTGGGTTGCGGTCGGCTTGCGTTGCTAGCTGCGCTGGGAGTTCTTGCGGGCGCGGCTGCGCCGGCCAACGCGGCGGATTTGGGCGGCGACTGCTGCGCCGATCTTGAAGAGCGCATCGCCGAACTCGAGGCCACCACCGTCCGCAAGGGCAACCGCAAGGTGAAGCTTGAGGTTTCGGGTCACGTCAACGAAGCAATCATGATCTGGGACGACGGCGACGAGCAGAATGCTTACGTGGTCACCAACGACAACGCCCGTACGCGCTTCCGCTTCAAAGGCGAAGCGACGATCGCCGACGGTTGGAAAGCCGGTTACTTGCTAGAAATCGGCCTGCGCACGGCGCACTCGGGTCGCTTCAATCAGGACGACGACAGCGGCGACGGCGCGGGTCTGCTCGATATCCGCCACAGCACTTGGTACATCGACAGCAAGAATCTTGGCCGTCTTTGGGTCGGCTTGACGGGCGGCGCCTCTGAAGGCGTGACTGAAATCAATCAGGCCGCCACGAAGGACGTCCTCAAGTATTCTGATCCGGAGGATACGGGTCTGGGGCTGTTCCTGAAGTCTGATGGTCAGGTTCTTGGCACCGGTTCGGGAGCAAGCGCGACGGGCTTTCAGTGGCGCCGCCTTCTGCGCGATAATGGCAACCAGCCTGGCGAAGGCCGACGCTACAATCTCGTACGCTACGACACGCCTGAGTTTCAGGGTTTCACCGGCACCGCAGCCTGGGGTGAAGACGACACCTGGGATGTCGGTCTTCGCTACAAAGGCGAATTCGGCGATTTCAAATTGGCCGCTGGCATCGCTTACGGCGAGAACACGGATGGTACCGGGCAGACCGGCTTCCAGTGCGTCGGCAACATCAGTTCGTCGGGCGCGGGCGATCGTGATTGCGAACAGCTCGGCGGTTCGGCCAGCATCATGCACGCGCCGTCGGGTATCTATGTGAACTTCGCTGCGGGCTATATGGAAGATAACTTTATCGAAGGCGATACCCTAACGTTCGCTTCTGCGCTCAGAGATGATCGTCACTCGTTCTATGCAGGTGAAGTCGGCATCGAGCAGAAGTGGAATGCGCTCGGCAAGACGACGGTATTCGGTCAGTACTTCAAGAACGAGGGCGGGAGCCAGGATCGCGAAGTGCGGATTGGTATTGGCGGCGCGAACAGAGGCGACGTTCAAAGCTCTGAGCTTGAGTCGTTCGGCCTAGGCGTGATCCAGGGCATCGATGCAGCCGCGATGCATGTCTACCTGGCTTACCGTCACTATGAGGGCGATGTGACCGCTATAAACGGCGCCGTCACGACCCAGTTCGACCTCGACGACCTCGATGTCGTCATGGGCGGCGCCATCATCCGCTTCTGACCGCAGCCCCCCGTCTGCGATGTGAAGGGCCGCTTCTCCTGGGCGGCCCTTTGCCATTCCGGCGCCGGAAATTCCGCCAGATTCCGCCGCTAGTTGGGCGTTTCTGCAGTCAAAGCATGGCGTTACAACCATGTTGCGGCGCCGCCATATGGCTTGGCGACCACAGGTCGGAAAAGAAACACCGTCCACACCCGCTCTCCACAGGCTTCCTCATTGAAACTCAAGAGTCGGCGGCGCATGAATGGCCTATGTGCGTGCATTGGTTGCATGACGGGGTCAACGTGAGACGATTTTTGACGATCGGAGCCGTCTGCGCGGCATTGGCCGCAGCGACGGGATCAGCGGCGGTCGCTTTGGAAGAACAGAAAGCGCCCGCTTCCCAGACGGAAGCCGCGCCGCAGGCTGGCGTTCAAGACGCCGCGCCCGCTGCCAAGGCGGAGACGGGCACAGAGATCCGTATCCCGGGCCTCGGCAAGCTCGGTACGCTTCCGAAAATGGATTTCGGCCTCGAGCTGCTTTACGGGGCCTCCGACGAAAAAGCGCCGGTCGAACCTCCCGCGTCGGTCGAAAGCCCGACGGAAGACTTGACCATCCGCGGCTCCGTCAAGCACCGCTTCTAAGGCCGGGCTAACGAGCATCCTGATCGACTAAGGCGCGCTTCGGCGCGCCTTTTGCGCTTTAGCGCGACGCTACGCCTTGACCTCAGAGACGAGGCACGCCTCCGGCGCGACAAGCTCCCACTCCACGCCGTCGGGCGCGAACGTCAGTTTCGACGATCCGAGCAGTGACGACGCCACGACCTGCTCGACGACGATGTGTCCGAACCCGCGCCGTTCCGGCGGTCTGACCGTTGGGCCGTTGCGTTCGCGCCACGTGAGGCGAAGTTGGCGGGCTTCGCCGTTCGCCGCAGGTTCGAGCGCCCATCCGACGTGCAGCGACCCGGCAGGCGTCGACAGCGCGCCGTACTTGGCGGCGTTCGTCGATAGCTCGTGCAGCGCCAGGCCCAGCGCCTGCGCCGTTGACGGCGTGACGACGATCGGCGGACCTGAAAGCACGAGACGCGACGCCTCTTCGCCGAGAAATGGCTTCAACTGTTCGCGCACGAGCTCGTCGAGGCGCACGCCCGACCATTCCTCGTTGACGAGAAGATCGTGCGAGGACGCCAGCGCGCCCAGCCGCGGCATGAACCGCTTGTTGAAGTCCTCGCTGGAAGCGCTGTTCAACCCCGTCTGCCGGGCGATCGACTGAATGACGGCCAGCAGGTTCTTGGTCCGATGCGAGAGTTCGCGCATCAGAAACTTCTGATGTTCGATCGCCGCGCGGCGCTGTGTGATGTCCTCGATCACGAGAATGGCGTAAAGGGGATTGTCTGCGTTGTCGGATTGCAGCGAAGCGGTTTCGCTCACCCACAACGTCACGCCGTCCGGGCGCATCAGGCGCTTGTCGAGCGTGTAGGAGGCGGCCCCGCCTCCGGCCATTTTCATCCGCTGCTCTGCAGCGGCGAGGCGGTCGTCAGGGTGGGCCACGGCGTCGACGTCGAGCTGTAACAGCTCGGCCCTGGAGAAGCCGAGCAACTCGCAGAGCCGATCGTTGACCATCAGCCATCGACCATCGAAGGAGACGTGCGCGACGCCGACCGCGGCGTTCTCGAACGTGCCGCGAAACCGCGCTTCGCTGAGCCGCAACGCGTCTTGCGCCTCGCGATGCTCGGTGACGTCGGTATTGGTGCCGAACCATAGAACGATGCGGCCGGCTTCGTCGCGGATCGGCAGCGCGCGCGAGAGGAACCAGCGATACTCGCCGCCGCTGGAGCGGAGCGGGAAGGTGTCCTCCCACAGTTCGCCGGTTTCGAGCGATTGCTTGAAGCGCGCAATGACGCGATCGAGATGGTCGGGGTGATGGACCGACTTCCAGCCCCATCCCATCATCTCGTCAGGCGTCGCGCCGGTGAAATCATACCAGCGCTTGTTGTACCAGAAGAGGGCGCCGTCGGCGCGCGCCATCCAGGCCAGCTGCGCGATATTGTCGGCCATGGTGCGCAGGCGAACCTCGGCGTCTCGGAGTTCCTGCTCGGCGGCATGGCGACCCGTGTCGTCGCGGATCGTCAGCACGGCGCCGATCTGTTTGCCGGCGGCGTCGCGGACCGGCGTCGCGTCGCCGATTGCGAGCACTTCGCGGCCGTCAGGTTTGTGGATGCGCCAGCGCTGGCCGACGACGGATTCGCCGCGTTGGACGGCGCGCGTCAGCGGCAAGTCCTCGATCGGATGCGGCCGGCCGTCTTCCGTGAACAGGTGGTATGTCTGCGCATAGTCCGCCGGCGCTATGTCGAGCCGCGCTACGCCATGGAGCAACTTGGCGGCTTCGTTGACGAACACGATGCGGCCTTCGGCGTCGGTGATGATGACGCCCTCTTCCAACTGCGCGAGCACGGCGTTCAAGAGTTCGCGGCTCACGCGAGACTTTGAAGGATCGGCGGTCGGGTCGATGGGAGGCGAGGAGCTCATTGAGGGCCTGGAGCAACGACGGCGTTTCGGACACGTACAACCCTCGACCCGGCGTCGCAAGCAGACGTCGCTCGCAACGGGCAAGGAGCGACGCGCTATCGTGAGGTATGCTGAATCCAAACCGCCAACGCCGCGTGCGTGCGCGGCCGTTGATCATCTGCGGGAGGGCGGAGGGCGTCGCTATCCGACGAGATCAGGATCCTCGCGGTCATGCGCGTGGCCCAGGGCCTGCAGCAAGGCCTTGTCGAGCAATCCGGCGTCGAGAATGACTTTCTGATCGTGAACCGCCTTGACCGCCGCGCGCGGCACGACATGCTCGCCGGAGTTTTCGACGTAGATCACGATGGCTTTGTCAGAAACCGAGCGGACGGCGCCGATGCCTTCGCGGCCTTCGGCGATGAACGCCATGAAACCAGGTTCAATCGGTCCGCGCATCGCTCTAATATCCTAGCCCTTAGCGCTGGCCAATGCTCTCAAAGCGGAGACGACATTGCAAGCCAATCCGAACGCCGCTCTGCGCCGTTTGCAGGCTATGTCCAGCCGGCCGCGGAGGATGTCGATGATGACCCGATTGGCGTTCGCGGTCGCCGCACTACTGGCGCATGTAAGTGGCGCCGATGCGAAGATTTCCGCCATGAGCGGCGCCTACGATGGGAAGTCCCAACCGCAGGCGAGCAATGGCGCCAATGGCGGTACGGAGTCGCCTCAGCGGCCGCCCAAATCGAAAAAGCCCAAGGGGCGATCGGCGAACTAACCGTCTAACCAGCAGTCGAAAAAGAAAGTGGGCCGGCTCATGAGCCCGGCCCACCTTTAGAATCGATCGTTGAGCGGCTCAGTATTTCTGAGCGGGCTTCTGCGCGGGGGCCGCGGAACTGTCGGAGCCCGATGCGCCGGAACTGCCGCCGGCGCTGGCGGCGTCATGCGCCATGCCCTTCTGGCAGCCGTTGAGGAACTCGTCGCCTGACACCTTGCCGTCGGCATTGGCGTCAACGGCCTTGAAGTTCGTCAGGTAGGGCTGAGCCTGCGTCGCGGTCAGCGAGCCGGCGTCAGAACTGTCGGCCTTAGACCAGATGGCTTGGCAATCTGCCTTGCTCAACTTAACTGCGCCTGTAGCCGCGGGTTCCGCGACGCCGACGGCGCTGAAGCACGTCAGAGCGGCGAAGCCGGCTGCAAGTCCAATCTTCGTCATGGTCTTTCCTCCGTCTTTCGTTTTATCGCGAGCCATAGCGACGAATGCCATCGCCCGCGAAAGCCAACGCTGCGCGCGGCGTGCGGTTCCTAGGAAATGATGATGTCGGGAATCCGGAATGGCGCTTCACGATCGCGCGCGTCATGTTGACATACAAATCACGCTGCCGCGCTAAAAGCCTTTTCAAGGGGTTCCACAGGTTGACGCAGCTGCGATTCTTGCGGTCCATTGCAGAGGGTTGACCTTGCGACGGTTTTATCGAAGGCCGCGAGGCGACGACCGAAAACACTGGTGCGGCGGAGCGTCGGGCGGGTGGCGAACAGCGGCGTTCGATATTTCGAAATGACGGCGCTGAGCATTGCGATGCTCGGATTGGCGGCGCACTGCGACGGGTCGCTGCGCGCCGAACCTCAAAATCGCGCGTCGCTCTATGGCCCATTCGGGCCGGAAGGTCTGCGTCTGCGCGAACAACTCTGGATCTTGCCGGGCGGGGATGCTGCGATCCCACTCCGTGCGACGGTGTTTCGACCGGAGGATTCTTCGGGCGTCGAAAATTCCGAGGATGCGCCGCGTCGACCGCTTGTCGTCATCAATCACGGCACGCTTGATGACGGACGGATCTCCGTCGCGATGCCGGTCTACTATTGGTTGTCGCGCTGGTTCGTCGATCGCGGCTATGTCGTCGTGCTTCCGCAACGGCGCGGCCACGGCGCGACGGGCGGCGATCTCGTGGAATCCGTCGGCACGTGCGCGGCGCCCGACCATGCCGCCTCCGGCAACATCGCGGCCGACGACATCGAGGCCGCCGTCGACTACATGACGCAGCAGCCGTTCATTGAACCGAGCCGGACGATCGTCGTCGGCATTTCCACGGGAGGGTGGGCGTCGCTGGCGCTCGCCGCGCGAAGTCCCGCCAACGTGCGCGCCGTCATCAACTTCGCCGGCGGACGCGGCGGATATGCGGGCGGCGACGCCAACGCCGTGTGCGGCGAGCGCGGTCTGATCGAGGCGGCGGCGGCGTTCGGCGCAGCGACCAAAATCCCGACTCTCTGGCTCTATGCCGCCAACGACAGTTATTTCGGCCCCGACTTGGCGCGCGCCATGGCCGACGCCTGGGGCGGGGCCGGTGGCCGCGCGGCGCTCCACATCCTGCCGACCTACGGCGATGACGGTCATGCGATCGTCGACGATCGCGCCGGCCGCGACGTCTGGGGGCCGTGGGTCGAGAAATTTCTTGAAGCGAAGGGGGCCCCCGAAATCGCCAGCGGCGACAAAATCAATTCTGACGGCTTGACCGCCGTCGCCGCGCCCGTCGCGTTGAAAAACTCTAGCGATCCCCCGAACGGCGATGAGCGACGTTGACGCCGTGAGCGCTGGGTTTGCGCAACTTATTCGCCAATCGCCTCCCTTACCAGTTCTTCAAGTCGATCGACGTCGGGAACGATCAGCGCCCCATGGCGCCTTTCGACGATGCCGAGTTTGCGAAGACGACCGAATTCGCGGGCGACCACTTCGCGCGTCGTGCTGATCCGGCTGGCGAGTTCCGTTTGGGTGGGCGCGGGATCGATGATCGCGGCGTTGCCGTCGCGCCTGGCGTGGAGCGTCAATCGAAGAATTTCTGCGCGCGTGCGATTGGCGACATCGAGGGCGCTGAATTCATAAACGCGCTTGGTCAGGATGCGCAATTTGGAATTCAGGCAGCGGGCAAGGCGCCAACCGACGATCGGTTCGGACTGAACGATCTCGCGAAACGAGTCTGCGGACATCGATGCGATGGAGCAGGGCGTCCGCGCCACGATGCTTGCGCAGCGGGCGCCGCCGTCGATCGCCGCCATCTCTCCGAAAATCTCGCCGGCGCTGAGATCGCCAAGCGTCGTCAGCGCGCCGTCCAGCGCGAAGATGGCGATTCTCACGCTGCCGTCCGCGATGAAGTAGACATCGTCCGATGGATCGAGGTAAGCGAGGATTTGCTCGTTCGCCGCGTACTGCTTCCATCGGCAACGCTCATGGACCTTGGCGAGCTTGTCCGATGGAAGCCCGCGCCACAACTCAATCTTCTCAAGGGCCGAGAAAGGCGCCGTCCGCTTGTCGCTCATGGCTATGCGTCCTCAGAGCATAGCTCGGACTCTAGGCCAAACTCCGCAGTTCCGACAGGCCGCGAGCGCGTCGTCGACGATGCGCAGCAGTGCGATTTAGCGCAATTGCCCCGCGCTCACGGGCAAACGTAGCTGGGATACGGCGGGGTGGTGCCCGGCGGAATTGGCGGGCACTTACAGCCAGCCGTCGTGGGAATTTGATTGGTCGGACAACAACGCCACGTGCCGCCAATCTGGAGGCAAGTCCGGGGCCTGATGACGGGCGGCTTCGGAACGCTCTGCCGCCGCTCTGCGCTCCGTTCCTTCCCAAAGGGACAAAAAAGGTCACCCGCGCTCGTCTGAACTGTTGTAGCGAATAAAGCCCCAAGAACGACTGCGCTTAGCGCAATGACAGAAGTAATCCGGCGTTTCATCTTATTACCTCGATGCCAAAAAACACGATCCAATATACGCCACGTGACGCGCGCTTCAATAGCGCCCTTAATCCCCATATGACGTTCTTGCAAGATTGTCTGCTCTATTTGTCGTGCACCTCGATTATAGCCGCTCGTTCCGGCTCCGGCGGCGCCGCGGCGTATTCTTGACTTCGCCGCATATAGAATTGGCTGGGTCGGTCGACCGGAAACCGGGCGGCAATTGCTTCGAATAGACGGGACGCCCGCCGCCACTCCTTGCGCTGGAACGCCGCCAGCGCCTCGGCGAAGTCGGCGCACAGCAAAAGTTGGTCGGACCGTACAGCGCCTTTCGAGCCAACGATTTCAAAGACGTTGGTGGGCATCGCCTTGCCGCTGAACTTAAATAGGCCGAGCGGCCGCACGAGCAGCGTGTCGGCATGGTGGGCGACGGTCTCGCCGGCGAGGATGCGCGTGCCAAGTTGCTTATTGAGGCTTTCCAGCCGAGCCGCCGTGTTGGCGGCATCTCCTTGAACGGTGTATACGAAACGGCCGCCGCCGCCCGTATGGCCGATGTAGAGCGGACCGGCCTCGAGGCCAACGCGCGGGACGATCTGGTTCATCCCATTCGTCGCGGCGAAGCGGCAGATGATCTCGCTCACTTCGATTGCGGCCTCCAATCCTCGGCGCGCTGTCTCCGACTCTCGTTGCTCCGAAATCCACGCACACATGATCATGTCGGCGCGAAAATCCGTCACGTCGGCGCCGCGCGCTTTGAGCGCCTTAGCCAGCGCGTCAAAATAGTCGTTCAGAAGTTGGGCGAGTTCTGACGGCGACCGCTGTTCTGCAAGCCCACTGAAGCCGGACATATCGCTGGCGAGGCAAATCCCGAACATCTCGCGGTTCGTGCGCGCCGGCTCGAGCGGCCTCTCCGTCAATTCGCGAGCGATGTCTTCCGGGACATAGCGCAGTAGCGCCGCCGACGCCCGTTCCCGCGTTCGCCGTTCGATCACGTATTGGCCGATGAGCCCGGCGAAGAGCGCGAGCGGCAATTGAATGAGAATGGGCGTCGCCAGCGGCAACCAGAGGTCGGTTCTATTGAATGATAACTGAATGACGCTGGCATAGAGAATTGCGCCCACGCCGGCCAGGGGCGCCGCGAGCGTCGCCGGCAGCCCGTAAATGAGAAGCCCGGCCGCTAGGCCAAACGCCGCGACGATCACGCCGTCAAAAACGAGGCCGCCGGAGCGGAGCGGACGCTTGTCGAGCAGATTGGCGTAGGCGGTCGCCATGATCTCCACGCCGCTCAGTTCGACGCCGTCCTCCCTCGTCAGGCTGGTCGGGATGCGGTCGAGCGAGGTAGGATCGTCAAGGTCGGAATAGCCGACGAAGACGACGTGCCCGGACAGATCTCCGACCGCATCGCCGGCTGCGGGCGCCGCCGCCGTCGCGACGCGCTCATAGGGTATCGTTCGTATTCTCCCCGTCGGACCGTAGAAGTTGAGGAGCTGATGATCGGGCCCCGCGTACATTTCCGTGAGAGCGGAAAGCATTTGGCGCGCCTTTGAATCCGGACCGCTGAACGCGCGCCGCAGACGCGCGACGAGGACGTCGTTCTGTTGGAGAATCCGACGCGACTGCTGCATCAATCGGCGCATGGCGTCGGGACCATCGACGTCGCGTGCTCGGGGGGGAAGCTTTTCGAGGCCCGGCGCGTCGTTGGTCTTCAGCGTCGACGCCCATTCGTCGTAAGCGGATAGGGCCAGGAGCTGCAGCGCCACCGCCGGCGCCGTCGCCGCGTAGCCGATGCTGTCCTTGAACGTCCAGAACTCTGACACCGCTTTGTCCTGTCTCGGCACCGGGAATGGCCCGAGCGCTCGTGCGGCCGCCGCCAAAGGCTGGGCGGGACCAACGTCTTCTTCAACCCACACTGAACCCGATGATTCCGCCGACGCAGCCGCTACGCGTTCGACGCGCGCCTCGAGACGCTGGTACAAAACCACGCGGTTCGATTCTGCGATCGCCTGAGCGAGAAGGGCGTCTTCACCGCCCTTCGATCTATGGAAATCGATATCGAACACGATGACCGCTGCTTGTCTCCTCACCAAGCTCTCGATCAGAGTCGCATGGATGGCGCGCGGCCAATGGTGGGGAAGCCTCGGCAGATTGAGAGCAGGCCCCGTGCCGCTGTTGATGCCGACGATCGCGATGTTGGGTGGAGGCGTGCGGGCGCCGCGCATCCAGAAGAGCCAATCGAGCCCGATCCTTCGTTCAAACGAAAGGCCCTGCGGCGTCGCCGCGATCGCAAGCCCGCACAGCGCGACGCAAACGCCGGCGACGAGGCCGCGAGCGATGCGCGCCAACCGATTTCGGCCGGGTCGAAGCGCCTTGATAGGCTTAACCATGGCGTTGCAACCGAAGTTCCTGCGGACGCCGATGTAAGCAGGGCGCGGCGCCGCGCGTCCAGTCCCGTTGCGTGGAGCGGCGGGGGCTCAATCGGCGAGAGCGCTCAAGTCCAATGTCAGGCGGCCGAGGATGGCCATTCCAGGCGTGTAGGGGCCGGTCGTCGGGTCGAGTCGGAATTCGCGGAAACTGTCGTCCTGATACCTGAAATCCTCGTCAAGCAGGTTGTTGATCGACAAGCTCGCAAGTCCAATTCGGTTGGGCAGTCGCCAGCCGACCGATAAATCTACGACCGAGAACGTTTCGTCTCCATCCGAGTGTCCCAGGAAGAACTTTGCGTCGTCCGAGCGGACAACGTGTTGATCGACGTATGTCACCGTCAATCCCGCGAAGAAGCCATTGGGCGCAAAATACCGGATGCCCAACGGAATGCTGAGCGTTTCCAGGAGCAGCGGCGTGTTCGAGAAGCTTGTGAGCAGCCCGGGGTCGGCTTCGAAGCGGTCATAAACAAACTGCGCGCTGACCGAGAGGTCATCGGTCGGAGTCCAAAACAAATAGGCCCGGTGCAGCGCTTCGCGCCGTGACTCGGACGCGGTCGCCGGCCCGCCCAACGCTCCGGTGAGAACAGGGACGTCAATGTCGCGCCAAGTCCCTTCAACGCCCGCAAAAATTTGCTTGGTTGCCTGCCAATCGAGCCCGACCCCGTAACGCCAGGAGTCATCGCCGTTGGTATCGTCGAACACTTGGCTGAAACCGGCGACTTGCGTCGGCTCTAGCGTTCGATTGGCGGATAACGCCGGCTTGATCCATCGAAACGCCGCTGCGCGTAGCGCGAATCCGTCGGCGATATCCCAACGAACGCCGAGTTTAGGGCTGACCTCCGTGATCTTGATCGGTTCACGCTGAAAATCGTCGGCCGCAAGACCAAACGTCCAGGTGACCGGGGTTGGAAATTTGATGTTGCTGTAGAAATAGCCGTGCAGGTGCGTCGTCTCTGCTTCGCTCGCACCGGCAAAGTCTTCGACCCGCTCATCCTGGCTGGTATGCCAACCGCCTGCCGTCACGTTCCATGTCTCGCCTCTGCGAAGGTACTGGGCCTCAACCTGATCGGTCTGGGTTTGGATCGTGACGCCAAAGCCGGGGAAGAACTCCTGCGTCTCGTCGCGGTCCGAGTGAATGTAAGACAGAAGAACATCGGCGCTTGGCGATATCGCGTAACGAGCGCCCACGCGCGCCGTGTCGTCCGTCGCCGATTTCTTGAAGAACGGGTTGAATGAATTCGGATCGAAGTTGAACGCGAGATCGCCCTGCTCGGATTCGCGGTGGCGAAATTCCGCCTGCACGTTCAGCTCGGGGGTGATGGCGGTCTGCACGAAGGCGGTCTGGATGTCGTGACGAATATCGTTGTTGAATCTCCATCCGTCGGTTTCATAGTGGAATTCGCCGGCGCTGGCCGAGACATTGTCTCGGATGACCGAAGCGACGCCTTCGGCGCCATACGTGTTGCGATTTCCGACAATGCCCGATGCAATGAACTGAAAGTCATTGGCCTCAAAGAGCGGCGTGAATTCATTGAATCCGGGTTTTGCCGGTCCGCCGCGCGTCGCGATCCCGAGGTTGACCTCGCCGAGGCTCGGCTGCACCGGATTGATATTCAGGTCCTGCAGCATTTGCGCCTGAAACAGCTCGCTGACGCGGGCGATCTCACGCCGGCGTTCGCCAAAGACGATGTCGGACAGGAAGCGGTGCGCAGCGCTATTGCCGGGATCGAGCGCCAGCGATTTGGACGCCTCGTTTATTCCAAGCGGCGCGAAGCCGAGATCTTCGTAGATGCGGCCAAGGGATGCGCCGCGCGCCGCGCGATCCTGGTCGAGCGCCTCGCGGCTGCGATAGACGGCGCGCTTGTCGTTGAGTTCGATGGACGACAATACGTCCTGCAA
This sequence comes from Hyphomicrobium sp., assembly GCA_052386495.1. GTDB lineage: Bacteria > Pseudomonadota > Alphaproteobacteria > Rhizobiales > Hyphomicrobiaceae > Hyphomicrobium_B. Next base: position 15,272 of record JBQTKA010000009.1, on the reverse strand, counting down.
GGCGTCAACAGGTCTGTTGACGCTCTGCTTTCTCAGTGCGCTGTAGAGATAGGGCGTCGGATCGAGGGGGTCGAGGCGCGTGGCGATGTCGAGTTGCTGGGCGTCGAGAGGATCGCGCCGCTCCTCGAAATAGGCCTTGCCCAGATACGAGCGGAGCAACGAATTCCGGGAGTCGAGGCCGACCGCCATTTCGAGATGCGCGCGGCCTTCCTTGAGGTTGCCGTCGCGAATGATCGCAAGCCCCAGTCCAAAGCGCGGCAACGGATCGGACGAGTCGAGTTCGATCGCCCTCGAGAATGCGGCGCGCGCCCTTTTCGTGTCGAACTCGGTCAGCGCTGCAAAGCCGAGGACGAGATGCGTCCGCTCAAGCTCCGGCGCGAGAGCGAGGGCGCGTTCGGCCGCCTCGCGCGACCGATCGCGGTGGCCGAGCATGAGCCAAACCTCCGCCAGTCGAGCCCATACTAAAGGATCGGCCGGCTGCAGGCTCGTCGCTTCGAGGAGCGTATCGCGCGCCGCATCAAGATCGAACGTCGCCTGCTGCACGTAGGATAAGGCGATCCTCGGCGCTGGAACGCGGGGCTCAAGCTCAATCGACCGCTGAGCCGCGGCGAGCGCAGCCGGTTTGTCATTGAGGACGAGCGCAATAATCGCCCGCAGCGCGTAGGCAAGGCCGGAACGTTCGTTCCGCGCCAGCGCGCGATCGATCAGGCCGTTGGCCTGATCCACGCGGCCAAACGAAAGCAGCTGAGCGGCGCGGTAAAGATCCCCTTGACCGGCGTCGTCGAGCGCCTGACCGCGGTAGCCTCCCTTCGCTGCGAGCACTGGCGGATAGTAGAGCGCCCACTGCACCGAATTGGGCGACTGCACCCAGATGTAGGGCCGCGGCGGCCGGCCCTCTGACGCGACGACAGACTGTCCGCCGAGGACCGCCAGTTCGCCGTAGGCGTTTGCGGCCCTGACGACGCCTTCAAAGACAGACAACGTCGTCTGAACCGCTTCGGCGCGAAGCACGAACTCCGTGCCCTCGACGGCGGCGGTCAGATAGGGCGCGTTAATCTCCAGCGAGCGCGGCCTTCGACTGAACGATTGCAAGGCGCCGCGGAGAAGCTCGAGAAACGTGCGTTGGCGCTGGTCAGCCGAAACGTCGTTCAGAACCGCAGTCGTGTTCTGATCGAGGCGCAAGATCGCATCGTTGACCAGTCTTACCGCCGCGCGGCTGCCAGGGCCGGTGCGCACGGCGTCTCGCTGGCAAAGGGATTGGTTGAGCGCGGCGGTTCGCCAAACGCCGTTTCGGCCCACTTCGACTTGCCCGTCGAAAGAAAAAAGCAGTCCGGCGGGTTCTGTGCAGCCGCTATCGGCCACTGCCGGCCTGGGGCCGACAGAAGAAAAGAAAACAATAATTGCGCCGAAAACACATACTTTCAGCTTCATTGCAGAAAAATCCACAAGCACTCAAAGTATAGTCGCAAGACCAACCAGATACCACGGTCGCGCTGCAATGCAGTGGCCTGAACGCTACACGTCAGTGCACAGATGTCCAGGTCTACACTGAAGAGCTCGCCGCTTGCGCCGTTCAGGTTCTCGCCCCGCTCTCACGTCGTCGACGTCTGAGGCTTCCGAGCGATGACGGTTGGAAAAAGAGGTCATCAACTCCACGCCAAAGTATCAAAAGTCACTGCCTGCCGTACGCAGCTGGGAAATGGTCGATCCCATCCTGAACGGGCCTCGCCGACGGTCCTTGGCGATCCCAATCGGGAGGGAGGTGGACCATGGTCGGCGAATGTATGAACGCTGTGCTCGACAGAACCGATGTTCGATTGCGCGCCGCTCACCGGACGCATCTCGGCTACCCCTACAATCTGCTCGACCACTCTCCGATCCCCCCGAACCTCTACGATAATCTCATCAACAATCTCGGCGACCCCTATGTCGGGTCGCGTTTCGGCTCCGACGTCTATGAGATCGAGCGCGACGTCATTGCATGGCTGCGCGAAGTTTGGCAGTGCCATGATGGCGACGCCTACTGGGGCTCAATCGCCGCGAACGGCACCGACGCAAACATGTGGGCGCTCTATTTTGCCCGTGAAGCGCTTCCCTCCGCCGTGCTCGTTCATAGCGTCGAGGCGCATCACTCGATCCCGACTGCGGCGCGCATGCTGCAGATTGAGACGATGGCGGTTCCATGCGACGCCTCGGGCGCCATATCCATCCAAGCTCTGTCATGCCGGCTTGAATCGCTCAGCGGGCGTTATGTCATCGTTGCTTTGACGTGCGGCACTGCATCGAAAGGGGCGCACGACAACATCGCCGACACGTTGCATTGTCTCGAAATTCAAGGCTTCAACCGCGAGCGGCGCTTTGTACATGTCGATGGCGCATTGAGCGCCATGGTGCTCCCATTCGTCAAAGAGGCTTCCTTCGCCGTTCGCCCGTCATTCGCACATGAGATCGACAGCATCTCGACATGCGGTCACAAGATGATCGGCGCGCCGATGCCGTGTGGCGTGTTGGTCGTGCGCAGACAAATCGTGAAACGGCTGTTCTTCGAGTTCGCCTGCCGGCGCTCGACCGACGCAGGCCTGATGGGATCGCGCAACGGCCATGCCATCTTGGCGCTGTGGGCGCGACTGAAGGGCCATGGCGTCGAAGGGTTCACGGCCGATGTCGCGCGCTGCCAAAAAGGGGCCCAACTGCTGATACGGACGCTGCGCGGCGTCGGTGCGCCCTGTCTGCGAAACGACTACGCCTTGACCGTCGTTTTCCCAGAACCCTGCGAAAGGCTCGTCCGCAAATACCAACTCGCGGTGAATGAAGGCATGGCGCGCGCGATTGTGATGCCGAATGTCACGGAAGACCTCATTCAGCAATTTGGTCGCGACTACGGGCAGTGGTGGAGCGACATCCACGAACAACCGGACTATGAGTCGCGCAATTTCACGACGATCCGATCGGGTTTCTAAGGAGCGCGCGCTTGCGGACTTGATCGTAGAACGGCGGCGCGCTGCTCCGAACCGCCGCGTTGACACGGTTACATACTTGGTTCGACTTTTGATTTTGATTACGCGCACGTCCGATATTTGAGAAGCAACGGATATTTTGAAGGAGAGACTATTATGTGGGGCAAGCATTTAATCATGGATATTGGCGGCGGCGATATCGAAGCCGTCCGCAGCGCCGACGCGATCCGGCGGTTCGTGGAAGCCTTGGCGCCGGCAATCGGCATGAAGGCCCACGGACCGCCGCTCATCGAGCATTTCGCGACGCATTTGCCGGAAGCGGCGGGCTACTCGCTGGTGCAGCTGATCGAAACGTCGGCCATTACCGGACATTTCTGCGACGTCAACGGCGACGCCTACATTGATGTCTTTTCGTGCAAGGACTTCGATCCTGCCGTGGCGGTGGCGGTCGTGCGACAGGCGTTCCGGCCGGAGCATATCAATGTCGTCACGCTCGCCCGCCAGGCGATCGGCCGCTCGACCTGCCGCGCAATCGCAGCCTGATGAGGCGAGCCATGACCCATTTTCCGCAATCAGTCTTGCAGCTCATTCAGGGCTGGCACCAACAGTACGAAAACGCCGCCTTCATGGGCCTCGTCGTCCTTTCGGCGTTGGCGTTCACCGTCGGCGGCATTTTCATGAAGCTTTCCGATGGCCTCTCGAAGGCCATCCCGACGGCCGCCCTGATGTTTCTCTTCTTGGTCGGGGCGTGTTTGCAGACCCTCGCGATGAAGCGCGAGGATCTCGCCGTCACCTACCTCGTCGTGCTCGGTCTCGAAGCGGTGCTGGCGTTCGGCTTTGGCGTTCTCTTCTTCGGAGAAAGCAGTTCTCAGGGCCGCATCGCGGGCGTCGTCCTCATTACGCTTGGTATTGGTTCGTTGAGGTTTACGTCGTAGCGCCGGCGTTGGCCGGCGCTCCATTCAAATGTTCAACCATGACTGGCGGAAGGGGTGGGATTCGAACCCACGGTAGACTTGCGCCTACGCCGGTTTTCAAGACCGGTGCCTTAAACCACTCGGCCACCCTTCCCCGCGGCGCTACAACTCAAAGAACGTTCGCGCGCCGCTCGTTCCTACGCCGTCCCCGCCGGCCGCTCAAGGGCCGCGCCGCCGGCGGGCCTGCTTCGGCGCGCGCCACTCTTTACGGCTTTCTAAACCAAGTCTGCCACTCTTCGAGCAACCTTCGGCCCAACCGCTGCTGTATCGCGTCGGTCTGGGGGTGCGTATGCGTCGCCAAGGGCGGGTCACGTCGGCATGTCGAACTTTTTGCGCGGAGCGCGCGCACTCAGGCCATTTGTCATTGCAGGCGTCGCCGCGGCTGTGACCGGCTGTTCCCAATCCACCGACCGGCCGCGCTCCAGCGTTTCGCGGCCGTTGTTTACGGAGGCCGAGTACGGCGTCAGGTCGAGCCCGCGCGTCACGACGTATCAGGGCCCCCTTCGCAAGGGCGGCGGCGCATTCAAGATCGGCTCTCCCTATTCGGTCGCTGGGCAGTGGTACGTGCCGCGCGAAGATCCGCACTACGACCGGCAGGGCGTCGGCTCGTGGTACGGCGATGATTTTCACGGACGCAAGACCGCCAACGGCGAACTGTTTGACAAGAACGCGCTGACGGCGGCGCACCCGACCCTGCCTCTGCCGTCCTACGTCTATGTCACAAATCTTCAGAACGGCCGCACCGTGCTGGTGCGCGTCAACGATCGCGGCCCCTATGTAGGCGGACGCATCATCGATCTGTCGCACGCTTCGGCGCAGGCGCTGGGATATGTCGGGCAGGGCCGCGCGCCGGTGCGCGTGCGCTATGCAGGCCGCGCACCATTGAACGGCGACGATCGCCGCGAGCGCCAGTATCTTGCCGAGCAGACGTATCGCAACGGTGCTCCTCCGGTCGCGTCGACGCGCCTGCCGAACGATCCGGGGCGTTCGCAAGGTGCGCCGAACTGGGCCGCCGCCGCCGATCAGCGCTGGTCGCCGACGGCGTATCGCTCGGCGCTTGCCGGGAAGTGATCGCGCTGATTGTTGACCCGCGCTTCAGCGCGGCGGATAGTTCCGCCGATGAGGTTCGCTTCGTGACGCCCATGACAAGCTTTTTGGCGCGCATCGCGCAACGCGCAGCGTTCGTTGGTTTCGTTTGGCTTGCGCTCTCGACCGCCGCCACGGCGGGCGCGCAGGACGGGTCCTTCACGACGAAGGCCCCGCGCGCGCTGTTGATGGATGCGGCGAGCGGGGCGGTGCTGTTTCAGCAGGCCGCCGACGAACTGGCGCCGCCCGCCAGCATGAGCAAGCTGATGACGCTGGCCGTGCTTTTCAAGGCCATGAAAGACGGCAAGATCAAAGCGACCGACGAATTGACGATGAGCGTCAACGCCTGGCGCAAGGGCGGCGCGCCCTCCGGCACGTCGGCGATGATGGTGCCGGTCAACACAAAAGCGACGGTCGACGACCTGATCAAGGGGATCGCGGTTCAATCGGGAAACGACGCCGCCATCGCCGTAGCCGAGGGCATGGCCGGCAACGAGGCGTCGTTCGCCAAATTGATGACGGCGGAGGCGCGGCGCATCGGCATGACGAAATCGACGTTCGTCAACGCCACTGGGCTCAGCGAGAACGGCCACTTGATGACGGCGCGCGAACTGGGCATTTTGGCGCGCCATCTGATTCTCGAGTATCCCGACCTTTACCCCGTCTTTTCCATTCGCGAGTGGGGCTACCGCAAGCACAAATTCTTCAATCGCAACCCGCTGCTGTTTCTCGATCTCGGCGTCGACGGACTAAAGACCGGAAACACGAAGGACGCCGGCTTCGGCCTCGTTGCGTCCGCCGTCCAGAACGGCCGGCGCATCATAGCCGTCGTCGCCGGCCTAGATAGCGCAGAGGCGCGCAAGTCCGAGGCGACGCGGCTGATCGAATGGGGTTTCAAATCGATCAGCCAGGTCAAGCTCTATGACGCCGGCGAGGTGATCGGCGCGGCGCGCGTGTGGGGCGGAACGCAGATGTACGTCGATCTTGCGAGCAAGAACGACGTCATGTTCCAGCTGCCGAAGTATCCGGCCAACCAGCGGCTCTCCGCTGAAATCGTCTACAAGGCGCCGCTGAAGCCGCCCGTCAGAAAGGGCGATCAGGTGGCGACATTGCGGATTTCAAGCTCATCGAGCGCCACCGCCGATGTGCCGCTTTTCGCCGCCGCCGACGTCGAGAAAGCGGGCATTCTGCGCCAAGGCTTCGACTCGCTTGTTCTCATGGCGCTCCGGCGGTTGGCGCTCTAAAGTCCGCCCGAAACAACCGGGGCCGGATCGATGTCGCGCGGAAAATTCATTACATTTGAAGGCGGCGAAGGAGTCGGCAAGTCGACGCAGGCGAAACGTCTCGCCCATCGCCTGGAAGGGGCGGGCATTGCGACGCTCGTCACGCGCGAACCGGGCGGAACGACGCTCGGCGAGGATTTGCGCGCGCTGATCCTGAAAGATCGTCCGCAGGATCCAATGACGGAGCTGCTGATGTTCGCGGCCGCCCGCGCCGAGCACATGACGGCGGTGATCCGACCGGCGCTGGATGAAGGCACGTGGGTGATCTCGGACCGGTTTCTTGACTCAACGCGAGTCTATCAGGGCCGCCTTTACAACGTGGAGCCCGAGCTGATCGCGCAGCTCGAACGCTACACGGTGGCGCCGGACTATCCCGATCTGACGCTGATCCTCGATCTGCCGCCCGAAGCCGGACTCGAGCGCGCCGCGGGCCGCGGGACGCTGTCGCGCTACGACGCCGAACGCATCGAGACGCACGAGACGCTCCGCCAGGGGTTTCTCGAGATCGCCGAAGCGGAGCCCGGCCGCTGCATCCTGATCGATGGCAATCTGTCGGCAGAGAACGTCGACGATGCCGTGTGGCAAGCGGTCAGCGAACGACTGCTGTCGCTGGTGCTGTGATGGCGCGCGCGCCGCTCGCCGCCGAGATCGAGGCGTCGCCCGAGGCTGACCGGCTCGACGGATTTCCGCATCCGCGCGAAACGGCGAAGGTGATCGGCCACGCCGGCGCCGAGCTGACGTTCGAATCCGGCCTGGCGTCCGATGTCATGCATCACGCCTGGCTGGTGACGGGCGTCGCCGGCTGCGGCAAGGCGACGTTGGCGTATCGCGTCGCGCGCGCGGCGTTGGCGCGGCCCGACGAGAAAGGCCTGTTCGGCGCGGGGCTCGATGTTGATGAGCACTCTCCGACGACGCGGCAGATCGCGGCGCAGGCGCATCCGGCGCTGCTCGTCATTCGCCGCGCTTACGATCAAAAGGCGAAGCGGTTTTCAGCTTCGATCGCCGTCGACGAGGTTCGCCGCCTCAAGAATTTTCTCGCGCTCAGCGCAGAAGACGGCGGACGGCGCGTCGTCATTGTCGACAGCGCCGACGAACTGAACGTCAACGCCGCGAACGCGCTTCTGAAATCGCTGGAGGAGCCGCCAAGCCGGACTCTGTTCCTGATACTGTCATCGGCGCCAGGACGGTTGCTTCCGACCATCCGATCCCGCTGCCGCACGCTGGCGCTCGCGCCGTTGTCGGCCGCCGATTTGCGTCAGGCCGTGACGGCCGCGCTTGAAGCCGCCGGAAAGCCTTTGCCCGACGGGGCGGACTGGCTCAGGCTCGAGTCCATCTCAGGCGGCAGCGCGCGTCGCGCCCTCGCCTTGCTGGAGGGCGGCGGATTGGCGCTGCAGGCGCGCATCGATAGGTTGCTTGCCGATCTGCCGAAACTTGACGTGAAGTCCGCGCATCAGCTTGGCGACGAAATGCAGGGCGCGGCGCAGGAGTCGAAGTTCACGCTATACTTCGACCTGCTTCAGGATGCGCTGGCGCGGCTGATCCGCGCCGAGGCGACGGGGCAGGGGTCGGCGTCCGATCGCGCGCTGGCGGCGCGGCTGATCGGTCCGGCGCGCCTTGCCACCTTCGCCGAGCTGTGGGAAACACTGGCGCGCGCCCGGGCCGACGCCCAGGCGCTCAATCTGGACCGCAAAGCCCTGATCCTCGCAAGCCTGACGCGCCTGGAGGCGGCGAGCCGGGGCTGATTGCGCGCCGCCGAAACGAACGTCCCGCAAGGATCAAGCTGACGGTGGCCGAGAAATTCTACATCACGACGGCGATTTCGTATCCCAACGGTTCGCCCCACATCGGCCACGCGTACGAGGCGATCGCGACGGACGCCATCGCGCGCTTCGAGCGGCTTGACGGCAAGGACGTCTTTTTCCTGACCGGCACCGACGAACACGGCCTCAAGATGAAACAGACGGCGGCTATCCAAGGCGTCAGTCCGCGCGCGCTCGCCGACCGCAACGCGCAAGCCTTCATCGACATGGCGGCGGCGCTCGGCCTCTCCAACGACGATTTCATCCGAACGACCGAGCCGCGCCACTACGCGGCCAGCGCCGAAATCTGGCGACGCATGGAAAAGTCCGGCGACATCTTCCTGAAAAAGTACGGCGGCTGGTACTCGGTCCGGGACGAGGCCTATTACAACGAGAGCGAAACGTCGGTGGGCGACGACGGCGTGCGCCGCGCGACGACGTCCGGCACGCCAGTCGAATGGAATGAAGAGGAGACGTACTTCTTCCGCCTCTCGGCGTATCAGGATCGGCTCTTGGCGCATTACGCCGCCAATCCGGATTTCATCCTTCCGCCGGAACGCCGCAACGAGGTCGTCAGTTTCGTCAGCATGGGTCTTGAAGACCTTTCGATCTCGCGTTCGACGCTGGACTGGGGCATCCCCGTTCCAGATGCGCAAGGCCACGTCATGTACGTGTGGGTCGACGCGCTGACCAATTACATCACCGCGACGGGGCTGCTGAACGATGGCGATGCGCGCAGAGCGAAATTCTGGCCGGCCGACGTTCACGTCATCGGCAAGGACATCGTGCGCTTTCATGCGGTCTATTGGCCGGCGTTCCTGATGAGCGCGGGCCTGCCGTTGCCCAAGCGCGTATTCAGCCACGGGTTCGTTCTGAACCGGGGCGAGAAGATGTCGAAGTCGGTCGGCAACGTCGTCGATCCGTTCGATCTCGTCAAAGCCTACGGCCGCGAGAACGTGCGCTACTTCTTTCTGCGCGAAGTGATGTTCGGGCAGGACGGCGCCTATTCGCCGGAAGCCATCGCCAATCGCATCAACGCCGATCTGGCGAACAACCTCGGCAACCTGGCGCAGCGCTCGCTGTCGATGATCTTCAAGAACTGCGATGGCAAGATCCCTGAACCGGGTCCACTCACGGCGGAAGATCAGTCGATGCTGAACGCGGCCGACGCCATCTACGCGATTGCGCGCGCCGAAATGGACCGCCAGGCCGTCACGAAGTATCTCGACGCCGTATGGGCTGTCGTCGCGGACGCCAACCGCTATTTCGCGGCCGAGGAGCCGTGGGCGAAAAAGAAAACCGACCCGAAGCGGATGGAGACGATTTTGTACGTCACGGCGGAATGCGTGCGCCAGTTTGCGATCCTTGCGCAGCCCGTAATGCCTTCGAGCTCCGGCAAGCTGCTCGATCTCCTCGCCATTCCCGCGGGCGAACGCGCGTTCGCGGCGCTCGGCGCTCAGGCGCGCTTGAAGGCCGGCGCCGCAATCCCCGAGCCGCAAGGCGTATTCCCGCGCTACGTCGATCCCGCGGAGTCCGCGCCCGCCCAAGGCGGGGACAAGCAAAAGGGCAAGACGGCGTGATGCTCGTCGATCATCATTGCCACCTGGATTTTCCGGATTTCGCCGCCGACCTTGACGGCGTCATCGCGCGCGCCGCGGCCAACGGCGTCGGCATGATGGTGACGATCTCGACGCGCGTGCGCCAGTTCGATCGCATCCTCGCCGTGGCCGAGCGGTTCGAAAACGTCTATTGCTCCGTCGGCACGCACCCCCACAACGCGGATGAAGAACGCGACGTGCCGCTCGCGGACATTCTCGAACGCTCAAAGCATCCGAAAGTCGTCGCCGTCGGCGAATCCGGCCTCGACTACTATTACAAGCGCTCGACGCCCGAGAACCAGGCGGCGGGGTTTCGCCGCCACATCGCAGCCGCGCGCATCACCGGCCTGCCGCTTGAAATCCACACGCGCGACGCCGACGACGACACGCTCGCCATCCTTGAAGACGAGCACGCGAAAGGCGCGTTTCCGGCTGTTCTGCATTGCTTCACCAGCGGGCGCACGCTCGCGATGCGCGCCGTCGACCTCGGCCTCTATGTCTCGTTCAGCGGCGTCGTCACCTTCAAAAAGTCGGAGGCGCTGCGCGCCGTTGCGCGTGAGGTTCCGCTCGATCGCCTGCTTGTCGAAACGGACGCGCCGTACCTCGCGCCCGATCCCTATCGCGCCAAGACCAACGAGCCGGCTTTCGTCGTCCACACCGCCGCGACGCTCGCCGACGTCAAAGGCGTCTCGCGCGACGCGCTCGCCGTCGCGACGACAGAAAACTTCTTCCGTCTCTACACGAAGGCCGATCGTGCGAAGCTGCGCGGGTCGGGCGCCGCCGCGGCATGACCTACCGCTTCACGATCCTCGGCTGCGGATCGTCGGGCGGCGTGCCGCGCATCGGGATGACGTGGGGCGCGTGCGATCCGGAAAATCCGAAGAACCGGCGGCTCAGATGTTCCGGCCTGTTCGAACGCAAAGGGGGCGGCGGCACAACCGCGGTGCTTGTCGATACCTCTCCAGATTTCCGCCAACAGATTTTGTCGGTTCGCGTCACGGCCCTCGACGGCGTGCTCTACACGCATGACCACGCCGACCACACGCATGGCATCGACGATCTGCGGATGGTGGCCTTCGCCATGAAGCGGCGCGTCGACGTGTATTACGATCGCGCCACGGGGCGGAGTCTGAAAGAACGCTTCGCCTACTGCTTCGAGACCCCGACTGGCTCAAATTATCGGCCAATCCTGAATGGCTGCGAGATCGACGGGATTGCGGCGGTGACGATCAACGGGCCGGGCGGAGCGATCATCGCGACGCCGATCCGGCAGACGCATGGCGACATCGTCTCTCTCGGCTGGCGCGTCGCGGACCTCGCCTATTCTCCCGATTTGAATGATCTCGACGCCGCCGCGGAGGCGCGGCTGCAAGGACTCGACGTGTGGATCGTCGACGCGCTGCGCACGACGCCGCATGAGAGTCATTTCAGCGTCAAACAGGCGCTGGCTTGGATCGCCCGCTTGAAGCCGAAGCGCGCGATCCTGACCCACATGACGAGCGAACTGGACTACGAGACGCTGCGGCGCGACCTGCCTGCTGGCGTCGAGCCGGCTTACGACGGAATGCAGATCGCGTTCGCCTGAGCTGCGGCGGCCTCCAAACTCTATGCGGCTGGCGCATTCGGCTGGATCGACGCGCACGCCGACGTCTCGCCCATCCTCAAAAAGCCGTCAACGAACCACCTGATTTCCTGGTCCGTCGGGGGATCGCGCATCATCAGGCGATAGAGCTGATAGCTGACGAGAATTTCCCACAAGACGACAGAATCGGCGCTGGCCGGCAGTTCGCCGCGAGCCTTGGCCCTGTCCAGAATGGCGAGAAAAGGTTCGCTGCGTTTCGCCAGGTACTCGTTGCGGTACGGCGCGAATAGATCGGGTTTGATGAGAACCTGAGCCATGAGCATGCGCGAAACGTCGGCATTGTTGGGCACGGCCCAATGAACCCGCCAGAGTCTGGTCAACAGGAAGATGAGGTCCGAACGCGCGCTGCCTGTGTCCGGAGCTTCATCGATGACCTTCCGCGTCTTAAAGTGAGCATCGAGAATGAGCCGGACCTTGTCGCCCCACCAACGATAGATCGTCGGCTTGCTGGCGCGGGCCTCCTTGGCCACGGCCTCGATGGTGAAGCCGTCGAACCCCCTTTCAGACAGAATTTTCTCGGCGGCGGCGACAATCGCCTTTTCGGATTCCTCGCTCCGCACGGCGCCGACGGACAGTCTTGAACGCGCCTTCTTGTTGGGATTGGTCATTGATTTGATGGCTCTCCGCTATCAAAGCGCCCCCGCCTCAGAGAGAATTGGCCGCAATTTACCACAGTTATGTCATGACCAAAAGTTGCCTTTAGTGCAACTCTTGTTCGCCGCTGTATAAGCGCGCGGCGCCTCTGAGGCGCATGCAAATCGGAGACGGCCGGCGGCTTATTCCGACGGACGGCAAGATCGTAATTGAACGGATCAATTCTTTAAGCTGGTAGAAACGTTTCTATAACAAGGTTCAGATAATCGATTTTGGCGACGCGCGATCGGCGTTGTCGGTCGCAACGGCGGCCAGCACGTTCGACGCGTCGAAGCCTCAACAGTCCTTTCTTGGAGCAGGTCATGAGCCGCCATCCGCATCGCATGCGCGCCCCAACTTCAGAGATTTTCGATCACACAGACAGTGCGGACGACGCATGCGCGCTTACAGTGTTGGCCCGCCTCTACGCGACCCTTGAAAACTGCGCCAGGCATAACGTTCAATCGGTCGGCGTCGATCCCGATGATCTGGAACTGGACCGGATGCAGGACATCGCCTGGCAGGCCGCGGAAATTCGCGCCCAGTCGATGCAGGCGCTCGCTGCAAAGGCGGAAATTTTCACAAATATTTGCCAGGATCTTGAGGCGGACGTCGCCGTCCGCCTCGGCGCGTCATTATGCGAAGACGTGCGCAATTTGGAAAAGAGGGCGCGGTCCGGAGCGAACTGACGCTGATCGCGCCGGCGCCGACCGCGTGCGCGGCCGATCAGACATCCGCAGCCGCCGCTTCGGCCGATGAGGGCGGCGCGCGCCGCCAGTCGCGATAGTTCACCGTCGCGCCGTTCATCTCGCACGCGGGCGAAGCCAATTCGACAAAGAGCGGCGCGAGATCGTCCGGCGACGGCAGCGACGTCGGATCCTCGCCGGGAAACGCCTTGGCGCGCATGCCGGTGCGGACCGGACCGGGATTGACGAGGTTGGCGCGCACGCTCGTGTTCGCCAGTTCTGCAGCCCACGATTTCACCAGCGCCTCAAGCCCCGCCTTGGATGCGGCGTAAGGGCCCCAGTAGGCGTATTTGCCGCTCGCCGCGCCTGAGGTGACGAACACGGCGCGCCCCGCATCGGATCGCTTGAGCAAAGGATCGAGCGTGCGGATCAACCGCCAGTTGGCGTTGAGGTTGATGTCGATGGTCGAGAGAAATCCGTCCTCGGTCACGTGCCCCAGCGGCGAGAGCGGTCCGAGAATGCCGGCGTTGGCGATGAGAATGTCGAGCTTCTGCCAGCGCTGATAGATCGTCGGGCCGAGCTGATCGATGCGGTCGCCTTTTTTCAGGTCGAGCTGAAGCAGCGTCGCCGCCCCGCCCAGCGTCTGGATGTCGTCGTCGAGGCTTTCAAGGCCCGCGAGCGACCGCGCCGAAATCACGACATGAGCGCCCGATTTGGCGAGCGCTAGCGCCGCGGCGCGACCGATGCCGCGCGAGGCGCCGGTGACGAGCGCAATGCGGCCAGAGAGTGGACCTTCGAGCATACTGTTTTCTCCCTCTCCCCGCGTGCGGGGAGAGGGCTGGGGTGAGGGGCAGCCACACGATCCGAGCTCGCTTCTGCCCCTCACCCTAACCCTCTCCCCATAGCGCCTGAAAGTCAGGCGCTATGGGGGGAGGGAATGTTCTTCAACCCACTTCCGCCAGCAGCGACAACTGCCGCGGCGCGCCGTCGCCGAGGTGATCCGTGAGGTCGGTCGGGTAGTCGCCGGTGAAGCAATGGTCGGTGAACTGCGGCGCGCGAGGATCGCGCGCTTCGAGGCCAATCGAACGATAGATGCCGTCGACCGACAAGAACGCCAGACTATCGGCCCCCATGAAGTCGCGCATCTCGTCGAGCGACATGTTGGCGGCGAGCAGGTCTTTCTTGCTCGGCGTATCGATGCCGTAGAAGTCCGGATGCGTGATCGGCGGAGAGGATATGCGCATGTGCACCTCGCGCGCGCCGGCGTCGCGGATCAGCTGCACGATCTTTTTCGACGTGGTGCCGCGCACGACGCTGTCGTCGACCAGCAGCACGCGATTGCCCCGGATGACGCTGGCGTTGGCCGAGTGCTTGAGTTTGACGCCGAGCTGGCGGATGCGCTGTTCCGGCTCGATGAAGGTGCGTCCGACGTAGTGATTGCGGATGATGCCGAGTTCGAACGGGATGCCGCTCTGCTGGCTGTAGCCGATGGCGGCGGGCACGCCTGAGTCCGGGATCGGCACGATGACGTCGACGGCGGCTGGGGCCTCACGCGCCAATTCCGAACCCATCTGCTTACGAATCTGATAGACTGTCTGGCCGCCGACGATCGAGTCCGGTCGCGAAAAATAGATGTACTCGAAGATGCAGGGGCGCGCCGGGCGGCGCGGGAAGGGTCGATGGCTTTCGAGGCCGCGATCCGTGATGACCACCACTTCGCCGTTCTCGACTTCGCGCAGGAACTCGGCGCCGACCATATCGAGCGCGCAGGTTTCAGACGCCAGAACATAGGACGTTCCAAGCCGGCCGATGACGAGCGGGCGGATGCCCACGGAATCGCGTGCGCCGATCATCATGTCATTGGTCAGGCAGACAAGCGCGAACGACCCCTCGACCTGGCGGATGGCGTCGACGAGACGCTCGACCGTGCGGCGCTTCTTCGAGCGCGAGAGAAGATGGAGAATGACTTCGGTGTCGGAGGTCGACTGGCAGATCGCGCCCGACGAGATCAGGTCATTGCGCAGCGTCAGGGCGTTCGTGAGATTGCCGTTATGCGCGACGGCGAAGCCGCCGGTATCGATATCGCAGAACAGCGGCTGGACGTTGCGGATCAACGGATCGCCGGTGGTGGAGTAGCGATTGTGGCCGATGGCCATGCGGCCCTTGAGGCGGGCGAGGACGTCAGCCTTGGAGAAGTTGTCGCCGACGAGACCCATCCGGCGCTCGGAGTGGAAGTTGCGGCCGTCGTAGGAGCAGATGCCGGAGGCTTCCTGACCGCGATGCTGGAGGGCGTGGAGGCCCAGCGCCGTGATCGCGGCGGCGTCGGGGTGATCGAAGACGCCGAAGACGCCGCATTCCTCCCGCAAACGGTCGTCGCCGTAGCGGGTGAACGTCAGGCCGTCGATCGTGATCGCGCCGCCTGCCGTTTCGGGTTCTCGCTCAGCTTGCGCCATCTGCGTCGTCTCCCGCCAAAGAGCCGCATTGTGCTTCGGACTGACTGGTCACGCTCAACCGACGCGCGGCGTGCAATCTGTCTCGGCGCCGGGCGTCACGCCGCCGTCATATAGGCCCGACCGGCGGGAAAGGCCAGAGCGACAAACGCGCGCCGCCTCTT
>JBQTKA010000008.1:0-79558 GCA_052386495.1 Hyphomicrobium sp. | reverse complement strand
GACAACGCCCTCTCCCCGCACGCGGGGAGAGGGTTGGGGTGAGGGGCGGCTGTACGCACGGAACATATCGCAGCCCCTCACCCCCGGCCCTCGCCGTCGCAGGCTCTTGCCCGCTCCCCGTTCGCGCAGCCTTTGGCCTTCGAAATGAAAGCTCTTTGAACTCAAGCAAACCAATTGTTCCGGCGGATGGCCATGGAGATGTGGCGCGTCAGCGACGGCGCGTGGCTCGTTTTTGTTCTATCTGGTTGGTCGGATCGTGTGAGTAGGAGTTCCGTATGCCGGAAGATGCGCAGCCAAGCCTGATCGGCAGGACGATCGACTATATCCTGGGCCGCAACACGCTTATCGGCGTCGCGTCGTTCATGCTGCTCATCATCTCGGGCTATGCGACGTGGCACGGCATGCGCGATTTCATCGTCGGCGTCTCGTCGACGCCGGCGGCGCCCCAAGCCGGCAGCATGTCGATTTCGAACGACGTTCTCGTCGTCGCCGTCGTCGTCGCGCTGACGTTTCTCATGTAGCTGGCGCTGCGCGAGACGTTCGGCGCCAAGCGGCGCCTCCGCGAACGTCTGATTACATTTCCGCTCTATCTGTTCCTCGCGATCTGGTCGATCGGCTTCGGTTACGGATTCTGGTGGAGCCTTATTTCCGGCGAAGAAGCGACACGCACCGGACTCGCCGGATTGCAGGAAGATGCGCGCGACGCGAGCGCCGTTGTTGCAGCGAGAATTGAGGCCGTGCGCGGCCAGCTCGACAACGTCGTCGGCTGGTCGGAGAGCCAGATGGCGCGCGAAGAGACGAGCGGCGGCAGTTGCGGCACGCCGTCCGGCGCGGGGCGCGGACCACTCTATAATGCGCGCCGCAGCGTGCGCGACAGCGTCGCGTCGCTCCGCGACGGCATGACGAAATCATGGTTCGAACCTGTGCAGGCCGACGTCGAAGCGCTGCGCCAGGCCGCCGACGTGCTCGGCGGCGCGACGATCGAGGAGCGCCAGCGCAACTTCGAGAACAAGGCGTCGGAAATTCGCGGGCTTGCGCGCAACATCGCTGCGCGCAGCAACCAGTTGGGCCGTTCCACCGCGGTCGAGATGCGGGCGCTTGCGGCTTCCGTTTCCGTGCAACCGGGCAAGACGGGATCGTCCTGCTATGATCCGACGCTCGCCGAGCGGCTCAACGAGGCGGCGGCGCAGTCCGAGCAGCCGGCCGAGCTCAAACTACGCGAGGCCGTCTTCAACGAAGGCCCGGCCGGCGTCGCGAACGCGGTGAAAAATCTCTGGAGCAACATCGGCGCCTACACGTCAGGCGCATTCCGCTACGTGTTCTCCGGCGGCAATCTCGACACGACCGGGCGCACAGGCGGCGGCGAGCCGATCACCGGCCGGGACGTCATCGCGCTTCTGGCGACGATCGGCGTCGATCTCGGGCTGTTGGCGCTGGCGATCCTCAATCCTCCGCGCGAACCGCCGTCGATCCGTCCATCTAGCGCCCTTGCTCGGCAAATCCGCGATGCGATTGACACCGCGATCAACCGCGCGCCCGGCGCCGATCTCGAATGGGTGCGCCGCCATTTCGTGCATCACAACAAAGCGTCGTACCTCGTCATACCGAATCTCTACAGTTGCGATCCAAACGACAAGGAGGAGTCCGCCAAGGCCATGGCCGTGAACCAGCTGGCCGGCGTGCTGAGCGACCTGGACCTCGTTCGCTGGCCGAAGGGCGGAAAGAAATGGCTCTTCCAGAAGAACGAATTGAAGGAGCTGAAGGCGGAAGAGTCGGTCGCGAGCGACACGGACCTCACTGAAATCCGCAAGAAATGGGCGGAGGAGCAAGGGCTGAGCGGCGAAGAGGCCAAGCAGTATGCGGAGAAACGCGCCGTGCGCAATCATGGCCTGTTTTCGAAGGCCGAGCGCGCGCTGCAGATCGCGGGATGGAGCGAGCCGGCGCGGAACGACATCGAAATCTTCAAGATCGTCGACACCGATGGGCTGACGCCGCTGCTGATGGTGTTGAACGAGCGACGCGCGCCGGGCGATCGGGCGGTCGAGGCGCCCGAGGCCGAGTAGATGGCGGCCCTTGCCGCCCCCTACTCCAAATCTTCCACCACCGCCTGCGCGCCGCCTTTGATGCGTTGGGACAGCGCGGCTTCGACGAACGGATCGATGTCGCCGTCGAGAACTTCGGCGGGGTTGGTTGACGTCGCGCCGGTGCGTAGGTCTTTCACCAGCTGATAGGGCTGCAAGACGTAAGAGCGTATTTGATGGCCCCAGCCGATGTCGGTCTTGGCTGCCTGATCGGCGTTGGCTTTGGCTTCGCGCTTTTTCAATTCAATTTCATAAAGACGCGCCTTGAGCCGCTTGTAGGCGATGTCCTTGTTCTGATGCTGCGAGCGCTGCTCCTGCGCGAAGATCATGATGCCCGTCGGCTTGTGGTGCAGACGCACGGCGGATTCCGTGCGGTTGACCGACTGGCCGCCGGCGCCGGACGAGCGCGCGAACGACATTTCGACGTCGGCGGGGTTGATCTCGACGTCGATGGAATCGTCGATCACCGGATAGACGGTGACGGACGCGAAGCTCGTGTGGCGGCGCGCGTTGCTGTCATAGGGCGAAATGCGCACGAGGCGGTGAACGCCGGCTTCCGTCTTCAGCCAGCCGAACGCATTCTCGCCCTCGATCTCGAACATCGCCGACTTGATGCCGGCCTCTTCGCCGGCGCTCTCTTCGATCAGCTTGACCTTGAAGCCGCGGCGCTCGCCCCAGCGCGCGTACATGCGCGCAAGCATGGACGCCCAGTCCTGACTCTCGGTGCCGCCGGCGCCGGCGTGAACTTCGATGTAGGTATTGAGGCCGTCGGCTTCGCCCGACAGCATCGCTTCGACCGAGCGGCGCTGCGCTTCCGCGTCAATGCGACGGAGCGCGGCCTCGCCTTCCGAAATCGACGCCTCGTCGTCCTCCGCTTCGCCGAGTTCGATCAGCGTTAGCGCGTCGTCGAAGTCGCGCTGGAGGCGCCTGAATTCGGAAATCGCGCGTTCGAGCGACTGGCGCTGGCGCATCACTTTCTGCGCGGCCTTCGGATCGCTCCACAGATTGGGGTCTTCCGACTTCGCGTTCAGCGAGGCGAGCCGGTCTTCCGCGGTGTCCCAGTCAAAGCGACCTCCTCAGAAGGCTGAACGCCTCCTTGATCGCGTCGGACAACTTTTGCGCTTCCGCGCGCATGGCGAAATCTCCTGAACACAATTCGGGAAATCCGAAGCGCGGACGCGCGACGCGGCGCTTTCGGAAATATCGAACGGCGACGTATAGCGATCGCGTTTCGCGATGTAAACGCGGGACCGTCAGCCGGCGCCGCGCCGGGCCGGCGGCGCTACCAAACGCCGCCGCCGCGTTGGCCTGGGCCCGGATAGGCGACGGGCGGGGGCGCATAGGCATCGCCCGCAGCAGCGGCGTCGCCGGCGCCGGCCGTCGTCGCGTTGGCGTCGGAGACGCTCGCGACGCCGATGATCGAATAGGCGTCGTCGGGCTCCTCGTTGGGCTTGAAGGCCTCCATGATCGTATCGGCGTCCGTTGACGCGGCTCTGAGGCCCGTTTTCAGATTGGTGCGCACGAGCTTGATGCCCGGCGGCTGGCGAAACGGCGCCGCGGGACTGTCGCCCAGCGCCTGCTTGAGGAAGTCGCCGAAGATCGGCGCGGCGATGGCGCCGCCGGTGTTGCCCTTGCCCATCGGTTTGGGCTGGTCATAGCCGACGAACACGCCGACGACCAGGTCGGGCGTGTAGCCAATGAACCAGACGTCCTTTTCCTCGTTCGTCGTACCCGTCTTGCCGGCGAGCGGACGGTTCAGCGATTTCAGCGTCGTCGCCGTGCCGCGCTGCACGACGCCTTCGAGGATCGACGTCATCTGGTAGGCGGTGTGGGGGTCGATGATCTGCTTGCGATCGTCGATGAGGGCGGGCTCTTCCTGGCCGGCCCATTTTTCCGCCGTGCAGCCCATGCACTGGCGCTCGTCGTGGCGCCACACGGTTTTGCCCCAGCGATCCTGGATGCGGTCGATCAGCGTCGGCTTCACGTCGCGGCCGCCGTTGGCGAGCACGCAGTAGGCGGTCGCCATCTTCAGCAGCGTCGTCTCTCCGGCGCCGAGCGACATCGAAAGGACCGGCAGGAGATCGTCATAGATGCCGAAGCGCTTGGCGTACTCCGTGATCAAGGGCATGCCGAGGTCTTGAGCCAGTCGCACGGTCATCTGGTTGCGCGATTTCTCGACGCCGAAGCGCAGCGTCGACGGACCAGCCGACTTGTCCTTCTCGTAGTTCTCGGGCTTCCAGATATCGAGGCCGGGGCCTTGCTCGATCTCGATCGGAGCGTCGAGGATGATCGAGGTCGGCTTGTAGCCATTGTCGATCGCCGCCGCGTAGACGAACGGCTTGAACGAGGAGCCCGGCTGGCGCTTCGCCTGCATGGCGCGGTCGAACTGACTCATCGCGAACGAGAAGCCGCCGGCGACCGCCAGCACGCGACCCGTATGCGGATCCATCGCGATCAGGCCGCCCGAGACTTCCGGAA
This sequence comes from Hyphomicrobium sp., assembly GCA_052386495.1. Classification (GTDB taxonomy): domain Bacteria; phylum Pseudomonadota; class Alphaproteobacteria; order Rhizobiales; family Hyphomicrobiaceae; genus Hyphomicrobium_B. Next base: position 74,999 of record JBQTKA010000008.1, on the reverse strand, counting down.
TCTGCACCAGCGACCACACGCCCTGGATGTTCGCCGGATCCTTCGGCGTGACGTAGACGACGTCGCCCGGCGCCAGCAGATCGCTGACGGCTTTGGGCGCGGTCTTCTTGTCCGGAATTTTCGCCCATTTGATCTCGTCGAGCGTGACCTCGACAGCCTCGCGCTCCTTGACCAGCGCCTGGTCTTGCTTACGCGCCGGCTTCAGTCCGATGACGGCCTTGGCCTTTTCGGACGAAAGCACCACGCCGAGGCGCCAGGGCTGGATGTCGCTCGGCGCGTCGATGGCCGCCAGCGGCACGCCCCAATCGCCGGCGATGTCGATTTTCTTGATCGGCCCGCGCCAGCCCTGGAGCTTGTCGAAGCGCACGAGCCCGTCGATCAGCGCGCGCCGCGCGATCTGCTGCAGGCGCGGATCAAGCGTCGTGCGCACCGATAGGCCGCCGCCGTAGAGTTTCTCTTCCGTATATTGAGAGATCAGCGTGCGGCGCACGTCTTCGGCGAAATACTCGGCCGTCGAGATGTGCGCGCCGGTGGGACGCAGGTTGACGGTCAGCGGCGCCTTCTTGGCGGCTTCGGCTTCCGCCGCCGTGATGTAGCCGTTGTCGGCCATCTGGCCGATGATCCAATCGCGCCGCTCGGTGGCGCGCGCCTTCTGCTTGAAGGGGTGATAGTTGTTTGGCCCTTTTGGCAGCGCCGCAAGATAGGCCGCCTCTTCGATCGTAAGGTCTTTGAGTTCCTTGTCGAAGTACGTCAGCGACGCGGCCGCAATGCCGTAGGTGTTCAGACCGAGAAAAATCTCGTTCAGGTAGAGTTCGAGGATTTTGTCCTTGGTGTAGGCGCGCTCGATGCGGATGGCCAGGATGGCCTCCTTGATCTTGCGATCGTACTCATCGGCCTTTGTCTTGTTCTCCTTGCGGACGAGGTCATCGAGCAGAAAGTTCTTGGCGACCTGCTGCGTGATCGTCGAGGCTCCTTGCGGGCGCTGCTTGCTGCCCGTCAGTTTGATTTCGACGAGCTTGGCGACGGCGCGCGCAATGCCGGTGAAATCCAACCCGCCGTGCTCGTAGAAGCGCCGGTCTTCGGCCGACAGGAACGCGCCCAGGACGCGCTTTGGAATCGTGTTGATGGGAACGAAGATGCGGCGCTCGCGCGCGAATTCCGAGATGAGCGACCCGTCATTGGCGTGGATGCGCGTCATGACGTCAGGTTCGTATTTGGCGAGGCTCTCGTAGTCGGGCAGCTCCCGCGAGGCCTGCCAGAGCAGGAAACCCGCAACCCCCGAACCCGCCAGAAAGACAAGCACGAAACTTCCGAAGCCGAAGCCGAGCAGGCTCAACAGCAAGCTCTTGCGCCGCCTCTTTCTCGGTTTCGACGCCGGCGGCGGCGGTAGCGTTGGCGCTCGCATCAGACCCATGTGCTCGTTGAAAGGACGCGTGTGTATCGCGGTTGCCGCAATGCAGCAAGTCGGCCTTTACCCCGCCCGACGCCGCCGCACTGTAGCACGAAATGTGGCGTCAAGCAGTCGCCCATGACCCTCATATTCAAGGGCCTTTGGCATTTCTCTTATTGAAATATGACTGGACCGCAGCAGCGATTGCGGCGGCGACCTTTGCTTGCCACTCCGCCGTCATCATCTGCTGCTGGTCCTGCGCATTGCTCATGTAGCCGAGTTCGATCAGCACCGAGGGGGCGTGGGTCTGTTTGAGAACCTTGAACGCCGCCGACCGCTGGGGGGCGCGCGACATGGCGATGGTTTTGGCGAGCCGGGTCGCCAACACATTCGAGAAGTCGGTGGAAAAGTTTTTGGTTTCGCGCTTCAGCAGGTCGATCAGGATGTCTTTCACCTGGTCGAAGCCGTCAGCCTGCGTGGACTCGAGGCCGGCGATCAGATCGGACGCATTTTCCTTTTCGGCAATCCGGCGGGCCTGTTCGTCGGAGGCTCGCTCCGACAGCGTGTAAATCGTCGCGCCGCGAATGTTTTGGGCGAAATTCATCTCGGCGATCGCATCGGCGTGAAGCGAGATGAACAGGTCGGCTCCCGCTTCTTCCGACATCTTGAGGCGCCGGTCGAGTGAGACGAAAACGTCGCTCGATCGCGTCATGCGCACGTCGTAAAGCGCTGGCTTGGACAGGGCCTCCTTCAAGGCCTTGGCGACCGCCAGAACGACGGTCTTTTCAGCAACAACGCCGCCCCCCGTCGCGCCCGGATCGATGCCGCCGTGGCCCGGATCAATGACGACGACGGGCTTGGACTTCGGTTTGGGCTTCGCGGCCGCCGGATCGGGCGCGGCGGCGGGCTTGGCGGCGGCATTGCGCGTGGCGCCCGTGCCTTCGCCGAACGTCGCCGCATCGATCATCTCCAACCGGATCGCGAGCACCACGCCGCCGCCAGTTTCCGGCCGCCTCATGTCTGCGCCTGCAATGCGCACGGGGCCCGTCGTATCGATGACAACGCGCGCCTTGCGCTCGGCGAACAGGCCATAGCGATAGGCGGAAACCAGACCTTGACCCGAGCGGCCGGCGCCGTCGGGTAGTGCGAAGCCCACGTCGGGCAGGTCGACGATGACGCGGTAGGGATTGGCGAGCGTGAAGACCTCGGCCACGACGCCCTCGCTCAGCGCAAGTTCAAAGGTCGTCGCTTTGGCGTCGCCCGCCAAGGATGCGGCGGTCGCCTTGACGCCCGCAGCGCAGGACTGGCTGGCGCACGCCAGCGTCGTCATTGCAATCAGAAGATGCGCTGCCGCTCGGCGGATCGAATCCGCCGAGCGCTGCACATGCCCATGCCGTCCGCGCACCGTTACCTCATCCCCCTGCGCGCTCGAGCCGGCCTGCCAAGGGCCGTCGCCCGGCGGCCGCCCAGCAACAGTACGGCCGTTAACCCCATGTTATAGCCAGCTAACTATAATCCGCCCACGGTCTATGACTCGCGCCGCATGACGAATTCTTATAGCACTTGCGACGCAGCGGACGACCACGTACACTTAATGACGTATCCGGCGCAGCTGCGGACATCGCCATTCAAAGGCGCTTCCAAGGACGCGCGCGAGCCTGATCGGCCTGCTGCAGGAATATAGAAAAACCCTGCTTTCACAGGTAATTAGGCCCGCCTGGACGGCCAGTCGGCCACCGCAGAGGGCGCGTATCAGTCGACCTCGCGGCAACCTGTAAATGCGCGGCTTGTGAAAAGCGCCCGCCGGTCGCCCGAGCGACGCCGCAATTTCCACGTGCCGGCCTAAGTCGTCGTCCCGCAGAAAGGGCGTTTCGGCGAGCCAAGGCCAGCAAAATCGCCCCGGCGTCGCCCGCGACGTCGCCCTTGCATTCTCCCGGATTCGCCGCTGCCAACCGCATACGGCGCGCCGGCCATACTTCGAAAAGACATGGCGAGAGCTTGCTACAGTCCTGACATCGCGACGCCCGACCGCTTCCGGTCGGCGGCCGGTTTCGCCCGCTCCGGCGCGCCCCGCGCCGCGCGGTCCAGACTGTTGCACGGCGCGTTGCGATGTCTTTCCACCCCCTTCCCATTACTCGCAAAATCGCGCCGCCGCGCATTACCCGCCTTCAGCCTGGCCGACGCCGGCCGACTGGGCGGGCCGCCACTGTGGCGCGCCAAGGAACACAGGCAATGTCCAACACAAAAATGCTCATCGATGCGACGCATCCCGAGGAGACCCGGGTCGTCGTTCAGCGCAACGGCCGGGTAGAGGAGTTCGACTTCGAGAGCGCTGCGCGAAAACTGCTCCGCGGCAACATTTATCTGGCCAAGGTCACGCGGGTCGAACCGTCGCTTCAGGCGGCGTTCGTCGACTACGGCGGCAACCGTCACGGGTTTCTCGCCTTCAACGAAATCCACCCCGATTATTATCAGATCCCGGTCGCCGATCGTCAGGCGCTGATCGACGAGGAAGCGGCCGCGGAAGCCGAACTCGAGGCCGCGGCCGATCGGCGGGCCGAAGCGCTGGCGCGTCGCAGCGGCGTGCGTCCCCAGACGTCCGACGACGCCGCCGCTGACGTTTCCGACGACGACCAAGATGGCGATCCCGCTCGTAGCGACGGCGACGCGCCGAACATCGTCGACGTCGAGGAAGACGAACACATCGAGGAAGTCGGCGGCGACGCCGGCGAGCCGTCCCCGGCGACGATCGCCGCGGCCGTTTCCACTGAATTGGACGACGTTGTTTCCGAGCAGCCCGCAGCCGACATCGACGCGAGCGGAGAGCCGGCCGATGAGCCGCACGCCCGCCATCACGAAGCCGAAGACGACGAGTCCGCCGAGGACGAAAGTCCAGCTGACGCCGAGCAACCGGTCGACGCACTCGGCGAGCCGCACCACGACGACGGCCACGAACCGGCCGGCGGCGAAATGGCCGAAGACGCGCCCGTGCGCGCCCGCCGTCGCCCGCGCAGTTACAAGATTCAGGAGGTCATCAAACGCCGGCAGATCATCCTCGTTCAGGTCGTCAAGGAAGAGCGCGGCAACAAAGGCGCGGCGCTGACGACGTATCTGTCGCTCGCCGGCCGCTACACCGTGCTGATGCCCAATACGGCGCGAGGCGGCGGCATTTCCCGCAAGATCACGAACCCCCAGGATCGCAAGCGCCTGAAGGCGATTGCCCAGGATCTCGAGGTGCCGGAAGGCATGGGCCTCATCATCCGCACCGCCGGCGCGGCGCGGACGAAACAGGAGATCAAGCGCGACTTCGAATATCTGCTGCGGCTCTGGGAAAGCGTGCGCGAACTCACCCTGCAGTCGACGGCGCCGAGCCTCGTCTACGAGGAAGGCGACCTCATCAAGCGGTCCATTCGCGACCTCTATAACAAGGACGTCGAGGAAGTGGTGGTCGCAGGCGGCGCCGGCTACCAGGAAGCGGCCGACTTCATGCACATGCTAATGCCGAGCCACGCCAAGAACGTCATCGACTACAAGGAACCGACCCCGCTGTTCACGAAGTACGGCGTGGAGCGGCAGCTGAACGCGATGTTCCTGCCGCAGGTGACTCTGCGGTCGGGCGGCTACATCGTCATCAATCAGACGGAAGCCCTCGTCGCCATCGACGTCAACTCCGGCAAGTCGACGCGCGAATTCTCGATCGAGGAGACGGCGCTGGCGACGAACCTTGAAGCCTCCGACGAAATCGCGCGCCAGCTGAAGCTGCGCGACCTCGCCGGCCTCATCGTCATCGACTTCATCGACATGGAGGAGAAGCGCAACAACCGCGCCGTCGAACGGCGGCTGAAGGACGCGCTCCGCTTTGATCGCGCGCGCATCCAGCTTGGGCGCATTTCGCATTTCGGGCTGATGGAGATGTCGCGCCAGAGATTGCGAACGGGCGTACTGGAAGGCTCGACGTCGCAGTGTCCGCATTGCCAAGGCACCGGCATCATTCGTTCGACGGAGAGCATTGCGCTCGCCGTGCTGCGCGGGCTCGAAGACGCCATCACCGCCGGCGCCAACGCGCCGCTGATCGCGACGACGACGTCCGCCGTCGCGCTCTACATTCTCAACAGCAAACGCGCCTACGTCACCGACATGGAGACGCGGCACGGTCAATCGATCACGATCCTCGGCAGCGACCGCGTGCAGGGCGCGAACTTCACCGTTGAACGCGGCGTTGCTTCCGCGACGGCGCAACGCCGGCCCGAGCGCGCCGCCGTCAACATGAACTGGGGCTTCGAGGGCGAGGGCGAAGGCGAAGAAGAAGCGCCGAGCTTCGAGGGCGCCGAAATCGAAATTGTCGGCGACAACGACGATCGCGCGGGAGGCGGCGGCGCCGAGGCGCGCGACCGCGACGGAGACGGCGAGTTTGGACAGCGCGGACCCCGGCGCGGCCGTCGCCGCGGACGTGGACGCGGGGGCCGGGGCGACGACAACCGGCGCGACGACAGCCGCCGATCCGAGTTTAGCGACGACCGCGGCGGTCCACGGCCGTACGGAACCGGCGCCGGTCCGGGCCGCCCTGACGCCGAGATCGCGCGATCCGCTCCGGACGCGGGCAATGACGATTTCGAAGGCGCGGACCAAGACGTTGCGCTCGACGCAAGCGAACGCTCCGACGGCGAGGCTTCAGCTGCGGACGGTGAAAATCGCGGCGACAGACCTGGGCGCCGGCGCCGACGCGGTCGGCGCGGCGGACGCCGAGGTCGCGATCGCGACGGCGCCGATCGCACGGCCGGTCCAGACGGCTCGACGGATCAACCAAGGGGCGCGCACGACGCACAGGATGACGACGACGGTGAACCAGCGGCGGTCAACGGCGCCGGCGTAGAGTCGCCTCAGCCGCCAAACGAGCGCGCACGACCGGAGCGCGCGCGCTCCGAACGCATCTGGGATGCGCCCGCGGTCGCAGCGAACAGCGACGCCGAACGAAGCGAAGCGCGCGTCAACGAACCGCCGCCTCCGGCGCCGACTCGGCGCCACGAGATCGGCTCCAGCGAGCCGCGCATTGAACGAGTCGTCGTCGCCCCGGATCAAATGGGCGATGGCGGCGACGACGCTCCGGCTGCGCCGCAGCGCAAGGGCTGGTGGCAACGCCGCTTCGGGTCTGATTGATCGACGCCGAAGCGATCGAGGGGCCGGACTTGAACGTCCGGCTCACTTTTTTCGACGCCTGATCGCGCCGCTACCGGACCGCGGCGTTTACCGGTTCTCAGCCCGACTGCGCGGTCGGGCAAAAACGGATGACGAAGACGTCATCGAAGCGCCTTCCTGACGCCCCATTGTCCACGATTTCTGAGCGTCGGCGAACGGATCGGATGGGCGTGGTTTGACCGGTTTCCGCTTCCCCCGTAGGTTCGCCGCGTCCGGCGTTTTCGTTAGAGCATGAGTTTCGAGGCGGAGCCTATGGCCTACTCCGGCGCCAGAACGCCGACCAGGATTCGACGGCGGAGCGCGGCGCTGGCGCTGGCGTTCGGCGTGACGGGGCTCGACGCCGTCGTCGATCCCGCCCACGCGCAATCCTTGCCGCTGATCCGCGACAGCGAGATCGAGAACGTCCTCAGCGACTACGCCAAGCCCATTTTCCGTGCGGCGGGTCTGGGCTCAGGCCGCGTCACGGTGCGCATCGTGCGCAACGAAGCGTTCAACGCTTTCGTGCTCGACGGCAAGAACGTGTTCATGCACACCGGCACGCTGCTTCAGGCCGCCACGCCAAACGAGGTCATCGGCGTCATCGCGCATGAAGCCGGACACATCGCCGGCGGCCATATGGCGGCGCTGCGCATTCGCATCGCCAAGGATCAGACCCGCGCGCTGTTGACTCAGCTGATCGGCATCGGCGCAATGGTTGCGGGCGGCGTCACTGGCAGCCAGGAAGGCATGCAAGGCGGCCAGGCCGTCATGCAGGGCGGCAATGAAGTCATCATGCGCGGGCTGTTGTCCGAGCGCCGTTCGCAAGAATCGGCCGCCGATCAGGCCGGCCTGACCTACCTCAACGCGACCAAGCAGTCCGGCCAGGGCATGCTGGCGACCTTCGAGCGGTTCCAGCAACAGGAATACGTATCCGACCAATACAAGGATCCGTTCGTACGCAGCCATCCGGTGGCGACGGACCGGCTTGCGAAACTGCGCAATCTCGTCGGCTCGAGCCCCTATGCCGGCGTCAAGGACCCCGAGGCGCTGCAACTGCGCCACGACATGATGAAGGCGAAACTTTCGGGGTTCCTCGAAAGTCCGAGCGTCGTCTTCAATCGCTATGCCGCCGCCGACAAAACGTTGCCTGCGCGCTATGCCCGCGCGATCGCCCTCTTCTTCAAGGGCGGTTCGGGCGCGCTTGAAGCCGCCGTCGCCGAAATCGACGGGCTGATCCGCGAAAATCCGTCGTATGCCTATTTCTACGAATTAAAGGGCGAACTACTGATGCGCTCCGGCCGCATGGCCGAAGCGGCCCCACAGATGCGCCAGGCGCTGAAATTGGCCCCCGATAGCCCGCTGATGCGCGTGCAGCTCGCGACGGCGCTCCTGCAGGGCGATAGCGCCGCGGGCGTGCCAGAAGCCGTCGAATTGCTCCGTAAGGCAATCGTCGAGGATGAAAACCCGCGCGCGTACCGCATGCTGGCCAACGCCTACTACAAGCAGGGCAAAGGTCCGGAGGCCGACGCCATGACGGCGCAGGCCTATTTCCTGGAAGGCAACGTCAAGCAGGCGCAGCTGTTCGCCAACCGGGCGCGCCCCAAACTGCGCGCTGGATCGCCAGAAGCCATCAAGAACGAAGACATCATCACCTTCCGCCCGCAAACGTAGTCGGTGTAACGCCGATTGCGCCCCATCCGAAATCCACCACGCTTGGGAATTGAGAAAGAGAGATCACATGCCCGCTCCGTTCGACCGCCCGAAATTCAGCCTCAGCCGGGGGTTCGCCTGTCTTGCGGCGGTCATAGCGATCTCATCCGCTGCGATCTACGCCGCCGGTCCGTGGGGCGAGGGAGTGGTTTCCTCGGCGGCGCGCGCCGAAGACGCTGCGAAACCGGCCGGCGCCGGCGCGTTCACCGATGACCAGAAAAAAGCGATTGGCGAGATCGTGAAAGAGTATCTGCTCGCGAACCCCGAGATCATGGTCGATGTGCAGACCGCACTCGAAGCCAAACTCGAAAAGGAGCAGGCCGAAAAGTTGAAGTCGTTCATGGCGTCCAACGCCAAGGACATCTATCGCAATCCTGAGAGCCCCGTCGCCGGCGATCCCAACGGCGACATCACCGTGGTCGAGTTCTTCGATTACAACTGCGGCTACTGCAAACGCGGGTTGACGGAGGTGCAGAAGCTGATCCAATCGGACAAGAAGGTCCGCTTCGTTTTCAAAGAGCTGCCGATCTTGTCCAAGGGTTCAGAGGAAGCGGCGAAGATCGCCTTGGCCGCCAAGAAGCAGGGCAAGTACTGGGAATTCCACCAGGCGATGCTTTCGACGAAGGGACAGGCCAACGAAGCGTCGTCGCTCAAGGCTGCCGAAGCGCTCGGCCTCGACATCGCCAAGCTGAAGACCGACATGGCCAGCAAGGAGATTGAGGACGAACTCGCCGCCGACAAGGACCTCGCCAAAAAAATGGGCATCAACGGCACGCCGCACTTCCTTGTCGGCGACAAGTCGATCCCCGGCGCGCCCGAAGACCTCCACGACCAACTCGAGGCGCTTGTGACCGAGTTCAGAAAGTCCGGCTGCGCCTACTGTTAAGTACGAAAAATCAATGTATTAGATCGTGGCTCGCCATTTCCGCGCGCGGCTCAGGACGGGTTGCGGAGAGCGACGTTCACAGCCTTTGCGCGCTAGGCGAAAGCTGGTAGATCGGATGGCCCTTCGAACCGGGCGCGGGCGCGTCCCGCCCGGCCAAACCCGATCCCGATGTCACAGCTGATTTACGTTCTCAACGGTCCGAACCTGAACCTGCTCGGCGTGCGCGAGCCGGCGGTCTACGGCCGCGATACGCTGGCCGACATCAAAACACGGTGCGACGCCACAGCGGCCAAACTTGGCCTTACAGTCGAGTTCCGCCAGTCGAACATCGAGGGCGAACTCGTCACCTGGATCCAGGAAGCGCGAACGGCCGCGGCGGGGCTGATCGTCAATGCCGGCGCCTACACGCACACCTCGATCGCTATTCTGGACGCGCTGCAGGCGGCCGAGCGGCCGATCATCGAGGTGCACCTGTCGAACATCTTCCGCCGCGACGATTTTCGCCAGCATTCCTACGTGTCGCTCGCGGCGACGGGCGTGATATGCGGCCTCGGGGCGAAGGGCTACGATCTGGCGCTCGAAGCCATGGCTGAATTGGTGAAAAAGACGTGACGGGGGCCGCGCGCGCTTCGGGCACGCAATTTCCTCACGTCGAACCTCGCCGCAATGCGAACCATCAAGGGACACGCGACTGATGACGGCAAAAGATCAAGGGGCGAAGCCGGCGACGAGCGAAGGTCAGCTGATCCGCGAATTGGCGGACCTGCTGAACGACACCGGACTCTCGGAAATCGAGATCGAAAAGAGCGGCCTGAAAATCCGCGTCGCCAAGACCGTCGCTGTCGCAGCAGCCATCGCGGCGCCGGTTCATGCGCCGGCGCCAGCAGCGCCGGCGTCCGCCGCGGCGGCTCCGACGCAGACCAGCAGCGGCGATCCGGCGAAACACCCCGGCGCCGTCAAGTCGCCGATGGTCGGCACCGCCTACAGGTCGCCGGAGCCCGGCGCGGCGACGTTCTGCGAAATCGGCAGCAAGGTGAACCAGGGCGATACCGTGCTCATCATCGAAGCCATGAAAACGATGAACCAGATCCCTGCGCCGCGCTCAGGCACGGTGACGGCTATCCTGTTCGAGAACGCGCAACCGGTCGAATACGGCGAACCGCTGATCGTGATCGAGTGACCGGCGTCAAGCCCGCACCGCCGCCATCGCGAGAAGTCTGGAGAGCCTAGAGCCGATGTTCGATAAAATCCTGATCGCCAACCGGGGAGAGATCGCGCTGCGCGTCCAGCGCGCGTGCCGTGAGCTCGGCATCGCCACAGTCGCCGTGCACTCCACCGCCGACGCCGACGCCATGCACGTGCGTCTGGCGGACGAAAGCGTCTGCATCGGACCGCCGCCCGCGCGCGAGAGTTATTTGAACATTCCGGCGCTGGTGACGGCTTGCGAGATTACCGGCGCCGACGCCGTGCATCCCGGCTACGGGTTCCTTTCGGAAAACGCCCGCTTCGCCGAAATCCTCGAAGAGCACAAGATCACGTTCATCGGCCCAACGTCCGAACACATCCGGATCATGGGCGACAAGATCGAGGCGAAGGAAACCGCGCGCAAGCTCGGCATCCCGTGCGTGCCGGGTTCCGCCGGCGCAGTCACCAGCGAAACCGAGGCGATGAAGGTCGCCAAGGAGATGGGCTTCCCTGTGCTGATCAAGGCCGCGGCCGGCGGCGGTGGGCGGGGCATGAAGGTTGCGAACAGCGCCGCCGATCTTGGCATCGCGCTGGCGACGGCGCGATCTGAAGCCAAGGCCGCGTTCAACGACGACGCGGTCTACATCGAAAAATATCTTCAGAAACCCCGTCACATCGAAATCCAAGTGTTCGGAGACGGCAAAGGCAACGCCGTCCATCTTGGAGAGCGCGACTGCTCGCTGCAGCGCCGGCATCAGAAGGTGCTGGAGGAGAGCCCGTCGCCCGCCCTGAACGCGGCCCAGCGCGCCAAGATCGGCGAGACGGTGGCGACCGCCATGCGCAAGATCAAGTATCGCGGTGCGGGAACGGTTGAGTTCCTCTATGAGGACGGCGAATTCTACTTCATCGAAATGAATACCCGTCTGCAGGTCGAGCACCCGGTGACTGAGGCGGTGACCGGCATCGATCTCGTGCTCGAACAGATCCGCGTCGCCTCAGGCGCGCCGCTCAGCTTCACGCAAGATGAAATTACGCTGCAGGGTCACGCGATCGAGTGCCGCATTTGCGCCGAGAACCCGGTGACGTTCCGCCCTTCGCCCGGCCAGATCACTTATTGGCACCCGCCGGGCGGGCTCGGCGTGCGCGTCGACAGCGGCATTTACCAGGGCTATCGCATCCCCCCGTTCTACGACAGCCTTATCGGTAAATTGATCGTGACGGGCAGAACCCGCAATGACTGCCTGATGCGCCTGCGCCGCGCGCTGAACGAATTCGTCATTGACGGGATTGAAACGACGATCCCCTTGTTCCAGGATTTGGTCAAACAGCCCGACATCGTCGACGGGCTTTATGATATTCATTGGCTCGAAAAACATCTCGGGATGAAATAGCTGGTGCCCTTGCGCGATCTTTTTCGCGCGCGACCCCGGGTCCGAATGGCACGTAACGATATGGCGTCGCGCGACGACCCGATGTTCGAGATTACGCCGCAGGTGCTGCTGAAGGCGTACAGCTGCGGCATCTTTCCTATGGCCGAAAGCGCCGACGACCCGGCGCTCTATTGGATTGAACCGCAGCAGCGCGGCGTTCTTCCGCTCGACGCCCCCCGGTTTCCGCGACGGCTTTTGCGGACGATCCGCACGACGCCGCTGAAAATCAAGATCGACACCGACTATGAGGCCGTGATCGACGGCTGCTCGGCGCCGCGGCCCGGACGGGCTTCGACCTGGATCAACCGGCGCATCCGCGCCCTCTACCGCGATCTCTTTGACATCGGCGCCTGCCACACCGTCGAGGTGTGGAACGGCGGCCGAATGGTCGGCGGGCTCTACGGCGTGGCGCTCAAGGGCGCCTTCTTCGGCGAGAGCATGTTCTCCTATGAGCGCGACGCCTCGAAGATTGCATTGGCGCACCTCGTTGCGCGCCTCAAGTACGGCGGTTTTCGTCTGCTCGATACGCAGTTCGTGACCGAACATCTGCGCCAGTTCGGCACCGTAGAACTGGATCGCACGACGTTCCAGGCCAGGCTCGACGCCGCCTTGCAGACCGATGCCGACTTCCGCGCCATGGCGGCGGACGTGAGTGGCGACGATGTCGCGGCCATGCTGACCGGCGCCGACGACTGAGAGTGCGCTCAGCGCGACGTGTTCCGCGCGGAACAGCCGCGATCCGTTCCTCCTGGCATCCTGCCCGAACGATAGCGGTGGTCCCCCTGCCGCTGATCGGCGCGGCCGTCAGCCCTCCCCCGAGCGGCGGCCGCGCACCCCCGTCACGATTCAGGAGTGCATCAGCATGTCTCGGACCTTGAAGACCGTCGCCTTGGCCGCGGCGACCGTGTTCGCTGCGTTTGGCGGCGTCGGCGCTGCGGAAGCCGGCGGCAAGCATCTTCGCTTCCACAGTTTCCACGGCCACCACTATCTCGACTATGGCCCACGCTACCGGATCGTCATTGGCGGTCGCGGCTGCGGCTATCTCTATCGCCGCTGGTTGCGGACGGGCGACCCCTACTGGAAGTCCGAGTACTACGACTGCCGCGGCTGGTACTGAGCCCCGGCTGGCAAGCGTTTGGGCGGGCCCCTCCCCCGTGTCGTCCAACCCGCCCCTGCGTCCCTCGGATCAAGCGATCCGGGGGGCGCTTCCATTTAGGCTGACACTAGGTCGCTGTGTCGAGGCGCGACGCGTCTCATATAGTCGCCGCCGCAAATGTATCCTTCCCGACGCCGGACCGTGCTCATGTCGCGCCGTATCGCTGTGTTGTGCGTCGCTCTGGCGCTGTCCAGTCCAGCGTCGGCGCACCATTCTTATGTGTCGAAGTACGACGGCGGAAAAATCATCCGGCTCTCCGGCACGGTGTCGGACGTCAGCTACAAGAACCCGCACATCTTTTTTGTACTGACGACGTCGAGCGGGTCGTGGACGATCGAGACGGAAAGCATCTCCGTGGCGCGCGGCGCGGGCTTGACCGAAGACGTCCTGAAGGACGGCGCGGCGGCGGCCGTGATGGGATGGCCGGCGCGAAGCGGCGGGGGACTCGGACTCAAATCCATCACGATCGGCGGTCGTACCTTGACCCTCCGCGGCACGGCTCGCTGACGGCGATGGAGGATCCGCTTCCCGATCCCTTCTGGGACCCGATCGCGCAGTCCGGGCTTGCAACCTTCATCGGTCAATCCGTCTGGGCCTATCCGGCGCTCGAAACGCTCCACGTCCTCGGGTTGGCGCTGGTGTTTGGCCCGATCCTGATCTTCGATTTGCGCGTGTTCGGCTTCAATCGCGGTCTCGACATGAGGCCCCTGCACGCCGCGCTCATCCCGTGGGCGTGGACGGGGTTCGCGCTCAACGCGGCAAGCGGCGGTCTCCTGTTCATTTCAGACGCCGCCGCGTTCGCGATCAATCCGGCGTTTCGCATCAAGCTCACGCTGATCGCGCTGGCCGGGTTGAACGCCCTGGCCTTTCAAGCGCGGCTGTTCCCGCGGCTACCCGACGATGACCGCGGCGACCCACACATCAGCGCCAAGGTTTCCGCCGCCGCATCCATTGCGCTCTGGCTCGCCATCATCACGGCGGGGCGGCTCATGGCGTATGTCAAATAGGCGGTCAATCCGAGGCTTCTAGCCGTCGAACGCGACGACGGACCGCAAATTTCTTGCTCCTGTCGCGTGGCGGCGGCACTCTGCGATCAGCTCGGAGCGCAAAGAGCCGCGAGAACTTCGGCCGATGCGCTTCTCGGACGCGTATCAGGAGTTCGCCATGAAGTGGATTGTCACCCCAATCGCCGCCGCGCTCATCGCGCTGACCGCGCTCGCTGCGACGGCCAATCATGCCGACGCCCGCCGTTATCGCGGCGCCCTCGCCTTTGGCGTCGCGTCTGCGGTCATCGGCGGCGCCATCATCGCCAGTCGCCACCGCCACGGGTACTACGGCGCCTACGGCGGCTATCCGTACGACGGGTACGGCTACAGGCGCTGGTCGAGATATTCCGACGCTTACTACGACGCTGATGACTACGACGACTATGACGACTACGACGACTATGCGCCGCGTCGCGCGTATTACTACGCGGCGCCGGTCTATTCATACGGCTATTATGCGCCGCGCGCGTACGCCGGCGGATATCGCATCATCCGGCCCAAACGCCATCACTACGTGAAACATCGCGCTCACCGTGCGGGCCGCCACGTCCAGCGGGCGCGCCACTGACGGCCCACTATCGATGTTGCATCAAGCCGTCGCGATCCAATCGCGGCGGCTTTGCTATTCCCACTCGATGGTGCCGGGCGGCTTCGACGTCACGTCGTAGACGACGCGGTTGACGCCGCGCACTTCGTTGATGATCCGCGTCGCAACCCGCCCGAGAAACGCCATGTCGAAGGGAAAGAAGTCCGCCGTCATGCCGTCGACGGACGTGACGGCGCGAAGTCCCAAGACGTGATCGTAGGTTCGCCCATCGCCCATGACGCCGACGGTGCGCACCGGCAGCAGCACGGCGAACGCCTGCCAGATCGCGTCGTAAAGACCGGCGTTGCGGATTTCCTCCAGATAGATCGCGTCGGCTTTGCGCAGGATGTCGAGCTTTTCGACGGTGATCTCGCCGGGGATGCGGATGGCGAGGCCGGGGCCTGGAAAGGGGTGCCGCGTGACAAACGCCTCCGGCAAGCCGAGTTCGCGGCCGAGCGCGCGCACTTCGTCCTTGAACAGTTCGCGCAACGGTTCGACGAGCTTCATGTTCATGCGCTCCGGCAGTCCGCCGACGTTGTGATGCGACTTGATTGTCACGGATGGGCCGCCGGTGAACGAGACGCTCTCGATCACGTCCGGGTAGAGGGTGCCTTGCGCCAGAAACTCGGCGCCGCCGATCTTCTTGGCTTCGCCGTCGAACACGTCGATGAACAGCTTGCCGATCGTCTTGCGCTTGTGTTCGGGATCGCTGACGCCGTGAAGCGCGCCCAAGAACTGCTCGGAGGCGTCAACGTGCACGAGCGGGATGTTGTAGGAATCGCGGAACAGCGTCACGACCTGCTCGGCTTCACTCATACGCATCAGCCCGTGATCGACGAACACGCACGTCAGCTGCTCGCCGATCGCCTCATGGATCAGCACTGCGGCGACGGCGCTGTCGACGCCGCCTGAGAGGCCGCAGATCACGCGACCCTTGCCGACCTGCTTTTGTATTTTCGCGATCATCTCGCGGCGGTAGGCGGCCATCGTCCAATCGGATTTGAGGCCGGCGATCTTGTGAACGAAGTTGGAGATCAGCTTGGCGCCGTCGGGGGTGTGCACGACTTCGGGATGAAACTGCACCGCGTAGAAGCGGCGCGATTCATCGGCGACGGCGGCGAAGGGCGCGTTCTCGCTGCTCGCGATCACCTCGAATCCGTCCGGCAAGCGCGTGACGCGATCGCCGTGGCTCATCCAGACTTGATGTTTCTCGCCCGGGCGCCACACGCCGTCGAACAGCGCGCTTGGCTTCTCGACGGCGATCATGGCCCGGCCGAATTCGCGGTGATGGCCGCTCTCGACCTTGCCGCCGAGTTGCTCGGCCATCGTCTGCTGGCCATAACAAATTCCGAACACGGGGATGCCGGCTTGGAGCGCAGCTTCAGGCGCGCGGGGGCTGCCGGCTTCGGTCACGGACGCCGGCCCTCCGGAAAGAATTAGGGCCTTCGGCTTCAGCTTCGCGAACGCCGCGTCAGCGCTCTGGAAGGGATGGATTTCGCAATAGACGCCCGCTTCGCGCACGCGCCGAGCGATCAGCTGCGTAACCTGACTGCCGAAGTCGATGATAAGGACGCTATCGCTCAAGACTGGTTTCCGGAGCCCAAAATAGAGCCCTGCGTTACGCGATCCTGCCGCCGCCCGCAACGCCGGGAAACGCCGCGGGGCGACCCATCCACCGCGACGATCAGTTCATTCGCCAGACGACGAAATTGAGCGCGCCGGCGAAGCTGACCCAGACGAGATACGGCATGAACAGATAAGCCGCGCGCGTATCGAGGCCCCACGCGGCGACGATGAAAGCCGCGGTAGCGATCCACAATCCGATAACGTCCGCCAGCGCCAGCGTGATGTCTTGCCGACCGAACATGAAGTAAGACCAGAGCGCGTTGAGAACGAGGCCGACGCCCCAGATCGCCATGGCCGTTGACCAGCCGCCGGCGCGCCAGGCGAACCACCCTGCAACCGCAATCATAATGTAGAGAATGGTCCAAGCGACCGGGAACGCCCAGTCCGGCGGCGTCCATGTCGGCTTGTTCAGCGCATCATACCAGGCGCCGGGCTGAAAGATGGCGCCCGACGAAGCTGCCGCAAAAACGAGGGCGAGAAAAACGACAAGCGATCCGTAATAGGCCATTGGTCTCTCTCGGTCGCTGCGGGCGTCAAGACTGGCGTTTGTCATGCGGATCGATCCTTAGTCGCCTCAATTCACTCGGAGTCCGAAACGCGCAGAGCGATCGATCGGTTCTCGGGATCGGTCTCATGTCCTGCGCTCCATTATCGCAATGAAGAACCCGTCGGTTCCGTGCCGCGCAGGAGTCAGCAGCAAAGCGTCAGATCGCCCATCGGCCGAGGGCGGAGGTTCACCGGCCAAGGTTTCCCGCCAAACATCGGCATAAGGCAATAAGTGGAAGTCATTCCGCGCGTCGAAAAACGCTGCGACTTGATCGCCGTTCTCTTCGATGAGGATGGAGCAGGTGACATAGACCAGCCGCCCGCCCGGCTTCACGAACCGCGCCGCATTGGCGAGCACGATTTTCTGCTCGCCAAGCCGCGCCGCCAGCGCTTCGGGCTTCAGCCGCCATTTGGCGTCGGGACGCCGCCGCCATGTGCCTGTTCCCGTGCATGGCGCATCGACGAGCACGCGATCGAACTTGGCGCCCAGCGCATCGAGCGCCGCCGCATCTCCGGCGCGCAGAATTTGGACGTTGCGGACGCCGTTGCGGCGCACGCGATCGAAGATGGGCTTCAGCCGCATCTTGTCGGAATCGTAGGCATAGATCTGTCCCGTGTTCTGCATGGCGGCCGCCAGCGCCAGCGTCTTGCCGCCGGCCCCGGCGCAGATGTCCAGCACCTGCATGCGCGGGCCCGCGCCGGTCAGCGCGGCGGCGATCTGACTGCCTTCATCCTGTATTTCGCACCAGCCGGCCTGAAAGGCAGCCTCGGCCTGAAGGTTCGGCGTGCGTGCGAAACCAACCGGCGGCGCGATGCGGATGCCGTTCGGTGCGTAGGGCGTCTCCTCTGCGCCAAAGCTTGCGAGCGCCTTCAAGGCCTTCTCGCGTGTCGCCTTCAATGTATTGACGCGAATGTCGGCCGGCGCGCGCTGTGAGAGCGCGGCGCCCTCAATCGCCGCGTTCGCGCCGAAGGTCCGCTCGAACGATGCGTGCAGCCATTCCGGATAATCGCCTGCGACCCACGGCGGCGCATCGGAGCGCGAAACGGATTCGAGGCGCTTCAACTCGTCCGCGCTCAGCGCTTCGGGCGTGTGGTCCGCGCCGGTGCACATTGCGGCAAGTTCGGAGACGGATGCGCCCTGCTCCGCGAGCGTGCCAATCACGATCGCGCGCGGCGTATCGGCCGCCATGAGGTGTGCGGCCGACGACTTGCGGCGCAGGCCATCGTAGACCATGTGGCCAATCGCATTGCGGTCGCCGGAGCCGGCGAAGCGATGCGCTTTGCCCCAACTTTGCAGAGCCATCGCAACCGGTTGATGCCGATTGAGCACTTCATCGAGAACTTCGATCGCGGCCGTGATGCGCGCGCCGGGCCGCATGCCTAGACCGATGCGCTTGAGACGTGCGCAAACAAAAGCACCCACATCACGCCAAGCGTGATCACGCTTCCAAGAAACATCAGAAACCGATGCAGGATTTTGTTGTAGGTGCTGTGGATGACAGCCTGCGCAATACGGAAGGCGACGAATATCCAGGCGAGCAGGATCATGACGGCGTCGTCGCCATTCGTCGCCATCGCGAACGCGACGACCGCGTAGAACAGCACCGGCAGTTCGAGCAGGTTGTGATAGGCATTGGACACCTGCCCGGCGCGGCCGGGCCATTGCGGGCGAATGCCCGGATCATCCGATCGGACGGCGCCGCTGCTCATGGCGGTGAAGCGCTCTTTGGCCATCCAGCCGATCATGACGAAGGTCAACAGCACGAGGGCGAAAACGGGATAGAGAATGTTGGTCATCTGACTTTCTTTTCTAGGGAGTTCAACTACCGCCGCCCGGATAGTTCGGGCTTTCGCGGGTGATGAGGACGCCATGCGCGTGGCTCTCGCGGATGCCGGCCGGCGAGATGCGCACGAACTTGGCGCGCTTCTGGAATTCGGGGATCGTCTTGGCGCCAAGATAGCCCATGCCGGCGCGAAGCCCGCCGACCAGCTGATGCACAACCGCTTCCATGGGACCCTTGTACGGCACCTGACCCTCGATGCCTTCCGGTACGAGCTTCAGCGTGTCGCGGACCTCTGCCTGGAAATAACGGTCCGCGGAACCGCGCGCCATAGCCCCGACCGACCCCATGCCGCGATAGGATTTATATGTGCGGCCCTGATAGAGGTAGGTTTCGCCCGGCGCTTCGTCCGTGCCTGCGAGCAGCGATCCGATCATCACGCACGACGCGCCGGCGGCGACGGCCTTCGAGATATCGCCTGAAAAACGGATGCCCCCATCGGCGATGATCGGCACGCCGAAGCGGCCCGCCTCCTTCGCGCATTCGATGACGGCGGTCAGCTGCGGAACGCCGACGCCGGCGACGATGCGCGTCGTGCAGATCGATCCCGGTCCGATGCCGACTTTGACAGCGTCGGCGCCGGCGTCGATCAGCGCCTTTGTCGCGTCCGCGGTCGCGACGTTGCCGGCAATGACCTGCACGCTGTTCGACTGCTTCTTGATGCGCGCGACGGCTTCGATGACTTTGGCGGAATGGCCGTGCGCCGTGTCGACGACGATGACGTCGCATCCGGCTGCAATCAGGCGTTCGGTGCGCTCGTGGCCGTCCTCGCCGACCGTCGTCGCCGCCGCGACCCGCAGTCGGCCCTGTGCGTCCTTCGACGCGTTGGGATGTTTGGCGGCCTTTTCGATGTCCTTCACGGTGATGAGACCGATGCAGCGGCCGGCGTCGTCGACGACGATGAGCTTTTCGATGCGATTCTGATGGAGCAGCTTCTTCGCCTCTTCCTGGCTGACGCTGCGTTTGACGGTGACCAAATTCTCTTTGGTCATCAGCTCGGACACCGGCTGGTCGAGGCGCGTGGCAAAGCGGACGTCGCGATTGGTCAGAATGCCGACGAGCCTTCCGAGTCCCGCGCTGCCGTCTGCGGCCTCGACGCCGCCTGCGACGACCGGCACGCCGGTGACGCCTTTCTCAGCCATCAGCTTCAGTGCATCTTTTAACGACCTGTCGGGGGCGATGGTGACGGGATCGAGGACGATCCCGCTTTCGTAGCGCTTCACCAGGCCGACGTGCCGCGCCTGTTCGTCGATCGACAGATTGCGGTGCAGAACGCCGATTCCGCCCTCCTGCGCCATGGCGATGGCGAGCCGCGCTTCCGTCACGGTGTCCATCGCCGACGAGAGCATCGGAATGTTCAGCCGGATCGTCTTGGTCAATTGCGCGCTGACGTCGACTTGCCCCGGCATCACGTCCGATGGGCCCGGCACGAGCAGAACGTCGTCGAAGGTGAGCGCGACCCCTGAATCGAGCGCGAACGGGCCCGAAGCCATGCAGACGTCTCCAATTTTGGGGGGCGACACGTTCGGGCCCCCTGGGGCGAACACTGTCGCGGGGTCTATAGCACCAACGCCTAGGCCGTGGAAGCGGCCCGGTCCGCGTCATAGTGGGAGCGCGCATCCCGTTGTAGAGCCAAATAAAACGCTGTTGTCACACGCCCTTCGTCAGACTCTGGCACCCAACGCGGACGGGGCCTTCAGGCTCCCATGAGATTGGGATCGGCGTTTGATGGTATTGAGGACCGCAATGCTTGGGATCGCGCTGGTTGCGGCGATCGCTGTGGGGGCGGCGCTGTATCCGCGCGCAGAGGCAAACGCGTTCGCCGAGATCGCGCCGCCGTCCGTCGTGGCGTCTGGCGCGCTGGCCTGGGCTGGCGCACGCTGCGGCGTCGATGTCCGATTTGCGCCGTCCGCTCCGCGATTGATGAGCGACGATCTGCTGCGGATCTCCGGCGAATTCGAGTCCCTCATGGCGCGAGACGGACGCATTGTGACCTGCGCTCGCGCGCTGGAACTGTCCGGCCAGTCCGCCGCGCCTGCGAACAGCGCGGGCGACGCGCCGAACGACGGCAGCGGCGCAGCAATCGCCTTCAGTCGCTGAGACGCTCGACCGCCGCCGATCGTTTGCCGCGAAAGCCCGTCGCCAACACGTAGAGTTCAGCGGAATCGGATCGGCTTGCCGGCGGCTTGACGTGGCGGACCACAGCGAAGTCGCGCTTGAGGCCATCGAGCAACGTCCGTTCAGCGCCGCCCTGCAGCACTTTGCACAGAAACGTCCCGCCCGGCGAAAGCACGTCGGCGGCGAAGGCCGCCGCCATCTCGGCAAGTCCCATGATGCGGATGTGATCGGTCTTCGTGTGCCCGGTCGTCGGCGCCGCCATATCGGAGAGCACGACATCGGCGCCGCGATCGCGCAGGCGGGACTTCAACATGTCATCCGCCGCCTCGTCGGTGAAATCGAGTTCTAGGATCTCAACGCCCGCAATCGGCTCAACGCCCAGATAGTCGATGGCGACGACCTGCCCCTTGCCTTCAAGCGACTTGACGACGTTGGCCGCGACCTGCGACCACCCGCCCGGCGCCGCACCGAGATCGACGACGCGTTGCCCCGGTTTCAAGATGTGATAGCGCGCGTCGATCTCTTTCAGTTTGTAGGCGGCGCGCGAGCGATATCCGTCACGCTTGGACGCCGCGACGTAAGGGTCGTTCAACTGGCGATCCAACCAGCGCGCCGATGACGACGACCGCTTTCGCGCCGTCTTGACGTTGACCCGCAGTTGCCTCTGGCCGCCGCTTAGGCTGCTTTTGCCAGACTTTCCACCCGATCCGCCTTTGTGATTGGTCATGGGCCGCGCCCTCGTTCGTCGCGCCGGGCGCCGCCGCGACGGCGGCGCCCTGATCGCCAAACCCCGTCTTCAATCATCAAAGTGGTCAAGATTCCTTCACGCAGGCCGCGGTCCGCCACACGAAGCCGTTCCGCCGGCCAGAGCTTGAGAATGGCGTCGAGAATGGCGCACCCCGCGAGAACGAGATCGGCGCGTTCGCGCCCGATGCAGGGTTCGGCGATGCGTTCTTCATAGGACTTGCCGAGCAGTTTTTCTGAGATGGCGCAAACGTCGCGCGTTTGCATCCAGATGCCGTCGACCCTGTTGCGGTCGTAGCGCGGCAGATCGAGCATGATGCCGGCAATCGTCGTCACCGTTCCCGAGGTGCCGAGCAGATGCGCCTTGCGGCCGGAGAGCCTGTCGCCGAAGCGATGCTCGGCTTCGAACGGCGCCAGCATCTCGGCGACGACGTCCGACATTGCGGCGAAGCTTTCGGGGGTGACCGTGCGCCCGTCAAACCGTTCGGCCAGCGTCACAACGCCGACCGGCAACGACGTCCAGGCAACCACCGCTTCGTTGACGTCGACGCGTCCGTGCCCCATGCGACGCGCGCCAAGTCGGGTCAGATCGAGCCAGATGATTTCGGACGATCCGCCGCCGATATCGAAGACGAGCACGTAGTCGGCGGCCGGATCGATCAGGGAGGAACAGCCGGCGACGGCAAGCCGCGCCTCCGTCTCCGGCGTCAGAACTTCGATATCGAGCGCGAAACGCTCCTTGACCTGCTCGATAAAGTCGGGACCGTTGGCGGCGACCCGGCAGGCCTGCGTCGCGACCATGCGCAGCCGCGCGACATGGTGGCGCTCGATCTTGCCGGCGCA
This sequence comes from Hyphomicrobium sp., assembly GCA_052386495.1. GTDB lineage: Bacteria > Pseudomonadota > Alphaproteobacteria > Rhizobiales > Hyphomicrobiaceae > Hyphomicrobium_B. The sequence continues at coordinate 52,717 of JBQTKA010000008.1, read as the reverse complement.
GACTTTCAGCGCATCGAAGGTGCGCTGCATCGCGTGGTCGGACAGCCGCCCGCTCTGGCTCACGCCTTCGCCGAGCCGGATGATGCGTGAAAACGCGTCAATCACGCGAAAGCCGCGTCGCGATGGACGCGCGAGGAGAAGACGGCAATTGTTAGTGCCGAGGTCGAGCGCGCCGTAGATCGGCCCCGTCGCCGCGTCCTGTCCGGAGAATGCCCCCTGATGCCCGGATCGAGCGCCAGAGCCTTGCGCGGGCGGGCGTCCAAGATCCGAATTCGGTTGCCCAGGTGCGCCGTGAGGCGCGTTTGGGCCTTTGGGGTCGGGCTTCAAGCCAAAGTCTCCAGGGCTTGGCACGACCACCTGCGCATAACGCTGCGCAGCCGTCCTCATCAAGCCGTTGATCTGGACCTATCTTGCGCCTGAGTTTAACAGGTCGGGCGCGGGCGTAAAGCGGCGGCGCTCTGTACGCGGACAATAAGGTTATGCGCTTTTCCGTAAACGGCCGGCAATTACGACGGAATCCGGGCCGCCGCACACGAGCGTTGGCCGCAGTTGCGACGGCCTTCGGGGCGCTCCTGGTCGTCGCAATCGCACCATCCGTCGCGCAGACGCAATCGCTGACGAAGCCCGAAATCGCAGCGCGCCTCGCGGCCGCCTATCCTGACGATGTCGCAGGCGGCGACGGCGACGACCTTGTCTTTCGCGACGGAACGCGCCTTCCGATCGACGACGGCCTCGGCGACAAGCCGCTCGACGCTTGGCTTGCGACGCCAGACATCGAAGATATGTTCCGCTTTGCCTATCCCGCCGGCGCGGTTGCCAAGCCGCCGGTTGCCGACCCCGGGCGGGCGCGCAATGCGGCCTTCTTCCAAAAAATCTACGGCGATTGCCGCAAGGGCGAGACGGACAGGCATCTTGTCGAGATCGCGTGGCTGCCTGGACGGTCGACGCAGACCATCAAGGTGACGTCGCGCAACGGCGTCGCCGAGAAGTTCAAGGCGGTGACCGCCGAACTTGCGCAATTGCCGCCGCCGCTCCTCATCGAGCTCAAGCCATCGGCGGGCGCCTACGTTTGCCGATCGATCGCTGGGACGGCTACGCCGTCGGCGCACGGATACGGCATCGCCGTCGATATCGCCGTGACGCGCGCCAACTATTGGCGATGGGACGCGCGCGGAGGGCGCGAAACGCCCGCCTTCCGCAACGCAATTTCAAGCGAGATCGTCGCGATCTTCGAGAAGCACGGCTTTATCTGGGGCGGACGCTGGCGGCATTACGACACCATGCATTTCGAGTATCGGCCGGAGCTGATTTCGCAGCGTAAGGCGGCCACGGCGCAGTAACGGCCGCGATACAAGGCCGTCTTCGGCGTCGCGCGCGGCATTGCTTGCCGATGCGGGGCGCACCTGATATCACGCGCCGAGAAGCGGGTGCGCCCGCTCCAAAGACCGGCCGACGGCCGCGGCTTTGGGGGATCGTCTAATGGTAGGACTGCAGACTCTGACTCTGCCTGTCTAGGTTCGAATCCTAGTCCCCCAGCCACCTCATAACACATTGTTATTGCTGCATATTATGCCATTTTCGTAGGCGGAAATCTAGCGTCTTTTCCGGGCCTTGGCGAGAGGTTTTTTGGCTTCTGAACTGGCACCGGCGTCTCTGCGGACATTCCTCAGCGCTTAGGCCGTTTTATCTCTGTCGGACTTTTTCGGCCGGTCAGACTCGCATCGTTTTCGGGCAGTATTGACGCGCTATCGCGTCTCAAATCCGAGGAAGCCCCGCTGCAGCGGCCAGTCGTGCGGCAGATCTTTGCAGAGTGAGACGAGGCGTGCCGGGGTGAGGTCCTCAGGCTGGCTCCCTTCAAAGAGGTCTCTAACGATGGCCGGTGCCAGATACGAGAGGCGCATGTGCGCCGAAAGATAGTCGCGCTTGACGCCAAGCCGCTGCGCGAGCGCGTCGATGGTTGCATCGCGTCCCGACATCAAGGCATCGCGGGTCGCATGCGCATTTCGGAGCAGAGCAATCATCTGGCCATCAGGCTTGGCAGCACGGCCGCCTCCGACAATCAGTCGAATGCCTTTGCCTGCGCGGCGCAGTCTGGCTTCGGCATCGAGTTCAATTGTGTCGAGATGTTCACCCGACAGCTCTCGAGATGCGTCACCCACGAGGAACTTTGCAATCCCTTTTCTATTGAGACTGACGACGACGTCATCAATACGTACGCACACGCGCTCGACGATGGACCGTACGAGCTCGCGGATCTTGATCGACGGCAATCCCGCCCAGCCGTGCGTGAGTTCGTCGGCCTTCTTGAGTGATGAGCGAAGCGTGGCGGCATCGAGATTGAATTGCGACAACGCCTCTCCGACATCCTGTTCCGATGCAAAAAACGCCCTTATCCGTTCGAGGACAAGCGACTCGACGTCGCCTGCCGGTAAGCGCAAACCCTTCTCATGATGAGAGCGAGCGCCCGTTATCAAAGCCGTCGACACATAGTACCGGTAACGCCGGCCCTTCTTGACCGCATGGGTCGGCGTCATGCGTTGGCCGTCGCCGTCCACGATCAATCCGGCAAGCAAGCTCGGCTCGTCCGCGGTCGCGCCAATCGCTCGGGCCTGTCGATTGCCGGCCAGCTTCTGTTGGACAAGTTTCCAGTGCTCGGCTTCAACGATCGCTTCGTGTTGACCGGGGTAGACCTTCCCCTGATGTCCAATCTCGCCGCGGTAGATCGGATTTTGCAGCAAAGTGTAGAGCGCCCCGCGAGAAAAACGGTTACCGCCCGCCAGGACGCCGCCAGCGCCTTGCCGACGCTTACTTACAATACCAAGACTGGCAAGTTCCTCCGCGAGAATCCGGACCGAGCCGAGTTCCGAGTAGCGCCGGAAGATCATACGCACCGTCTCGGCTTCGGAGTCATTGACGATCAGCTTGCGCTCTTTGACGTCGTATCCGAGCGGAACGTTGCCGCCCATCCACATGCCCTTGGCCTTCGAGGCGGCGATCTTGTCGCGAATGCGCTCGCTCGCGATCTCGCGCTCGAACTGGGCGAACGAGAGTAGCATGTTGAGCGTGAGGCGGCCCATGGACGTTGTCGTGTTGAACGACTGCGTCACCGAGACGAACGAGGCGCCATGAGAATCCAGAACGTCGACGATCTTCGCAAAATCAGCGAGCGACCGCGTCAACCGGTCAACCTTGTAGACGACCACGATCTGAACCTTGCCGGACGTGATGTCGCCGAGCAGCCGTCGAAGCGCAGGACGCTCCATGGTTCCGCCCGACAGCCCACCATCGTCGTAGAGATCCGGAAGTGCCACCCAGCCGGCATGTTTCTGGCTAAGGATGTAGGCAGCGCAAGCCTCCCGCTGCGCGTCGAGTGAGTTGAACTCCTTCTCGAGCCCTTCGTCAGAAGACTTGCGCGTGTAGATGGCGCAGTTCAATCGTCTCATCTGAGGCGCCCTTCCAGGTTGATGAGACGCCTCCGGATGCGGTCCATCGCTTTCGAGATGCGCCGGAATTGACAGCGCCCACCTTCGATGGTCTCGGCGCCTTGCGCCTCCGACGCGATGTGCGCCGCATCCTCGAACAGGCCGGTCAGATCAGCAAACGCTCGTCGGATGGAATCGAGATCGACCTCAGCCATCGTTCTTCCCCTTCTTCGAAGTCAGGCCGAAGAACCGCGGGCCGGACCAGTGAGCGCCAGTGATTTCCCGTGCGACGACCGAGAGCGACCGGTAGCGCGTGCCGCGCCACTCGACGTCGTCTGCGTGGACAACGACAGTGTGCGTGTCTCCATTCCATTCGCGAACGAGCCGCGTCCCCGGTTTGATCACGGTGCGTGGCGCAGCTCTACGGTTGTCGGGCGATAATGCTTCCGGCTTCGTGCCGGTCAGCTTTCGCAGAATCGACTTGGAGAGGCCGCTGAACGCCCTCTCCTGGATCTTGTAGGTGATGCCGCGGAGCAGGAGATCGCGGGACAGACTCTTCGGCGGCTGCAGGTGATGCAGCCGCCGCCACTCCCCCCGTAGCTCGAAGTTGGTCAAGGCTTCGAGCCGCAGCAACTCGGCCGCGATATCGATCAAGGCTCGCGTCATGTCAGCGACCGCGCTTGGTGTCGATGCGGTAGCGCCGCAGCTCGCCCTCGGCCTTCGACGAGCTGAGCGGGAAGCCGAGCTTCTTCTTGACGGTGCCGGCCAGGAACCCACGCACGCTGTGTTGCTGCCAGCCGGTTGCTTCCATCATTTCCGGAATGCTGGCGCCGTTGCGCTGGCTCAAGAGCTCCAGGACGCGATCATGCTTCGTCACGCGCTCGGTATGCTGTTCGTCGCGTGAAGCAGTGCGATTTTCGGCTGACACCGGCCGAGACTTGGCGCTCGACTTGAACTTGGCGGATTTGGCGGGCGCGGGCGGTGTGGATTTCTTGGCGTGCGTTGATGTGCGCGAGTCAATGGTGGTCATGGTGGGCTCCAGGGGTTTTAGGGTTGCGCCACCTCGGCGCTCCCACCACCCAAAGCCCCGCGTTCCGCGAGGCGAGCCCTTAAATTTCGGCGACACGGCTGACCGGCGCCTGTCACACCACAAATGCGTCCTTTGCGGAAGAAGTCGAGGCCAGTTTTGGCTGCAAATGCAAGAATTCCGAGCCTCAGTTAAGAAAATCTATGCCCGTTATCTGCTGACGAGCGGACAAATTATCCGCAACCGTGGGATGTCGATTTTGACCGATGTTGTTGCAGAAGTCTGCTGGATCGACGGCGTCAGCGGGGGCTGATTTTCTGAAAAATCTTGGCTCGTTCGCTGCTAGCGCCTGCCCGCTTTTGGCGGTGGCGTCGCATCGGCACCGACGCTTGACGCGACTTACGCAACGAGACGCTACGCAACACGCGGGGCAGCAGTGTCCGGCGGGTGAACCGCCAGCTTGGCGAGACGGCGCAGGTTTTGGGCGATGGCGGCAAGTGTGAACTCGAACTGCGCGCCGGCCGGTCCGCGAAGCCTCAGCCGTCCCATCCGAAGTATCCGCTTCAAGTGCGCGAACAACATTTCGACCTTCTTGCGATCGCGCCGCGTCTGCTCATAGGCGGCGGTCTTAGCGATGGCACGGGCGACATCGCGCGCTGCCTCATGCACGTGGCGTGTGATCTTCCGACTAGGCGACTTTGGGCAGCACTGCGGCTTGAACGGGCAATCGCGGCAGTCGGCAACGCGGGCAAAGTAGGAGATGGTGTCGTCACCACGTGGTCCGCGTGAACCGCTTGAGCGTGGCAGGATCTTGCCGTTGAGGCACACATAACGATCGCGTGCCGCGTCGAAAGTGAAGTCGTGGCGGCTGAACGTGCCGTCGTCGCGCCCGGATTTGTCGATCACCGGGATGTGCGGCGCAATGTGCTTCTCGTCGACCAGGAAGTGCAGGTTGGGTGCCGAGCCATAGGCGGTGTCGGCGGCAAGCCATTCCGGCTTGATGCCGAACGTCGCCTCGATGCGCTCGATCATCGTCTGCGAAGCACCGACTTCTGCTTGCCGAATTGCCCGCGACGCCTCGACATCCATAATGATCCCAAACTTCACATCGATGAGATAGTTGTCGGCGTAGGCGAAGAACGCGGCGTTCCTGAGTGCGCCGGTCCACTGCGCGGCCGGATCTGCAGGCGCAACGAACTTCGGCACGACGTCGCTGGCGGCGCCCCAGGCTGGGTTGTCGAGATTGGCGAGGTAGTCCTGAACGGCGCGCTCGACGGTCGCTGGATCGATGTCACGGCTCCATTCTTCGCCCGGCATCGAGCGGCACTTGTTGGCGTCCGCCGCGATCAGGCTCGCATCGACTGCGAAACCAGTTCCGCCTACCAGACCTGCGTCGATGCAGGCTTCAACGACGCGCTCAAACTGACCCTCACCCCTAGCGGGTACCCGATTTGAAGTAGAGTCCGTCAAACCCTACGAGGAGACGGACGTCATGCGTAAGCGCCGGTTTTCGGACGAACAGATCATCGCGATATTGCGGGAGCAGGAGGCTGGCCGGCCGACGGCTGAAGTCTGCCGCAAGCACGGGATTAGCGACGCGACCTTCTACAATTGGAAGTCGAAGTACGGCGGGCTTCAGGTATCTGAGGCCAAGCGTTTGAAAGCGCTGGAGGACGAGAACCGCCGTCTGAAGAAGCGTCTGGCGGAAGAGGTCATGGACAACGCGACCTTGAAAGAGATGCTGACAAAAAACTTCTAACGCCCAGAGCAAGGAGAACGGCCGTGAGCTGGGCGATCGAAACGAAGGAGTATTCGCAGCGCCGTGCGTGCCGGCTGATCGGGCTTGCGCCGAAGGTCTACCGCCATCGAACGCGGAGAGGAGACGACGGAGTGCTTCGCACGCGCTTGTTGGCCTTGGCGGCTCATCGCCGCCGGTTCGGCTATCGCCGGTTACATCTGTTGCTGAGGCGCGAGGGGTTCAGCGTGAATCACAAGAAGCTCTACCGCATCTACCGCGAGGAAAAGCTGGTGGTTCGCAAACGCGGCGGTCGCAAGCGCGCGTATGGGGTCAGGGCGCCGATCGCGATGCCAGCGGCCATCAACGAACGCTGGAGCCTCGACTTCGTGTCGGACGCGTTGGCAGATGGCCGCCGCTTCCGCGTGCTGGCCATCGTCGACGACTTCACGCGGGAATGTCTGGCTTTGATCGCGGATACGTCGCTATCGGGCGTTCGCGTCACCCGCGAGCTAGATGCGATCATCGCCATACGCGGAATGCCGAAGACGATCGTTAGCGACAACGGCACGGAGCTGACGTCGCTTGCCGTGCTGCGCTGGCAACAGGAGACGGGCGTCGCCTGGCATTACATCCAGCCAGGCAAGCCGATCCAGAACGCGTTCGTCGAGTCGTTCAATGGCCGGCTCAGGGACGAGTGCCTCAACGAGACGGTGTTCCGCTCGCTGGCTCACGCCCGAGAGCTGATCGCCGAATGGCGCGACGACTACAATCGCCTTCGCCCACACACGAGCCTCAACGGGCTCACGCCGAACGAGTTTGCAAGCCGGTCCAAGGAGGACCATAACCAGAACGGACTCTACTTATGAATGAGTACCGGATGGGGTGAGGGTCACGCCGACCCACGCCAACAAGCGCGGACGCAGGTACCGCTATTATATCTCCTCATCGATTCTCGACCGCACAAAGTCTGGATCGAACAAGATGCGCGTGCCGGCAAGTGAGGTTGATGGTCTCGTCCTCGATCGCTTACGGAGGCTGATGGCATCGCGCGAGGAAATTGCGGCCACGTTCGCATCGCTAGACCTTGAAGCGCGTGAGCTTGATGCTGCACTGGCGCGTGCCAACTCGCTCGGCAAGCAGTGGCTTACCATGCCACCAGAAGAGCTACGCGCTTTGACCCGCAGCGTCGTCGCCCGTGTGGCGCTTGCAGTTGATCAGATCGAGATCACGATTGGAGTAAAGCAGCTCGCTCATGCACTTGGCTTGATCGTCAAACTTGGTGACGAGGCGGAGCCCACAATCATTTTGTCGATTGCTGCCGCGTTGCGCCGGGCTGGCCAAGGCAAGCGCCTTGTCATCGGCACGTCTTACCAGGACACGAGTGATGCAAGCTTGGTTGACTTCCTGAAGGAAGCGTTTGCCACTCGGCAGAAAGTCTTGGCGGACACGAGTGAGACGCTGAACGAGATCACGGCGAGAACGACGAAGAGCAAAGGACGAATGACGGCGCTCATTCGCGTGTCCTATCTTGCGCCCGATATTGTCAACGACATCCTCGCAGGACGTCAGCCGCCTGAACTCAGTGTGAAGCGGCTTGTGCGCACGTCACAAAGTCTGCCGCTCGATTGGGGCAGTCAACGCGCCTTTCTGGGCATGAACTGACGCGATCGGTCCCGAAAGTTCGCGAAGAGTTCCGGATCCGCCCGCCCCCGCAGCCGCCATTTGAGACGTATGCCCAGAAGCCTCGCGAAACGGCCGCGACCGTCGTCTCTCATCGGCTATGATGCGATGTTGGGCGCGCTAAGCCGCGGACATGTCCGAGAAATTCTGGCGCACACGGAAAACTAAAAAACGCATCGATTTCAACGAGTTAGCTGGCTGTGCTGGCAGTCTTGCGCGAACGAGTCTCGATAACAGGGTATTTTTGCGGTTTCTGGGCTTGAAATTGGCCCAAAAAAGCCAATTGTATGCGTAATATCAGCGACTTACAGCGCGAATTGCCAGCGGAAATAACAGGGAATTTTGCGGGCGTATCAGGGTGCTTTGCGGTCAAATCAGAGGTCGCTACGAGAATAACAGGGACCCACGCGCCTGACGTTTCCTGCAGTGATCGCTCCCCCATGGTCCTTGGAAGCAAAAGGCAACTCATTAATAAACCAGCCTTTTTACGGGTTCTGGCCTTGCCTTCGAGGCCGGTTCCGCCTATGTTCTTTTTGCCTGGAGCGAGGCGAAGGTGGGACCGGAGAGCGTCCATGTGGACGTTGTCGAAGGCCCGGCCGCATGTGCGTCAGTCGGCGAAGTAGCTCCAAAGTGAGGGCGTGACGCCCGATGGGTTCGAAGTTGGCGCATGTGCGCAGGCTTCGAAGGTTCATCGAGGAGTCGCGCCAATTTTTTTGTGCGGGCTCCCTATCATACGGAGCCTGTCATGGCTGACCTTCAGATCATTCCGAAAACGACTAGCGAGCTAGTGCCCTACTCCCGCAACGCGCGCACCCACAGCCCAAAGCAGATCGCCGAGATCGCGTCGAGCATCAAGGCGTTCGGATTCAACAATCCGGTCCTGATTGATAAGGACAACGGCATCGTCGCCGGCCACGGTCGCGTCGAAGCGGCGAAACTGCTCGGCCTTGCAACTGTGCCGACAATCCGGCTCGAGCATCTCTCGGACGCGCAGAAGCGCGCTTACGTTCTTGCCGACAACAAGCTTGCCGAGAAGGCCGGCTGGGATCGCGAGATCCTCGCCATCGAGTTGCAGAACTTGATGGAGTTCGAACTCGACTTCGACATCTCGGCCACCGGCTTTGAGATGCCCGAGATCGACGTGTTGATCGCCGGCATCGACGAGAAGCCGGAGAAAGCCGATCCGGCTGATGCGGTTCCTGACGTCACCGGCCCGGCCGTCACGCGGTTGGGCGACATCTGGCAGATCGGTCCGCATCGTTTGATCTGCGGTGACTCGACCAAGCCGGAGACCTATGCGCAGCTGCTCAATGGCGAGGCCGCGCAGATGGTCTTTACCGACCCGCCTTACAACGTGCGCATCGATGGCCACGTCAGCGGCCTCGGCAAGGTCAAGCATCGCGAGTTCGCGATGGCCTCCGGCGAAATGACCGAGGCCGAGTTCGCCGGCTTTTTGAAACTCGTCTTTGCGAACCTGGTCGGAGCCTCAGTCGACGGCTCGATTCATTTCGTCGCGATGGACTGGCGCCACATCGCCGAGGTCATGACGGCCGCGGACGGCACCTATGCTGCGTTCAAGAACCTCTGCGTCTGGTCGAAGACCAACGGCGGCATGGGCTCGCTGTACCGGTCCCAGCACGAGCTTTTCTTCGTGTTTAAGGCGGGAACCGCGCCGCACATCAATAACGTCGAGCTCGGCAAGCACGGCCGCTACCGCACGAACGTCTGGCGGTACGCCGGCGCCAACGCGTTCAGCGCGACCCGCGATGACGACCTTGCAGCACATCCGACCGTCAAACCGGTCGCGCTCGTTATCGACGCGATCCTCGATTGCTCGAAGCGCAAGGGCATTGTGCTGGATGCCTTCGCGGGTTCTGGCACGACGCTGGTAGCGGCGCACAAGACCGGCCGACACGGCTACGGCATCGAACTCGACCCGCTCTACTGCGATGTCATTCTTCGCCGCTTGGCTAGCATCGCCAAGCTTGACGCCATTCTCGTCACAACGGGCCAACCGTTTGCGGCCGTCGCCGCCGAGCGCGGTGACGCAGGGGACGTCGACCATGGCGAGGCTCAGGACGCCCAGCCCGCAGCAGCGGAGGCCGCCGAATGAGCAACGAAAAAAAGGGATCCAGACCGATCAATGACGGCGCAGCGAAGGACGTCGATGGTCGACGCGCGTCGAAGAAAAAGCCGAAGGCCAAAGCGGACCATCAGATCGACATTCGCGCGGCGTTGGAAGGCCCCGTTCGCATCAAGCGCGACGGCGGCATCACGTCCGTCGATCCGTATGAAGCGATGCTGCGCCAGAATGTGCGCAAGTCACTGGTCGGCAAATGCGTCACCTCGATGAAACGGGTGCTCGACGAAGCCGAGAGGCACAAGCTCATCAAAGAGCCGCCTAAGAAAGCGGTGGGCGGCATTTTTGTTGTGCCGAAGGAGCTGCCCGAAGACCTCCAGCGAAAGATCTTCGACGACCCGGATTACGGTTCCGGACAGAAAACGTCGATGTCGTCGATCTGGTGGTACGTGCTTTCGGTTGTCAGCTTTGAACGATTTTTGGAGTGCTTCAGTGGACGAAAAAAACAGAAATGATGACGAAGCGGTCGGCTATCGCCAGCCGCCCAAAGCATCGCAGTTCAAGAAGGGTCAGTCGGGCAATCCGGGTGGACGACCGCCGAAGACGGCCGGACAACGGTCCATCGCAGCCCGGGTGCTTGGCGAGATGCAGCGGCTGTCAGGGCAGCCGAAGGGCGTCCGCGTTCGCTACACGACGCTTGAGGTCATCATCATGACGCTCAAGCAACTCACAGCGAGCGGGCACGCTGCTGCGACGACGCTTTACATGAAATGCTTCGCGCGCCACGGTACCCAGCAGGCTCCAGATCAGCCGATCTGCTACATCGTCATTCCAGAGGCTTTGACCCGAGAGGAGTGGGAAGCGCGGTATTCGCCGAAGGATGATCCGCCGGGCCAGCTTGATGATGATTATTAGCGCGTGTTTGGCGCCACGGCTCGATAACGCTTCAACTGCGATCGCTTGCGATGACGCTGATAACGCCAGTCTGAGACGAAATCTGATCGCACAAATCGAGCACAGTGCTGATCGTATTGCGGTTCGCGCTCAAGGCTGCACGTTACCCCACGCGATCCATCAGCCACTCGAATAGCCCTGATTTGACGGCGACAGCTGCGAGCTCTGATCCCGCCCATACATGCACGCCTGCTGTTGCGTTCATTGACAATTTGCCGTCTGGCGAATGACAGATGAAGAACGTTCGCGTCTCGCCCGATCGCTGGAAGTGGCGAATGTGTTCGTCGAGAACGCTTTGATTGGCGCGAGACTTCACCTGAACCGTGGCGCGTTCGCCCAAGGTTGGCTGCTCAATGAGCATGTCGATATCAGCCATCGTCTCGCCAAGAACCGAGACGCGCTGCCAGCCACCCCTTGCGAGGATCAAGTCTGCGAGCACTTCGAAATCGGCCCAGTGCAGTTCCCCAATCATGCGGGTCGCGACGTCAATCAGCATCTTCCGCGCCGCCTCGGCTTCGGCGACAATTGGTTCAGACGTGTCGTTGATCTTCCGAAGTAGATAGGCGTCATGGCCGACCTGACAGATGGTCTGCCGATAGTTGCCAACCTGTGTCAGTTTGCTGGTTAGGCTTTGCGTACGAAGCGGGCGGCCGCCGATTGACGTATTCCGCCACGCACCGATCGTGGACCGTGATCTTGGACCGAGCATCGGATCGTCTGTGCCTCGCCAGGTGACCTCATCCTCGGCGAAGGCCCACCACAGATAGCCGTCCGAGAAGGTGATCCAAAGGCAGTCTGAGCCCAGCGTGTAGAAGTCGCGGATTTCACGCGTTGCGTCCCGTGCCTTGCCCAGTTTGCGGCCCCTCTGCACAAACCAATCCACGACGCGATCCCAGTCGCCTGCAACACACAGCTCGTGTGGCAATTCCTTGTAGCTCAGATGAATTTCATCGCGCTCAAGACAGGCCGGGGCGAAGACGCCACCGGCCCCGAGCTTGATGTAGCGGACGGTGGCGGGGGCGATTGGGGATGTTGGAACCATGACTGAGACTCATAAGTATCACTTGCGGGACTGCCAAATCGCTTCGATTGGCTATGAAGTCCAGCAAAATGATACTCATCGTCTGTAGATCAATCGGCTAAGGTGTCCAAACCCTTAGCCGATGGACGTGCGCCGCCGGTTAGGGCTGAACTTGAAGAAGCTGCGGGAGGATCAAGGCTTCTCGCAGGAGACCTTTGCCGACCACTGCGGCCTGCACCGGACCTACATCAGCGGCATCGAGCGCGGCGTGCGAAATCCGACGGTGGTTATTCTCGACAAGATCGCCAAGGCGCTGAAGGTGCCGGCGGGTGCGCTGTTCGATGATGTGAAGGGTTCCGGCCGCCGCTAAGCGTGCGGCGTATGGAACTGCTATGGTAAAAGTTTAGCTGGTCTGCCCATCGCGCTGTGGCGTACGCAACCAAAATCCGCGAAGAGTCACGCTTGGGCAGATCGATGCTCCAGAGCTAGAGTTGGCCGCTGAGTAGCCAAGAATGAGTCGAGCGCGATGGAAATCTGCCAATTTAGTTAGGAAAGCTGCCGGTTCGGTTGCATCAATTATGTGGCCGGATTACTTCGATGCAATGGTGGCAACATGTTGACCCGGACCATCGTCAGGTTCCGCCGTTGCGCAGCGCAGCGATACGAGTTAATGGATATCTATGAGCCGACTCGCACGATTCATGGTCGCAGTTTTTGCGTCCGTAGCCCTCTTGGGCCACGGCCTTGCGCAGACCGTCGTTGTTCATGCGCATGACGCATACGATGGATTCGGCATGGAAGTCGCGATGCTCGCCAGTCAGCAACAGCATGGTCATGCGCACGACCACGATGACCACGCGGAAGATGCAACCGCTTTGATTTCAGGCGATGCCGCGAGCACGTGTGGTGCATCTGATTGCGATTCAAGTAACCATGCTGACGGCGAAGAAATTCATTTTCATGTCCAGTGCTGCGGCTCGTTTGCGGCTGTTGCGCCCGCTGACGCTGCACCGAAATTACTTTCCGTAGGTCTGCTCGACCAGCCGGTACTATCGTCGGCTGTACGCACCGGATCGATGCTTTATCCGTTGTTGCGTCCGCCCCGTTCTGCCGCCTGAGAGACCATGGGAGCGCCCTGACCGGGTTTGCGCTCCGTATTGCTGGTCTTCGGCAGGATTTTTCGCGCCATCAATTGTCGATCTGCACGCCCGTCGGCGTGCGCCATCGACGGTGATCCGATAAGCGCGACAATCCATTCGTCCGAGCCAGAGATTTTCTCAAGCGGATTGGCTCGACACATGGTTCGCATCCTCACTGCATACTTAATGGCGCTGCTGCTCGCCGGCGCGGCTTTGGCAGGTCCCGGCCATGACGGCGGTCACGACCACGATGCCGGCCCGGCGACCGCGTCGACCTCAACTCCCCGTCTCGAGAGCGTCGGTTCTGACATGGAGCTGGTCGCAACGTCGGAGGGGCACAAGCTTGTCCTCTACCTCGATCGCACAGCCACGAACGAACCAATCGATCGGGCACTGATCGAGGTTTCCGGCGATGGCATCCAAACAATCGAAACAAAGCAGAGTGCTCCTGGTACGTACGAGCTGGAAGCGGAGTGGGTCGATACGCCAGGAACGTATGCCCTCATCTTCACGGTGACGGCCGGGAAAGACGCCGATCTCCTCAACGGCACTTGGGCGGTCGCGTCACCTGAAGCGAACACGCCGATTCAGCCAGTCGCGCTGGTTGACATTTTAGCGCGCCGCGACGTGTGGGGTCTGATTGTTGGCGGTCTGGCGCTCGGTTTCTTTTTGGCATTGGCGATTCGCAGACGACGTCATCCAATGGAAGACGATGCCCCATCGGTGGAGCAATCCGAATTGCCTCGCCCTCGAGCCCGGCCATTCCGCGCAGCGGCCGAGATGATCTTGCTTGCGCTGATCCTCAGCGCCGCGATCACGGCGCCTGGTATGGCAGGGCCCGGACACGATCATGGAGACGGCGGGCATAAGGCGGCGCCCACTGCAGCTTCGGGAAAAACGCCGCGAAAACTGCCCGATGGCAGCGTCTACGTGCCAAAGCCGACGCAACGTCTGCTGCAAGTGCGGACTGAGCCTGCCACTGAGACAACGACATCGCGCGTTCGCGAGCTGATCGGCACGGTGGTGCCCGACCCCTCATCATTCGGGCAAGTCCAGGCGCCGATGGATGGCCAGATCGAGGTGAGCGAGCGCGGTATTTCCTACGCCGGACAAAAGGTCGAAGCCGGCGAGGTGCTGGCGCTGCTGGCTCCCTCAATTCCAGTTGCCGACCTCGGCACGATGCAGCAGCTCCGCGCCGAAGTTGAGGGAAAGCTGATCATAGCCGAGCAGAAGTTGAACCGGTTAAGTCAAATCGCCAGCGTCGTCGCAAGAAGCCAGATCGATGACACCAAAGCCGAGCTTGCCGCACTGCGCGAACAAAAGCGCGTCCTCGCCCCAAAGGATACGGAAAAGGTCGCGCTCAAAGCGCCGGTCAGCGGCGTCATTTCAGTCGCCAATGTGCGCGCAGGGCAAGTGGTCAATGCCCGCGACACGCTATTTGAGATCGTCGATCCTGAGAAGCTCTGGGTCGAGGCCATCGGCAGCGATACGCACGGAGAGGGCGAAATTGATTCCGCCGAGGCGCGCGATTCGGAGGGACATATATTTAAGTTGACCTATGTCGGCCGCTCGCCAGCGTTGCGTCAGCAGGCCAGGCCATCCCTGTTCCGTCTTGTTGACGCCCACCAGGATTTGCCAATTGGCGCGCCGCTCAAAGTCCTCGTGCAAACCCCGCAATCCGCCAAAGGGATCGCGGTTCTTGAGTCGGCTGTTGTGCGTGGCACAAACGGTCTGCCTCAGGTCTGGGTGAAGCAAAGTCCGGAGCGATTCCGTCCGGTCGAAGTGCGGACAATGCCGCTCGATGGTGGGCGAACGCTCGTCGTCGCAGGCGTCGCACCCGGCAACCGCGTTGTGATCGGCGCGGCCGAACTCATCAACCAGATCAGATAGGCAGGCGCGCAGATGTTCAATGCCATCGTCCGCGCCAGCCTTGCCAACCGCCTGTTCGTTCTGATTGGCGGCATCGCCATCATGATTTACGGACTGATGACGCTGCGCGCACTCCCGGTCGACGTGTTTCCAGATCTCAACCGGCCAACCGTCACTCTGATCACAGAGGCAGAAGGGTTGGCGCCGGAAGAGGTCGAGTTGCTCGTCACGTTCCCGGTCGAAACCGCCATGAACGGAATGCCGGGCGTCACCCGCGTCCGCTCCGTTTCGGGCGTTGGGCTTTCAATCGTCTACATCGAGTTCGACTGGTCGACAGAAATCTACCGCGCCCGCCAGCAAGTGGCTGAACGCCTGCAATTAGTGCGTGAGCAATTGCCACGAAACGTCTCCCCGCAGATGGGACCGATCTCCTCGATCATGGGCGAGATCATGCTGATCGCGATGTCGAGCGAAACAGCCGATCCCATGACATTGCGAGAAATCGCCGACTTCACCGTGAGACCACAACTTCTGACCGTCGCCGGCGTCTCGCAAATCATTCCGATTGGCGGCGAGGTGCGGCAATACCGGGTGATTCCAGATCCGCGCCGGATGGCTGGCCTCGATATCGGATTCGACGCCATTGAGCGGGCCATTCAGCAGTTCGGGTCCAACACGGGCGGCGGCTTTGTCGATCTAAAGGCGCGCGAGTATCTGATCCGCAATATCGCGCGCACCACAAAGATCGAGGACCTCGATAACCTCGTCGTCGCTTACCGCGATGGTCAGTCGATCTCGTTAAGTCAGGTGGCTGACGTGTCCTACGCCGCGCGCACCAAGCGCGGCGAGGCCGGGTTCAACGCGAAGCCTGCCGTCATCCTCGCCGTGCAAAAGCAGCCCAATGCCGACACGGTGGCGATCACCAAGCACATCGAGCGCATGTTGCCGGAACTTCAGCGCGTGATGCCTGACGGGGTGCGCGTCACCGATATCCAGTTCCGTCAGGCGACGTTCATCGAAACATCGATCGCCAACGTCCAGCGGGTATTGGTCGAAGCGCTGATCGTCGTGGCGATCGTTTTGTTCGCGTTTCTGCTGAACTGGCAGACGACGTTCGTTTCGCTCGTTGCTATCCCGCTCTCGGTCCTAACAACGGTCATCGTGTTTCAGGCGATGGGCCTTTCCATCAACACCATGACGCTCGGCGGCCTTGCGATCGCCATCGGAGCCCTTGTCGATGACGCAGTCGTCGATGTCGAGAACATCTATCGCCGATTGGGGCTGCACCGCGCGTCCGGCGGGCGCGACCGGCGCAACATCGAGACGGTAGTTGCCGATGCCTCAATCGAGGTCCGCTCGGGCATTCTCTACGCCACTGCAATTATCGTTCTTGTCTTTCTGCCGCTCTTCGCCTTGTCCGGCATTGAAGGACGCCTGTTCACTCCGCTCGGCATCGCGTTCATCGTGTCGATCCTGGCGAGCCTTGTCGTATCGATGACGGTTACGCCGGTGCTGGCCTATTGGCTGTTGCCGCGCATGAAGCATCTGGCCGAGCATGAGACGTGGCTCGTGCGCACGCTCAAGGCTTGTCAGAAGCGCGGCCTCGAATGGTGCTTTGATCGTCCGGCATTTGTCATCGGCCTTCCGGCACTGGCGGTCGTGGCAGCTGTCGCGGCGGGAACTTTGCTGCCGCGTGCATTTCTGCCGAGCTTCAACGAGGGCACGGTGCTGGTCAGCGTTATTCTTCAGCCTGGCATCAGTCTGGCCGAATCCGACCGCATCGGGCGTCTGGCCGAGCAGATCGTGGCCGAGGTGCCGGAGGTGAAGACGGTCGGCCGCCGCACAGGGCGCGCCGAACTCGATGAGCATGCGGAGGGCGTTCACAACAGCGAACTCGATATCGACCTGGAAAAATCCGAACGCAGCCGCGAGTTTGTGCTTGCGGACATCCGCGATCGGCTGTCCGTGCTGCCTGCCAGCATCGCCGTAGGCCAGCCGATCGCGCACAGGCTCGATCACATGCTCTCCGGCGTGCGCGCGCAGATCGCTCTCAAGATCTACGGCGACGACTACGACACGCTGCGCAGTCTTGCGGCCGATCTTGAAACCCGCCTCAAGGGCGTACGCGGCATTACCGATCTTCAGACGGAAAAGCAGGTTCGCATCCCGCAACTCCAAGTGCGCGTCGATTACGACAAAGCCAAGCGCTACGGCCTCAATCCCAACGATATCACCCAAGCACTGGAGACCTTATCCAACGGGCGCGTGGTCTCGCAGATTGTCGACCAATCCAAGCGCTTCGACGTGGTTCTGCGCCTTAGCGACCAGGATCGCAGCACCTCAGCGCTCGCCGAGATGCTGATCGAGAGCCCGGCCGGGCGCATTCCGCTGAAATCGGTCGCTGAAGTCGTTGAGACGGATGGGCCGAACCAGATTCTTCGCGAAAACAGCCGCCGCCGCATTGCCGTGCTCGCCAATACCGACGGATCGGACCTTGCACGCATCGTCGAAGACATCCGGCGTGAGATCGCGACCGCGCAGTTCCCGCAAGGATACTTCACAAGTCTAGAGGGACAGTTTCAGGCCCAAGAGGAAGCATCTCAGCTCATCGCCGCTCTCTCGCTCGTGTCTTTGGGTTTGATTTTCGTGGTGCTGTATTCCCGCTACCAATCCGCGGTGCTTGCGCTGATTATTATGG
The DNA here is from genome assembly GCA_052386495.1 of Hyphomicrobium sp. GTDB lineage: Bacteria > Pseudomonadota > Alphaproteobacteria > Rhizobiales > Hyphomicrobiaceae > Hyphomicrobium_B. The sequence goes on along the minus strand of JBQTKA010000008.1, from coordinate 35,089 downwards.
GCAATGTACCGCTGGCGCTCATTGGAAGCGTCGTTGCGCTCTGGCTCGCGGGACAGTCGTTTTCGGTGGCAAGCGCCATCGGATTTATCACGCTTGCCGGCATCGCCACCCGCAACGGCATTCTGAAAATCAGCCACTACATCAACCTCGTTCTGTTCGAGGGCGAGACCTTTGGCCGCAAGTTGATTCTGCGCGGGACGCTCGAGCGCCTGACGCCGGTTCTGATGACGGCGCTCGCGGCGGGCATCGCGCTCGTACCGCTGCTGATCGGCGCCGACGAGCCGGGCAAGGAAATCTTGAACCCCGTCGCCGTGACGATCTTCGGCGGGCTCATTTCGGCAACATTGCTCGACGCGTTCCTGACTCCTGTTCTGTTCCTGCTGCTTGGCCGCAAGCCGCTTGAAAAGCTCACCTCGGCGGAAGGCGAAAAAGCCCACGCCGAAGCCTTCTAACCGTTCAACCCAAGACCAAGGAGACAACCGTGACCAAGCCAATCGTAATTCTACTGGGCATCGCTCTCGCACTCGCCACTCCGGTCCACGCTGCCGACAAGCACAGCCACGCTGGAAGGCATGGAGGCAAGCTCGTTGAGAGCGGACACCATCATGTTGAGATTGTTGCAAAGGATGGCGTCTTGGAAATTCACGTCAATGATGAGGACGGCAAGCCCGAGGACATAAAGGACGCCAGGGCGACAGCAGCTGTTCTGTCCGACGGCAAAAAGGAAGACGTTATTCTTGTTCCCGATCCGGGCAACTTTCTTAAAGGCAGCGGCTCGTTCAAAGCCGGTAAGGGCACGACAATCGTCGTCACGCTGACCATGCCGGGGCACAAGCCTGAACAGTCACGCATCAAGCTCGACTGATCGGAACGGAGCCCGCCATGACGACAATGCCCATACGCGTTCTGGCCGTGTGTGTGGTCTTGACGGCGAACGCAAGCCATTCGGTTGGCGGCGCAGAACAACGCGCCGGCATGATGATCAAGGCGCATCATGGCGCGGGCGTGGAAGCCCGCCCGGCCCCAGATGCCGTGACGCAGTTCGTTTCGATGGCGCAAGAGGCGTGCTTCGAACGCGGCGCTGCGCCCGAAAGCCTTCGCCTGTGGGCTGCGGATCAGCATTGGAATGCTGTTGGGTCAAACGAACTTGCCAAGCATGCCACGCAACACTCCATCATGGTGGGCGGTTGGACCGTTGAGACCACCTATGGCGCAATTGCCGTCATGCAATCGGCCCTGCAGCCGCCCTTGAAGGGCTACGTTTGCTCGGCCACCGCAAAACTGACCTCCCAAACGCAACATGACGCTGCGAAGGCGCTCGTGGCCAAGACTTTTGGGGTCGAGATTGCTGAGGAAATCGACACGCCCGATCAGCACACCGATCGGTACTGGATCGGACGTGGCGCACAGCCTCCTGTCAAAGCATCGCTCATCAACGACCGCCTGCGCGGCACAATCACGCTGCGCATGATCCACGGCAGTATTCGGCCCTTGGGAACATGAACGGGTAGAGGAACATCCTGATGAAAGATTCCGTCATCACCTTGTTTTTGGCCGCGATCATCAGCGTCGCGTTCACCTCTGTGGCAGCCGCACATATTCTGCCATGGCGTAAGGGTGAATCGAGGATGAAAGGCTTTGGGCATTGCGCCAAGGGCCCCTGCATGAAGCGCTACGACTTTAGCGCCAGCAAACCGCACCGGCACGTGGGCGGCAGGATCGTCTTCGATCGCATCGCACCGGGTTATGATTTCACCAAGTACTGGTAGGCTTGCGCCATTTCAACGTCCTCGTCGTGCTTGTGAGGCAGTAGCAGCGCCGATGCCAGATATCTCCGACCTCATCCAATCGGGATCGTCCACACCTTGGCTTTATCTGCCAGTCGCCGTTATGCTCGGCGCGCTCCATGCGCTAGAGCCGGGGCACGCGAAGTCGATGATGGCAGCCTTCATCATCGCGGTTCGCGGCACACCCTGGCAGGCTGTTGCTCTCGGAACGGCGGCCGCCGTCGGACATACGATTGTGATATGGGGACTGGCAATGGCTGGTCTTTGGCTTGGCGATAGACTCATTCTGGATAAAGCCGAGCCTTGGCTGATGCTGATCAGTGGTATCTTGATCCTTGTTATCGCTTTGCGCATTCTCGTGAGTGTGCGCGCGGCTAATCATGGCTCGAGCCACCACGGGAATCATGATCATGACCAGCCTCGTGATCACGCCGATGTTCATGGATATTATGCCGATGCGCATGCCCGCGCTAACGGCTCGGACATCGCAGCCCGCTACGCAGGGCGTCAGGTAACGACATCGGAAATCCTTTGGTTTGGCTTTACCGCGGGTCTTCTGCCATGCCCGGCGGCCTTCGCCGTTCTTCTGGTTTGCCTTCAACTTAAAGAGTTCACTCTCGGCATCGCGATGGTCGCCGCATTCAGCCTCGGCCTTGCCATGACGCTCGTTGCGATTGGCGTTATCGCGGCATGGGGCGTCGACCGCCTTGCGGAATCAGGCGGAAGGTTTTTAGGCGTTCTATCAGCCGCACCCTACGTATCCGCCATTATCGTCATGGGTGTCGGAGGATTGTTTGTCGCGCAGGGAATTTCGGGGATATTGAGTGCCTAGTCGGGTCGATCTCGGCATTGTTGCCAGCCTCGATCATGCCGTCAATTGAACGCTGGTGACCGTCGGCGCTCCGCAGATGCGTGAATATGGCTGACAGACTCTAATATGCTGTACGCGATCCCCAACCCCTGAGTTGGATATTGGTAAGAACGATAATGCAATGGTTCATCAAGATTCAGCGTTGGCTTTATGGCGGCATGTCTGACAGCATCCGGTCGGCGGACGATGTCTCTGGCCTCGCGGCGCTAATGAGCGCAGCCTTTTTATTTGGCATTGTTCACGCGCTGATGCCCGGGCACGGCAAGAGCGTGCTGGTTTCCTATCACGTCGGTCGCGCCAGTCGACTCATTGAAGGAGTTGCGACGGGAACTCTCCTTGCCGCAACGCACGTCGGGATCGCCGTCATATTTGTCTTGGCCGGTGTCGCCGTCATTAGCCGATCACTCGCCGCGGGCGGCCGTGCGCCGGCATTCGAGGCATTGAGCGCGGCGCTTATTAGCTTAATCGGTGCATACCTTTTGGTTCGGACCCTCTGGCCGCGCCCGCATACCCACGCCAGTGATGGGAAATCGCTGGCCGTTGCGACCGGTTTGATTCCCTGCCCGCTTACGACCTTCCTGCTGACCTTCGCGCTGGCTCAAAACAAGCTGGCCGTTGGCCTCGCAGCAGTGATCGCTATGCTGGGCGGCATTATCGTAACCCTCGTCAGCTTTGCGGTCGCAGCTGTTATTGCTCGCGAGCGATTTCTCGGCACGTTGGCTCGAACCGAAAAAATGAGAGCGCGGGTTGGGTTTTGGCTAGAGCTCGCAGGGGCAGTGGCTGTCTTTGGGCTAGGCGTCGTGATGCTGGTTGACAGGCTGCCCCGGGCCTGGATTCTTTGAGCCCATAGCGCCATGCCTCACGAAAATCTGCAGAGCGCGACTTCGCATGGAGATGGTTTTGCCGACACGTCGCCGGGGCGCGTGACCCGTCTCAAGGCCGCTGCTCCATTAGATAATCGCTCCCGCGAAGTGGCCGACGCTGGCTGTCATAGCCATCGCCAGTGCCCCCCAAAAGGTCACACGTATAGCCGGACGCACGACATTTGCTCCGCCCGCCTTAGCGCCGAGCGCACCCAACAACGCAAGGCACGCTAGTGAGGCGGCAGAAACTAAGGAAACAGTCCAAGTCGTCGGCGAAACGACAGCCACTATGAGCGGAAGCGCCGCTCCTGCCGCAAATGTTGCGGCTGAGGTCAAAGCGGCTTGGATTGGGCGTGTCACCGTGACCTCGGAAATGCCGAGTTCGTCACGTGCATGCGCTCCAAGAGCATCTTTCGTCATCAATTGAAGCGCAACCTCACGGGCTAGCTCCGGTGTGAGCCCGCGGGTCACGTAAATTTCTGCCAGTTCCTCTCGCTCGAACGCAACATTGTCCTGAAGTTCCTGACGTTCGCGAGCGAGATCGGCCTCTTCCGTGTCCGTTTGCGAACTGACAGACACGTATTCTCCTGCCGCCATCGACATCGCGCCGGCCACCAAACCCGCAAGACCCGCGATCACAACATCAATAGGTTTCGCTGAAGCGGAGGCAACACCGATAATCAAACTGGCGGTCGAATACAATGCCGTCGTTGGCGCCAAGGACTGCAGCTCTCAGCCAACCGATGCGATCAATGAGGTGGCCTTCGTTGTGGGATGGCAATCGACTCATTTGGGCTCTATCCGCTTCGACTGATCGAATTGAACGTCCGCTGTTTTTGTGTGGCAGGAAGCCAAAAGGTCAAAGTTGGCGTCGTAGACCTTGGTATCGATATCCAGAAGTCCGAGTATCGTATGGAAGACATTGTCGTGCGACAGCGGGGCGTTTGCAAAACTTGCTAAGCAGTCAGTGCTGAGCCTGTATGAATCGGCATAGCTTGGCGAGACCCATGCCATCATCGGCACGTGTGTCTGCTCCTTCGGCGCGATTGCGAAGGGCATACCATGAAGATAAAGCCCTTTTTCTCCGAGCGACTCACCATGATCAGAAACATAGAGCATAGCTGTGTCGACATCGGCATTGGCTGCCTCTGCTAACAGATCCACTAACTTGGCAAGCACCAGATCGGTGTAGGCAATCGTAGTGTCGAAGCTGTTGACCAACTGTTCAGTGGTGCAGCGGCTGAACTGACTTTCATCGCAGGTCGGCTGAAAAGGTCGAAATCCGGATGGCACACGCTTGTAATACGCCGGTCCGTGACTGCCCATCATATGAAGTACGATCAGTCCACCATTGCGCATGGCCTCCATCTTCGCCCGCAAGTCATGCAGTAAGATTTCGTCATGGCATTCCCCATCGCGGCAATAGGCATCGAGCCTGGCCGTCGTTAGGATTTCGCTCGGAACGCGATCGCAAACTCCTTTGCATCCAGACTGGTTTTCGCGCCACAAAACGGACAGTCCAGCGCGCTGGACGATATCGAGCAAGCCTTCCTGAGTGAACGCTTGGTCGCGGCTGAATTTTGAACGACCCATTCCCGAGAATATGCATGGTACTGATTGCGCGGTGTCGGTTCCGCAGGAGGTGACCTGCCTAAAAGTTATGATATCCGGCAGCGTTGCCAGCCGCGGATTCGTGTTTCTGGCGTACCCGTTCAGTGAGAAGTGGTCCGCGCGCGCCGTTTCGCCAAGAACAAGCACAGTGATCACTGGCCGATTACGTTTGAGCCAGCTGGCACCCTTTCGGGCGTCGGCGCCGAACACAGAAAGCGTTGCAGGCTTAGATTTACTTTCTGAACGGGCGACGCGTATGACGGCGCTAACGGCATTGGCGGGCGCCAGTTTTAGCAATAAGGCGCGATATTCACGCGTCACTGACGTAAAGTCCATGAAGAAACCAGCGACTGCACCGATGCCGATGACAGACGTAATGCCAGCAAATTTTAGATTGCTGAGCACCAGCGACGAAAACGGTGGCCATGCCAGTCGCGTGCGCCAGATCAACAACGTCGGTAGCAGACCGGCCACCGCCACAAACAGAAGAAGCCTGGCCGTCACAAGATCTGTGGCTTCAGCCTGGTTCGTCTCCAGCACATTTCGGATCATGCTGGCGTCGATGACTGTGCCATATTCAACCGCGAAGTAGTGGATCACGGCCGTTGCAATGATGAAGGCGGCAATCACCGGCTTCAAAATGTAAGGCAACGAAAACAATGTCAGGGCCAGTGCATAACCAGCAATAAGAACAACAAAGACGGCGGCACTAAACAGCCACTCATAGACGCTCGATGGATCAACGGCGATGAATAGATCCCGCCAAAACGGCGTGTTTAGAAACGCGACCAAAAATACGGACGCGATAACGATCAAGCGATGGGGCGTTGTCTCAATAGTCGGGGCCATTGCGTGATCTCAGAATCAGTGCTGCGGCTCAGCCGCTGCCGGTCACGATGACCGGCGTCGCGCTGTGCTAGGCGCGCAACCTGAAACGGACCTGAATGCTGTGATCAGGGAGTGGCGCCTGTCGCGGCGCCGCTAGGTCTCAAAACAAAATAGACTGCGCGAAATGGCGAGCGTGGCGCGTTAGTAGCGTTAGTCAGGCGCGAAGCAAAACCCCGGGCACCGTAAGGGCAGCAGTTTGCCACGTGCGCCCGGGGGCCGATCTTGCCAATGCGGGGTTGGCAAAGATCAGCAATACCGTCTGACAGATCAAGCTGAAAGGGGGGATGAATGTTAAATGTACTAGGACGCCGTTTGCGTCGCAAACTACCCTGTGTCTCTCTTATAACAAGACGGTCTCAAGCACCGTCAATGGGTGTTGAATCGCCGGCACTCTGAGGTCGGATCCGATGTGTGGAACTATCCGATGCGGCGATGAACGTGCTGATCGAAACAGTTCCCTAGTTTAGCTATTCAATAGAGCCTAATTCGGCCTGGTACAAAGTTCGGCCGTCCGCACCTATGAATTCTATGTCAAGCCGTGAAGGTGTTAATTCGCACCGCATAAAACCAAAAGCCGCCGCCGCAAATCGGGAACCTTCGACGGTGCTAGGCTGGGTCGTTTGTGAGCCCGAGCCGCATGTCAAAAAATGTCTGTGATCAGCGATGATGTGTTGGAGATTGTGGTCGTGGCCGTTCAAATAGGCGATAACCCCGTACGTGCTTAGCAAAGGTTTCAACCGCTGCACTAGCTGATGCGATATGTGATGAGGGCCACCGGAGTAGATAGGGTGATGGCCCACCACGATCTTCCATTTTGCGCGGCTAGTTCGGAGGCCAACTTCGAGCCACTGATATTGATCATCGACACTGCCGCCCGCCAAGGCCTCCTTGATCCAAGATGTGGTCGCGCCATCGGCTAACGGCGTGGTGTCGAGAAAGAAAATCTCTACGAGCGGATAGCCATCAACGACCTCGGTTCGTCGATAGTAGTTGGCTGGCATTGTCCAGCGAGAACTAATCCTAGAATAGTCGATCTGCGCTTGCGTATTTCCCTTGTGATCATGATTTCCAAGGACGGGATACCAGGGGCAAAGGAGCGCATCGTCAGTGTAAACGTGCTCGTAGGCAGTTTCCCACAGAGGGTCGGCGATACTGGAGACGCCACGTGCGTAGAAGTTATCGCCAGTGGAAATGACAAATCGGCAGTCAAACTCCCGCGCCGCTCTTCCCATAGACATGGCGACTTCTCGCTGGCGCGGATCAGCCGATTTCCCCCAATCTCCCACAGCAAGAAAATTAAGAGAAGTTGCAGACTGGGTCGTTGCTGCAGCAATTGACGTGAGACCAAATATTGCGGCTGGGCTGCCAACCAATAGCGTCCGACGAGAGATCGGCATGTCGCCTCCAGCGTTGAGCCGCCAGGACTAGATTGATTATGACTGAGGCGGCTTGGCGTCCGAGCCTAATTCACGTTTTTGGCCAGTAACCATGGCCTTCACAAGGTTCTCGCGATGTTCGAAACTGGCCAGCGCCACGCCGACAACGTGCAAGCCGATCAGGACGAGTGCGCCATTGGCCAGGACCTCATGCATTTCTTCGAGCCATTTCGCATCTCGGTAGTCGCCAATCACCAATAAAATGCCAGTGACGCAAAGCCCGATGATTACAGTAATCAACGCGACGACCATCGCGCCGCCTGCAGGATTGTGTCCGAGATAGCGCTTGGCTCTGAAGCGGAGGCTGTCGCGAATGAAGGCCAAGACTGTGGCGGGCCGATAAACAAAGTCTTTGAAGCGGGCATGCCGCGTTCCGAAGAAGCCCCAGAGCACGCGAATGACAATGAGCGTTGTTACGACGTAGCCAACGATCTCGTGGGCGAAATCCCATTCGTCGCCCGTCAAGTACGCGACCGCAAACCCAACAACTAAGCTCCAATGGAAAATGCGCACCAGCGGGTCCCACACGGTCAGATACCTAGTGTGTTGGTCTGACGTCTCTTTGTCGGTCATCACTTACTCGCTTTCTAGATCAAAGTTCAGTCGTACCGCTTTTCGATAAGCACTGTTCAGCATTGAAACCGGATTCCAAAGCGATAGCCGGCGGGGCCTTTGCCTTCGCAACTTCCATTCGCGATGTGACGATGCGGAACGCTCGGCGCAAACGAGTAGCGCTTCATGCACGGACCCTTCGCACAGTGCCCGAAGCCGACAGTGCGCGACGCGCCGTCTCGCCAAGGAATGTCGTGCCCAGAAGCAATTGCTGACGAGGCCGCTAGAACGAGTGCCGCTGCGGCACTTGCTTTCATTAGAGTTGACATTGTGATTGGCTCCTGGCGTTGCTGCTATGGTTGTTTTTCTTGCTGATTCACGAGCCTGATCGTTGGCCGTTCAGGCTTTTCGCCGATCAACCGTTTGACAATGTCCGAGTGGACGTCGGGCTCGCGCAATGCCCAAATTGCGATGCCCCAAGCGGTGGCCGAGACGAGCACGGGCCAAAGAAATTGCATGACGCCGGCGAAGCTCATGACGTGCCTTCCAGGTCAGCATGGGATGTTGTCCGAGATTGCGCGACGCCGTGCCGTACGTTTGCTGGAGCGAGGTGGCCAAAGGCTTCCACAGGTTCGATCCAGTACGTGACATGCGGAATTGGCGCCGCCTCCGCGATCTCACTCACGAGATGATCGAGCTCATCACGACGAAGCACTGCAATCAGAACAGCGCGCTTGACGCGCCCCCTCACGCGCTCGCTGATCGAGGCATTTGCAAAGCCAAGTCCATGACCTTCGGCGATCCAGGTCGTAAACCCAGAGCTTGGTGGATCACGGCGCAGCATCAGTTCGATGATTCGGTCGCTTGCACTTGGTGGAAAGACGAGTGTGAGTTTGCAAAGGGACTGGTCCATAGGAGTCTCCGAGGTTCGATTTCCGATGCTGCTGACGCCACGCCAAAGCGCCGGAACAGAATGGGAAGAAGGATGAGTGTGAGGGCTGTTGAGGTGATCAGGCCGCCGATCACGACAATGGCGAGCGGCTTTTGGATTTCGGAACCGGGCCCATTGGCGAACAGCAGCGGCACCAACCCGAACGCAGCGATGCTTGCCGTCATCATCACCGGGCGAAGCCGGCGAACGGAGCCTTCAAAAACCGCGTCGGCAACGCTCGATCCGCCTGCGATCAACTCATTGAAATGACTTACGAGAACGAGGCCGTTGAGCACTGCGATGCCGAGCAGCGCGATGAAGCCCACAGACGCGGGAACCGAGAGATATTCACCGGTCAGCCACAGTGCGAGGACACCACCGACCAGTGCGAACGGCACGTTCGCCAAAATTAACAAGGCTTGGCGCATCGAGCGCAGCGTGGCGAACAGAACGCCGAAGATCAGTCCGAGAGCAATTGGAACGACGATCGCTAGACGTGTTGCTGCACGCCGCTGGTTTTCGAACTGTCCGCCCCAGACTAAGCGATAGCCTTGCGGCAGAGGGACCTTTTCAGCGACGGCCTTTTGCGCGTCTTCGACAAAGCCGACGAGATCGCGACCCGTCACATAGGCCTGAATGATTGCGAAGCGTGACGCGTTCTCGCGGTCGATCTTGACCGGACCGGCGACGCGCTCAAGTTTCGCAATATCGCCGACCCGAACCAGCCCGCCATCGCCGGCCGCCAGCTGGGTTTGCGAAAACAACTCAGGCGATTCACGTACCGACTCCGAGCCGCGCACGACAACATTTGTGCGGCGGCCTGGCTCGGAGACCAATCCCGCAGGCGCTCCTTCGATCACCGAGCGCAGCTGGTCTTGAAGCACGCTGACAGAGAGACCTGTGCGGCCGCTTGAAAGCCGATCGACGTTGATCTGCAGGTAGTCAACGCTGTCGTTAGCGACGGTCGAGACTTCTGAAGCGCCAGGCACCTTGCTCAATACCGATTGAATCTGCCCTGACAATTCAGAAAGGGTCTTGAGATCTGGACCGAAGACCTTGATGGCGAGATCGCCACGGGCGCCGGTCAGCATCTCCGCCGTTCTCATTTCGATCGGCTGAGTGAACGCGAACTCAACGCCTGGAAGGTCGGACATCGCTTCGCGTAGCTGTTCGACGAGCCAGGCTTTGTCCGGGACGCGCCATTGATCCTTGGGCTTCAGAACGAGAAAGGTATCGGTCTCGTTAGGGCCCATCGGATCGAGGCCAAGCTCGTCGGACCCTACGCGTGCGACGATGCGTTCGACTTCGGGGACTTTCTCTTTGAGTGTTTTCTGGATGAGGAGGTCGCCGTCGATGCTAGCTTTCAAGCTGATCGAGGGCAGCTTGGTGATCTGCATGATCACCGACCCCTCGTCCATGGTTGGCATGAACGACTTGCCGATCGCGCCATAGGCGACCACGACGAGGCCGATGCTGGCCGCGGCAAGTGCATAGACCGGAAGCGGGAAGCGGAGGCAACCCTTCAGAAATGGGCGATAGCCGCGCGTCAGCAGCCGCATCAGCAACGGCTCAGCGTGATGCCCGGACTTGAGCAGAAAAGACGACAGAACAGGAATCAGCGTCAGTGAAATAATCAGCGAGGCGCTGAGCGCAAAGATGATCGTCAGCGCCACCGGGCTGAAAAGCTTTCCTTCAAGTCCCTGTAGAGACAGCAACGGCAGGAACACGAGGCAGATAATCAGGATGCCGGAGGCGACTGGCATCGCGACTTCGCTCGCGGACTGATAGATCCGGTGCAGCATCGGAACCCGGTTATCATCGCCCTCGTGCTGAAGCCGCTCGACCGTGTTCTCCACAACGACGACCGCGGCATCTACGATGAGGCCGATGGCGATCGCTAGGCCGCCGAGGCTCATCAAGTTCGCAGTCATGCCGAACATCTGCATCATGACGAACGTCACGAGGGCTGCGAACGGCAAGGTTACGGCTACGACGAGCGCGGCGCGCAAGTTGCCGAGGAAGGCCAGCAATAAAATGATGACCAGGACGGTCGCTTCCGTCAGCGCCTTAGTGACTGTACCCACAGCACGCTGAATCAGATCCGACCGGTCGTAGAAGACTTCGAGCGTCACACCTTCAGGCAGCGACGGCTTCAATTCATCGAGCCGCGCGCGCACGGACTTGACAATCGCGCTGGCGTCGGCGCCACGCATCGACAGCACGAGACCTTGAACCGCTTCTCCGGCGCCATCCTTCGTCACCGCGCCATAGCGCGTCAGACTGCCGATGCGCACACTGGCAACGTCCCGGAGCCGAAGGACACGACTGCCCTCCATTTTTAGGACGATCTGCTCCAAATCTTGCGGCGTCCGAATGGCGCCTTCAGCGCGCACAACGAGCGCTTTTTCCCCTTCGCTCAATCGGCCGGCGCCATCGTTGCGGTTACCGTCTTCAATCGACTTAAGAAGATCCGAAACACCAAGCCCCGCAGCCGCCAACGCTGCATTGTTCGGTGTGACTTCGAAGGTTCGCACCATGCCGCCAAGTGCGTTGACATCGGCGACGCCGGGAATGGTTCTGAGCGCCGGTCGAATGGTCCAATCAAGAAGACTGCGGCGCTCTTCGAGCGACAGCTTGCCGCCTTCGATCGTGAACATGAACACGTCCGAGAGCGGCGTCGATACAGGCGCAAGGCCGCCTGTGACGCTCGCTGGGAGGTCGCCGCGCACGCCTGCAAGGCGTTCGGCAACCTGTTGGCGGGCCCAGTAGATGTCTGTGCCATCTTCGAAATCGAGCGTGATGTCGGCGACAGCATACTTGGCGGCTGAGCGGAGAATCGTCTGGCGCGGAATTCCGAGAAGCTCCATCTCGATCGGCGTGATGACGCGCGTTTCAACTTCCTCCGGCGTCATGCCGGGCGCCTTGAGAATCATCTTCACCTGGACGGGCGAGATATTCGGAAATGCGTCGATCGCAATGGTCTTGAAAGCGTAGCCCCCGAGGCCAGCGACCAGCACTGACATAAGCAGCATGAAGGCGCGCTGCGTCAGTGAAAATTCGATCAGGCGGCGCAGCATGGCCTACTCCCCCGCCAGCATCTGTTCGAGTTGCGGAAGGCTGCTTGCGGCGACTTTGGCGTTCGGGGCGATATCTCCTGAGACGGTTGCGCCCAAGGGTGACCGCCCCCGAAGGACTATGGGGACTAGTTTGAAACCGTCATCGGTGCGAACAAAAACGCTGTCGCGGCCATCGATACGCGCCACAGATGTTGCTGGCACGGCAATCGCGTTCGCTACGGCGGGCCGCTGAATACTCAGCGTCACCATCTGCCCCGGCATCAAACCGGAGCTAGAAGGCACAGATGCAAGGAGCATGGCGGATCGGGTCATGCGATCGAGTGACCCGCCGACCGCAATGACTGTTCCTTCAGGCCCATCGATGACTTGAACCTTATCGCCTGCATGAATTTGCGTGACCAAATCGGCAGGGACCTGAACCTCGATCGATAGCTCCGGGCTCGCATCGACGGCAACGACCGGCGCCATCGCATCGAGCTTGTCCCCGAGCATCGCGCGCGCTTCGACGATCGTGCCATCGGCCGGTGCCGGCAGCGTGTATTGGCCGCCCTGTCCGACCGTTATGCCACCGAGCGATGCCGTCCGTTTGTTCTGGTCGATGACGGCCTTGATCTTTGCGACTTGCGCCTCCGCTTCTTCGGCAACGGCAGGCGCTTGGAAGTTTTTATCGACCAGCGTGCGCTTGCGTCGCGCCACGGCCTCTGCCATCTGCAGTTCCGCTTCCGACTGCGCGAGTTGGCTCATGGCTTCGAGCAATTCGCGGCTTGAAATAGTCGCGAGCGGCGCACCCTTTGAAATCTTCTGACCTGGAAGCGCATGCAGCTGAACAAGCGTTCCCGCGAAGGGCGCCGCTGCTATGATTCGCGCGTTCATCGCTGGTGTTACGGTGCCGGGCAGCAAGGCCACGGCTTCAGTCTCAGCGCGCCTGACATCTTCAACCTTAATCTCCAAACGCTCCACTTGCGCAGGCGAGACGGCAAGGTCTTTCGCCTGAGCGGCCGTGCTGGCAATCAGCGCCAAGGGCAAAACCAATCGGCTCACGTGGCTGGTCGAGTGCATGTAGCGGTCTCCTGATGTGCAAACGCGAAAAGGCGATGCGCGCTTCTTGCAACCGCGACCTGAAACGGACCTGAACTGAAATCTCTTGTCGGCTGAACGGCTTTTCAGCTTCGTTTCAGCTTGTCCGTGGTATGGCGTTTGGGGATTAAGGAGAGGAGGTAGCCATTCGTATTCTTCTGGTCGAAGACGACGACGACATCGCAGAGCGGCTTGTGTCGGGGCTTACCCCGGCTGGCTTCACTGTGGACCGGGCAGATAATGGCGCCGATGGCTATGCGATGGGTATCGATGACACCTATGACGCAGCCATTCTCGATCTTGGCCTCCCTCAGATGCAGGGAATTGATGTGCTGAAGCGCTGGCGTGCGGAGGCGCGCATGGTGCCCGTACTCGTTTTGACCGCGCGTGGAAGCTGGTCGGAAAAAGTCGACGGCCTCAACGCCGGCGCCGACGACTACATTACCAAGCCTTTCCATATTCCCGAAGTGGCCGCACGGTTGCAGGCGCTCATCCGCCGATCGTCCGGACTGGCAAGCCCACAGCTCACGCATCGCAATGTGACGCTCGACACCGGGTCAGGACGCGTAACCCTTGATGGCAAGTCCATTGAGCTGACGGCGCGAGAAATGCGCATGCTCAATTATTTCATGCACCGGATTGGCCGCATCGTGTCGCAAGCGGAATTGACTGAGCATCTCTATGCGCTCGAAGAGAGCAGAGAATCCAACACCATTGAGGTTTACGTCAGCCGCCTTAGGCGAAAGTTCGGCGCCGATTTCATCAAGACCATTCGCGGTCTTGGATACCGGATCGAATAGCGGAGCAGCGAATGCGTAGCCTCAAAAACCGGCTGATTGGCGCTGCCACGATCTGGATCGCTATTGGCATGATCGCCGCCGGTTTCGTGCTGTCTGCCATCTTCAAGAAGCACGTCACCGAGCAGTTCTGGGATGAACTCTATGTGCATCTTGATGAGCTGCAACGTCTGACGGAAACGGACGACAAGGGCGCGCATCTGCAGCGCAATTTAAGCGATCCGCGATACGAAGTGGCATTGTCTGGCTTCTACTGGGAAATCCAACAATCGGGAGCGATACTTGCTCGATCACCATCGCTGCAAGGTCAGGCACTCAAAATGCCTTCCGATGGAACAGATGGCACAGATGTTCATACTCATACGATCGAAGGCCCGACGGGCGCGCTCCTCGTTGCTGAGAAGACATTCGCTAAACCTCAGGAAGCGTCGCCGGTTCAATACATTATCGGCACTGATGAGCGCCACCTTGATGAAGTCCTGAAAAGTTTCAATCAAACCCTTTCGTGGTCGCTTGCCGGGTTCGGCGTTTCTATGGTGGTGGCCGCGACCCTTTTGATACTCTTCGCGATGCGCCCGTTTGAGCAACTTCGCACGTCACTGGCGTCAGTCCGGTCGGGCGACAGCAAAGGACTTCCCAGTCACTTCCCAACCGAGGTTCAGCCGTTGGTCGATGACCTCAACACACTGCTGTCCTCGACAGCTGAACTAATTCAGAGAGCGCGCACGCAAGCCGGAAATCTCGCGCATGGCCTAAAGACGCCCCTCGCGATCTTGACGGATGAAGCTTATCGGATTGAGGGCAGAGGTCTATCCGATGCTTCTAAGACGATCCTCGGTGAATGCCAAAAAATGCAAACGCAGATTGACTACCAGCTTGCGCGCGCCCGCGCCGTCGCCTTGCGATCCACGCCAGGGACCGTCGCTTCGGTGAACAAGGCTGCCAGCGAAGTGACAAGCGCACTACAGCGTTTGCATATTGATCGCGGCGTCACAATTGAGAATGCAGTCGAAAATGATCTCCAAGTTGCCTGCGATGCTCAGGACCTCAATGAGATGCTGGCCAACCTAGTCGACAACGCCTGCAAACACGCCGCTCGCAGCGTGCGGATATCCACTAAACGCAGCAAAGAACCGGCGGTCCTGATATTTATTGAAGATGATGGCATCGGCTTGCCGCCTGAGGCGCGCGAGGTTGTATTTAAGGTTGGCGAGCGATGGGACACGCAGTTGCCGGGGTCCGGACTAGGACTCGCGATCGTACGAGAACTCGCAAGGCTCTACGGCGGCGATGCGACGCTAGCGACGTCGGAACTCGGCGGGCTATTGGCGACCCTGGAGTTGCCGAGCGTGATGACGACAGCCCGACCCGCAGACTAGCACGCGATTGAAGTTCAGCGACCACGAGCGTTGAGCCACTGTAAGTCTGACATGTTGATCGGAATTGAATTGTAGATTCGCTACTGGCGGTCGGAGTCGGAACGCTGATCGGCAACTAGGTCTTCGTTTAGTTGAACATAAGCCCGATTATGCGAATCGCTGAAACGCGAACGGGTGAGCCGGTCTAGCTTTCGATGGGTGATCGAGTCACGAGCAAGATCGCAGACACCAAATCCGAAACCTGCGCGACCGCCGGCCCTTCAATGAAAAAACCGCACTCGAGGGCGACTTCCAGGGATGACTGCAACATATTGGCGGAACCGACATAGGCGGCCGAACCGTCCGCCAAGGCAATCTTGGCGTGGAATGTCTCGATAGGTAGGGCTCTGTCGCCGGATGCGTGGACCACGCGGTATTCGAGCAGCTCCGTAACAAGCGACTTCAATTCGACGGCGGCCGAGCCGAAGTCATCGAGCCGGCGCGTTTCGCGCAAGATGAGAATGCGTTCCGGCGCCGGCGACGCTTTGAACAGCGTGGTCGCCCATTCGATGCCTGCCAGGTCAATGAAGGGAGTAATCAAAACGAGCCGTTGTTTGCTGCGCCTCGCAAGATGCGTGAAAGCCTCTTGTGTTGCCGTGAGCGCCGACGCCCCTTCTGGGCAGACTTTAAGCAGAGCGGGTTCAAGCACGTTCGGCCGCATCGGCAAGGTGACGACAAACCGCGCGCGGGCGGGTGGTGCAGAGATCGGCGGCTTGGCGACGCTCATGGCCGAAGTGCTGGGTCGAAATATCCGACCAGCAGCGGGTTCGAGCGATCTTCCCAGGTCGGAGGTGGCCCGCCCTTGAGCGCCGCGCGCGACAGTAGCTGGTTGCTCGCGATGCAGGAGATGTCGGGCAGCATGATGCACGCCGGACAGGCCCCTCCCCGCGAGTCGCAGAGGCTGCCCGAGCCGCAGCGCAACAGCCGAGGCTCAAGAATCCGCGCTAGGAACGCTTCGCTGTGGTTGCGCCACATCGCGGAGATGTTGCCGAGATCGGGGGTCATGCCTTTGCGATAGACCACAAAGGCGAGATCGGCCGGAAAGATGTGCTCGCCAATCCCGTCACGGTCGAGACCAGAGGTCTCGGCCAGCGAGTGGATGACCTGGTGGCAAAGACTGTGCAGCAGCAGGTAGACGTAGGGGCAGAATTCCCGCGCGGCACCGGCGCGACCCACTCTGCTTTTGAACTGGTCGAGATACGGGGTGAAGTCCTGGTATTGCTCCAGGTAGGTTCCGGCCAATCCCGGCTTAGCGGTATACGGTGCGGGTGTGACGCGATTGGCGGCGAGCCAGGCGCGCACCCGGGGTTCGCTGAGCCGGAAATAAAGAGCCTCGTTCTTCTGATCGAGGACATAGACAGGATGGTGCGTGGACTCCGGCAGGATCGGGAACGTGTTGAGGCGCACCGGCATGTCCACGGTTCGATTGCCGTGCTCACGGGGATAGATGGGCCCTGACGAGATGCGCGAATAGCCAAAGCTGTATTCCCAGATTGGCAATGTGCGGATGAGCACCGCGCGGTCGACGCCAATGCGATCCATCAGCTGCTGCGTCGTGGCGCGGTAAGCATCGAGCCTGGTGGGATCTCCGACGGCATCGCAGATCAAGCGGTCCGGCTCCAGCACGTCGACGGCGCCGCGCGTCGTCATGCGTTGCGCGATGTGTTCGCGGACGAAGACGTCGTGCTCGATGGTGAGGCGAAGCGGGTCGTACCGGCGAGCCCAGTTTGACCTGTCGGAAACGGCTGACACAAGGGCCCGGCTCTGCACGCCACCGCGTTCCACCAGGCCCCCGGAAAACCACGACTCGCGGTGTTGCTCCGCGTCGCGCGCGAGGGCGTCGGCCTTGATGGTGTCGTTGAGACTGCGGAACTTGCCACTCATTTCCCTGAGCAGTTCCCATGCCGCGTATTCATTTGGTTTGCCGGCGGCCAGAAGCGCGCTCTTGACGTCGCCCTCGGGCGGTTCGTCGTACGCGAAGCCGTGCAGCGACGCGAGCGCTCTCAAAAGCTCCTCGCGGCGGTCCGGCATCATCAGGTCGACGACACGGCGGTCCTCGAAGTCGATGAAGTAGCCCTTCTGCACGTAATAGGCGGAATTGGCCCGATAGGAGACGGGCAGCATGTTGATCTCGATCCACTCGTGATCGAGGCCGCGGTCCATCCGCGGCTTGAGCTGCCGAAGCGCGCGCTCATCCGGCTGCTTGAGATCGCGCGGCTGCGCGCAGCCAAGACAGATGAATTTCCATTCGGAGAATACCGGCGCTTCGTTCTCGAGGCGAAACTCCGACGAGCCGCACTCGCATTTCTCAATGCGATTGACCTCGTTGGTGGCGGCGTCATGCTGATAGCGGAATGGACTGAGCGGCTCGAGGCCGCCGGACCAGTGGACATAAACGACGTCGACTTGCGTCCACCGGGCGGTATGACCGGAACACTTACGCGGCAGCGGGTTCGCCGCCTGGTCTTCGACATTGTCGTATTCGCGCAGGCGCCCGCAGGTGCCGCAGCGGAACAGAAGCGGGAATGGAACGTAGCCAATGCGGTCTGGTCGTGTCAGCTTGAAGTTCCTGGCCTCGTCAATGGCCACTGAGCGGGTGCGTTCGTCGATTAGAGCATCTTCGAGGATGAGCGATAGCGGGTAAGTGTTCGGATCATTGGTGACCGAAATGGCGCGCTCCAGCCAATTCTTGGCCGCTTCCTGGATACCCTGGAAGATCATCAGTCGCGTCGCCGGCTTGACGTCGGCGGGCCGGTCGACCGGAACCGCGCGGCAAATACCTTTGGCGCCTTCCCAAGTGAATAGGATGTCGGGCGCATAGGCGGTGGCGAGCTGAACGCGCGACCGCGACATACTTGGAGCATCTTCAGTTTTCGGCTGCCCACGCTGCTGTTGAGACGGCATGGGTCGCGCGGTGCGCCAGTCGGCTCGGGTAGCTGGCGGTTTTGGTGCCCTGCTCATGCGGCCTGATTTTCATCCGGGGGTTCGCCATCGCGGTCGGTCTCGGCACCAGAGCCGCGCTGCGAGCGGATGGCCTTCATCACGCCGACAAAAGATTCCTTCTTGATGTAGCGTCGGCCTCCAGACCCCCTCGGGTCAAAACCGCTGGGAATGATGATTCCAGCTTCATCGACGTCGCGCAGCGATGTCATCGGCGGCTGCACGCCACTGTTCTGGTGCCAGAACTCTCCGAGACGGATTAGCGAATTGAAGCTCGCGATATTGCTCACCAGGTCCTTCATCCCGGCGTCGACCAGGTTGCGGTAGACCTCTTCCGATACCGGGCTGCCGATCTTGGCGGCTCCGCGGCCGGGGAAACCGACGCCGCGCAACATGAAGTCGGCAAGCTCGGTTCGCATCGCTAGCCGGTCTGCGGACGCGATGCTGTTCAAGCGCCGCATCACATCATAGGACCGCGTCCTTTCCTTCTCGGCGTCTTTCTTTGCCTTGAAGTCCTCGGCTTCTCTGAGCATCGCCCAGGCCTGAACGACCGAGGCGGTCACACGCTTGAGGGCGTTTTCGGCCCAGCGTTGCGCCGCTGGCGGCGCGATCATGCGCTCCAGGAAACGATGGAAGATGTCGTGGGTCTCGACGACGTAGCGATCCCGCCGGCTCTGCGGCGTGGGGATCAGCATGACGAAGCCCACATGGGTGCGGCCAACACGGCTTGAAGCCTGGATGTACTCGGCGATGTCGGAAGGAAGTCCGGCAAATAACATGCTGTTGAACCGGTCGACGTCGACGCCGTGCGAGATGGCCGACGTCGCAACCACGTTGCGCATCTGCGTGTTGATGTCCGGGTAAACCGATCCGGCCGAAAACTCACGTTCAGCGTCTCCCATCACCTCCTGGATGGTACGCATGTCGATGCCGCCGGAAATCAACCGACAATCAAACGCATCGATTGGCTGGCTGACCGCCTGATGATCACGCCGAACCTGAAGGTCCAGCGCGTCCATGATTTGGTCGCCGCCCTTCTTATTGGTGACGTAGGTCAAGCCAATGCGATGCAGATCGACCAGGGCGAGCACGACGTTCTGCTGGCCGGCGGCCACCGCGGCATCGAAGGCGCGCCGCCGCCAATCGCCACTCTGGCCCGGCGATATCGCGCCGCGCAGCAACGCCAACCCGGACGCAAGAAGCGCCGGGTCATTGAGCCGACGCCAAATGTCGGTGATGATGACGTGGAATGCCGACAGAACCGAGACCGCGGTCATGGTGTGGGTCGAGCCATTGGTCATCAGCGAGACGTAGAGGCGCATCCATGGCGCTGTCGCCTCTGGCGCATCCGCGGTCGATAAGGAAAGGGCGAGTGCGAGTCGGTCGGCATTCGTAGGCGGCACGGGAGCCGGCTCGGCGAAGAACGAATGATAGATGTCTGGCCCGGGGCAAGGGAATCGAAGTGGCTTACGTTGATAGAGGACTTCGAGCTGCCGTTCGGGATCTGAGACCGTGGCGGTGGCCGCGATGATCTTCGGCGTACGATGAGCCGCCCAAGCGCCGTTGTGCCAAGCCCGCGCGACTTCAAGCTCGTTTCCGGCAATGGCCGTGATGCGCGCCATGACTTCCTCGAAAAGCGACTCAAAAAGGCCGCTGAAGGTGCCGAGGCTTTCTTCGAGGAGATGCGCCTCGTCCTGGATGATCAAGGACGGGAACGGATCATGGAAAACCTTGGTGCCATTTTTGTAGGCGGGGAAAGCCGCAGCGTAGCCGGACGCAGCCGGACCCTGGCGGAGCCGGTCGTCGTCGCGCGGCGAGAGCAAGTTGCCGCGAGGCCCGATCCAACGGGACAGTCCGAACATGCCGAGAAGATGGGAAATGGTGTCGGTGTTCTGGCCGAGCATCGCCATCTTGTCGACGGTGCCGAGGACCACCGAGGGAGCGCGCTCATAGACAGCGTCATCGGTCAGGATAAAAGGAAGAGGACTTCGACTCGTATGCGCGGTGTTCCAGTGGCACGACGCGTTGAAGCAGAAGATGGCCAGCCGCTTGGCGGTATCGCCTTGCGAAAGGACACGCCTGAGCCCGGTGGCTTCGCCGCAGACCGGGCACGTGGGTATTTTGTTATAGGCAAGAAGATTTTCCTCATAGGTCCTTGCAAGTTCCAGGTGGTCTTCGTCGCCGCTGCTCGGCACCGGCACTAAGTTGGCGTCATTCGGATAGTCAGCATCGTCGTCGGCCGGAATCTTCGCTGAAACTTCCCGATAACGGTTGGGCGTGTTGGTCTTGCCGACCCAAAAGCCGATTTCGAATGGCCATGTGCCGATCGCGTCTTGCTTGCGAACCAGCTCGGCATGAACCAGCAATCGCAACAGGCGTTGGGCTTGTTGCAGCGTTAGAAGTCGCAGCGGATACCGGATCATTGCGGTGATGCCGCGATCCTTGCCGCGAAGTCGGTCGAGTAACATCGCGAACAACAAGGACCCGTAAAACGCCTCGGACTTGCCGCCGCCGGTTGGGAAATACAGCAGGCTCGCCGAGGTCTCGTCGAGTTCTTGGTCGTGCCAGGTCTTGTACTCGGGCATCCGCGACGCGAATGTCGGGATGTGGGCAAGCACAAAAGCCATTTGGAACAGACGCCAGCCGCGCTTGGGATCATTCTTGTCGCGGCGCAGGAACGCGCGGTTTGTTAGCACCCAGGCGCGCCACGGGATAGCTTCCTTGATCAATCGCTGGCGGACGTCCGCCTTCGTCTCGCGTTCCGCCAATCGGGCAGCCTTCTGAGCCGCGACGAGCAACTCAACGCCCCGTTCGATGTAGCGGGCCTCCTTGCGTTGGGCCGCGAGGTCTTTCTCGAGCCGTTGCGACTCGGCCTCGGCGTCCTGGGCGCTCAGGCCTTCCCTGACCTCGCGGCGCAGGGAGGCTTCGTGGTCGGATATCCAACGCCGATAGGCGTCAGGAAGTGCCTGCAGCGTAGAACAATCGCGAGAGTCATCGGCAAGCTCAGCGAACGAGCAGGGAATACCAGACAACGTCGGAGGCACAATGCGCGGCTGCACGAAACGCGGCGCCCACGTGGACGCAAGTTCCGTGCGGTCAGCCGAACGAACACACGAGACACCACAGTTGAGACCCATCCCGGGGTATTCCATGTGATGCCGAAAGCGGTACGAGGGCTCGACCCTGTCGAGGCGCAGCGGACGATGGGCGGCCGTAGGTATAGAGAGAGTGAGCGACGCCTGGAACAACGTGTCCATGCGGCGCTTACTCAGGCGGCTCGAGAATTCGGGGTTGTCGTTTTCCAAGGTGACGCGAAGGCTCGACACCGTCGGGTCGGCAAAATCGGTCAACTTGTCGACGGTGAGCCTCACCCGGTCGAAGGCTGGCATCAAGAAGGCCAAGTTCGGAGGCTGCGCTCTGGCGCGAGCAAGGAATCGCTCCCAGGCCGCCTGGTTCTCGACGTCAGCCGGATTGACCTGCACATCGCGAAGGGCGTTTTGTGTACCTTCCGGACTGGATCGCCAGGCCTGGACGGACGCAAGCGCCGCCGCGCGGAGCCGCGCGTTATAGGCTTCGAGGTCCGCGACGATGTCAGAGTTCCCGAGTGCCAAATCCCAGGTCAACGGCGGAAGATCGAGATCGATCCGCTGCCACTTGATGGGGATGTCCGCGGCCCGCAACAATCCATGGGGAACCGTACGCCCCCGCGCGCGCAGCCGCGCGATATCCACGACGGGAGTCAAGTCGGACGGAATCGTCGTATCCGAATTGGCACCCTCGTCCGCCTCTTCCGCTCGGGTTTCGGTCGCGGCGTTTGGTGATGTTTGCGGGATCACTCCGGAAATCGTAGCGGCCTCGACATCGTCTTCGCTGAGGACGATGCCGAATTGCGAATAGGCTTGGCGTGTGACCTCTCGACGGATTTCCGCTCGCCGCGACTGGCGTCGCCGCCTCTCTTCGGCAGGCATGTCCTTGGGATCGCGGCGGTTCAAGTCTTCAGCCGCAAAGTCGCGAGCACGCTCAGCACGGATGTTGGCTTTGATGGTCTGTTCCACGGTGGGATCGAGCGCGAAGTCGACATCCAAACCGTAGCGTCGATCCTGCAGCTCTGCCCATGTCGGAAAGACCCTGATGTAGGTTGCAAAGCGCGGACGAAGCTCGGCCAGTCCGGGAGAACGCGTGCCGACAAGCAAATCGATGCCGAGCGTGGAAATGCGGATATCCGACGTTTCATCGTTCACATTCCGCTCGTCGAAACGTGGCAAGAGAAGTCCGGCTACAAAGGCGCGCTTTGGCGATCGGCCATAAACAATCGCCCCGGTCTCGCCGCGACCGCTCACGCGATCCGTGGTCAAGTTGATGATGGCGTCGCAAACCGCCTCCTTGAGCTCTTGGAACTCCG
The DNA here is from genome assembly GCA_052386495.1 of Hyphomicrobium sp. Classification (GTDB taxonomy): domain Bacteria; phylum Pseudomonadota; class Alphaproteobacteria; order Rhizobiales; family Hyphomicrobiaceae; genus Hyphomicrobium_B. The sequence goes on along the minus strand of JBQTKA010000008.1, from coordinate 12,439 downwards.
CGCCGAGCGATTTGGGGCTAATCACGCGCATAGGCTTGCCCTTTCCACCTGGGATTTGGCGCGTATCCTCGAGACAAAACTCTGCGCGGACGCCCTCAACGCCCGGATGTCGGCAACGCGCTTGGGATTGTCTGCTTCCGCGGCATGAGGCGAGATGAGCACGCCGAGATAGGCTTCGTGCAGTTGGTGCGCCGCTTTCAGCCTATGCGACCGGGTATGGATTACGGCCCAATGCCAGTAGCGCTCGGCTAAGATCTGAGACACGCCCAAAGCGCGCATGAACCTGAGAAACGTCTCGAACTGCTTTGGTGCATGCGGGGTGACCTCGTCCAGCGGCATCGCCAGCTGTTTCTCAAGGTCAACCCAATAGCGGACAGTTTCTTCGGAAACCTCGGCCTCGGTTGCCGTCCGCAATCGATTGATCTCTGCCGCAAGTTCGCGGCGTTTCTCGCGGTCGGATGTGCCGGCACGGCGCGCGTAGAGTCCGGCTACCAGTTGGTGGTAGTCGCGCATCTCCTCCGAGGCGACGTGAGTGATGTCCAGCTTGGTCCTTGCCATATCGACAAAATCGTCGCTGATGACGCAGATATCGTCATTGACCTCGGCGTTGTGCGCCAGCAAGGGCTTGTAGGTGGGCACGGCGGTTGTGCCGTCGAAAGAGACGAGTTTGGTCTTCCGGCGGGCCAGGATGGTCTGGCTATCGTCGGTTTCGAGCTTGATTACGGTATCCTGGCCGGTTCGCGCCGCTCCCCCGGAAAGATCGATCACGCGGGCCGTCGGGAATTCCACGTCAGCCGGCGGGGCCGCTTCGCGGTCGAGGATCACTTTGTGTCCAGTGACCTTTTCCACTTCGGTGTCGCAGCTGTCGCGAAGTTTTCCTAGACGTTGCTCGAATGTGCGGAAAGCGGGGTATCGAGCGAGCTGATGCGCATCGCGCGCGATCGCTCCGAGTGTCGCCGCGTCCGCGAGGACAACGACATCGCGCGGCAGCCAAGGATCGGTCATGTGTCCGAGGAGTTGCAATCGGGTTGGGCAGACGAGGATGACGGTCGTGGTCTGATGCCGTTCGGACGGGGGCAGGCTCGTGGTCTCACGCCAACCGACCTCGTCGACGAACCGCCACATACCGTTTTCAATCCGCTTCGCCGCCGCCTCACCGATTTCGGGATGGCTGCTGAGCGCCGTTACGGCGTAGTCGCAAAGCATCTGTTTCCGGAAGATCACTACGGTCTTGGACGAGTTGCGCACGTATTGTCTGAGGACATCCGCAAGCAGCACGGACATCGGGCTGGTAACGGAATGATTGTTCCAAACCTCGCGGGCATTCCGGCAAAGCTCCGCGAGAGGACCTTTGCGGGATTGAGCGAGAGCGCCTTCCAAGCGGTCGATGTTCGCAATGACGCTTGGCACCTGATAGGCCGACATGATGTGTGTGGCCCGCAGATCGCCGGCCTCGGCGGCGACATAGTCTCCGAGGTCGGAGACCCCGCCGGGAAGGTTGGCGCATCGTTTCAGCAGCAAGGCGAGCTCGCCCAATTGCTTGTCGGCTTCCAGGTCTTCGAGCGTCGCGGCGCGCGACTTCAGCTCGCCTAACGTTTTGAGGATGGCATCGAGCTTGCCCGAGAACGAACGGGTCTTGATCTCACTTGCGCCGGCGCAGGTGACGCCCGCGTCGACGGGCGAGGTGAGGCTGCGATCGCGGAAGAACAGAGCCGACTCCTTGGCCGGACGATCGCCTTTGACTTTGTCGTGCTCCTTCAGGAATTTCCAGATCAATTGGCGATGGACCCAGGGGTCATCGGTGACTGCGAGCACCGGTACGTCTGGCAGATACGTGCGTAGCCCCGCCAGCATCTGCTTGACCGGAAGCCTCCAGTCATCGCCAAAGCGGCCCCTTCCCGCTTTGGTAAGGTCGAGAAGCAGCACATGCGGTTTCGACGGGAGGCGGCTCAGCGCGACGCGAGGGCTGTCGTTCGCACGGGCCGAATAGAGATAATACGGGGCTGACTTCGGATCCTCAGCCTGGCGCGAGCTGCTCAAGTTTTTGAGCAGCGTCTTCGAGCGAACCCGATGCAGCAATCCTGTCCGGTTGGCAGCATCGTTGGCATCGCACGACCCGCCGGGAATTAGCTCCTGCAACGTGGGATTCTGATACTCGGGGTGACATTCTCCGTCGGTCACCCATCCATTCAAGTCGCTCACGCGGATGAGCGAGACGTGCAAATCATAGAGGCCATCCGTGCCCTGTCGGCCCTCGCCGTAGCGCTGCAGGTGGCGCTTGTGAAGAGCATGGATGTAGCTCTTGCAGACGTACATGTTCGCCAGAGGCTGGCGGACGTGCCGCGACCAGGGAAAGTGGATGGCGCGAAGTGGCGGTGGCGCCGCGAGATGATTGTTGCCGTCTTGACCGCAGTCCTGCCACTTGGCCAGAACCGCGAAAGCAAATCCGGCGGCGATCGACGCGTTGGGGGCCGGCCAGCACAGCACCGATTGCGAAATGCCCGTTGCGACCGTCCGTTCAATGGCTTCGGCAATTTGGCAGTAGTTCTCGGACGGCGCCAAGGTTTGGCTGTCATCGGACGGTCGAAGCCGGATGCCGCGTAAGGCCGCCGAGAATGTGGAAGCTTGGTCTGCTGAATTTGCGTTCGGCGCCGCCGACGCGCCGACGCGGCCAGCATTGCGCAGCTTCTCCAGCAGCTTCAGTTGTTCCTCGCGGGCAGCCTTCGCCTGGGCAAGACGCAGATCGGGAAAGCCGCTCCTGGAACCATGTTTCGTCATGAGGCTTTGGCCCAACTTTTTTCGGCGCTCAGGGCATAGGCCCGCTCCACGGCCTTCTCGAAGTCCTTGTGAAGCCGCATCGCGGCCCGCAGCTGTTCAGGCTTCGGCAGATCTAGCCGGCGCAGCAGCAACGTCGAGACGCTGGCGGTGCCGGAGAGTTGGCGATAGCGACGATCGACGGCTTCGCTGTTGAGCAGTCGGCAGACCAAATCGAGATCAACATCGGCCGACGTAGGCCGAACGACAATCGTGTGGTTTTCAGAGACGTAGCCGTTGGATGTTTGCTTGTCCGGCCGCACCAGTCCGGCAATGAGCCGGCGTCGTTGCTTGGTGTTGGTGGTGCGCTGGAGCAGGATTGAGTGACCCCGGATGATCGCCGGGCTCTGCTCGGCGAAGCGCACGTAGTCCGTGCCTCGGCAGTCCTTCGCCGTCGGGACGCAATTTGCGTTTGCCCTGACGTTACAAGCCCAGAACAGCGGCACGCACAGTTTGCTGCGGCCACGCGATTTGGTCATCCGCTCGGTTTCCCGGTTCCAGACGAAATATCCGGAGGTCGCGCGGCAGCCGTAGGTTTCGAGCGTGGCGCCTCCTGATGTCGTTTGCTCCGATTCAGGAAGGATCCACGAGTCTTCCAAAGCAAACGGAAAACGCAGCGGGTTGCCGGAGAGCCACCGACCGGTGGCGTCGATGCGGCCATGGTCGACCAATTCGCTTGAAGAAGACTTCGGAACGCGGCTGGCCATGCGCTGGCCCACCAGCAACGAAACGTCTTGCATCACGTCGAGGAAGAATGCTTCCCGGCATTCGATCTGGCCGAGGACCTTGACATCGCTCTGGTCGCGAAGGAAGCGGCGGAGACGGCAGTACAACGGACCGGCGATGAAACTTGACGGCACGATGAGACCCACATGCCCGCCGACTCTGGCACGCTTGAGCGCTAACTGCATGAACAGCGCGTAGAGGTTGATATGCCCGGGATGGCAGACGGCTTGCCAACTTTCGGCTTTCAACTGTTTGGGGAAGACGCGGCCGTAGGGCGGATTGGCGAGTACGATATCAAATCGACGGCCGGGGCGAGCGCGCAACGCGTCACCGACCGCAATCACGGTCGCTGGTACTGATTTCACGCCGAGTCGGTCGGCGATGAGCCGGCGGGAAAGCTCGGCAAGCGTCGGATCGATCTCGATGCCGCGAATGCGCTTGACGATGTCGCGCGGTTGGCACCCGAGCTCTTTCATGCGGCCGGCAACGATCGACAAGAATGCGGCGCCGCCGGCGGCAGGATCGAGGATGCTCGCCGTTCTGAAATCCGCCCCCTTGCTTTCAAGGATCCGCAAGAGGTGGCGCGCAATCTCCGGCCGAGTGAAGTAAGCCGACTGGCGCCGCCTCTGCTCTTTCGACAACAGAAGAGTGTAAAAAGTGCCGATCCAGTAGTGCCGGTGCTCGATCGACATGGTGCGAAGGGTTTCGGCGAGCTTTTCCAGGCCCGGCGCGCCGTCACCTTCCTCAAGAAGCGTTGCGCAGAGTTGCAAGCGCTGACGTGCGGATGTGCGGCGCTTTCGGAACTGCGCGGCAGCACGTTTGGCGATGAGGCCGCACTGAACGTAGCTGTGCTGGAGGGCAGAACTGGTCGTCTCCGACCGCTGCGGCGGAATCCGCGCCGCCAAATCAATCAGTGTGTCGCTTTCCCCGATCATTACGATTTCCCCGCCGCGCCATCATTTAACGAGACGGCGCTAAGTGCAAGCGATCCGTACAAAATCTGGGCACGCCAGCCTGTGCAAAAGCCGGATTGGCGGGCGGTCGTGGCATGAGCATCGTTCAAGGACGGCGCTCACGTTTTGTCCGTCCAAGCTCTTTCGACGTAAGTCGAACGAAGTTGGTAGCGGTGGCTATCGTAAAGGGGTCGAGAATCTAGGTGCCGACGATGCGCTACCGGAAATCAATCCCGACAGCCTGCATAGCAGGCGACACGCGCTCCCACGGGCGTCGCGATTGCTGTTTCGCAGCGAAATCAGTCCTCGACTTCTGCGGCAAAGGACGCATTGGTGGTGGCACAGGCGGCGGCTGGCCAGCCGTCAGATTCTCTGGGCTCGCCTCGCGACTTGCGGGGCTTTGGGTGGTGGGAGCGCCGATGTGGCGCTCCTTGAACCCTAGGAGCCCACCATGACCACGATTGAAACCCGCCACGCGAGCCCGGCCAAGAGAACCAAGCCGGCAACGTTTGCCAACGGCAAGAAGTCCAAGCCCTCCGGCTCTGCCCCTAACAAGGCGGATAGCAGTGGCGAGCTTCAAGACGAGCGCATCACGAAGCACGATCGGGTCCTCTCGCTGCTGAACCGGCGCGACGGCGCCACCATCCCGGAGATGATGGCGGCAACCGATTGGCAGCAGCACAGCGTGCGAGGCTTTCTCGCGGGAACGGTCAAAAAGAAGCTCGGCTTCACGCTCACCTCGTCGAAGACCGCGGGTGAGCTGCGTCGCTACAAGATCGATACCAAGCGCGGTCGCTGACATGACGCGAGCCTCGATCGACATCGCTGTTGAGCTGGTGCGGCTCGAAGGCCTCAGCAACTTCGAGCTGCGAGGCGAGTGGCGGCGGCTGCATCACATGCAGCCGCCGAAGAGCCTCTCGCGCGAACTCCTGCTGCGCGGCATCACCTACAAGATCCAGGAGAGGGCGTTCGGCGGCCTCTCCTGGTCGATCCTTCGAAAGCTGTCCGGCGCTGAGCCTGAAGCATCTTCGTCGGAGAATCGGAGAGCTGCGCCTCGCACCACCGTGAAGTCGGGGACGCGGCTCGTGCGCGAATGGAACGGCAACACGCACACTGTCCTCGTCCACGCGGACGGCGTCGAGTGGCGTGGCACGCGCTACCGGTCGCTCTCGGTCGTCGCCCGCGAAATTACCGGTGCGCACTGGTCGGGTCCGCGGTTCTTCGGCCTGACCTCGAAGAAGGGTGCAAGCGATGGCTAATGCCAATCTGGACGCCGTGCGACGGGAGTTCAATGACCTGACGGCCCAGTTTGAGGACGCAGCGCTGATCGCGTCTGCCTACCAAGGCGTCAAAAGCCTTGATGGCGGGCGCCGCAGTCTAAGGCGCGTCTCGGCTTCAATGGACCGCTTCCGGATGCGCCTCAGAATTCTGGAGGGGCGCCTGCAATGAAGCGACTGAACTGCGCCATCTACACCCGCAAGTCCTCCGACGAGGGGCTCGAAAAGGAGTTCAACTCGCTCGACGCGCAGCGCGAGGCCTGCGCCGCCTACATCCTCAGCCAGAAGCATGCCGGCTGGGTTCCACTTCCGGATCTCTATGACGACGGCGGCCTCTCGGGTGGCACGATGGAGAGGCCGGCCCTGCTGCGGCTGCTCGCCGACATCAAGTCCGGCAAAGTGCAGATCGTGGTCGTTTACAAGGTCGACCGGTTGACGCGATCGCTCGCAGATTTCGCCAAGATCGTCGACGTGCTGGACGCGCACGGCGCCTCGTTCGTCTCGGTGACGCAGCAGTTCAACACCACGACCTCGATGGGTCGACTGACGCTCAACATGCTGCTCTCATTCGCCCAGTTCGAGCGCGAGATTGCCGGTGAGCGCATTCGCGACAAGATCGCGGCTTCGAAGGCGAAAGGCATGTGGATGGGCGGCAACGTGCCGCTCGGCTACGACGTCAGGGAGCGCAAGCTGACCGTCAACGACGCCGAGGCCGAAACGGTGCGCATGATTTTCGGGCGCTATGCGGAACTCGGATCGGTCAGGCTGCTCGGCCGCGAACTCGACCAGCTCGGCGTCGTCAGCAAGCGACGAGAAGGCGCCGGGGGCGTTCTCGCGGGCGGCAACCGCTTCTCTCGCGGCGCACTCTATACACTGCTGCAGAATCCGATCTACCGCGGCGAGATTCGTCACCAGGGCAAGGTCTACCTCGGCCAGCATGACGCGATCATCGATGCTGAACTTTGGCAGCGCGTCCAAGAGAAGCTGGCCAGCAACCGACAGGCCCGAACGCTCAGCGAGACCGCAGAGGCGCCGAGCCTGCTCGCGGGATTGATCGGGGACGGCGATGGACAGCGCATGACGCCGACGCACGCCGTGAAGAAGGGGCGACGCTACCGTTACTACGTCTCGGCGCAACTCGTATCCGGCACGCGGTCCGACCATGCCAAGGGCTGGCGCATCCCCGCGGGCGATATCGAGATGCTGGTCCTCAATCAGCTTCGCGCATTCCTCGCTTCCGAACGTGACCTCGGTGAAGCACTGTCATGCTTCGACCTCGACGCCTCGGCCGTCCGGTCGGCCTTGGCGAAGGCAAGCCAACTCGTCGAAGGCTGGGCGAGCCTGCCGCCGATCAAGCTCCGCGATCTGGTCCGCACAGTCGTCGAGACCGTCACAGTGGATGACGAGAAGGTGGTTGCGTCGCTCAAGCCGAGTGAGATCGCGACCATTCTGGTGGGCGACACATGCAATCTTCCAGCGGCGCACCAGCCCGGCGCGATCGAGTTGACCATCGACGCCAAGCTGCGCCGTGCCGGGAAAGGGATCCGACTGGTCGTCTGTGGAGGCGTGGCCGAGAAGCCCGACGGGCAGATGATCGCCCTGCTGCGCGATGCCCACGCGACTCGCGATGCGCTGATGTCGGGACGCGACGAGACCATCGATGCGATGGCGCTGCGGCTCGGCGTCAAGCGGGACGTCCTGTCGGCGCAGATGCGGCTGACGTATCTCGCGCCGGACATCGTGCGCGCGCTCGTCCTCGGGCGGCTCGCCGAGGGGCTGACGCCGGCCGGTCTTCTCTCCGTGTGCAAAGACCTGCCGCACGACTGGCTGCTTCATCGGACAGTCCTCGGTCTCGAGACGCGATAGCGCCCCGGAAAACCCCGAAAACAATGCGAGTCTGACCGGCCGAAAACGGCCCTCAGAGATAAATCCGGCTATCGGCCGCGGAACGTTCACCGAGAGACGCCGCTGGATGCGCACACCTTCAAAATGCATGTCGGCAAGCCGCTGAAATCGCGGCGTCTTTTTCCGCTTGCGGAAAAGACAAAAAATAGTTCGATATCAATGAGTTAGTCGGTGGCTGGGGGACTAGGATTCGAACCTAGACAGGCAGAGTCAGATTCATCCGGCGTAACCCACGGAAACAACTATGGAAATTCTACGGCTTACTGTCGTCGCACGGCTGAGACGCAGAGGTGAACGGCGGCCGACTGCTTGGTCCGCATCGGCGGCGATCTGAAATCCGGAACCAGCCGTCGCCTTGAACTATAACCCCAGGGGTGATATATAAGTTCGGGCCGCGGGAGATGCCAGTTGCGGGTTTTCGCCACCAAGGAGTTTGCCCGCTTCGCCCGAAAGGAACGTATTGGATCGAGCCAACTCTGCGAGGCCGTGTGCCGTGCCAGAAACGGATTGATCGATGCCGACCTGGGCGGTGGCGTGATCAAGCAGCGCGTTGCGCGACAAGGCCAAGGACGTTCTGGCGGCTATCGCACGATCATCGCCTTTCGATCAGGCGACCGGAGCATCTTCATGTACGGCTTCGCGAAGAGTGGCAAAGCGAACCTCTCGGATGACGAACTCGAAGTGTACCGCCGGCTCGCAACGGTGTTTCTCGAAGCCGACGCCGCCATTTTACAAAGACTGATTGCTGCGGGCGAACTGAAAGAGGTGGAGTGTGATGGTCAGGAAGGCGGTTAAGTACCGCAGTGATGCGCTGGCCGTGGCTCACAAGACGGCTGCCGGCCTGCATCGCGCTGGAGTAATCGACAAGGGCACGATGCGCGAGTTCGACGCGTCGTGCCTGACGACGGTGGAAGAGCTATCGCCAAAAGCGATTCAGACGATCCGCGAGCGCACTGGCGTGAGCCAAGCCGTGTTCGCGAGTTATCTCAATGTCAAAGCCAAGCTTGTGAGCGAATGGGAGCGCGGTGAAAAGAAGCCGAGCGGGCCATCCTTGAAGTTGCTCAGTCTCGTCAAGTCCAAGGGGCTTGAGGCAATTACTTAGCCCGTCACCAGCATGCGCTGCAAAATTGGAAGAGTTTCCGCTGTTCCCTAATTCCGGAAGTACCACCGATCGGCCCCTAAATCGGCTGAGGGCCAATCGCGTCGGTTCGCGACCATGCGAGCCGAGGCTTGAACTTCGGCAGCTGATTGATAGGATAGCAGACAGTCGGACGGAGCCGCGAACGTTAAGAGTGACCAATGCGGAAATCCTCGCATCGAGCGGCATGAACTCTCAATTCTGCGTGGACCATGCCAACTATACGGGCCGCCGCATCGTTCGGCTAAAGTCATGCGCGCGGAGGATGTCTCCGCCGCGCGCCAAGTATTTTTATCCCGATTTGGACGATGCCGCAAATGTCAGGGCAGTTCCAGCTTGCCACTTTTCCGGCCGCCGTAAAGAGTTGATGTCAGCTCATCCGTCTTATACGTGCCGCCGCCTTTGGCACCCTTATATTTTCCTTCGCCGCCAGTGTATGTGTACACGTACTCCTTGAGGTGCGAACCCTCTTCCCAGGTCAGGAACAGCTTGTCGCCATTCTTAAAGTCGGAGGTGCAGCTACCGGCGCTCTTCCAACTTCCATCGGGCATGAACTCGTAGTTACCCGCGCAATCTTCGACTTTTTTAGGCATGCTGGCGTCATCTGGAACGATGACGCAGGGGCCCGCATAATCAACGAATTTGTGGCCCTTCTCGACTTCCTTCTCCTCCCATTTGGCGTTCACGCAGACGATCGCGCCCGCTTCATTGAAGCTGCTTCCAGCGAGTGCCGCGCCGCCGCTCGTGTGAATTAGGAATGCCGAAAGCAAGGCGATGAAGAAATCTTGGCGTGTCATTGGTTTGCTCCTGAATGTGACTTGCAGGTCTGGCCGATTAGCCAGCCGTCGAGACCCCTAAGCATTTCAGGAACGGTGACAGGCTGAGGCGGATGATCCTAGTATGCTACCGTATGTAACGGCGGTCCTCCGCCGAGACGACGCCGTTGTTTGATTTCTATAGGAGATGGTAGGTGGCGGTCCTCCCCGTCGATTTCTGGAGCGAACAGGACCAGAAGGCCATTCGCGAGCAGCTTGACCGCATTCTCAAGAGCGGCCCCTTTTTGCCCTCCGAACGCCGCCAGAGATTCCTGGAGTACCTGGTTGATGAGACGCTGGCCGGACGCGGTACTAGGCTCAAAGCGTATGCCGTTGCCCTGGCCGTTTTCGATCGGCCTGAATCCTTCGATCCCGGATTGGACCCGCTCGTACGCATCGAGGCTGGACGACTTCGCGACAAGTTGCGCGAATACTACGACGGCGACGGCAGAGACGATTGCGTTCGTATTGAACTGCCAAAGGGCGGTTACACACCGAAAATTGAGATACGGCCAGCTGCGACTCGCGATCGAGCGCCGCATCTGCCGGAAACGGCCATGAACGGTGATTACCCCGACGCTGCCCGTCGGCCTGCCACGTCTGTGAATGAGCCTTCGGGCGGAAAACTCGGGGAGACTCAAGCGGTCTCGCCCGTGATACTTGCCAGCCCGACAACAGAGCCGAACCGGCCGCCGTTCTCATTGCCCGTGACGAATCCCACCCATCTCGGCGTGGCGGCCGCCACTCTGTTGATGCTCATCGTGGCCGCTTTCTGGACCATGAAGGGCCCGAGCGTCGGGCCTAATGCTCATGAAATGCCGTCCATTGCCGTCTTGCCGTTCAACAATATTGGGGACGATCCGCTGTGGGCGCGGCTGGCGGACGGAATGACCGAGGACGTGATCTTAGACCTGACGCATTCCAAAGACTTTGTCGTCATCGCCCGCAGCTCCACCGAGATCTATAGAGGCAAGCCCACCGACGTCCGACTGATAGGGCGCGAGCTCGGTGTTAAGTACTTGCTCGAGAGCAGCCTGCAGCCGTTGGGCGAGCGCATCCGCGTGACGGCCCAGCTCATCGATGCCGCATCTGGTACGCACGTCTGGTCGCAGCGCTACGACCGGCCCTCAAGCGACATGTTTGTCGTTCAGAACGAGGTTACGCAGTCCATTGCCGCGACCCTCGGCGGCTATGAGGGTGCCGTGGCGGAGGCTGAGCGTCAACTCATCAGGCGCAAGCCGCCTTCAAATCTCACCGCTTTCGACACTTACTTGCTGGCCATGGAATCGAAGCACAAGGTGACCAAGGAGGGCTTCTTCGAAGCAGAACGCTTGTTTCGCAAAGCCCTCGAGCTCGATCCACAATTGGCCCGAGCCTATGTTGGGTTGGTCGATGTCCAATGCTATCTGATTGACCTAGGCCTCTCATCCTCTGTCGACGACGCGATTTCGACGATGACGGATGCGGCCGAGATGGCGGTGAAGCTCGATCCGAACGATGGCAAAGCACACCTAGCACTCGGCTTCTCGTACTCGTATCGCGGCAAACCGGAGCAAGCTGCATCTGCGTACGCCAGAGCTGAAGCTCTCGCTCCCTCTGATGCGGACGTGCTCGCCTTGATCGCCTGGTATCTCCCATCGCTGGGCGGCTCAGAACGGGCTGTGATCCTAGCGGAACGGTCCCTGAAGCTAAACCCTCGCTATCCCCACTGGTACAATCAGGGGCTCAGTCTCGCGTTCTTTTTTGGCCAGCAATACGACAAGTCAATAAAGTACAGGTTGCTCGTAAAAGAGCCCCTCGCCCTCGATTACGCTTTCTTGGCTATGGCGAATGCGTATTTGGGCCGCACAGGCGATGCAGCGACGGCCGCCGCTAACGTCAAAAAGCTGGACCCGACCTGGAACGCTGAACGTTATCTCAGCGAAGCGGGAGGCTACGCGGAAAGTGAAGCCGAGTTGTTCATAAACGGCGCGCGAAAATCCGGACTACCCGCCTGCGTATCCACTGACAAACTGAAGGAGATGCCTAATCTAATCCGCGTCAAATCCTGCGAGCAGCAGCGCCAGAAGGTATCTGGGTGATTTGCCCGCAATCCAACTCGGCGCAACGAGAGTGAGTGGGAATGTCTGCAGATGGCCCGGTGTCCCCGAGCCACATTTGGACGCGAAAATCATAAGCGGACCCGGCAAGGCCGCGCAAGCTCCAAACTCGCCACGGCAGCTTTGGGTCGATTCTGTTGCAGAACTGGCTTGAGAGGCCGAGCGAAGCGTGATTCCGTCGTTATGAGGCGGCCATCGACGGAGCGGTTCGATGATGGGGCGGCGCAAGAGCGAGCAGGGCCAGCTGTTTTATGCGTTCGATCTTGAGGCCATCGTGCCCGACGATCACCAGGTCCGGCGGATCGCGGCAGTTCTCGACCTGACGTGGGTTCGCACCGAACTGGCGCCGCACTATTCGCACACCGGACGGCCGTCGATCGATCCGGAGCTTATGATCCGGATGCTCATCCTCGGCTACGTGTTCGCGATCCGCTCGGAGCGCGCGCTGTGCCGCGAGGTGCAGCTTAATCTGGCGTATCGCTGGTTCTGCGGCCTCGGCATCGAAGATAAGATCCCCGATCACTCGGCCTTCACGCGCGCCCGCAACGAACGCTTTCGCGAACATGATGTCTTCCGCCGTGTGTTTTGACCCTCACCCCATCCGGTACTCATTCATAAGTAGAGTCCGTTCTGGTTATGGTCCTCCTTGGACCGGCTTGCAAACTCGTTCGGCGTGAGCCCGTTGAGGCTCGTGTGTGGGCGAAGGCGATTG
>JBQTKA010000007.1:0-41253 GCA_052386495.1 Hyphomicrobium sp. | reverse complement strand
AGCATCTAGCCGGCGTCTGCGGACTCTCGCTCGAATTGGTTACGAACGTCCGCCGCCGCGATTGCTTGAACGTGCAAGCCGTCGATCGAGCGAAGTTGCATGACCCGCGCAACGCCCGCCAGCGACGGCGCGGCGATCACGTCGTCTCCGGTCCAAAAGGCTGGCTGAGCGTGCAACGCCGCGACCGGCGGACGGCTGGCGTTGCGCCATTGCGGCGCCAAGCGGTGGAGGCCTTCCGACCCGAGCGGGCCAACGCGGACGTCGACGTCGGGCCGCCCGTCGCGCGACAGCACGAACCGGTTGTCCCACAGTAAGTTGGCGTTCGGCGCGAGAGCAACGTCGCGCGACGCCACGCGGCCGGCCTCCCTCCAGACCTTGAGCGTGCGCGAAGTCGTCGCGACGACCGCGCCGCCGAGCGTTGCGCGCACGCCATCGGTCTTCGACAGACGCGCGACAAGCGCCTCGACTTCCAGCAGCGACGGGGCGCCGGTTTCTCCGCCGAAGCGCCTGATCAGGCGCTGGAGCAGCCTCTGGCGCAGCAGCGGCGGACCATCGGCGAAGGCGGCGCGATCGAGCGAGGCGAAAATCTCGCCGTTGAGGTCGAGCGACAACGTCGTTTCGAACGCGCGATCCGCGTAACCGAGCGCGGCCCGCGCATCGCCCAATCGCCGCGCGGCTCTGGCGAGCGCGCCGGACGTAACGCCGGCGTCGGCGAGCGCCGCCATCGCGGCGCGCACGCGCACGCGCTCGGCGGCAGGATTCTCGTTGCTTGGGTCTTCGCGCCACGGCCGCGCGCGGGCCGCCAGCGTCGCGATCAGCCGCGCCTTCGCAACGCCGAGGAGCGGTCGGACAAGCGCCACGTCGCCGTGATCTCCCGCCGGCCGCCAGAGCGGCATCGCGGCCAGACCATCGACGCCCGATCCGCGCGCGAGGCGCATCACGACCGTTTCGGCCTGATCATCTTCGGTGTGCGCCGTGACGATGGCGCGCGATCCGGCTCTGGGCAGACGCCGGGCATGTTCGCAGAGCAGGCGATAGCGCGCGTCTCGCGCCGCGTTCGCCAGGCCGCTTTGCGGCTTCGGGCCGCGCCACGGCAGGATGGCGTGCTCGAGTTTCAGCTCGGCGCAGCGCGTCGCGACAAACGCGGCCTCCGCGCGCGACTCGGACCGCAAGCCATGATCGACCGTTGCGACAGCGACCAACGGCGCCGCGTCGGCGCGATCAGCGCGCCAGTCGTGAATCAATTCGAGCAACGCCATGCTGTCAGAACCGCCGGAGACGGCGAGCAGGATCGCGTCGAACGCGGCGAGCGGCGCAAAAAGCGCATCGACTTCGTTCGAGGCGATCGGGCAGGCGGCGTTGCGCGGCGCGCGGCTCACGTCGCCCCCCAACTCAAGTGCAGCCGACGCGCTGACGCTCGGACTGCGCGCGCGCCTTGATCGACTGCGCCGCGTTCGGGAACTTCACGTTCAATTCCGCGAACGACGAGCACGCGGCGTCTTTCTGGCCGAGGCGATCGAGCGACATCGCTAGCTTGAGCAGGCTGTCCGGCGCCTTTTGGCTTTGGGCGTAGGTTTGATAGCCCTTCAGGAACGCGCCGGCGGCGGCTTTGTACTGGCCGCGCACGAAATGCGATTCTCCGAGCCAGTATTGCGCATTGCCGGAGAGCGAGTCGCTCGGAAAGCGCTTCAGAAAATCGTCGAACGCGGCCTCGGCGGCGCCGTAGTCGCGCTGGAGCAGATAGCCGTAGGCCGTCTCGTAGAGCTGCTTTGGCTCGACGACGTCGCTTGCCGGCGGCAAGGCACCGGTGGCGACGGAACCCGGGGCAGTCGCCGCGTAACCTCCGACGGCCGGCGCGACCGGAGGCGGCTCGTTGCCGGCGATGATCCCGCCGATCGCGTCTTCGCCGCCGGGCGTCACCGTCGTCGCGCCGAAGTTTGCATTGGCTGAATTCTGCGGGGGCGCGCCGCCGTAATCCGAGCGACGCTGCGGCGAGGCATTGCGCAACTGATCGGCTAGCGCCTGCACCTGCGTCGACAACTGGCGAATCTGCGTTTCGAGATTTTCGATGCGCGCCGCGTCTGCGCTGGCGCCCGTCGGCGCGGGACTGAACGCCGGAGCCGGCGCGCCGCTGCCCGACTTCGCGAGCGACTCTAGTGTGCCGACCACGACCTGCATGTCGACCAGTTGTTCTTCAAGACTTTCGACGCGTGCGCGCAGACCCGAATCGCCGCTGCTCGCCGCGGCTGCGACGGGCGGCTTGGCTTTCGAGTCCGCGGGCGGCGCTTGGGCTGCGGCGTCGAACGGCGCGGCCGTCAGCGCTAGCAGCGCGCATGCCGCGGCGCGCGCGCATCCGCCGAAATTCGAAATCTGCTTCGCCATCGTGTCGACCCGCATGCGCATCGCCGCCTTTCGCTCTGGTCAGCCGCCGCGGCCGGTGTGCGATCTCCGCGGCGTTTCAAATGTTAAGGAGATTTAGCATGCCCGAACCGCTTGGGCATCACCGGGCCGTTTGTCCGCCCTGGCCGGCGAGCCTGGCGGCCCCGACCATTGTTTCAACATGCCTGTTCTGCGCCTGGCACAGGGCTGAGCGGCAGACGGCCAGCGGGTCGCGATCGCCGCGCGATTCGATCAGCACGCGATCGTGCTCGACGCCGCCCGCCAGCAGGCGGGCGCGCACCGCTTCGGCCCGCTGCCCCGCCAGAATCGAGGCCTGTTCCGCTGTGCCGCCGTCGTCGGCGCGGCCAATGACCGTCACAATAAGTCCGGGGTGCTTTTTCAGCCATCGGGCCTGGTGGTCGATTACCGCGCGGGCGCGCCCTCCGATTTCGGAGCTGTTCTCCGAAAAGAACACGCGGTCTCCGATGTCGAGAAGAAGCTCGCGGCGAAACTCGGCGATGCGCGCGGATCCGCCGGCGACGCCGATCGGTGAAACGACTGCGCCTCTCGCGTCGGCCTCGGCGACGACGCCTTCCCCGCCCATCACTTCGAGTTCAAGGGCGGCGCGGCCGGCTTCGGCAGTGCCGGGAAAGGTGGCGATCAGGTGCTCGAACAGGCGTCGGGCAAGCTCGGTTTCATTGCCTTTCAGCGCCTCAAGCCCGTCATCCAATATCTCCTCGGGCGCCTGTTGCGTCGACAGGGGCGCGGCCGACGCGCCGCGCGAGTCAAAGACCAGCGCCGGAGCGGCGCACGCCGCTGCGAGACAAAACACTAAAGCTGGGAACGAACGCCGCATCGCTATCACAACCCGCAACGAGGCAAATATCTCGACCGCGACAACCAATTCATGGGCAGCAAAGAGGGCCAAACTTTGCCCGCTGCGGCGCAGCGCCGACGCATGGACGGCCGCCAATCCGTTAACGCTGGCTCAGCTGGCCGCCGGAGTTGAGCACAGTCTGGGCGCGCCGGTTCTGCGACCAGCACGAAATGTCATTGCACACAGCGACCGGGCGCTCCTTGCCATAAGAGATGGTGCGGATGCGCTGCGCGTTGATGCCGTTCTGCGCCAGATAGTTGCGCACGGACGTGGCGCGCTTGGCGCCGAGCGCAATGTTGTATTCGCGCGTGCCGCGTTCGTCCGCATGTCCTTCGATCGTGATCGTGTACTGCGGGTACTGCTGCAGCCACTGCGCTTGCTTTGCGAGAATCTGCGTGCCTTCCGGCGTCAGATCGGTCTGATCCGTCGAGAAGTAGACGATGTCGCCGACGTTCTGCGTGAAGTCGCGCTGCGAACCGGGCGTCGCCGAACCGTACTTGCCGGCATTGAGCGCGCCGTCAGGCTGCAATTCCTTGTTGGCCGCGCACGCGCCGAGCGACGCCGCCAGGACCGACGCGGCGGCGAGGCGCACAAGAGTGCTTCGCGCGATGGCAGCCAGCATGTCTATGTTCCCTTCGTATCGGCAGCGGGCGGACTGGGGGCCGCGACAGGCGTACCGCGTTCTCGACGCGCTCTCGATGCTTTCAAGCGCTTATCATCACGTCGTCTAAAGCCGCGATCCGCCGAAAATATGGCCGTATTCGCCGGCAATCGTTAGCCGATTCGGAGCGTTATACCGGCGAATTGGTCGACTTCCGCAGCGCTCATCCCCAAGCCGTCAATGGATGCGCCTTTTTCGTGTCGGCATTGCGTGCGAGCTGGTGCCGCTGTATGCGGCTGACATGGCGTCGCGAACGGCCTCCACGACTTGCTCGTCGAAGCCGATGCCCGCTCCAAAACACTCAAGACCGAGTTGGCGGCGAAGGCTCGCCGACATCTCGGTCTTGGGTTTTAGAACAGAAACGTCTGACGTTCGGAGCGACTCTTAGCGAGCGGCTTCGGCGGCCGGAGCGTTGGCGCCGAGCTTCATCGGCGTATGTTCGACTTCGCGACGGCAAGCGCCAAGAGCAACAGCGGCGATAACGGCGGCGAGAACGATTGCGTTCTTCATAGTGGGTCTCCTAATGTGTTGTCCCAGGCTTGCGCCTAAGCTTGCTTAGCGAGCGACATGCTCTGCAGCCGGGACATCCGCACCGAGTTTCATCGGCGTGTGCTCGACTTCACGACGGCAAGCGCCGAGCGCGACAGCCGCAACGACCGCTGACAGAACGATCAGCCCCTTAACACCCTGCATGGTCATATCTCCTGATACGATTCCGGCCAAAGCCGTATATTGGGGTACCTACAGGGGGCGAAACGATCAAGGACGGACGCGGCAAATCCCAAGTTTTCCAGCCTCATAGATGCGAAAATGCAACGCAAAGTTTGCGCCTCTGCACAGGCCGCGCACAAGAAAATGCACAATTCCTCAACGCCCTGAAAACTCGTAATAAACAGCTAACGCACAGAAGATTCAAAGTGGCGCGTTGCAGGCGCGTTTCACTCTCGTCAATTGAGGAGCAACGGCGACCAAGCCGGGTCCGACCCGAACGACGGCGTCGCGACTTGGCGCTCGTTGTAACCGGTGATGTCGACGGAGTGGATTCGCGGTCCGCCGTTGGCCCCTTGAGATTCGCGAAAGAACATGAGAACCCGCCCATTGGGCGCCCAGGTCGGGCCCTCGTTGTGATAGCCTTCCGTCAGCACTCTTTCGCCGCTACCGTCGGGACGCATGATGCCGATCAGGAAGCGCCCGCTCGTCTGTTTCGTGAAGGCGATGTAGTCGCCGCGCGGCGACCAGACCGGCGTTGAATAGCGCCCGTCGCCACTCGAAATGCGGCGCACGCCCGAGCCGTCGGCGTTCATCACGTACAGCTGCTGCGAGCCGTCCCGGTCGCTCTCAAACACGATCTGGCGGCCGTCCGGGGCGTAGCACGGACCGGTGTCGAGGCCGTTGCCCTGGGTCAGCCGGCGCGACTGGCGCGAGCGCAAGTCCATCTCATAGATGCTCGTCTGACCGTCCGGCGTGCCGAGGCTCATCACGATGCGCTGGCCGTCCGGCGAATACCGGGGCGCGAACGTCATGCCCGGAAAATCGCCCACGAGTTCGCGCTGGCCGGTCGCAAGGTTCATGATGAACACCTTCGGCTGATCGCGCGTGTAGGACATGTAGGTGATTTCCTGGTTCGTCGGCGAGAACCGCGGCGTGAGAACCAGTTCCTGACCCTGACTCAACAGGCGCACGTTGGCGCCGTCCTGATCCATGATGGCGAGACGCTTTGTCCGCCGGTCTTTCGGGCCGGTTTCGTCAACGAAGACGACGTGGGTGTCGAAATATCCCTTCTCGCCGGTGAGCCGCTCATAGACCTGATCTGCAATCAGATGGCCGATGCGCCGCCAATTGGCTTGCGAGGTTGAAAACCGCTGCCCGGCGAGCTGCTTGCCCGACGCCACGTCCCACAGACGAAACTCGGCGCCGACCTTGCCGTCGCCCGCCTTCACGACGCGGCCGACGACGAGCGCATCGGCGCGGATCGCGCGCCAGTCGGGAAAGCGCGGCGCGGCGTTCACGTCGCGGACCTCTTCGAGAAACGACTCGCGCGCCAGCGGCTGGAACAAACCGGAGCGCTCGAGGTCGCCAAGGACGACGTCGGAGATCTCGCCGGCGAGTTGCGGATCGTCGCCAAGAAAAACGGGGATCGCGATCGGAATTGGCGCGATCGTTCCCTGCGTCTGCGTGCCTTGCAGTTGCGCATGAGACTCCGTCGCGGCGAACGACGCGAAGCAGGCGACAAGCGCAAGCGCCGCCAGAGCGTGAAATACCGTCGAAGCGCGGCGGCGGTCGGTCATCGGCCTCATCTCGAAAATTGCGGTCATGATTCGCGTCGTCGTCCCAGCATGACGTCGTTTCGCGATGGATTGAAGCAACTGTGGGGCGACACAATCGACGTCACAGCATGCCATTGGGATCGAAGGTCCACGTGAGTTCGCGCCACGTGTGGTAACTTTCAGACGGAAGTTTGAAGGGCTCGCAGGTCTTGACGGCGCGCACCGCAGTCTCGGCGGCGATTTGGCCGGCAGGGTCGCCAGGAGCGCTCTGGACCTGCGGAACGCCGTCGAGATAGCCGTCGGGTTTGAGCCGCCAACGCAACGTCACCACCGGCATAGCGGCGCCGCCCCCCGCGCCGGTGATGCGCCAGCATTCGTTCAACTGCGACTTGATCATGCCCTTGAGGAGATCCTGCTCGCGCGCGGAGAGAACCGTATCGGTCCCCGTCGCCGTGCCGGCTTCCTTGCCCAGCGCCGTGGCCGTCTGGCTCGAACCGGCCGCCTGCTGGCCCTTCTTGTTCGGATCCTTGTCGATCAGCGCCTTCGGCGTCGCATCGTCGGGGGCCTTATCGAGAAGGCTCGCGATCTTGCTCGGATCGAATTTCTTCTTTTCCGCCTCAGCCTTCTTGCGTGCTTCCTCGGCTTTTTTCTTCTTGGCCTCCTCGGCCAGCTTCTTCTTGCGAGCTTCCTCTTCCGCTTTCTTCTTGGCTTCTTCCTCCGCGCGCGCCTTCGCCTCTTCGTCGGCCTTCTTTTTCGCCTCCGCCTCGGCCTTCAACTTAGCGTCTTCGTCGGCCTTCTGGTCGTCGAGAATTTTTTGTTCGAGCAGCTTCTGTTCGTCCGCAGACGGGCCGGGCGGCGGCTCGGCCTTGGCCGGCTCCGGAGCGGGCTCGGGCGGCGCCGGCGGCTCGACTTTGGCGACCTCTTGCGGAGGCGGCTCGGACGGCTTCGGCGGCGGCGCGTTGTCAGGCTTCTTCGTGTCGTTCTTAGAGTCGTCCTCGGTCGGCTTGTCGTTGGCTTTGGTTTCGAGGTTCTTGGCGTCCTCGCTGCCCTGCTTCAGGCGCAGGAATTCCGACGGCGTGATGAGTTCGGCGGAAATCGCAGGCGTATCCGGCGTCGGCATCTGATCGACGCCGCGCATGGAGAGATACGCCCAGCCGAGAAGCGCAGCGTGGCACGCGAGCGATGCGATGAGCCCGAACGGCACGCCGTCAGCCTCCCTTCTCCTCGCTTGTCACGAAGGAAAGTTTCTTGAACCCGCCGGCGTTGATGCGGCCCATCACGCGCATGACGACGCCATAGGGCACGCCCTTGTCGCCACGCACGAAGATGGGCTCGTCGTAGCCGTTCTTCGAGATCGCCGAGAGTTTCGGCGCGAGTTCGTCCAGCGTCACCTGCGTCTCGCCGATGAAGACGTCGCCGTTTTCCTTTACGGAAACGGCCAGCGGCTCTGACTTCGGCGGCGAGAGCTGCTGTCCGCGCGATTCCGGCAGATCGACGGGCACGCCGACTTGCAGCAGCGGCGCCGCCACCATGAAAATGATGAGGAGCACAAGCATCACGTCGACCATCGGCGTGACGTTGATCTCGCTCATCGGCGCATGACGCGCGCGACGGCGCCGTCCAGCGCCCCCGCCTGATTTGAGACTGACGCCCATGGTCTAGGTCCTGACGTCGATCTGACGCGACACAATCGCCGCGAACTCATCCGAGAATGCGTAAAGACGCTGCGAAATCGCCGCCGAGTCGGCCGAGAACTTGTTATAGAAGATGACCGCCGGAATGGCTGCAACGAGGCCGAGCGCGGTTGCAAACAGCGCCTCCGCGATGCCCGGCGCCACGACGGCGAGCGAGGTGTTCTTCGAGACTGCAATCGACTGGAAACTCGTCATGATGCCCCAGACCGTGCCGAACAGCCCGACGAACGGCGCGGTCGAGCCGACCGTCGCGAGGAACAGCAAGCGGCGATCGAGGCGCTCCATCTCGCGACTGATGGTGACGTCCATGACCTTTTCCACGCGCAGCTGAATGCCGCCTAGCGCGCGAATGTTGCCCTCGACCGATCGCTTCCACTCGCGCATCGCCGCCACGAAGAGCGCCGCAATCGTAATCGTACGCCCGCGCGAGAGCCCCGCATAGAGCTCGTCCAGCGACTGACCGGACCAGAACAGCTGCTCGAACTGATCGCTCTCGATGCGCGCGCGTCGGAATGCGAACACCTTCTCGAAAATGATGGCCCAGGACCAGACGGACGCGACGCCGAGCCCGAGCATCACAAGTTGAACAACGACGTGCGCCTGCAGAAACAGTTCCAGAAACGAGAATCCGCCGACGGTGACCGGAGCAACGGCGCCTTGAGCGACTTCAGCAGGATTCATTTGACCATCCGAGATATCATTGGGTTGCAGGGACAGGCCGCCCGAGGCGCACGGCCGCCTGCGACTCCGAGCGTCCGGTTCGAGGGGCGCACGCGCACATGCTCGACGCGTTGGGCGCAAAGCCGATGAGCCCGCTCAGGATGGCCTTGTCCCTCCCCGCGGCATTGGAACTAAGCCACACTGTTGTTGCCGTGCAATATGACCAAAGAGCGGCCGAAACGCTTTGTCGCGATGGACGCATGTTGCGGTTTATCCACGCATTTTGTCGCTGATAGATGACGCCTCACGCAGGAATTTCGGCGGCGGCGCGGGCGGCCCGCGAGCAACATCGGCCATCAACCTGGCGCCTGATGGTGCGCAAACGACTCGCGCAATCGATCGCTGAGACGAAGGGGCTTGCCGGACATTGAAACGAGCACGACCATCACCTCCGCCTCGAACAGGCGTCGGCCCCTAGCGGAAATCGTCTGTATCAGCGTGACGCTCGCCCCGCCCAAGTCTTTGACGCGCGTTTCCACTTCCAGCAGGTCGTCCATGCGGCCGGGCCGGAAGAACTCCATCGCCATGCGCCGGACCACGAAGGCGGCGGGCTCGCGGCTGTCGGAGCCGTCGATCATGCGCCGGGCGTCCGAGCCGAGAAGACGCAGAAAATCGGTGCGCCCGCGCTCGCAAAAGCGGACGTAGGACGCATGATATACGACGCCACCCGCATCCGTATCTTCGAAATAGATACGCACCGGCAGGATATGACGCGACCCGTTCGCATCCGTCACGATGCGGCCGCCAATGTCGGGCCACCCGCCGTGCTCGCCCTGCCGATCGTCGCTCACGCGGGCGCCTCGCTTCCAAGTTCGACGACGACGATCTCGGGCGGCGCGCCGACGCGAACTGGCAGGCCGGAGCATCCGAGCCCCCCGCTGACGACAAGGTGACGGTCGTTTTCGATGATGTGGCCGTAGAGGTAGCGCCTGCCGAATCTCGAAGGCACCCAGTGCGCGTAGCCGAAAATGCGCACCTGCCCGCCGTGGGTATGCCCGGAAATCGTGAGAGAAACGCGATCCGACATTTGAGGAAAAATGTCGGGCTCGTGCGCCATGATCACGATCGGCGCGTTGTCGGTGACCATGGAGAGAGTCTTCGGCAGATCATCGACGCCGCCGAAGAACTTGTCTCCTTCGCGCTCGACGTCTTCCTGTTCGCCGCGCCGCGGCCAAAACGCCCACTGATCTCCGAGACCCGCAATCCAAAACGCGCGTCCATCTTTCGTCAGGCGCACGGCATGATTTTCGTAGACTGGAATATTGACGTTCTGCAGCGCTAGGCCCGCTGGCGTCGGACCGGCGCGCCGATGCTGCACCTCAAGGTCATCCCACCAATCGTGGTTGCCGAGGACTGCATGCACGCCAAGCGGCGCCTTGAGGCGTCCAAAAACCTCCGCCCAGGCGCTGGCCGGCACCAGCCTTGAAAAGCGCCCGAGTCGCCGGCCAACCACATAGTCGCCGAGCAGCAGGATGGCGTCGGCGCCAAGCCGATTGGTCTGCTCGACGATGCGCGCCAAGCGTTCGAGCGACATCCATGGGTGACAAATATGCGGATCGGCGAGAACGGCGAGACGAACCTTGAGGCCCGGCGTCCAATGAGGAGGCGTGATGCGATAGATCGTCACCGTCACGCCGGCGGCCTCGGCGAGCGCGTAACCCGCAAAGCCGCCGCCTCCCACGCCAATCGCCGCCAGCGCCTTCAACACATCTCGTCGCGTCAGCACGCGCGTCCCTCGCCGTGACCGTGGCCAAGCATAGTGTATAGGCTGGAAATTGCGGTGAAATCTGTGACACGTCGACGTCTTGGCGATTGCCTATTCGTCGCTGCTCTGCTGGTCGTCATCGAAGATCGGCAGTTCCGGCGCGGCCGCGCGCGCCGGGCCTGAAACGCCAAGGTGGCGGTAGGCGCGCAGCGTCAAGACGCGCCCGCGCGGCGTGCGGCTGATGAAGCCTTGCTGAAGCAGATAGGGCTCGACGATTTCTTCGAGCGCATCGCGGGGCTCCGAAAGGGCGGCCGCAAGCGTTTCAATGCCGACCGGGCCGCCGTCGTAATTGCGTTGGATGCAGCCGAGATAGCGATGATCGAGCGCATCAAGCCCCTCGGCGTCGACCTCAAGCATCCGCAAGGCTTTATCCGCGACGGCGGCGTTGATGACGGCGGCGCTTTCGACGGCGGCGAAGTCGCGCACGCGGCGCAGAAGCCGGCCGGCGATGCGCGGGGTTCCGCGCGAGCGCCTGGCCACTTCGCGCGCGCCGTCCGGCGACATGGCGCAGCCGAGCACGCGCGCGCCGCGGGCCACGACGAGTTCTAGTTCCTCGATCGAATAGAAATTCAGGCGCACCGGAATGCCGAACCGATCGCGCAGCGGATTGGTGAGAAGGCCCGCGCGCGTCGTCGCGCCGACAAGCGTGAACTTCGGCAGGTCGATGCGCACCGACCGCGCCGCCGGCCCTTCTCCGATCATCAGGTCGAGCTGGAAATCTTCCATCGCCGGATAGAGAATTTCTTCGACCGCCGGATTGAGCCGATGGATTTCATCGATGAAGAGCACGTCGCGCTCTTCGAGGTTGGTCAGAAGGGCCGCGAGATCGCCGGCCTTCGAGATCACCGGGCCCGAGGTCGCGCGAAAGCCGACTCCCAACTCTTTCGAGAGAATTTGCGCCAGCGTCGTCTTGCCCAGTCCCGGAGGCCCGGCGAACAGAACGTGGTCGAGCGCGTCGCCGCGCCCGCGCGCGGCTTGGATGAAAATGCGCAGGTTGGCGCGGGCCTGTTCCTGACCGATGAACTCGTCGAGCGCCTGCGGGCGGATCGTCGCCTCGAAGGCGTCAGCCTCTTTGCGCAGGCTCGTGACGAGGCGATCGGTCATGGTTTGTTCGTGGCGCTGTTCGCCGCGCCCGTCAAGCGCGCGACGCGGGCAGGCGGCATTGGGCGGCGCGCCGACACGACGTCCAAATGCGATTTCTGGGGATCAGCGGCCGTTGCGCTGGATTGGCTTCGGCATCGACAGAAACTTGACGCCGATTTCCGTTTCGCCCTTCCGGACGACCTTGCATTCGTACATGACGCGGTCTTGACGCATGATCAGCTGGGCGCGCTCGACGCCGTCGACGCTCGCGCGGAAGGCGTTGTCCCATCCCGTGCGCATTTCCAGACGCGCGCCTGTCGCCGACATGTCCTTGACCAGACAGGTCGCACATTCGACGGCGCCGTCGAAATAGATCTGCGCCGGCAACTGCCCCTTGCGACGCGGGGCAAAGCGCTGATCGGCGCCAGCGGCTTGCGGCGCCGAGGCGAGCGCCTTCGCGGAGGGGAGGCCGGATCTGCGGCCAAAGCCGTCCATAACGCTGTCCACTGAAGGAGTGAGGATCATAATACCGTACGCCGTGCGCCCTTAACGCCTCTTTAATTCCGACCCATGCGGGGAGTTAACGCGCATTGAATTTTCGCACGCGCTACGGTTTCAGAATGCCTCCCTTGATCAACATCGCGCGAATCCCGATCGCGACGAGGCCGGCGAGAAAAGCCAAGCCCGGCAGGGAATCTCCGGCCTCGAACGGCCAGATAATAACCGCCGCAGTGAACGCCAAAACGCCGGCGACCGCCGCATGTAGCCAGCCGTAGCCGCCTGTCTGGAGGACGTAGGGCGTGAGGCCGAGCGCGGCGATCGTCGCGGGCAGCGCGCTCCACGCGAAGGCGCCCGCCGCAACTTCGCCTAGCGGCTTGTTCGCGCGTGGCGGCACGGCAAAGTCGAACGCAGGCCCCGCCAGCGACAGCGCCGCCTCCGCGAGGCTTGCGAAGAACGGCGCCGCGATCGACGTGATCAGCACCATCCAGACGGCGCGTTGCGTGTTGGGTATTTTGGCCATGCGGACCATCTCCGGCGCCGGCGGCCGGCTCGCAGAATGCGAGTCGCCGGCGCCAAACAGAAGGGCCTCATACCCCGCGCTTGATCTGCTGCACAGCCTGCTCGAGCGATTCCAGAAAGCGCGAGCGATCCTGCTTAGTGAAAGCGGCGTTGAAGCCGCGGCTTTCGCCGGTTTCGCGCAGATGCTGCGCGAGGTCGCGCATCGCGAGCGCCATGCCGATCGTCGTTTCTGTGAACGGCTTGCCGGTATTGCCGATCACTCTCGCGCCGGCCTTCAGGCAGCGCGCCGCGAGCGGAATATCCTGCGTCACGACGATGTCGCGCGGCGTCACGCGCTCCGCAATCCAATCGTCGGCGGCGTCCGGCCCGGCCTCGACGACGATGCGTTGAACGAGATGGTGGTCGGGCAGGCGCATCCACGAATTCGACACGTAGTGGATGACGAGCTGATGCCTATCGGCGACCTTCAACGCTTCGTCCTTCACCGGACAGGCGTCGGCGTCGATGTAGACCTGAATGTCGGCGGCGGCGCTAACGGGCCAGTTCCTTCAATCCGCGCTTGATCAGCTTGGCGGTGTCAGCGCCCACGCCGAACTCCTGCACGGCGACGGCGACGGCCTGCGAGGCCTGCGCAGGATTGTATCCGAGATTGGTCAGCGCGGAGATCGCTTCGGCTGCGGGGTGTCCGGCGGGCGGCGCGCCGGAGCCGAGGCCGGACTTCGATGCATCCGACGGCACATTCAACCCGGCGATCGACAGCGCCGGCGCCTTGTCCTTCAGTTCCGCGACGATGCGCTGAGCCAGCTTATTGCCGACGCCCGGCGCTTCCTCCACCGCCGCCCAGTTGCCGAGCGCGATTGCGGTGGCCAAATCCGTCGGCGCCAGCACGCCGAGGACGCCGAGGGCGACCTTAGAGCCGACGCCCTGGATCGACTGAAGCGTGCGAAACCAACTGCGCTCGACCTCGCTCTGAAAGCCAAAAAGTTTGATTGCGTCCTCGCGCACGTGCGTGTCAATGGTCAGCGACGCCTCATCGCCTGCCTTCAAATTGCGCAATGTCTTTGCGGACGCCTGCACCTCGTAGCCGACGCCGTTGACGTCGATCACCAGATGGCTCTCGCCGACCGCATCGACCTTGCCGCGCAGTTTGCCGATCATGCGCCGGCGGCTCCGGCTTGACGCAGCGCCATGGCCTGCGGGCTGGAACGGTGATTGGCGTGACAAATCGCAATCGCGAGCGCGTCGGCTTCATCCGCGCTGTCGAACTTCGCCTTCGGCAATAGGAACCCGATCATGGCTTGTATCTGCTGCTTCTCGGCGTGACCCGAACCGACGACGGTCTTTTTGATCAGGTTCGGCGTGTATTCGACGACCTTCAATCCGGCCATCGCGGGCGCCAGCATCACCGCGCCGCGCGCCTGGCCGAGCTTCAATGTCGAGCGCGGGTTCTCGTTGACGAAGGTTTCTTCGACCGCCGCTTCGCGCGGTTTGAAGCTGGCGAGCACGCCGGCTACGCCCTCATAAATGGCGCGCAACCGGTAGGCGAGGTCGTCGTCGGACGGCGCGGCGATGACGCCGGAGGCCACGTAGACGAGCCGCACGCCATCGCTTTCGACGACGCCCCAGCCGGTGCGGCGCAGCCCCGGGTCTAGTCCGATGATGCGAATCGTTCGATCGAGCATGGTTTGTTCTAACACATGACGTGCGATCTAAGCGGCGCGGCGCGTCACGCCGCCGTCAGCTTCTTCAAAATCTCGTCCGACACTTCGAAGTTGGCGAAGACGTTCTGAACGTCGTCGTCGTCTTCGAGCGCGGCGATCAACTTCATGATGCTCTGCGCATTTTCCTCGTCGACCTGCGTCGACAAATTCGGTTTCCAGATGGCCTTCACGCTCTGCGCCTCGCCGAGCTTGGCTTCGAGCGCGCTCGCAACTGTGCCGAGGCTGTCAAATGGGCAGATGATGACGTGGGCATTGGCGTCGGACGTGACGTCGTCGGCGCCGGCGTCGATGGCCGCTTCGATCACGGCGTCCGGCGATCCGGCCGCGGCCTTGTAGGCGATCTCGCCGACGTGCTGGAACATGTGGCTGACGGAGCCCGTCGAGCCGAGATTGCCGCCATACTTCGTGAATGCGGCGCGCACGACGCCGCCGGTGCGATTGCGGTTGTCGGTCAAGGCTTCGGCGATGATCGCGACGCCGCCCGGCGCGTAGCCTTCATAGCGCACGCTGTCGTAGTTCGCGGTGTCGGCGCCGGCCGCCTTCTTGATGGCGCGCTCGATGTTATCCTTGGGCATGTTCTCGGCGCGCGCTTCCTGGATTGCGAGACGCAGCCGCGGATTCATTGCGGGGTCGGGCATCCCCATCTTGGCGGCGACCGTGATCTCGCGGCCGAGCTTGGCGAACGTCTTGGCGCGGGCCGCGTCGGCGCGGCCCTTCTTGTGCATGATGTTCTTGTAGGCTGAATGGCCGGCCATGCGGGAACGTCCGTCTTTCCTTGGCTGTCGCTCGGCACTTATTGGCCGCGGGGCGCCGTGCCGGTCAAGGGCTCAGCCGTCTGCCAGAATGTTGGCGCGGCTGCCTCCAAATGCGGGCCTGAGCGAAGCGGCGCGATGCGCGTCGCCAAGCCCGTCGAATCGTCGATTTCGATCGCCAGACCCGATAACGAACCTGGCCCTGTCGCCGGCTCGAAGCGCTCGCGCGGGATGCGCGTCAGAAAGCGGTTGATCGGCTCGTCGAGGTCCATGCCGAGGACGGAGTGATAGTCGCCGCACATGCCCGCATCGGACATGTACGCCGTGCCGCCCGGAAGCACGCGATAATCGCTGGTCGGCGTGTGCGTATGCGTGCCGACGACGGCGCTGACGCGACCGTCGAGAAAATGGCCCAGCGCCTGCTTTTCGCTGGTCGCTTCGGCGTGGAAGTCGACGAAGATCGCATCCGCTCCATGCTTCAACTTGCAGGCGGTGAATTCGGCGTCGAGGGCGCGGAACGGACAATCGAGTTCCGTCATAAACACACGGCCCATCGCGTTGACGACGAGCACGTCGGCGCCGTTCTTCGCGCGCACGATCGTCGCGCCCTTGCCCGGCGTGCCTTTGGGAAAATTCAAGGGCCGGATCAGCCGATCCTGCCGCTCGATGTAGACGAGCGTTTCCTTCTGATCGAAGGCGTGATTGCCGAGCGTGATGCAATCGGCGCCAGCGTCCAAAAGTTCGTTGAGAATGGCCTCGGTGATGCCGAACCCGCCGGCCGCGTTCTCGCCGTTGATGACGACGAGATCGAGCGCGTATTTGGAAATCAGACCGGGCAGCGCCTCGCAGACGGCCGTGCGGCCGGGCCGGCCGACGATATCGCCGAGAAACAGCAGGCGCATTTTTCTCCCTCTACCCACGCCCTGGCGCGGGGAGCGGGAATTCTATTGTACGTTGCATTTGTGCGGGCCCGACGGCGTCAGCACCCAGTCCAGGCGCTCGTCATAGCTTTCGACCGGCACCACGTCGACTTTTTGTTCGTCGTAGGCGACGCCGACGGCGACGATGGGCTTCTCGCGACGGAGCCGGGCCAGCGTGCGATCGTAAAAGCCGCCGCCGTAGCCGAGGCGGTTGCCCGCGACGTCAAACGCCAGCAGCGGCACGAGGACGACATCGGGATCGACGTCCGGCTTGTCGTCCAGAGGTTCGGCGATGCCCCACGGGGCCGACGCAAGCGGATCGCCCGGCGTCCAGGCCCGCATCGTCAGCGGCATCCGCTTGCCGACCATGACCGGCAGCGCGAGGCGAAATCCTTCCGCGTGCAGCCACGTCATAAGCTCAGCAGGACTGATCTCGTCGCGGATCGCGGCAAAGCCCGACACGACGGCGCCGGGCCTGACCGTCAGAAAATCGAGGCCATGCGCCGCGAGCCGCCGCCCGGCGTCCGGCCCATGAGCGG
This sequence comes from Hyphomicrobium sp., assembly GCA_052386495.1. Classification (GTDB taxonomy): domain Bacteria; phylum Pseudomonadota; class Alphaproteobacteria; order Rhizobiales; family Hyphomicrobiaceae; genus Hyphomicrobium_B. The sequence goes on along the minus strand of JBQTKA010000007.1, from coordinate 24,855 downwards.
CGAACGCAGCCGCGCGAGCGGCGACGGCGGCCTCCCGCAGCGCTTTCTTGTCGGGCAGCATCCAGACCAAAATCGCCAAAAACAGCGCCGCGAAGGCCGTCGGGATCATGATCCCGCGTGGTCCCTACGAGCGTAGGTGGGCGCCATGTGTCCGGAACCACGGTTCCAGCCAGGGACAGCGCCCGTGCGGATCTTATAGGCCCCCGGGTCATTCGCCCCTAACGGGCCCCGCAGCAATCAAGACTTAGGTGATTGGGGGAGCGAAATCCAGGGCGGCGCGGCTGGGTATCCTCAACCGCGTTTGGCGAACTGAGCGCGCAGCGCCCGAGTGAGACCGTCGTCGGCGGCGTCCGCCTCCTCGTCCACGTCTTCCGACGGCTCGGTCTGATCGTCCAGCAGGTCGTCGATGTCGGCGCGAGCCTCGAACAGCTCATCAGTCAAAGTCAGCGCCGCCATTAGAATCAGGCGTTCATCGCCGACGGCGCCATGTTCGCCGGCCAGCCGATCAATCGTCTCCTTCACATAGGCCGCAAGCTTTTTGAGATGTTCGGCCTCGGCGTCGCTGCACGCGAAACCGTAGGTCCGCTGGCCAAGGGCGATGGAAACCTGCGCCATCCGCGTTCCGGCGGCATCGCCGCCCCTCTCGTGCGAAGACGCGCACTGAACGCTAGGATTTCTCGCCGAAGTTATGCAGCGAATCGATAACCCAATCAATGCGATTGATGACGTCGGACTGGCGCTTTTCAAGCTCGGCGATGCGCGCGTGCGCCGTGGCCAGCTCAACTTTGAGACGCGCGACCTCCGACGCCTCGACTGCGCCGGACGCAGTTTTGCGCGGCGCCTTCGCCTCGTCGGCGCGTTTGATCTTGGCGGGGCTGCGTTCAGTCATGGCCTCTGTTCGCCTTCTACCGGCGACACGATCGACGCGACAATCACCCGTTAACGAAGCCACGTTACGTGCGAGGAAGGAACGCCGTCAATAAACGTCGCCGCGAGGTCGCACATTATTCGCTTGCGCCGAGCCGCCGCGGCGCTTTTGCTCGCATTTGCGGCAACCATTGACAGCCGCCGCCCGCCTCACGTTTAAGACCCACCACAAAGCCCGCCGCCCGCGCGCATGACGACTGTCCGGCGTGCTCATCACAACTCGGAGGAACGCTCGAACATGGCTGTGAAGGTCGCGATCAACGGCTTCGGACGCATCGGCCGCAACGTGCTGCGCGCGATCGTCGAAAGCGGCCGCACCGACGTCGAAGTCGTCGCCATCAACGATCTCGGGCCTGTTGAGACGAACGCGCACCTGCTGCGCTTCGACAGCGTGCACGGCCGCTTTCCCTATACCGTGAAAGTCAACGGCGATACGATTGACGCAGGTCGCGGACCGATCAAGGTCACCGCGATCAAGAACCCGGCGGAACTGCCGCACAAGGCTCTTGGCGTCGACATCGCGCTTGAATGCACCGGCATCTTCACGGCTCGTGACAAAGCGAAGGCGCATCTCGACGCCGGCGCCAAGCGCGTCATCGTGTCGGCGCCTGCCGACGGCGCCGATCTGACCGTCGTCTACGGCGTCAATCACGACAAGCTGACGAAAGACCACCTCGTCATCTCCAACGCGTCATGCACGACCAATTGCCTGGCGCCGGTCGCCAAGGTGCTTCACGACCTCGTCGGCATCGACAAGGGCTTCATGACGACGATCCACGCCTACACGGGCGATCAGCCGACTCTCGACACCCTTCACAAAGATCTCTACCGCGCCCGCGGCGCGGCTCTGTCGATGATCCCGACGACCACAGGCGCGGCGAAGGCCGTCGGCCTCGTACTGCCGGAGTTGAACGGCCGGCTGGACGGCACGTCGATTCGCGTGCCGACCCCGAACGTCTCGGTTGTGGACTTCAAGTTCATCGCCAAGCGCGAGACGGCAGTCGCCGAGATCAACGCCGCGATGCAAAAAGCGGCGGCGAGCGGCCCCCTCAAGGGCGTCTTGGCCACCACCGACCAGCCGAATGTTTCCAGCGATTTCAATCACGACCCGCACTCGTCGATCTTCCACCTCGATCAGACGAAGGTCATCGACGGCGTGCTGGTCAGGGTGCTGTCCTGGTACGATAACGAATGGGGCTTCTCCAATCGCATGGCCGACACCGCCGTGGCGATGGGGAGACTGCTCTAGGCGAGCGCACGTTAGCGCGTCGACGACATTGCCGACTGAAGATATAAATCGTAGCCGTTTGGCGAACTGACGGAGCGTATGATGACCGAAAAACTCGAAGACATTGCCCGCGCCCTGGTGGATTCCGGCAAGGGCATCCTGGCTGCGGACGAAAGCAGCGCCACCATCAAGAAGCGCTTTGACAAGATCAACGTCGCCTCGACCGAAGACGCGCGTCGCGACTATCGCGAGATGCTCTTCAGCGCTTACGACGCCATGAAGAACCACATCTCGGGCGTCATTCTCTACGACGAGACGATCAGGCAGAGGGCGAGAAACGGCACGTCTCTCGCCGACGTCATCAAGGGATCGGATTCGATCCCCGGCATCAAGGTCGACACCGGCGCCAAGCCGCTTGCCGGTCAGACGTCTAAGGTTGAGACAATCACGGAGGGCCTCGACGGACTGCGCGAGCGCCTTGACGAATACTACAACCTCGGCGCCCGATTTGCTAAATGGCGCGCCGTCATCGCCATCGCCGACGGCTGCCCGACCTGGAACTGCATCAAGGCGAATTCGCACGCGCTGGCGCGCTACGCCGCGCTCTGTCAGGAAGCCAAGATCGTGCCTATCGTGGAGCCCGAAGTCCTGATGGACGGCGAGCATTCGCATCACGACATCAACGAGTGCTATCGCGTCACCGAATGGACGCTGCGCTCGGTGTTCCGCGAACTCTATGACGCCCGCGTCAATCTCGAAGGCATCGTCCTGAAGCCGAACATGGTCATCGCCGGGCAGAAGTCGGCGAAGCAGGCGAGCGCCGCCGAAGTCGCGGAAAAGACCATCAAATGCCTCAAGGCCACCGTGCCGTCTTCCGTGCCCGGCATCGCGTTCTTGTCGGGCGGCCAATCAGACGAGGCGGCGACGGAACATCTCTCGCTGATGAACGCGGCTGGTCCATTGCCGTGGGCGCTGACGTTCTCGTACGGGCGCGCTCTGCAGGCCGCCGCTCTCTCAGCTTGGGGCGGCAAGAGCGAAAACGTCGCCGCCGGCCAGCGCGCGTTCGCGCACCGAGCTAAAATGAACAGCCTCGCCGCTCTCGGCAAATGGGAGTCGAAACTCGAAAAGGCCGCCTGACTCAGGCCTTCCGAGACACACGACAAAAAGGCGGGCCGAGGCCCGCCTTTTTGTCTTTGCGTTGGGCCAAGCGCCTCAGTTGAACAGCAGTCCCGAGAGCGCGTTCGAGATCAAATCGCCGTCGTACGACTTCTGCTTTTTCGATTTCTTCTTGGTCGTCGAGGACGTCTCGATCGGATCGCCAGCGGGCGTCGCGTCCGCGATCACGTCGTCGCCGGACGACTGCGGCGGCTCGTAACGCACAGGCCGGCCCGAAAGCGCAGCAAGCAACCTGCTGTCGTGGCCGTAGATGTCTGCGAAGGCATTGATCTTTCCGTCAGCGCCGGGCCTAGCGGTGAAGTACGTCAGGTAGACGGGCACCGGTTTGTCGAGCAGCACTTCGTTGGTGCCGCCGCCATACATGCTCGCGACCTTCTCGGCCGACCAGCCCTTGTCCTTATCCAGCAGAATCTCCGCCAGCGTTTTGGGATTTTCGACGCGGATGCAGCCGTGGCTCAGCGCACGCCGCGCCTGCTGGAACAGCGGTCGCTGGGACGTGTCGTGCATGTAGACGTCGTGCCTGTTCGGGAACATGAACTTCACGGTTCCGAGCGGATTTTGCGCGCCGGCCGGCTGCGTGAAGCTGTAGCGGCGAATGTCGACGTTGTTCCAGTTGATGGAATCCGGATCGACCGGGCGCCCGTTGAGGCTCGGTTTCAATCCGTAGGCGGCAAGCACGCGCCCGCCGCCGCTCGAGCCGCCGCTGAACAGCTGCTCGAAGAAATCACCGCTTCCCGACGCGCGCCTTAAGCGCGGCAGCAGCTCTTTCACCTTGATGCCGTCGGGAACGCCCCACTCGGGATTGAAGACGACCTTCTCGAGGCTGTCGGTCAGCATCGGCGTCGGCCACGTCGGCAAGCCGACGATGATCTTCTCTTCAAAAACGGGCTCGCCGCCCGCGATCACGCGGCCCATGTATTCCGGAATGTTGTTCCAGACGTAAATCGCCCCCATGTCGGCGGGCAGCCAGCGCCAACGCTCCATGTTGACGATCAACTGGTCGACGTCGCGGGAGGCGTCGACGGTTTTCTTCGGCTCGCCTTCGCTGTTCAGCGCCCGGCGCGTGCGGTTGTTGACGACGCCGTTGGCTTTCAACTCGTTGGCGCTCTGAAACGCTGCGACGGCGGCCTCAACGGCAGTGTCATAAAGTCGGTCGTTGCCGCCAGAGGCGGACGCAACTTTCAAGCGCTGGCGCAACAGCACGACATCGTCATGCTCCACGCCGGGCTTCAGGCTTTTCTGGTTGCCTTCCGGCAGTTTCACCTTGAGCGCGGGATCGATCTCGGGCTCGATCGTCGCGGTCGCAGGACCCCGCGCCTTCAACAGCGCTTGGCGCAGCGCCTCGAATTCCTTGTGCTTGGGATGCAGGTCGCGCAACACGGCGTCCGGCGTCGCGCTCTGCGTCAATTCTGCAATGACCGCGGCCGGATCTTTGATTTCGCCGCTGACGTCGAGGATGTTGCTCACCGAGCGCGGATCGAACCGGCCGCCGCGGGCATGTCGCGCGTACTTCAACGCGGCCAACGCAAGTTTGGCTTCGGCGGCGCCTTGCGCCGTCACGTCGGCGCCTGCGGCCAAATCGGGCGTCGTGAACGCCGTCGCATCAAGGCCCCAATCGGCCGCCTTGCTCATTTCCGAGATGATGGCCTTGGCCCTCTCTGTCCATCCCGATGCCGACGCGAAGACGTATTCGGCGCGCGACGCATAGAATGCTTTCACCGCTGCAACGTCGTCGCTGTGAGCCTTCGCCGTCGTCGCCTTGTCGTCGAGTGCGGCGTTGATCGCCATGGCGATCGGCGATGGCGGCGGAGCGGCCACTGTGGCGGGCGCACCATCCGGAGCTGTAGGCGTTGCTGCGCCTGCCGCCGGTGGCGGGGGGGATGACGGTGACGCGGATTCGCCCGCGCTTTGGGCAGCCGGCGGCGTCGCTTCGGGCGCAGGTTCTGCGGCGAGGGGCGCCGCTGAAACCGCCAGGGCCAAAAGGCCGAAGCGCGACGCCTCAGAAATGCGCGGAATGCGAAGAAGCATGATGAGATCGGCTCCGATTGAACGCCGTTGAGGACGCAGACGAATTTCACCCTTACCGGTCACTTGGCCGGCAACATGGCGAACCTGACGCGTCGGGAGAACGGCGTTAACTTGGCCTGTGTTCGCAGGATGGACAACGGTGAAATGCCGGCCCGGCGAAATATCCCACGCGGCGTGACCGGCGGGACTCTTGAGACATTTTTCCCGCCGGACGCGCGTCCAAGCCGGAAATGTCTTGCGCATCCAACGGCGTTCTTGTTTCTGCCGCATTCGACTTCGATAGGCGAAACAACCAAGGAGACCGCATTTGAGCGTCCGCTGCGAGCTGTGCCTGACCCTTGACGTCGGAACGGCCGCCTCCGACAGCCTGTCCGCACTGTTGGCTGCGGCGCTCGACGCCGCTCGCGTCTCGAGCGTCGTACTGCGGCCTGTGGCGGGCGAAAAATTGACCGCGGCCATCGCCAAGTCGCTGGTTGACGTCGCACAGCGCAAGTCCGTCGCCGCTCTCCTGGCCGACGACGCCGACCTCGTGCGCATCGTGAAGGCCGACGGCGTTCACGTGTCCTGGGCGAAGGATGTCGCCAGCGCCTACCACGCGGCGCGCGAAAGTCTTGGCGAGCGCTTCATCGTCGGCGCCGACGCCGGACGCTCGCGCCATGACGCCATGACGCTCGGCGAAGCCGGCGCGGATTACGTCGCCTTCGGCGTTCCGCCCCACGTCGAGGATCGCGCCACGGCCGCCGCGCGGCAGGTCGATCTGATCGGGTGGTGGAGCGAAATTTTCGAAGTGCCGTGCATCGCCGCCGACGTCGTTGACGCGGCTCACGCCCAGTCGTTGGCTTCGGCCGGATCGGACTTCATAGCGGTCACGCTCCCTGCGCATCTCGACGCCGCCGGCGCGCGCGCCTGGCTCGCGCCGTTTGCGCGCGCCGTCGCCGCTCCAGGAAAGGCGGCGTGATGCCTGTCGTCCGCGTTTTCCGAACGCTCGCCTGCGCAGCGCCGCTGGTCGCCTTGGTTCCGGCGACCGCGCACGCCGAAAGCAGCTCGTGGTTCTGGCGCTCAGAGGAAAAAAAGGCTGCGCCGACGAAAACGCCTGCCAAGTCGGACGCCTCGAAATCGAAGCCGCAGTCCGAGGCCAAGAAAGGCGAAATCAAATCCGCCGTGCCCGCCACCGGCGACGACGCCGCCTACCTCGCGTTCGACCAGGGTCAATATCTGACCGCGTTGAAATTGGCCGAGGAGGCGGCGGCGCGCGGCGAACCACAGGCGCACACGCTGATCGCGCGCATTTATGCCGAAGGGCTCGGCGTGCCGAAGGATGAAAAGGCCGCCGTCGCGTCCTACGCTCGCGCGGCGGAACTCGGCGACGTCTCAGGCGCCTTCGCGCTCGGCCTGATGCAAGCGCAGGGTCGAGGAACGGAGAAAAACCTCGAAGCTGCCGCGAAAAGTTTCGAGACGGCGGCCCTCACCGGCCATGCGGAAGCCAACTACAATCTCGGACTGCTGTTTCTCCGCGGCACGGGCAAACCGGAGAACCCGAAGCGCGCCTTTCAGCACATTCAATACGCGGCGGAAAAGGGCGTCGCGCAGGCGCAATACGATCTCGCTGCGATGTACCAGGCCGGAACGGGGGTCGAGCCGGATGCGCGCGAGATCGCGCGCTGGATGTCGCGCGCGGCGGAACAGGGCCTCGCCGTCGCGCAGTTCGACTACGCCGTGCTGCTGCTCAAGGGGCTAGGCCTTACAAAAGACGAACCGAAAGCCGCAGGCCTGTTGCGCGCCGCGGCCGACAAGGGCATTGCCGCCGCGCAAAATCGACTGGCGCATGTCCACCTCGAAGGCGTAGGCGTCGCCAAAGACCCGATCGAAGCCGCGAAATGGCGCCTGATCGCCAAGCAGAACGGTTTCGAAGACAAGGACCTGGACGCGACGATCGCCAAATTGTCGAAGGCCGATTTGCAGAAAGCGGAAGTCGCGGCCTCCGCCTGGACCGACCGCATTCAAGTTCTCCGGCAATAAGCCGGCGCTTGCTGCAAATCACGCCGATGCGTGCGACGCCGCTCGCCTTGCGCCGCGCTTGAGAAGCGTCTACCGCTCGCCCGCCTCTCCGCCCCTTTGGAATTGCCCCTGCAATGAACGTGTCGCCGACCTTGAACGTGATGGTCTCCGCCGCCCGCAAGGCCGGCCGCAGCCTGGCGCGCGACTTCGGCGAAGTCGCCGCGCTTCAAGTGTCGATCAAGGGACCGGCCAACTTCGTCTCCAGCGCCGACCTGAAAGCCGAAGAGATCATTTTCAAGGAGTTGAACAAGGCTCGCCCGGGCTACGGCTTTCTGATGGAGGAGCGCGGCCGCGTCGTCGGCGCCGACAAATCACACACCTGGGTCGTTGATCCGCTCGACGGCACGACAAATTTTCTGCACTCGAACCCGATGTTCGCGATCTCGATCGGACTCGAGCGCGAAGGACACCTTGTCGCCGGCGTCATCTACAATCCCGCGAGTGACGAACTCTACACGGCGGAAAAGGGCAAAGGCGCCTTCATGAACGACCGGCGCTTGCGAGTCGCTGCCCGCAAGTCGCTGGCCGACTGCCTCGTGACGACCGGAATTCCGCATCGCGGCCGTGATCATCACCCGCGCTTCATCAAGGAAATTCAGGACGTGATGATCGAGGTCGCCGGCGTCAGGCGCACAGGCTCTGCGGCGCTCGACCTCGCTTTCGTCGCAGCCGGCCGCTTCGACGCCTACTGGGAGCGAAACCTGCAGCCGTGGGATCTTGCAGCCGGCATCGTCATCGTGCGCGAGGCCGGCGGCTTCGTCAGCGATCTCGCCGGCGGCGAGGCCAAGATCGGCCATGAAATCATGGCCGCCAACAGCACGATCCAAAAAGCGATGCTCGCGATCGTGGGCGACAAGCCGTCGAAAGCTTAACGCCAAAAAATTGCGTTGTGCTGAGGGTAAACACAAGCAGCGGCATCATGTTGCCGATTTTCCTTCGCACAGCCATGGTCTAAGGTTCGCCGCCCTTGCCCGAGGGGGGCCTGCTGGGGGCTCAAGGGGCGAATTCCGGAGGATGAATGGCCAAGTCTCGCCAGGCAGATGGGGCAGCGCTCGCGCCCGTCTCGCGCCGCCTGACGCCCCCCGGCGTGTTCCTGCTGCGCATGTTGATTTTTCTCACCCTCGTCGGGTTTCTTGCCGCAATTCTCTTCGAACAGCTCAAAACCTCGCTGCTGACGAACCCGGGCCTCAATGGCCTCATCGTCGCCGTGCTGTTTCTCGGCATCCTGTACGCGTTCCGACAAGTGATCCGTCTCTATCCGGAAATTCGCTGGGTCAACGCCTATCGCGTCGCCGATCCCGGACTGACGATCAGCCACAAGCCGGTGCTGCTGGCGCCGATGGCGACGATGCTGCGCGACCGCACCGGCGTGCTGTCGTTGTCGACCACGGCGATGCGCTCGTTCATGGACAGCATCGGCGCGCGGCTGGACGAAGCGCGCGATACCGGCCGCTACCTCGTCGGCCTGCTCGTTTTCCTCGGCCTGCTCGGCACGTTCTGGGGATTGCTGGAAACCATCCAATCGGTCGGCAAGGCGATCGACTCGCTCGACACCAAGGCGACCGACAACGTGCAGATGTTCGGCGATCTGAAAGCCGGTCTGTCGGCCCCGCTCAAGGGCATGGGCACGGCGTTTTCATCCTCGCTGCTCGGTCTCGCCGGATCGCTGGTGCTCGGCTTCCTTGAACTGCAGGCGAGCCACGCGCACAACCGCTTCTACAATGAGCTCGAAGAATGGCTGTCGGGCATCACGGAACTCACGCCCGTCGGCGCCGGCGGCGGCTCGGCTGCGAGCGATTACGTCAATCGTCAGTTGCTCGGCGCGATCGTCGACATGCAGCGGGCGCTTGAAGATTTCACCGGGCGGCTCGGCGAACAACCCATTGCCCCACCGCCAGGCATGGCCGCGACGCAACCCGACGAGGTCCGCGATCTCGCGCGCGGGGTGAACCAGCTCGTCAGCCAACTGCGCAACGAACAGAAGGTCGTGCGCGAGTGGGTGGATGAGCAGGCGCAACAGCAGGCCGAAGTCGCCAGCATGTTAAAGAGCCTCGCCGACACGATGAAGCGCGGGGTCTGACGCGATGCCGCGTGGACGCTCCCGGCGCAGCGGCGGCGAGTACGGCGAATTCTGGCCGGGCTACGTCGACGTGTTGTCAACCTTGCTGCTCGTTGTCACGTTCTTGATGTCGTTGTTCATGATCGCGCAGTACTTCGCGGCGCAAGAAGCGTCAGGCAAGGACAACGCGCTCAAACGGCTGACGCTGCAGATCAGCGAATTGACGTCGCTGCTGTCGATGGAAAAAGGCAAGAGCAAGGGCGCCGAAGACGAATTGGCTGCGCTGCAGGCGACGATCGCGACGCTGCAGGCGCAGAACAAAGAGCTGTCCGGCATCGGCCTCGGCGCCGACGAGAAATCGAAAGAACAGGAAGGTCGCATCGCGGCGCTCACCGGCGATCTCGACAAGCAGACGCAAGTCTCGAATGAAGCCCTGGCCAAGGTCGACGCGCTCAATCAGCAGCTTGCCGCCCTCAATCGCCAGCTCGCGGCGCTCAACGAGGCGCTGAACGCGTCGGAAAAGAAATCCGCCGAAAGCGACAAGACGATCGAGGATCTTGGCAAACGCCTCAATGCCGCGCTCGCCCAGCAGGTGCAGGAGCTGCAACGCTATCGTTCCGACTTCTTCGGCCGGCTGCGCGCGCTGCTCGCCGATCGCAAGGACATTCGCGTCGTCGGCGACCGATTCGTATTCGAAAGCGAGGTGCTTTTTCCGTCGGGCTCGGCGACGCTGACGCCGGAAGGCTTGAACGCCATGGAGCAGCTCGCGGGCGCCATCGTCGATCTCGACCGTCAGATCCCGAAGGAAATCGACTGGGCGCTTCAGATCGACGGCCATACGGACTCGCGGCCAATCTTCAGCGCGCCGTTCCCGTCGAACTGGGAGCTGTCGACAGCGCGTGCGTCATCGGTCGTGAAATTCCTGATCAGCCGCGGCGTGCCGGCCGATCGCCTCGTCGCCGCCGGTTACGGCGAGTTCAGGCCCATCGAAAGCGGAACGAGCGAAGAGGCGCTGCAAAAGAACCGGCGCATCGAACTGAAGCTCACCAATCGCTGACGATTTCCGCCGGCCGTTCTCGTCACACATCCGACGCACGCAACGCGCACCGTCCGTGCGATTACGATGGAGCGCGCCATGGCCGAAAAACTCGTCTTCTACACGCATCCCTGGTCACGCGGCCGCGTCGCGCGATGGATGCTCGAAGAGATCGGCCAGCCTTACGAGACGGTCGCGCTCGAGTACCGCACGACGATGAAGGGCCCCGAATATCTCGCCATCAATCCGATGGGCAAAGTGCCCGCCCTGAAGCACGGCGACGCCATCGTCACGGAGAATGCCGCGATCTGCGCCTATCTCGCCGACGCATTCCCGGACGCGAAGCTCGCGCCGCCGCCGGGCGACAAGAGACGCGCACCCTACTATCGCTGGCTGTTCTTCGCCGCCGGTCCGCTCGACGCTGCGACGCTTAACAAGGCGCTCGGCGTCGAACCTCCGTCGGACAAGAAGGGCATGGTCGGCTACGGCTCGCTGAAAGAGGTGACAGATACGCTCGAAGGCGCGATCAGGGCCGCACCCTACCTTTGCGGCGATCGATTCACCGCCGCCGACCTTTACGTCGGATCGTTCATCGCTTGGACGATGGGCTTTGGCATTCTCGAGAAGCGGCCGGTCTTCGAGGAATATGTTGCGCGGCTTAAGAACCGGCCCGCGGCGAAGCGCGCGGCGGAGATCGACGATGCGCTGATCGCGCAGGCCAGAGCAGCGGCGGCGACTTGAGGATTATTCCGCGGCCTCGCGTCCGAATTGCAATTCCGCGAGGCGCGCGTAGACGCCGCTCTTGCGCACGAGTTCGGCGTGCGTGCCGGATTCGATGATGCGACCGGCGTCCATCACCAAGATGCGATCGGCGCCCTGCACCGTCGCGAGCCGATGGGCGATGACGAGCGTCGTGCGCCCCGATTTCAGCCGTTCGAGCGCGCGCTGCACCTGGCCTTCGTTTTCCGCGTCGAGCGAACTCGTCGCCTCGTCGAGCAGCAGGATCGGCGCATTTTTGAGGATCGCGCGGGCGATGGCGATGCGCTGGCGCTGGCCGCCCGAGAGCGTCACGCCGCGCTCGCCGAGCTTGGTGTCGTAGCCGTCGGGCAGCGCGCGAATGAACGCGTCCGCCTGCGCCGCGTCGGCGGCGCGCTTGACGTCGCCGAGAGTCGCGCCTGTCGTGCCGTAGCGGATGTTTTCCGCGACCGTGTCGGCAAAGAGCGCCACATCCTGCGGCACGAGCGCGACGCGCGCACGGAGCGCCGCCAGATCGGCGGATGCGACGTCAACGCCGTCGATGCGCACGACGCCGGATTGCGGATCGTAGAACCGCAACAGAAGTCCGAACAGCGTGCTCTTGCCCGCGCCGGAAGCGCCGACGAGCGCGACAGTCTCTCCCGGCGCGACGCGGAACGAGACGCCGTTGAGGGCCGGCGGCTCGGGGCGGGTGGGGTAGGCGAAGCGGACATTGTCGAAAGCAACGGCACCGAGCGCGGGCTCGGGCAGCGCGACCGGATGGGCGGGCGAGCGAATGTCGGGCACGGTCGCCGCCATTTCCGTCAGCCGCTCGGCGGCGCCCGCGGCCTGGCTCATCTCGCCCCACACCTCGGAGAGTTCGGCGAGCGCGCCGGCCGCAAACAAAGCATAAAGTACGAACTGCCCAAGCCGGCCGCCGGTCATGTGGCCGGCGATCACTTCGGTTGCGCCGTACCACAGCACGCCGGTCACGCTCGCAACGGTGAGGAACACCGCAAGACCTGTCAGGACCGCGCGCGCCTTCAATCGCTCGCGCGCCGCGTCGAAGGACTTCTCGACCGCGCGCTGGAAGCGCTTAGACACCGCGCCTTCAAATCCATAGGCCTGCATCGTGCGGTGCGCGGTGAGATTTTCGGCGGCGTAGGCCGAGGCCTCGCCGAGCGTGTCCTGGGCGCGCCGCGAAAGCTTGCGCACGATGCGGCCGTAACCGACGAGAGGGAGAACGATGATGGGGATCGCGACAAGCACCAGCATCGACAGTTTCACGCTGGTGACGAACATCATTGCGAGCGCGCCGACGAGCATTATGAGATTGCGCGCCGCTTGACTGAGCGCCGCGCCCGCGACGGCCTTGATCTGCGTCGTGTCCGCCGTCAGCCGGCTCATCATCTCGCCGGAGTGATTACGATCGAAGTACGACGGGCCGAGCGTCGCGAGATGCGCGAACGTCTTGGCTCTGAGATCGGCGACGACGCGCTCGCCCAGCCAGTTGACGAAATAGAACCGCGCCGGACTTGCGATCGCGATGACAAGGCCGATGCCGATCAGGGTCAGGAAATAGTTGTCGATGAGCGCCGCGTCGCCGGCCCCAAAGCCGAGGTCGATCATGCGGCGCACGGCCATCGGCACGGCGAGCATGGCGATCGCAGATACGACGAGCGCCAAGACGGCCGCCGCCAGAATGCCCTTGTGCGCGAGGATCAACGGCTTGAGTGCGAGGAGCGGCCTGAGCGACCGGCGGGTCGCCTCTTCGCCCGCCTGTGCTTCAGCATAACCCTCGGCGGACTTCGGCGCGGCGATGACGGCGTCACTCATTGTCAGAACACATCTTTTTGTTGTCTTGAGGCGTCCGCAGCCCAGCCCCGCCTGCGCGTTGGCCGGACCATGCCTGACGCCCGCCTCCTGCTCAAGGGACTTCGATGGAGCCGTGTTATCGCACCGGCGCGGCGGGGCTTGTGCGAAGTGGCCTTCTCGGATAAACAGCCGCTCAAATCATGGGATTCCGGATGCTGCAGGCCGCCGTCTCACCGAATTAGGCGGGCGCTGCGGCGGCGTTAACGAGCTGAAAGTCAACCCAATGAAAAAGACCGGCGACCTGCACCCCGACTACCACCAGATCAAAGTCGTGATGACCGACGGCAGCGAATTCGTCACCTACTCGACTTATGGTCAGGAAGGCGACACGCTGACGCTCGACATCGATCCGAAGACCCATCCCGCGTGGACGGGCGGCGACACCAAGCTCATGGATCGCGGCGGTCGTTTGTCTCGCTTCAAGAAGAAGTTCGAAGGCATTTTCTGAACCGCGCGCGCAAGCGATCGCATCATTCCGATACGTGAAAGGCCCGGGTTTCCCCGGGCCTTATGCATTATGCATTCGGAAATCCGCGTCGTTCGAACGGCGGCGGTCAGCTGAGCTTGCTGTTGAAGGCGCGCTCAAGAATTCCAAGCTGATGGGCGACCGGATTGGCGGGCTGCGGCGTCACGGCGTCGGGATCGCGCACGGTGGTCATCGCGCGATCGAGCTGGCAAATCCTGTCGTGCAGAGCGAAACTTTCTTCGATCAATGCTTTCAAGCCGTGCGGAAGCTCCGCGAAGCCCTTGACGTGCGTCGGACGGCCGAAGGCCTGCAGCTTGACGCGTCGCCGCTTTTTCTGCGCTTCCTGTTCCGTAATCTCGCCGTCCTTGAAGGCGCGACGGATCAGCAGCCAGGATGCGAGATCGAGAAGCCGCGTCGTCAAACGCATGCTCTCCGTGGCATAAAGAACGCCGGCGCCGCCGCCGAGCAGCTTGGCTTCCTTGCGACCCGGACCGTCAAGATACGCGGCCGTGCGCTCAACAAGCGCCATGCCGACCTTGAAGATATGGTCGAAGTGTTCCGAAGATTGAAATCTGTCTCCGAAGGAGACGGTTGTAGCGCCGCTTACAAGCGCGCTATCGACGCGATATCCGTTACTCATGACCCTCAACGATACAAACGCTTACCCGAAACTCACCAATACTATACCCGACTGCTAGCGTACATTCGTTAACAACAGCGACCAAAACGGGGCAGCGGCGAGTTGTCCTGTGGATGATGCAAAAAAAGAGCCGCCCTCGTGAGGCGGCTCGAAAGTCAACAGGGAGGCGTCAAAACGGAGCGGCAGCAGGGCCGCTCCTCATCCAGTCGTGCTGGATCGCGGTAAAGTGCGCTCTTATGTTTAACGGTCAGTAAAAATCCGTTACGCCGCCGCGCAAAAGTCGCATCCGTCTTGCCGCCGCCGGACGGCGCGTGCATGTGTGCCGGCGGAAAAATCGAAAGTGCGAAGCGATGGCGAACGTTCCGGAAACCATGCAGGCCATCGTCATTGCCGACAAAGGCGATCCCGACGTTTTGCGTTTGAGCGCAGTCGCGACGCCGCAGCCGGGCGCGGGCGAGCTGCTGATCAAAGTTGCGGCGGCAGGCGTCAATCGTCCCGATGTCTTGCAGCGAAAAGGCTTGTATCCGGCGCCCAAGGGACATTCGGCGCTTCCGGGATTGGAAGTGTCAGGAACCGTCGCGGCCGTTGGCGCCGGCGCCAACCGCTATAAGATCGGCGACGCGGTTCTGGCGCTCGTCAACGGCGGCGGGTATGCGCCCTATTGCGTCGCCGCCGAAGGCTCGACGCTCGCCAAGCCGCCGTCCCTGCCCTGGATCGAGGCGGCGGCGATCCCGGAAACCTTCTTTACCGTCTGGCACAACGTCTTCGAGCGCGGCGCGTTGAAGTCGGGCGAGACATTTCTCGTCCACGGCGGAACAAGCGGCATCGGCGTCACCGCCATTCAGCTCGCGAAGGCGTTCGGCGCGACGGTTTACGCAACCGCAGGATCAGCAGCCAAATGCGCGGCGTGCCGCGAACTCGGCGCAAGCCGCGCCATCGACTACGCAAATGAAGACTTCGCCGACGTCATCAAGACGGAGACGGGCGGCCGCGGCGTCGACGTCATTCTCGACATGGTGGGCGGCGACTACATCGAGCGCAACGTCCGTTCGCTCGCGGACGACGGCCGTCTCGTCAACATCGCCTACCAGAAGGGATCGACGGCCAGCCTGGACTTCATGCGCGTGATGCTGAAGCGGCTGACGATTACGGGGTCGACGCTGCGCGTGCGTTCACCGGAGATCAAGGCGGGAATCGCGCAAGCCGTTGAACAGCGCGTGCTACCGCTGATTGTCGCCGGGCAGATCAAGATTCCGATCGATGGAACGTTTGCGCTTGCCGACGCCGCGGCGGCGCACCGGCGCATGGAAAGCAGCCAGCACATCGGCAAGATCGTGCTGACGGTCGCCTGAAGCGCGGCGCTTACCAGGAGAGCGCGCGCATCACGCCGATCGGCGGGCCGCTGACATCAGCGAACAAGCGGCGCGCCGCATCCGACATGGACTCGCCCGTTCGAACATCGACGGCGCTGGCGACGAAAACCGATCGAATGCCGAACGCCGCAGCGCCGGCGATGTCGGTTCTGACGCCGTCGCCGATGGCGAGCACGCGGGATACATCGGTCGGCGCGCCGCGCGCCGCGTCAGCAAGCGCCATCGCCGCGCGGTAGATCGGCTGGTGCGGCTTGCCGGCCGTCAACACGTCGCCGCCAATAGCTTGATATGCGGCGGCGACGGCGCCCGCACAATAGATCACGCGCCCGCCGCGTTCGACCTGCACGTCCGGATTGGCGCAGATCATCGTCGCGCCGCGGCGGCGCAGCGTCTCTAGTTCGCTGGCATAGTCGGCGGGCGTTTCCGTCTCATCGTTGAAAAGTCCAGTGCACACGGCCGCGTCAGCGTCGCCGGCGGAGACGCGGCGAAGTTCGAAACCGTCGTACAGCGGTAGGTCGCGATCCGGACCGATGTGCCGTATTGCGCGGCCGCGCCACGCGCCGAGCAATTGCCGCGTCACGTCGCCCGATGTCACGACGTCGTCGTAAGCGTCCGCGGCGACGCCGACCGCGGCCAGCTGGCGGATCACGCCGTCGCGCGGGCGCGGCGAGTTGGACGCCAGTATTACAGCGCCTCCGGCGTCGCGAAAATTCCGGCAAGCATCCACGGCGCTTGCGAACGGCCTGACGCCGTTGTGCAGCACGCCCCAGATGTCGACGAACCAGACGTCCGCCGTCGGCGCCAAGTCGGCGATCGACGCCAGCTCTGGGATGTTCGCGCTTGGATCGGTCATTATCACTGAGGGGGCCGTCGCCGGGTGCGCAGCCGCGTGGCTTTAGCGGCCCCGCGCGCCAATGTCACGCGGCGACGGCCGCGCCGTCAGGCTGCGGCGGACGAGGCGGCGCTCGACGCATCAACGCTAATGCGCCGCGCCCCGCCGAAGAGCTGGCCCTGTCCGAACAGGACGCCGAAGCCGAACAGCTGGGCGCGCGTCGTTTCGCTGTCGATGGCGTCTGCGATCACAGTGAGACCGGCGACGGCGATGCGGCTGCATGCCTCGGGCGAAGACACCATCCGGTCGCGCGACGTCATTCCGGACAGCAGCGCCGCCGCGTCGAGCTTGACGAAGGCAAATCCCGATCGCGCGAGATCGGCGAAATCGGTTTCCAGATGCCGCAAGCGATCCAGCGCGAACCGGAAGCCGAACGAGCGCATGTCGCCCAACGCCTGCCAGGCCGACGGCGTAAAGCGTTCGCAGTCGCTTTGCGAAAACGTCAGTACAAGCTGGCTGGCGATTCGATCGCGGTCTTCGTAGATGCGGGCGAACGCTTCCAGAAACGCGCCGTTCGTCAGCGATGGACCGGCGACGTCGGACAGCAGCGAACCGGACTTGCCGCGCGCGTCGAGCCGGCGCGCGAGAATCGCCGCGCGCTGCAACCGAGCAGCGTCGAATAGCGCCAGCATTTCACCGCCGGCCAAGATCAAATCGCGCTCGGGGTCCTCGAAGTATCCGCCGTCCGACGATTTGATGCGGACCTTCATGTCATAGTGGGTGACGTCGTGGCTCATCAGGCCCACGATCGGCGACAAGAACACGTCGAAGCGGCCCGCTTCGACGGCTTGCGAAACTGCTGCGGCGAGCGGCGAAGGCTCGGAGCGGCGACCTTCGTCCACACGCGCGGCGATGTGCGACGCCGGATTTCCCTGCGCCGTCAGCGCCTCGACCGAGGGCAAATCGGGAAACGCGGCGGGCGGGGGGGGCGACGACGCGGCAATAAGTTGCGCCGTCGCCGGTATCGAGAATTCGAACATTGGAGCGGCAGGCGCGGCGTCGCGCGCCGCTGACGTTGATCGCCCCAGCGGCGCGTGAGGCCGCTCGCGCATGGTGTCGGCCGCCAATTTCAGCGCGTCAATGGACGACGCCAGCGCCGCCTCTGGCGACAACCGCGCGTCGAGCGGCGATGGAGAGGCGGGGCGGACAGGCTCGGCGGCGTTCACTTCGTCGGCGAGCGCCTTGATCTTGCGCTGGACGAGCGCGAGGTCGCTTTCGATGGTCGAACCCGGCACGGAGGCCGTCGAGGCGCCATACCCGCCGTGACCGGGCGCGGGCGAGGGCGGCGCCGACGTGTCCCGCGGCCGGAACGACCACTGGTCGCGAAGAGGATCAGCCGAAAGCCGTGCAGCGGGCGCCGGCGCATGAGGATGCGCCGCGGGCTCGACTCGATGACCGGCGGGCGCGGCGATGTCTGTTTGCGGTTCGGGATCGAGAACGCTGATGCGCCGCCGCGGCGCCTTTGGCGCCGCGGTTTCGGCGGGAACAGCGCGCGCACGATCAGCCTGAAGCGACGGCGCCGGCATTCCGGCTGTCGGTCCGCGCGGCGCCGGCGTCGCGCTGCCATGCGTGCGGGCCAACTCACGTTTCAGAACGGAAATTTCGGCGCCCTTGCGCACGCGATCGTGCGCCAGGAGCATGATCGCGCAGGCGCACGCGCCAACCATCACAGCGCCGAGCGTGGAGACCGCGAATTGCACGTAGAGCATCGTCGCCAACGCACCCGCAACAAGAAGGATGCTGAGCACGACGAGGCGATGGCGGGTTCCAGCCGCAGCCGACCGAACCTCGCCCGCGGCGCGCGTCGGCGCCGCAACGGGCGCATCGGCCGAGGCCGGCGCGGCGGTAGGCTGCGGAACTTCTGTGCGCTTCATGTCGTCCTGACTCGATTTCGGTGCTGATTCGCGAGCGTTCAGAATCGTGGGCGGTCCAGCACAGCGCAATGTGACCCACAGGGTCTTTCACCAGAATTCACGGGCCCGAGACGCCATTGGCGAGCTTTTTCCGTCGGCTAAGGCCCATCCATCACACGCCGCCCGTTTTGGCGGCAGCGATGTTAACGCGCCGTCAAACACCAAGTGACCGCGGGGTTGCCGCAATCGCGCCGCGGACGCGACAGAGGCCAACCCGAATCTGAGGGCTGTTTAGGTCTCGTTAGTCGAATCGGCGTGGTATCGTCTCGTCGGGCGCATCTGAGAGTGAGACCCGGCTTTGGCGTAACGGTGGGGGACAGGGCGCGATGTACATGAGTGGTGTTGGAGCAAGCCCCGATGGCGACATTCTTCGCGAACTGGGCGGCGCGCGCGTTCTGATTACGGGACTGTCCGCCAACTGCGGCGTGGATGTCGCCCGAAGCTTCGCCGACCTCAAGGCGCGCTTGGTTCTGCACACGACCGACCTTTCGCCGCCGGTGACAGAAGTGGTGGCGCTGCTGTCGCAGAGCGCCGGCGAACTGAAGCTCTACACGCACGACATCACCCGCTCCGATCCGGCCGTCGAGTTCGCGCGCGCGTCGGCCCAGGCGTTCGGCGGACTCGACGCCGTCATCAACCTGGCCGAGATTTCCCGGCCCGAGTTCGATGCCGTGGCCGCTGACGGCGACGCGGTGACCCTCGTCAACGCCAAGCTCGCGCCGATCGCCCACCTGACCCGCGTCGCCGCCAACCGGATGCGCCTCGTGCACAGCGAAGGCCTGATCTTGAATGTCGTCTCGACGCCTCCGGCGCGAAACAGCCGCGACACGGCGATCGCAACGCTCGCGCGCGCAACCTTGGCGGCGATGACGTCGGAAGAGGCGCGCGTCTGGGCGCCCCATGGCGTTCGCGTCAACGCCATCGGTCCGCGCGTGGTGGACGGCGGGCGTACGGCGGCCGGGGCATACCTGACGAGCGAGCCCGATCTCGCCGCGCTTGCGCTCTACCTCGCCTCCCGGCGCGGACGGTCGCTGTCGGGGCACGTATTCGACGCCGAAGGCGCGGCCGCGCTTAACTGCTGAGCCTTTGCGCCGGCGCAACCGGCGCGCGTCGCGATTGCCATTGGCGCCCGAAGCGTCGACACTGGCGCGTCGAAACAGGCACCAGCACGCGCTTCATGGACATCCGCCAGCTTCAGTATCTCGTCGCTCTTGCGCGCGAGAAGCATTTCACGCGGGCGGCGACCGCCTGCAACGTCACGCAGCCCACGCTGTCGGGGCGCATCCGCGAATTGGAGCTTGAACTCGGCGTCCCAATCGTCAAGCGCGGTCAGCGCTACCAGGGCCTGACCCCGGAAGGCGACCGCGTTCTCAAATGGGCGCAGTTGATCTTGAACACGTGGGGATCGATGCGCCAGGAGTTGGCGCAACTCGCCACGAGCGACTTTGGGCTGACCGGCCGCATCGTGCTTGGCGGCATCCCCTCTGCGCTGCCGATGATCCCTTATCTGACCAAGGCGGTGCGCGCGCTGCATCCGCGCATCGACTTCACGGTGATGTCGCTGTCGTCGGAAGAAATCTTGCGCGGCCTCGAAGACTATTCCGTCGATGTCGGCATAACCTATCTCGACAATGAGCCCGTCACCGGCCTGCTGACGACGCCGCTCTACGCGGAGCGGTATTGCTTGTTTCTTCCTTCGGCGCACCGCCTTGCGACTCGCAAGTTCGTCACGTGGAAGGAGGCTTCGGAGATGCCGCTCGGTCTACTGACGTCCAACATGCAGAATCGGCGCATCATCGACCGCGCCTTCCGTTCGGCCGACTGTCGGCCCGACCCGGCGCTGGAAACCAACTCGGTCATCAATCTGTGCGCTAACGTGCGGCTGATGGGGCTCGCCAGCATCATGCCGGACTACATTCTGGCGATCCTTGGCAGCAATCCGGGCATTGTGGCCGTCCCGCTCAAGGACCCCGAAGTTTCCCATAATGTCGGCCTGGTCGCCCAGGACCGCGATCCGCTGGCGCCGCTGGTGAGGGCGTTCCGGGACGCCGCAGCGTCGTTCTCGCCGCAGACGCTGACGTAACCCCATCCGCCTAAGCGTTCGAACTATGACAAATTCTTTAGTTGTTGCTATGCAGCATAGCCGCCATCTATATAAAGATCGGCGATAACGATTTGATCTGCTCGTCAAAATGACGGACTACAAAGCCTGCGTCAAAGTGCGCACATACCCTCAAAGCACGGCATTTGGCTCGGAAAACCGCGCATGGCCAAGAAATCTGGGAAAATGGCGTCGTCGGGCGCGGATGGCGTGATCCCTGCGCCGACGCCGGCCGAGGTTGCGGCCCTCGCCGTCTGCGCGCGGCACGGCAATAAGGCGAGCGAGCTTCTGGAAATTCTGCACGAGTTGCAGATTCAGCTGGGATATGTGCCCGAGGCGACGAAGCCGGTCATTGCCAAGGCGCTCAACCTCTCCCGCGCCGAGGTGCACGGCGTCGTGACGTTCTACCACGATTTCCGCAGCGAACCGGCTGGCCGCCACGTCATCAAGATTTGTCGCGCCGAAGCCTGTCAGGCGATGGGCACGGACCATCTCTGCAGCCACGCCGAAAAGGCCCTGGGCGCCGAACTTGGCGGGACATCGAAGGATGGCCGTTACACCGTTGAAGCGGTATACTGCCTCGGCAATTGCGCGCTCTCGCCTGCGATTTTGATCGGCGAGCGTCTGTTCGGCAAAGTCGATGCGAAGCGCTTCGACGCCATTGTTGCCGGTCTCGACAAGGAGGCCGCCGAATGATCACGATTTACGTGCCCCGCGACGCAGCCGCCCTCTCCGTCGGCGCCGACGAAGTCGCAGCGGCCATTGCGAGCGAAGCTTCGCGACTGAAGAAAAACGTGAAGATCGTCCGTAACGGCTCGCGCGGAATGCTGTTTCTCGAGCCGCTCGTCGAAGTCGCAACGCCCAAGGGCCGCGTCGCCTACGGCCCCGTCACCGTCGACGACGTGCCCGCGCTGTTCAAAGCGGGCTTTCTTGAAGGCAAAGCGCACAAGCTCGGCCACGGCCTCACCGAAGAAATCCCTTATTTCAAAACGCAGGAGCGCCTGACCTTCGCGCGCTGCGGCGTCACCGATCCTCTGTCGATCGACGACTATCGCAAGCACGGCGGCTTCGAGGGGCTGACGAAAGCCCTCGCGATGAAAGGCGCCGACATCGTCGCCGAAGTGACGACATCGGGGCTGCGCGGCCGCGGCGGCGCCGGCTTTCCGACCGGCATCAAGTGGAAGACCGTTCACGACATCAAAGGCGAGCAGAAATACATCGCCTGCAATGCGGATGAGGGCGACAGCGGCACGTTCGCCGACCGCATGATCATGGAAGGCGATCCTTATTGCCTCATCGAAGGCATGACGATTGCCGCCGTCGCTGTCGGCGCTACCAAGGGCTACGTCTACATTCGTTCGGAATACCCACACGCGATCGCCGTGATGAAGGAAGCGATCGAACTGGCGACGAAGGCCAACTGGCTTGGCGCCGACATCCAGGGCTCGGGCAAGGCATTCGATCTCTATGTGCGCACCGGCGCAGGCGCCTACATCTGCGGCGAAGAAACCTCGATGCTGGAGTCCATCGAAGGCAAGCGCGGCATCGTGCGGTTCAAGCCGCCGATCCCGGCGATTGAAGGATTGTTCGGCAAGCCGACGATCATCAACAACGTGATGAGCCTCGCTGCGGTGCCGATCATCATCGCCAAGGGCGGCGCGTTTTATCGCGACTACGGCGTCGGCCGTTCGCGCGGCACGCTCGCGTTCCAGATTGCCGGCAACGTCAAGCAGGGCGGTCTCGTGGAGAAGGCCTTCGGCGTGACGACGCGCCAGCTGATCGACGACTGGGGCGGCGGCACGGCTTCGGGCCGCCCCGTTCGCGCGGTGCAGGTCGGCGGACCGCTTGGCGCCTATATCCCCGAATCCAAGTTCGACGTGCCGATGGACTACGAAGAGTTCATGAAGGTCGACGCGATGGTCGGCCACGGCGGCCTCGTGGTGTTCGACGACACGGTCGACATGGCCAAGATGGCGCGCTTCGCCATGGAATTCTGCGCCATCGAAAGTTGCGGCAAGTGCACGCCCTGCCGCATCGGCTCGCAGCGCGGCGTCGAGACGATCGACAAGATCGTCGCCGACGACAACCGCGACAAGAACCTCGAACTTCTCGATGATCTGTGCGTTACGATGGCCGACGGATCGCTCTGCGCCATGGGCGGCTTGACGCCGATGCCGGTGATGAGCGCAGTCCGCAATTTCCCTGAAGATTTCCGCAAGCCGGCGAAGAACAAGTTTCTCGCCGACGCCGCCGAGTGACGACCTCGAAGAGGACGCAAGCGATGAACAAGCACGTGAAGCCGATGTCGCTCATCAAAGAGATCGATTACGGCACGCCGTCGCCCAAAATTCACGAAGCGAGCCAGATGGTGACGCTCGAGATCGACGGGCAATCGATCACAGTGCCCGAAGGCACGTCGATCATGAACGCGGCGATGCAGCTCGGCGTGCAAATCCCGAAGCTCTGCGCCACTGACAGCCTCGATCCATTCGGCTCGTGCCGCCTCTGCCTCTGCGAAATTGAAGGGCGCAAGGGCACGCCCGCCTCCTGCACCACGCCCGTCGCGCCGGGCATCAAGGTGACGACCCAGAACGAGCGCCTTGCGAAAATCCGCAAAGGCGTGATGGAGCTTTATATCTCCGACCATCCGCTCGATTGCCTGACCTGCGCCGCCAACGGCGATTGCGAACTGCAGGACATGGCGGGCGCCGTGGGCCTGCGCGACGTGCGTTATGGCTACGACGGCGAGAACCACGTGTTCGCGAAGAAGGCCGACGGCGCGCTGAACGAAAGCTTCAAGGCCAAAGACACGTCGAACCCCTACTTCCAGTTCGATCCCTCGAAGTGCATCGTCTGCTCGCGCTGCGTGCGCGCTTGCGAGGAAGTGCAGAGCACGTTCGCGCTGACGATCGACGGCCGCGGCTTCGCCTCGCACGTCTCGGCCGGCATGGATGAAAGTTTTCTCGCGTCCGAGTGCGTCTCGTGCGGCGCCTGCGTGCAGGCCTGTCCGACCGCGACGTTGATCGAAAAGTCCGTCGTCGACATGGGCCAGCCGGAACACAGCCTCGTCACCACATGCGCCTATTGCGGCGTCGGCTGCTCGTTCAAGGCGGAAATGCAAGGCGAACAGGTCGTCCGCATGGTCCCCTACAAGGACGGCGGGGCCAACGAGGGCCATTCGTGCGTCAAGGGCCGCTTCGCGTTCGGCTACGCCACCCACAAGGAGCGCGTACTGACGCCGATGATCCGCGAAAAGATCACCGATCCCTGGCAGGTCGTGTCGTTCGACGAAGCCATCACGTTCGCCGCCGATCGATTCAAGGCGACGCAGGCGAAATACGGCAAGGGCTCGATCGGAGGCATCACCTCGTCGCGCACGACGAACGAAGAAGTCTACGTGGTGCAGCGCATGATTCGCGCCGCCTTCAACACCAACAACATCGACACCTGCGCCCGCGTCTGCCACTCTCCGACCGGCTATGGCCTGAAGCAGACGTTCGGCGAGAGCGCCGGCACGCAGGATTTCAAGAGCGTCGACAAGGCCGACGTGATTTTGGTCATCGGCGCCAACCCGACGGACGGCCACCCGGTCTTTGCATCCCGCATGAAGAAGCGGCTGCGCGAAGGCGCCAAGCTGATCGTCGTCGACCCGCGCCGCATCGACCTCGTGCGCTCTCCGCATGTCGAAGCCGCCTACCATCTTCAGCTTCAGCCCTCGACCAACGTCGCGATGATGAACGCGTTCGGCCACGTCATCGCGACCGAGAACCTCATTGATCGCAAGTTCGTGGCGCGCCGCTGCGAAAAGGGCGATTTCTTCCGCTGGGAAGAGTTCATCAAGCGGCCTGAGAATTCACCTGAAGCGCTCGAAGCGATCACCGGCGTTCCGGCGGAACAGGTGCGCGAAGCCGCGCGCCTGTTCGCCACTGGCGGCAACGCGGCGATTTACTACGGCCTCGGCGTCACCGAGCACAGCCAAGGCTCGACAATGGTGATGGCGATGGCCAATCTCGCGATGGCCACCGGCAATATCGGGCGCGAAGGCGTCGGCGTGAACCCGCTGCGCGGCCAGAACAACGTGCAGGGTTCCTGCGATATGGGCTCCATGACCCATGAGTTCCCCGGATACCGCCACGTCTCGAACAATGAGACGCGCGCCTTGTTCGAGAAGGAATGGGGCGTCAAACTCGAGAAAGAGCCGGGCCTGCGCATTCCCAACATGTTCGACGCGGCCGGCGACGGTTCGTTCAAAGGCATCTTCATTCACGGCGAAGATATCGCGCAGTCCGATCCCAATACGCACCACGTCGAACACGCGCTCACGTCCATGGAAATCGTCATCGTGCAG
>JBQTKA010000006.1:0-8033 GCA_052386495.1 Hyphomicrobium sp. | reverse complement strand
AACCCCCCAAAAACCCCCTGTTGCTCCACTCTTGTTGGTATCCGGGGGTTCGGGGGGGGGGGGGTCTACGGGGCCCCCCCCGCCCCGCGCCGGGCACTGCCGCGCGGGGGGCCCCGCCGGCGCCACTCGGGCGTCTCGGCGTTTTGTGGGTGGGAGATTGGCCGCGCGAGGCGATGACCCGCCGCAGAACTCCAGAACCAGTTCATTCTGATGCCCAGGTTGTGGAAAACCCCGTCCTGGCGGGCCGACTGAGCAATAGCGAAATGAGGCCGTCAACCCGCGGCTCACGGCCCATTTTAACCATAATATCCAAGCAACTGAAATAACTTGCGGATTATGAGCGCACGTTCGAGTTGCGCGACCGCAGGTCGCAGATGAGCCCGGGTCTGCAGGGCTCTGAAGGCGCATCTTAAACGGGTCTTGGTCCGCGGCGTTGCTGCAACGCAGCGTCAGCCGACGTCGACAATCCGCTCAGAACCAGCCCCTATGCCGGAAGTACAGATACGGCGCGATCGCCGCGACAACCATCAGGATCAGCGCGTAGGGATAGCCGTAGAGCCACTTGAGTTCAGGCATGTGCTCGAAGTTCATGCCGTAGATCGAGGCGATCAGCGTCGGCGGCATCAGGATCACCGCCATCACCGAGAACAACTTGATGATCTGGTTCTGCTCGGTCGAAATCATGCCCAGAGTCGCGTCCAGCAGAAAAGCCGTGCGGCCCGAAAGAAAGCGCAGGCTCTCGGTAAGCGAAGCGATGTCGGCGCTGGCGCCTTCAAGTCGCGCGAGAATGGGAGGGTCGTCCTTGCGGGCCTTCATTGCGCCGCCCGCGAAGAGCAACAAACGATTCAACGATGTGGCGCTTTCCTGCGCCCGGCTCACCACGTCGCCCGCCTTGCCGACGTTGCGCAAGAGCACATCCAGTCGCCGCGTGCGCGACGGCTGCTCGCTGCCTTTCTGTCCAAACACCTGCGGCGCCATCGATTCAACATCGTCCTGAACGCGCTCGATCAGGTCGGCTTCGCGCTCGATCAGCATTTCGACGAGGCCCATCATCACCTCGGCGCCGACCGCGCAGCCGGATTCGAGTTTGCCTGCCGCCCGCGCGACGTACATTTCGAACGCCTTCGGCTCGGCGTAGCGCACTGTGACGAGCCGCTTGCCTGACAGGATGAATGTGATCGGCGAGATCATCGGCACCCCGCGGCTGCTGTGATGCAGCACGATCGCGGTCATGTAGGAGGCGCCATTCTCTGTGTAGAAGCGGTTGGACGCCTCGATCTCGCGCATTTCCGATCGCGTCGGTACGTCGATGCCAAGCATCTTTTCGACCTCCGCGTCTTCCCCGTCCGTCGGATTGAGCAGGTCGATCCAAACGGCGTCCGCTCCCGCGGCGTCGCCATCGGGGCTGAGCGACAATCGGCCGGCGACGGCGTTATAGACGTTCAGCATCGGATGTCCTTTGTCCTTGCTGGAGGGCCGGCGAGCCAACGGGACGGCGGTGAAATCGTCGTGATCGGCGCAACCCGGGACCGCCGCGTCGCGTACCTCTGCTATCATCCGCCGGGCAGCTGCGACTAGCCCGCTCGCTGCGGCGAAAAGGAACGGAGGATCCCGTCATGACCCATTGGAAATGCGCCGTTGGCCTGTTGGCGTCGGCCGTAGCCATGACCCAAGCGGCGCCCCCGGCGTTGGCAAAGATCAAGTGCTCGCCCGACGGCTTCCAGTACGTGCAGGGCAACTGGCTGTCCACGCCCTACTGCCAGGACGGCCTCGTCGGCAAAGTCGCTCGGCAATATGGCATTCGCGTCTCGGACGCGGAGATCAGGTGGAACCCAAATCGAAAGGCCGACGTCTGCCGCTTCATCGGGCGTGACATTCGCGTTCGCGAAGCCTGTCTCGGCTTCGGCGAAGAGCGCCGCCGCTTCTGATGCTTGAAAACGGAACGGCCGGTTCGAGGAACCGGCCGTAACGCCATTCAAGATTTCTATAGCGCGCGCGTCAGCCGATGTCGGGCGTGACTTCGACGATGTCCTTGGCGCGGCGAACGCTGCCGTCGAACTGTGCGCCTTCCGCGATCGTCAGCGATTGCTTGACGATGTCGCAATCGACGCGCGACGTTGCGTTGAGAATGACCGTCGAGCCTTTAAGAGCGCCGCGCGCCGCGCCCTGAACGGTGATGGTGCGCGCAATGATCGTGCCGTCGACGCTGCCGGTCTCGCCGACAGTGACGCTCTCGCCATGCACATCGCCCTGGATGTTGCCGGCGATCAGCAGCGAGCCTTTGGTTTTCAGCACGAGGTGCTGACCCATGATGGTGATGTCCTGGCCGAGAACGGACGTCGGGGCGTCAGGACCGCGGGTGGAGGACGTAATGGCGGGCGCGAATGGCGGTGGCGATTTCAAAGGCGGTACTCCAGGACCAGCGACCGGCCCGGGCGCCGGGCCGCGATTGGGTTCGGCGGGACGAGGAGAGTCAGGCGATGCGACGCGATTGAACATAAGGAACCCCCAAGAACACGAAAGACCAGTTGCCGCTTCCCCGCGAGGATTCGACGCTGCCACTCCTCTGTGAGCACATTATGTCCAACTTGGTTGAAGCGCGCCAGACAGGATTTTGGGGGCCCGGAAGATCCCCGCTTTCGGCGGCCCGGGCGAGCTTACTGGGGCTGCATCAGCTCGGGCTGGGGCGCGATATCGCGCGGCGTTAACGATATCGCGGCAAGGCGCCAGCGCCGACCGTCGGGGTCGTAGTCATAGAGCAGGTCATAGACGAGCTGGATCTGACCGATCTCGAAAAACCCAAGAATGCGCAGAAGGCCATTGCGATCGAGCGTGGGGGCGCGGCTGGTCATCGGCGTTTTTTCGCTGACGGGGCTCAGATCGAGTTTCTGGGCGCGCAGCCGTTCGAAGCCGGCGGCGAGCCTCTCCGGAGGGTTGGCCGCCTGGAAGCCAGGGGCGCCCATCGCATGGAGCCGTCCGTAGTCGCCGGAGTGGTTGCCCGCGTCGACCGCGAGAACCGTTTCACGAACGAGGTCGATCAAATCCTGGGCGTCGGGAACCGGCGGGCCCGGTCGTTCATCGACTGCGGCCGCGGCCGTCGCCGCGGCGAAGGCCAGCGCTCCGGACAAAAACCAAAAAAACGAGCGACGTATCAGCGGCATGATTTCGGTATCTTTCCCGAAAGGATTGCGCCGAGCATTTCGGCGCGCGAACGAGATACGCGCAACGGCGTCGGGCGGACGTCAAATGTCATCGGGAATACGACCATCTCGCCGGTGTTCGCGGGAGTTCAGAGTGCTACAGTCCGCTCAGAATCAGCATCGGGAGGATATGGGATGGCGACGTGGCGGCAGCTGGCATGCGGATTGACGAGCCTCGCGATGGGCTTGGGCGCCGCCGGCGCGGCTCTGGCCGAAATGGCGGGATGCCCGCGGCCTGATGCGCTGGGCGTCTCGCGCACGGTCGAGATCGACACGACGGGCGGTCCGGGCTTCGGCATGCAGCACTACAAGGCCTACGATTTTTTGCAGCCGAAGGAAGTGGTGCTGACCTTCGACGACGGACCGCAGAAATTTTCGACCGAAATGGTGCTTGCGGCGCTGGCCGAGCAGTGCACGAAGGCGACGTTCTTCTCCATCGGCAAGATGGCGCTTGGCTATCCTGAGATCATTCGCGAAGTCGCAAAGGCCGGCCACACGATCGGCACGCATACGTGGAGTCATCAGTCATTTCCGAAACTGAAGACGCTGGACGCCTGGAAGGACGAAATGGAGCGGGGCGTCAGCGGCGTGAAGCGCGCCGTCGGCGGACCGATCGCGCCGTTCTTCCGGTATCCGACGCTGCGCGATACGCCCGAGTCGATCCAGTATCTCGGCGGTCGCAACATTTCGATGTTCTCGACCGACATCGACAGCTTCGATTTCAAGCTGCAGCCGCCCGACAAGCTCGCCAAGTCCGTCATCGACAAGCTCGACAAGGCCGGCAAGGGTATGGTCCTGATGCACGATATTCATCAGAACACCGCGAAGGCGCTGCCGATCCTGCTGAAGGGCTTGAAGGACGGCGGCTACAAGATCGTGCATCTGACGGCCAAGTCCGAGGTGGAGACGATTCCCGAATTCGACGCGGCGATCGAGAAGGATACAAAGGGCCTGCCGCAGGCCGGCGCCGAGCGTCCGACGTCGAGCGTGGTGCGCACGATCGAGGGCGATCCGACGCCGGAGGAAACGGCGCCGCCGCCCGCGGCCGCCCCGGCGCCCCAGGCTGACGCCGGCGCGCCGGCGCAACCTGCTGCTCCGGCTGCAGATGCAGCGGCGGCCGCGCCGCGCAATCCGGTTTCGACGACGTCGTCTATCGACACAGCGGAAAGCGCCGGCGCCTCCGCGCAGCCGGTCGAAGATGGGGCGGACTCCGCTGGCGCATCGAAGGGCCTCAGCGAGCGCGCCAAGGACGTGTGGCAGAACTGGTTCGGCAAGTAGCTCGGCCGACGCCGACCTGAAAACGAGAACGGGCGGCGCATGGCGCCGCCCGTTCTTCGTCCGGATCCCCAACTCCCCTCGGGTCCGCCGCAATCAAATATCGTCGGTGCGCTCAACAGCGCTGCGACGAACGCTTGCGTGACCGCGTCGCGCATGGCTCAGGGCCGGCGGTTGCGCGGTTCCGGCATGCGTGGGTATGCCTCCCCCGAATCGATCCCCCGATCAATTCGCCCACGCGACCAACTTAGGCCGTCAAGTGGTAGCGGGCCACCATTTATCGAATTCCTGTGCATAACTTCGTACGGCCTGTTGCATTTTTGTAGCAACAACACCGACCGCCCCGCGCGCCCGAACAAACAAAAGGGCCGCTCTTGCGAGCGGCCCCCGTGAGATTTGGCGCGATGGTTGGCGGATGATTTCATTCCGCCGCGGTCGCTGAATTCTATCGCCGCGCCGCGAGGCGGTCCGGCGAGAATTCGAATGACCACGACACCGCAGCCTTCATAATCCCACTCGACATCGGATCACCTCCTTTCGATTGTTGACGATGGCGTGAGGCTGGCACGGTTCGGCCGGCTTGAAAAGTTACGTCTCGGCAACATCGGTTATGAATTTCAGCGCGTTCGCCTGATGAGCCTGCGCCTCCGAACGCAAGAAATAATTTTGCGCAGGATGTCGTCTGGACGAGATGATGCGCGTCTTCACTTTGACTCACCCGCCCGTCAAAGGAGATGACACATGACCCGGCCTTCGCGCGTTATCGCCCAATCGTCTTCGCGCACGGCAGCGCAAGGGGCGGCGCTCACCTTGACCGCCCTGACGCTCGGCGTTCTGGCGCTGCTCCACGTCGTCAGTCCGGAGTTCGACCCTTCATGGCGCATGGTGAGCGAGTATGCGAACGGCCCGTACGGATGGCTGCTCGCCCTGATGTTTGCGACATGGTCGCTCGGAACGTGGGCGCTCGCCTATGCGCTGTTTCCGTTGGCCGAGGGTAAGCTCGCCAAGGCCGGCGTCGCGTTTCTCGTCATTGCCGGTCTCGGCGAGGCGATGGCGGCGGCCTTCGACATCAATCATTCATTGCACATGCTTGCCGCGGTGCTGGGCATGAACAGCCTGCCCATCGCGGCGCTTCTGATCGGCCGGACATTCGGCAAGGCCGGGCATTGGGGCGATGGTGTGCGGCCGATGCGTTGGATTTCAAATTTTCCTTGGATCGCGTGGCTCGCGATGGCGATCGCCATGGCGATCTTTTTTACGTCGTTGTCCAATGCGGGCGTTGAACTCAGCCCCGAGTCCAAGCCACTTGAAGCGTTGCCGCCCGGCGTCGTGGCGCTCGGCGGTTTCGCCAACCGGTTCTTGATCGTGGCTTACTGCGCATGGGCCATTTCGGCGGCGTGGTTTGCGAGGCGCTCGCCCCGCTGACGCGGGCCAGGCAAAGCGATCCGCGTCGGTTTACTTACGATCCAACGCCGTCGAAAAAATCAGTCGTGGCCGTCCGCAGCCACATAAACCTCGCCGCCGGACTGCCGGAACTTCTCGCTCATCTCGGCCATGCCGGCCGCTTGCTCGTTCAGCCGCGCCGCGTAATCCCGCACGTCCTGCGTGATCTTCATCGAGCAGAACTTCGGCCCGCACATCGAGCAGAAGTGCGCGAGCTTGTGCGCGTCCTTGGGCAGCGTCTCGTCGTGGAAGCTGCGCGCCGTATCGGGATCGAGCGACAAGTTGAACTGATCCTCCCAGCGAAAGTCGAATCGGGCGCGAGAGAGCGCATCGTCGCGCAGCTGCGCCGCCGGATGGCCCTTCGCGAGGTCGGCGGCATGGGCCGCGATCTTGTACGTGATGACGCCGGTTTTCACGTCGTCGCGGTTCGGCAGGCCCAAGTGCTCCTTCGGCGTCACGTAGCAAAGCATGGCGCAGCCGTACCAGCCGATCATCGCCGCGCCTATGCCGCTCGTGATGTGGTCGTAGCCGGGCGCGATGTCGGTCGTCAGCGGGCCCAACGTGTAGAACG
Source organism: Hyphomicrobium sp. (assembly GCA_052386495.1). Classification (GTDB taxonomy): domain Bacteria; phylum Pseudomonadota; class Alphaproteobacteria; order Rhizobiales; family Hyphomicrobiaceae; genus Hyphomicrobium_B. The sequence continues at coordinate 1,544 of JBQTKA010000006.1, read as the reverse complement.
GCGCTTCCCCGCACGATGCGAGCTGCTTCTCCATGTTGACCTTGATCTTGTGCATCGGCACGTGGCCGGGGCCTTCGATCATCACTTGGCAGCCCTTGGCCCAGGCGATCTTCGTCAGTTCGCCAAGCGTTTCGAGTTCGGCAAACTGCGCGCGATCACTGGCGTCGGCGATCGAGCCTGGTCTGAGGCCGTCGCCGAGCGAGAACGACACGTCGTAGGCGCGCATGATGTCGCAAATCTCGTCGAAGCGCTCGTAGAGGAAGCTCTCCTTGTGATGCGCGAGGCACCACTTGGCCATGATTGAGCCGCCGCGCGAGACGATGCCCGTCACGCGGTTGGCCGTCAGCGGCACATAGGGCAATCGCACGCCGGCGTGGATGGTGAAATAGTCGACGCCCTGTTCGCACTGCTCGATCAGCGTGTCGCGATAGATCTCCCAGGTGAGCTTCACCGGATCGCCGCCGCATTTCTCGAGCGCCTGATAGATCGGCACGGTGCCGATCGGCACGGGCGCGTTGCGAATGATCCATTCGCGCGTCGTGTGGATGTTGCGGCCCGTCGAGAGGTCCATCACCGTGTCGGCGCCCCAGCGGATCGCCCATGCCATCTTCTCGACTTCCTCCTCGACCGACGAGGTGACGGCCGAATTGCCGATGTTGGCGTTGATCTTCACGAGGAAGTTGCGGCCGATAATCATCGGCTCCAATTCGCCGTGATTGATGTTGGACGGAATGATGGCGCGGCCGCGGGCGATCACGTCGCGCACGAATTCGGGCGTGATGTGAGCCGGGATTGCCGCGCCGAAACTTTCGCCGTCGGCGAGCGCGGATGTGGCGCGCTCGAGCGCCGCCGCGCGGCCGAGGTTTTCGCGATGCGCGACATAGATCATCTCCTTCGTGATGATCCCCGCGCGCGCGTAGTCGAGCTGGGTGAGGAGATTCCCTCTCCCCGTCCGGCCTGTGGCCGGAACGGGGAGAGGGTCAGGGTGAGGGGCAGCCGAGAAAAGAGTGTGAGGGGCGGCGGCTTGCGCCGGCGATTGTTGCTGCCCCTCACCCCAACCCTCTCCCCGCGCGCGGGGAGAGGGAGTGAAAGCTCTTTTCGGCCGATGCGAAATTGGAAATGCGCGCGCGGCGCGATCGGCGGCGATATCGCCATTGTCCTCGGGTTTGATCGCGCGGCCGTCATACGTCTCGACGCCGCCGCGTTCGGCGATCCAGGCGTCGCGGATGCGCGGCAGGCCCGTCGCGACGTCGATCGTCGCGTTCGCGTCCGTGTAGGGACCGGACGAATCATAAAAGCGGAACGGCGGCTCAAGGCTCGCCGCGCTCAAGGCGATCTCTCGAAACGGGACGCTGATGTCGGACGCGCCGTCCAGCGCCGAATAAACCTTCGACGATCCGCTGATCGGCCCGGTCGTCACCTTTGGCGTTTCGAAGTCGCGCGGTGCTGCGGTCTTGTTCATGGCTCTCTCCCTCTCCCCATCGCGCCCATGGCGTGATGGGGAGAGGGTCGGGGTGAGGGGCAGCGGCCCCGACGGAGCAAAC
>JBQTKA010000005.1:0-70972 GCA_052386495.1 Hyphomicrobium sp. | reverse complement strand
TCCCCGGCAACTACACGGCGGACACCGCTACTGGACGCGCCGCGGCTGCAGCCTAATCGGCGCGTGTTGCTAGACGCGTGGTTGGCCGCCTTCGCGGCCATGACGCTTCGACGTGGTGCGCGCGATCACCCGCCAAACTTCGTCCTCGGGCTTGTCCCGAGGATCGCACTCCGCATTGGAAGCGTATGTGGCGCATGAAACCTCGGCCTAAAGCCGAGGATGACCATTCGTGCGAAGCGAGCCCTACTGCGCCTGCCAGCCCTGATTGATCGGCGGGCCGGTGCTTTCAATGGGCGCCTCGGCTTGAGACGGCGCGCCGGTCGATCCTGTCGTCTCGGGCGGCGGCAGCGTCTGTGACTGCACGGGTTCCGCGGCGCGCATCGTTGTCGCGGACGCGCGCGCCCCGGCGGCGCCTGAAGCATCCGCCTTCTTCTCGCCGCCAGCGACGCCGGAGTCGTACTCGGCTTCCTTGCACGAACAGCCGTTGACAAATTCCTTGCGATAGCGGAACGCCGCCTTGAGGCTCGTGTACGGAGTCTGAGAGGCCAACGCCACGGACTGATCCACCGACCCGCCGGGGTTGGGATAGTAGTAGAGTTCCGTCGGCGCGACGCACTTCGACGCGCACATTTCCGCATCCTGCGGGAAATGGCTCGGCAGCGTCGAGAAGCTGACCGGGAAATAGTAGCCGTCGCAGAGCCGGACGCAGATCGTGCGGTAAGTGGCCGCGCCCGTGGCGCCCTGCGGCGACCAGATGTTGCCGCTGACGCTTTCCTCGTCCTGCCACATGCCGCCAAAGCCGCCGCCGCCGTCGCGCCGTCGGGCCTGATCGGCGTAGTTCGCGCCGCAATTGTTGCGGGCCAATTCGCGGACGATGTCGTCCTGATACGAGCGTCCGCCGGAGTTGATCAGGTCCTGGCGCTGCGCTTCGAGTTCGGCGAGGCGGCGTTTGGCGCCCTCGACCTCGCGCATCAGGTCCTTACACTGCGGAGTCGATCGCAACGTCTTCGTAAAAAGAAAATACTCGTAGCAACTGCGGTCGAGCTTTGTCGCGCCGACGTTATAGGTGCGATCGTGCTGACGCATCTCGGCTTCGATTCTCGGCAGCTGATCGCGCCACTGGTTGCCCTTCTGGCTTTCGAGCACGAGGCGCTGTTCGAGCTGCAGGCAGATCGGATTCTTCGTCGCCCAGTTGGCCGCCGGCGGTTGCATGCCGGCGGGCGGGGCCGGTTGCGCGTCGGGGCGATAGACAGGCTCGCGCGGAACGGGCGGGCGGCGCGGCTCGTCGTTGCCGCCGAACGGCCACCAGCTTTGCGCGATCGCGGGCGCAGTCGCGGCAATCAGCGCCACGGCGAGCGCAAGCGTGCTCAAGACGTCTCGAATGCGTTTCGCCTGCGTCACGTTTCTGCCTTCGAAACAGCGCGCGAATCACAGCGGCGGCGCGCGTCGGATTTGAGCCACAACCCTAACCAGGGTTTCGCTAGAGGGTCAATGCGGAGCAATTGCGGCTGCGGCGGTTTTGCGTTGACGATCAGCGTCTTGACGCGAGCCCTTCGCGACGGCATCGAGGCGCGGCAGGCGTCGCGTCGGCGGGCGGCGTTATGGCATACTTCGCGATTGTGAATCGCGAAAACCACGAGGACGGCTTTGGCGCTCAAACTCTACAACACGCTGACGCGGCAGAAGGCCGAGTTCACGCCGATCGATGCGAAGAATGTCCGCATGTACGTCTGCGGGCCGACGGTCTACGATTTCGCGCACATCGGCAACGCGCGCCCCGTCATTGTCTTCGACGTGCTGTTCCGTCTGCTGCGCCATATCTACGGCGCCGAGCACGTCACCTACGCCCGCAACATCACCGACGTCGACGACAAGATCAACGCGCGGGCTTTGCGCGACTTTCCGGACCTCCCGCTGAACGACGCCATCGCCCGCGTCACGGAAAAGACGACGGCGCAATTCCACGCCGACGTCAAGGCGCTCGGTTGCCTGGAGCCGACGATCGAGCCGCGCGCGACCGACAACATCAAGCAGATGATCGCCATCATTGAGCAGCTTTTGGCGAAAGGGAACGCCTACGCCGCGGCGGGCGAAGTGCTGTTCGATACCGCGTCGATGCCCGATTACGGCGCGCTGTCGAAACGCAGTCTCGACGAGCAGCAGGCCGGCGCGCGCATCGAGGTCGAGGCGCACAAGAAGAACCCCGGCGACTTCGTGCTGTGGAAATTATCGAGCGCCGACGAGCCGGGTTGGGACAGTCCGTGGGGCAGGGGGCGTCCGGGCTGGCACATCGAGTGCTCGGCGATGAGCGCGCGCTATTTGGGAAATGTTTTCGACATCCACGGCGGCGGGCTGGATTTGATCTTCCCGCATCACGAGAACGAAATCGCGCAGTCGCGCTGCGCGCATGGCACGCCCGTCATGGCGAACGTGTGGATGCACAACGGCTTCCTTCAGGTCGAAGGCGAGAAGATGAGTAAGTCGCTCGGCAACTTCGTGACGATCAATGAGTTGCTGGCCACTGAAAAATTCGGCGGACGCACATGGCCGGGCGAAGTCGTGCGGCTGGCGATGCTGATGACGCATTACCGACAGCCGATTGATTGGACGGTGAAACGGGTGGAAGGCGCTGTTTCTAATCTTGAACGTTGGGGAAAAGTTGCCGAACTGACCGAAGCGGCGCCACCTGAGGAATTCGTCGACACTCTTTTGGATGACCTGAATTTGCACGACGCAATCGAACAGATGCACAGAATGCGAGATAACAACGAGTCGCGGCAACTCGGCTCATGTCTTCAGTTTTTGGGATTGCCAATTTGGAAGCCAATCAGTGGCGAAGGCCGATTTGGGTTTACTGTAAGCGGAACGCTTTCCGGCACAGTGACAAATAGCCGTGGTGAAAAGATTGATGTAAAGGAAATTGCGCAGCAAATTCTCGCCCGCCTCGCCGCCCGCAAAGCCAAAGACTTCAAACGCTCCGACGAAATCCGCGACGAGCTCGCCAAGATGGGCATCGCCCTTAAAGACTCCAAAAACAAAGACACCGGCGAGATCGAAACGACGTGGGAAGTGATCCGGTAGATCGCAGTCTCACGTCACGCCGGCTCCGCGGAGCCGAGTCCGAAGGCGCCAATCAATATTGTCATCCCGGACGCCCTTGGCGCTTTGTGCTGCTCTGGGTCCCGGCTCTCGCGTCACGGACGCGATGCGCGTCGCATCGCGATCCGGCGCCCAGGGCAGATTGGGCACTCCATTCGGTTCTGGCTCCCGGCTCGGCCATGCGGTGAGGCCCGTTTTGGCTGGGATGACAATGTGGACCTGACGCAGGCGAACCCCGTCATTGCGCTGCAACGCCGCGCGCAATTGCGCACGGAGGGGCCGACGCCCCCGGTAGCGGGCTGCCGTCGAACAGGCTATTGTGTATACTACACGATCGAGTCCGGGTTGGGGCCGGGCCGGCGGAGCGCGCCTCGGCGCGGGCGGGATCAAAGGAGACCACGACATGGATGGGGCGACGGGAGCCGGACTTTGGAGCTTGGCGGGCAGCGTCTACGCGCTCGCCGGCGCGGCGTTGCTGTGGGCAGGCGTGGTGGCCGCACAGAAGCCGGCGGCGCTGCTGGCGGCGACTTCAGGCAAAGAGGCCGCGAGCCAGCTTGACGCGCGGATCGGCGCGGCGCTGCTGACGATCGGATTTTTCATGCAGGCGACCGGCGCGGTCGGCGGCGCCAAGCTGCACGGCCCAGCCGTGTTCCTGCTCGTCGCGCTGGCGGCTGGGCTTCTATTTTATGGCGTCGGCAAGGACATTTTGATCGACGCGGGATCGGACGCCGACAAGGCCACTCTGCCGGTTCCGGCTCTTGAGCACGGCGGCAAGCGCATACTGGTTGCGCAGACCGCCGAAGAACCTGCGGAAATTGCCGAACTGCGTCCGACGCCGCTGCGCCAAATCAACTAGGCTTCACTCGGCAGGAACAGGACGCGCGGGGGCTGCGCCGCGGCAGACGGTTGCGCGCGAGCCGTCGCGGCGCTAGGCCGGCGCTGCCGTCACTCAAGGTCGCGCGCGGCGCCAGAGACTCGCAATGGCCGACGACTATCCGCTCAGACCTTTCCTGCCGGCCGACACGATGGGGCTGCGCGAACTGTTCGGGCAAAGCATCGAGGAATTAACCGCCGACGATTATGAAGAGGATCAGCGCCTCGCCTGGATGTCCCAGGCGGAAGACGCCAACGCTTTTGCGCAGCGGCTCGGCGGCATGCTGACGCTTGTCGTGCAGGCCGATGGCGACTATCTCGGCTTCGCGTCGTTGAAGGACAACACGGTCATCGACATGCTCTACGTGCACCCCCATCACGTCGGCGAGGGCGTCGGCACGGCGCTGGTGTCGGCGCTCGAACGAATAGCGGCGGCGCGTGGCGCCGGGGCTATCACCGCAGACGCCAGCGACACGGCGCAGCCATTCTTCGAGCGGCTCGGCTACCAGGCCGTGCAGCGCAATTCCGTGCCGATCGAAGACCAGTGGCTTTACAACACGACGATGACCAAACAGCTGGGCGCAGCGCCCGTGGGCGCGGCGAGGCCGTCGTGAGCAGGGAGCGCCTCTATCTGTTTGATACGACCCTGCGCGACGGCGCGCAGACGACGGGTGTCGACTTCTCGCTCGCCGACAAGCGCCGATTGATGGGCGTGCTCGACGATCTCGGCCTCGACTACATCGAGGGCGGCTATCCTGGCGCCAACGCCACCGACTCGGAACTGTTCGCCACGCGACCTGACTTGAAGTCGGCGCGCTTCACCGCCTTCGGCATGACCAAGCGAGCCGGGCGCTCGGTTTCAAACGATCCAGGCCTGCAGGCCGTTCTGCAATCGTCGGCCGACAGCATCTGCCTCGTCGCCAAATCGTGGGACTATCATGTCCGCGTCGCGCTCGGCATTTCCAACGAAGAAAACCTCGAAGCGGTCGATCAATCCGTGCGCGCCATCTGCGATGGGCAGCGCGAGGCGATGATCGACTGCGAGCATTTCTTCGACGGCTACAAGGGCAACCGCGATTATGCGCTCGCCGTCGCCAAAACCGCCTATGACTCCGGCGCGCGCTGGGTCGTGCTGTGCGACACCAACGGCGGCACGCTGCCGCATGAGGTCGAGCGCATCGTCGCCGAAGTGGCGAAGCATGTGCCGGGAGCCAACCTCGGCATCCACACGCACAACGACACGGAGAACGCGGTCGCCAATACGCTGATGGCGGTGCGCGCCGGGTGTCGCCAGATCCAGGGCACGCTGAACGGGCTGGGAGAGCGCTGCGGCAACGCGAATATGACTTCGATCATCCCGACGCTGCTGCTCAAGAGCGAGTTCGCCGATCATTTCGAGACGCGCGTCACCCCGGAGCGGCTGAGAACCTTGACCCACGCGAGCCGCGTTCTTGACGAGGTGCTGAACGAGGCGCCGGATCGTCACGCGCCGTACGTCGGCGAAAGCGCGTTTGCGACGAAAGCCGGCATTCACGCCTCCGCGCTGTTGAAAGAGCCTGAGACCTACGAACACATCCCGCCCGAAAGCGTCGGTAACGAACGCCGCCTCCTGGTGTCGAAGCAGGGCGGGCGATCGTCCTTCGTCGCGGCCCTTGAGCGGCTCGGTTTGGCGAGCGCCAAGAGCGACGCCGACGTGCAGGCGCTTTTCGATGAAATGAAGTTGCGCGAGGACGCCGGCTATTCCTACGAGGCGGCGGAAGCGTCCTTCGAACTTCTCGCCCGCCGCATGCTGGCCGACGTGCCGCGCTATTTCTCGGTCGACAGCTTCCGCGTGCTCGTCGAGCGCAAGTCCGACGTAACGTCCGCGATGGCGACCGTGTCGCAGGCCGTCGTCACGGTGTCGATCGCCGGCGAAGACGCCCCGCTTGTATCCGTCGGCGAAGGCAATGGTCCGGTCAACGCGCTGGACACGGCGCTACGCCGCGACCTCGGCCGCTATCAGAAGCACATCGAGCATGTCGAGCTGGTCGACTACAAGGTGCGCATCCTCACGCGGCCTGGAGAAGGCGGCACCGACGCCGTCACGCGCGTGCTCGTCGAGAGCCACGACGCGGCGACGGGAGCGCGCTGGACCACCGTCGGGGTCTCGCCCAACATCATCGATGCGAGCTTCGAAGCGCTTCTAGACAGCATCAACTACAAGCTGCTGAAAGACGGAGCGCGGGTGGGCTGAAGCCTTGCGCTCAGCTCACCACGTTTAGCGCCTGAAGCTCGACGACCGTCGCGCCGGCGTCATCGGTCCAAGAAAATTCGAATGTGCCCGGACCCGGCACGCGCATCTGAAACGAAATGAAGGGATTGGCTGAGACGCCCGGACCTAGTTCGGCGCGGAAAACTTCTGTCTCGCCGAACTTGGCGACGAACGCGTTGATGATGTCGCGGGGGATCGGCTTGCCGTCCTTGTCCTTGCGATGCCCAGTTTCCATCACGTGCGTGATCAGCGTCTTGACTTCGATCACATCTCCGGCTTTGGCGCTCTCGGGCAGTTTGATGCGGGGATTGGCGGCCATGATTCTTATCCTTACGTCGCGCAGCCGCCGATGGTCACTTTGACGAGCGTCGTCGTCATGCGCAGCGCGCCGGTGGAGTGCTCAGCTATGACAACGACGTCCTGGGTGCGCGCTAAACGCATGCGGCTTTGCACGCGGGCGATCCCGTTCATCGGCGAAATATGGAAGGTCGAAACGCGCGCCACCGGATTGCCGCTCGACAGGAGGTGGATCGATCTGACGTGATCCTCCGCCGTCATCGGACTTTCGGCAAGGATGGTGATCGGAACGAAGTTGCCATTTTCCGCGATCTCGGGAAGCTCAACCATGACGCCGCCGTCAAGCGGCTCGCGACCCGCCAGCAAGGCTTTCAACGCGTCTTGAAATTGCGGGGTGCGCTCGACGCCCGTTGCATCGCTGTCCGCCAACGCCGAGCCGCGCGGGAGCAGCGGCGACAGGCTGAAAGCTGCAGCGCCTGAGAAAATCAGAACCCTCCGGCTCATTCTGCGAGATTGCTCAGCGACCGACATGATCCCTTCCGCAGTGGCAAGCCATAGAACTATAGATACCGCGCGCTTTGCCCGATAGTTACAAGGCGGTCATTTGCTGACAGGATGATCCAGGGGGCAGATTGCAGTGGGCAAGGCGCGCTGGGTCCGCACGTGGATGGCGCGGATGCGCATGGGTGGGACATGACCGACGTTACGCGCCGACAATTGGGACTGATCGCGGCCAGCGCAGTGCTGATGGGCGACTGTATTTGGCGCCCGGCGATCGCCGCCGGACCGGCGAAAATCGTCATCATCGGCGGAGGCCCCGGAGGCGCTACGGCGGCCGCGCGACTGAAAGCAGCCGACGCCGCCCTGGACGTCACGCTTGTCGAGCCCAAGACGCAATACACGACGTGCTTCTATTCCAATCTATACCTTGGCGGCTTCCGGTCCTTTCAGTCGATCACACACAGCTATGAGGGCGTCGCCAAGCGCGGCGTGACGGTCATCAACGATACGGCGACCGCGATTGACGCCATCGCGAGAACGGTGACGCTGGCCAAGGGCGGCGCGCCGCTGTCCTACGATCGTTTGATCCTCGCGCCGGGCATTGACATCAAATACAGCGCAATCGAAGGCTATGGAGAGGCGGCGTCCGAAATCATGCCGCATGCTTGGCAGGGCGGCCCGCAGACGTGGAGCCTGAAACAGAAACTCCTGGCGTTGCCCGATGGAGGCTTGGTGGTGATGACGGCGCCGCCGAACCCCTACCGCTGCCCGCCGGGCCCCTACGAGCGCGCCTGTATGATCGGCCACTTTCTGAAAACGCGAAAGCCGCGCTCAAAATTGATCGTGTTCGATGCAAAGGCGACCTATTCGAAACAGCCTGTGTTCGAGGAGGCTTTCTCCGAGTTCTACAAGGATGTCGTCGAAATGAACCTGACGACCGAGATTGACGACTTCGCGGTCCAGCGCGTCGATCCCGCAACCGGCGAGGTGCTCACGAAAGCTGGGCGCAAGGAACGGGCCGCTCTTGCGAACATCATTCCCCCGCAGCGCGCCGGTCTCATCGCGGAACGCGCCGGGGCGATAGATGGCGACTGGTGTCCGGTCCACCCGGAAAATTTTACGTCGACGAAGGTCGAGAACGTCTATGTGATCGGCGACGCGGCGGTCGCGGCCGACATGCCGAAATCTGCGTTTTCTGCGGCGAACCAGGCGACGTTCGTTGCAGCCGACATTATCGCCGATCTGTCCGGCAAGCCGCGTCCGCCGGGCCAGTATCGCAACACGTGTTGGTCGATGGTCGCGCCTGAGAACAGCGTCAAGATCGGCGGCGATTACAAACCGGGGTCCAAGGACGGAAAGGCGATCTTGGCAGCGGTCGATCCGTTTGTTTCCCAGCCGAGCGAGAGCATCGAAACGCGGCGGCAAACCTTTCGAGAGAGCGCCGATTGGTACCAGAGCGCGACTGCCGACATGTTTGGGACCGAATAACCGAAGTCCGAAGCGCCCTAATTCGCCGGCCGCCCCTTGAAAACAGACAATCCTCTCCGAGCTTGTGGATTGAGGTTCGGCTGGACCGCAGAGTATGATTAATATCGCGGTCCGGCCCTGCGGCTTTCTTGTGGTGTCGATGCACGCGCTGCGACCGATCGTCGACCCAAGTTGACGTATACGTCAACTTGAATTAGGGATCGCATTAAGGACAGCCGATACGGACGCTCGCGCGCGGAGCTTTATTGTGGAGGCTCGATCATGGCGACCTTGATAATGCTCGTGCTTCTGCTCGCGGCTTTTGTGGCGCTGGGCGTCATGCGCGCGCCGCTGCCTGCTTGGGCGGCGGCTATGGGCGTCTACACGCTGCTTGCGAGAACGGAGCTGGGCGGCGGACCCATTCTGCCGGCGCTCTTGGCGTGGTTGCCGGCGGTCGCCTTGGCCGCGCTTTCATATGCGCCGATCCGCCGGCAGTTCTTGGTCGCGCCCGTCTTCGGCCTCGTGCAGAAAATTCTGCCCAAGGTGTCCGACACCGAGGCGCAAGCGCTCGACGCTGGCACGGTGGGCTTCGACGCCGAGATATTTTCCGGCCAGCCCGATTGGAACAAGCTGCAGTCGATTCCCCCGATCCAGCTGACGGCCGAGGAGCAAGCTTTTCTCGACGGTCCGACGGAAGACCTCTGCCGCATGATCGACGACTGGCAGGTGCGGCACGCCAACCGCGAAATTCCGGAGCCGATCTGGGCGTTCGTCAAGAAGCACGGATTCCTTGGCATGCTGATCTCGAAAGACCACGGCGGCCTCGGGTTTTCCGCGCAGGCGCAATCGTTGATCCTCGGCAAGATCGCGTCGCGGTCGCCTGACGTCGTCACCATCGTCATGGTGCCGAACTCGCTCGGCCCCGGCGAACTGATCGAGAAGTACGGGACCGACGAGCAGAAGCATTACTACCTGCCGCGGCTCGCCAAGGGCGAGGAAGTGCCGTGCTTCTCGCTGACAGGCCCGACCTCCGGTTCGGATGCGGCGACGATGCGCGACATCGGCTACGTGGCGCGCGGGCAGCATGACGGCAAGGATACGCTCGGCATCCGCTTGTCCTGGGACAAGCGCTACATCACGCTCGGACCGAAGGCGACGCTCGTAGGCATTGCGTTCCGCCTCTTCGACAAGGACAACATGCTCGGCAAGGGCGAAGACGTAGGCATCACTCTCGCGCTCGTTCCTGCCAATCATCCCGGCGTCAATATCGGCCGGCGCCATCTCCCATCCGGCGCGGCGTTTCCGAACGGTCCGAACTGGGGCAACGACGTCTTCATCCCGATCGACTGGGTGATCGGCGGCGAAAAGATGGTCGGTCACGGCTGGCGCATGCTGATGGAATGTCTGTCGGCTGGGCGCGCGATTTCACTACCGTCATCCGCCACGGCGGGCGCCAAGATGATGTTGCGCGTGACGAGCGCCTACGCCCGAATCCGCAAGCAGTTCGGCCTGCCGGTGTCGCGCATGGAGGGCGTCGAGGAGGCGCTCGTGCGCATCATCGAAACGGCCTATGTCAACGAAGCGGCGCGCGCGATGACGGCCGCGATGGTTTCGCGCGGCGAGAAGCCCTCCGTCATTTCGGCCCTGATGAAATATCAGACCACTGAGAAGATGCGCCGTGCCGTCAACGACGCGATGGACATTCACGGCGGGCGCGCCATCTGCGACGGACCGACGAACTATCTGCAATCGGCGTATCAGATGGTGCCCGTCGGCATTACGGTCGAAGGCGCGAACATTCTGACTCGTACGCTGATCACGTTTGCGCAAGGGGCGCTGCGCTCGCACCCTTACCTCTACGACGAAGTTCAGTCGGCGCAGGATCCGGATCGCAGGCGCGGCCTCGACAAATTTGAAACGGCCTTCAACAACCATGTCGCGTTCTCCGTTTCGAACGTCGCGGGCGCTTTCCTGCACAACCTGACGGGTGGGTCGTTTGCATCCGCCCCGGACAGCGCCCGCACAATGAGCGTCTGGTATCGCCAGCTATCGCGCGCCAGCGCGTCGTTCGCATTCGTGGCGGATCTCACGGTCGCGCTGCTCGGCGGAGGGCTCAAGACGAAACAGAAGATCACGGGCCGCCTCGCCGACGCGCTGTCAGAGTTGTATTTTCTGGCCGCGACGCTGAAGCGCTTCGACGACGACGGACGGCCCGCGGGAGACGAACAGATCGTCGAGCTGGCCGCGCGCAATGCGCTCCACCGATATCAAGAGGCCATCTCGGGCGTCATCGACAATTTCCCGTCCTCATGGGCTCGACCGTTCATGCGCGCTGTCGTCTTCCCGCTCGGCCGGCGGTTCAAGCCGGCATCCGACGATCTAGGCCGAACCGTCGCGCGCCACGTGCTGGAGCCGGGGGCGGCGCGCGATCGCCTGACCCGTCAGATTTTCGTCTCGAAGAACGTCAACGATCCGACCGGGCTGCTGGAAGTGACGCTCGAAAAAGTCGTCGCCGCCGAACCGGTCGAGAAAAAGCTGGAGAAAGCGATCCGCGACGGCGTCGTGCGGCGCTATCACGGGATCGACTGGTTTGGCGACGCGGTTTCAAAAGGCGTGCTGACCGCCGCCGAAGGCGATCAGCTTCGCGAAGTTGAGCGCCTCGTCGCCAAGGTCATCGCCGTGGATCATTTCGATCCGGCGGAACTCAAACCGCATTACGCGGATTTGTCGCATAACCAGCGCGGCGCGGCCTCGCTCGCCGCGGAATAGCGCTCACAGCTACGAGGCCCTCCGATGTCGCAAGACACCACGCACTTGAAGGACTGGCGCTTCTCGATCGACGGCGAAGGCATCGCCTGGGCGATCTTTGACCGCGAGGGCGAGAGCGCCAATTCGCTTGGCAAGCGGCCGATCGAGGAATTGCTGGCGATCGTGGAACGCGTCGAGGCCGAAGCGCGCGCCAAAAACGTGCGCGGTCTCGTCATCATGTCGGGCAAGGAACGGACTTATATCGTCGGGGCCGACATCCGCGAGTTCGAGAATTTCACGTCCGAGCAGCAGGTGATCGACAGTCTGCGTCCGGTCAACGCCATGCTGGATCGCATCGAACGGCTTCCTGTCCCCGTCGTCGCCGCGATCCATGGCGTGTGCGTCGGCGGAGGCTTGGAACTGATCCTCGCCTGTCATTACCGCATCGCCACGCGCGACGACGGCACGCGCGTCGGGTTCCCGGAGGTGAAACTTGGAATCTTCCCGGGTTTCAACGGCACAGCGCGTTCGATCAAGCAGGTCGGCCCCATGGCGGCCATGCAGAACATGCTGACCGGCGGCATGATCCGCGCGTCCGCCGCCAAGGCGATGGGCTTCCTCGATCAACTCGTCGGCTCGCAGGGCGAGCTTCGCTGGGCGGCGCGCAAGGCGGTGCTGCAGAACCGCAAGTCGAAGCCTGCCGGTCTCGCCAAGATGCTGCTGGCCAAATGGCCCGCGCGCGGTCTTCTGGCGAAGAAAATGCGCGACGAGACGGCGAAGAAGGCGCGCGAGGATCACTATCCAGCGCCGTTCCGCCTGATCGATCTCTTCGAGAAACACGGCGGCGACCTCGACGCCATGAAGCGCGCCGAGACGACCGCATTCGCGCCGCTCATGGTGTCGGATGCGTCGCGCAATCTCCGTCGCGTGTTTCGGCTGACGGAACTGCTGAAAGGCCAGGCCCCCAAAGGCATTAAGTGGAAGCCGAGCCGAGTGCACGTGATCGGCGCTGGCACCATGGGCGCCGACATCGCCGGCGTCTGCGTCGCGGCCGGCATGGAAGTGACGCTGCAGGACATCAACGCCGAGCAGCTCGAGAAGGGCGTTAAAGCGCAGGGCAAGCTGTTTGCGCGCAAGTTCAAGACCAAAGCGACGCGCGACGCGGCGAAAGCCCGGCTCATCGCCGACCCGGACGGTCGCGGCGTCGCCCGCGCCGACCTCGTGATCGAGGCGATCGTCGAGCGGCTCGACATCAAGCAGAAATTGTTCGTAGACCTGGAGAAGAAGATCAAGCCCGGCGCGGTGCTGGCGACGAACACTTCATCGCTCAAGCTTGAAGACATTTCGCAGCCGATGGCCGACCCGGGTCGCCTCGTCGGCCTGCATTTCTTCTCGCCCGTACCGCAGATGCCGCTGGTCGAAGTGGTGCGGGGCGCCAAGACGCGCGACGACGAAGTCAAAAAGGGCGCCGCTTTCGTCACGGCGATCGACAAGTTTCCTCTGATCACCAAGGATGTTCCCGGCTTCCTCGTCAACAAGGTGCTGACTCCCTACATGTTCGCCGCCATGGAACGTCTGGAAAAAGGCGAGGATAAAGAGAAGATCGACGAAGCTGCGCGCGCCTTCGGCATGCCGATGGGGCCAATTGAACTGGCCGACAATGTGGGCCTCGACGTGTGCGCGCACGTCGCGAAGATCCTCGGCCAGTCGAGCAAAGGGTCGCGGCTTGATCGGCTCGTCGCCTCGGGTCGCCTTGGAAAAAAAACCGGCGAAGGATTCTACGTCTGGAAGGACGGCAAGCCGGTTAAAGCCGACGCGACGTTTTCCAAGTCGGAATTGGATCGGATCGGCCGCGAGTTGGTCGAGCCGATGATTGCGGAAGCGCAAAAATCGTTGGACGAAGGCGTCGTCGAAAACGCGGATCTTGTCGACGCCGGCATGATTTTCGGCACGGGTTTCGCGCCGTTCCGAGGGGGGCCTCTGTACTACAAGGGGAGCCAGTCGGCGAAGGCGTCGCCGCCGGCGCCCGAACAGCGCGCAGCGGCCGAATAGTCAAGGAGCCCCTTCGATGACCAACACCCTTCGTCGCGTGGCCGTTCTCGGCGGATCGCGCATTCCCTTCTGCCGCTCGAACACACTTTACGCCGACTTGTCCAACCTCGACATGATGTCGGCGGCGCTGAACGGGCTGGTCGATAAGTTCGGCCTCAAGGGCAAGCACATCGACGAAGTGGTCGGCGGCGCCGTCGTCACGCACTCGAAGGATTTCAATCTGGCGCGCGAAGCCGTGCTGTCGACCAAGCTCGCGCCATCGACTCCTGGCGTAACGCTGATTCAGGCTTGCGGAACATCGCTTCAGGCGGCGATGGGTTCGGCGGCCAAGATCGCGACGGGCGAGATCGAAAGCGCGATTGCTGTCGGCTCGGACACGACGTCCGACGCGCCGATCGTCTTCTCGAAGAAATTTTCAAAGCGCCTCGTCGATGTCGGGCAGAGAAAGAGCGCACTCGACAAGCTCAAAGTGTTCAAGGGCCTGTCGCCAGCCGAGCTGACGCCGCAGCCGCCGAGCGTCGCCGAACCGCGCACCGGCCTCACGATGGGCCAGCACTGCGAATTGATGGCGCAGGAATGGAAGATCAGCCGCGCCGATCAGGACCAACTCGCCTACGAAAGCCACAAGAAGGCGGCGGACGCCTATGCGTCAGGCTACATGGACGATCTGATCGTGCCGTGCGCCGGCGTCTATCGCGACAACAACTTGCGCGAAGACATCAGCCTCGACAAGCTGGCGACGTTGAAAACCGCTTTCGAAAAGTCCGAACGCGGCACGCTGTCGGCCGCCAATTCGACGCCTCTGACGGACGGCGCATCGGCCGTACTGCTCGCGTCCGAGGAGTGGGCGACGAAGAACGGGCTTCCGGTGCTTGCCTATCTGACCTATTCACAGCATTCGGCGAACGACTTCGTCGCCGGAGAAGGGCTGCTGATGGCGCCGACGATCGCCGTATCAAAGATGCTCGACCGCGCCGGACTGAAGCTGCAGGATTTCGATTTCTACGAAATTCACGAGGCCTTTGCCGCCCAGGTCCTGGCCACGCTGAAGGCCTGGGAAGATCCCAAGTATTGCGCGCGCGTGCTGGGCAAGGACGCGCCGCTCGGCGCGATCGATCGCGCCAAGCTCAACGTCAAGGGTTCGAGCCTCGCCTTCGGGCATCCGTTCGCCGCGACCGGCGCGCGGATCGTCGCAAATCTCGCGAAACTGTTGAACGAGAACGGCGGCCGCGGTCTTATTTCCGTATGCACGGCGGGCGGCATGGGCGTTGCCGCCATCATGGAAAGCGCCAAGGCCGCGGAGATGCGCAATGCCGCCTGACCAAAATCCACAGCGTCACTGTCGAGGGGAGACGCCTTTGCCGAAATCGGCTAAGGGCTCCCCGGGCGCGGCTCGACGCCCGTGGCGAGGGATCATCTGGAATGGCGACGGCAGAGGAGCGGCAACTCGATGCGGTGCGATCCATCGCGCGAGACGTTGCGGAAAAGCTCGATCTCGACGCCTGGCTGCAGCTTTGGGACGGCTCGCGCGTTCCGCTCGGGCGCGCCCCTGCTAGCGCATTTGAACTGAAGATTGCTTCGCCCGGGGTGCTCCGCGCCATTCTGCGTAAGCCCACGCTGGATTCGATTATCCGGCAATATATCGAGAAGGGCATCGACTACTCTGGCGGCACGCTCATCGAGTTTGGCCGTCAAATCAACGCTCGCGATCGAAAGGCCAAACTCGGTGCGGTCGACATCGCAAGAATCGCCGTGCGCCTTGCGCCGTTCTTCTTCGCCAGAGAGATCGGAGTCAAAGACGCTCATGGCTTCGGCGGCGACATCATCGGCCGCGCGCAGGAGAAGCGCGACAACGCCGCCTACATCTCGTTCCACTATGACCTCTCGAACGACTTCTATGCCCTCTTCCTCGACCCCGAGATGGTCTACACCTGCGCCTACTACACGGACTGGAACAACGGGGTCGAGCAGGCGCAGGTCGACAAGCTGGAGATGATCTGCCGAAAGCTGCGCCTCAAGCCCGGCGAGAGGTTCCTCGACATTGGTTGCGGCTGGGGCGCGCTGCTCTGTCATGCCGCCAAGAATTACGGCGTCAAAGCCCATGGCGTGACGCTCTCGAAAGAGCAGCTGGCGTTCGCCGAGGCCAAGGTGAAGCGGCTCGGCCTCGATGACCAAGTGACCTTCGAGTTCATCGACTACATCAACCTCGAAGGCCAGTTCGACAAAATCGCGTCGATCGGCATGTATGAAGCGATCGGGCTCGAGAACATTCCGCGCTACATGCGCAAAGTGCGCTCGCTGCTCGCGGAAAACGGGCTCTTTCTCAATCACGCGATTTCGCGCAAGGCCAAGCGTCGACGGCTGCTGCCCGCGCGGGTGCGCCCTGAGCAGCGGGCGCTCGCCAAGTATATTTTTCCCGGCGGCGCGTTGGACGACATCGGCCACACCATCCAGGAGATGGAGCTGGCAGGCTTTGACGTCCACGACGTCGAAGGCTGGCGCATGCACTACGCGCGCACGACGCGGCTCTGGTCAGAAAGGCTGACGGCGCGCAAGGACGAAGCCGTTCGTCTGGTCGGCGAAGAAAAGTATCGCATCTTCATCGCCTATCTCTCGGGCTGCGCGTTGTCGTTTGAACGCGGTTCGGCTCGGCTCTATCAGACGCTGGCGTCCAAAAGCGCGAAGGGGCCGTCGCCGGCGCCGCCAACGCGCGCCGATCTCTATCGCTGATCAGCCAGCGCCACGCTTGATGTGCGCTTCGCAGCGAGCGCGAATATCCGCGAGATCGGCGAGGGACCTTTCAAGATCGTCGCGCTTCGTCTCCAGTTCGCTGATCGCGGACGAGACTTTGGACAGGAGTAGCCGGGTCTGCGCGATCTGTCCGGGATCGGCATCGTAGAGTGCGAGATACTCGCCGACATCTTCCACCGTAAAACCGAGGTTCCGTCCGCGCAGGATTAACATCAGACGGGCTCGATCGCGGCGGCTGTAGCGGCGGTTCTGGCCGACGCGGCCCGGAGCGATCAGCCCGCGGCTCTCGTAAAAGCGGATCGTGCGCGTCGTGATCGAAAATTCCTTCGCCAGCTCTGAGATCGAATATTCGGGCTCCGGCGGCGGCGCGGACTTGGGTGGCTGATGTTGCGTGCGAACACGGACGGATTTCTCGGTCATGCGTTTGCGGCCCGCTTGGCCTCTTCCGCGACAAGTTCCTTCTTTGACAGCTTGCCGATCATCGTCTTCGGCAGCGCATCGCGAAACTCGATAGCGGCCGGAAGTTCGATCTTGGAAATCTTTACTTCCAAGTGGCGCATGATGTCGGCCTGCGTCGCCGTCAAACCAGATTTGAGCTTGATGAAGGCCTTCGGCGCCTCCCCGCGATAGGAATCCTTGACGCCGATGACCGTGACCTCCTCGACGGCGGGATGCTCGTAGATCGCTTCCTCGATGCGGCGGGGATAGACGTTGTAGCCGGAGCAGATGATGAGGTCTTTAATCCGGTCGACAATCGAAAAATACCCGTGACCGTCCATGATCGCGACGTCGCCCGTTCTGAGGTAGTCGCCAACGAACTGGTTGGCGGTTTCGTTCGGCTTCTTCCAGTAGCCCTTCATCACCTGAGGGCCGATGGCGCAAAGCTCGCCGCGTTCGCCTTGCGCGACTTCGCGCGTCGGATCGTCGAGATCGCGAAGCGAAATGACCGTTTGCGGGAGCGGCGGTCCGATTGATCCGGGCACGACCAGTCCGTTGATGGGATTGCACGTCAAGACCGGCGAGGCTTCCGAAAGTCCGTATCCCTCGACGACGCTGCTGCCGGAAAGAGCCTCAAACCGCTGCTTGATCTCCATCGGCAGCGGCGCGCCGCCCGAAATGCAGAACCGCAGAGACGACAGTTTATAGTTCTTGATCTTCGGATAGTTGAGCATCGCCGTGAAGATCGTCGGCACCGCCGGCATCATGGTCGGCTTCTCGGAATGAAGGAGCTTCAGCGCCTCGACCAGCTGAAAGCGCGGCATCAGGATGATTTTCGCGGCCTTTGCGATGCCGACGTTCATCACCACCGTCATTGCAAACACATGAAACAGCGGAAGCGCGCCGAGAATGCGCTCTTCGCCTTCGACGAGTTCGCCGGCCCAGGAATTGATCTGGATCGTATTGGCGTAGAGATTGGCGTGGGTCAGCATCGCGCCCTTCGGCGTGCCGGTCGTGCCGCCGGTGTATTGCAGAACGGCGACGTCCTCGAGAGGGTTGATCGGCACCGGCGTGAAACGGTAATCGCCGCGCGCCAGCGCCACGCCGTCGATGATCCGATCCTTGACGCGGGAGGCGGCGACGTTGGCCAGTTCCTTGCGCTTCAGCAGCTTGAAGAGCGTCGCCTTGGCGCGGGGCAGCAGCCCTGCGAACGGAACGACGATGGTGCGCGCCAGCACGCCGCGCGACATCAATTCTTCGACCTTGCCGAACAGCGCGGCGAGATCGTGGGTGACCATGATCTCGGTTTCGCTGTCCTTCACCTGGAAGGTCAGTTCTTCCAAGGTGTAAAGCGGGTTAAAATTGACGACCACGCCGCCGGCTTTGAGGATGGCGTAGTAGTAGACAAAAAAAGTCGGCGTATTGGGAAGGAACAGCCCGACCTTCGTTCCCTTGACGACTCCGGCGCGCTGCAGTCCCGCCGCGACCTGATCCACATCCGCAGCAAGCGTTGCGTATGTCGTCGTCTTGCCGAGGAAGCCTAGCGCCGGATTGGCCGGGAAACGCCGCGCGGCGTCTTCAACGAGCGTCGGCAAGGGCGCAATCGGAATCTTCATGTTCCAATCGACATCAGAGGGATAGTCGGCGAGCCAGGGATGGGCGGCGGGGTCGATATCTGCTGGAGCGCGGAGAGTCATGGTCAATTCCAGTCCGGTTCAGCATCGGGTCGAAGACCGCGACGTGGCTTTTGCTGCGGCGAGGGCGCCCGCCGCTGGTCGCGAATGTCGCAGATTGAACAACTTTTCACCTCTAATGGCCAGTCTCGGGTCCGTGCGGCGCTGTTCCGGCTCCAGGCCTGCGGCGCCGCGGCGCGTCGGAATCGACCATCAATGACGCCTCGTTCCGGCCCGCGCCTAGACTTGGCGTTCATTTAAGGATATGCAGCGCCGCTGCTTGTTGTGCTGCCGCACGTGAATTAGGTAGAAACCAAGCAATTCGAGCCTGCCGCGGATGGTGCGGGGGCGGGAGAGGCATATGGACGAAGTCGCGACGAAGATTACCGAAATTCTGAAAAAGCACATGAAAGAACCGCGCGACGACATCTCGCTCGATACTGCTTTGACGGACCTCAAGATCGAGTCCCTCGACCTCGCCATGATCGTGTTCGACATCGAAGACGGCTTCGGAATCGAGATCCCCTACAACGCCAACGAAGACGTCGAAGACTTCAAGACCGTCGGCTCCGTCGTCGAACGGGTCAAGTCTTTGATCGCCGCGAAGGGCGCTTCGGCCGCCAAAGCCTGAGTTCCGCTCGGGACAGTCTGCGCGCCGCTATTCATGTCAACTGATCAGCCGCGCCGACGTCGCGTCGGGGCGGCTGAATCGCGAATTGAGGAAGTACGCCGCTGATGGCAAAGAGCAAAGCCGGGCGCCGGGTCGTCGTCACGGGCATGGGCGTCGTGACGCCAATCGGAACGACCGTAGATGCGTTCTGGGAGGGCATGAAAGCCGGCAAGTGCGGCGTCAGCGAGCTCGGCGGTTTTCCGCTCGAGGACCTCAAAATCCTCATCGCCGCGCAGATCAAGGACTTCGATCACAAGGCGCGGCTGAAGCCATTCAAACGCGATCGCATTATTTCGCTCGCCGACCGTTATTCCTGGTTCGCCGCCGCCGCCGCCGACGAAGCGGTCAGGATGTCGGGCCTCGAAATGCCGCTGACCGATCCCTATCGTTCAGCCTGCATCATCGGCTCCGGCGCTGGCGGGCTGGTTACATTCGAGACGGCCTATCGCGATCTTTTCATTCTCAACAAGCGCGCCACCCACCCGCTAACCCTCCTGCGCATCATCGGATCGTCGGCCGCCGCTCACGTCGGCATCGAGTTCGGCGTCAAGGGGCCGACCTTCGCGACGTGCTCTGCCTGCTCGACCGCGAGCCACGCAATCGGCCTGGCGCGCGACTACATCCGGGACGGCGTCGTCGATGTCGCGATCGCGGGCGCGTCAGAGTCGGTCATTACCTACGGCACGATGAAAGCCTGGCAGGCGCTGCACGTGCTGTCTCCGGAGGGCTGCTTCCCGTTCGCCAAGAAGAGGAATGGGACGGTACTGAGTGAAGGCGCTGGTATTCTGGTTCTTGAAAGCCTCGAGCACGCGCAAGCGCGCGGCGCCGCGATATACGCCGAGCTCGCAGGCTTCGGCATGGCGTCCGATAGTCAGGACATGGTCAAGCCCACCATCGAGGGCCCTAGCGTCGCCATGCAAGACGCGCTCGACGACGCCGGAATTACTGCGAGCCAGATTGATTACCTGAACGCGCACGGCACGGCGACCGCCGACAACGACATCAACGAAACGAAGGCGATCAAGAACGTTTTCGGCGATCACGCCTACAAGCTGGCCGTTTCGTCGACGAAGTCGATGACCGGCCATCCGTTGGGCGCCGGCGGCGTCATCGAGGCCGTCGCCTGCATCAAGGCCATGCAGCATAATTGGGTCCCGCCTACGATTGGCCTCGACGAAGCGGGCGAGGGCTGCGACCTCGACTACGTGCCGAACGTCGGCCGGGATAAAGAGATCACATGGACGATGTCGAACTCGTTCGCATTCGGGGGGCTGAATGCGGTGCTCGTCTTCGGACCGCCGCCCGCCTGACGCGCGTCCCCAAAGGTTTGCGCCTTTATATTCACGTTGCGCAGCTGCGCCCTAAAGGACTTTTGACCCCAGTCGGGCTGACACGCACTTGAAGGCGTCGCCTCTCGGTGAGAAGATCGTCGCAGAGGGCGGCCGACGCGCAATGCGCGATACGGCCTTGGTGCGGGGTCAGCGGCATGCGCGCAGTCGTCATTCAGGCCGGCCCCGTCGAAATCCGCGCGCGCCTGCTTGATACGCCGACGGCGGAGCGCATTTGGGCTGCACTGCCGATCGCCGCGTCGGCGCGCGTCTGGGGCGAAGAAGTCTATTTCGAAGCGCCGATCACGTCCGCTGTGGAGCCGGACGCCCGCGCGCTTGTCAAAGCCGGCGAGATAGCATTCTGGCCGGAGGGCGACGCCATCGCGATCGGATTCGGACCGACGCCCCTGTCGCGGACGCGAAGTGAAATCCGTCTGGCCAGCCCGTGCAACATCTGGGCGGAAGCGTTGGATGACGTCAGCCTGTTCCGGGGCGTGCATGCCGGCATGGCTATCGTCGTCAGGGAAGCCGGCGGCTGAACGGGTCTGACCGCGCAGATGTTCTTACCGCCGTCGCGTCAATCGAATTGGCGTCAAACGGTTGGTATCCCGTTCGAGAATGTACAGAACGACCATCGCAATTAGAGATGCGATGACAGTCACCAGCAAAATTCCGCTTAAAAGCATACTCATGGCGCAACCTCGCGCTGTTTCTATGTCGAATACGCAGCGGAAGGTCCGAAAGTTCCTGTGGCGGGCGCCGTCCGCGCGGGGCAGGGCCGCAACGGGCGCATGGGTCACGTGGTGGGCCCGCCAGGGCTCGAACCTGGAACCAGACGGTTATGAGCCGTCAGCTCTAACCATTGAGCTACGGGCCCGACCGCGCCCCTCATAACAGAGAATCCCCATTGCAACACTGTTTCGCCGTGGATTTTCCGTCATCGCTGCGTACGGGCTATGACGCAAACCGATGGAGCCGCGACATGCGCCGATGGATGACGTTTCAGGCCGCGACCATCGCGGCCCTTTTGTTGGCGGCGATGGCGCCGCGGGCCAATGCCGAGGAGACAAAAATGCAGCGGTCCATAACCGTATCCGCCAGCGGCATGGCCTTCGCCGAGCCCGATCAGGCCCGAATCACGACCGGCGTTGTGTCCGAAGCGCCGACGGCGCGTGAGGCTTTGAACGCCAACACCGCCGCGATGCAAAAGGCTATCGCCGAAATGAAGGCCAAGGGCGTCGACGCCAAGGACATTCAAACCTCGTCCTTCAACGTCGAGCCGATCACAGTCTACGGAAAAGAGGGGCAGGCCCCGCGCATCACGGGCTATCGCGTGACCAACCAAGTTGCGCTGCTGGTGCGCGACCTGAAAAAGCTCGGGGAGGTGCTCGATCATTTGGTGACAGCCGGCGCCAATCAGGCGAGCGGCCTCGAGTTCGAAGTCTCTAAGGCGGAAACATTGAAGGACGAGGCGCGCAAGGAAGCGATGGTCAATGCGTCGCGCCGGGCCAAACTCTTAGCGGAGGCGGGCGGCGCGACGATCGGCGACGTCATCCAGATCTCGGAGGATGTTGCCTATCAAGGTCCACGCCCCTTCGCGATGGCGCGTGCGGCCAAGGCCGAGTCCGTTCCGATCGAAGCGGGCACGTCGACCCTTGAAGCTCGCGTGACAGTTACCTGGGCGCTCAAATAGCGCTACGATCCGCGTTCCGCGAGCCGACCGCAGTCACGCTAACGCGACGATTTCTACCGCAACCTCCGCCGCGGGCGCGCCGGGCTGCAGCGGCCAGTCGTGATAATTCCGCATTTCGCCGCTGTCGCGAACCCGCTTGAGCCGCGCGAGATCGATGTCCGCCGTCACCCACTGCGCCGCATCGATAACGCCCTCGGCCAAGACTCCGTCGTCGGAAACGCCGTGTTCCGAGGGTACGAACACGCCAGCTGCGCCTGCATTAAAGTCGACCGCCGGCGACCACGGCGCGTCGCCAACGGTAGGGCTTTGCACCGTGGCGATCGTATTTTCCAGTGCGCGGGCCATGCAGCCTGTGCGCACGCGGTGATATCCGGAAATGCGCTCCGTGCATGACGGCACAAGCACGACGTCGGCGCCGGCTTCCGCCATAGCCCTGACCAGCAGCGGAAATTCGCTGTCGTAGCAGATTGCGATTCCAAACGTCCCGATCGCGGTCTTGAAGACGCGCACGGGGCCGCCGGCTGAAATTCCCCAATCACGCTCGAAGGGCGTCATCACCAGCTTTTCCTGTTCGCCGATCGCGCCGTCGGGGGTCACGAGCTGCGCCGCATTGACGAAGCGGCCGTCGGATTTCAGGACTGGTCCGGAACCGACGAGAATATGGACGCTATGCTTCTTCGCGAGATCGGCGTGCAGCGCGATCCGGCTGGCCGCAAGCTCCGCGACCTTGGCAAGCGTGAGCCGAAGGTCGCCATAAACCTCCGAGCCGAAGCACGCAGCCTGCTCGATCGCGGCGTACTCTGGAAAAACGAGCAGCTCAGCGCCTGTCGCCGCTCCGGTTTTGACCCAAAGCGCAATTTTCTCCTCCCATTCGGCAAGCGTCTTCGGCTGGCCAATGGGATACTGCGCGCTCGCGACCCTCAGCGGTTTCGGCGTCGTCATGGCAGCGCCTTCATCCAGAACTGCATTCTGTGCGTCGTCTCGTTCGGTTGATCGACGTCCTTCCAGTCATATGTTGCGACCACGCCGTCAATGGGCGCATACCCGCGCTTTTTCCAGAACGGATCGAGCGGCGCGTAGTCAGCGGGCTTCAGCGGATGGTCTTCCGGACGGATGACCCGGCAGAAGCTCGAATGCGTAAAGCCGCCAAGCGCCCGCGCCTGCGCCTCGCGGCCGTCGAAGAACGCGTGCCCAAGGCCGTAACCGCGGTGGCTCTTCAACAGCACGCTCTCGCCGCAGTAGAAGATCTTCGAGATGTCGAAGCCGGCCGCCTGGAACGGTTCGCCGAATTCGTCGGCGTGCTCGACCATCGGAGCGCCGGTTGACGCGCCGATCATTTCGGCGCCGTCGTATGCGGCGATGACCACGGCGCCCTTTGCTGCGGCAAAGGTCTTCAGGTACTTTTCTTCGTAGTCCAGCGTGCCGTCATACAGATACGGCCAGTCGCGGAAGACGGCGATGCGCAGCCGCGCCAAATCGCCCAGCACGCCGTAGATGGCGGCGCCGGTGATCGACTTGACGTCGAGACGTTTTCTATCCGCCGCGCTCAACCGGCGACCTGCGTGATCCAATCGGTGAGATTGTAATAAGTGGTCACGCGCGAAATCTTGCCGTCGCGGATCGCGAAGAACGTGCCGGCCGGCAGCACATACTTTTGACCTTTGGCGGGCGGCAAGCCGTCTTCGGAATTCTTGTAGACGCCGTGGACGTTGAACTCTGCCGCCGCGCGGGTGGCGTCCTTCGACACGAGGACGACGATATCCTTCAGCTCTTCCTTGTAGTTGTGATCCATGCGGGCGTTGAAGGCGCGAAACTTGTCCTTGCCCGAGCGACGTTCGCCCTGGTTGACGTCGTGGATCACGTCGTCGCTCAGAAACGCGAGCATGCCTTCGCTGTCGCCCGTGTTGAACGCGGCGTAATAATCGCGGATGAGTTGGGCGGTGGCGGCGCGCGCCTTGCTCTCCGGAGTCGTGTCGGTCATGGCGAAGTCTCCAAATTGCGCGCAATCGGCGAACCCGATACGGGCTGAATTCGGCGTTCTCTATCAGGTTGGCCCGCGCCCGACAAAGTTCGCGCTGTCTGTGGGGGACGCGGCATTTTCGGGCCGCCGCACCACAGTGCGTTGCACAACCTTAAATGGCGGAAATGTTAGACATATCGCAATGATTGCAATCAGTTTTCTCGCTCGCGACGCGCGTTTCCGGTACGCTTCATGTGAGGTGGCGATCAGAAAATGGCCGTTCCACCAGCGCAAAATCGATTTCGAGCGGATGTCCAGACGACCGCCAACATCGGGGCCAACGCCCATCGGCCGCCTGCCGAAAGAGACGGCTTCAAACCGCCCAGAGGCGTTGCTGGAGGCGTTGCCGATTGGCGCGGCTACCGTACTGGCGGCGGCCATCGAACGCCTGTCTGATCGGTCCTCGCCGCCGGCAATGGGGCTCTCGGAATCGACCGCGAAATTCACCACGGCGCCCACCGTCGCGGGTTTTGAAGACAGCGTTAGGCTGCAGAGGTTGTTTGCATCGATGGACAGCGAGGACCGGCGTCAGGCGCTGCTCTGCGTTGCCGAAGTTCTCGCCGCCGGCGACCCCTGAGGCGGCGTCCGATCCTTGTCCTCTAGGTTTTCAGAGCGTTCCCCATGAGCCGCGCCTTCGTCAAAGAGCCCGACGGCGTCGACGCCTTCGAAGAGCTGCCGGACCGGCTGATCTCCGAACATCGCAACCTCGTGACGCCGGGAGGCCTCGCAGCGATCGAGGCGGAGGTTGCGCGCTTTGTAACCGCCCTTGCAGAAGCGCAGACGCAAAGCGATCGCGGCGCCATCGCCGCCGCTTCCCGCGATCTGAGGTATTGGACGCAGCGTCGCGCGACGGCTGAGGTCATGCCGGCGCCAAAAGATGTTGAGTTCGTTCAATTTGGTTCGAAGGTGACCATGTTGCGTGCGGACGGTCGGCGCCAATCCTTTCGCATCGTCGGCGAAGACGAGGCGGATCCGGCGCAAGGCACGCTGTCTTATGTTTCGCCGCTTGCCCAAGCGTTGATGGGAAAGAGCGCAGGCGACGAGGTCAGCGCCGGGGCCAGCGACGTAGAGATCGTCGCGATTGCGTGAACGACAAATTCAGACGGCCGCCCGCATCAGCGTGTAAAGCGCCGCCGCAACTGCAGCCGCCGCCGGAACGGTGATGATCCAGGCGGCGGCGATAGCAGTCGCGTGCGAGCGTCGCACGAGTTTCCGTCGCGTAAGTTCTTCCTGGTCCGAGATCGACAGGCGCTGCGCATGCCGAGGTTTGTGCGTTTTCACGTAACGCCGCCGGCGCTTGGAGTGCGTCGTGTAATACTCGCGAAAAAAGCCGACGCCGAACACCGCGCCGACCGCAATGTGCGTCGAGGAAACGGGCAGCCCGAGCGCCGACGCGACGATGACGGTCAGCGCCGCCGACAACGCCACGCAGTAGGCGCGCATCGGATTCATCTTGGTGATCTGCTCGCCGACGAGAATGATCAATCTCGGCCCGTACAACATGAGGCCGAGGCTGATGCCGGCCGCGCCGATCAACATGACCCAGAACGGCAGTTCGACGACGCCGCCTGTCGTCTCGGAGTTTGTTGCGTGCAGGATCGCGGCCAACGGACCGACGGCGTTGGCGACATCATTGGCCCCGTGCGCAAACGACAGCAACGCGGCGGAAAAAATGAGCGGCAGGTGAAAGAGACGCCGCAGCGACTGGTTGCGGTTCTCCATGCCTTCCGACTGGCGACGCACCCACGGACGCGCCAGCAGCAACGCGATCGCGAAGGATGCGGCCGCGAGCGCCGCTATCTCGTGCGCCTCCGGACGCCAGCGGTTTTTCAGTCCCTTGGTGATCAGGTACGTCGTGAATGCCGACGCCATCACGGCGAGCAGCGCCGGCACCCACCGCCGTGCGGCCGCGATTTTATCGTCCTGGTAGATGATGCATGTTTTGATGAACGCCAGGAACAGCGCGGCGATCACGCCGCCGAGCAGTGGAGAAACGACCCAACTTGCTGCAATCGCGCCCATCACGCTCCAGTTGACGGCGGTCGTACCCATGGCCGCGACAGCCGCGCCGAGCACGCCGCCGACAATCGCATGCGTGGTTGAAACCGGAGCGCCGAGCCACGTCGCCAGATGCACCCACAGCGCCGACGACAAGAGCGCCGACATCATCACGGCGATGAACATCTGCCGGTCCGGCACGGCCTCAGGGCTGACGATGCCCTTCGAGATCGTCTCGACGACGTCGCCGCCGGCGATCAGCGCGCCGGCCGTTTCAAAGATGGCGGCGATGATAAGCGCGCCGGTCATCGTCAGAGCGCGTGCGCCGACCGCGGGGCCGACGTTGTTGGTGACGTCGTTGGCGCCTATCGTCAGCGCCATGTAGCCGCCAATCACGGCGGCGGTAATGACCATGACGCTCTGCGGCTCGGCGCCGATCTGAAACTTCGCAAGCACGCCGGCGAGGGCGAGGAAAAGCAGTGCAAGCCCAGGCGCGACCAGCGAGCGCGATACGATCTGCGTCGCTTCCTCCAGGCGCCCGATCTTGCCGAGGTCTTTGTCGAGGGCCGTTTTGCGCAAGCGTTCCGGCGTCGCGATGGCGGGCGCGTCGTCAATAGTCATCGGCCACGACCTCCAGCGCCGACGTTCCGCCGCGCCATATCGGCGACGGCATCGCGCCTCGCGTCGGGTTAGAAGCGCTGACCTTTCCGGTCAAGCTTCAACGCGCGTTTGATCTGTGAATGCGTAAAGTTCAGGAGACGTGAGGATTGCCGACAACTCCGGCTCATCCACAAGATTCGCAGCTTCTCCGGCTGCGACCCAGAGAAGCTCGCGGCTGTTTCGTTCGGGCCATTTCAGCAATTGGCGATCGGCGTACAGCGGGAACACCTCGACGGCGCAGCGCGCTCGAGCGAAAACGTGCAGTCGTTTTGTGTAGGAGTAGGTCCCGATCGGGGCCAGGCCGATCCTGCCCTTGACGCCGGCTTCTTCGAAGGCTTCGCGTTCCGCCAGTTCGTGCGGCGCTAGGCTCGACTTCGGCCAGCCCTTTGGGATGACCCAGCGGCCTGTGCCGCGGCTAAGGATCAGCAGGACATGAATCGCGCCGCTGATTTCGACAAATGGGAGCGCCGCGTATTGTCGTAGGTGCTGCATGAGCAAGACTAACACGGTTTGCCGCCACCGTGTCGCGACAGCGCAAAGCCGAAGGCTCGATCAATCCGCGCGCGCCGGATACATCACAAAAAGGGGCCGCCTGAGCGGCCCCTTTTCGATTTCAGTTATCCAAGAAGCTTCTGAGCTTCCGCGATCTGCTCGGATGCTTCAGCTTGCGCAGCGCCTTAGCCTCGATCTGTCGGATGCGTTCGCGCGTGACCGAGAACTGCTGGCCGACTTCCTCAAGGGTATGGTCGGTGTTCATGCCGATGCCGAAGCGCATGCGCAGCACGCGCTCTTCGCGCGGCGTTAATGACGCGAGCACGCGCGTCGTGGTTTCGCGCAGGTTCGATTGGATCGCCGCCTCGATCGGCAGCACGGCGTTGCGGTCCTCGATGAAGTCGCCGAGGTGGCTGTCCTCTTCGTCGCCGATCGGCGTCTCGAGCGAAATCGGCTCCTTCGCGATTTTCAGAACCTTGCGCACTTTTTCAAGCGGCATCGCGAGCTTTTCCGCCAGCTCTTCCGGCGTCGGCTCGCGGCCGATCTCGTGCAGCATCTGACGGCTCGTGCGCACGATCTTGTTGATCGTCTCGATCATGTGCACGGGGATGCGGATCGTGCGCGCCTGGTCCGCGATCGAACGCGTGATCGCCTGGCGTATCCACCACGTCGCATAGGTCGAGAACTTATAGCCGCGGCGGTACTCGAACTTGTCGACGGCCTTCATCAGGCCGATGTTGCCTTCCTGGATAAGATCGAGGAACTGCAGGCCGCGGTTCGTGTATTTCTTCGCGATCGAGATGACGAGGCGCAGGTTGGCTTCCACCATCTCCTTCTTGGCCTGACGGGCTTCGCGCTCGCCCTTCTGCACGGCTTTGACGATGCGGCGGAATTCGGGAATTTCGAGGCCCGTGTCGGTCGCAAGCGAATGGATCTCGTTGCGGATCGTGCCGATCTGGCCGCGCTCGTGCTTGACGAACTGCGTCCATTTCTTGCCGTTCGTGCCCATCCGGTCGAGCCACGTCTGATCAAGCTCGTTGCCATAATACTCGTCGATGAAGCCCTGGCGCGGCACGCCGTAGCTGTCGGCGAGGCGCATCAAACGCCCCTCAAGGCCGATCAATCGCTTATTGATCGAATAAAGCTGCTCAACGAGGCTTTCGATGCGGTTGTTGTTAAGCGACAGCGATTTGACGTCGGCGACGATCTCGTCGCGCAATTTGTCGTAGGCCTTCTGTTGCTGACGCGTGCCGCTCTCGCCCGCGACCTGCTGCTCGAGCTTCTTGTCCTGCTGCTTGCGCAGCTTCTTGTAGGCGCCGGCGATCTTGTCGAAGGTTTCGAGCACTTTCGGCTTGAGTTCCGCCTCCATCGCCGCCAGCGACATGGCGTTCTCGAATTCCTCGTCGTCCTCGACGTCTCCTTCCGGCGCGCCGGGATCACGCGGCTCTTCGATCGGCGCGGGGTTCTCGCCGCCGGGCAGCGACTCCTTGGCCTCGGGCCCTTCGTAGGTCGCTTCAAGATCGATGATGTCGCGCAGCAGAATCTTGCCGTCGTTGAGTTCGTCGCGCCAGATGATGATGGCCTGGAACGTGAGGGGGCTTTCGCAAAGCCCCGCGATCATCGCCTCGCGGCCGGCCTCTATGCGCTTGGCGATGGCGATTTCGCCCTCGCGCGACAACAGCTCGACCGAACCCATCTCGCGAAGATACATGCGGACGGGATCGTCGGTGCGCTCGGCGGGCTCGGCTTTGGCCTCGGCCTTGACGAGGGGGTTGTTGGCGACGAGCGAGCGGCTCTCTTCCTCGTCGGCCGGTTCGTCCGCCGCCTCCGCGCCCTCTTCGCCCTCTTCCGTCTCGACGACGTTGATGCCCATGTCGGACAGCATGGCGTAGAGGTCTTCGATCTGGTCGGACGATACTTCCTCCGAGGGCAGAACCGAGTTCAGCTGATCAAGCGTCACGTAGCCCTTGGCCTTGGCCGTCTTGAGGAGGCGTTTGACCGCTTGATCCGAAAGGTCGAGCAGGGGGCTGTCGCGCTCCGGCGCCTCCGCGACGGCCTGATCCTTGTCCTCGGTCTTCTGGGTCGCCTGCTGCGCGCGCGCCATAATCTATCCTTCGTCTCGAGGGCCTCTATCCTATGCGGAGAGTCGCCCGTTTCAGTCGCTCTAGACCCGATGTCACACCAAATGGTGGTTAATCCGGCCGAATTAGCGGTCTGGTTGTCTCAAATCGCCCGCTTTATCGATTGCGTCGCCGCGCCGCTGGGTTCGGCGTCGCCGGCTCCATCGTTCTGGTCCGTCGCCGCGTGAATCGCGATCTGCCGTTTGATGTCGAGCAGGCGCGCCCAAGCCTCCTCCGAACAATCCCGTCGCCAAGCCTCCTCAGCCGCCGTCAAAAGGCGTTCAAGAGCATCCTGGCGCTGGTGTAGCGCAAGAATATGGGTCCAAGCGGTTTCGACGTCGGCGGCGGAGGCTTTCGGCTCGGCGAAACGGTCGCTGGCGTGCGTAATCGTTCGCGCGACGAGGTCCACCACCTTGGAAACCCCAGTCTGGCTCAATTGGGTGGCTAGACTTGCGCTGTCAAGGGAATTCGCGCCCGCGTGAATGGCGAGGATCTGGTCGCGCAATCCGGCGAGCGCCGCCGACTGGAAATTCAGTTCCGCAACTTGTTCGGAATGTTCGTCAATCAGCCAGGGATGGTTGAGCAGCGTTTTCAGGATGAGGGCTTCGCGCGGCGGCGCAGACTGAGGCAATTTGACGAGTTCGGCGCTGGGCGCCGCTGGCGGCGGGCCGAAGGGCCCGGCTGGGCGCCCGTAGCCGCGCCAGGGGCCGCGCTCGGGCCGGCCTTCAAGTCGTGAGCGGTCCCGGCTGCGCCAATCGGCGACAGGCGTTGGACGCGCATAGGAACCGAACCCCCCGTCGACAGCGGCGCCGCGCAGCCCTCGAGGCTGCCGGCCGAGTTGGTACAGCCGGTCGCGCAATTCACGCTCATAGTGGCTGCGAACCGTCGGCTCGATGATGCCGGCCGCCAATCCCCGCAGCCGCGCCTCGAGAGCTGCGCGCTGTTCAGGCGTCGCCAGTGGCCCCGAAGCGACCTCGCGCTCCCAAAGGACGTCGATCAGCGGACGCGCCGCGGCGAGCTGCTGAGCAAATGCTTCGGCGCCGCGCTGACGTATGAGATCGTCCGGGTCCAGTCCGTCGGGCAGAAACGCGAACGCGACGCTGAACCCCGGCCGTAAGTGCGGCAGCACGGTATCGACCGCGCGGTGCGCCGCCTTGCGTCCCGCCGCATCGCCGTCAAAGCACAGCACCGGTTCGGGAACCATGCGCCACAGCAGTTTCACCTGATCTTCGGTCAGCGCGGTTCCCAGCGGCGCGACGGTCTCGCCGAAGCCGCCCTCGTGGAGTGCGACGACGTCCATGTAGCCTTCGACGACGACGATGCGGTTTTTCTCATGCGCAATCGGTCGCGCGCGGGACGCGTTGAACAGCACGTGCCCTTTGTGAAACAGCGGCGTCTCGGGGGAGTTCAGATATTTCGCTGGCGCATCCTTCTCCATCGCCCGCCCGCCGAACGCAATCGGACGGCCTTTCATATCGAGGATCGGGAACATCACGCGATTGCGGAAGCGATCGTAGGGCTCGGGAATGTCGTCGCCGGATATCAACATGCCGGACATCGCCATGTCGGCAATGGAAAAGCCCTTGCCCCGCAGATGTTCGCGCAACGCTCCGCGTCCGTTCGGCGCGAAACCAATGCGGAATGCGGCGAGCGTTTCGCGCTGTAGGCCGCGCTTGTCGAGGTAACGTCGCGCCTCGCCTCCGGCTGCGCCCCGCAAACTCTCTTCGAAAAATTGCGCCGACGCTTCGAGCGCCTTGAGCAGCCGGTCGCGCTGGTCCTCATGCTCGATCGAGCGCTCGTCGCGCTTGGGCATCGGAACGCCGGCCTCGGCCGCAAGCCGCTCGACGGCCTCGGGAAACTCGAGCCCCTCGGTCTTCATCACGAATGTGAAGATGTCGCCGTGCTCGCCCGAGGCGAAGCAATGGTAGAATCCCTTCTGGTCGTTGACGAAGAACGACGGCGACTTCTCGACCTTGAACGGCGAGAGGCCTCTGTACTCGCGTCCGGCTTTCTTCAGCGCCACCTTACGCCCGACCACCTGACTGACGGGCACGCGGGCGCGAATCTCATCGAGAAAGTTGGGGCTGAAGCGCATAGGCTTGGCGAGCCTTCCAAAACGGGCCGCGAATCGAAATCTGATTTTTCATCAATATTCGATTCGCGTGGCGGCGTTTGTGAACCGTCCGTTCTCTCGGCGTTCCCGTGCCCGCTATCCACAGGCAGGGCCGCCGGCGCCTATCCAAGCGCCGCCTTGACCGCGGCGCTCGCCTTCTGGAAGTCCATGCGGCCGGCGAATTTGGCTTTCAACACGCCCATCACCTTGCCCATGTCTTTCGCCGACGCAGCGCCTGCTTCCGCAATCGCAGCCTTGATCGCCGCGGCGGATTCCGCTTCATCCATCTGCTTCGGAAGGTAGCCCTCGATAACCGCGATTTCGGCCTTCTCGATCTCGGCCAGATCGGGCCGTCCGCCGCTCTCATATTGCGTAATCGAGTCGCGCCGCTGCTTGACCATCTTGGTCATGACGGCGACGACGCCCGCCTCGTCAATCGCGCTCTTCGCTTCGATCTCGGCCGATTGAATTGCGGCGTTGATCAGCCGAAGTACGCCAAGGCGCGCCTTGTCGCCTGCCTTCATCGCCGTCTTGATGTCGTCGGAAATCTTTGCGCGCATCGCAGGGTCCTCGTTGTCGCAGCCGATCTCTAGGCGTCGCGCGGCGCTGCTGCAAGCCGCGTCAGTCGCCGCATCATGTGACGATGGCGAGCAATTGACCTTGCTGGGGGCTTCCCCTAGGTTCCGCGCGATTTTCCGCCCCGCTGGGCCGCGAGAGCGCGCCTCCGACACGGATCGCCCCATGACCGCGCCGAAACCTTGGACCGATACGCCGCAGACGGCGCGGCTCGTTCTTGACGACGGCTCGGTGATTTCGGGCGTCGGTCTCGGAGCGACGGGATCGGCCGTCGGCGAAGTCTGCTTCAACACCGCGATCACCGGCTATCAGGAAATCCTGACCGACCCGTCCTACGCTGGCCAGATCATCACGTTCACGTTTCCGCATATCGGCAACGTCGGCGCCAACAACGAAGATACCGAAACCTCGAACCTCGCGGCGCGCTCCGGCGTGCGCGGCTGCGTGCTGCGCGCCGACATCACCGAGCCGTCGAACTATCGCGCCGCCGAGCATCTCGATCAGTGGCTGAAGGCGCGCGGGATCATCGCGATCTTCGGCGTCGATACGCGGGCGTTGACGGCGCGCATTCGCGAGAAGGGCATGCCGAACGGCGTCATCGCCCACGATCCTTCCGGCACGTTCGATCTGGACGCACTCAAAGCTGAAGCGAAGGCATGGCCGGGACTGCTCGGGCTCGATCTCGTGCCGGATGTGACGAGCGGGCAAAGTTATACTTGGGACGAGCAGCGCTGGGTTTGGGACAAAGGCTATGCGCGCAACGAGAACCCCGAGTTCCACGTCGTCGCCATCGACTACGGCTTGAAGCGCAACATTTTGCGCTGCCTCACAAGCGCCGGCTGTAAAGTGACCGTGCTGCCGGCGACGGCGAAAGCCGAAGACGTGTTGGCGCGCAAACCTGACGGAGTCTTCCTGTCAAACGGCCCGGGCGATCCGGCGGCGACGGGCAAATATGCGGTGCCTGAAATCAAGAAGCTCGTCGACAGCGGCAAGCCCGTATTTGGCATCTGCCTCGGCCATCAGATGCTCGGCCTCGCGCTCGGCGCCGTGACGAAGAAGATGCATCAAGGTCATCACGGCGCCAATCATCCCGTCAAAGACTTCACGACGAACAAGGTCGAGATCGTCTCGATGAACCACGGCTTCGCCGTCGATCGCGACAGCCTGCCGAAAGGCGTCGTCGAAACGCACGTGTCATTGTTCGACGGCTCGAATTGCGGCCTCGCGCTCGAAGGCAAGCCCGTATTCTCGGTCCAGCATCATCCCGAGGCGTCGCCGGGGCCGCAGGACAGCCATTATCTGTTCACACGCTTCGTCAATATGATGCGCGAGAAGAAGGGCCAGAAGGCCTTGCGGGAGCGGTAAAGCAACAGCCGCAGTCCGCCTTCAGTCTAGGCGGAAATCGGGTTAGAATGGACGCATGAACGAAATTCGACCAATGCCCCGACAGCGCGCGACCACGCAGGCCGCGGATGGTCTGCCGCGTCTGGCCTGGACTGTCGAAGAATTCGATAGTCTGGCTGATCATGGGTTCTTCACCGAAGAAGATAGGATTGAACTGATCGGCGGGGAGCTGGTTCCGATGTCGCCCAAAGGCAATCGGCATGAAGTCGTGCGCGGCGAACTCGGTATCTGGCTCTCACGAAGTGTTCCGGCCAACATCAAGGTTTACATCGAGCCCGGCTGGCGCGCCGATGCCAAGCACTATTTGGAACCGGACATTCTGATTTTCCCAGAGAGCTGTCCGCTCGGGGGCTTGCCGGCTGTTGAAGTGCTTTTGATTATTGAAATCGCGCTTTCAAGCCTAGCCTACGACACTGGCCGCAAGGCCGCGACGTATGCCTCTCTCGGCGTGCGGGAGTACTGGGTCGTCGACGCCAAGACGCTGGAGACGATCATGCATCTTGAACCGGGCGAACAGGGGTATGCGAAAGTGTCGACGCACGGTCCGGGCGAAACGCTGACGCCGCATCTGCTGCCGGCGCTCGCCGTCAGCCTCGGGGCGCTGAAGATTGAATAGTCCGAAACCCCCATTTCTTCGCGAGGCAGTTTCGATCATCTTTTTTGCAGAGATCATGCTGATATCCGCTGCCACTCCTTCGTTGGCCTGCAAGTGGAAAGTAGATGCGTTTGAGAAGGAAGTCTTTGCAATCAAGGAAATTTGCTCGCATGCACTCTGCGGAACTACTCATATAACCGATCCTCAAACTAAGTTGAAGTTTAACGCCTATTGCAGGAGCATCGTGGGCGACGTTAGCTTTGCCATGCAAAGACAAGGTGTCGTATTTTTTGGAGAGGTACACGATAACAACTTGCATCATCGATTGCGCGCAATGGCAGTCACTGAGATTGGCTCGGACAACCCGAGTTTAGGAAACGCTGCAATTGTCTTCGAGCAAGTCCGCGCCGATCAGCAATTAGGCCTCGACGCTTTCGCAAAATTTGACGCCGACGATGCCCGCGTCGGCACGGTCGCCGATCTGAAGCGCTTTCTTGACTGGGACAAATCCGGCTGGTCGAAGGACGGCTACGATCCGCTGCTCCAGGCGGCGCTCGACGCGAGGCTGCCGATCTACCCGGGCGACGTCATACGGGAGGCCATCAAGAAAGTCGCCAAACAAGGCGAAGCTGCACTACCGGCGGAGGAACGAACGCGCCTCAAACTCGACGTCCCACTCGGCCCAAAACTCGACGACGCATCGCTGACCGAAATCGAAGAGTCCCACTGCGGCATGTTGCCGAAAACCGCGCTCGGCGGCATGGCCTTCGCGCAGCGCTATCGCGACGCCAACCTCGCGGACGTTGCTCTGAAAGCCGCCGAGAAGCACGGCTCCGCCATCGTCATCGCCGGCAACGGCCACGTCCGCACCGACCGCGGCGTGCCGTGGTACATCCGCCAGCGTGCGCCGGATAAAAAGGTCGTCTCGGTCATGCTGGTCGAGGTCGAGGACGGCAAAAACGATCCCGAAAACTACGTGCCGCGCGATCCGGACGGCAAACCAGCCGCCGACTACATCGTTTTCACGCCCCGCGCCGAGCGCCCGGATCCGTGCGAGGCCATGCGCAAAAACATGGGCAAATAGGACCGGCCGCCGTGTCTGCCCTCGGACGCGGCCAGCGGCGTCAACCTTGCCGAACTTTAAGATCGACCGGCCGTCATCTCTGCGTATAACACCGGGAAAAATAACCATCCGGAGGACGTCCATGATCCGCTTATCGCTGGCCGCCGGTCTTCTGGCTCTTGCCGGACCAGCGCTCGCTGCCGACTGCGCCGCCGACGTCGCCGCCGCGTTCGAGAAGCAGCGCAATTCAAAGGCCTTTCGCGTGGCCATGACCCAGCCAACCGCCGAGGGCCCCGTTCAGATGACGGTCGACTACATCCCGCCGGATCGGATGCTTCAGACGGTCGTCGGCGCCAACATGCCGGGCGAGCAGCAGACGATCCTCGTCGGCGACCGCGCGTTCGCCGGCTCAGGCGGCGCGTTCGAGGAACTGCTTCCTCAGTTTTCGCAATCGGTGATCGCCGAAGCGCGCGCCGCGATGGGTCCGCCCGCCGCGGGCCTCGGCGCGTTCGAATGTCTCGGCAAGTCGAGCTTGGAGGGCAAGGAGTATCTCGCCTATCGCACGTTTGACGCCGACGCCGCCAAGAATGCGCCTGATGCGATCGCGCGCACGATTTACGTCGAGCCGGAGAGCGGGCTTCCCGCTTTCAATGTCGTCGCCAAGCGCAGCGGCGGCGAACCCGTCTTGAAAGCGACGTACTCCTATCCGACCGACATTGAAATCGTCGCGCCGATGAATGCCCCCGCGCAGAAGACGAACTGACGTACGCCGCAAAGAGGATTGCACGCCATGCGCCGCCCCGTACTCGCCTTCTTGCTTCTTGCCGGCGTCGCCGCCACGGCCGCGGCGCAACCCGCACCGCCGGCCGCACCAAAGGACAACGCTAATCCCTGCCGCGACGAGGTCGCAAGCGCCCTGCAGAAACTTCGAAAGTCGTCATGGTTCCGCATGACGACGACGATGATCACCGAGCAGGGTCCGACCGCGATGGAAGTCGACTACATTTTGCCGGATAAGATGCATCAGAAGGTCGAGATCACGGTCAGCAACCATAAGTCGGAAATGATCCTCGTCGGCGATGAAGGCTGGTCGAAAAGCGGCGAAGCGGACTGGACCCCATTACCCGCGGCGACGGTAAGCGATCTGCAAACGCAGATGCAGCATTCCGTCCTCGACGAGCAAACGGACGTCGGCAATTACAGCTGCAAGGGCCGCACGCAATTCGAAGGCCGCGAGGTCCTCTCCTACAAGCTCGAGGACGCCCCGGCCAAAGACTCGACGTCGCCGAAAAACGAAACGTTTCGTATGTTCTATGTCGACGCAACCACAGGGCTGCCAGTCTCCAACGCCTTGCTTGCCCCCGGCCGCGAAACGAAGCCGCTGTTCAAGGCGGTCTATGCCTTTCCGCTCGACATGAAGATCGAGCCCCCCAAATCTGCCGCGAAACCTTAGGTCGTCGACTGGTTTTCGCCGTCGTGTCGCACAGCGGTCACACCGCCGCCCGCTGCGGCGTTCGGCGCGTGTGCGCACAGTGGGCGCGGGACCGCGACCTATAGCCAAACTGGGGAAACGGCCATAAAAGCCGGACCCATGCCCAAACGCACAGACATCAAGTCCATCTTGATCATCGGCGCCGGCCCGA
Source organism: Hyphomicrobium sp. (assembly GCA_052386495.1). GTDB lineage: Bacteria > Pseudomonadota > Alphaproteobacteria > Rhizobiales > Hyphomicrobiaceae > Hyphomicrobium_B. Next base: position 34,447 of record JBQTKA010000005.1, on the reverse strand, counting down.
TCGTCATCGGCCAGGCGTGCGAGTTCGATTATTCCGGCACGCAGGCCTGCAAAGCTCTCAAGGCCGAAGGCTACCGGATCATTCTCGTCAATTCCAATCCGGCGACGATCATGACCGATCCGGATCTGGCCGACGCCACCTACATCGAGCCGATCACGCCCGACGTCGTCGCCAAGATCATCGCCAAAGAAAAGCCGGACGCCATTTTGCCGACGATGGGCGGACAGACGGCGCTGAACACGTCTCTGGCGCTCGCCAAGCAGGGCGTCCTCGCCCAGCACGGCGTCGAACTGATCGGCGCCAAGGCCGAGGCGATCGACAAGGCGGAAGACCGCAAGCTGTTCCGCGACGCGATGGATAAAATTGGCCTCGAGAGTCCGCGCGCGTCGATCGCATCGTCGCCGCCGATCCTCGGCGCCAACGGCGTCGTCGTCGATTACGATCGCGCCGCAGGCTTCGCCGAGGCGATGCGCTGCTTGGATGAGATCGGGCTTCCCGCCGTCATTCGGCCGGCCTTCACGCTCGGCGGCACGGGCGGCGGCATCGCGTACAATCGCGAGGAATTCGAGCAGATCGCCCGCTCAGGCATTGACGCCTCTCCGGCGGGCCAGATCCTCATCGACGAAAGCCTGCTCGGGTGGAAAGAGTACGAGATGGAGGTCGTCCGCGACAAAGCGGACAACTGCATCATCATCTGCTCGATCGAAAACCTCGATCCGATGGGCGTGCATACCGGCGACTCGATCACGGTGGCGCCGGCGCTGACGCTCACCGACAAAGAGTATCAGATCATGCGCGACGCCTCGATCGCGGTGCTGCGCGAGATCGGCGTCGAAACGGGCGGCTCGAACGTGCAATTCGCGGTCAATCCGGCGGACGGCCGGCTGGTCGTGATTGAAATGAACCCGCGCGTGTCGCGATCCTCCGCGCTCGCGTCGAAGGCGACCGGGTTCCCCATCGCCAAGGTCGCCGCCAAGCTTGCTGTCGGCTACACGCTGGACGAAATCCAGAATGACATCACCGGCGGCGCGACGCCTGCGTCCTTCGAGCCGACGATTGATTACGTCGTCACCAAAATTCCGCGCTTCGCCTTCGAGAAATTCCCCGGCGCCGACTCCACATTGAGTACGTCGATGAAGTCGGTCGGCGAAGCCATGGCCATCGGACGCACCTTCCAGGAGAGCCTGCAAAAGGCGCTCCGCTCGATGGAGACGGGTCTTTCCGGCTTTGACGACGTCGCGCTCGAAGGGCTCGGTCAGGGGGACGACAAGAACGTCGTGCGCGCCGCCGTCTCGCGGCCAACGTATGACCGCTTGTTGAAGGTCGGGCAGGCCTTCCGCCTAGGCTTTTCGCAGGACGAGGTTCATCAGTATTCCAAAATCGATCCGTGGTTCCTCGAACAGATCAAGGGCATTGTTGACGCCGAAGCCCGCGTGCTGGCGCACGGCCTTCCGAAATCGGCGCAGCAGCTGCGCGCGCTGAAAGCCATTGGTTTTTCGGATGCGCGTCTCGCAAAGCTGGCTAAAGTCAGCGAGGCAGACGTTCGCGCACTGAGGAAGCAACTCGACGTCGCACCGGTCTATAAGCGCATCGATACCTGCGCCGCCGAGTTCGCCGCGCCGACCGCCTATATGTATTCAACCTACGAAACCGGCCTCTTCGACGCGCCGGTGTGCGAGGCCGCCCCCACGGCCAAAGAGAAAATCGTCATTCTCGGCGGTGGTCCGAACCGCATCGGACAGGGCATCGAGTTCGACTACTGCTGCTGCCACGCCTGCTTCGCGCTGACGAAGGCGGGCTTCGAAACAATTATGATCAACTGCAACCCCGAGACGGTATCGACCGACTACGACACGTCGGACCGCTTGTTCTTCGAGCCGCTGACCGCCGAAGACGTTCTAGAGATCATTCGCGCGGAAAGCGCCAACGGCAAGCTGAAGGGCGTCATCGTGCAGTTCGGCGGACAGACGCCGCTGAAGCTCGCGAGCGCGCTCGAAGAAGCGGGCGTGCCGATCCTCGGCACTTCGCCCGACGCCATCGACCTCGCCGAAGACCGCGATCGCTTCAAGGCGCTGATCGAGAAACTCGGGCTGTCGCAGCCCAAGAGCGCCATCGCGAAAACGCCGGGCGAAGCCCGCGCGGCGGCGGACGGCATCGGCTATCCGGTGGTCATTCGTCCCTCGTACGTCCTGGGCGGCCGCGCCATGGAAATCGTACACGACGGCGCCGAGATCGACCGTTACATCGCGCGTCTTTCCGCGACGCTGAACAATCCATCCGAACTCGTTGTTTCGGACAAGCGCCCGCTGCTGATCGACAGCTATCTGACGGACGCCGTCGAGGTCGACGTCGATTGCCTGAGTGACGGCAAGGACACATTTGTCGCCGGCATCATGGAGCACATCGAAGAGGCGGGCATTCATTCCGGCGACAGCGCGTGTTCCCTTCCGCCGTATTCCCTCAACGCCGCAACGATCGCCGAACTCGAACGCCAGACGCGCGAGCTTGCGCTGGCTTTGAATGTCGTCGGCCTCATGAACGTGCAGTTCGCCATCAAGGATGGTCGCGTCTTCATTCTGGAAGTCAATCCGCGCGCCTCGCGCACCGTGCCGTTCGTCGCCAAGGTGATCGGCCTGCCGATTGCGTCGATCGCGGCGCAGATTATGGGCGGAAAACCGCTGAAGTCGTTCAATCTGAAGAGACCGGACTACGATCACATCGCGGTCAAAGAAGCGGTGTTTCCCTTCGCGCGTTTCCTTGGCGTCGATCCGATCCTCGGCCCCGAAATGCGTTCGACAGGCGAAGTCATGGGCATCGACCGCGACTTCGCGATGGCGTTCTGCAAGAGCCAGATCGGCGCCGGGCAAAAACTCCCGGCAAACGGAACGGTGTTCGTTTCGGTCAAGGAAACCGACAAGGCGCGCATCGTGGCGCCGGTCAAAGAGCTGGCCGACATGGGCTTCAAGGTCATCGCCACGCGCGGCACCAAGCGCCACCTGGAGGCCAACGGCATCGCGTGCGACGCCATCAACAAGGTTCTCGAGGGCCGCCCGCACGTCGTAGACGCCATCAAGAACGGCGATGTAGCGCTGGTTTTCAACACCACCGAGGGGTCCAAGGCGCTTGCCGATAGCAAGGACATCCGCCGCACGGCCTTGCACCATCACGTGCCGTATTATACTACTTTGGCGGGGGCTGTTGCGGTGACGCGGGCCATTAAGGCGCTGAAATCCGATACGCTTCAGGTGGCCCCGTTGCAGGGGTTCGCTCACCGTTGAATTGAGCGGCGCGGTTGAATTTGCGCGCCGGCTCGGCGGGTCGCGCGCTCCCTTGCGTTCATGCAACCCTTACAGGCGTCGTACTTCAAGGCGCAGAAACTCGCAGTGACGCGCGAGTTCAAGGAGACGTTGGAGATGTCGATGGAACGGGTGCCGGTGACTGTCGCAGGCTACAAGAGCCTGGAAGAGGAGCTGCAGCGTTTGAAATCCGTCGAGCGGCCGCGGATCATCGCGGCGATCTCGGAAGCGCGCGCCCACGGCGACCTGTCGGAAAACGCCGAGTATCACGCCGCCAAGGAGCAGCAGGGCCTCAACGAAGCGCGCGTCGCCGAGCTTGAGGACAAGATCAGCCGCGCCGAGGTGATCGACACCTCGAAGCTCAGCGGAGACACGATCAAGTTCGGCGCCACGGTATCGATGGTCGACGAGGATTCCGGCGACAAAGTCAAATACACGATCGTCGGCGACACGGAGGCAAACCTCCGCGACGGCAAGATCTCCATCTCGTCGCCGATCGCGCGCGCTTTGATCGGCAAGTCCAAAGGCGAGGTCGTCGAGGTGACGACGCCGAAGGGTTCGCGCAGTTTCGAAGTCCTGAAGGTCGAGTGGAGGTAGGCGGACCGCCGCCGTGTTTTCCGGTTAGGCCGTCTGCGGCGATGACGCCCCGATCGGCGCGCCCGGCTCGCGCTTCGCGCGCCGGATGGTGAAGAACGTCTTGACGCTTGCGACGTTCGGCGCCGCGGTCAACTCGTCCAGCACAAAACGCTGGAATGCGCCCAGATCGCGGGCGACGCATTTCAACATGAAGTCGCTTTCGCCTGAGAGCATGTACGCCTCGCGCACGACGGGCCAGCCAAGCACGCGGTTCTCAAAGCCGCGCAAGTCGGCCTCCGCCTGATTGTGCAGGCGCACCATGGCGAACGCCGTGAGCGCAAAACCAAGCGCTTCCTCATCGACGAGCGCCGTGTAGCCCGTGATCAGTCCCGCTTCCTCCAACGCCCGCACCCGCCGGAGGCAGGGCGGCGCTGACAGACCGATCTTGGCGGCCAGCGCCACATTGGTGATCCGCCCGTCGGCCTGAAGCTCTCGGAGAATGCGCCAGTCAACGACGTCGAGTTCGATGGCCACAGCCGCGCCTCTCGCTTGTAGCGTCAGATTGAGTAATATCAGCAACGTATCCTGAGGTCAGCCGATTCGATTATTGCGCACTTCCCAGACGCAGACTGATGCATACAACTCGACAGGCTGCGTGCCGGATTCCACAACAGCCGCCATGACGCTGCACCCTACCGTGTCGCCAAACGCTCCGAGCCTCGCCGGGCGTTGCGCGTGGATTATCTCCGACGGCAAGGCCGGCCACGAGGCGCAATGCCTTGGCGTGGCCGCGGCTCTGAAGTTGGACGCCGTCATCAAGCGGGTCAGCCCGCGAGGAATTTATCGGCTGGCTGCGCCATGGGGGCCTGTGGCGCGGCGGGAGCGAATAGGGGCCGATGAATCTCTATTCTCGGGGCCCTGGCCCGCCGTCGTCCTTGCAACGGGCCGCACAACAATTCCCTACCTTCGCGCCTTGAAGCGCAAAGCCGGCGCGGTGACCTTCACCGTCATTCTGCTCAATCCGCGCACCGGCTTGAACAGCGCCGATCTGATCTGGGCGCCCGAGCACGATCGCCTCAAGGGCGTCAACGTCATCTCGACGCTGGCATCGCCGCATGTCTATTCGCCGTCGCGTCTTGAGGAGCTCGGCAGGGCGTTGCCGGCCGACATTCTGGCGCTGCCTCGGCCGCGCGTGGCCGCGCTGATCGGCGGGCCGAACCGCGACTATCGCTATGGACCCGGCGACGTCGCCCGTCTTGCCGCCGCGTTCCAAGGCGTCGCCAAGTCGGGCGCGGGGTTGATGATCACGGCGTCGCGGCGCACGCCCGACGCGCTCTTGGCGGCTGTCGACAGCGCCACTCAAGGAACCCCGCGGATTCTCTGGCGCGGCGAGGGCGAGAATCCCTATCCGCATTTTCTCGCCGCCGCCGACGCGTTCATTGTCACTGCCGACAGCGTCAACATGACGTGTGAAGCCGCCGCGACAGGCCGCCCCATCCATGTGTTCAAGCCAGCCGGCGCGTCAGCCAAGTTCAATCGCTTCCACGCAGCGCTTCATGCCTACGGCGCGTCGCGACTGCTGCCTGATGACGCCGCATCGCTCGCCACATGGCAGTATGCGCCGCTCGACTCCGCGGCCGTTATCGCCGCCGAAATTCTGAAACGTTGGCGCCGGCGCGCCGAGATGCTGCCGGGCCTTGTCGGTCCGCCGCCGGAGAAAGACTGAGCGGATGCTGCAGGGGGCGCGGGCGATCGAGAGGGACGATGGCTTCGCCGCGGCCGGGACGCTGCCGCGCGACCTCGATGTCGCAAACCCGTCGCCCGTGCGCCGCGTTCGTCTGATCGCCGAGATCGGCGTTATTTTCGTTCTTGCGCCGTTGCTGATGTGGCAGGCGGTCTTCCGATACGGGGTGCCTCTGTTCTACGCGCTGCCGCCGGTGCTGATTTTCGCGATGGCGTTCCTCTTTCTGGATCCGACGTTCCGCCTGAAGCGCGAGTTGGCGCGTCGGCCCTCGCCGACCACGTTGCGGTCCATCGCGCTCATTTTCATCCCGGGCGCTCTGGCGGTCGCCGCACTGGTCGCAATCGTGATGCCTGACAAGCTGTTTGCGCTCGCCGCCGAGCGGCCGGGCCGATGGCTGAAGATCATGACGCTCTACCCGTTCACGTCAGTCCTTGCGCAGGAGTTCGTCTATCGAGTCTTTTTCTTCCACCGTTACGGCCCGCTCTTTCGCAACCGATGGACGCTGATCTTGGTCAGCGGCCTTGTTTTCAGCCTCGGGCACATCCTGTTCCGCAATTGGATTGCGGTCGGCGGAACATTGTTCGCCGGCATGCTGTTCGCGTGGCGCTATGAGCGCACGCGATCCTTCTGGACGGTGTGGTTCGAGCATGTGCTGTGGGGCTGGCTGGTGTTCACGATCGGCCTCGGCGTTTTTTTCTTCACCGGCGTCAAGAACCCGGCGTGGTGAGCCATGTCGCGCGCGACGCATTGAGCGCCGCGCCGCAATCGGCTAGAAGGCCGCCAACCCTGACCTTCCTGCAATTCGAGGACCTCGCCCGCAATGGCCGCGCATCAGTACGTCTACCACATGCACAAGCTGTCCAAGACCTATCCGGGCGGCAAGACGGTGCTGAAGGACATTTCTTTGTCGTTCCTGCCGGGCGCCAAGATCGGCGTCGTCGGCCTGAACGGAGCGGGCAAGTCGACGCTGCTCAAGATCATGGCCGGAACCGTCGACGACTTCATCGGCGAAGCCAAACCGGCGGACGGCGTCAAGGTCGGCTACCTGCCGCAGGAGCCGGAACTCGATTCCAACAAAGACGTGCTCGGCAATGCGATGGAAGGCGTTGCCGAGAAGAAGGCGATCGTCGATCGCTACAACGAGATCGCCGCCAACTATTCGGACGAGACGGCGGACGAGATGACGGCGCTTCAGGATCAGATCGACGCGCAAAATCTCTGGGACCTCGATGCGCAGGTCGAACAGGCGCTCGATGCGCTCCGCTGCCCGCCGGGCGACGCTGACGTCACCAAACTTTCGGGAGGCGAGAAGCGCCGCGTCGCGCTGACGAGGCTTCTGCTGGCAAAGCCGGACATCCTGCTTCTCGACGAGCCGACCAACCACCTCGACGCCGAGAGCGTCGCGTGGCTGGAGCGCTACCTGAAAGAGTATGCCGGCTGCGTCATCCTCGTCACGCACGACCGCTACTTCCTCGACAATCTGACCGAATGGACGCTCGAACTCGATCGCGGCCAGGGCGTGCCGTACAAGGGCAACTATTCGAGCTGGCTCGAACAGAAGGCGAAGCGCGCCGAAGTCGAGAAGGGCCAGGAAGAGAGCCGCCAGAAGTCGATGGCGCGCGAACTCGAGTGGATCAGAGCCTCTCCGAAAGCGCGGCAGGCCAAGTCCAAGGCCCGCATTTCCGCCTATGAAAAGCTGGTTGAAGAGGCGGGACGTGAAGACGTCGGCAAGGCGACGATCCAGATCGCGACCGGTCCGAAACTCGGCGGCGTCGTGGTCGAAGTCAGCGATCTCGAAAAAGCGTTCGGCGATCGCCTGCTGATCGACGGCCTGTCCTTCAAGCTGCCGCCCGGCGGCATCGTCGGCGTCATCGGCCCGAACGGCGCCGGAAAGACCACGCTCTTCAAAATGATCACGGGCCAGGAAAAGCCGGACAAGGGCAAGATACGTCTCGGGGAGACGGTGAAGCTCTCCTACGTCGACCAATCACGCGGGCATCTTGATGATAAAAAAACAGTTTGGGAGGAAGTATCCGGCGGCCTCGATCAGATCCTGCTCGGCGGCAAGAAGGAAGTGCCGAGCCGCGCCTACTGCGGCTGGTTCAACTTCAAGGGCGCCGATCAGCAGAAGAAGGTCGGGCAACTCTCAGGCGGCGAACGCAATCGCGTACACCTCGCGAAGCTGTTGAAGGAGGGCGGCAATCTGCTGCTGCTCGACGAGCCGACGAACGATCTCGACACTGAAACGCTCGGCGCGCTCGAACTCGCGCTCGAAAACTTCCCCGGTTGCGCCGTCGTCATCTCGCACGACCGCTTCTTCCTCGATCGCCTCGCGACGCACATCCTCGCCTTCGAGGGCGACAGCCACGTCGAATGGTTCGAGGGCAACTTTGCGGACTACGAGGAAGACAAGAAACGCCGCCTCGGCGACGACGCCGTCGAACCGCACCGCATCAAGTTCAAGCGGTTTGAGCGGTAGATCGCTTTACGGCAACAGCATCAGCACCGGCAGATAGCCGTGCGCTTGAGCTGTCTCGATGAGATCGGCGGCGGGGATGGCCAGGATGAAAACGCACGCGTCGAGGAACGTCTTGACGACGAGCGCCGGCTTGATCGTCAGCGCCTCGGTATCGCGCCACAGACGCAACCTCGGCAAGAACCGCGCGACGTCCCGGCTATAGCGCGTCCACGCGTCGGGAAACGCTTTGGCGAGGAACGCTTCCTCTTGCGCCACCACAGTGCGGAAGACGATCGCCGCAATTACCGTCATCGCAATCGCCACGACGATGCTGGCAAACTGCGCGCCGATGCCGAAGGCGCCTATCAGCGTGAACACGTAGAGCGGATTGCGCACGAGCGAGTAGGGGCCGAGCGTGACGAGTTCGTCCTTCTTGCGTCCGCCGATGTAGAGCGTGCACCACGTGCGCCCGGCGATGCACACGAAGATCAGGAACACGCCGAGCCATTCGATGGCTTCGTAAAGCTGCGGCGCGTTGAAACGCCAATAGGAATCGGCGCAGCACAGCGCCACGACGGCGGCGGCGAGCACTGCGGCGAGCACGCCTCGGCGAAGCTGCTGCACGCGCTGCAGATGGGCCGAGGAGGGGTCTTTGATGGCCGGCGTCATGCGCCGCTAGAACCACACGACCGTGGCGGATGCAAGACCTCCTGAGGGGCTGCGACCGACGGCGTCGCCGATCACGTCAACACGACGCTTCTGGCCCTTTTGGACCTATGAGGCCGGGCTACTCCGCTTGAGCCTGACCGCTCTTAGCGGTAAAAGCCCTTATTTTGATGCTGACGAGGAGGATTGCGATGCAAAGATCATTGCGTTTCGTGGCCGCGCCGCTACTGATTGTTCTACAGAGCGCCGCAGCCCTTGGCGGAACCCTTCAAGAAGCAGGCGTGCTCGCTTGCGTGATTGATAAGTGGGACGAGAAGGAGCCGGAGAAGGGGCACAAGCTGGTCGACTATGCCGGCAGATGCGTCGCCTATCCCGATGATCCAGCCGCATCGAAGGTCACCGAGGAATGCACGGGAAAGTACGAGTACATGCCCGACGGCAGTTGGAAAGGCAGCGGCGCGTGCACCGACACCTATAAGGCGGGAGGCACGAAGACGCTCACATTCGAAGAAGGCTCTCACCTCAAAGAGTTTACCTACAAGGTCACGGGCGGCACCGGGAAATACGAAGGCTTGAGCGGCTCCGGCACATACACGAACGAAAATCTGACGGACACCCTCACTGCCGGCAGATACAAAGCCACCTTGACGCTGCCGTAGGCGCTCAACGGTCTAACCCTGAAATCGCACATGGGAGACGATGGGGGCTGCCCGCTTCGCGACCTCTAAATTTCAAATTGAGACCCTAGCCGAGCATCCGCTCGCTTGACGCCGAGGCAGCGCCCTGCTTGCTTCTGCTCCGAGCGGGGGCTCTCCTGGGGGAAACACAACAATGGCGTCGCGTCCGCCGCCGCTGCCTGGCGATCAATCCAATCACCTCGCGATCGAAACCGCGAGCCACAGCGGCGGGCGTCTCACCGCCGTCGTCTCGGCCATCGCGCTGCTCTTTTCCGGCTATAGCCTTTGGGACAGCTCGCTCAAGGGCCCGGACCTCAAAGTCTTCGTGCCGCCCGTCATCCAATACAGTTCGCCCTATCAGAACTCGAATTTCGAAGTCTTCGCCGTGCCGGTGACGCTGATCAACGACGGCGGTCGGACCGGCGCCGTGCTGTCGATGACGCTTGAAGCGACGAGCGCCAAAGGCGGCCCGACCAAAAAATTCTATGCCGCCGACTTCGGCCGCTGGACGATGGAGAAGACGCGGGCGATGGCTTACGAACCGTTCGCGCCAATCTCGCTCGCGGGCAAGGCGAGCCGAACGGAGACAGTTCTATTCTATCCAAAGACCCCGGAGGAAAAGCCGGAACAGCTCATCACGGAGCCCGGCGTCTTCAAGTTCAAGCTGATCTTGGATGAGGCTTCGTCATCGGGGCCGCTCGATCGCCTGGCGTCGAAAAAGCCGGTCGAAGCCTCGTTTGACATGGAGATCCGCTTCTATGACGCGCGCTCGTTCCAGAACGGCACGATCGCCATGTATTCGACGACGGGCGGTTCAACCGTGAGCGGCGCGCCGGCGAAGCCCTAGACGCAGTGAAAAAAGCGAAGCCGCGCATTCTGGAGATGCGCGGCTTCACGTTATCTCGATGTTGGTTTGCGGTTGATCAACCGCGACCGTCATCCGCAACAGGAAGGCTCTTGGCTTCCGATGCGGAGAGCGACAGCTTCACGCTGTCGCCGGCGCCCGTGATCTTGTCCGCCGGAACGATGACGGCCTCGGCATTCAGCCCGGCCTTGCCGCCCGTCGTGACATGGATCTCCGTCACGGCGCCGGTCGACTGGGCGGTCACGCGGTTGACTTCGCCGATCTTCGCGCCGTCGGAACCGAACACCGCGGCGCCGATGCGCAGATCGCTCGCCGTCAGCGACGTCGCCGCGGCTGCGGCCGGCGCCGCCGCCTCGGCCGCGGGGGCTTCGACGGGCGCCGCGCGTTCGACAGGCGCGACATTTGCGGCCGCGGGCGTTTCGGCGGCCGGGCCAGGATTGGCGACGGCTGAGGCTGCGCCCAATCCCAAAAGAGCCGAAAGGGCGACGGCGCTCGCGGTCGCAGGCAAGGCTTTCCAAAGTGTCATGTCATTCTCCGTGTTGACGAGATCGCACTGACGTCGATGTAGGCGCCCTGGCCGATCGAACAAGAAGCCGCCCGCATCATGTCGCGGCGTCTGCGCGCGCGCATGTAACGCTCCGAAAATACGCGATCATCCACAGCCGAACGGTCGCACGCGGAACAATCAAATGCGGCGCAACGGCGCCCAAACGAATGGCCTCGGCGCAGTTGCGCGCGAGGCCAGTCCTGTTTGCCGTCGGTCGGTCGTCGATCAGTAGCGATTGAGCGCGACGACGAGCGCGCTCGGATTATTGCCGTTGTTGGCGATGTAGTCCTGGAACAGGCTGTTGATGTAACTCGTCGCCCAGACGCCGATGACTTGCGCATCGCGCACCTTCAAGGCCCCGCCCGAACGGACCACTTTCCAGCGCACGTCATAGGGCGTGCCGTCCACGGTGATCTGCGTGTCGACGTCGGTGCCGGTCGCCGTCTCCGCGCCCTGTCCCGTCACCACGGCGCTGGAGACCGGGTACTTCGGCGCTTCCTTGGCGGAATACTTGGCGATGAAATTGATCATGGCGTTGTAATAGGCTGGCCTGTCGCCTTTCGGGAGCGAGCGTACGTGGGGACCGAGCGCCGACAGCCCGACGCCCGGCACGTCCATGTGCTTTCTGAGCACATTGCCGAACGCCGAAATCGACCGCGAACGCTGCGCTGCGACCAGCTCGTTCATCACCCGCTGCATGTACTGCGACGGGGCTTCGGCGCGGGCCGGCGTCGCCGTAAAAAGCCCGAAGCAGGCGATCAGCAGCGCGACCGCGCCGGCAGCGGCGGCAAGCGGAGAGGTCCGCGCCTGCAAGTCGGGAAGGGTCATTCCGAGCCTCATGTTCGATGCAATAGGGGGCAAATCGGGTGGACTGTGCAACTCCGTTCGGCGGCGCACAAGTCCGGCGTCCGGGTAGTGGCATGCGAATCTGGTCAAAACGATGCCCGACCGCTACGCGGCGGCGGCCAGTTCGGCCGCCTGCGGCGCGGCGGCTTGCGACGGAGCGGCCACAGGCGGAGCGCCATAGAGTTTGTCGGCTGCGACACGCGGCAGCCGCAGCAGGCGGGCCATGGCCTCCGCCTCCCTTTCAGAGATCTGCTCAGCAACGGTCAAAAGGATGGACCGGCCCCGCTCGGGGTGAACCAGCACCAGCTCGTGACGCAGGCCCGACAGCGACGAGCGGATATGATGTGCGACGCCTGTGAACTCGGCAAGCGGTGCGCTCCACGCGTCTTGGCCAAGAGGATTGCGGTCTTCCACGAGAACTTTCGTCGCCGTGATTTCGACGTCGCGGCGGCGGGCCAAGCGCGAAATTGCGATCCTGAGCGGCCAGCAAACGAGCGCCATCCAAACAACAAGCGCTAGAGCCAGTTCAAGCGCCGCGATCGGCGCCCCGGCCACCGCGTGACGCAGGTCCGGCGACGCGACGGCATAGAGTGCGATGCCGATTTGCGGGCCGACGATGAGCGCCGCAAGTCCGGCCATCAGCGCCAGGCCGGGCGCGCGCGACCAGACGCCGTTCTCATTGATGAGGCGAATGGGAAGCTGACCGGGGGGGCTGCTGACGACAACGCGATCGAACGCTTCTGGCCACATGAACGACGCTGTCCCCGACTGCGCTCTGACCCTGGGAAGGTACGGCGTGCATGGCTAATGGCCGGTTAAGCGCCGACCGGGAACGGGCCGCGACGACCGCGAAATAGCGCTTGACACATAAACATATCTTTATATCTAATGCGGCATGAGCATCGCCGCCGATCTCACCATGGACGACCTCGTCACGGCCTTGAAAGCCGCCGCCGAGCCGACGCGCCTGCGCATCCTGCTGCTGCTCGGGGCGAGCGAGCTCAACGTCAAGGACCTCACCCTCATCCTGGGCCAGAGCCAGCCGCGCATCAGCCGGCATTTGAAGCTGCTCTCGGAAGCGAAATTGATCGAGCGCTTCCGCGACGGCAGCTGGGTCTACTTCCACATTTCCGATCGCTTTCCGGGCGGGCGGCTCGCGCTTCGCCTCATCGCCGACGTCGACGCCGACGATCCGCTCGTCGCGCGCGATCGCGACCGCGCGGAAGCCGTGAAGCGCGAGCGCGAAAGCGGCGTTCAAGCGTTCTTCGAGAAGCACGCCGCCGACTGGGATCGCATCCGCGCGTTGCACGTCGCAGAGCGGGACGTCGAAGCTGCGATGCGCGAAGCGATGGGGCCGGGTCCGTTCAACTTCTTCGTCGATCTGGGCACCGGCACCGGGCGCACGCTCGAACTCTTCGCCGACCGCTACCGGCGCGGCGTCGGCGTCGACGTCAATCAGGCGATGCTGGCCTACGCGCGCGCCAAGCTCACGCGCCAGGGCTGCGCGCACGCGCGGGTGCGCCACGGCGATATGTACGCTCTGGCGCTCGCCGACCGGCAGGCCGACGCCGTCGTCATGCATCAAGTGCTGCACTTTCTGTCCGATCCCGCGCGCGCCATTCAAGAGGCGGCGCGCGTCCTTGCGCCCGGCGGGCGGCTGCTGATCGTCGACCTCGCGCCGCATGATCTGGATTATCTGCGCGAGGACGAGGCGCACGAGCGTCTCGGCTTCTCGCACGAGCAAGTGAAAGCATGGCTCCGTGACGCCGGGCTCAACCCCAAGGCCGTGCGCGACCTCGCGCCCAATTCGTCCGCCAAGGGCGACAAGCTCACCGTCTCGCTATGGCTGGCCGAGCGCGCGGAAGCCGTTCGCAGCAGCGCTGGCCGCGCCGCTGATTCATTCGAAGGGGCTCGCTGATGGCTGATAAACCGGAACGAAAAAGCAAGCTGCTCGGCTCTGGCGACATCGTGGTGTCGTTCGAGTTCTTTCCGCCTAAAACAGAGAAGATGGAAGAGACACTGTGGTCCTCGGTCACGCGGCTCGCGCCGCTCAGGCCCGAGTTCGTTTCCGTCACCTACGGCGCCGGCGGTACGACGCGCGAGCGCACCCACGCGACGGTGACGCGCATCATTCGCGAGACGGACCTGAAGCCTGCCGCCCATCTGACCTGCGTGAACGCCACGAAAGACGAAGTGAACGCCGTCGCGCGCGCCTACTGGGACGCCGGCGTTCGCCACATCGTCGCGCTGCGCGGCGACCCGCCGGAAGGACCCGGCACGGCGTACAGGCCGCATCCGGGCGGCTACGCCAACGCCGCCGAACTCGTCACCGGTCTCAAAGACGTCGCGCCATTCGAAATCTCGGTCGCCGGCTATCCCGAGAAGCATCCCGAGAGCGCGAGCCTCGACGCCGACATCGACAACCTGAAAGCCAAGGTCGACGCCGGCGCCGATCGCGTCATCACGCAGTTCGGCTTCGATAACGCGCATTTCCTGCGCTATCTCGAACGCGCGCGCGCCGCGGGCGTCTGGATTCCGATTACGCCCGGCATCGTGCCGATCCACAATTTCAAGCAAGTCGCGGGCTTCGCGCAGCGCGCGGGCGCGAGCGTGCCGTCGTGGATGGCGCGCCGCTTCGAGGATCTCGAGAACGATTCGACGACGACGCACCTCGTCGCCGCCGCGGTCGCGACCGAGCAGGTGATGGACCTCGTCGACGAAGGCGTGAAGAAATTCCACTTCTACTCGCTGAACCGCGCCGACCTCGTCTACGCGATCTGCCATCTGCTCGGCTTGCGCGCCATACGCGCCGCGCGCGCGGATGCGGCGGCGTAGATGCGAGGCGGAGGGCGGCGCGCGGTCCCGCGGGACACGGGGAGACTGACGGGACGGCAAGGCGCGCAGCGCCCTCCTGAATGTCCGTCGCAATAGCGCAGAAATAGGTTCACGTCGGGCCATCGCCCGACAAACGAGGACGAAACATGACGCGCAAGGCAAGCTGGGCGGCGCTGGAGAAGGCGGCGGGGAAACGCATCCTGATCATCGACGGCGCGATGGGGACGATGATCCAGCGTCACAAGCTGGATGAAGCCGACTATCGCGGCGAGCGCTTCAAGGACTGGCCGCGCGACGTCAAGGGCAACAACGATCTCCTCGTGCTGACTCAGCCGAAGATCATCCAGGACATCCACGAGCAGTATCTCGACGCCGGCGCCGACATCATCGAGACGAACACCTTCAACGCGCAGGTGATCTCCATGGCCGACTACGGCATGGAGGAGTTGGCGGACGAGATCAATTTCGCCGCCGCCAAACTCGCGCGCGCCGCATGCGATAAGTATTCGACGCCCGACAAGCCGCGCTTCGTCGCCGGCGCCGTCGGCCCGACGAACCGCACAGCGTCGATCTCGCCCGACGTCAACAATCCCGGCTATCGCAACGTTAACTTCGACGAATTGCGCGCCGCGTACACATCGCAGGTCGTGAACCTCATCAAAGGCGGCGCCGACATCATCCTGATCGAGACGATCTTCGACACCTTGAACGCCAAGGCCGCGGGCTACGCGACGCTCGAAGCCTTCGACGAAACCGGCGTCGAGCTGCCGATCATGATCTCGGGCACCATCACCGACCGCTCGGGCCGCACGCTTTCCGGGCAAACGGCGGAAGCCTTCTGGTATTCGATGCGTCATCTGCGGCCGTTCTCCGTCGGCCTCAACTGCGCGCTCGGCGCCGATCTGATGCGCCCCTATATCGCCGAACTCGCGCACGTCGCCGATGCGCGCATCTCGGCCTATCCGAATGCGGGTCTGCCGAACGCGATGGGCGAGTACGATGAAGACGGCCCGGAGATGGCGTGCAAGGTCGAGCCGTGGATGGCCGACGGCCTCATCAACGTCATCGGCGGCTGCTGCGGCTCGACGCCCGACCACATCCGCCACATCGCCGAGCACGCGAAGGTCCACGCCCCGCGCGCGCTGCCTGAGATCGAAAAAAAGCTCCGCCTCTCCGGCCTCGAGCCGTTCGTGCATGGGTGAGTCGATGTCGCAAAGCGTCAATCTAAGTCTCAGGTCTTCAAGCCCCTCATCCGGCCTTCGGCCACCTTCTCCCCACGGGAGAAGGACGCGCGGCGCATTCCTCTCCCGGAACGGGAGAGGATGTCCCGAAGGGACAGGTGAGGGACTTTGGATTTCTCGGCAGGTGGCGTTTTGACCGATCGCTTGACACAGCTGGCGCGCTCATTGCGCGGAAACCAAACGGACGTGGAGCGAAAACTTTGGTCGCGATTGCGAGACCGGCGGCTCGGCGGATTGAAATTTCGCAGGCAGGCTCCATGCGGACCGTTTATCGCGGATTTTTTATGCGAAGAAGCGATGCTGATCGTTGAACTCGACGGTTCGCGGCACGCCGAGCCCGCGAAGGTATCGGCTGACACGGCAAGAACACAGCGACTCAATGCGCTCGGTTACGAGGTGCTCCGCGTTTGGAACATCGACATCAGAATAAATTGTGACGGGGTTCTTGACGGAATACTCGCGACGGCCACGCGACGGCTTAGCCCCTCATCCGCCCCTTCGGGGCACCTTCTCCCCTAGGGAGAAGGAAGACTTCGAGACCGTTCATCCTATGGATACGAAATGACCACCGCCAACGGCTCAGAACTTGAGAGCGGCGCTTCCGCCCCCTCCGCCGCGCAGTCGTTCATCAACATCGGCGAGCGCACCAACGTCACGGGCTCGGCGAAGTTCCGCAAGCTGATCGAGGCCAACGACTATCCGGCCGCGCTCGCGATCGCGCGTCAGCAGGTCGAGGCTGGCGCGTCGATCATCGACGTCAACATGGACGAGGGCCTTCTCGATTCCGAAAAAGCCATGACGACGTTCCTGAACCTCATCGCCTCTGAGCCCGACATCTCGCGCGTGCCGATCATGATCGACTCGTCGAAATGGTCGGTCATCGAAGCCGGCCTCAAGTGCGTGCAGGGCAAGGCCATCGTCAACTCGATTTCCATGAAGGAAGGCGAGGGGCCGTTCCTCGAACAGGCGCGCAAAGTGCTGCGCTACGGGGCCGCCGTCGTCGTCATGGCGTTCGACGAGCAGGGCCAGGCCGACACAATTGAGCGCAAAGTCGCTATTTGCGAGCGCGCCTACAAGCTGCTCACCGAAAAAATCGGCTTCCCGCCCGAAGACATCATCTTCGATCCCAACATCTTCGCCGTCGCGACGGGCATCGATGAGCACAACGGCTACGGCATCGCCTTCATCGAGGCGGCGCGGCAAATCCGCGAAAAGATGCCGCTCGTCCACATCTCGGGCGGCGTCTCGAACCTGTCATTCGCGTTTCGCGGCAACGAGCCGGTGCGCGAAGCGATGCACTCCGTGTTCCTCTATCACGCCATCCGTGCGGGCATGGACATGGGCATCGTCAACGCCGGTCAGCTCGCGCTCTACGACGATATTCCAGCAGAGCTGCGCGAACTCTGCGAAGACGTGATCCTCAATCGCCGCGACGACGCGACGGATCGCCTGCTCGACGCCGCGCCGCGCTTTAAGGGCGACGGCAGCGGACAGAAGGCCAAGGAAAAAGACCTCACCTGGCGCGAAGCCGACGTGCAAGCGCGCCTGTCGCATGCGCTCGTCCATGGCATCACGGATTTCATCGAAGCCGACACGGAAGAAGCGCGTCAGGCCGCCGAGAAGCCGCTGCACGTCATCGAAGGCCCGCTGATGGCCGGCATGAACGTCGTCGGCGATCTCTTCGGCGCCGGCAAAATGTTCCTACCGCAAGTCGTCAAGAGCGCGCGCGTGATGAAGCAGGCCGTCGCGTATCTGCAACCCTACCTCGAGGCCGAGAAGAAAGCCTCGGGGCTCGATCAGATGCCGTCGGCGGGCAAAATCCTGATGGCCACGGTGAAGGGCGACGTGCACGACATCGGCAAGAACATCGTCGGCGTCGTGCTTCAGTGCAACAACTACGAGGTCATCGACCTCGGCGTCATGGTTCCGGCCGCCAAAATTCTCGAAACCGCCAAGCGCGAGAAGGTCGACATGATCGGGCTTTCGGGCCTCATCACGCCGAGCCTCGATGAAATGTGCTTCGTCGCCGGCGAGATGGAGCGCGAAGGCTTTGCATGTCCGCTGCTGATCGGCGGCGCGACGACCAGCAAGGTTCACACCGCCGTCAAGATCAATCCGAACTACAAACGCGGACAGACGATCTATGTGCTCGACGCCAGCCGCGCCGTCGGCGTCGTCTCGAACCTTTTGTCGGAAACGGAAAGCAAGCCTTACGTCGCCAACATCAGAAGCGAGTATGCAACGGTGCGCGAAAAGCACCTCGCCAACGAAGCGAAGAAGCAGCGCATCACGCTCAAGGCTGCGCGCGACAACAGGTTCAAGATCGACTGGAAGACGTTCACGCCGGTGAAGCCGACGTTTTTCGGCGCTGAAACCTTCGACGTCGATCTCGCCAAGATCGCGCCCTTCATCGATTGGACGCCCTTCTTCCAGACCTGGGAGCTGGCCGGCCGTTACCCGCAAATCCTCGCGGATAACAAGGTCGGCGCGGAGGCCAAGACGCTGTTCGACGATGCGCAGAGTCTGCTCGACAGGATGATCTCGGAGGACTGGATCACGGCGAAGGCCGTCGTCGGGTTCTGGCCCGCCAATAGCGTCGGCGACGACATCGAAGTGTATGCCGAAGATGCGCGCCACACGAAAATTGCGACGTTGCACACGCTGCGCCAGCAGATCGCGCGTGACCCCTCGCGCAACCGCGCCCACGCCGCGCTCGCCGATTTCATCGCGCCGAAGGAGCACTGCCAGAACGATTACATCGGCGCCTTCGCCGTCACCGCCGGCCTCGGCGAGGACGAAGCCATCGAGTCCCGCATCGCCAAAACCGACGACTACAACCGCATCATGGCGAAAGCGCTCTGCGATCGGCTCGCGGAGGCGTGCGCCGAAGCCATGCATCAGAAGGTCCGCAGGGATCTGTGGGGCTATGCCAAGAGCGAAGACCTCTCCAATGACGACCTGATCCTCGAAAAATACCAAGGCATCCGTCCGGCGCCCGGCTATCCGGCGCAGCCCGACCACACGGAGAAAGCGACGCTCTGGTCGCTGATGGACGTCGAGCGCCGCGCCGGCATCGCGCTGACCGAGAGCTACGCCATGTGGCCCGGCGCCTCCGTCTCAGGGCTCTATTTCGCGCATCCCGACAGCCATTACTTCGGCGTCGGCAAGGTCGAGCGCGATCAGGTCGAGGACTACGCCGCGCGAAAAGGGTGGAGCGTCGCGGAAGCCGAGCGTTGGCTCTCGCCGGTGCTAAATTACGATCCCGCCTCTCAACCCAAGACTGCAGCGGCCTGAAAGTACGGGTCGCCATCGTCGTGATGCAACGATAAGCTCGCCTTGAACGTTACAGAGTCGCTGCCGGCTTTGACATCTTGGGGGAACGAACATGCTCGGAAAAATCATCCTGCTTTTGCTGCAGATCGTCGCCGCCTGGTTTCTCGGGCAAATCTTGTATTCAAACATCCCGGCGCCCGGCGAGTTCGGCATCTTCCTATATGCCGTGCTGTTCGCGATCATCGTCTATTTGACGGGCGTGCTCGGCGCGCAGGTTCTGCAGGGCGTCGGCGGTCCCTCCGGCGCGACGCTCTCGGCGGCGCTCGTCGTCGCCCTGATCGCCGCCGCTATCGTCGCGTTTGTGCCGCAACTCGTCGCCGCGCTGCCGGGCAACACCATCTCGCATCGCGGCCTCGTGCTCGCCGGTGCGCTGCTCGGCTACTGGCTCAAGCGCTAAGCGCTAAGCGGCTTGTGCATCAGAAATTCGTTGATCCCGTCGCTCATCAGGTCGGGCAAAGTTCCGATGCGCTGAAAGCCGAAGCGCTCGTAAAGCCTTGCCGCGTCTGAATTGAAATCGGAAACCACGATCCAGAGATTGCGGTCGCCGCGCGCGCGGGCGGACACTTCGAACCAATTCAAGACCAGCAGTCCAATTCCCTGACGCTGATAGGCCGGCAGGAGTCCGATCGTCTGCAGGTAAGGGCCGCGCAGCCATTTCATCCGAAGACAAACAACGCCGGCCGGCGCGTCGCCGACATAAAGCGCATAGCGCGGCGCGTCCGCCTCAACCGTCGACAAGAAGCCGGACATCGTGTCCGGCGAAATCTCATACGTCGACCACGGCGCAATCGCGGCCAGCGCCGCGCCGAGTTCGCGCGCGGCGTCATCTGTCATGCCGCGAAGCGTCACCGCGGGACGGTTAGCAGACGCGGTGCGAAGCGTGATCATCGCGCCGTCTCGTTGACGGTCGCGCGGAGCGCGTCTCTCGCGCTCGAAGCCTCTCGGGCGCGACCCGCGAACAGAAAATCATAGCGGTTCGTGTCGCCCGGGCGCGCGTTGTAGCACGTCGCCGCGATGACCGGCTTGCCCCGCGCCAGCAACTCGGAAACCGTCACGAATGTAAATCCGAGCGCCTTCAACTTCGGTATCGCGATCGGCAGCGCCGCGGCGGTGTTCCAGCCGCGGCCGTTGGCGTGCGCAATGATGATCGAACCTGGCCGCGCCGACGACACCATGGCCCGCGCGATGGCCCGTGCCGACCGCTGTTTGTCTGGATCGCCCGTCGAGATGTCCCATTGGATCGCCAGGAGGCCCGCATCGTTGACGGCGTCCAGCGCGGCCTTTGAGCACGCGCCGAACGGAAACCGGAACAGCGACATCCGCGCCGGGAGAGCGTCGAGCGTCGCCGGCGCCAGGCACTGTTGCGCCGCCAGTTTGGCGCGCGCCTTTTCATAGGCGGCCTGGGCCCCCAGAATCTCGCGCCGCATCGCCACCGCGTCGAGAAGCCTGAGGTTACGGTGCGTATCGCCGTGGTTGGCCATCTCGAACAGCGGATCGGCGATCAGCTGCCGCGTTCGAGCCTCGTGCGAACGCATCCACTTTCCGCCTGCAAACACCGTCGCCTTGACGCCTTCACGGCGCAGATAATCGAAAATGGCGCCGTCGTATCCGGCGATCTCGCCGCGCTGTTCGCAGAGATCGAGCGTCAGCGCGATGAGCTTTTCGCCCGGCGGCAGTTCGACCCGCCGGATCGCGCCGCGGAGCGACGGAGGCGCAGGCGCAGCAGGCGTTGGCGCGGCCTCCGCCCCGGCGGCGTCGAAGCGCGCTTGATGGCGTTTGACGATGTTTTCGCCAGGCGCGGCCTTGAGTTCATCCGGCGCAAAGCAGATCGGCGCGGGCGACGCGCCGCTCGTCATCGCCAGCCACAACACACAAGCGCCGGCGAAAGCACGCATCATCGCCCCTTGAAGTCCGGCTTGCGCTTTTCGAGAAAGGCGCGGCGTCCTTCGGCATAGTCCTCGCTCGCGAAGCATTGCGCGACCGCCGCATCGAGCGCGGCGATGTCCGGGTCTTGCGGATGGCGCGCGGTTTCATCGATGACGCGCTTCGCCGCCGCAACCGAGAGCGGCGCGTTCGCCGCGATCTCTGCGGCAAGCGCCCGCGTCGTCGCCTCGAGATCGGCGGCAGGCACCAGCCGATTGACGAGGCCCATCGCCTCGGCTTCCGCCGACCGGAAACGCCGCCCGGTGAACAGCAGCTCCTTCGCGCTGGCGACCGGCACGGCGGCGAGGATGGGCCGCACCCAGCGCGCGTTGTAGCCGATGCCGAGTTTGGCGGCGGGGATCGCAAACTGACTGGCGTCGTCGGCCAGGCGGATGTCGCAGCACAGCGCGAGGCCTAGGCCGCCGCCGAGACAGAAGCCGTGGATCATCGCGATGACCGGCTTCGGACACGTGATGAGCGCCTGAAACGCCGCCTCGTTCAAGGCGTCGTAGGCGGCCGCCGCATCGCCCGTTCGCGCGCTCTCGAACTCTGAAATATCGGCGCCGGCCGAGAACGCCTTTTCGCCGGCCCCGCGCAGGATGACGACGCGCACGTCCGGATCGGCGCTCGCCGCGGCGAGAGAATCGGGAACGGCGCGCCACATCTCGGCCGTCAGCGCATTCATGCGCGCCGGATTGTCGGCGACAATCCAGGCGATCGCCCCGTCCTTGCGATAGCGAAGCGTCGGTCCCGTCGCGGCGGTGGCCGTCATCAAGCAAGCCTTTCCAATACACCTCTGGGATGTGTAGCGGTCGGCCATTGGCTCAGCAATTGACCGCATCGCCGCGACGGCTAATGATCTTTGCACAGCCTAAACGGCGTCCGGCGAACCGTCGCCGTCTGGCGCGGGAACGTGGAAACACGCTATCTTGACGCTTCGGGCGGTTGCCGATTGACCGGGAAGACCCGCACGGTTAAGCCGCCCGGACGCAAACGCGCGACAGAGAGGGCGACGCCGTGACCAAGTCTCAATCCGCCCATCCAAGGCTTCAGGCCGTCGATCCGATCTGGGATCAAATGCGCAAGGAGGCCGAAGCCGCCATGCTGGCGGAGCCTGCGCTCGGCAGCTTCATTTTTGCGACGGTGCTCAGCCACGCGCGTCTTGAAGAGGCGGTCTGCCATCGCCTCGCCCAGCGCCTCAACCACACCGACGTCGACGGCGGCCTCATCAGCCAGACCTTCCAAACCGCGCTCGATGCCGACCCCGATCTCGGCGCCATGTTCCGCGCCGATCTCGCCGCCGTGTTCGACCGCGATCCGGCGTGCACGCGCTATCTCGAACCGCTGCTGTACTTCAAGGGTTTCCAGGCGCTCGTGACGCACCGCTTCGCGCACGCGCTGTGGAGCCGCGGCCGGCGCGACTACGCCTTCTATCTGCAGAGCCAGGCGTCGCGCATGTTCGCCGTCGACATCCATCCCGCCGCTCGGTTTGGCAAAGGCCTGATGCTCGACCACGCGACCGGCTTCGTCGTCGGCGAGACGGCGACCGTCGGCGACAACTGCTCGTTCCTGCACGCCGTGACGCTCGGCGGCAGCGGCAAGGAGACCGGCGATCGCCATCCCAAGATCGGCGACAACGTGCTCATCGGCGCTGGCGCGAAGGTGCTGGGCAACATCACGGTCGGCCATTGCTCGCGCGTCGCGGCCGGGTCCGTTGTGCTGCAGGACGTGCCGCCCAACGTCACCGTCGCCGGCGTTCCGGCCAAGATCGTCGGACCGGCCGGTTGCGCTGAACCGGCCCGCTCGATGGAGCAAGGCTGGGTCGACGACTTCGGCGGCCTCTAACGTCAACCCGCCCGCTCACCGCGGTCGATCAGCCCATTTTTTTCAGGAGACTGTTGCGTGAAGAAGGACGAACTCGCGAAGCTGCAGGGCTACCTGCGCAAGACCCTCGGCGCGCCGAACCTTGACGTCAGGGCCCAGCCAAAGAAGGACGACATGGCCGAAGTTTTCGTCGGCGAAGAATTCATCGGTCCGCTCTATCGCATCGTCGAAGACGGCGAGACTGAGTACCAGCTCAACATCGCGATCCTCGTCGAAGATCTCGAAGGCGTCTGAAGACGGCGGACCAAGCGCGATGCCGCTCTTTTCACTCGATGGCGTCTGCGTCGAAACGCCGGGCGAGGGCGCGTACTGGGTTGCGCCCAACGCCGTGCTTCTCGGCAAGGTTCGCTTAGAAATCGATTCAAGCGTCTGGTTCGGCGCGGTGCTGCGCGGCGATAATGAACGCATCACCGTCGGCCAACGCTCGAACGTGCAGGACGGCTCGGTGCTGCACACCGACCCCGGTTTTCCGCTGACTATCGGCCCTGACTGCACGATCGGCCATATGGTCATGCTGCACGGCTGCACGATCGGCGCGCGCAGCCTTATCGGCATCGGTTCGATCATCCTGAACGGCGCAAAGATCGGCGACGAAAGCCTTGTCGGCGCCAACACGCTCATTCCCGAGGGCAAGGAATTTCCGCCGCGCTCGATGATCCGCGGCTCGCCCGGCAAAGTCATCCGTCAGCTCACCGACGACGACGTCAAGCGCTTCGGCGGCGCGGCGGGTCGATACATCGCCAACTGGAAACGCTACGCGAAGGGCCTTGCCCCGCAAGATTGATGCGGCGCTGAAAAAGAAATGGGCCAGACGCTTGGGGGAAGCGCCTGGCCCTGAGACAGGTCCGGATTTTATGCCGGGGGGACGGCTGGGGACGCCGGACCTGAATTGGCAATGTCTGCGTTACGTCGCCGATGCGGTCTCCGTTACGGGTTCGCCTGCACGCCGGCGAGCGCCGACGGGCTCGCGCTGTCCGTCGGGTCGAGCGACACCCACACCTTCGGATCGATGTAGGACTGGCGCATCACGTAGTGATAGGGCGTCTGGTTCCACAGCTTCACGCTCTCGACCTTGTTGTCGAGAATGAAATCGCCCTGCGTCGTGCGCGCGGTCAGCACAGCGTGTCCCTCATTCTTCTCGTCGCGCACGACGGTGATCAGCAGCGAACTCGACGGCCAGCCGAGCTGCATCAGCCGTTGGCGCTTCAGCAACGCGAAGTCTTCGCAGTCGCCGCGGCTCTTCGGGATTGTCCATAGCTCGTTAACGCCGAAGATCTCGAGATCCGTCGCCGGCTCCACCGCGCGATTGACGGAGCGGTTGACCTCGTCGAGATCGCTCAGGCGTTCGGGCGTCGCCGAGTAGCGCGCGTCGGTCGCCAGTCCGCCGCCGCATTCGATCGGGTTCGATTCGCAGAAGCGCACATATCCGTAAGGCGGCTGCGCGTTGCCGTAGACGCGCATGAACTGCGGCGCCCGGTTCGCGCCTTCCAAAGCCGCCAGCGTCTGCGCCGACGCCGGCAACGCCGCCGCCGCCGCAAAGAGACTCGCGGCTACCCCGCCACTCACGCAACTCAACTTCATAATACGCCCTCGTACACGGAACTTGATGCTACGCTCAGAAACTCGACTTACGGTGCATGCCCGCCGCGGCATTCGAACCCAATTTAGCGCAAATTTTAGACATTGAAATTTGGCTTTTCGGGGAGCGATGGGCGGCATGATGCACCGGGGACTCACGACAACACTCAGGGAAACGCGATTGACATCGCCTCTTGCGACAGAACCGTCAGAAACTGCACGCCGATCCCGTTTTCGTGGTGCCGGCGGACGATCGCCGGTATTTTCCCGACGGTAACTTCGGCGCTGATGGGGGGACGCGCGGACGTGCCGATCGAAGCGCCAGATGCTGAAACATCAAGCAGTTCGACGTCGACGGTTACGCCGTCGTCGACCTTGAGCGTCGTGCGCGAGCCTTGCCGGCCAATGCGCTCGTGGCTGCGAACGAATTCTTCGGGAAAGTCTTCGCGATTGATGAGCCACATTATCTGCGCGGCGAGCTTTTCACGCTTATGTTCAGAGACAGTCCATTGAAACGCGAGCCCGCCGTCGAGACCGCGCGCAACGGACGCCTCAAGGCGTCCAAGGTGCTCGAAATAGGCGATGACGCGCTCGCCTTCGGTTATCGGCGCGGGCGTTTCTATCGTGGCGCAGCTAACTGAGATTTCTCGCAGCGAGCAGGCGTGTTCGGTTTGGTCGGCGCGCAAGAACCGTCCCGGCAGTTCGACCGCCAGCCGTCGATAGCGCCGCATGTCGCCGCTGAACAGGAGCTCCGGAAGCTGGCCGGAACCGGGCCTGGCCTGGGATTGAACTGACATCGACGCCCCCTGGAGGCACAAACTGGCTACATCGTCGCCAACGGAGGATCCCGCCCTCTCCGTCGCGCACTCGACTATGCGGTGGGGTCGCTTAATGAAGAGCTAACCGCCGCATCACTTTTGACGTGTCCATTCGCGGCGCGCTCATGGCGCCGCGGGCGCTCTGTCGCGCTCATGCACAATTATCAAATCCGTTAAAAGGTTCCGGCGGGCCGCGCGCTATTCGTCGTCGCGGCTGAGGCCGCCGTCATAGACGCGGAACTGGCGGCGCTCGGAGCGCACGAGCCGGCCCTCGCGCTGTTGCGGCAGGAACGGCGACTGGCGACCCATCGTGTCGATCATCGCGTGCGGCCGGCCGTCGGGCCAGATGAGTTCGTTTTCGAGGATTTGCGGCTTGCCGATCGGCGTGACGCCAAGCCAGTCGGGACGCTGGATCGGCGCAATGGAGCCGAGGAAGCGATCGACGACATCCCTTGTATGCGTTAGGGGCAGCAGCAACATTTCAAAGCGCGCCGCGAGGCCAGTGTCGGTTTCCGCGCCCAGCAGGAAAAGCCCGACCGCTCCTTGGCGCGAGACGACGGAGATTTGCCGTTGCAGCGTGATGCGGTCTTCATCGCCGAACAGTTCGAAGACGTTCATACCGCGAAATTCGCATGAGAAGGCTTCGCTGATCCGCGTGCCGGCCAGGCGAAACCGGCAGGAGTCGCCGGTGACGCGCTCGAGGACGAACGTGTCGGGCAGCACGCCGCCGAGGCGCGAGGGTTCGATGTCGAAACGCTTGGGCGCCAGGCGATCGCCGCGAACGTCATTCCAGTAAGCGTAAAGCGCCTTGCTGACTGGGTGTCTCATATCGGCGGCCTTCGATCCCGTCGGTTTGACGCCGTGAAGCCCGGCGCGATGCGTCGATGCTTGAGGCGGGTGTTCCAGGCCGGCACGCGGAAAGCAGCGGGCGGCGGTTCTGGGAGCGGAGGGAGCACACATCGTGCCAGCGGTTGCCGAGGGGTTTGGGGATCGTTAACCCCGAACGGGCGATGGAGGACGGCGAAGCTGGCCCCATGCGCGCGTCCTGGGTCGGACGGCCGGGACGAAGGAGTTAACGCGCAATGGATCGCGAGCCGATCTTCAACATTCCGGGCTCCGTCCTGGCCGTCCTGGCGGCGTTCGCCGGCGTGATGGGCCTCTCATCCATCCTTCCCGCCGACGAGGCCGACCGGTTCACGCTGGCCATGGCGTTCATTCCGGCGCGTTACGCCGATACGGCCTATGTGATCCCCGGCGGCGAACTCGCCAACCTCACGTCGTTCTTCACCCACGTCTTTACCCATGCCGATCTGACCCACCTGCTGATCAACTCGGCGTGGCTGCTCGCGTTCGGCTCGATCCTGTCGCGCCGGATCGGCGCCATCAGGTTCTTTGCTTTTCTGCTGGCGGGCGGCGTCGCGGGCGCGCTGGCCTATCTCGCGCTGCATTGGGGGCAACCGGTTCCCGTCGTCGGGGCGTCGGGCGCCATCGCAGCGCTGATGGGCGGGGTGATGCGCTTCCTCTTCGTCGCGCTCGATCGTCGTCAAGGTTATCTTCTGCGCGAAGATCCCGCGGCCATCCCGGCGATGTCCGTCGCCGCCGCTCTCAGCGATCGCAAGATCGTGCTGTCCTCGGCCCTCTTCGTCGGCGTCAACCTTCTCGCGATGATCGGCTTCGGACAGTTCGGGTCTTCGAGCGGCATCGCCTGGGAGGCGCATCTCGGCGGCTATGCGTTTGGCCTGTTGGCCTTCGGCGCGTTCGATGTCGCAACGCACAACGCTTCACCATCCGCAGTCGATCTTGAATGACCGCTTGCCATAGGCGCTGAATTGCCGCAGCTTTCGCTTCAATCCGGCCGCAAGAGCCGGACGCGGCGACGCATAAGGCTTTATTTCGCACGACGACGACCACGCTGATTGCTGGCGCTCGGGCGAACTGCGCGGAGGTGGCGACCTTGAATATTGGACAGATCCTGAAGACGAAAGCGCGCGGCGTCTCGACCGCGCATCCCGACGACACCATCCAGGAGATTGCGCTCCGACTGTCTCAGCGCAAGATCGGCGCAATCGTCATCGTCGGCGACCACGGCAAGGTGGCCGGCATCATTTCCGAGCGCGACCTCATCCGCCTGATCGCCGAACACGGGCCTCGCGCGCTGGCGATGAAAGCGAAGGACGGCATGACGCGCGAAGTCGTCAGCTGCAGCCGCTCCAGCACGCTCGACGAAATCATGGAGGCGATGACCAACGGGCGCTTCCGTCACCTTCCGGTGATCGAGGACGGTTCGCTTGTCGGCATCATTTCCATCGGCGACGTGGTCAAGCACCACACCGCCGAGGTCGAACTCGAAGTCTCGGCGATGAAGGGCTACTTGGCGACGGGCTGAAGCATCGCCGTCGATACGACGCTCTGACCCTGGGGCCGCGCGCGATCCGCCGTGGCCCCAAGTCGTTTCTTGTCGCGGGACTCGATCTCGCGCGTGATGTCGTCGAGCTGCCGGCGCGTCGCCTCGTATCCGCGCTCGATCATGTCATTCGCGCGATGGAAATCGAACAGGCCCATGTCCTGCAGCCGCGGCGAGATCATCGCGTCGGGCGGATCGCCCGCAAGCCTGGAGCGCGCGATGCGGTCCTGCACGATGTTGAAGGCGTCGACCATCACCGTCGAAATGCCCGGCGCGCTGTCGCCGCGTCCGAACATTTGCCGGCGCAACAGCCCGCGCACGCCCTTGGGTTCCGGCAATTCTTCAACCGCAGGCGCTTCCGCCTCATCCTCGTCGCTGAAGTCCATGCCGGCCGTCGGCAGCACCGCGCCACGACCGAGAATGTCGAAGTTCAAGTTGACGGCGATGACGTAGCGCGCGCCGAGCGCGCGGCAGACGGAAACTGGAATGGGATTGACCAGCGCGCCGTCAAACAACCAGCGACCGCCAATGCGCACCGGCTTGAAAACGCCGGGAAGGGCATAGGAGGCGCGCACGGCGTCGACGAGACGCCCGCGCGACAGCCAGTGCTCGTGGCCCGTGCCGATCTCGGTGGCGACGGCCGTAAACCGCGTCGGCAATTCCTCGATCTTCTGGTCGCCGAGATGCTGGTCGAGCCTCTCGCACAGCCGCTGGCCCGTGATCAGGCCATTGCCGGCGAGGTTGAAGTCGAGATAGCCGAAGATGCGCCGCGGAGTCAGTTCGCGCGCAAAGCCTTCGAGCGCCTCAAGCCGGCCCGCGGCGTAGCAACCGCCCGCCACCGCGCCGATCGACGTCCCGGCAATGATGTCGGGTTTGATTCCGGCTGCGTTGAGCGCGCGCAGCACGCCGATGTGGGCCCAGCCCCGCGCCGCGCCGCCACCCAGCGCCAATCCAATTTTCACGCCCGCCATGGCGGACCTCCTGCGCTCGTTCCGGGTTCCTACGCGGCGCTCACGCTCTGACGCAAGAACTACGAAACGATTCCCATCATGTTACAGCCGGGCTTATTAATACAGCCCTACTAGAACATAAGTCGCCGCCGCTTGAGAAAAAGGTTCACGCCGCAACACGTCTGCGCGAGTCACGGATGGCGCTTTGGCGGCGCAACAAACGCCAGGCCCACGCCGCCCGCCGCGCCGGGTCGCGGTTCAATGCGCCGGTAGAAGCAAGAGAGGCGGCCCGTGTGGCAGGCCACGCCGTCGCCGGCGATATCGGCGATCAACCAAAGCGCGTCCTGATCGCAGTCGGCGCGGATTTCGATAACCTTAAGCATGTTGCCGCTCTCCTCGCCCTTCTTCCAGAG
Source organism: Hyphomicrobium sp. (assembly GCA_052386495.1). Lineage (GTDB taxonomy): Bacteria > Pseudomonadota > Alphaproteobacteria > Rhizobiales > Hyphomicrobiaceae > Hyphomicrobium_B. Next base: position 5,393 of record JBQTKA010000005.1, on the reverse strand, counting down.
GCGCCCACGCGACCGGCTCCAGAAATGCGCGACGCCGGTATCGATGGTCAGACGCAGCGCTTCCGCGGTCATGTGCGCGAACATCACCACCGTGCCGCTGGCGCTGTCCGTCACGACGACGCCGATCAATCCGTCGGCGTCGAATTTCGGCTGAAAGGCGTGACCCTGTTCGATCGTCTGCGCGTCGGTGCGGGCGGCGAAGGCGAGGGACGGGTCATCGGACATCATGGCGCTGCGCTTTCACTTTATGGGGACGAGGGTTGCGCTGGCCCGCCTCGCAAACCACAGCGCAATGACCTATATAAGCGCACTACGGGTTCAAAACGAGCGGCGATGCCGCGTCGCGGCCGCCGTCCTGGGAGCAAGGCTCATGGCCGACCTCGATGAGATTTACAACACGCGCATCCTCGAAATAGCCGGCGCAATGACGCGCAACGAGCGGCTTCGCGCGCCGGACGCCACCGGCGATGCGCATTCCAAGCTTTGCGGCTCGTCGATCGTCGTCGATATCAAGATGAACGGCTGTCAGATTTCGGACTATGGACACACCGTCAAGTCGTGTCTGCTCGGGCAGGCCGCCGCCGCCGTCGTCGCCCGCGAGATCGTCGGGACCACGCCCGCAGAATTCCGCGCCGTCGCCCGCCAGATGCGCGCCATGTTGAAGGACGGCGGCCCGCCGCCCGAGGGGCGCTGGGCCGATCTCTCTGTTCTTGAACCCGTGCGCAATTACAAGGCGCGGCATGCCTCGACGTTGCTCGCGTTCGATGCGGTGGAGGCGGCCCTCGATCAACTCGAAGCGCTCGATGGCGTCGTGCGCAACATCGCGACAGGCGTCACGTGAGCCGCGGCGACGCACGCGCCAGTTCAGGGTTGCCTCTGTTCAAATACGTCGTCGCGAACCCAATGGGGCTCGAGGCGCGGCGCGCGTCGATCTATCCAGGCGATCTAGCCAACGGCTTCGAGCGCCGCGCCAAGCGCGCGCTGACCGATGCGCTCGGCCTCACGCAATTCGGCGTCAATCTCACGACGCTCGAGCCCGGCGCCATGTCCTCGCTCCGCCACTGGCATGCGAACGAAGACGAATGCGTCTACGTGATCGCGGGCGCGGTGACGCTGGTCACGGACGAGGGCGAAACGGAGCTCACAGCCGGCATGCTCGCCGGCTTTCCCGCCGGCAATCCGAACGGCCACCATCTCGTCAATCGCGGCGGCGCGTCGGCGCAGTATCTCGAAATTGGAACACGGTCGCCGCAGGAAGAGGTGACCTATCCGGATGCGGACCTGAAAATCGTCAAGATCGCGGGCGTGTATCACATGTTCCGCAAGAGCGGCGAGCCGTACTGATGGACTTGTTAAAGCGCCTGCTGAAAGCCCCGATCGTCGTCTATCAATGGACATTGCGTCCGCTCGCCGGACATCACTGCCGCCATTGGCCGACGTGTTCCGACTATGCGCTGGACGCGATCGAGATGAACGGCGCATGGCGCGGGTTCTGGTTGATGGCGTCGCGCCTGAAGCGCTGCGGTCCCGGCGGCACCTCGGGCGTCGATCCGGCGCCGGACATTCGCGCCGAGCGACACCCCTTCGCGCCCTGGCGCTATGGGCGCTGGCGTTCAGCCGATGCGGAAGCCGCCGCCGACCGCTAGGCCGCGAGGCCAGCGCCGCGCAAGGCGTTGAGTTCGGCCATCGTGTCGGCGTCGAAGTTCTCGACGTCGGCCAGCGCGCCATTCGCATAAACGACGTCGCGATCGAGTTCGCGCGCCATGTCGACGAGCGCGCAGAAATTGTCATAGGCCAATTTCGAGATCAGCTCGAAGCACATCATCTCCCAGACGTTCGAGCCCTGATGCAGCTGGCCCTGCAACAGCGTCTTGACGGTGATCTCCGGGCAGGCGTCATTCTTGAGAAATTGCGACATCGCCGGTCCGAGAGACGCGGGAATCTGCACGGCCCCTTCCGGCCAGTTCGTCGAATAGAACGCGCGCTTGAACAGCGCTTCCGTCAGGAAGTGCTCTTCGATCTTCGCGCGAATGTCTGCGTCCACGAACGCCTGCACGAAGCAGCAGGGCCGCGTCTTGCCCTGAATGAACTGCATGCGTTTGCGGATGACGAGGCGGGCAGGGGTCACGTCGGGAAACCTTACAATTCGTGAATCTTGGAGTGAGCAGCCACCCTACGCGCCGGCTGTCACCATACTGCTGCTGGAATGCATAAAATTGGCTCGATCGGCGCTGGTCGTCGCCACGCCCGGCAGGCTTGACCGCCGGTCGCGGCCCCGGAATCCCCGGCGCGCCGCCGCGTTAGCCACATTAGGTTTCCACCGCCACGCGAGGTTCTCGCACACCGATTTTCGCGCCAAGGCGCGCACGATCACGACCCCGACTCTGATCATCCACGGCGACAACGACGCCAACGTTCCCGTCGATGCTTCGAGCCGCTTGGCGGCCGAGCTGATCCCATCAGCCGAATTCGAAATCTATTCGGGCGCGCCCCACGGCCTTTTTTACACCCATCGCGCGGAACTCAACGCGGACATCGCCGCGTTCGCGTCGGAAGGCGGCATCGCCCTCGAAACGGCTGCCTAGGATCGCTTCAGCTACGCGGCTTCGGTCAGGGCTTATTAGCGTCAATGAGCTTGAAGGACGCGAAGAACTTTTCGGCCGTTGTCGAGCGTTCCTTGCCGTTGGCGGCGATGTGTCCGACGTTGTAGAGCCGGTCGCCGACCACGAAGATGTGGCTCCTGAGCGTCATGCCCATCGTCATATCGACCAGCAGTTCCCGCGCTGGCCGGCCGGCGAATTCGATCTTGGTTTCGCTCTTCAGCGGCCCCATCGCGTTCTTGACTGCGCCGTCGCGCGCATTGTCGAGGATCTGGCCCTCGCCGATGCTCGCTATCGTGCCCTTCGGATAATCCGCGATCGTGACATCGTAGATCGCGTTGCCTGCGAGGATTTGATAGGTGCGCATCTTGGCGTTTTGGCCATCGCCGAGATCGACGTCCTCTTCTTGATTGCTGGGCGGCACGGGCATCTCGATCGAAAAGCCGATGCCGTCCGGCTTGACGACCTGCCAAGCGTCTTCCGCGGCTGCGTTCGCGGCGAAGAGTGCAAACAGGAAGGCTACAAGACTGCGCATCGGGACCATCAAGCGATTGAACGCCATACCGGAACTCTAGCGGTAGCGGCGGCGGTGGCAATGACGCCTTTGAAAGGCGCCTAACGCCGTGGCTTGACTTTGACGGCGAAACCCCCGATTTCCCGCCTCCAAATCGTCTTACGCCGCACCCGTATGCGGCGAGTGAGCAAAGGAGACCGCGCGATGACCGACGTCACCATCACGTTCCCCGACGGCAAGACCAAGCAGGTCGCGAGGGGGACGACCGGCCTCGACGTCGCCAAATCCATCTCCCCGTCACTCGCCAAGCGCACCGTCGCCATGCAACTCGACGGCGTCTTAAGCGATCTCAACGATCCGATCGGTAAAGACGCGTCCATAAACTTCGTGGCGCGCACGGACGCGGCCGCCCTCGAACTCATTCGCCACGACGCCGCGCACGTGATGGCGGAAGCGGTGCAGGCGCTCTGGCCCGGCACACAGGTGACGATCGGCCCCGTGATTGACAACGGCTTCTTCTACGATTTCGCCAAGGCCGAGCCCTTCCTGCCGGAAGACTTGGCGAAAATCGAAAAGAAGATGCACGAGATCATCGCCAAGAACGCGCCCTTCGCCAAGGAACTCTGGTCGCGCGACAAGGCCAAGGATTTCTTCCGCGCCAAGGGCGAACTGTTCAAGATCGAACTCGTCGACGCGATTCCACCCGGCGAAGACCTGAAAATCTACAAGCAGGGCGACTGGCTCGACCTCTGCCGCGGTCCACACATGACGTCGACGGGGCAGATCGGCAAAGCCTTCAAGCTCCAGAAATTCGCCGGCGCCTACTGGCGCGGCGACGCGAAGGGCGCGCAGCTCCAGCGCATCTACGGCACGGCATGGGCTGCCGAGGAGGAACTCAACGCCTACCTCAAGCAGCTCGAAGAAGCCGAGAAGCGCGACCATAGAAAACTTGGCAGAGAAATGGACCTCTTTCATTTCCAGGAAGAGGCGCCGGGCTCCGTCTTCTGGCACGCGAAGGGCTGGACGCTGTTTCAGACGCTCATCAGTTACATGCGCCGCGCTCAGAGCCGCGCCGGCTACGAGGAAGTGAATTCACCCGACATGATGGAAAAGCATTTCTGGGAGCTTTCCGGTCACTGGGAAAACTACGGCGAGAACATGTTTACGACGACGCTGCCTGACGAGCGCGTGTTCTGCTGCAAGCCGATGAACTGCCCGGGCCACGTCCAGATCTACAAGAACGGCCTCAAGAGCTATCGCGATCTGCCTCTGAAGATCGCCGAGTTCGGCAAGGTGCATCGTTACGAGCCGTCAGGCGCGCTGCACGGCATGCTGCGCGTGCGCCACTTCACGCAGGATGACGCGCACATCTTCATCACCGAAAATCAGATCATGGAGGAATGTCTCAAGATCAACGATCTGATGCTGGCGATCTACAAGGACTTCGGCTTCGAGGATATTTTCATCAAGCTGTCGACGCGCCCCGAAAAGCGCGTTGGCGCCGATCATCTGTGGGACAAGGCCGAGAAGGCGCTCGGTGACGTGCTCGACGAAGTGAAGCGGCAATCGAACGGCCGCATCAAGACGGCGCTACAACCCGGCGAGGGCGCCTTTTATGGCCCGAAACTCGAATATGTTTTGAAGGACGCGATAGGCCGCGAATGGCAATGCGGCACGACGCAGGTCGACTTCAATCTCGCGGGCCGCCTCGGCGCGTTTTACATCGACGAGCATTCGGAGAAGAAGACGCCGGTGATGATCCACCGCGCCATGTTCGGATCGCTCGAGCGCTTCACCGGCATCCTGATCGAGAACTACGCCGGGCATTTCCCGCTGTGGCTCGCGCCGCTGCAAGTCGTCGTCGCGACGATCACCAGCGAGGCCGACGCCTACGCCAACGAGGTCGTCGCCAAGTTGAAGGGCGCAGGCCTGCGTGTTGAGAGCGATCTGCGCAACGAGAAGATCGGCTACAAAGTGCGCGAGCATTCAATGGCGAAAGTCCCCCTCATTATCGCCGTCGGCATGCGTGATGCTGAGAGCCGCACCGTCTCCGTGCGCCGTCTCGGCAGCCAAGAGCAGACGGTGATGGCGCTCGACGAGGCCGTTGCGGCTTTCGCCAAGGAAGCATCCGCGCCAGGTTAGGGTAGTCAGATTGACCCTCACCCCATCCGGTACTCATTCATAAGTAGAGTCCGTTCTGGTTATGGTCCTCCTTGGACCGGCTTGCAAACTCGTTCGGCGTGAGCCCGTTGAGGCTCGTGTGTGGGCGAAGGCGATTG
>JBQTKA010000004.1:0-177929 GCA_052386495.1 Hyphomicrobium sp. | reverse complement strand
TCACCCCGGCCCTCTCCCCGCAAGCGGGGAGAGGGGGTTAACGGCGGGGATAACTTTCTGAATTTTAACGCTGATTTCACTTGAGCGTGACGCTGGTTCGTGCTAATCTTCCCAGGCTGCCGGAAAGGCGGCAAAGCGCCGGTTCGTTCATTCGAGCCGGCGTTTTTGTTTGGGCGCTCCGCCTTTGGCCCTGGGTCCGGGATCGCGCTGCACGGCTGTGCGTCCGGGATGACAGGCGTTTGCGTGCGTGCGCGCCGGGGAGAGGCGCGGCGTTCGCCTTCATCGCGGCGCCCGAATCGCGCTGATGTCGCTCCTACAAGTTGATCGGCGAAGGAGCGCGGAATGGAGCAGGTCAGCAAGAGCAGCGGTCGGAACGGCCGCGAGTCGCGAAGCTCCGGCGCAACCGGCCGGCTCGCGGAACGCGAGTCGGTTGCGCCAAGCAAAAACCGTCGCCGGGCGCAAACAAAACGGTATTCCAAAAAAACCATCGCGCTCGTCTATGACTTCGACGGCACGCTGTCGCCGCGGCCGATGCAGGAATACGCCTTCCTGCCGAAGCTCGGCGTCAAGGCGAAGGACTTCTGGGCCGAGTGCTCACGCATCGCGCGCGCCGAGAGCGCCGATCCGCTGCTCACCTACATGCGCCTCATGTACCAGAAGGCGAAAGCGAAGGGCGTGCGCGTCGACCGCGCTGATCTCGTCGCGCAAGGCGCGCATGTCGAATTGTTCCCCGGCGTCGCCGAGTGGTTCGACGCGATCTCGGCGTATGCGAGCGCGCGCGGCGCGGAGAGCGGCGTCACGGTCAAGCACTATCTGATCTCGTCGGGCCTCGCCGAGATCATCGAGGGCACGCCGATCGCCAAGCACTTCGCGCGCGTGTTCGCGAGCGAATACTGGTTCGACGCCTACGACCTGCCGTTTCCGAAGCGCGTCATCACGGACACGGGCAAGACGCAGTACCTGTTCCGCATCAACAAGGGGCGCGAAGATTACAATGAGACGATCAACAGCCACATGCCGGAGGACGCGCGGCCGATCCCGTTTTCGAACATGATCTATTTCGGCGACGGCGAGACGGACGTGCCGAGCATGGCGTTGTTGAAGAAGAACGGCGGCGCGGCGATCGCGGTGCATGCGCCGAAGGGCAGCGCGGAGAAGTGCGTCGAACTGTTCAATGCGGGCCGATGCGATTTTTATGCGGGCGCGGATTATCGCGAGGGGTCAGAGCTGTGGCGGAGGGCGTGTCTGCTGATTGATCGGATTGTGGCGGAGATAAGAGTGAAGGAGGAGGGGGGGGGGTTGGGGTGATGCAGTGGGTTAAATTCAATTACATCGCCACGCGAAATTTTATCTCGCTGCGCGACGTTCAATGAAAACTTTGCGTCTGCGCAATACCGGCAGTCAAATATGTGGGTTTGATCCCCACTTTTTTGATTCGCATATTTGCCGTATTGCACTTTCTTTCCAACATAATCCCAGTGCTGCCTCACCTTGAGCAGTTGGCACCCTCCCGCTGTAGATGCCGACGAATTCCATTGCCGATCCGCTTATCGCAATATCATTTCTCGACCAGTAGTCAGGAGCATCTGGGTCAACGGGCCTGTACGGTTCTGACATGTTCCAAGTGCCAGTGAAGCTAGCAAATACAGGAGACCCTGACATGCCCTCGCGAGTTAGGCTGTCCAAAAAGAAAGCCGGAATTTCCAACCCGCCTTCCATGCCTCCATGTAGCGATACTTTGCCATCGATTTTTACGTCGAAATGCGGCTCTGACGCAATGTAGCCAGACTTCCAAATTGGAAGTCCGAATGCAACCGATAATGATTTTGGAAATCCTATTATAAACGCGATCGATCCCGGTTTGATTGGAATACGAGTTTTTCCAATGTCGTTGACGGTATTGTGCATAAATCCTGGGATTTGAGTCGGCCGGTTATAAGGAATGGCGACGATGTCGCATGTGTCGCCTAAGGTAGGATGTTCGTACCAATTAGGCTGAAGACCGTCGTCTTTATAAATAGAAAAGTCTAGTGATTGCACTGCGAACTTGCCGTCGGCCTGATTGAACCACCAGGCCAACTTGACCTTCATGTGCGTTGGCGCAACGTAGTTAGACTTTAAATACGTCTTGTCAAAAGCATGTCTGCCCGACACGTTGTGCCAGTTCGTAATCAAAAATATATCATTCTCAAAATTGTAGAAGAAAGCTGTGCCGGTGGTGATTAGCGTATCCTTGTTGTAAAGTAAGATTTGAAAAGGGCATTGGGAGTAAGTCGATCTAACTCCATCCTTCGGCATTATTGCGCGATCCCCAAACTAGCCGCTATTGATTTTTGAGACGTCACTCTCCAATAGAGCTTGGTAGAGTACATAGCGTCACAACCTCTGCCCCTCAAGGCGATGCGGTCGCCGCGCAAGGCGCGGCCCGCACGCGAACGCGTGCTGGCCAAGCCTTCGGCTCGGACCGCACGCCTTGAGGGGCAGGGGCATTCGATGTCGGCTATTGACCCGAGCAGAGACACCAATACCGTTTCGTGGTAATGCGATGGTTATGAAACTTACTCTCGAAACCGAGCAGGATGCCGACGGCCGCTGGATCGCCGAAGTTCCCGAGCTTCCTGGCGTGCTCGCATATGGCGACACACGCGATGCCGCCATGGCGAAGGCCGAGGCGTTGGCGCTGCGCGTGCTCGCCGATCGCCTCGATCACGGCGAAGCGCGACCGGTTGACGTTTCGATCTCCGTCGCCGCCGAATGAGCCAATTCGGCTCGGCCAAATCGAAGCGCGTTCTTGCCGCGCCGCTGCGCATCGGCTGGCATATGGAACGTCAATCTGGCTCGCACAAAACTCTGCGCCGCGATCAATGGCCGGAAGTCGTGTTCGCATTTCACGACGACGAGGAGATCGGTCCGCGCATGCTGGCCCGCATCGCGAAGCGAACCGGGCTGACGCCGAACGACCTCTGACGTTGGTCGCTCGAACGCCTATCGCCGCTCGATTTTGAGCTCAGGCAGGTCGATTTTCACACGCCACTGCTGCGCACCGCAATTGATGTGGTCGAGCACGACGCTATGGTGGCGCTATGAAAATGCGCAAAAGGTTTCCTACTGGGCCGACCCCCCGCGCCGCATCCTGAGCGCGCGCGGGGTCAGCACGCCGGAGACGATCGCCGTCGCGAGCGCGGCGAACGTGAAGGCCGCATCGCGGTCGAAATCGGCGGTCGCGAACGCGGTGACGATCAGCGCGAACAGCGTCGTGTTCATCAGATACACGCGCGCCGGCCAAGTCCGCATGTCGCGCGCCGAATAGGGCCCTTCGAGACGCATCGCGCCGAACAGGTGCATCGCCCAGCGGACGACGCCGTGAATGATGAAAATCGCCGGCACGATGACGACGCCGAACGACGCGTATTTGATCAGCAGGTCATGCATGAGTGTCTCCCTCGATTTCGGCCGCGCCATCGCCGGCCGCCGGGAGAACGTGGTAAATGGCCGCCGACGCGGGCGCTGTTCCTTAGGTGACATTCTTGCTTGCGCCTTCCGACTCGCCTCCGGCGAGCCGGCCGGAAGGCGCGGAGCACTGAGTATGTTGCGCCGGGCGCGGAACACCGAGTGGGCCGCGAGGCCGCCGGGCGCGTGCGCCTTCCGACTCCGCTTCGCGGAGCCTGCCGGAAGGCGGGGGGCGGCGTGCGCTACTTCCCTTCGATCTTGATGCCGGGGAGGTCGATTTTCACCCTCGACTGCTGTGCGTCGTAATAGAGATATCCGAGCACGACGACGGCGACCGACAGCGCCCCAATCAGAATCGACTTCGTATCCATCGCGCGCTCCCGTGTTTTTGCGCCCCTGCCGGATCGCTGTCCGGCGGCGATTGTCTAGCACAACGCGCGGTCGATTCGATGCGCGCCGGAGACGCGACGCTTCTCGCTCACGTGTCATCCCGGACGCGATGCACGGCTGCGCGGCCGGGATGACAGATTTTTTTGCGCCTTGCGACTCCGCTACGCCGCAAACGCCGGCGCTCCGCGCGTGGCGGCAGGCTCCGCGGAGCGGAGTCGCCACGCGCAACGTAAAAACTACTTCGAGCGTTCGCGCTGATCGTCCCAGAAGTCGACCGTGTCGCGGCGCAGCGTGTCGGGGCAATCGTGTTCGCACCACGTCCAGTTGCCGCCGGGCGAGCGGTATTGCGGCCCGAGCGACGTCAATCGGACCGGCGCGACGATGCAGCGGCTGCCGTATTTGCTGCATGCGGTGACAGTGCCGTGGCCTTGGCCGCGGTCACGGCTCTGGGCATCCGGCGCAAGGGCGAGCGTCACGATCGTCGCCAGAAGGGCGACACATGCGGAAGGAATTGTCTTCATGGTCGAAGTCCTCTTGTTCGAGAGACGTTGTCAAAGTCCACCCGACCCATGTCCGAAAATGGGCGCCAAATCGGATTGGTCAATCTTCCGACAGTGTTCGTCGCGCAGCGCGCGATCACTTTCCCATGATCCGGCGGATGAAGCCGCCGAAGCCCGCGCCTTCGCGCGCCGCCGCGCCAGTGCGGTCGACGGCGATGACGAGGGAGGCGACGATGTCGCCGCCCTCTTCCGCAACCGCCATGACGATGCCGCCGCCTTCGCGTTCGCCCTGGCGGAAGATGAAGTCGTCGGCGTTCGTCGTGTCGGCGCCGGCGCGCGCCTTGTACGGATCGCGCGTCGTGTAGATTTTTGTGCTGACGTCGTCGGGAAAGTAGATCTGTCCCGTGACGAGCGTTTTGGCGTCGAGAAATGCTTTGACGTGAATGTGCGGCGTGCGGCCCGGATACCAACCGGGATAGATCGTGGTGAATGATGCGCGCCCGTCGGCGTCAGTGATTTGCGCGCCGCGGAGGAACGTCTGACCCTTGGTCGAGAGGTCGCCCGCCGCGCCCTGGCGATCGTAGCCCGAATACGCGCCGGCGGCGTCGGCGTGCCAGACTTCGACGCGCGTTTTGGCGAGCGGCGCGCACGAGCCGGACGCGATGACGCGCAACGCGAGTTTAATCGGCGCGCCGGGGCGATCTTCGGCGATGTCGGCGCGCACGAGCTTCGGGTCGAAGTAGAACGGGCCTTCGACGGCCTGCGGAAAGAGCGTGCAGGCGCCGGGCGGTTCGGATGCGGGCGGTTTTTGGGCGGGCGCGGCGTCGCCGGCGTTGGCGCGCGCCGTGGGCAAACCGGTTGCAACGGCGCCCAACGTGAGCGCGGAGAGCGCCGCGCGGCGTGACGGAGCGTTGGTCATGAGTCGCGTCCTGATCCCAGCGTCGCCCATCGTGTGCGACGTCAACGGATCGGCCCGACGTCATCCGTCGCGCCGACCTGTGCGGATCAAGTCTAACCCATCGGCTGTGCCCCGTCGCGCGGCGTCACCCCGCGAGAATGCTGGTTCCGCAGCGCACGCCGTGCACCTTGACGTCCGCTTCGCCGACGCTGACGCCGAGCGTCTGCAGAAGCGAGTCAATCACCGCGTCGATCGGGGCCGCTACCGGCTCCAGCACGGCTTTTACCGCCGCAGTGACGGCGCTCGGCAGCGCGAGGCCAAGACCACCGACCTTGACGTTGAGCTTCAGATCGCCAAGCAGCGACGCGACGACCGACTGCGCCATGTTGGTGGAATTGACCCGCTTGAGTTCGCCGGCGTCGATGTCGCTCTGCAGGAACGTGAGCGTGGTCTCGCTCGTCGATCCAACGGCGATGTGCGCAAGGCCGGTGACTTTGATCAGCGCAGTGTCCACGATCTTTGCCGCGGTCGCCGTCGGCCTTTGGGAGAAGTCGGCCATCGCCTGAGATGAAAGTTCGCCGATCCATAGCTCCGCAACGCCGGGCTGCGCGGCGACGTCGACGGCGCCAGAGCCATCCTGCGAGCAGGCGATTTTTGCGAGACGCGCCTCGGCGTAGGCGAGATCGACGGCGATCGGCAGGCGCACCTTGGCGCCAAGCAGCACCCCGGAGCCGCCGACTTCCGCGACCAGCCGCATCCGGATTTGCGCGGTGCGCGCTGTCGACCCCTCTTCTCCGACCGCGGCCCACGCGGACGATTGCGGCGGCTCGCCGACGGCGATGTCGAGCTTCAGGCTGAGCAGCCCGGGAACGGTCGCGCCGAGATTGACCGTCGCCTGGTGGGCGCCGTTCGCCAGCGTCGCCGCGCCGGTCACGAGTTCCATCACGCGGAAGTTTGCGTCGAGCCCCGGCGCCGGCGTCCCCGCCGCAAGGTCGCCGAGCGGCCCAAGATCGAAATACTGCGACAGCGGAACGCTGCGCGACGCCGCAGTCGACTGCTGCAATAGCTTGTTGACCGCAGTCGTGGCTGCCGGATTGCCGTTGCTGTTCGTGACGGCAGCCGCGGCCGCGAGGACGTCGCCGACCGTTGCCGACGATTGCAACACGTCGTTGTAAGTCCCGGCTGTGACATTGAGCTCGGTCGCGAGGGCGTTCATGAATTGGAACATGTCGATGTCGGCGCTTGCGAGCGCCTCATAATCGGCGACCGAGAGCGCAACGTTGCCGCCAAGTAGACCGCCGAGGAGGGCGTTGGCGACGCCGTCGCGCACCGCGGCGAGGCGGCTGCCGACGGAGAACGCCGCCACAGCCGACGTCGCGGCCGTCGCGGAGACGCGCATCTTCATCGGATCCTTGCGGATCGCACGCGCAAAATACAGCTTGCCGGTCCTCTCGACCGTTACGCGGGCGGCGTTGTACGGCGTCTTGCCCGGCGTGAATCGGCGATCGGGGGCGAGCGCGGGGTCCGGCAGGTAGACGCCGCGTTCGACCGACAAATTGGTGATGTCCGAAATGCCGTTCGCATTGAGCGTGGCCTTGGCGGCGGCCTCGGCGTGGTCGAGATCGCGCGACGCCGCGATTGCAGCGAGGTCGGTCGCGCCTTGCGCGGCGCGCCTCTCAAGGTGCAGAGAACCGAGGTCGACCGCCAACGCCGCGACCGCAACGCCCACCATCAGAAAGACTGCGGAGAGAATTGCGATGCCGCCGCGCTGGTCGGCCGCGCATGTCCGCAATGCGCGTAATCTGGACTTCAACGACATAGGTGTCTCCAGGCTCAATAGCCGCCGCGTTTGATCGTCGACGAGCGCTCGATAATTCGGCTCGGCAGGGGTAGGAACGACGCAAATCGCCAGATTGGCAGCGCATTGGCGTCGTAACGAACCGTCACTCGGAAATCGGTGGCGTCGTCGGGCGAGGCGGCGGCGACAGCGGTGACGTGTTGGGGATGCAGCAAGGTATAGACTGCGGCGTTTCGCGTGATGTGCTGGCGGGCGAGGTCGCCCCGTTCCTGGTCCGAGAGGCCGGGAATGGACGCGCGCGCCGCATCGGCGGCAAGTTGCGCCGTGCTGTGAGCCGCCCCGAAATAGATGCCGTAGGCGATCATGCCGAATGTCAGCATGAGGAAAACCGGGAAGACGATCGCAAATTCCAGCGCCGCAGCGCCGCGTTGATCGCCGACTACTCGTTCAATAACTTTTGGCATCTGCAGTCTCCTGGATGCTCGTTAAAAACGCCGCCGCAGCCACCGCTTCGCTACAAGCATTCTGGCCGGGGTGCAGATGAGCGAGGATTGCAACTTGAGATGGTTCTTGCGTTAAGATGCGCATGTAATTCGGTTGTATTGGAGGTAAAGTTGCGCGCAGTGCGGGAATTCGTGGGCCCATGATTTCGAAAGTATTAATGAACCAATCGAATTGGGGCAAAGCAGCGCGGCCGCTATTCCGGTCGACACAACCCAACGGGCAACGCGATGAGAACCCAGCAATCGGCCCAGAGCGCCGGAAACAATCTGACTGACGGCGGCGGCCGGCTCGTCGAGGATCGCGCGACGGAGCAGCGGACAGATTGCGGCGAGCGACTGACGGTGTACTTCGATGGATCGTGTCCGCTGTGTCAGCGGGAGATCGCCGTCGCCAAGCGTCTGACGGGCGAAGGGCAGGTCAACTATCGCGACATCAGCGGATGTTCCATCGATGGGAGCGTCGATCCGGATTTAACCGTCGCCGCCGCCATGGCGCGATTTCATGTGCGCCGCGCCGACGGCCGACTGACGAGCGGCGCAGCCGCGTTTCTGGAAATGTGGACGGCGTCGCCGAAACTGCGATTCCTGAAGCCGCTGCTGCAAAACCGGATGGCGGTCTCTGCGCTGGACGCCGTCTACGCGCTGTTCCTCAAGATCAGGCCGCGATTGTCGGCCGCTGTTCGGCGCTACGACGCGCGACGCAACAAAGCTTCATGAGCAGCGCTCACGGCGATGCGCCGCCCGTCCTGCCGAAGGTGCGATCGAGTCTGTCGAGACTGGCGGCGCGGCTCTCCGCTGCGAACACGCCGTCTTGATCCGCGCGAAGGAGCGCGCTCATCACGGCGTTGTAGTGCTTCTCGCTGAATGAGACGAGGATCAGGTCGGCGCCGGCGCGAAGCGCCTTGATGGCGGCGCCGCCGACGCCGTCGGCGCTGCGCGTCACGGCGCCCATGCTGAAATCGTCGGTGATCAGAAGCCCCTCGTGGCGCCACCGATCTCGGATCAGTTTTCGAATGATGGCGTCGGAATAGGACGCCGGCAGCTTGTCGTCGATCGCCTTGACGCGGACGTGGCCCAGCATCGTCGCGACGTTGGGCCGGTCCATGAGGCGGCGAAACGGATACCAGTCATTGAGTTCGAGCGCGCCTTCGCTGGCCGCAATCTCTCCCGTCGTCACGTGCGTGTCGCGTTGGACGCGACCGAGGCCTGGAAAATGTTTGAGCGTGCACAATAACCCCGCTTTGGCCAAGGCGTCGCAATACCAGCCGGCCGCTTTGGCGACGAGATAGGGATCGGATGCGATGGCGCGGAGCCGAAGGCGCGTCTCGCCGTCACGGCGATTGCCGGAGTTCAGTTTCAGATCGACGACGGGCGAGAAGTTCAGCGTGACGCCCATGCGCTTGAGTTCTGCGGCCTGTTCCGCCGCATACTTCTCGACGGCGGATTTACGCGCTGCATCGTCGCGCAGCGGCGCGAGGATGCGCGCAAGGGAGGGCTGGCGCTTCAACGGCGGCGAGAGGCGAGACACCGATCCGCCTTCCTGATCGGCTGCGACGACGAGCGGCGGCAGGCCCTGTGTCGCGCGGATCGATTGCAACGCTTCGATCTGCGCCTTGATCGCGGACGGCGTGGAGCGGCGAACATTGTGGTCGGTGATGAAAATGCCGGCGATGGCCTTTTTCTCGACGAGCGCTTTCACCTCGGCATAGGAATGATAGCCGATGACGACATGCCGGCCGACGCGTTCGCGGCGTTCGGAATCGCCGGCCAGAATTTCTGCGCGCGAGAGGACGCGAACCGGGGCGGCCTTCAGCGCCGACGCCTCGGTCTTCGCCTTTATCGGAGACTTCGCTGCGGCGTCGAACGCGCACGCTGCAAGCGCCGCCGCCGTCCAGAAGAGCAGAACGTTCATTGGCGATTGCAGCCCGTGTAAATCATCCGCCCGCCTTGCATGGGGCCGTGGCCAAATTTCGAGCACGGCGGACTCTATACGAAGGGTCAAGTCCCGGGCGCGCGTGGTTGGCCGTTCAGTAAATGCGGACGGGGAAATATCGTTGCACCAATTCCTCAAAACGTCCCGAGGCGCGAACACGCTTCAGGGCGTCGTTCAGCAGCATCCGGATTTCCGGGTCGTTCTTCGGAACGGCGATGGCGACGCCCTCGCCGAAGTACTTGGGCTCCAGGAACGGGCCGCCCTTCATTTCGCAGCATTGCCGCGACAGCGTGCCGTTGAGCCAGAAGGCCAGCGACACGCCGTCGTCGAACAGAAAATCGACTTGCCCAGACGCCAGCGCCTCGCGCGCCAGATCGGCATTCTCGAACAGCGCCAGAGGGCTGTCGCGAAAAAACGCCTTCAAATAGGCTTCATGCGCCGTGCCGCGCGCAACGGCGATACGTTTGCCGTCGAGTCCCGACGGCGTGATCTCAACGTCCGTCGTTTCCTTGCGGCCGGCAAAACGCCCAGGCGTGTGAAAATAACGATCGGTGAAGACGATGTCCGGGATCGGCCGCACCTTGTGAGCGGCGATGACGGCGTCGGCCTCGCCGGCTTTCAGTCCGGCGAACAATCCTTCCCAGGGCCGCGCCTTGATATCGCACGATGTCGCCAGTTCGAGGCAGATCGCTCGCGCCAGATCGATGTTAAAACCGACGAGCACGCCATCTTCGTCATAGAAATTGAACGGCGGAAAATCACTGTCCGTCAAGAACCGCACGACGACGCGGCGGGCCGGCGCGGGCGCCGGTTGCGCGGCGGCGTCGGTCGCTTCGCGTTTCGCGTTCTGAGCGGCGGCCTCACTGAACGCCGCTCCGCACGCCGCGACGAGCGCCAGAACGCCAAGCGCGAAGCGGCGATGTCGCGGCGTTCGGTTCATTGTTCAGTCGGCTCCATGCCGTCGAAGTTTTTTGCGCGCGCCAGTCGTAGCCTGATTGCCGACGCCCGGCCAAGCATTATAGTTAACGCAGCGGCGCAGCGTCTTTCGCGTCCTCTCCATCATGTTTGAATTTGATTGTTTTTGGTCATGGCGTTCGATTTTGCGCGTGAAAGGCCGCCGTCGCGATTTTTTGACGGCATTCCGTTCGCGTTGGCGTCACCGTCTCGCCTTCGGGCGGCGCGAGCGCCGAGAGGGTTGGCGCGAGCCATTCTATCAGACGCGACGATCAATGCGCTGCGCCGCAAGGCGCCGGACCTCTCCGCATCCGAACCGCTGGCGCGTTGGCAGAGGCTGGCGCCCTTCGCCGTGGTTGTCAGCGTGACGGCGCTCGTCGGCGTTTGGCCCAAAGCGGCGTCGAACGCGATCGCTGTGACGCTGGCGCTGCCATTTCTGTCGGTCGTGCTGCTGCGCGCCGCAGCGATCCTCAGCGTGCTCTTTCAGCCAAGGCCTGAGCGTCAAAGGTCAACGCGCCGAGCGCGGCGTACGCGCCGCCGCGCCGAACGGGATCTGCCGACCTATTCCGTCATGGCGGCGCTGTATCGCGAGGCCGCTGTCGCCCCCGCGCTCGTTCGCGCGCTTGCGGCGCTCGACTATCCGCAGGACAAGCTCGAGATCATGTTTCTGATCGAGGAGGATGACGCCGAGACGCGTTCGGCGCTCTCGGCCGTGATAACCCTTCCGCACATGCGGGTCGTGACGGCGCCGCAAGGCTTGCCCAAAACGAAACCGCGGGCGTTGACTTACGGACTGCAGACGGCGACCGGCGAACTCATCGCGGTGTACGACGCGGAAGACGTGCCGCAACGCTCGCAGCTGCGCGTGGCCGCCGCAGCGTTCGCAGCCGGCGACGAGCGGCTTGCGTGCGTGCAAGCGCGGCTCGGGCTCTACAACCCGCGCGAAAGCTGGATCGCGCGCGGCATTGCGTAGCAAACGCACCAAGCCGATAGGCTGAATGTTGTTTAGCTAGGGCGTGCCGAGAAGGGATTTCTCGGGTTATGACGACTGGAAATCAGGTTGCCATCGGCTATCATGAGCTGATGCAAGAGGGCACGCCATTTGTCGAGCTGCGAATTTGCCTAACCGAACCGACTGAGTTGGTTTCCTTGGTCGAGTCCTTCGCAGCCGTCGCAAATCAATTTGATGTCTATCTGCGCCGCGAGCACCCTAACTTGAAAGGGGCCGCGAAACTATTCGTGCAAGACATCCGAAAAGGCTCAATTATTGTTGAGCTTTTGCCTATAATCCAGCCGCTCATAGCCAACATGGACAACACGCTGATTGTCGACGGTTTTGTTCGACGTTTCGGTGGTCGCATTAAGCAGTATATCGAGGGCAAGAAAGACGATTCAGCTACAAAAGGCGACATTAAAGATTTAATGGGCGCGGTCGGGCTCATTGCCAATGATCCAGACGGTAAGTCGGCGATTTCTTCGGTCGAGTACCGCAAGACCAAGACGACCACTCGATTGACGATGGAATTCGATACAGAGGGAGCCAAGAAGGCGCGGGAAACGCTTCAACTACAAAAAGCGGCTATTGATTTGCCGGCCTATGAGGTTTTCGAAAACAAGTTGATGGTGTTCGTTCAAACGACTGTGAAGTCATCTGACACTGGCAAGAAGACAAACCAGCAGGCGATTATCGAAGCAATACACCCCAAGCCTTTAGGGATCACATTTGAAACCGACTTGGCTCGCGAACGGGTAGAGAGCGAAATCAGAGAGGACGAAAAGAACGTCTACAAAAAAGGATTTTTTGTAGACTGCTACACTGAAAGACTTAACGGCAAGCCCGTCGCGTATAGGATTACTGCTGTACGGGATATCATTCCCCTTCCTGACGATGACGCTTAGTCATCCAGCCTGAGAATTTGGCACCCGATCGCCGCGCAGCATTGGATCAAGAACGCTGCCGTAAATTTCCCTCTCGCGAGTTTGTTACGAATGTTCGGCTCAGTCTCCGAAACGCCGACATCTGCCAGCTTTTCAACGAGCTGGGCGTAGGTCACACCCCGCTTTTTCAGTTCCGATTTAATGAGGCCCTGAACCTTAGCCTCCCAGTCTGTCTTCTCTGGCAAGTTGCATCTCCTATGTGACTATTGTCATCATATACGATGCTTTTGCTATTGACAACGATACATAATGCCATCATATACGATACATAGGTATCGCAGGTGATGACATGGCTACCCAATTCAAACTGACAGCAGCGGCCCGGACGATCGCCCTCAAGGACGTCTATCAGGGCGGCGAAGAAGCGGCTTACAGCCTGTTCCGCAAGCTCCGCTGGGAAGACACCAACGGCGCTCCGGTCTGCCCGCGCTGCGACCATGACCAAGCCTATGAGATTGCGACGCGCCGCAAGTTCAAATGCAAGGCGTGTCAGCATCAGTTCTCGGTCACGTCAGGCACGATCTTCGCGTCACGGAAGTTGAGCTTCACGGACATGCTGGCGGCCGTCGTCATCGTCGCCAATGCTGCGAAAGGCGTATCTGCGATGCAGCTTTCCCGCGATCTAGACGTCCAGCACAAGACGGCGTTCGTTTTGGCGCACAAGCTTCGCGAAGCGATGGCGGCGGAAACGGCCGGCCACAAGCTCGACGGGACGGTCGAAGTCGACGGCGCTTACTTCGGCGGCCATATCCGTCCGGCCAACTTGAAGGACGATCGCGTTGATCGCCGCCTGTCCGAGCACCAGACCGGCAAACGTCGCGTCGTCGTCGCCATCCGCCAGCGCAAGGGCCGGACGTTATCGTTCGTCACCAAGCAGGAGTCGGACGGCGTGAAGCTGGTGAGCCGTCACGTCAAACATTCGGCCGAAGTTCATGCCGATGAAGCCTCGCATTGGGATGCGCTGCACGCGCTGTTCCCGACGCTGCGCATCAACCACAGCGAGGCCTACAGCCTGAACGGCATCTGCACGAACCAAGCCGAGAGCTATTTTTCCCGTCTGCGGAAAATGGTCGAAGGCCAGCATCATCACGTCTCGCCGCGCCACCTGCACGCCTATGCGAACCATGCAGCTTGGCTCGAAGATCACCGGATGCAGAGCAACGGCGCCGTCACGCACAAGGCGATTGGCCTAGCGATGGCGCATCCGGTGTCGAGACAGTGGAAGGGGTATTGGCAGCGGTGATCCGCGCAAAAAAATGCGCAGCGCTTTACAGATGGTATGATTCGAGAACACCCGGTAAGTCGTCGAGTCAAATCAACAACTTGACTCAAATTGTCGCTCCCGGAATGCTATTCGGGCGCTGATTCGTCGGCGCAAAAAGCGAACCCCGCACACGGTTGCACGTGCGCGGGGCTGATTGGAAACCGCCGGTAAGGGCGGAATGCGTGACACAGGCGCGACGATGATTCAAACCAGTGACTCTGTCAAGCTCTTACCGGCTACCCGCGAAAGGGTAGCGCATGAAACGCATTGGAAGGCCTAGTCATAGGCTCACTTTTGACGATGCTGTAAACGTGTGGATTATGAGTTGGAGCGGCGAAATCCAAAGTCGAATCGCCGCGCATTTCGACGTGAATATCGGGCGCATCAGCGAAACGCTGAATGAGCACACACAAGGGCAGCCGCGAAGAGGCGTTGAGGCGCTTCAAGCGCTCAGCTTGAAGCAGGGACGCTGGCTGAACTTCGGCCAGCGTCTTAATTTGCTAGACCAGCGCCCACTGTATCAGCGAGCCGCGTTGCGTCTTCCGCACGACTTCACGCCTTTCCAGATACGCGAGATTGCCTCGCACCCTAGGCGCCATCGCCGCCCTCGCATCCTCCCCATGCCCTCCGACCTTGAGCAGATAAGTCACGATGTCTGCTGTTAGCACGGGCGCGCCGTTGGCCGTCCTAAGCGCGTCTCGGATGTGGCGGCCTAACTCGCCTTGCCGGAACAGCTTGATACGTTGTGGCGGCCGCTTCTTTGGAAGCGCTGTGGGATCGCCAGACGGGTCTAACAGCCTCAGCGTGGCGTCAACGTGTTTGATCGCTTCCCGGCAATGTCGAAGCTTTCTTTCTAGCTGGACGATCTCGCCAGCAAGAGAGCCGCGCTTATTGCGCAATGCCGAGAGAGCGTAGCGGTCGCCGTTGTCTGTCATTCCGACAGAGTCGCAAATCAGCGAGGATCGCGGAAGGCGGGCAGTTGGTGCGTTTGCTACGCAATGCCGATCGCGCGGCAGTTCACGATCGAATATGCCGCGCTATTCGAGGGCATCCTGCCGGCGCTCCAGCGCCTCGGATTTCCGCTGCCGCTCAGCGGCACGTCCAATCATTTTCGCCGCAGCCGCCTCGTCGAAGCCGGCGCCTGGGACCCGTACAATCTGACCGAGGACGCCGACCTTGGCCTGCGCTTCGCGCGACTTGGCTGCAGCGTCGAGATGATCGAGTCGACGACGTGGGAAGAGGCGCCGACGATATGGAAGGTCTGGCTCGGTCAGCGCACGCGCTGGATCAAGGGCTGGATGCAGACGTATCTCGTTCACATGCGTCACCCCGGCTTGTTGATGCGCGAAATCGGCGGGTGGGGCTTTCTCGGCATGCAACTGACGTTCGGAGCGATGATGCTGTCAGCGCTCGTCCATCCGTGGTTCTACGTGGCGCTGATCGTCGGTGCGCTCAGCGGCGAGCCGGTATTCATGGGCGAAGGCGTCATTTGGACGACGGCGATGGTGGTCTTGATGAGCGGCTATGTGACGGGCGTCGCGCTGCCGGCGCTTGCGGCGCTGCGCCGGAGCGGCGGGTCGCTGGCGCTATCCGCGTTATGGCATCCGCTCTATTGGCTGGCGATTTCCATCGCCGCCTACCGCGCCGTCTTTGACCTGATTGCGCGCCCCTACTACTGGGAGAAGACGCCCCATCGCGGCTCTGTAACGAGCCGGCGGCGGCAATCGTAGGGTTTCCGACGAGGAGCGGCGCCGCTTCCCTTGCGCGCCGGAGATTTCTCTTGCCGCTGTCATGGGCGCCGACAATGATGCCTGCCGCCGCGGGCTTCGCAGGAGTAGGGCATGTATCACAACACGACGCGGGACGTTTATCGCGAGGCCGCGCTGAACCCCGACAAGGGTCTTTGTTGCACGACGACGCCCGTCTGGCAGCTGCCCGATCTGAAGATCCCGCAAGCCATGCTGGACATGAACTACGGTTGCGGATCGACGGTCAATCCGCGCGATCTCGTCGGCAGCCCGACGGTGCTCTACGTCGGCGTCGGCGGCGGCATGGAAGTGCTGCAGTTCGCCTACTTCAGCCGCCGGCCTGGCGCGGTGATCGGCCTCGACGTCGTTGACGAGATGATGACGGCGTGCCGGCGCAATCTGGATGAAGCCGAAGCGGCGAATGAATGGTTCAACTCGGACTTCGTCGATCTGCGCCGGGGCGACGCGCTGGCGCTGCCGATTGCGAGCAATTCGATCGACGTCGCCGCCCAGAACTGCCTCTTCAATATTTTCCATGACGAGGATCTGAAGCAGGCGCTCTCGGAAATGTATCGCGTCTTGAAGCCGCGCGGACGGCTGATACTGTCCGATCCCGTCTGCGACGTTGCGATGCCCGACAACCTCAAGAACGACGAACGGCTTCGGGCCATGTGTCTGACCGGCGCCATTCCGCTCGCCGACTACGTCAAGCGGCTGACGGACCTCGGGTTCGGAACGATCGAGGTGCGCGCGAAACGCCCCTACCGGCTCCTGTCGCCTCGCCACTATGCGACGGACGCGCTAATACCGATCGAGAGCGTGGAAATTTGCGCGATCAAGGACCCGATGCCGACGGACGGCCCCTGCGTCTTCACCGGCCGGACGGCGATCTTCTACGGCGACGAGGCATTTTACAACGACGGCAAAGGCCACACGCTGGCGCAGAACCAGCCGTTGGCCGTCTGCGACAAGACGGCTGGCGCGCTCGGCCGGCTTGGGCGCGACGACATCTTCGTCTCGCCGTCGACGTACTTCTACGATGGCGGCGGGTGTTGTTGAGGCTGCGGCTTCCACGCTTGGCGGCCGGCTCGACGAAGGAGAGTCGCCAAGCGCAAGAGAGAGTGGAGCGGGCGAAGGGAATCGAACCCTCGTATGCAGCTTGGGAAGCTGCCGTTCTACCATTGAACTACGCCCGCATCCGCGAGGCGTGTAGCATGGCCGCCGCGCCCGGCAAAGCGCGCCGCGCGGATAGAAGGACCAAACGTGTCGGTCGCACCCCCTGACGCCGTCGCGGCGCCGCGCCGCAAATTCGACGATCCCGATTGGACGGCGAAGGGCGACGCGCGCGCCAGCGTGCCGTTCGACCGGCTGGAGACGCTTTGGATCAACACCGGCACGTTGTGCAACATCACGTGCCGGAACTGCTACATCGAATCGAGCCCGACGAACGATCGGCTCGCCTACATCGACCTCGCCGAGACGACGCCGTACTTGGACGAAGCGATGCGGCTGGGAACGCGGGAGATCGGCTTCACGGGCGGCGAACCGTTTCTCAACGCCGCGTTTCCGGACATTCTTGAAGCGGCGCTCGTACGCGGATTCCAAGCGCTGGTGCTGACGAACGCGATGACGCCGATGTTGCGGCCTGGCGTCAAGTCGCGATTGCTGGATATGCGTGCGCGCTTCGCCGCTTCGCTGACGGTGCGCGTCAGCCTGGACCATTTCACTCCAGCGTTACACGAGGTCGAACGCGGTTCGGGAACCTTCGAGAAGGCGATCGAGGGCCTCGATTGGCTGAGCGAGAACGGATTTTCCGTCGCCATCGCCGGGCGAACATGCTGGAACGAGGATGAGGCGACGTCGCGCGTGGGATACGCGCGGCTGATCGCAGAGCGGCGCTGGCCGATCGATGTGAACGACCGTCGCCAGTTGATGCTCTTGCCGGAAATGGAGCCGGGCTACGACGGTCCCGAAATCACGACGTCCTGCTGGAGTATCTTGAAACTCGATCCGCGGTCGCTGATGTGCGCGAATTCGCGAATGGTCGTGAAACGGCGCGGCGCCGATGCGCCGGTGGTGCTGCCGTGTACGCTGTTGCCGTATGACCCCGCCTTCGAGATGGGCCGAACGCTCATCGACGCGGCTGAGGCGGACGGCGGCATGTTCGACAGGGGCTCGGTCAAACTGTGCCACGCCAACTGCGCCAAGTTCTGCGTGCTTGGCGGCGGTCGCTGCTCTTGATGTAAAAAACCCCGGCGCGGCGGCCGGGGTTTTTCTTCGTCGCGATCCGCGCCGCTTACTTCTTGGCGAGGAGGTCGCGAATTTCTTTCAGATAGACCTCTGACGGCGGTGTCGGGGCCGGAGCCTCTGCCGCCGCCGGCTTCTTCATCGAGTTCATCGCCTTGACCAACAAAAAGATGGCGAAGGCGGTGATCAGGAACTTGATCACGGCATTAAGGAAGAGGCCATACTTGATCAGCACGGGTTCGGTCGGCGTCGGGATGCCGGCCGCCAGATTCGAGAAATCGACGCCAGCGAGCAGGTAGCCAACGGGCGGCATGATGATGTTGTCGACCAGGGTCGACACGATCGGAGCAAACGCCGCGCCCATGATCACGCCGACGGCGAGATCCACGACGTTGCCCTTCATGGCGAAATCTTTGAATTCTTGAATGACGCTCATCTCGATCAATCCTTAGCTTTGTCCCATCGGCCCAAGGCAGCAGCCGCGGCCTGGTTGGGTCTGCGTTCGGCCCGCGGCGACTGCGCAATTTATCGGCATTTCCGCCGCCGCCGCCATTTTGGCGCCACGTACAGCTATCCGATTCGGCGCGCAGCATTTACAGCCCCCGGCGGGGAAGACTTGTAACCATGCAAGGACTGCAATGCTATGTTGCGGCCAAGGGCCAAGGGCGAGGCCCACGCGCTCGCGGGATCACGGGGATTTTCGGCGATGATTGAACGAAAAGAACGAAAACCGTACTGGCGTCACACCAAATGGCAGATGTTGGCGAGTCTGATGCCGTTTCTCGCGATTGTGGTGGTGCTGCCGCTCTATGCCGAACAGTTGAACTCGAGCCGCTTCCTCGGGTTTCCGCTCGGATACTTTCTTGCCGCCCATGGCTTCTTCATCATCGCGGCGGTGACGGTGGCGAGCTACGTCAATCGTCAGAACGCCATCGATCATTGGCACGGCGCCCACGAAGACCACTGAGGTTCTGCAGGCATGGCTCTTACGGCGCGCGCGCGCATCGTCAATCCGCGGCTTGGGCCGTACTTCAGCATCTTCGCCGCGCTGTTCGCGGCGGTTTTTCTGCTCGCGCTCATTTTCGAGCAGTTGCAGTTTGACGCCGCCTGGCTGCGGTTCGCAGCTTTCGCCGCGCCGCTCGTCATATATGCAGCGATCGGCGTCGCCGCCGCGACGCAGGATACGCTCGGATTCTTTGCAGCCGGTCGGCGCGTGCCGGCCGCCTACTCCGGAATCGTGCTGGCCGTTTCGACGCTCGGCGGCACCTTTCTCGTCGCCGGTTGCGGCGCGTTCTTTTTTGCCGGCTTCGACGCGCTTGTCTTGATGTTCGGCGCGGTGACCGGAATGGTGGTGATGGCGATAGCGCTGGCGCCGTTCTATCGAAAGTTCGGCGCCTACACGCTGCCGAGCTATCTCGGTCGCCGCTTCGACAGCAAGGCGCTGCGCATCGCCGCCGCAGTCGCTTCCGCGGTCGCCATGCTTTTGGTGCTGGCCGCAGAACTGCGCATCGGCGCGGCCGTCGGCAGCCGTCTGATCGATATCGACCCGAATGTCCTGACCTTGCTGCTTGCCGCTTTCATTGCGATCGCCGTCGCGCCGGGCGGGAAACGCTCGTTCACCTGGGTCGCGGTCGCTCAGTCGATTGCGATGCTTTTCGCGCTGCTGACGATCGCAACGTTGGTGTCGGTGATCGTCACCAGTTTACCGGTGCCGCAGTTGGCGAACGGTCCCCTGGTCCGCGGGTTGGTGCGCAATGAAGTGAGCCAAGGTTTGCCTTTGGTCAGCGTCTGGCCGCTGGCGTTCGGGCTGCCCGGCGACGGCTTTCAAACGCTCACGAAACCGTACGTCCAGCCGTTCGGGGCCGTCGGCGCGCTGGCCTTCATCATTGGGACGATGACCATTGCAGCCGGCATCGCCGCCGCGCCCTGGCTGCTGCCGCGAGTCGCCGGCGCGCCTGGAGTTTATGAAGCGCGCAAATCGCTCGGATGGGCGACCGTTTTTGCGGGCTTCATCATGCTGACGCTGTCGTCGGTCGCCGTGTTCATGCGCGACTTCGCCCTCGACGTGGTGATGAGCGATCGCGTCGGCCCTCTTCCTCAGTGGCTCTACGTGGCGGCCGCCAACGGCGTCGTTGCGTTCGATCAGGCGGCGGCGCGGCTGGATTTCACGCAATTGCAGTTTCATCGCGACGCCATCCTGTTCGGCGCGCCGATCGCGGCCGGCGCGCCGATGGCGTTCAGCTACCTGATGATGGCGGGGGCGCTCGCCGCCGCGCTCGCCGCCGCCAGCGCCACCGCCGTGTCGCTTGCATCCGTGCTTGGCGAAGACGTCGTGCAGGGGTTGTCCTGGGAGCCGGCGTCGCGGGACAATCGCGTCTGGCTGACGCGGGCTTTCGTCGGCGTCGCGGCGCTGAGCGGCGCGTCACTGACGGTGATGGCGCCGACCGATCCGCTGCGACTCGTGCTCTGGGCGCTGTCGCTGACCGCCGCGAGCCTGTTTCCCGTCTTGATCCTCTCGATCTGGTGGAAACGGCTGACGCTGACCGGCGCCATGCTCGGTCTTGTCGGCGGCTTCGCCGTCGCGGCGCTGGCGATTTTTGCGGGCGAAGCCGGAATGATCCCGCTTCCCAGCCTGATCGCCGGCAGTCTCGGAATTCCCGCTTCTGCCGGGTTGGCCATCGCGGGGAGCGCGCTGCGTCCCGAGGCGAGCCGGCATGGGTTGGAGATCGTTCGCGACATTCGCGTGCCGGGGGGCGAGATCATTTACGATCGCGAAATGCAGCGATTGCAGCTAAAGAAGCACGCGCGCAGTTGAACGTGCGGCGCGGCGCGAGACTGTGCGGCCAGCCGACGGGCTGGAATGTTCGACGCCGTTTGACAGGTTTCGAGTTCCCCCAATGACCCTGCGCGGCAGATTGGAGCTGTATCCCGTCCTCCAGCCCTATCGCGAACATCGACTCGACGTCGGCGACGGCCATGTGCTGCACGTTGAAGAATGCGGCAATCCATTGGGTCAGCCGGCGCTCGTCGTGCATGGCGGGCCTGGCGGCGGCTCGAACCCGGCCATGCGGCGCTACCACGATCCGACCAGCTATCGCATTATCCTGTTTGACCAGCGGGGTTGCGGGCGATCCGTTCCAAACGCCGAACTTTCGGAAAATACGACGCAGCGCCTGATCGCCGACATGGAGCGGATCAGGATGATGCTCAACATCGAGCGCTGGCAACTGTTCGGCGGCTCCTGGGGCTCTACACTCTCGTTGGCCTACGCGCAGGCGCATCCCGATCGCGTGTCGGCGCTCGTGCTTCGCGGCATTTTTCTTCTGACTCGCGCCGAATTGCGCTGGTTCTATCAAGAAGGATGCAGTTGGCTGTTCCCGGAAGCCTTCGCCGATTTTCAGAAACCGATCCCCGAGAACGAGCGCGTCGATATGATCGCCGCGTATCACAAGCGGCTGACGGGCGGCGACGCTGCGGCGCGCCTGCAGGCGGCGCGGGCGTGGAGCACGTGGGAGGGCGCAACGCTATCGCTGTTGCCGGAGCCGGAGCGCATCGCGCGCTTTGGCGCCGACAACTACGCGCTGGCGTTTGCGCGGATCGAAGCCCACTATTTCGTCAATGGCGGATTTTTCGCGCGCGACGGCGAACTGTTGCACGGCGCGCCGCGGCTGCGCGGACTTCCAGGCGTCATCGTGCACGGCCGCTATGACGTCGTCACGCCTGTCCGTAGCGCGCTGCAGCTGCATGAGGTCTGGCCCGGGGCCGAACTGCGCATCGTGCCCGACGCCGGCCATGCCATGACGGAACCCGGGATCGTGCACGAACTGGTGCGCGCGACGCGGCACTTCGCGACCGGCGCCGACTCGTAGGCTGTCCGGCCACGACGTGCTCAAAGCCTAGAGTTGTTTGGAGCCTTTTCCGGAGTCCGACGGCGCGGCGTCGCCGGGAGCCGGCGGATCGCCTTCATATTTGCGAATGCGATCGCGAAACTTCTTGAAGATGTTCTCGACGTAGTCGAGCGCTTTGTCGACTTCTTCCTCCGTCGGCAGTTGCGCCTTGGGCGCGGGCGGCTCGAGAGGCGCGACGGTCGCGGCGACGTCGTCTTCCAGGGCTTTGACGCGCGCCTTCAGGTCCTTGTTCTCGGACTCGAGCCTTGCGACGTCGCCCGGCGAACCGACGTCCTTGACGGCTTCGCAGGTCCACGCGTCGCCCTTGCGCGCGCAGAGCGATACGGCGCCCGTCTCCTTGTCAAGTTTCAGAACGCCGCCATCGACGGGCGAAAGCGCATAGCGGCCTTTTCCGTCATCGGGCGTTTGCGCCATGGCGGAAAAGGCGGATGCGCCAGCGAGGCAGATCAAGGCGGCGATCGCAGACGACTTTGTCATGGCCGATACTCCTCCATCGCGCGAGCTGACGGACGATACATGGTGCACGCCGGCTGCAACTCAAAGTAGGGGGCCAGTATGGCGGCAGCGAAGCGTGAAATCGGCGGTCGGACGAATCACCGGCGATGCGGCCCCTCCGACGGGGGCGCGAGTCGCGAACGGCTTCGGGACATTCGTCTAAGTGTTTGTTTTCGCGAAAATTACGCGGGGAGAGACAGTCCTTAACTCGGCGTTTACCCGGCGCCCGCCACAGTCGCCTTTGAGCCTCACCGTGCCGCGTCCGGCTTTGATCCGCATCTGCTTCATGCAGCGATGGAGACGCTCTCGGCGCTCCCCCTCGCCGCATCCGAAGCCTCAAGCAACCTGTACCGTTGGGCGCCGCGCGCGTGCGCCTTGAGGACCGACCATGGCAATGCCGGAGTGGAACCTGAGCGACCAAGTCGACCTGACGGCCGACGCCGCCGATCCGCTCGCCGACCAGACCAGCGACCTGAAAGCGCTGCTTTATACCATCGTTGACCAGCTCTCCGACGCCGATCGTCGCCACTCCGATACAATGCAGCAGATGCAAGACCGCCTCGCCGCGATGAGCCGTGAAGCTAGCTCGATGCGCAGCCGCGTGCCCGAGGCGTTCGGGCCGGCGTTCGAACGCATCGAATGCGGCATGAGCGAACTCGCCGAACGCATTGCGGATACGTGCCGCGGGCGCGGCGACGGGGCGGTCAACGACGCGTTCTCCGTTGTCGCTCATGTGGGTCCCGCGGCGGTCGGTCAACCTGCGGCGCCGACTGCCGCCGTCGCCGATCTAGGCTTGAACGTATCGGACGCCGTCGCGCAGGACATGCCATTGGCGTTGCGGTCCGCAGGCGGGCAGGCGCTGCCGCGCAACCGTGGCGCGAGCGTCGATACGTTCGACGTCATCGAGTCGCCGCCGCCGAGCGAGAGCCCGCAATCGTGGGACCGCGAAACCGTCGACGCTCTTTCGGATTTCTATGAGAAGCCGGCGGCCGATACGCCGGCGGCGTGCGCGCCTTCCGTCGCCGACGCCGAAGTTCCAACGGCTGACCATGCGTGGCTCGAGGCGCGCTTCGCCGACATCGCCAAACGCATCGAGGATTCGCTGGCCGACATTCGCCCTGATCAGGCGTTCTTCGCCCTCGGGCAGAGATTGGAAACGGTCGAGCACAGCGTGGCCCGCGTGGCGGATTCCGTCGCCACGCACGCCGACGTCGAGGGCATCCGGCAAATCGAAGCCCATATCTCCGAGTTCGCGACGCATCTCGACGCGGCGAACGCCCAGCTGACGCGCCTCGACGCCATCGAGCACCATCTCAGTGACATTTCGGGCCGGCTTGCCGAGGTGCATCAGGTCGCCATCGCATCCGAGAGTCCGCCGCAGTCCGAGGCCGCGCCGGCCATGGACGAAGCAGGGCTGCTCGCCGTCGCTCGCGCCGCTGTTGAGGAAGCTAAGCAGTCGTTTGCGCCGGCGCAATTGTCTGACGGCGAGGACGTGCGCCATCTGATCCAGCGCATGATGGCGGAGAGCCGCGTCGGGGAAGAGAACACGATCGCGCTGCTCGACACGCTTCAGCAGGCGATGATCCGCCTGCTCGATCGCGTGGATTCAATGGAGTTGGCGCAGCAGCAGGTTATCGCCGGGCAGGCGGCGCTGTCCTCGCAACGGCCGCATGCTTCCGTCAGCGAACCATCGCGCGAAGCGCCGCCTTCGGACGGCGAGGCGCGCGCTTCCAAGCCCTATGTGACGTCGCCGCGCGTCGCGCCGACGCCCAAGGAGGCGCTCGACAAAGCCGTGGCCGCTGTGGCCAGCGCCGCATCCGCGGCCGGCTCCGACAAAGAACCAGCGGATATCGGGCCACAAGCCTTCGCTTTCGAAGCTGCGACGGCCGAGTCGCGCTCGCCGGAGCGCATTCGCCAGGACTATATCGCCGAAGCGCGCCGCGCCAAAATGCGTCTCGCCGGCGATGCGGCGGAGGGCGCTGATGCGCGCTCGTCGGCGGAGGCCGCGACGGCTGCAGAAACCGGCAGAGCGATCGCCGCGCGCTCGAAATCGGGTCCGAAATCCGGCACGCCCGCCGCCCGCGACGCCGCCCGGCCGACATCGGCGCCGCGTCTTCTGGTCATGGCCCTGGCCGCGCTGACGGCGCTCGGCGGGCTTTGGTATGCGCTTGACGGCGGCGCCAACGCGCCCTTCGCGAATTCCAAGCAGTCTGCAAAGCCGCTTGCATCTCAACTGGGCGACGGTTCGGGATCGACCTCGCAGACCAACTCAGCCTCCGATGGCGACGGCGCCGCAGGATCGGACGGGCGCACCGGTCGCCGCAGCGACATTTCAACCGGCGAAGTGATCGTCGGCCAAACGTCCGTGCCGCTGATGGGCGTCACCGTCGACACCGACGCATCCGTGACGAAGGCTGAATTCGAGACCGCACAGCGCCGCCAGCAAATGGCCGCCGTGTCGACCCATCTCGGGAGCGCCGCAGCGTCGCAGAGCGCCGCCATGCCGACGCCTGCCGCGCTCGTTCCTGAGGAGTCAAGCAAGGGATTTGGCGGCAAGGCGGAGTCGGCGCTGCTCAAGAGCGGCATGACGACCGCTTCGCCCATGGACATGCCGCCCGCGTCCGTCGGCCCGTTGTCGCTTCGGCTCGCCGCGGCGAACGGCGATCCATCGGCGGAATTCGACGTCGGCGCGCGCCTCGCGGAAGGCAAGGGCCATTCGCCGAACTTCAAGGACGCCGCGAAATGGTACCAGCGCGCGGCCGATAAAGGCTTCGCGCAGGCGCAATATCGCCTCGGCACGCTCTATGAGCGCGGCCTGGGACTCAAAGTCGATCCGGCGCGCGCGATGGAGTGGTACGAAAAGGCCGCCACGGCAGGCAACATCAAAGCCATGCACAATCTGGCCGTGATGAGCGCCAATCAGAACGGCGCGTCGCCGGACTATGCCTCGGCCAGCCGCTGGTTTACAGAGGCTGCCGAGCGCGGCCTTGCCGACAGCCAATTCAACCTCGCCGTCCTTTTCGAAAACGGTCTTGGCGTCGAGCAAGACATGAGACAGGCTTACAAGTGGCTTGCGATCGCCTCGCGCGAAGGCGACGGCGAAGCTGTTCGCCGCCGCGACATCCTCAAGGGCAAGCTGACGCAGGTCGATGTCGACGCGGCGGAGGCGATGATCAAGTCGTGGCGCGCCAAGCAGGCGGACGCTCTGATAAACGACGCGCGCACGGCCTCGGAAGCCTGGAAGAAGAACCCGCAAAACGGCGTCAGCGGCTGATCTGCCGCCGCCTCAATGGCCGGTTTGATCTGACCGGTTGAGATGCGCCGCGAGTTGGTGTCCCATGGCCTTGCCGGCGCGGATGTCGCGCGGGCTTTGAGCGTGATAGGGCCCGGCCGCGCGATGTCCGTTTATTTGCCCATCGCCGAAATGCCGGTTTCCATTCCCCTGTTCCTGGCGCTTGGCGCGGTCGTGGGCATGTTGTCCGGGCTGTTCGGGGTCGGCGGCGGCTTTCTGATGACGCCGCTGATGATCTTCCTCGGCATTCCGCCCGCAGTGGCCGTCGGCACAAGCGCCGCGCATATCGTGGCGACGTCGGTTTCCGGCGCCGTCACGCAGTATCAGCGCGACAAAGTCGACGTTCGCATGGGGCTGGTGCTGTTGGCCGGCGGCGTCATCGGCACGGCGATCGGCGTGGAGACGGTGCGGATGTTGCGCCGCGCAGGCGTCTTCGACGTCGTCGTGTCGTTGAGCTACGTGACATTCCTTGGCTCGGTCGGCACGCTGATGATGATCGAAAGCGTGCGGTCTTGGCGGGAAAGCCGCAAGGCGGGCGGCGCGCCCCGGCGCCGCGTCGGGCAGCACAGCGCTATCGAAGGCCTGCCCTTCAAGATTCGCTTCCATCGATCAAAACTTTACATCAGCGTCATTCCGCCGGCGATCATCGGCATGTTCGTCGGGTTTCTCGCGAGCGTGATGGGCGTCGGCGGCGGGTTCGTCATCGTGCCGGCGATGATCTATCTGCTGCGTATGCCGACCAGCGTCGTTGTCGGAACATCGCAATTCCAGATCGTGTTCGTCGCAGCTCTGGCGACCATCCTGCACGCCCTGCAGAACAAGAGCGTCGACATCGTTCTTGCCGCCCTTTTGATTGTCGGCGGCGTCATCGGCACGCAAATCGGCGCCGGAGCGGGCAGGGATTTGCGCGGCGAACAACTGCGCTTTCTGCTGGCGGCGCTGGTGCTCGTGGTGGCCGCGCGGATGTCCGTCGATCTGGTGACGACGCCCGCCGAACTCTTCAACTTCGGCGCAGCGAGCGGAGCGTCCTAGTGCGTAGGCGGTCGACATCGCTGCGGATGCGGCTCGTGCTGGCGGCAATGCTGGCGTCATTCGAATGCGCTCACGCGCAGGGCCAGCAGCCGCCGGAGACGATCGAGGCCGACGTATCCGCGCGCAACGTGTCGATCGAAGCGGACTTTGTCGGCGCGGAAATCGTCGTCTTCGGCACGGTCGAGAATAGCCGCCAGCCGAGCCCCGAAGCCGGGACGTATGATGTTGTCGTGATCGTCGAGGGCGTGCCGGCGCCGGTCGAGGTCAGGCGCCGCTCCAGGGTCGGCGGATTGTGGATCAACACCGAGGCGGTGCGTTTCGCCTCGCTGCCGAGCTACTACGCCATCTCGTCGACGCGGCCGATCTACGACATCGCCGAGGCCGACGTGCTGACTGAGAACGAGATAGGCTTTGAACAAATCCGCATGATTCCCGCGGCGCTGGGGCGCGCCGAGAGATCAGATTCGCAGGGGCTGTCGGACTTCCGCAACGCCGTCATCCGGCTCAAGCAGCGCGACGGGCTCTATATTCGATCGGACTACGGTGTGGCGTTCGTAGGCCGAAGCCTGTTCCGCGCGACGATGCCGGTTCCGCCGAACGTCCCGGTCGGCGGCCTCTCGACGCGCGTTTTCCTGTTTCGGGAAGGCGCGTTACTCGGTCAGTTCAAGAGTGGGGTCACGCTGCAGCGCGCCGGCGTCGAGCGGTTTCTGCATGACAGCGCGCTCAACCGTCCCATCATCTACGGTCTGGCGACCGTTCTCATCGCTGTTTCGGCCGGGCTCGCGGCGGCGCTCGCATTCCGACGCGAAGCGTAATCCGCGCCGCCATCAATCGCCGCGCAAAAGCCGCGGGGCGATCGGGTAAAGTCCCTCCTGGCCGATCATCCAGACGCGAAGACCATCGGCGCCCAGCAGCGGCGCGAACGCCTCGTCGAGCACATTGAGGCCGCCCGCAAACGCGCCGAAGGCCGGAATGATCAGCCGTCGGCCATTGCCGACGAAGCAGGGGCGGCGGAGCGAAGCGCCGTTCATCACCAGCCGGGCGGCGGGGTGGAGATGCGCAGCGATCTCGTGTGTGACGGCGCCGGCTTGCGGTTCGTGACGAAAGGTGACGCCTTCGACCGCGATCTGCGGCATGACATGCCCGCCGAGCCGACGATCCGGATCAGGATCGTGATTGCCGGTAATCCAGATCCAGTCACGATCTTCCTGCAAGATGGCGAGCGTTTCGCGATCGGCCGAATTCAGCCGTTCGGCGGCGGCGCCATCGTGAAAGCTGTCGCCGAGCGCGATGATCGTTTCGGGTTCGTAGACGTCGATGGCGTGCGCCAGGTTGGTCAGCGTCTCGCGCGTGTCATAGGGCGGCAACATTTGCCCGCGCGTCGCGAACGACGAGCCTTTCTCCAGATGCAGGTCGGCGATGATGAGCGCGCGTTCAGCCGGCCAATAGAGCGCGCCTGTTTTGTGCGCCAGAAACGTCTTGCCGCACAGCGCGATCGGCTGTTCGGCGCAGTCGTTGAGGCCGAGCCGCTCGGGCTTCAGACCGACCATCTTCAATCGTTCTCCAGGGCCTCGCGAAGCAAGACTTCGGCGGCGTCGCGAAGTATAGCGTCCTGCGCTTGGCCGTAGACCTGTTCCTTGCCGATCTCAAGCAGGATAGGCACGGCGAGCGGAGATACGCGCTGCAATGCTTGATGGCTGATTCGTCCCTTGATGCGGGCGAGAAAATCGCCGAGGCGCGCAATATCGAGCAGGCCTGTCGCCGCGTCGGCCCAGGCGGCTTCCAACAAGATGTGGCCGGGATCGTGACGGCGCAGCACGTCGTAGATCAGGTCGGTCGACATCGTCACCTGACGGCCGGACTTTTCTTTGCCTGGGTGGCGCCGCTCAATCAGGCCGGCGATGACGGCGGCGTGCCGGAAGGTGCGCTTCATCAAGCTGCTTTCGGCGAGCCATGCGTCGAGGTCGTCGCCGAGCATGTCTTCTTCAAAAAGCCGGCTCAGCGTCAACTGGCCATCCGCGATCATTTCCGAGACGCCGCGGCGGCCCCAGATCGCCAGCGCGTAGTCGTTGGCGACGAAGCCCAGCGGCTCGGCGCCGGCGCGATCGAGGCGGCGCGTCAGCAACATGCCGAGCGTCTGATGGGCAAGCCGGCCCTCGAACGGATAGGCGACGAGATAGCCGCGCCCGCTGCGGAGAAAAGTCTCGATCAAGACGTCGTCGGGCCCTGGAATGACGGAACGTTCGCGCTGGAGTTCGAGCCAGTGCGACACCGGGCCGGGCAGGCCCGCCCAGGCGTTGCTGTCCGCGAGCATGTCGCGAACGCGCCTGGCGAGATGCGTGGACATCGGAAAGCGTCCGCCGCCGTAGCTCGGAATCATCGGATCCTGGCTCGCGGCTCGCGTGACGTAAACCTCGTGTTCGCGAAGACCCTCGAAGCGCAGGACCTCGCCGGCGAACACGAACGTGGCGCGGGGCGACAGCTGCTCGATAAATGTTTCATCGACTTCGCCGAGCGCCCGTCCACCTTGGAGAGCCTTCGATCGGCTCCTTCCGGAGACAAGGCGGACCTTCAGCATCGGGCTCTCGACAATCGTGCCGACGTTCAAGCGGTACTGCTGCGCAACGCGCGGATGGGCAACGCGAAAACGTTGGTCTTCGGTCAGCTTGAGCTTGGCGAAGCGATCGTAGGCGCGAAGGGCATAGCCGCCGGTTGAAACGAAATCGACGGTGCGGTCGAATTGTCGTCGCGTCAGCGATGCATAGGGGAGCGCCGATCGCGCCTCGGCGAAGAGGGCGTCGGGCCTGAACGGCGCATGGCACGCCATGCCGAGGGTGTGTTGCGCGAGCACGTCGAGCGCGCCCGATCGCGACAGTTTTGCGTCCTGATCGCCCGCCTCGGCGGCCTGCTGCGCGGCGCGACATTCGAGGACTTCGAAGCGATTTCCCGGCACGAGCAGGGCTTTGGAGGAGTCTTCCAGGCGGTGATTGGATCGGCCGACGCGCTGCAGGAGCCGGCTTGCGCCCTTCGGGGCGCCGATGTGGATGACGAGGTCGATGTCGCCCCAGTCAATGCCGAGATCGAGCGTCGAGGTGGCCACGACGGCGCGGAGTTCGCTGGCCGCCATCGCGGCTTCGACCCGCTTTCGCTGGCGGGCGTCGAGCGAGCCATGATGCAGGCCGATCGGCAGGCCGTCGTCGTTGCCGCGCCACAACTCCTGGAACACGTATTCCGCCTGCATTCGCGTGTTGACGAAGATCAGCGTCAGGCGGTGCGCGCGGACGGCGTCGTAGACCTCCCGCATCGCGTAGCGCGCCGTATGGCCCGACCACGGAATTTCGTCGGCGGCCTCAAGGATTTTGATGTCTGGCTTCGCGCCGCCGGCGACGGCGACAAGTCCGGACAGGCGGATCATCGCGTCCGGATCCGATTGCGCGGAGATGTAGGCCCGCAACTCGGACGGCCGCGCTACGGTCGCGGAGAGTCCGATGGTCATCGCGCCGGGAGCGATCGTTCTCAAACGCGCCAGGTCAAGCGCAAAAAGATCGCCGCGCTTGGAGTCGGCGAGGGCGTGCAGCTCATCGAGGATGATGGTCTCGAGATCGCCGAACAGATATCCGGCGTCCGGGTGGCTGAGGAGCAGCGCGACTTGCTCAGGAGTAGTCAGGAGGATGTGGGGTGGATGCGTGCGTTGCCGCTGGCGGCGCGCGACGCTGGTGTCGCCGCTTCGCGTCTCGCATTTGACGGCGAGGCCCATCTCGTCGATGGGGGCGAGGAGATTGCGCTGAACGTCCGCCGCCAGCGCTTTGAGCGGCGACACGTACAGCGTGCGAAGTCCCGCGCCGGCGCGTGCGCGTTTGCCCTCCGCGCACCGCGCCAAGGTCGGCAGAAATCCGGCGAGCGTCTTGCCGGCGCCGGTCGGCGCGATGAGCAGCGTCGAGTCCCGAGCGCGCGACGCCGCGAGCAGCGCCAGTTGATGCGCTCGCGGCGTCCAGCCCTTGCGGCGAAACCAATCGGCGATGACGACGGGGAGGTCCGCGCTTTCGGTCACGCGGTCCGCCGCGTCCGGCCCCGCGTGCGTCCTCGATCGTCCTTTTGTTTTGTGCCGCGCCGACGCCATTTGGCTAATTTACGCCATTGGCGCCCGGTTGGTTCGCGCCCCGAAGCATGACTATGCTATGCGCCGACCGGCGCTCGGCCATAAACGGCTGCGCGGGAGATTGGACGTCGATGGAGCGGACATGAATTTTCGCGATTTTCTCGGGGGTCATCCGCTTGCTGTCGTGATCCGGCTGGCGATCCTGTCGATCCTGGTCGGCGTGGTGTTGTCGATCTTCGGCGTCACGCCGCGCAATTTCTTTCAAGTGCTCGATGGCTTCGCACGGTTCGTCTATGACCTAGGCTTCGGCGCGGTTGAGTGGATCCTAGAGTATCTGGCGCTGGGCGCGATGATCGTCGTGCCGGTCTGGCTGCTAATCCGGCTATTGAAGTCGGGCGACAACTCGGCCAGCAAGACGGATTAGGCCAGGGGCTTGGCCGTCCATTCGGAAGCCCTGCGTCCGATGAGCGGAGCGATGGCGTCGAAGCCTTCGCGGTGAAGCGTCGCGGCCAGGTGTTCCTTGATGCGGCCGATCAATCCCGGCCCCTGATAGATGAGCCCGGTATAAAGCTGGATCAGACTGGCGCCGGCTTCGATTTTCGCTAGCGCCGCCTCAGGACTATCGACGCCGCCGATGCCGATCATCGGAATTCTGCCGTCTGTCGCCTGCCAGACGCGCGCCAGCATCGCCGTCGAGAGGTTGAAAGCGGGACGGCCCGAAAGTCCGCCGGCTTCGTTCGCTTTTGAGTCTCTCAAATCGCTGCGCGCCAGCGTCGTGTTGGAGACGGCGATCGCGTCGACGTTATGGGCGACAAGGCGCGCACAAATCGGCGTTACGTCGTCCTCCGCGATGTCGGGCGCAATCTTGACGACGATCGGCCGCCGCGCCTCGCCTTTTGCGACAAGGCTTTCGCGTGCGGCCATCACGCGGGAGAGCAATTCGTCGAGCGCGGCTGGCGCCTGGAGATCGCGCAAACCCGGCGTGTTGGGCGAGGAGATGTTGACGGTGAAGTAGCTGGCCACGGCGTTGAACGCTTCGACGCCCTTCACGTAGTCGGACGCCCGGTCGGAACTGTCCTTGTTTGCGCCGATGTTGACGCCGACGACGCCGCCGCGACCCGCACGGGCTTTGAGCCTCGCCAGCGCGGCGTCGTGGCCGCCGTTATTGAAGCCGAGCCGATTGATAAGCGCGTCGTCGGCGACGAGGCGGAACACGCGCGGCTTCGGATTGCCCGTTTGCGGCTTCGGCGTCACGGTTCCAATTTCGGCGAAGCCGCATCCAAGACCAAGCACGGCGTCGGGCACGCGGCCATCCTTGTCGTAGCCGGCGGCGATGCCGACCGGGTTTGGAAAATCCAGCCCCATGACGCGACTGGCGAGCCGTTGATCGTCGGAGCCGAACGGGCGCGGATAGAGCCCCGCTTCGAGGGCGCGCAGCGTCGCCTCATGCGCGTCTTCAGGATCGAGCGCGAATAACGCGGGTCGGATGAGATGATACAACCCGCTCAACACCCAAGCCCCTCCGGATCGAGAATTGGCGCGCCGTCGGCGCCGAGCGAGAGAGGCTTGACCCAGAGCGCCAACGCTGTTGGCAAGGCGGCGTAGAGGTGCGGAAACAACCTGTCGTTTCGAGACGGCTCCCATCGAAGCGCATCGCCAAGCGCCGCCGCCCTCAAAGCGACGAGAACTAGGTCGCGCCGGCCGCGAAAATGCCGGGCGAGCGTTCCGGGCAACTGATCTGCGGTCGAAAGGTGCACGAAGCCGTCGCGGACATCGTCCGACGACCCGCTGAAGGAGCCGGAGTCGCAGGCCAGAGCCCATTCGGCCTTGGCGACGATCTTGTAGACCGTCTGCGCTGCGGTTTCACGGCCGCCGTCATCTCGCATTGCGAAGACCTTGTGTTTCAAACTTTCCTAGGCCGGATCCGCCGCCCGTCCGATGCGTAAAGACTCTATGGGCCGCATATCTGCTGCACACTATGCGAGAAAAGCTCACATTGAGAAATTTGAACACTGGGACGCTTCGCAGCATGCTATCTTTGCAGTGACGCGCCATCGCCTGCCGGTTGGATTACGGATAGCGCGTCTGAATGGGGAGCCCCTTATTTCGTGTTGCAAACCGCGTCATTGACCATCGCCGAACTCTTTTCCAGCCCGTATCTGTTGAATGTCCCGATTTATCAGCGGCCCTATTCCTGGAATGGCGAACTGGCGGAACAGCTCTACGACGATTTGATCGAGGACATGTCTCTCGATCGCGTCGAAGACGACGATTCCGGCTACTTTCTCGGCACGATCCTGCTGATGACCGCTCCCGGCGGCGAGACCCCATGGCTCGGCGCGAAATCGGCAGTTCGCGAGTTCGATGTCGTCGATGGACAGCAGCGACTCGTGACGTTGATGACCTTGTTCGCCGTTCTGCGCGATCTTGAGCCGAACGCCAAAGGCGCGATCGCGCGACGCACGCAAGGCTTCGCAACCGCGCAACAGGGCGCCAGATTTTTCAGGACCGAACGCTTCCGCCTGCAATTGACGAACAGCGACCGGCGTTTCTTCGAAACCTCGGTGCTCCAGCCGGGCAGCACGTCGATCGATTCCGAACCGGAAAGTCTCTCGCAAAGCGAGGTTGCACTTCTTGGCGCGCGCAACGCCTTGCGGCGCCTTGCCGGCGATCTTTCGCCGTCGGCTCGCGCCAATCTGTTCTCCTATGTCGCCGATCAGTGTCACGTCGTCGTGATTCTGAGCAACGACATTGATCGCGCCTACCGCCTTTTCGTCGTTTTGAACGAGCGCGGGCGGCGGCTCCAGCGCAACGAAATCTTGAAGGCCGACGTCTTGAGCCGACTGCCCGCATCGCAGGTCGAGCAAGCGGCGCAGCTCTGGGATCAGGCGAGCGCGAACCTCGGCGCCGACTTCGAGGCCTTTTTCGCTCACATCCGAACGATCTACGGCTTTTCTCGGCCGCAGATCGTGTCGGGCGTCAGGGCCGTCATGCAATCGGCGGGCGGCGCCGAAGCTTTTCTGAAAACCGTGTTTCTGCCGCTGTCCGACTCCTATGCGCAGATCCGACGCGGCGGCGACGGCGCTCTGCCGCCGGAAATCGCGCGACGGCTGTTCTATCTCAATCGGTTGGCCGACGGCGACTGGGCGCCGGCCGCCATGCTCGCGCTCAAATCATGGCGCGACGAGCCGGATCGGGCGCTAATGCTGATCAGCGAAATCGACCGGTTTGCCCATCTGATGCGTCTGTTGTGCGCCGGCGGCGGAAAGCGCGTGCGCCGGTTCGCCGATCTGGTGGCGGCGCTTCGCAGCGGCGAGGCCTTGAGCCCTGCGCATCCCGGATTTCAGCTGACCCGGGAAGAGACCCGATCGATCGGTTTCCACCTCAAAGACATTCACACGCGCAACCCCAAGGCCTGCAAATTGTTGCTGCTTCGCTTGAGCGACGAGATGAGCGGGCAAATGGCCGACGTCGCGCCCGAAGCCTACACCATCGAGCATGTCCTGCCGCAACGCCCGTCGGCGACGAGCGAATGGCGTCGCTGGTATCCGACGCCGGAGGAGCGCGGCCAATGCGTCGCCAGTCTCGGCAATCTGGCGTTGATCACGCAGTCTCAGAACGACAAGGCGCGTAACGCGACGTGGGCCGCAAAAAAGCGCATTTATGAAGAAGCGACAAAGACGGCGCCGTTGTTGCCGATCACGCGGGACGTCCTGTCGGCCGTCGAATGGCGGAGAACCGAGGTCGAGGCGCGCGAAGAAAAGTTGATCCGCATCATCGAGCGGATTTGGCGCATCGATCTTGCCGGTGCGCGATCGGCCGGCCGCAGCGCCGCAGAATAACGGTTGGCGTCAGGCCGCGGCGAGGTGGCCGGCCAAGGCCTTGGCGATGAGCGCGCGCGTTTCTTCAACGCCGTAGAGCGCGATGAACGAGCCGAAGCGCGGGCCTTCACTCTCGCCAAGCAGGATTTCGTAGATCGTCTTGAACCAGGCCCGCGAAACGCCAGGCCGATCCGGCGTCGCGCCCTTGGCCTCGAAATCCTGATAGCGCGGGACCGACCGGCCGACGTCGTAGACGATCGTTTGCAACTCGTC
This sequence comes from Hyphomicrobium sp., assembly GCA_052386495.1. Taxonomy (GTDB): domain Bacteria; phylum Pseudomonadota; class Alphaproteobacteria; order Rhizobiales; family Hyphomicrobiaceae; genus Hyphomicrobium_B. Next base: position 143,386 of record JBQTKA010000004.1, on the reverse strand, counting down.
AGCGTTCGCGCCTTTGGGAGCGTTGGCAAGGGCGGCGGAAAGCTTCTGTAGGGCGTCGCGCTCCTCCGCGTCAGGCGCGCGATACGATTTCTTCGGCAAATCGAAGTCGCGATAGTAGCGGATCGCGTAGCCCGCAAGCTGATCGAGCAAAGGGTAACGCTCGGGCGTCGCGTCCGCCATGTGGCGGCGGATGTAGCCCCAAAGCACCGCCTTGTCCTGCGCGTTCGAGGCGGCGACCAGATTCTTCAGCAGCGCGAATGTCACCGGCGTGTCGCCGGCGGGCGGATTGCCGGAATGGATATGCCAGACGGGGTTATCGAGCTGCGTTTTCGCATCCTGCCTGCCGTAGGCGGACAGTAACGCGAGATAGTCGTCGACAGCGCGCGGGATCACGTCGAAGTGCAGCTTCTTTGCGCTCTTTGGCTTCTGGAACATGTAGAGCGCGAGGCTTTCCGGCGAGGCGTAGGTGAGCCATTCGTCAATCGTGAGCCCGTTGCCCTTCGACTTTGAAATCTTTTCGCCGTTCTCGTCGAGGAAGAGTTCGTAGACGAAGTGCTCGGGCGGCGTCCCGCCCAACGCCTTGCAAATCCCATCATAGATGATGGTATTCGACATGTGGTCCTTGCCGTACATTTCGAAGTCGACGCCAAGGGCCGCCCAGCGGGCCCCGAAATCGGGCTTCCACTGGAGTTTCACATTTCCGCCAGTCACCGGCAGCGTTACGTCGCTACCGTCCTCGTCCGTGAACGTGATCGTGCCGCGCGCCCCGTCGACGGCTTTCATCGGCACATAAAGCACGCGGCCGCTTTTTGGCGAGATCGGCAGGAAGCAGCTGTAGGTCGCTTGGCGCTCTTCGCCGAGCGTCGGCAGCATGATGTCCATGATCTTCTGGTAGCGCTGGGCGGCGCGCAGCAGGATCGAGTCCAATTTGCCGGATGTGTAGTAGTCGGTCGCGCTGGCGAACTCGTATTCGAAACCGAACGTGTCGAGAAACCGGCGCAGCATCGCGTTGTTGTGATGTCCGAAGCTTTCGTACTGTCCGAACGGATCGGGCACGCGCGTCAGAGGCTTGTGAAGGTTTTCGCGCAGCATCTCCTGATTGGGTACGTTCTCCGGCACCTTGCGCATGCCGTCCATATCGTCGGAGAAACATAGGAGGCGCGTTTTGATCTTGCCCTCGGTGAGCGTTTCAAAGGCGCGGCGGACCATCGTCGTGCGCGCCACTTCGCCGAAGGTGCCGATGTGCGGGAGGCCGGACGGTCCATAGCCCGTCTCGAACAACACCGTCTTGTCCGCGCTGCTCGGCGCCCGCTCAATCCGTTGCACGAGCCGACGCGCTTCTTCGAACGGCCAGGCGCGGGCGTCGCGAGTGGCGGCGGACTGTGCGGGCGTGACGTGAGCAGAGGACATAACTTTCGGTCTTTTCAGCGTTGGATGAGTGCAATGCGAGATCAGCCGGGCACCGTAGGCGCCTCGTCATCCGCCGTCAACGCGACGGCGGAAGACGGTCGGCAAAGGCTGCGATGGCGGCGGCCGCGGCGGCAAGATTGCCCGCGCGCGTAAATCCTGACGCGCTGCGTGGGCCCAAGTCGTGATCGCCGTCGCGGGCCCAATGCAGCGAGATGCTGGATGATAGATTCAGTTGCGAAATTTCCGCGCAGTTGCCGAATGGGTCGCGCTCGCCCTGCACGATGAGCGCCGGGCATTGCAGCGATTCCAGATGCGCTGTGCGCAAACGGTCCGGCTTTTTCGGCGGGTGGAAGGGATATCCGAGGCACACGAGGGCCTGGACGGCCCCATCGCAAAATGCCTTATCGGCGATCATGCTGGCGACGCGCCCGCCGAGCGACTTGCCGCCGATGATGAGTCTTTGCCGCGGCGATTGGATTGCGGCGAGCTGACCGATATGATGGAGGTACTCCGACGCCAGCGCCTCGGCTCTGGGTGGAGGACGCCGTGAGCCGCCGCTGCGTCGCGCCGCCATGTAGGCGAATTCGAAACGCGTCACGGCGACGCCGCGATCCGCGAGCCCTTCGCAGATCGCATTGAGAAACGGCGAGTCCATCCCGGCCCCCGCGCCGTGAGCGAGCACGAGGCGCGTTTGAGATTCCAGGGGGCCGCTGTGCAAATGCTCGACCTGTTTTTCGTGCGACATCGGCTACAGATAGCGCTGTCAACCCAAGCTGCATACTCGACGAACCGAAGAAGTCGTTTGATTGCAGCCTTATAGGCGCCCAGATTGCCAGCCCGCTTGACGCTGTGGCGCCATTGCGCGGTCCGCGCAACTGCCGCGCGTTCCTCGGTCAAAGGGGGTCGGAATTTCGCGCGAGAATGCGTTACACTTATTCGACTTTGGCGACCAAGGGACGAGAATGCGACCAGTCCGTCTGTTCGTGCTGCTGACAACGCTGGCCGCTGCCGGCGTCGCGGCGTCGCGCCCCGACGCCGTGTTTCCAGCGGCCGGACGGTTTATCGAACCGCTCCTGGCGCAACAGTCCAAGTCCGAGACAACGCCCGCGACAAAGCCGCCGAGCGCGCGCGTTGAGCCGCCGCCCATCAACGCGGGCGCCGCAGCGCTGCCGAGCTTTGTCCCTGCGGCGCATGATTTGACATTTTCCGGCGTCGACGAAGAGAGCGGTCCCGGCGCATCGGCGACCCCTCCTGCCGCGAACGCAACGCCGCTTGCAGGCGCCGGCGCCGTCGTGACCGATGCCGCCGCGAGCCCGCCGGTTGAACCCGCCGGCGCCAGCGTCGCGCCGCCGCCGCCGATGGCGTTTCCAACCGCGCCGAAACCTGTCGCCGCTCTTTCGGCGACGCCCGAGGCGAATGCTCCGGCCGCCAAGCCCGTCGTCGGCGAGCCGAAGCCGGAACCCGTCGCAGCGAAGCTGATGTTCGGCGCCGCCAAAGCGCCGGCGCCGTTGGCGTCGCGCGCCATCGGCGCCTATGCCCGCGGCTGTCTGTCGGGCGGCGTTGCGCTGCCGGTCGATGGACCGGCTTGGCAAGCGATGCGCCTGTCACGAAACCGAAACTGGGGCCATCCCGACCTCGTCAAACTCGTGCAGCGTCTTGCTGGCGACGCACAGAAGTACGATGCGTGGCCCGGACTGCTTGTCGGCGACATTTCTCAGCCGCGGGGCGGCCCCATGCTGACCGGACATGCGAGCCATCAGGTCGGCCTCGACGCCGATGTCTGGTTCACGCCGATGCCCAAGCGACGGCTTTCAAGCAAAGAGCGCGAAGAAATGTCGGCGACGTCGATGCTCGACAAGACCGACCTCGCGGTCAATCCCGCGGTCTTCTCCGACACTCACGTCAAGCTCATCAAACGCGCCGCGTCGTACCCGCAGGTCGAGCGCGTGCTCGTGCATCCCGCGATCAAGAAGGCGCTGTGTCAAGCAGCCGGGAAGGATCGCAAGTGGCTCGGCAAGGTGCGGCCGATCGGCGGCCATTATTATCATTTCCACATCCGAATTGGATGCCCGCCGGGATTTGCGGGCTGCAAGCCGCAGGCGCCGCCGACCGGCGACGATGGGTGCGCCAAGGAGGTCGACGAGTGGTTGGCGCGGCTTGCGCCGCCGAAGACGCCGCCGCCGCCCAAGCCGCCCGGCTACAAGCCTCCGCCGCCGAAGCCGGCGCTGACGCTGGCGCAACTTCCGTCGGAGTGCACGGCTGTTCTTGAAAGCGGCTCCGACGGCATCAAGCCGGATGTCTTTGCAAAGTCTTTGAAGTCGACGCCGCTGCCGAAGCTCTCGTCGGTCTACGCCGGCGCCGCCTTGAAGCCGCACCTGCGGCGGCTACGCGCGGCCAGCGGCGCCAATTAGATCCTCAACGCGTGACTTACGTCGCCGCCGCGGGACCGCTTCCGGCAATTGGACATGCGACGCCGGTGCCCGACAAGCCGCAATAGCCGTGCGGAACCTTGGCCAGATATTGCTGGTGGTAGTCTTCCGCCAAGTAGAACGGGGGCGCCGGACGGATTTCGGTCGTGATCGGTCCGAAGCCGCGCTCAGTCAAAAGGGTCTGGTAACGCGCGCGCGCCGCTTCCGCCGCGGCAAGATGCGACGACTCGTGCGTAAAGATCGCCGATCGATACTGCGTGCCGACATCGTTGCCCTGACGAAAGCCTTGCGTCGGATCGTGCGCCTCCCAGAACGTTTTCAGCAGCGTCTCGATCGGCAGCACGCCGGCGTCGAACGCGACGCGAACGATCTCGGTGTGCCCGGTTCTTCCGGTGCAGACTTCCTCATAGGTTGGATTCGGCGTGAAGCCGCCTGCGTAACCAACAGCCGTCACCCACACGCCGCGACCCAATTGCCAGAACAGCCGTTCGGCGCCCCAAAAGCATCCAAGCCCCAGATCGATCGTTTGGATTTCGGCAGGATAGGGCGGATAGAGCGGTCGCGAGAAAACGAAGTGCTCGGCGTCCTTGGCCAGGATCGGCTGCGTGCGTCCCGACGGAGCTTGTCCAGCGACGGGCATTTCCACCTTGCGACGCAAGAACATGACCTTGACTCACCTTCGTTGGCGTTTTTCGGCGCTGCATTGTCTACGCATATACGCTGGAGACGACGCTTCCGTTTCCTTGGCGCCGCTTACGTGACGGGGGCTCAGTTTATGAAAATCTGCACGCGACGTCGCGGCCGGCCGGCGAGGCCCGCCAAGGCTGCGAGCGCCGCAAACAACAGCCATGCCGGCAACCCCAGAACGCTGGTCAGCGCCGGGTCCCAAGCGGTTGCCCCGACCGCGTTCGTGACGCGGGACTTGATCGCCGCCGTGAGGGTTGGCGCAAACAATTCGAGATAGGCCAGCAGGCTCTTCGCCGGAGGTCTGGCGCCGTCGATCGCGGGTGCGGACCAATCGGCGGCTAGCGCAACGACGGCGATCAAGGCCATCAGGGCGGCGAGGAATCGCAAGGCGACGCGCGGGCGCGTATCGGCGCCAACGAGCGCGGCCGCCGTAGCGGCTACAGCAAAGGTCATCGCCATTTGAGGGAGCCACGCCGGCGCCGGCTCGCCTGTCTGCCACCATGGGTAAATTGCCGCGGCCGCAAGGACAATGGCGGCGCAGGCGAGCAGCTTGACTAACCTTTGACTGGTCATGGAAACGCCGCGAAGTCCGCTTCTCAAAGCAATGGTCGCCGCGGTCGCTCGGCGACGTCGCGAACCAGGATGCTCACGCCTCACTTGCGCTTCGCAGGCCTGTGGGTCAAGAGCGCCGACGTGAGTTCCGAAAGTTCGTTGCGCGGAGAGGCCGGATCAGTATAGTGCCGCGCATTCCCGCCAAGTTCCGGAGAGATGGCCGAGTGGTTGAAGGCGCACGCCTGGAACGCGTGTAGGCTCGTAAGGGTCTCGTGGGTTCGAATCCCACTCTCTCCGCCATCCAGTCCGGTCTCAGCGCCCTGTATTTGCGCCGCCCGGATTGGGCTGGGAAATAGCCCCATAAGGCGGCATTTTTACCAGTCCGGTTTTGCAAGCGGTCCCGGCAGACTGGAACAAGTCTCTCCTTGGCCCGCCCAAAACGCCAAAGTCTCTGGCGCCCGAATTCTCGGGACCGTTTCAGGTAGGTCGATGGTTCGCGATTGACCAATGACATGGCTTGGGAAACGCCCATGAGCCATGTCGCTTCCGAATTCGGCATCTCAGGCAACGGCCTCGCCAAGATTTGTGATGGCCTCGGTATTCCGTATCCACCGCGCGGTTAGGGACCTGGAAATGCTCGGGCCTAGGTGGCAACTCAAAACCGTAAAATGATCAGTGGGTCATGAGGATCGTGCAACCGAGCCTCATATAGCGCCACGCGGAGCAAGCAGGCGCGACGAGGCAGATGTGACGAGCGCTTCGACATCGAGCCCTGGCGCTACCTTGTCGTAGTCACCGTCAATCGCCAAAGACGCTGCGCCGTGGACGAAGGTCCACAGCTCTAGTGCAAGGACCGATGCGTCCTGAGTGACGTTATTTGTGGCGCAAAATCTCGCGACATCCTCGATCACGCCGCGAAAGCATGCCTGTCCGTGCGCCTGGACGTGCTCTGCGGTGCAGAGCGAGGGAATTTGCCCAAACATCAGTCGGAATATCGCGGTCTCGTTGCGCGCGAAGGCGATGTAAGCATGGCCCATAGCCACGATGCCCTCGACCGATCCGGGCGGATGTGCGCCAACGGCCGCACGTCGTTCGCTCGACATCTGCTCGAAGCCCTGCACGATGATCTCCTGCAAGATCTCGTCCTTGTCGCGGAAGTGCTTGTAAGGCGCAGCGGTGGATACCCCAGCAAGTCGGCATGCGTCGGCAAGTGTGAAAGTCTCCGCCCCTTTGTCAAAGACAAGCTGGCGCGTGGCATTGACCAGCGCCTCGCGGAGATCGCCGTGGTGGTAGGCGTCTTTGCGCCGGACGGTTTCAGCGTGTTTTTCGGTCATGTCTACTGTCATGGGCCGCTTCGTCCAATTTTCAAAGTTAGTGAAACTAACACTTGTCAAGTTAGTCTATCTAACATAAGTTAGCTACGCTCACTTAGCAAGCGTTGTCCTGGAGGCGGAGATGGGAATGTCAGGAAAATACCGTTTCATCAGTGAATTAGATCCTTCGCCTCGTCACCATTCAAACCGCAGACCCCGACTATTCGCAGCATTACTCGCGCCACTGATCCTGGCAGGCTGCAACGAGACGGTCGCCAGAATCGATCCTCCGGCCCCGGTACGCGTCGCGAAGATCGTTCTCGAAACGGCCGAACCGGTGCGCCGCTACGCTGGCGTCGTACGCGCACGCTATGAGAACGATCTTGGCTTTCGCGTCGCCGGCAAAATCGTTGAACGAAACGTCAATGTCGGTGACAGGGTCCACGCTGGTCAGCTGATTGCCCGGTTGGATCCGACCGACTTCAAACTCAATGTCGAGTCGAGCGAAGCCGAACTCGCTGCGGCGAAATCCAGCCGGGACGCTGCGGTCGCGGCCGAAGCGCGCTTCAAATTCCTTAAGGACAAAGGCCACGTCGCCCAGGCTGCATTGGATCAACGCGTCGCTGCGGCCGATGAAGCCCGGTCGCGCGTCGAACGCGCCGAGCGGTCGATGCAGGTCCAGCAGAATCAAGTCGCCTACACTGAGCTCAAGGCAGACCGCGATGGCGTCGTCTCTAGCCTGTCGTTTGAAGCGGGGCAGGTCGTCGCTGCGGGCCAGATCGTTGCGCGCATCGCGCGCATCGACGCTCTCGAAGCCGTCGTCGCAATTCCCGAGCAGAACGTGTCGTCGCTCAAGACATCCACGGCCGTCGTGAGCCTCTGGCCTGAATCGACAAAGCGCTATGCGGCAACATTGCGCGAGGTCGCTGCTGCGGCCGACGCGACGTCGCGGACCTTCGAGGCGCGTTTCTCAATTCTCTATCCCGGCGACGATGTCCGCCTCGGCAAGACCGCGATGGTTGATCTCAAGACAACCGACTCGCGATCCGTCGTTCGCTTGCCGCTCAGTGCCGTCATGAACGACGCCAAGGGCCCGCTTGTGTGGGTCGTCTCAGCAGATGGCGCGAAAATCACGCGCCGGCCCGTCAGCGTTCGAGCGTTCGAACAAGAGAGCGCGCTCATTGCTTCGGGCTTAGCGGACGGCGAGAGCGTCGTCACGCTTGGCGTCCATACGCTGGATGAAAATAAACCCGTTCGCGTCGTCGAAACGCAAACCGTCGCCGCGGCGCCGGCGAGCCCCCAGTAAGGCAGGAGTGCCGTCATGGCCCAGAAGGAAACCGTCCTCGTCACTGGAGCCTCCGGCTTCATCGCGAAGCACGTCGTTCGTGAGTTGCTCGACGCTGGCTACAGAGTCCGGGCATCCGTCCGCTCGCCAAGCCGCGCGAAGGAAGTCACAAGCGCCGTCGCGCCGCATCTTGCGGATCCCAGCGGGCTTGAAGATCGACTGTCGTTCGTCACGCTCGACCTCGACCGCGACGAAGGCTGGCGGGAGGCCTTGTCCGGAATGGAAGCGCTCGTCCATACGGCTTCGCCATTTCCGCTCGTTCAGCCGTCCGACGACCAGGAGGCCATCCGGCCCGCGGTTCAAGGCACGTTGCGCGCTCTGCGGGCAGCCAAGAGCGCGGGCGTAAACCGAACCATCCTGACTTCGTCCTCCGTCGCCGTCATGTTCAAAGCGCGTGATAACGGACGCACCGCGCTCGACGAGAGCGATTGGTCAGACCTCTCCGATCCCCGCTCCACACCCTATGTCAAGTCAAAGACCCTTGCGGAGCGAGCGGCCTGGGATTTCGTATCAGACGAGGCCGCGTCAATGCGGCTCACGACGATCAACCCAGGCTTCGTTCTCGGCCCGCCGCTCGACGACAATTTTGGTACGTCGATTAAGGTCATCCAGCGTCTTCTCCGCGCGAAAGATCCGATGCTCCCCAACTTCGGTTTTCCGACGGTCGATGTCCGCGACATCGCCGCGATGCATCTGCGGGCTCTCGAAAGGCCGAACACAGCGGGAAAGCGGTTCATCGGCGGCGATGAATTCCTTTGGTTCCCTGAGATGGCCGAGGTGCTCAAGGCAGCCTTCCCGGAGCGGCCGATTGTGACGCGGCGGGCGCCGAACCTCATCATCAAATTTCTTGCGCTGTTTGACGGTGAGATCCGCACGATCGTTCCAAATCTCGATCGACTGGACCAGATTTCGGCCGATAGGGCGCGTCGCGAACTCGGGATCGAGTTCCGGGATGCGCGCGAGAGCGTCAGGGCAGCCGCGCAATTTCTCATATCAAACGGCCTCGTATAATTCGCAAGTTAGCATCGGCCATTGGAGCGTACCATGGGAACTTTCAATCTCTCTGAGTGGGCCGTAAAGCATCAAGCTGTGGTCTTGTTTCTTATCATTTCCGCATCTCTCGCCGGCGCGTTTTCATATCTCAACCTCGGCCGCGCGGAAGATCCGAAATTCACGATCAAGACCATGGTCGTGCAGGCCGCCTGGCCCGGGGCGACCGCAGACCAGATGCAGAAGCTTGTCGCCGAGCCTTTGGAAAAGCGGCTTCAGGAGTTTCCAATACTCGACTATGTGAAAACTTATTCGCGGCCCGGCGTGTCAGTTCTGCAGGTGCAGCTCAAGGACTCCTTGCGTGGCGAGGCAGTGTCCGACACCTGGTATCAGGTACGCAAGAAACTCAGCGACAGCCGAAACGAGTTGCCCGAAGGCGTTCAGGGACCGTTCTTCAACGACGAATACGGCGACGTCTTCGCCGCGGTCTACATGCTCACGGGCGAAGGCGTCACGCGCGCCGAACTTAAAGCCTATGCAGAAAGCGCTCGAAAGGCGTTGTTGCGCGTACCCGACGTCAGCAAAGTCAGTTTGTCCGGCGCGATCGACGAGCGCGTATTTGTTGAATTCAGCAACGCCAAGTTGACGACGCTTGGCGTCTCGCCGCAGCAGATTTTTGACGCCATCCGTCGCCAGAACGCGATGTCGCCCGCCGGCGCCATCGAAACCAATGCAGATCGCGTCGCAATACGAGTCACCGGCTCCTTTGAAGCAGATCGCGCCGTGGCCGAAGTACCGATCGAGGCCGGTGGTCGTGTTTTTCGATTGGGCGATATCGCGGACGTCAAACGCGGCTATCAGGATCCGCCGGAATTTCTCGTGCATCACAACAGGCAACCGGCGATCGGGCTCGCGGTAGCCATGGCCGACAACGCCAATGTGCTTCGGCTTGGCAAAAATCTCAAAGGTGCCGTCTCAGAGGTGGCATCGCAGTTCCCGACCGGCGTTAAGATGGAGCAGATAGCTGACCAGCCGCGCGTTGTCGAAGAGTCGGTCGGCGAATTTTTGACGTCGTTCGCAGAGGCCCTGGTCATCGTGTTGGCCGTCAGTTTCTTGTCTCTCGGCTTGCGCGCCGGGATCGTCGTCGCGCTCTCAGTGCCCCTGGTTCTGGCGATCGTCTTTGTCGTGATGGACGTGATGGGCATGAACTTCGACCGCATCACGCTTGGCGCCTTGATCATCGCACTCGGACTGCTGGTCGACGACGCGATCATCGCTATTGAAATGATGATCGTTAAAATCGAGGAAGGCATCGACAAGCTCAAAGCTGCAACCGTGACCTGGAATTCGACTGCCTTCCCCATGCTCACTGGGACGCTCGTGACGGCAGCAGGTTTCCTACCCGTCGGCTTGGCCAAATCGACGGCCGGCGAGTATGCCGGAAACATTTTCACAGTTGTTGGAATTGCGCTGGTCGTCTCGTGGTTCGTTGCAGTGTTCTTCACGCCATATCTTGGCGTCAAACTGCTGCCGAAAGCGGCCGGTGGCGGCCATGGCGGTCACGCGAGCTACGACACGCGGACTTATCGTTGGCTGCGACGTGTCGTCGAGTGGTCGTTGCGCCATCGGCGAATCGTGATCGGCGCAACTCTGACATCCTTCGTTCTCGCGGGCGTCGGCATGGGATTCGTGCAGCAACAGTTCTTTCCGACATCGTCGCGGCCCGAACTCTTCATCGAAGTGCGCATGCCGGAAGGCTCGTCGATCGGCGCGACCGAGGTCGCGGCGCGAAAGGCCGAGGCGCTGCTCGATGGCGATAAGGATACCAAATATTTCACGACCTATGTCGGCCAGGGCAGCCCAAGGTTCTTCCTGGCGCTCAATCCTGTATTGCCGAACGAAAGCTTCGCGTTGACTGTCATCATGACGCAAGACGCCGAAGCCAGAGAACGGCTCAAAGCCAAACTCGAGCGCGCAATCGCCGCTGGCGCCGTGCCTGAAGCCCGCGTCCGGATCGATCGTCTGAACTTCGGCCCGCCCGTCGATTTCCCCGTTCAGTTCCGCGTCATGGGTACCGATCCCATCAAGGTACGCGAGATTGCCGGCCAGGTGCGTGACATCATGCGCGCCGATCCTAATGCCGTCGATGTTCAGTTCGATTGGAACGAGCAGGTGAAGCGCATCGCGCTCAACGTCGACCAGGACCGCGTCCGCGCGCTTGGGCTCAATCAGCAGGACATCTCGGAGGCGCTGCAATTCCTACTGACCGGCTTCAAGATCACCGAATATCGCGAGGGCATAGAACTCATCGACGTCGTCGCGCGCGCGCCGGCAGCCGAACGTTTGAACCTGCAAGGTCTCGGCGATCTCAATATCCTGACGTCTAAGGGGCGCGCCGTTCCAATCAGTCAGGTCGCTACTTTGGACTACGGCTTCGAGGAGCCGATCCTTTGGCGTCGCAATCGGGACTTGGCGCTCACGGTTCGATCCGATGTCGCGGCTGGCATCCAGGCGCCGACGGTGACAGATGCGATCCTTCCGAAGCTCGAAGCACTAAAAGCGTCTTTGCCGGCTGGCTACCGCATCGACACGGGCGGCGCGATCGAAGAAAGCACTAAAGCAAATGCTGCGCTCTTCAGCATTTTTCCGCTGATGTTCCTCGTCATGCTGACGCTGTTGATGTTCCAACTCCAGAGTTTTTCAAAGCTGTTTCTCGTGTTCTCGACGGCGCCTCTCGGGCTGATCGGCGCGGTAGCGGCTCTTCTCGCATTCAATGCGCCGTTCGGGTTCGTCGCGCTGCTCGGCGTGATCGCGCTCGCCGGCATGATCATGCGCAACACCGTAATCCTCGTCGATCAGATCGATCACGATCTGGCGGCTGGACGCGGGCCTTGGGAGGCGATTGTCGAGAGCACGGTGCGGCGCGCGCGCCCCGTCGTGTTGACGGCGCTCGCAGCCATTCTGGCGATGGTCCCGCTGTCGCGCAGCGTGTTCTGGGGACCGATGGCGATCAGTATGATGGGAGGTCTGCTGGTCGCGACCGTACTCACGCTGGTATTCCTTCCGGCCCTCTATGCCGCTTGGTTCCGCGTCCGCCCGGCGAGTTCCGTGCAATCCGTTGCCGCGAGCCAGCCGGAACAGCGTCCGAAATCTCAACCGCTCAAACTGCACGCCGCCGAGTAAGGGAGATCGAACTATCCTGGTCGATGGCTCGTGCAGAACAGCCGGCAGTCCGATGTCAATACAAAAAGAACCGCCGAGTTCGTCGAAATAGCCCGCGCCGGAGTGTCATTGCATTGAGGCGCCGCCGTCAAGCTATCTTCATTGGCCAATTGAGCGAGCATGCGGCACGGCCGTTCGGCTGCTAAATTGCTTTGGCACCAGCTTCTTGATACTTTTTCGGGATCGCAGATACGCGAGGGCGAGGTATTTTTCGCCGGAAGCTAGCGCCGAGAAGTCGAATTCGTTGCTTTCGCCACGCGCGATAAGGCCACATTAATTTCGAACGAAACAATCGTATTGCGGAAACCTTTTTGTTTGATTGACGAGGCTTGCTGGGGCTCTGGCACAGTGGCTATCGTGGGCCCGCGATCAGGCGGACGCTATCGATCTGCTCACGCGCGGAACCGACGCGCTGTTTGCGGAGAATGCGAAGTTCACGGACTGGACGTCGAGACTGAAGCGATGACTCGGCGCCACGTATCGGCGACTTCTGCAATGGGATCTGCAAGAGGGTGGAAATTCGGCCTTAGGCTTTCCTGTTCCCTGCATTCAAAGTCGCTGTTCAGTCGTTAAAGCGGCCTGATAGCCACTTAGAAATTCCCTGTTATTTTTTGCATCGATCTTCGCCTAACGCATTGTAATATCGTATCTATACGGCCTTTGAGGGCCTAATTCCAGCGGCCAAAATCGAGAATTTTCCCTGTTATTTGGGCGCACTGGCGAGCTTGCCGGCAGAGACCCGTTCGCTCTCCACTGCGTCCACCGCCATTTGCGATGCAGCGACTTCTCGTTTTCACTGACTCTGGCCTCTTGTGGCCAAGACCAGCGCAACGCAGTTGCTTGCCTACGCCATTTTTCCCGAGGCAACCTACACGCTGCGCGCCTTTCGTCGCTGCGCATGAGGCTCGCCCGCATCGTCGACCGAACGGATGGATGTTGCTGGAACCATGTGTTGCCAACCGACACAGGGGGAAATCTTGAGCGCCAGAAGGAAGCGCGCCTCAGCGCAAACCGGGCGACGGCCGGATCGTCAATCTCGTCGCGATGTCAGCGGCTGACTCGCACCGATACATGCCGAAATTCCTCGCTCGGGCTTCAGCGACTTTGTTGGTAAACGGCGCAAAACCGAGCGTGGCAACCTTATAAGCGCGTGCCGGTCCGGCCATGTGGCTAACCAATAGCATTAGGGTTCAGTACGATTGGAAAGTATACGCCTCGGGGTTGGCCAGCTAGAGTTCAGCACAATTCGGAATAAGCGCGAAATCGTGGACGAGCTTCGAACCGTCTGAGTTTCGACGGTCGCGCAAGTACGAGGCGTTCGAGATGTTCAAATTGGCGGCGCTCGGCTTTGCATTGGCCGCGACCTACACCGAGTATCCAGCCTTCACGAAGCGAGGCTTCGTTGTCGAGGCATGGACCGAACGTGGTCCCATTGTGGAGATGATCGTCCGTTGCCCGGGCGGCGCCGGCATAATCTCATACTCGCAAGTTGAGAAATTGTATTGCAGCTCTAAGAACCGCTGCCATACGCAAATGGCCCAAGCCATCGAGGAAACTTGCGGTTGATTTCGGCGGCCATGGCGAGCCCACCCTTGACGCAGCGCATCTGAGCGTTTGATACAGCGTGATGGCTGTCGTCGTTTGCACTTTCTACAAATTTGTCGCGATAGCGGATTGCGAGGCGCTGCGCGCGTCTCTTTTTGCGGTCTGCCAGGCGAACGACATCCGGGGCACGATCCTGCTTGCGAGCGAAGGTCTCAATGCGACCGTATCCGGCGGCGCCGAGTCGATCGCACGGCTGCGCGCTGCGCTCGCCGGCGACCCAAGGTTCCGCGATCTGACGACGAAGCACTCACACGCGGACGGCCATCCCTTTCGCCGTCTGAAAATACGGATCAAGCCGGAAATCGTCACGTTCGGCGCGCCGGATTGCGATCCGGCGAAGCGTGTCGGCGCCTATGTCCGGCCGCAACACTGGAACGCGCTGATCAGCGATCCTGACGTCGTAATCGTCGATACGCGAAACGCCTACGAGATCGAGATCGGGTCGTTTCCAGGGGCGCGAGACCCCGGAACCCGATCGTTTCGCGAGTTTGCCGAGTTCGTCGATCGAGACCTGATGGACGAGCGCGATAAGACCGTCGCCATGTTCTGTACGGGCGGGATTCGATGCGAGAAGGCGTCGGCTTATCTGTTGAGCCAGGGGTTTCGCGATGTTCGCCATCTCGAAGGCGGCGTACTGAAGTATCTCGAAACCGTGCCCGCTGAAGAGAGTCTTTGGCGCGGCTCGTGCTTCGTATTCGATGCGCGCGTCGCGCTGGACCTTGGCGTCGTTGAAGCGTCCTATGCGCTCTGTGCGCGCTGCGGACATCCCGTGCGGCGGCGATCGGACGGCGCGCCGCATGCGTGCGCAAAGTGTCACGATGTCTTAGCCTCGGAGACCGCTGTCCTCGATCAAACGTATTGAAGTCAGGATGGGCCGCTTCGAGCCGGCATCACTGTTGACGCCTTCAGTTCGCGGACACCTGCGGCCGGCCCAAAGTGGCGAGTCTCTGATTGAGCACCTCGATGTTGTTCAGGATAAACGGATTGCCGGGATCGCCGCGATTTGCGGCCACGAGCGCGTCTTGCGCTTGGTCGAGCTTGCCGCGAAGCAGATACGAATAGCCTAGATTGTTGAGGACGCTCGGCGTCCGCCCGACCAACTCTTGAACTTTCGCATAGGCCTTATCGGCTTCGTCAAACCTGCCGACCTGATCGTAGGACGCCGCCAGGCCGAGCCAAGCTTCAGGGTTCAGGGGATCACTCTCGACGGTCTTGGCATATGAGTCGACCGCGCGGCCGAAATTGCCCTCGGTGAACTGCAGCTGCGCTTCTTCGACGAGCTTCGTCGTGTGCGGCAGCGCTGGGTCGGGCAAAGCGAAGGTTTCGATGTCGGTCGAAGCGCACGCTGCGAGCGACAAAGCGGCGCCGACAACGGCGATCCGCAAAAGAATTCCATGATGCGCCACGAAAGCCACCCCCACTCGAATCACGGCGACACGACGCCAAATCGCTCCGCAGCACATACGCCCCTCGACTGCGTGTCCGCAAAATTGCCCTAAATGCGCTTGGGAGACAAACGCTTCGGCATGCAAATCATCCGACGTCGGACGAAAGTGTTGACAAGGTGTGAATGGTTTGCGGCTGAGCCTTCAGCGCGTGCGTGCGGGGCGCGGCGAAAGCTGCATTCCTGCCGCCGCCGACGGCGATTAACGGCTCATTAGGACTTCGTCCACAGGCGCTTTACGAAGAACTTAACTATGGGCGTGCCAGTTTGGGAGTGTCGAAGAATTGTCACGCTGGGAACCCCGTCATGCGCCGTGAAGTGACCCTTGCCCTTTCCATTGCCGGTTTGAGCGGCATGCTGGCCGCGGTCGGAGCGTATGATTGGATGTCGACGCTGTCGGATGCTAACGGCCGCCCCACGGTTGCCGACGGTCCGAAGATCGATCTGACGACGATCGTCGTCGCCAAAGACAACTTGGGCTTTGGCGCAGTACTGACCAAGGACAAACTGACAACGACGGAATGGCCATCGGAGAACGTGCCGAAGGGGGCTTTCAACACGGTCGAGGAAGTCTTCGCCGAACAGGCGACACGGTCGGCGCTGGAGACTATTCAGACAAAAGAACCGGTGCTGCGCGGCAAGATAACCGGCCCGGGCCAGCGAGCCAGCCTCTCGACCATGCTCAGAGAAGGCATGAAGGCCGTCACGATTCGGGTCGACGACGTCGTTGGCGTCGCGGGTTTCGTGCTGCCTGGCGATTATGTGGACGTGCTTGTGACGTTCGGCAAACGAAGCAGCGAAGACTCCAAGGACCAAGCCTTCCAGCCCTATACCGATCTGCTGTTGCAGCGCTTGCGCGTATTGGCGATCGATCAATCGGCGGATCCGCGGCAGGACGGCGCGAAGCTGGTGCGCTCCGTAACGCTGGAAGCGACGCAGGTCGACGCTCAGAAAATCACGCTGGCGGGCAATATCGCGACCGTATCGCTCATGCTCCGCGAGCACAGCGCTGCGGCCGCGCAGATTGCGCAACGGCGCGTCAGCGCCGAAGATCTCGGTGGGGATAGCGGGGATAAGCGCATCGCCGCCACGCTCGAGCCGACGATTGCGGTTGCGCCCCAACCGGCCGCGGCGCCACTTGAAGCGGTCTGGACGACGCCGCGCGCGAAAGTGAAAATCGTGCGGGTGGTCGAACCGACGGAATACACGGTCGACCGCGAAGTCGCGGACCGGTAATTCCAGTTCCACCATCGAGCGGCCCAACAGCGGCGCGATGGCGCGTTCGCTGAGCGGGTGTTTGTCGCGTCGTACCTCCCGCCTCCCATCTCTCGTAAGTGCGTCCCCGTGTTGAGTTCCGTATGTCGCGTTCGGGACCGTAACCGTGTGAGGACGTATTGCGATGCATCAAGTGCATGCGCGTTGTGACGGGTCGCGTCCGTCGTTCGCCGCCGACCGCCAATTTCGACTGGCGCTGAGCCTGGCGGTAATGTTTTCCTTATCTGCTCTTGCTCCGGTCGAAGCCGCGGGTCGCAAGGTCGAAGCCGGACCTATAGGCGCAGCGGTTGCTTATGACGACCGGTTTTCCGGCTCGATCGGCCGGGCCGCGGTCGTTGTCAAGAAATCTCAGGTCGTCCACCTCGACCATCCCTATGCGACGGCGCTCATTGCTGAGACTGAAATCGCCGACGTCGTGCCGCTGTCGGACCGCGCGATCTACGTTCTCGGAAAAAAAATTGGCGCGACCCGTCTGACCGTTGTCGGCGAGGACCAGAAAATCTTGAAGATCGTCGAGGTCGACGTCACGCCGGACGTCGACGACCTTTCGGCAAAGCTTGCCGAGAATCTGCCTGAAGCGGAGATTCGCGTCAGCGCCGTCAATGGCGGTTTGATGCTGAGCGGCGTCGTTCTGGCGGCGCCCGACGTCGAACGCGCTGTGGCTATTGCACGCCAGTACGCTCCGCCCGAACTGGTGACGAACGCCCTCTCAGTCGCTTCGCCGCAGCAGGTCATGCTCGAAGTCAGGTTTGTCGAAGCGGCCCGCTCCGCAGCGCGCGAACTTGGCGTGAGCACGCGCGCCCGCTCGTCGAGCGTGGCCGCCGACACGGGCGGCCAATACCTCGACCCGGGCATTGGACCGCTGCAAACCGCGGCGCTGCTGTCCGGGTCGGCGCCTTTCGGGTCAATGCTTGCGCGCATCCTCGAGGGCGGCACGAACGTCGATGTGCTCTTGAGAGGACTTGAAGAGCGATCGCTCGCGCGCCGTCTTGCCGAGCCGAACCTTGTGACGACGTCGGGCGATACGGCGAGCTTCCTGGCGGGCGGCGAATTTCCCTTCCCGGTTAGCGCCGCTGACAACCGCATCACGATCGAGTTCAAGCAGTTCGGCATCGGCTTGGCCTTCACGCCGACAGTGCTCTCCGGCGGTTTGATCAATCTGAAGATTGCGCCCGAGGTCAGCGACATCGATCAGACAAATTCTGTCGCTTTGAACGGCGTGCGCATTCCTGGTCTTGTCGTTCGGCGCGCGAATACTTCGGTTGAGCTTCGCGACGGTCAGAGTCTGGCGATCGCAGGACTGTTGCAGCACCAGCATGCCAAGAACCAAGAGCAATTGCCGTGGATCGGGTCTGTGCCGGTGCTCGGCGCGCTTTTCCGCAGCGCCGAATACCAAAAGCAGGAGTCGGACCTCGTCATCATCGTGACGCCGCGCCTTGTGAAGCCCAAGCGGCCCGGCGAGCGTCTTGACACGCCGCTTGACGGTCCGGTGGCTTCGAACGACGTCGATTTCTTCATCGACGGCCGATCCGAAATTCCAAGGACAGGCGACCGCCGTCGCGAGCCTGATCGCGCCATGATCGGGCACATCATTCACATCGGACCGGAGGCCGTGGCCAATGCCGCTACGAAATAATCTTATGACCGGACGCCGTGCGCGGTGGACTCGCGCGGCTGCGTTGGGTTTGGCGGCTGTGGCGGTTTCCGGATGTCAGGACTATTTTGATCGCCGCGATACTCTGACTTACGGCGTGGGCGATGCAGTTGAAGTGAACAAAACCACGCAAACAATTGAGCGGTGGCCGAATGCGGCCCGCTACGATCGTTGGCCGACAGACGGCGAGCGTTCACGCACGGCCGTAGAAAAGTACCGCAAGCGTGAAGTCGGCAAGAGTGGCGCCGAGAAGGCCGCTGCGGCGGCTGCTTCTACGACGAGCGGCGGTCCGTAGTCGCGTTCCAAGTGATTTGTGCTTGGTTCGGCTGCGGGAGCCACAATGCGATGCAACACGCTCTTGTATACGGGAGCGTTGCGCACGCCTTGGCTGCAGCGCGCATCGCATCCAAGTTCGACGCCGTGAAACGCCTATCGCACCGCCGCATTGCGCGAAGGGCCTTGGCTCTGCTGCGGCGATCTCATGCCGCTAGAGTTTGGCGAACAGCGCGTCCAACGTCGGGGCAATGTCTTGCCAATCGACCGTAAATTCCGTCTCGCCGCCGGCGCCGACAACGAATCCGTAGCGTTGGCCCCGACGGTCGGTGAATATCTTGAGCGCCGCAGTCGTTCGCCACGGCGGCTGGATGACGAATAGTCCTGCATCGTCCGCCATCGCGATCTGGCCGTGAACAAGTTGGCTGCCTTCGACGCCGGCCACAATTTGAGCGCCCGAGCAAAGGCGCACAATCTCGTCGACCGGCGCGGTTGACGCATCAAGAACTTTGAAACCTCGATGCTGAGCAAAGTCTTCGGCAATAGCCGCTTCATTGAGAAGGATTCGGCGGTCGCCGGTCTGGCCGCGCAGCAGGAAAACGCCGGGATGGCGTTGGACGGTGCCATCTCCGACCAGTTTCCGCCGTTGGTCCACAGCCCGGCGCTGTTTGTGTGCGTTATTGGACTCGTCGCGAAAGACGATCAGCTCTCGAAAACGAGCTGACGCCATGCGAACCGGCCGCATGCCGAGCCGGGCCTCGTACGCCGGCACGTGTCCTCGCGGATCGAGATTGGTCGTCGTTGGCGTCGAAAAGTTCTGCGCGAGTTCATATGTCAGACAATCGTCCGCCAGCCAATTGCCGAACCACCGATTGCCAATCCAACTCTCGAAAAGCGCCGCCTTGTCGCAAGCGGGGCCCGGCCGATATGCGAACCGCGAGCCCGAATTGGGCTGTAAATGCCTGATTGAACGGGCTCCGTACAGTACGCCATCGACGAGATCGACATCCCGCAACAGAAAGCCGACCGTTTCAGTCTCGTCGATTTCATAATCGCCTTGAAACCGACGAACGACCGCGTCGATCGGAGGCACGTCCGTTCGTCGGATACGGTCGAGGTGATCCGGATCAAACACTGCGGGTTTTACATAGAGGCGATCAGCGGGGGCAATGGTCCAGCGCTCGTACGACCGCGCTTCAATATCGGGAAAGGGCCTGCCGACCAATCTTTGAATGCGCGCGATAGCGGGCTTGAAGGAGACGAGGTGGGGCATGGTCGAACTGGAGTTGATGACGCGCCAAAGCGCCTGTTCAGGATTTCTGCGCCAACGCTTCGCCCACGGGACGCGAGTTCACGCCACGCGAGACGTTACATGCCACAGTAGTGGAGGCGAGATCAGCTAAACCAGAAAAACAGCGATTACATTAAAATTGCGGCGCCGATGGCGTTTGAGACTTGCGCAACGGTTGTTGACCTTTTCGATTCGAGCGCCGATTGACTTCCCTACGAGGCGGCCGCCCGACGCTTGGCGTGATTGTTCTGTCATCAATGCTGACGTAGCGTTTACCAACCGATAGATCCGGTTGCCCGCAACATTGCGCCAAACAAGCGGTCTACCCTATAGATTTGACGGAGATCGCGCCTGCAATACGACGCGAAGTCGAGCAGACGGACGTCGTCCTCAATCCGCTCGCACACCCTCGAGGAACGTTCCGCCTGACGCGCTTCAATTTGACCGAGCTTTGGAAGCGTGCGCGCGCGGGAAGGCTTCTCGCGGCCGTCGGCTGGTCGACAGCCGCGCATTTTGGCGGCCAGTTCATTCGAATTGCGACAAGCCTGGTTCTCACGCGTCTTCTTGCGCCTGAGATGTTCGGCGTGATGAGCCTTGTCGCAGCAATCCAGATCACGATCACGCTGCTGTCGGATTTCGGGACGCATATCGCAATCGTGCAGCACAAGCGCGGGGACGATCCCGATTTTCTGAATACCGCGTGGACGGTGAGCATCTTGCGGGGCTTTGGCCAATGGGCCGTGTGTATCGTCATTGCGGGCGTGATCACGGCGTTGAATCATCTAGGCATGATCTCGCCTACGGAAACCTGGGGCTATCACGAGCTCCCGCTCATTTTGGCGGTAACGGGTTTCGGCTCGGCGATCCTCGGATTCCAGTCCACAAACATTCACTCGGCGAGCCGACATCTCAATCTTGCCGGTCAAGTCCAGGTCGATCTCGCCTCCCAGCTCGGCTCGACATGCGTCGCAATCTTCCTGGCCTGGATGACGGGTTCAATATGGGCGCTGGTCGCGAACGGCCTTCTGGCGCCGACATTCAACGTTCTGCTCAGTCATGTCTGGATTCCGGGCATCCGCAACCGCCTGTGCTGGGACAAGCAGTCGGTCCACGATCTCGTCCGCAGCGGTCGCTGGATCATGTTGTCGTCGACCATGCAAGTTGCCTCCAGCAACGGCGACCGGTTCCTATTGGCGGCCATGCTTTCGGCGGCGACACTCGGAATCTATAGTCTTGCAATTAATTTGGTGTCGATCATCGACGGCGCATGGTCGCGCGTGACGACGACGGTCTTGCTGCCCAAACTAAGCGAGAATGTTCGCAAAGGTGCTGACGCAAACTTGAGAAGCGCGGTGTCCAAGGCGCGCTTGGCGATGGAAGTGCCTCTTGTAGCAGCCGCTGGGTTTCTCTTTGTCACCGGTCCCGATATCATCAAAATCCTATATGACGATCGTTACATCAGCGGCGGAGAGATGGTTCAAATCCTCTCGTTTTCGCTCCTGCTGACGCGCTATAATATTTTCACAACCGTCTATCTTGCGCTTGGACGTTCCGATTTCAGCGCGATCGTCAGCGCGATCAAGATGGTTTCTCTGTTGACTCTGCTCCCGGCCCTCTACTGGGCGTTCGGCGTGAACGGCGCATTGGCGGCAATTGCCGGACACGGGGCCTTCAGCGTACCCGCGATCTTGATGCTCAATCGCAAGTTCTCGCTGAACAACTGGTCGATCGAGCTGCTGACAATATTAGGTTGGCCGTTGGGCTACGTCATAGGATTGCTCGCACATCACGTTCTGACGGCTACGGGCCTCACATAGATGCGTCTCTCTCCCGGCGAGCGATCTGACGGTCTGCAGCGGTTCCTATTTCTGCAGATTTTTCCGAATTCGATAGGCGAACCTTCGTGCGCCGCGGCAACAACAACAGCGGAATTTTTTAGTCCACAGTTCAATTTTGCCATTCGGTTGTCGTCGTCGCCCACGTCGCTTTAATCACCCTCATTGCGTGCGCGGTACGGAGGGTCGTGATGCGTCGCTCGCTATTCTTACTGCTCGATATTGCCTTATGCATATTTGCGGTGATTGCGGCCCAGGTGTTGCGGGACAATCTTGAGTTCATACCGCATCGCATTGTCGCGATAGCCCCTTACGTCGGCTTCACAGCGGTCGCAGCAGCCTTAGCGCTGCCGGCGCTTGGCGTCACAAGGCCAGTCTGGCGCTATACGTCGCTCATCGATTGTCTATTCATCGCTATCGCCAGTTTGGTGGTGGTGCTGGCGGCAGTATTGCTCGGATTCAACTACAATCGTCTGGATGGGGTTGCGCGATCCCTGCCCATCCTTCAGTTTTTCTTGACTCTGTGCATGCTGCTCGGTCTGCGCGTTGTAGCTCGGGCGGCGGAACGGTGGCGTCGTCGAGAGCGGCTGCCGCAGTTCGCTGAAGTCAGTAAGACACCGGCATATGAAAGCGTTCTCGTCGTTGGGTTGAATAGCTTGACTGAATTATACCTTCGGTCAGCGCGGGAAGTCGGCGATTGTCCGCTGCGAATTGCTGGCGTTCTCGGATTGCGCGCGAGGCACGCCGGACGGCGAATCGCCGGTTACTCCGTTGTCGGCACGATCGAAACGCTCCCGACGGTGTTGAGCGATCTATCCACGCGCGGAATCAAAGTAAGTCGACTTGTCGTGACTGTCGCCCCCTCAGACGTGGCGGCTGACGCTCGGCAAATCCTCGAAGATCTTGCGCGGCCAGGCGACGTGGCGGTCGAATATCTTGCCCATACGCTTGGGTTTGCGGGAACTGAACTGCGCAATAGGCATCATCGTTGGCCGAGTTCCAGCGGCGCTTCCGACGCCGCGTCGTCGTTGGCATTGTCCGGCGAACAGCTGGAAGCTGTATCGCGCCGCCCCTACTGGTCGGTGAAGCGCGGCATCGACGTCGCGATGTCTTCGGTGGCAATCGTGTTGCTTTTACCGGTTATGGTCATCGTCGCTGCTGTCCTGGCTTACGATCTCGGCTTTCCCGTCGTTTTCTGGCAGGAGCGGCCAGGGCTCGGCGGTCGCCCGTTCCGGGTGCTCAAGTTCCGAACGATGCGTAGCCAACTCAATCCCGATGGCACGCTCCTGTCTGAGACCGAACGGATTTCCGCGATCGGACGCGGCATTCGCCGGTTGAGGCTCGATGAACTTCCGCAGCTGTTCAATATCTTGTTGGGTCAGATGTCATTCGTCGGCCCGAGACCTCTCCTTCCGGTCGATCAGCCGGAAGTCGGCTCTGCTCGTCTACTCGTGAGACCTGGACTGACCGGCTGGGCGCAAGTTCTCGGCGGCCGCAACGTTTCGCCAATCGACAAGTCGGCAATGGACCTTTGGTACGTCCATAACGCGTCACTACTTGTGGACCTGGAAATTGTTCTGAGAACCATTCCTGTCCTTGTGACTGGTGAACGCGTGAACAAACGCGCGATCGAGCGAGCGTGGGATTATCTGCATGGTTCATCAGTCGCGCGCCCACAGGCGCCCCCGCCGCGCGCGACGACGTTGGCGCTCGTCAACGAGAAATTGCGCCGCCAATCGGCAGCATGAATTCAAGAGTCTGACGGCGGCGGAATTCGACTGAGCGCCGCCAGTCGATCAAACTGCACCGCTTGGCCGCGCCCCAACCCAAAATCTATTCTTGCTATTGCTCGCACGGTGAATGTGCGCCAGAAACAGAAAGTTCTCCCGCCTCTCCGCTTGTCAAAACCTTGCGCAGACAAGCTGGGCCGCCACCGGCGGCACAAAGCCTCCTTCGACCTGGTATGTCCAACATCCGCTGCGTTGCCGGCGACACTATGAAAGCATTGCTAACCGCATGACTCGCACACCATATCAATTGCGCAAATCGGTACTTGTTACGGGAGGAAGCGGATTTCTTGGGTCGCACCTCTGTGATCGGCTGATCGCCGACGGTCATGAGGTCGTCTGCCTCGACAACTTTTTTACAGGCTCCAAGCGGAACATTGAGCACCTGATCGACAACCCGAGATTTGAGCTCATTCGCCACGACGTGACGATGCCGCTCTATGTCGAGGTTGATGAAATCTATAACTTGGCTTGCCCAGCGTCGCCAATTCACTATCAGCACGACCCGGTGCAAACCACGAAGACAAGCGTGCACGGCGCAATCAATATGCTAGGGCTCGCCAAGCGGCTGAAGTGCCGAATTTTCCAGGCTTCGACGAGCGAAGTCTACGGAGATCCCATCGTTCACCCGCAAGCTGAGACCTACTGGGGGCACGTCAATCCCATTGGCCCGCGATCCTGCTACGATGAAGGCAAGCGCTGCGCAGAAACGCTGTTTTTCGACTATTACCGGCAGCATGCTCTAGAGATAAAGGTCGCCCGGATTTTCAATACCTACGGACCGAGGATGCATCCGAATGATGGGCGCGTCGTGTCGAATTTCATCGTGCAGGCATTGAAGGGCAACGCGATAACGATATTCGGCGACGGCGAACAGACGCGGTCGTTTTGTTATGTCGATGATCTAATTGAAGGGTTTCGCAGGTTAATGGATAGCCCCTCGAACGTGACGGGGCCGGTCAATCTTGGAAATCCCAGTGAGTTCACGATCAAGGAGCTTGCCGAAATCGTTATCGAACTCACGGGTTCGCGGTCGAAACTCGAATTTCGCCCATTGCCCGCGGACGATCCGAAGCAGCGCCAGCCGGACATCGCGCTGGCCGGTCAACTTTTAGACTGGAGACCGACAGTCGCTCTGCGGGAAGGGCTGCGCGAGTCTATCGCCTACTTCGATCGGCTATTGAGCGGCAGCCACGCGATCTGACTCGAATCGCCTTTAAGTCCGGCTCATCGCGGTACGCTGACGCTGACGTCTCCCGATGCGCCGCCGATCGACCCGCCGGCGCCGCCCAGGCTCAACGTCCCAAAGCCCTGCACGCCGTCCGCTCCCCCGCCGCCTGACGTTTCGCCGGCTCCCTGCGTCCCAGATCCGGAGTCGCCGCCGCCTTGATCGCCAGGGCCATCTAATGCGACTGCGTATGCAGCTTGCAACGACGCTGGTGCTGACATCATGAGTTCAGCAATTTTTTTTGCGCCGTCTGGATTGTCAGCAGCAAGACACTTCTGCAGAGCTGAGAGGCACTGGCCAAGCGGTTCGGCGAGCGCAGAGTCGGCCTTGACCGCATCGATGACTTCAACGGTCTTCTCCGGCGATTTCAGGATGATTGGCGCAAGGAGGGCGCAAATCTTCGCCGGTTCCTGCCTTTGCGATAAAATTAGTTCAGAGACGCTTTTTGACTCGAAGTTCGCTTGCAAGGTCGGATCGGGCGTTGCGAGGGAACAGACGCCATCGCCATTTGCCGGCACTCCGCCGTTTGACGATTCAGCTGTTGCGGCGATCGGCTCCACCGTTTGCGCGGCCGTTTGTGGCGCGGGTGTCGCTTGCGCCGGCACTTCCGCTTCGCCGGGGGGAGCAACGGCGTTAGCCGGCTGTTCAACTACGGTATTCTGCGCATGGCGTTCGCGCACGCGCTGCTGCTTGGCGGTCGATGTATCCTGTGAGCTGCCGGCGCTGAACGTCCTGGGAAATGGCGACCGGTCTAATGTCTCAGCGTTGGCATCGCACGTCGCCGCCGAAAATGTGTTGAACGTCGCAATCGCCACAATCGCGGCTACCGACCAGCGCCGCGCAACGCGTCGAGCCATAGCTGTCTCCAAGTCAAAAACTTTAAGTATGTCGTGATAAGGCGAAACATGCGATCGCATCAAAGTCAAGGGTGGGGCGCCGATGACGATCGGCAACCTGATTTCTTCGCGCAACGTCTTGACCTGCGCACGACTGAGCACATCGTCCGACTCGCGATGAAGACGTGCGACGGCTTTAAGTTGCGTGCCCCACCGGCTGGCTTCCCGTGCTTCAGTAATCCCAATTCGCAAGGCTCGAGACATTGTCAGGCGATGGTCGCCCGTCATCAGTCGGAGATGTTTTTCAGTAGGAAGGCGCTCGATCGGGGTCGTCCGGCTCAGCGCGACGATTTGCGCGACGTGGCAGACGTCTCGCAAACCTGGTCGCCGTAGAACTTGCGCATCTCGGCGGCGGACACACGGATCAAACTGCTCGTATTGCGCAGGCGCGAAAGCCGTTGTCGAAGCGAAGGCCGGACCTTAGCTAGCCAGTACTTGGTCGCTTCCGGCATACGTCGGCCGGTTCCGGGATCGTGAGCGGCGTGGAAGCCGAATGACGCTTTGGACGTGAAGCACGCCTTCGGGTTTTGAATGAACGCCCACGCACATGCAGAATTGCAGGAACCGTCAATGACCAAGCGATGGACTCGACCCAACGCCATAGCTGAAGCTCCTGAGCCGCCTGGAGAGAAATGCACCCTCACGATGCGACCGGCTGGCGACGTTGCGATGGCGTCGTAGTTGAGTTCGCCTTTGATGCTCAGACTGGCTGCAAGCGCCGTTCCGTAGAACCCCACGCCGGAAGTTAGGACGACAAAGGCGGCAACAAAGTAGAGCGGCGCCGCAAGACAGGCCTGGCCTTGACGCCCTATGGTCGCTGCTCTCATGGCCGATCCGCTCTAAAGTCGGGCAAGTGGCTGCGCTTGCGTCGCCCTTAATGGGATACCGGCGATTCCTTAATGAATGGGCAAATCAGGATACGCATCTGCAACTCTGGATAGATGCGCCGAATTTCGATGCGCCCAGCCGAATGCGTTTTCGCGGCGCGATGAAGTTTCAGTTCGCCGTGGCCGCCGCTTCCGATCTCATCTGATCGCGCAACTGGGCGTATCTCGCGAGCAACGGGTTCGCGTACTGGCCAATCATGTTTTCGGCCAGGTCGGCGCGCGCCGGCGAGATCGTAACTGCGCTGGCGAGTATGGCGACCATCCAATCGTCCAATTCTGGATCGCTGAGCGCCGCGGCCACGTCGATCAACGCGGCGTTGCGAAGGTCCTGCGGCGCACTATCCCACAGCGACAGGATCAGGAGCACCCTGATTTCGATGACATCGACGCTTCGGCGGCCGTATCGGTAACAGCTTCTCGTTTGCTCGATCACCTGTGCGGTTGCGTTGGACGACTGAGCCTCCGCAAGGGCGCGAATGCACCAAGGCCGCGCGTCCATTGGAGCTGCTTTCGCCAGCGCCGCCGCCGCTGCCAGCACGCGCTGTCGGGCCGATTGTCGTTCCGGCGTCGTCGTCGCGCGCGCCTCAAGCGCAAGCGATGCCTGAAGGGTTAACCTCAGAGTGTCTGCTCGCTCAAATCCTTCGGCATCCAGCGCCTTAAGGGCGTCTTCAAGTCCATCGCCGCCGGCGGCGATTTCGCTCTGGCGCGTTGCGTAACGCGCATCAACCAGCCTGATTTCCTGTTGGGCGAGGAGGGCGCCGGCGATGACCAACAGCACACCGCCGAGAACGATCGTCGCTTTAAGAATGCGCGCTGTCGCCCCCGCGATCATTGCGTGTAGTATTTGTGGTAAGCGTGATTGCCCCCGTACTGTGAATATCCTCGTTTTGTATTCACCTCGGACATGTTGATCGCGATGCCCGCCATCTTTTGCCTGGGATCGTCCACGGATTTCAAAGATCTCTCTACGATGTCGCGGGGCGTGGTTCGCCATTTGACGACTAAAATGACCTTGTCGGCCAATCTGGCGAGAACGGCGCCGTCCACGACCGGCGCAAGCGGCGGGGCGTCGATATAGATGGCGTCATAGTGGTCGCGTAGCGACGCCAATAATGAGCGGAAGCGATCAGATCCCAGGATGTCGGGCGCATGACGCGTCGACGAGCCGGCGGAGATAATCGAGAGGTTCGCAAGCGTCGTGCGCCGCATCACGGCTTCTATGGGCGTTTGTCCCGCTAGATAGTCGGTCAATCCGGGAGCTTCCTGCAGATTGAAGTACTTCGATGAAGTGGGGTGACGCAAGTCGCAGTCTATCACCAGCGTTCGCTGGCCCGCGCTCGCAGACGAATGCGATAGCGTCAGGAGCAACGACGTTTTGCCTTCTGCGGCTTGCGCCGAGGTGACGAGGATGACCTTGGGCGGCTTGTCGACGTTCGACATTTGGATGCCGACGCGGATGCTCCGGATGGCTTCGCCAAACTCCGACATCGGCTTCGCCAGGACATATTCCGGGATCTTCAGCGTGCGCTTTTCAATCGTTCGGTCCTTTGCGGAGATGTCCGGAACCATCGCCAGCACCGGCAACCGAAGCGCCTGTTCGGCTTGTTCGGCGCTCAAGAAGCCGCTTTCGAGATACTCCAGCAGCATGGCCGCTCCAAAGCCGGCGGCCAGACCTAAAGCGAGAGCCATCAGAATGATGCGCTTGCGATTTGGGTAGCTCGGCACGTTGGGGCGCAATGCCGGCGCCGTTATGCGAGACTCGGCGTTGTTGACGCTGGTTTGCTGCTCGGCCTCCTTAAACCTTTGCAGCATAGAGTCGTATAGGATGCGACTCGATTCGACGTCGCGCTCGAGTTCGCGAAGTCGGATGACGGGCTGTTCGGTGCGATCGTCTCCGCCGATGAGTTCGCGGATGCTCTCCTCTAGCGATTGCTCTTTCTTAAGCGCAAATTCGAAATCAGTCTTCAGCGTTTGGACGACGCGCGAGACTTCCCGATTGACCTGACGGCGAAGGTCGCTCCGTTCGGCGCGGATCTTCACGATCGTCGGATGCTCCGGGCCATATCGGGTCAGCTGATCGGCCTCTTGGCGGGCCAAGTCAGCATCCTGCGCGCGTAGGCCCGCTATGACCGGGCTATCCATGACGGATGCGACGTTTTCGATGCCGGCTCCGCCGTCGAGGAGGCGCTGGGCTTGATCGTATTTGGCTTTCTTTTCGACAGTTTGCGATCGTGCGGCGACGAGCTGACCGTTGATCTCGGCTGCCTGCTGATCCGCCAGCGTGCCGGCCTGCGGTTTGAGGAGGTTGTACCTCGCGCGATGCTCGGCGAGCAGTTGTTCGGCGGCCGTCAACTGCTTGCGAACTTCGCTGACGCGCTCGCTGAGCCAGGTTGCGGCGCGCCGCGAGGCTTGGAACCGCGCCTCGAGTTGATCCAGCAGATAGGCTTCAGAAATCGCGTTGGCGATCGTCGCCGCCATCACGGGATCGGAATTGGAATGCGTTATCTCGATGAAAAATGATGGGCCGACGCGGCGCGCTGTCGTGCCTGCCTGTACAGCCAGGATGGAACCGAGAAGTGCAGCCGTAATCTGGCCTTTCGCGCCCGTCGCGCTCTTTGGGTCCGCAACGCCGACGCTTGGCGCCTTATCGTCTTCGAACGAAAAGAAATTCCAGACTGATTCGATGAACGAGGGCGTCGGCTTAGCGCCGCCGAACGCTGGATGCTCGTCAAGCTTGAGTTTTTCGACAACGCGGCGCGCGACCGAGAACGACGTTATGACGCCGACCTCGGTGGCGATGGAGCTCACGTCCATGCCCAATTCGGAGACGATTTGGCGTTCCGCAAAGACGCGTTCCTTGCGCGGATCGATCAGCACCTGGGCGGCCGCCGTGTAGATCGGCACCGTCTGGACGATCCGCAGCGCAGCGAGCGCAAGAACAACGGCGAGCAGACCGAGGACTGTCGGCCATCGCCGCAAGAACAGGCTCAATATTTGACGCGGATTGAACTTCTTCGCGCCGTCTTGCCCAGGCGCAAGACCAGGACCCTCGGCATGAAGCGCTGGAACTTTGAACTGCCCATGCATCATTGACACCTACACTCACTCACACTGGCGGCGCGCCGGGCATGATCTTCGGATTGGAGCAAGGCATCGCCAGGACGATCGCGCGTCGTCCGTTTGGAGACCGCCAAGCCGCTAGTATCGCGCGCTGACGCCTGCTGAAATTACGTTCTTGCTATAGTCGTCGTCGAGCGACGAATCTGTTTCGAGCGTTTCATACAGATAGTTAGCCCACAACGACAGCCATGGCCTGAACTGATACGAGGCGCCAGTCGTGAGGTAAATCGTATCTTCGTTTCTGTCGTTGTCGATGTAGTCGACGGTAGAGAGGCCAAAACCCGCGTTGACCGTTACGTCGCGCTTGATCGCGTAGTTCCAGCGAAGTCCGACGTCTGTAAGGACTCTGTTCGAGTCAGTCGATATCTGGCTGGGCGACGTCAGGCCGCGCGTGCCGACGATCGACACAACCATCAGCGGCGTCAGGTGGTAAGCGAGATTTGCGCGATACGTCCAGGTATCGACGTCATCCAACCCTGACTTGCTCGAAGAATTCAAGTACCCAACTGCGAACTCGGCATCTAGGAGCCTTGTGAATTCGTATCGGAGGCCGGCAGATGCATGGTGTCCGTCGCTGTCGAAAACGATGTCTTCAAACTCCCGACGGTTATAGCCGCCTTCCAAGAATACGGAGGTTTTGGGGCTGAATTCGTAGCCCGCTCGCGCGGAAAAGTCGTAAGTGGTCCCGGACCTGAACGATTGGTCGACGATTTGAACTACGCCGCCAACGCGCACGCGGGCGTCGTCATAGGTTGTACGCGTGGCCGAGACGTCACCCTCGAGCCAGAGCCGATTGAACTGTTTATGAATAACGACGCGGCCGCCGTAAGTATCGAGGTCGATCGGCTCCGCAAGACTAGAAAACGACTCGCCAGTGCCTCGGCGTTCGAATCCCGGCGAATAATCTCCGCTGATGCGGAACCAAAGATCTTTGAATACGTCGATCACCGCGCTGCCGCCGACATTGCCATAACTCACGTCTTCGGAGCTGAAGTCTGAGTGCACATTGGTTCCGCCGCTTGCGTGCAGTTCAAGGCCGTGGCGCGACCAGTCAGAAACTGTCGCGATTTGAGCGTTGAGCGACGTCACGACGTCGCTTTCGCGGTTTGAAGATCGATTGAATACGTTGTCGTCGAACGACACCGTCGCCGAAGCTGTGGGATAGACGATGAACGAACCCATTCTCACCCCCGCCGCATATCCGATGACGCCCGGCGCCAGGATCGCGCCCATCGACTGGGGAACGTATGAGAGGTTGGACGACGAAGCGGCCGCCGACTGGCTGCCCGATTGTTCGTCCGCTAGCGAAGTATCAGCCAATAAAAACTGGCTTCCGACGCCGCATATCAGCAAAGCTGACGCGCGGAAAAAAATATGCATTTGTCCGACCCTATATGGGCTTCTGCGCCTGACAGCAGCAGAGGCCACAACACCCGCTCTCGTCGTACAATGACTGCGAGTAACCATACGACGTGGGAACACTCAATGGGTATCGCAGCCAACTGAAAGTCAGACGGAGGCGGAGTGACCTCAGCGCCACGTTCTCAATTACGCTGTTAAATTTCGAGGGAGATCGGACGACAAGCGCCACGTTCGAATTGGACTGATTTGAACGTTATTCAAAACATGCGTTCTCTGACTTTGATGACATCGCCCGGATGGATCAAGACGCTGGGGTCAACCGGGTACTCTTTGGCTTCTTTCTCGTTCGCGCGCTGGACCATGATGGCGCTCGTCGATGCCCTCGGACCAAATCCGCCAGCAAGGGCAATCGCGGTCACCGCGTTCAGTCCTGGTCGATAAGGAACTTCTCCAGGCTTATTCACTTCGCCCATTATGTAAAACGGTCTTAGATCAATAAAATCCACAGAAATTTTTGGATTGATGAGGTAGCGGCCTGAGAGCCGTTCAGTCAGTCGTTGTTGAACGCCTTCGGCATCGAGCCCAGCCACCGGGATTTGGCCGATCAGCGGATACGCGATCGAGCCGGACCCATCGACGGTGTACTCGCCGGACAACTGAGGCTCGTTGAAGATCGTCACTCTGATCTTGTCTGCGGGCTCAAGTTTGGCGGTCGGCTTGGCCGCTGTAGTGAGCGTTTCGGTCGAGCCCGTCGCATTCGACTGGCCATTCAAGACGGTTTGACTGCACCCAAGCAGCATCATGGCGCCGACAATGGCGACCGCGAGCGCAACGCCTTTCGGCATTTTCGTATCTCGACACACTGACCGACCGCCGCCCCCTGCCAGATTTCACCGACACTTATACGAGCGGGCCAAGGCCCAGCCAAGATGCATACCGGGGATATCCAGGGCTATGGTCGCCTAGAGCGCATATTTTGCTACAGCCAGAAATCGAATGGCTCATTTCGCGGTCAGTGAACGGCGCGCATGACATCGCCGCGCCGCCCGACCCGGCTGTGATTTCATGTCGATAGGACGCGTCGCTCTGATTCTTCGAGAACCAGACAGCTCAGCCGGCCAGTCGCATAGGCGCCAGTGTCGACATTGATTCGATTGGCGCGCTGGTCGACGGCGGCGACCGGCGTGTGGCCATGCACGATGATCTTGCCGAAGTCTTCGGTCGACGACGTGAACTCGTCTCGAATCCATAGCAAGTCACTGGGGGCTTGGCGGTCGAGCGGCACGCCGGGGCGAACGCCAGCGTGGCAGAAAAAATAGTCGCCAAGCGAAAGGGAATACTCGAGCTGGCTGAGGAACTTGAGGTGACGCTCTGGCAGCGCCCGAAGAAAACGCTCTTGCACCAGCTTATCGCCGCCAGATGCGATGCATTCGTTTATCGGAACGCGGTACGACAACAAGGTCTCTAACCCCCCGTGCTGACGCCAGGGCCCGCCGGTCAAGGGTTGGCGAACGAATGTTTCCAGCATGTCTTCGTGATTGCCCTTGATGAATGTCGTGGCGTCGCCAATCGGCGGGCTCCGTGAGAGCATCTCAAGGACGCCGTTGGAGTCCGGGCCTCGGTCGATATAATCTCCGAGATACACGACGTGAGTGTTGCTGTGCGGGCGCTCGTGAAGATCGTCCGAAATCAAGTCGTGGAGTTTGGCCAACAGATCTGAACAGCCGTGAATGTCCCCGACGCTGTAGATTCTTACGCCATCCGGTGCGGCCGGCGCGCATTTGCCACTCGATATGCGGCGCGTTCGAAAGAATTTTCCCATCCGTAAATGCGCTATGTGTCCCGGCTGCTCCAAGACTGGGCGCAGCCTGCGCCGAGCAGAGCGGCAAGCGACAGGGCGACGCCCTGTATCTGTATGCTGAAGTCGACAAGCGCGTGAAGGCCCACAATAAGAATTGCGCCGCACGCAACGCTCGGCGCCAGCGCATCGCGCTGCCTATACAGAGCGCCGTTTAAGCACCGCATCGCAATCCAACCTAATCCAGCGAACAAGATTGCGGCAACGGGGATGCCGAGCCCCATGGTCGCCTCCAGATAGCTGTTGTGAGCCTCCCTCCATGTTCCCGTTAGCCCTATGGTCTCGTCGCGATAGACAGGAAAAACGTCATTGAACGTGGCGTAGCCAAATCCCGTAAACGGACGCTCGGCAATCGCGTGCAAGACAATGCGTGCAACGGCAAAGCGGCTCTCGGTGTCATTTGCTGAAGAACTCCCGGAGAATTTTGCGCCAAGCAGGTCTCCCCAATTTACGAGAGCAAAAATTGCTCCTGCGACCAAGATTGTGAGGGCGACCTTCGTTATCGTGGAGCTTGTTCGAGACTGTCTGGCGGCGAATAGGGTCTGCAGAAGCATGGCGAGCAGAACGAGCAGAAATACCGCGCGAGAACCCGTCAGCAACAGCGCGCTCGTGATGGCGATTAAGAACGCCGAATAGCGCGCGAAATGCCCTAGCGACGCGGCGGCCTTAGCGATCAATTCGCGGTGTCCCGAAAGCCCGCGATCGCCGACGGCGGTCCGCAAGCCCTGCAACAGCAGCCCCCACATGCAGATCAAGCCGATTCCGAGATAGGCCGCGAAATGATTCTTGTTGATAAAGGAGCCAGTAAAATCTGGCGTCTGGCTGGTTTTGAATAGCGTCGGCGGTAAAACGCTGCGCAACCACTCTGGGTCGGAGCCCCGCAAGACAAAGGCGTAAATCGCATTGATGGCCGCCGCCACGCCGATGGCGCCGACAATTCGTCGCGACCAACGCCCGTCTCGACCGAACTGCGCCGCCAAAAAAAACACGGCAATGGCGGTCGTCAAGCGTAGGATCGCCAGTAAAGTCTCGCTTGGATTGACGCTGATGGACCCGCCCAAGCGCTGACCTAGAAGCGCTGAAGCGCGCATCCAATCGGACGCATGCAAGGCAATGGGCGTCCATGGCATGGCCTGAAGCGCGATCCACATAACTACGATTGCAAAAGCGACGCCCGGCCAGACGAGGCGCGCCGGGTCGAGCGGAAAAGGACGACCTGCAACAACTTTGTGGCTTACATAGGCGGACAACAGCAGGCCGAACACCGCCGCGTTCAGACCCCAAGCGAGGGGAACATTGCCGCCGAAAATCGCCGGCGCAATGACCAGCGCCGCAAGGAACAGCCATCCGCAGACGGTGTCGAAGCTGTTCACCGAGATGTGGGAGTTCATTGGGCGATGAATGTAGCTCTTCAGAATAAGCCAAAGACGTGTTCTGAGCACCAGCGTCTTCGCGCTACTGCGATTTTTGTCACTGCGTGGTCATCGTAATCGCCGTCGAGCGACCTGTCGACGTTGCTTGGCGATCGTTCGAACTTTCCGGCTCAAGGGCTCGCGGCGACGATGGCGAAGGCCGCGGTCGTACGTGGATCGACTTTCGGGGCGTGCCGCGACATCATGTTGATAAGGACTGATGCGTTGCATTTTTGATGCGGTCTTTCCGGCGACTCCCGCTTATTATACCGACCGCTTCGTTTGTGATTTCATTGATGCTTTGATACTAAGCGCCTTTTGTCACCCGGAGCTTTTCATGAGCTTTTCCCAAAATATTCCGTCCGGAAGTTTGCGCATCTTGGGCGCTGCAGTTATCGCGACGACGATCGGGTTCGCCTGCGACGCGCGCGCGAACGGAAATTCCATGTCGTTCAAGGCGATACATTTGGTCGGCCTGCTGCACAAATACGGATACGATCTGAAGCATTGCAAGCAGACCGCGAGTTGCAGTCACGATGACTGCCTTGACGATGATGATGACAAGCCCCGCCACCATCAGGACAAAGATCACAAAAAAGGCCAACTGCACAAAATCGTAAATCGGCATGGCGGCGGCCACTAGAAAAAAATGGAGACAGTCCGCGTCCTCGTGGACGCCTCATCCTGCTAAGCCCAAGGGCTGGCCGGGAGCTTGAACGATGTTCCGTTTCGCATTCGTGAGTTTCGAGGACTGTGCTTGGCGGTCATGTCAACCCACCGGAACCCCGCACCTCGTACATGCGCTCCTTCGGTAGAGCGCTCCACGACCTCGCTATGAAGTCAGGTCAACTTGACTCAAAACTTTCGCGAACAGTATGAACTAGCGAGATTGTACGGCGGTGCGGAAGGACACGACCAACCGCAATTTTGAGTTTGGCGGATGTCAGTGGCGCATGCACCAGTCCGAAAAATGGCGCTCGATTCTGGGCACGTCGCTCTCCGCTCCGATCTCCGGAAAGTTTTGGTGGACCTCTCAGCCGCTTGGCGCGCTTGAGTGGCGTTTCGTAGCGCTTGCTGTTTGACGGTGGGTGCTGCGCCGAACGGGCGGCGGTAAAGGGCCGGTTTGTTGGTTGCGTTGGATGGCGTCAGTCACCCGATCGTGCGGTAGCCGTGGAGCAATCCATTCTGAAGTTTGTTTCTAAATTCGAGGCGTGGTGGGCGTCGGCAACTGCAAGTCAGGCTCGAATTTCTTTGACGTGCAAATCTGCCGCGGGTCGCGCGCGATGCACTGCCAGCTGACATCCAAAAATGCGTGAACTTGCACAGAAGAGCGCCGATTTAATTCGACGCGCTCTTCCGCGCGGAGCTTGGCGCCAACTGCGCGCCGTGGGCACGGCTATCATCACGCCTTGGCGCTTTGCCTATGTGACGGGACATGGGCGCAGTTCGCTCGGATCGGCGGCAAAGTCGCGATCGGGCGCTGCCATACCGTGGTACACCTACCCTGCGATCGATTTTCTCGCGCAGCGAGAGTTTGCCGGAAAGCGCGTACTGGAATTCGGCGGCGGGCAGTCGACGCTATGGTGGGCGCGCCGTGCTGCCTCGGTGGTGACGATCGAGGAAGACGAAAGTTGGTACCAGTCGCTGAAGGAGCGCCTACCTTCGAATGTCGAGCTTCATCACGTGCCAGCCGATCGTGGCACACGGTCGATCGCCCCGATACGCACGCTCCTTGACGCACACGGCGAAGGCGCTTTCGACGTGATCGTCATTGATGGTCACCTGCGCCGCGAGCTCACCGGTCCCGCGTTCGAATTCCTCGCGCCACGCGGGGCGCTGCTGTTCGACAATTCCGAAGGCTATGGCTTCTACGAAGAAGTCAAGTCGCGTGCGTGCTGCCGCATCGACTTTTATGGCTTTGCGCCAGGAGTTTCACGGCGACACTGCACATCATTGGTTTTTGTTGGAGATTGTTTTCTACTTGAGCCCCATGTGCCGATCGCAAACATCGAGCTCATTGCGGACTGACGAGCGGACGTCATGTGCGGCATCAACGGAATTTTCGCCTACCATTATGCGGCCAACCCGATTGATGGCGGCGAGTTGATCCGCACGCGCGATCACATGGTCGCGCGGGGTCCTGACGGCGCCGGCGAATGGATTGACGCGGATGCACGCATCGGTTTTGGTCACCGTCGGCTCTCGATCATCGATCTTTCGGAAGCCGGCGCCCAGCCCATGGCGAGCGCCGACGGCAAGCTCGTCGTCACGTTCAATGGCGAAATCTATAATTATCGCAGCATCAAGAAGCGTCTTGAGGCGCAGGGGGCGATCTTTAGAACCAGTAGCGATACGGAAGTCTTGCTTCATCTCTATGCCGAAATGGGGGACGAGATGGTGCGCGAGATTAGAGGGATGTTCGCCTTCGCCATCTGGGATTTGAAGCGTCGGCGTCTGTTTCTCGCGCGTGACCCCTACGGCGTCAAACCGCTCTACTATTCCGACGACGGATGGACCTTTTGTTTCGCGTCGCAGGTCAAGGCGCTGTTGGCTGGAGGCCGCGTTTCACGGGAGCCAGAACCTGCAGGAGAGGTCGGATTCTATCTGTGGGGCAGCGTGCCGGACCCCCACACCCGGTATCGTGCGATTCGTGCGTTACCAGCCGGGTCCACTTTGCTCGTCGACCGCATCGGCGCAGGCGAGCCGAGATATTTCCACTCAATCGCGCGGACCTTCTTTGATGCAGAACGCAGCGCGCCTCAAAAAGAAGAGCACGCGCAGCGCGACGTCCGCGCCGCCTTGCTCGACAGCGTCAGACATCATCTGATCGCTGATGTGCCTGTCGGCGCGTTTCTGTCTGCAGGCGTCGACTCAAGCGCGCTCGTCGGTCTGATGCGCGACGCCGGACAGCAGGACATCGAAACCGTTACGATCGCATTTGAAGAGTTTCGATGTCGCGCAGACGACGAAGCGGTTCTCGCGAAGCAGGCCGCCGATCTTTATGGAGCGCGCCACACGACACGGGTCGTGACGAAGGCCGAGTTCCTGGCCGATTTGCCGAAGATTCTCGAGGCGATGGATCAACCTTCAATCGATGGCGTCAATACCTGGTTCGTGTCGAAAGCAGCGCGTGAACTAGGGCTCAAGGTTGCGATATCGGGACTGGGCGGAGACGAACTCTTCGGCGGCTATCCATCGTTTCGGGATGTGCCGCGATGGGCCGCAGCGTTTGCAATTCCATCGCGTATCCCACTTCTCGGAAGGGGCCTGCGCAAGATTATTGCGTCTTGCGGAATAAACCGGATGGGCGTCAGTCCAAAGAGCGCCGGTCTGTTGGAGTACGGCGGACGGTATGCAGGGGCCTACCTCTTGCGCCGAGGATTGTACATGCCCTGGGAACTTGAGCAGGTTCTGCCGCGCGATCGCATTGAGGCCGGACTTCGCCGCCTCGATGCGCTGCATTCGGTCGAGGCGGCCTGCCAGCCGTTTCCGACGTCGAGCTTTGGCCGGGTCGCAGCGCTGGAGGCGTCGCGTTACATGCGTCATCAGCTGCTCCGCGACAGCGATTGGGCCAGCATGGCGCATGGGTTGGAACTTCGGGTGCCACTGGTCGACCGCGAGTTGCTCAAGCGCGTGGCGCCGATTGTAATTCATTCGCCGGCCGCTCGCGGCAAGGGTCTGCTCGCGCTGAGTCCTTCAACGCCTGTCCCGCATGCGATCCGGGTCAAGCCTAAGACGGGTTTTACGACCCCGATCGCGACATGGTTGAAAAACGAAGACCACGCTGCGCCGGAGATTGCCGGTCGAAAGGCGCCTGGGCGGCCAAGCGAACATTGGTCGCGAGAATGGTCGAGGGTCGCCCTTGCTTAGACGACGCCTGATTGACTTGCGGTTCAAGCCTCCGCTCGTTTTCTTCGTGAAACGGGACATTTTTCGGCCATTGACGGCAGGTCGGGAACTGGCGACGGCGACGCCTAGATGCAGTGGTTGCGCTAACAATTGAACGTTCTTGCTCTCCTGACGGACGGGTTCGGCGGCGCCGGCGGCATCGCGCGCTACAACCACGACCTGATGATGGCTATTAGTCAAAGCGCGGCCGTCAGCCATGTTTCAATTCTTCCCCGGTTCGGCCATGCTCCCGATACGTTGCCCGAAACACTGCGGCAGTTCGCTCCGCGGCGGAATAAAATCGACTGGAGCGCGAAAGCGCTCTCACTGGCGGCAGGGTCACGATTCGACCTCGTCTATTGCGGGCATCTCTATGCTGCGCCATTTGCTGCGATGATTGCCAAGGCGACACGCGCTCGATTGTGGGTTCAGGCGCATGGCATTGAAGCGTGGAGCCCGCGTCCTCGGTCGGGCATTGAATGGGCGTTGCAGCACGCAAACCTCGTCACGTCTGTCAGCCGATATACGCGTCGCCGCCTTCTGGAATGGAGCCGCATTGTTCCAGAGCGGGTTCGTGTTTTGCCGAACACCGTCGATCCGCGATTTGCACCCGGCCCGAAGTCAGCAGAGCTGATCGACAGGCTTGACGCCGCGGGCAGGGCGATATTGCTGTCCGTGTCTCGCTTGGCCGCCCCCGAACGCTACAAGGGGCAGGATCGGGTGATTGCGGCAATGCCGCACGTGCTGTCGAAGCGGCCCGACGTCATCTATGTCATTGCTGGAGACGGCGATGATCGCCCTCGTTTGGAATCGCTCGCGCGCCAACTTGGGGTATCTGACAATGTGCGGTTCGTTGGCCGCGTGGCCGACGACGCGTTGATCGACTACTATCGAACGGCTGACGTTTTTGTCATGCCAAGCACGGGCGAGGGATTTGGGATCGTATTTCTTGAAGCAGCCGCATGCGGTTTGCCGGTGATCGCCGGGAATGGCGACGGCAGCGTTGACGCGCTTGCAGAAGGCGCCATCGGACGACTGGTATCCCCCGGCAGCGCCAACGAGATCAGCAACGCCATTCTTGCCGCGGTGTCTCGATCGCCCAGCGACCCGTGCCCCAGCGTGGCGCGATTTCAGTTCGCCAACTTTGCGCAACATGTCGACGATCTCTTGGCCAGCCTCGCGTGAGTCTCAGAGTTTGACATCTGTCGAAGCGTTCAATGCTGGATCTGCAAAAGGCGCTGCGCCGACCGCTGAACGAGTTCTTGTGCTTGAAGCTGGGCGGGCGGAGCGCCATTACTGGCGCGACATCTGGGCCTATCGAGAGCTCTTCGCCATTCTCGCGTGGCGCGACGTCTCAGTGCGCTACAAGCAGACCGTCATCGGATTGGCCTGGGCCGTCCTTCGGCCGCTGCTCACAATGATCGTCTTCACGTTTGTGTTTAGCCGCCTAGCGAAACTTCCGAGCGACGGCGAAGCGCCCTATGCGATCATGGTCTTCGCGGGGATGTTGCCGTGGTTCCTCTTCGCTACCATTCTTGGCGACGCATCGAACAGCCTCGTTAGCAACGCCAATCTGATAGGCAAGATCTACTTTCCGCGCGTCATCATTCCGACCGCCGCCGCGGTCGTTGCGCTCATCGACTTTGCGATCAGTTTCGTGATCCTTTGCGCGATGATGGCGGCCTTCGGTTTCGCGCCGAACTGGCATATCGCCTTTCTGCCGCTCTTCATCGCGCTTGCAATTCTTGCGAGCCTTGGGCCGGCGCTATTCTTGACGGCGCTCAACGTCAAATACCGCGATTTCAGATTCATAATTCCGTTCATCGTGCAGGTCGGCCTCTATGCTTCGCCTGTCGGGTTTTCGAGCGCGCTCGTGCCCAGCGAGTGGCGCTTGCTGTACAACCTCAATCCTGTCGTCGGCGTGATCGACGGGTTCCGCTGGTGTCTCCTTGGCGGCGAAAGTGAACTCTACGTGCCTGGCCTCCTAATGAGCGTCGCGGTGACCGTGCTCGTCGCCGTTCTCGGCGTCCGCTACTTCCGAAGAACTGAACAGACATTTGCGGACCTGATTTGACGATGCCGAACGACGTCGTGATCCGCGCCGAAGGCTTGGGCAAGAAATACGTCATCGGGCATCAGGCCGAGCGCGAACGTTATGTGGCCATGCGCGACGTGATCGCCCGCGGGGCGAAAGACGTGGCGCGAAGGACAGCCGATATGTTCCGGGGCCGCGCTGTCGTCTCGGGGGACACGACAGAGGAATTTTGGGCGCTGAAGGACGTGAACTTCGACGTGCATCGCGGCGACGTTATCGGCGTCATCGGCCGCAACGGCGCGGGAAAATCGACGCTGCTGAAGATTCTCTCCCGCATTACGGAGCCGACCGAAGGCCGGGTGACGATCAAGGGGCGGGTCGCCAGCCTTCTCGAGGTCGGCACCGGATTTCATCCCGAGCTGACGGGTCGCGAGAACATCTACCTGAATGGCGCGATCCTCGGCATGTCGCAGCGCGAAATCGCGCGCAAGTTTGACGAGATCGTCGCATTCTCGGAAATCGAACGGTTCCTCGATACGCCGGTGAAGCGCTATTCGAGCGGCATGTACGTGCGCCTCGCTTTCGCGGTGGCCGCGCACCTCGAGCCCGAAATCCTCATCGTCGACGAAGTGCTGGCCGTCGGCGACGCCGAGTTTCAGAAGAAGTGCTTGGGGAAGATGGGTGCGGTCGCTGAGCAGGGGCGGACGGTGATCGTCGTCAGCCACAACCTCTCTTTGACAAGAGCGCTATGTAGCAAGGCGGTGCTGCTCAAGGGCGGTGCGATCGCCAAGTCAGGGCAGGTCGGCGAAGTTATCAGCCATTACGTTGACGAGCCCCACGAGTCCAAGGTGCTAACGAGCAATAGGCTCGATATGTCGGCGTTCGTCGAACTGGTCAAAATGCCGCCGGCGACGGGCGTTGTCGTAACATTCGACGTCACGCTCAAAGGTCCGCTGTCCGAACCACGCATCGGAATAGGACTGAACGATTCTCAGGGTGTGCGAATCGCGACGCTTTTTTCCGAGACTTACAGGCGACTGCCCGCTGTCGCGGCCAATGAGCGCACACGGCTGCGACTTCGAACCGAGCCCGTTCGTTTCATGCCCGGCACCCTCTCAATCAAGGTGGCGCTTGCCGAAGCAGGTCACGATATCGAAACCCACGAAGACGTCTTGCGGGTGGTCATTCCAGAGTACGCGGCGTTTTCCTCACCCGCTTTTGGTCAGCCCAGTGGTTTGATTTTCATTCAACCAAGTTTGGAATTGCATGAAGGCGTACGTAAAATCTCGGCTTGAAGGATTCTTCTCTTCGTTCGCGCGGCGCTCCGATGTCGAAAACCTCTACAAACAGTTCTCGGCTCTTCTGGATGTAAAGGAAATTGTTGGGCCTGGAACGCAGCTGGGAACACTTCGCGGATGGGCCCTATCTCCCGACGCACTACTCGTTGTGTTGAGAGAGATTCAGCGCCGGACATCGCCTGTCGTCGTGGAATTCGGGAGCGGGGAATCGACTATCGCCATAGCGGCGACGCTGAAAGGCGCTGGCGCCGGCCGCCTCATCACTGTCGAGCACGACTCAAACTACGCCGACAGAATTGCTTCCCGCTTGGCGCGTTCGGATCTTTCGAAATTTGTAGACATTCGTTTGGCGCCGTTGCGTGACTACGATGGGCTTGCCGGTTTTCCTGTATTCCGTTCATACGACCTTGCGGCTCTTGATGTTGATTTCGATATCGCGCTTGTCGACGGGCCCGTATGGGAACTTGGCTTGGCGACGCGGCTCGTTCCCCTGCAATGGGCGGTCGATCGGATTCATGGCGACCGCGTGGTCTATCTCGACGACGCCGCGCGCCCGCCCGAAACGGCGATTGCTGCGCATTTGAGAACGGTTTCTCCGAATATTTTTCAAGAACGGATCGATTGCGAAAAGGGTTTGATCCGCTTTGCGGGGGTTGCCATTGCCTGACCAGGCGGTGGGGCGTGGCAGAACCGTGGAAGCCGGTGCGTCTCCATCGCTCGCCGTGATCATCCCGTGTTGGAATTCAGAGCAATGGATCGCTCAAGCCATCTCAAGCGTGCTCCGGCAACAGTATCCGCGCATTGAAGTGATTGTCGTGGATGACGGTTCGACGGACCGGAGCGGCGAGGTCTTGCAATCGTTTGGCGATCAGATTGCCAGGATCAGTCAGCCGAACCACGGCGCGCAACGCGCCCGCAATGCGGGAT
The DNA here is from genome assembly GCA_052386495.1 of Hyphomicrobium sp. GTDB lineage: Bacteria > Pseudomonadota > Alphaproteobacteria > Rhizobiales > Hyphomicrobiaceae > Hyphomicrobium_B. The sequence goes on along the minus strand of JBQTKA010000004.1, from coordinate 101,363 downwards.
TGACGGCGGCGACCGCGGAGTACGTGGCTTTCCTGGATGCCGACGATGAGCATCTCAATGGCAGTCTCGCGATGGTCGGGGAACGCCTAAGGCGAAAGCCGTGCGATATGCTTCTAACGGACTACATTGACCAGTGGTCCGACGGCACCCAAACCCGCTCCGGGCGTTTGCCGCCTGGAGCAGCTATGGGCGACCTCGTCTTGCGGTGGGCGCGGCAGCAAAACATTGTTGGCCCCGCAATATGGTATCGGCGGAGTTTTCTTATCGAAATTGGCGCTTGGAACGAGGACGTCAAAGTTCTTCAGGACTATGAGCTGAGCTTTCGAGCCTTGCTAAACCAGCCGAGAGTTGAGTGCGCCCCCGAGCCGACGGTGGTCTATATGCATCGCATGCTGGAGTCGAGAATCAGCAAGCGGCACGACGCGGAATCATGGACGACGGTGCTGAATTTTCTGAACAACCTCGTCTCTCATCATGATCAAAAGCTGAACGAGCGGCATCGCCGGGAGATCGCGCAACGATACTATCTTGTCGCCCGGAAATTATATCAGGCTGGATCTAACGAAAATGGGGATCGTGCGCTTCGCGCATTTCGCAGACTCAATGGCAGCGTACCGGAGCTTCAGAAATTCGATCGCACTCTGATCGCCATTCTTGGGTTGCGCCGGCGCGAGCAGCTGGCTCGCGCCAAGCGGCGCCTGATCGCTCGATGGACAAACGTCATTGGGCATAGCTGAACAAATGGCGATAAGTCGGTGCGACGTTATTCAGTCGACCGCCTGGTATCCGCCCTATCACCGAGGCGGCACGGAGACGTACGTTGAGGGCTTGGTGCACGGGCTGAAAGGCATGGGGATCGAGTCGCGCGTCGTTATTCCGCGCGGGGAAGCGCCGATTGACAATTACGAACACGCTGGCGCACTCGTTCAAACCTACCCCGTAAATGATGCCCCGGAGCCGCGAGAGCTGCGCGAGAACCGGCCACACTCCCGTTTCGAAGCGTTTCGCACGCTGATGGCCTCGGCCAAGGGCGCCATTTATCATCAGCATTCGTGGACGCGGGGATGCGGGCTCAATCATCTGAAGTGCGCCCATGAGTTGGGGCTGCCGACCATCGTGACCGTTCACGTTCCGGGATGCAGCTGCGTCAGAGGCACGATGATGCAATTCGGCCATTCGCAGTGCGATGGCAGAATCGACGACGTACGATGCGCGGCTTGTTCGCTGCAAGGTCGCGGTATGCCAAAGGCGCTGGCGCACGCCGCATCGCGCATTCCAATTCAGTTTTCGCAGCGGGCCGGCGGTCAAGACGGCCGCATGGCGTCGGCTATTGCCGCGCGCGCGTTCGCACGCCAAAGGCGCACAGAATTGAAGGAAATGTTCGAAAATGCCGATCGGGTCGTTGCGGTCTGTGAATGGCTTTACGTGGCGCTTTCGAATAACGGGGCGCCGGAGAAGAAACTAAAACTGAGCCGGCAAGGCGTTTCGCGCGAATTTCTCGAGTCGGCGCGGCGAGCGCAGGCCTCGCAGCCGAAACGAGATTTGGCGCCGTTGAAGGTGATCTTTGTCGGCAGATGGGATCCCGTGAAAGGCGTTGACGTTCTGGTGCGGGCCGTACGCGCCTTGCCGAAGTCGTGCAACGTCACCGTAACGCTCCATGCGATTGCAAGAGATGAGGAAGCGCTTCGATATCGAGAATCTGTTCGGGCCTGGGCCGATGGCGACGCGCGGATCATCATTGCTGATCCTGTCGAGCACGGCGCGCTCGCAAATGTGTTGGCGCAGCATGATGTGCTGGCGGCGCCCTCCGTTTGGCTCGAAACGGGCCCGCTCGTCGTTCTCGAGGCTCAGGCCGTCGGGCTTTACGTACTTGGTTCGCGCCTCGGAGGGATTGCGGAGTTGATTGGGGATCGCGAGGCCGGAGAGCTTGTGGCGCCGTTTGATGTCGCGTCGTGGTCGGCGGCTATCTCACGCTTGGCGGACGCCCACGTCGCCTCTCCCCGTCGTCTTCGCAGCCGGACGGTGCGGACGATGGAGACGGTCGCTGCGGAAATGGCGGCAGAATATGAAGCGCTCAGAACAAGACGTTAGCCAACCGCGTGTTGGCATCACGCGCCTCATGACGCCGTCCGCGGCCACAGCGGGCGCAACGCATGATTGAACGTCGCCGCGTTTGCATTGTCACGCGCAATCAACTTGGCTCGAATCCGCGCGTCGTCAAAGAAGCCGATGCGTTGCATGAAGCGGGATTTGATGTGACCGTTATCGCGCCGCGTACGCTCGAACTCGTCGATCGGCGCGACGAAGCCTTGATGACCAGAATTCCTTGGCGCCTGGATCGCATTGACCTCAGATCGCGCTCGGTTTGGCTCAGATTGAGAGCAGTCCAGCTTGCCGCCCGCCGTGCATACGACGCGACCGGCGCAGGATCGCTTGCAGCTCGGGCGCTTAGTCCGTTTACGCCCGCGCTGCGCCATCGCGCTTTGCGAACGCCGGCCGACCTCTACATCGCGCACTATCCCGATGCGTTGGCGGCCGTTGCCGCCGCCGCCGGTCGGCACGGTGCGCGCTACGCCTACGATGCGGAGGATTTTCATCTCGGCGATTGGCCGGACGACGCTGACTATGATCCTGACCGCAGACTGTTGCGCGAAATCGAGGGCCGCTATTTGCCGGGCTGCGCTTACATAACGGCCGCCTCGCCACTGATCGCGGAGGGTTATCAGGAAGCATACGCGATCCCGCATCCCACCGTCGTGCTCAATGTGTTTTCGCGCCGTCAAGGTTCTGGATTTGCGAGCGCGAGAGGGAGCATCGAGCCGGGTCCGTCGTTGTACTGGTTTTCGCAGACGATCGGGCCAGATCGCGGTCTCGAATGCGCCGTCCGCGCGATCGCGATGGCGCAAACGCGTCCGCACCTGTATCTGCGCGGCACGCTGGCGGCCGACTATGCCGATGTTGTGTCCGCGTTGGCTGACGGCGCCGGGGTGGCGGAGCGCGTCCATCTGCTGTCGCCGGCTTGCCCTGACGAGATGGAAACATTGGCCAGCGCCTATGATTTGGGACTTGTTTCAGAAACGGGGCATTCGGCGTCTCGCCAGTATTGCCTGACGAACAAACTGTTCACGTATCTTTTGGCCGGGATCCCGCCGCTGATGTCCGATACGCCTGCGCACCGGCAATTTGCGCAGGAGGCGGGACTTACCGATACGCTTTATCCGGTCGATGATGCGGCCGCGCTTGCCCGCCTGATCGACGGCATTCTTGGCTCGCCCAGTCGATTGGCATGCGCGCGCGCGAACGCGCTACGTTTGGCGCTGGAACGGTACAACTGGGAAACGGAGCAAGTTCGCCTGGTTGCTGAGGTTGAAGCGGTGTTCGCCCAGCGGTCGCCCCGCGGCGCGCCGCTCACATCGTCTCCGCGTGTCACTTCGTTTGCGTTCCATTCCCAAGGCTGACGTGAAGACCGTCGCAATCGTGGCGCCGCATTTTCCGCCGAGCAATCTTGCAGGCGTGCATCGCGCGCGTCTCTTAAGTCAGCACCTTGCGGAATTTGGCTGGCGCCCGGTTATCGTCACCACGCACTGGCGGCATTACGAAGAAGCGCTTGATTGGGATCTCGCGTCGCTCGTAGATCGGGGGCTGGAAATTATTCGAACCGCGGCCTTGCCGACCAAGCCGGTTAGGGTCATCGGCGACATCGGCGTCCGCGCGATGCCTTGGCATCTCTCGGCGTTGCGCCAGCTTCGCCGTAATGGGCGTATGGACTTTCTGTTGATTACCGTACCGTCGTTTTTCTCGGCAGTTCTCGGGCAACTGATGTGGCGCCAGTCGCCATTGCCGTTCGGCATCGACTATATCGATCCGTGGGTTCACTCGTGGCCAGAGGCTGAGATTCGCTATTCGAAGGCGCGGGCGTCGCTGAAGCTCGGCGAACGCCTTGAGCCGTGGGCTGTATGCAACGCATCTCTGATAACGGGCGTCGCCAGCGGCTACTACGACGGCGTGCTGGAAAGAAACGGCCACCTTCGGCGTTCTTGCGCGACCGCTGCAATGCCTTACGGTTTTTCAACCTCCGATTTCTCGGCGATCAGCGTGGGGTCAAAGCGGCCGTTCGTGTTTGACAGCGCCGACGGAAATTTTCATCTGGTGTACGCAGGCGCGCTGCTTCCCAAGGCGGCTACCGTGCTGGAGCGGTTGCTACAAGGCATGGCGGCGCTGCGCGCGCGCAACGCCCCGGCATCGAAGCGTCTGCGACTGCATTTCATCGGAACGGGGAAATCTCCGACGGATCAGCGCGGCTTCAACGTGATGCCGATCGCAAAGAGCCTTGGCGTCGATGACGTCGTCACAGAACATCCTCACCGGATGGGGTATCTTGACGTTCTCGTGCACTTGAAAGCCGCCAATGGCGTGCTGATTGTAGGTTCTACAGAGCCGCATTATACGCCGTCCAAAGTCTATCAGGCCGTGCAGGCCAAGCGGCCGATCTTGGCGCTTCTTCACGAAGCGAGCACCGCGGTCGCCGTACTAGAGGGCAGTCGAGCCGGTCGGGCGATCGGTCTGACCGATACGCGGATGCCGTCGGCGTCCGAACTCGCCGATGAGCTCGAAGCTTTTTGCGGTCTTCCTTACAACCCGCAAACCGTTATCTGGTCTGAGTTCGAGGCATTTTCTGCTCGCGAGAGCGCGAGGCAGATGGCGGCGGCGCTTGATGAGGCCTCGTTGCGCTTCGCGACCAGGCGGGCGTCTTCGTGATCACGCTGCTGGCATAGCGCTGCACGGCCATGCGTCTCGGGATCGTCGCCTCACATCCGATCCAATACTATGCGCCGTTGTACAGGGAGCTGGCGCGGCGGATCGACCTCAAGGTCTACTTCGCCCATCGCGCATCCGCGGCCGATCAAGCGGGCGCGGGATTTGACGTCGCGTTCGAATGGGATAGCGATCTTCTCGGCGGCTACCTGTCCGAGTTCTTGGAAAACGTTGCTGCTCCTCCAGCCTTGAGCCGCTTCGGCGGATGCGACACGCCGGACGTTGGCGCGCGTTTCGATGCCGACAAGATCGACGCGGTTTTGGTTCAAGGCTGGCACCTCAAGTCGTATCTTCAAGCAACATTCGCGGCCAAGCGTAGAGGACTGCCGGTGTTCGTTCGCGGCGACAGCCAACTCGAGACGCCGCGGTCGAGATTGAAGACAACGATCAAGGCCGCGACCTATCCGGCATTCTTACGACTGTTCGACGCAGCGCTGTACGTCGGCCAGCGGTCGAAAGCGTACTGGCTTCACTATCGATACCGGCCCGAATGTCTCATTTTCTCGCCGCACTGCGTCGACACCAACTGGTTTGCCTCACGTGCTACCAGCGCTGCTCGTGCTGAATGGCGCAAGCGTCTCGGCATCGACGCCGGCGCAGACGTCGCGCTGTTTGCCGGCAAGCTCGTGGCGCGCAAGCGTCCGCTCGATCTCATAGCGGCCATTTCCACGCTGAAGGATCAAAACCGGCAGATAACGGCGATAGTGGCCGGCGCCGGCGCCCTTCACGCCGAAATGGCGGCGGTGGCCCAGTCGCGCGGCGTCGACATCCGTTTCCTCGGGTTCTGCAATCAGTCCGATATGCCTGCAGCTTATGCGGCGTCGGACGTTTTGGTCTTGCCTTCGGACGGGAGCGAGACATGGGGTCTTGTCGCCAACGAAGCGCTTGCCTGTGGGCGCCCTATCGTTGTTTCGGATGCGTGCGGATGCAGTCCCGACTTGGCGGGCGATGGGGAGGCTGGCATCAGTTTTCCTGTCGGCAACGTGGAACTTCTCGCCGACGCTCTTGCCAAAGTGACATTGCAGCCGCCGCCGCCAGCCGCGATCGCGCGCCGGTCTCAGGAGTATGGAATGGGCGCGGCGGCGAATGGCATTGAAAGCGCACTGTGTCAGTGGGCGCGCCGCTCGAACGCGGCGGTAAGAAATTAGCGCGCGCAAGAAGCCTGCATATCGCTTTGCCGATATCGAGCACAACACCGAATGACGTACGCTCAAAAACCCGGCGGCTATCGAAGTGGCCGAATAGGCGTTCGGTTGCTGTTGTAGCGGTGGTCCTATGCGGATTTTCCGCCTGGACCTATCGTTATGATCACAACATCCGAGACGGAATTCGAGTTTCGCTATTTCACTGGGCTTCCGGGAGGAAGTCGAAGAAGCTGCTTCTCTTGGGAGATAGCCGCATTAACAGCCTTAACTGCCGTCAAGTCTTGGCGGATTATAACGTCTTGAATCTTGGCGTGCCGGGACTGAAGACACACGAACTCCTTCAGAATATTGCCGAGCGGCGGCTGTTGCGGAAGCGGTTCAGCGCGATCGTTGTTTGGATTGGCGTCAATGATTTTCTCCATCTTCAAAGGGATAGCAAAAGCGTATCGCGCGACCTGAAAACGATCGCCATGCTGATTATGAGCAAGGCTGATCGAGTTGCGATCATCGATCAAATCCCCATTGCACAAGGCCGGGAAACGGAAGTTGCGCGCGCGATAAATCTTGAACTGATGCGTGTCAATGACGTCCTGAAATCGGACTTGGCGGGCTCAGAGGTTCGACACATTTCGCCTTTCGAAAGAGTTCCAGGTCAAGACATCGCGGAAAACTATTCGGATCACGTTCATTTGAGCACAAAGGGCAATGCACGCCTTTGCGGCGCGATGGCTGCCTGGCTGAAGAGCTTGTGAGCACTGGACGGTCGGTTGCAGTCGATGCCGTTCGTGGGTTGGCCGCGGCAATCGTGCTCGTGCATCACGTCGAAGTTCTGATGCCTCAGTCAACTTCCGCGTTAGCGTCAGTTACCAATATTGGACACTCAATCCTCAAAACCATTTCTGACTTGAACACAGTCGCGGTTATGCTCTTCTTCCTCGTGTCTGGCTTCTGCATTCGGTCAGCGTGCCTTCAAAGCGATTTCACGCGCGGCGTAGATATTGCGACGTACGCCCGCGCTCGAGCGGCGCGAATTATGCCGCTCTATCTTTTGGCGATTGCGTACACATACATGTCTGGAGTTGCAGCAGGTCAGACATCGTTGCCGTCGTATTCAATTGTCAACTTGATAGGAAACATCTTTTTTCTGCAATCGCCAGCATCCGCGCGAGGGACGTGGTTCGCTCCGTACGGTGACAACGGACCATTGTGGTCCCTTTCATTCGAAGCGTTTTATTATTGTCTGTTTCCCATGTTCGCCGTTCTTTTTGGTTCTCACAAAGGGAACCGCGGTTCTTCCAGTCTGACGGGTCTATTTTATTCAATGATCTTTTCAGCTGCGGCATTCGCGTCGTACCAAGCATCGCCGAATCCAATCTCATTATTTGCGACGTTCTTTTGTGTTTGGTGGTTGGGGCTTTGTATTTTTGATGCACAACAAGGACAATTGTCCAAGGCGCGCCTGTCGGCGATGACGGGATGCGCCTTGGCAGCGCTCTTGGCGCTGCTGCACATCGCTCCATCGGCTACGATGCAGATGGTGTGTGAGGGCTTGTTGCTCGGCTTAGGCTGGATCGCCTTCATGGCCGTTCCGTGGTCGAAGCATAGCCATGAGTTTTCATTTGGATGCGTCTTGCGATCATTTGCTGCGCTAGGGAGCATCAGCTACGCACTCTATCTTTTTCACTATCCCACGTTGAGGCTTGTCAAGCTGGCGCTGGGAGACACAGGTTTGGCGGTGTTTGCCGGAGTCGCTGGAAGCCTCGCCATGGCCGTAGCATTTGAGGGTTTGGCCGACCGCTTTAAGCAGGTGACGCTGCCTAAGCGGACGATGGCGTGACATCGTGCGAAAGGCAGAGGCAGTGCAGAGCGCTGGCGTTTCGACCGTATCGCCATTGATGGCTTCACCCTACGCATTCCCAGGCGCCATACTCGCGCTCGGCTTTGGCCTATCGCTCTTCGCGGTCGACACAGTTTTGGTGATCCTAGCCTTCGGCGTGCTTGCGCTCGTCGTCGTGCTGCTTCGACGTCCCGGCGAGCCGCCGGTCTTCATGTTCGCGGTCTCATTCCAGTGGCTTCAAGTGTCGACGAAGCTGCTGAATGCGACTTATCTCGGCGTCGGCATGGGCGATCTGGCCGGCGCGCAGGAAATCGAACAGGCGCTGGTCTACTCGTTGGCGGGATTGGTCGCGCTTTCGCTCGGTTTCAAACTCGCCGTGTCGCGTTCGAAATTCGACGTAGGCCAGGCGACCGCACAGTTCGCTCAGATGCCCGTGATACAAGCCTTCTATCTCTACGTCGCAGGCTCAGTTGTTGCGACATTCTTGCTCCTGCTAAGAAACGTAACGCCCGGATTGGCGCAGCCTCTGCTCGCTGCGGCGGAGATCAAATGGGTCGTATTCTTTGTGTTCGCCTGCGCCGCGCTCCGACAACATCAGCACCTCTGGTTATTGGCAGCCGTTGTTGCGTTCGAGATCGTCATCGGGCTCTCTGGATACTTTTCGGAGTTTAAAGAGGTGCTGTTCGTTGGATTTGTCGCCGCGTTGACCGTTCAGCGCAAATACAGCGGTCGGGCAATCTGCGTTCTTGCGCTTCTGGCTGCCGTCGGAATTTCGCTTGCGGTGGTGTGGACAACAGTGAAGCCCGCCTATCGCGAATATCTCAACGAAGGCACCGGGCGGCAGATCGTCGACCGCGACGTCGATGAACGCCTGGAAACGCTTGGAACGATCGTCGCTTCGCAAGACGCCGACACCCTCGCGCGCGGCGCACAAGCCCTCGTCGACCGCCTCGGGTACATCGACTACTTCTCCTACGCAATCCGTTTCGTCCCGACATTCGAACCGCATGCCAATGGCGCCATGTGGGGCGCCGCGCTGTCACACATCTTGATGCCGCGCATTCTGTTTCCGGATAAAGAAGCGCTGCCCAACGACTCTTTGGTGACGATGCGTTACACCGGCGTCCGCGTGCACGGCGTCAATACGTCCGTCAGCATTGGCTATATGGGCGAAACCTACATCGACTTCGGCGTGCCCGGGATGTTCGTGCCGATCTTTCTTCTCGGCGGTGTCTATGGGCTCATGTACGCCAACATCCTTCGGACCGGATTGCCGTCGGTCTTCGCTTTTCCGGCGGCGGTGGTGACGCTCCTCGGCGCGTATAGTTTTGAAACCGCCCTGCCAAAGATTGTCGGCAGCATCATCATGACGTTTATCGTGATGAGGCTGTTGTTGAAGTTCGTGTTCCCCGTGGCCGAAGACTACGCGTTCGGACGACGACATAAATTGCGCGCCGCATGAGAATTCTGCACGTCGTGCCGACATATCTTCCAGCGACGCGGTATGGCGGTCCGATCTATTCCGTTCATGGGCTGAGCAAAAGTCTCGCGGCGCTCAATCATGAAGTCGACGTCTACACGACGAACGTCGACGGACCCGTAACGTCTCCCGTCCCGCTCGGCCTCCCCGTCGCAATGAACGAAGTGCGCGTGCACTATTTCCCGACGAGCATGGGGCGCCGACTGTATCGCTCTCCGGAACTGGGACGCACGCTCGCGCGCACTGTGAGCAACTTCGACCTGATACATCTGCACTCAGTGTTTCTCTGGCCAACGACCGTCGCCGCGCGTTTAGCGATCGCCGCGAAGAAGCCCTACGTCCTGTCGCCGCGCGGCATGCTGGTCGAAGACCTGATCAAGCAGAAGAGCCGGCTCGCCAAGACCGCTTGGCTGACATTGTTTGAAAGACGGAATCTTCGTTGCGCCGCCGCCGTCCACGCGACGTCCGACGTCGAGAGGACCGAGATTGAGCGGATGGGTTTTTCAACGAGGCAGATCGCCGTCATTCCAAATGGAATCGACGCTGCCGCTGTTGCGCAGAGTGCGAACCGGACGGTGCCCAAGTCCAATCTCGAAGAGGGGCGGCCTTACGTCCTGTGCCTTGGCCGCATAAACTGGAAGAAGGGGCTCGATAGATTGATCGAGGCGATGACCGCTGTTCCGGACGCAAACCTCGTCATCGCCGGCAATGATGAAGAGGGTTATCAGCCGCAACTTCGAGCGTTGGCTGAGCGGCTCGGTGTGGCCGGCCGCGTCATCTTTTCGGGTCCAGTGAGCGGCGATGAAAAATGGGCGTTGATTCGGTCAGCGGCGATTTTCGCGTTGCCGTCGCTTTCGGAGAATTTTGGCAACGCCGTGCTGGAGGCAATGGCCTGTTCCCGGCCAATCGTTGTCACGCCTGCCGTGGGCCTCGCAAGCGATATCGCACGAGTTGGCGCTGGACGCGTAGTCGATGGCGATCCCAGGCACATTGGGACTGCGATCGCGAGCCTGTTGGCGGATCCTGAGTTGCGGAAAGCTATGGGCGCCGCGGGTCGGGCGCTCGCGCTTGAGAAGTTTTCATGGAGCGCCGTTGCCGAAGACATGGAACAGCTCTACCGATCATGCCTTGGACGCCAAGGCGACGCCGTGTCGAAAGCTGCGTGACGCATGCAACTCGGCGACATCACGCCCGTAATTCTGACTTTCAATGAAGAGCCTAACATCGCGCGTTGCCTCGACAAGCTGTCATGGGCGACCACGATCATCGTGGTCGACAGTTTCAGCTCCGACCGCACGAAGGCAATTTGCCAATCAAACCCCAGAGTCATTTGGCATGAGCGCGCTTTCGATGCTCACGCGACCCAGTGGAACTTCGCCGTCCACGAAACAGGAATTCGAACCGCATGGGTGTTGGCGCTCGACGCCGACTACATTCTTACTGACGCCTTCACGGAAGAATTGGCGACGCTAAGTCCATTGGCCGCGCACAGCGGCTACAGGGCCGCATTCACCTATTGCGTATTCGGGCATGGTCTTCGCGCAAGCCTCTACCCACCGACGACCGTACTCTTTCGTCGGACGAGCGGATGCTACCGGCAATTCGGCCACACGCAGCGCGTGGCGATAGATGGCGACGTGGTCGACATGAGTTCGCGCATCCACCACGATGACCGCAAGCCGCTGTCGCACTGGTTCTTGTCGCAAAGGCGCTACGCGCAGCTTGAGGCGGAGCATCTGTTGGCGTCGCCGCAGCCGGCGTTGCGGAGTTCGGATCGCATTCGGCGCATGGGGTGGCCGGCGCCGCCTTTGGTCTTTGTCTATACTTTGCTAGTCAAGGGCGCCGTGTTCGACGGATGGCCAGGCTGGTTCTACGTTCTCCAGCGAACGCTCGCCGAGGTCATGATTGCGCTGGAGATCGTCGAGCGCAGACTGAAGGCGAGGTTGTCGTAGTGTGCGCATTGAGCCAAGCGACGCGCTGTTGTCGGATCGCCATGCGGAAGTTTCAATAGAGGCGACATTTTTCAGCGTTCATGCGACCCATCAACCTTCGCAGCTTCGACAATCGCAACTTCAATCGCGGCCGCTCGTCAGTGATCGAACTGCTGTGGCTCGTCACGAGCGCATTGCTTGTGAGTTCGTGGCTGCCGGGAAGCGCCCATCGCAGGCTGATCCTGCGCGCCTTCGGCGCTAAGATAGGCGACCGCGTGGCGATCAAACCGCGAGTGCACGTCAAATTTCCTTGGCGCTTGACCGTTGGCGACGATTCCTGGATCGGCGAGGGCGTGTGGATCGACAATCTCGCGCCCGTCGAAATTGGCGGCAATTGCTGCATTTCTCAGTCGGTCTATCTTTGCACCGGTAGCCACGACTGGTCGTCATCGACCTTCGATCTCATCGTCAAGCCCATCACGATCGAAGGCGGCGCCTGGATCGCTGCGCGCGCCGTCATCTGCCCGGGCGTGACAATCGCCGAAGGCTGCGTGCTCACGGCCGGAAGCGTCGCGACAGACGACTGCGCCAAATGGAAAGTCCATCAAGGCAATCCGGCCGTCGCGATCAGGGACCGCAGAGGCGCCGTCTCCTCGTGACCAACACGGAGGCCGTAGCATGCTTACTAAGGCCCTGACCACGGACGCGCGCCGGACGCTCTTCGAGGCGCGGTTGACCCGCCGCGAACTCCTAATCTGGCTTGCCGCGAGTCTGGCTGTTTGCCAGTTCGCCCGCCTCTTCCTCGGCGGCGCACTGTCCGCCGGCGAAATTGCCTCAAGCGTCGTGTCCGTCAGCGTCATCTGCTATCTTGCTTGGTTCGCAGCGTTCCGTTTGCTCTCTGAGGCCGATGTCGCTGCGTTGGCTGGCGCTCGCGATATTGCATTCGCGCTGGCGCTTGGCGCGCTGACCATCGTCGCCAGCCTGCTGCCGAGCAGCGGCTTAGCGGGAGCGCAGTGGATACTCGTCGCCGTCGCAGCACTCTACTGCTTCGTCAACTTCCGCGACGATCCTAACATCGTACGCGCCGCAACCGTTCTGGCTGCGCTTTCCGGCAACGGCCTGTGGGGCCCGCTGTTCTTTCATACTTTCTCTGATGAACTGCTCAAGGCCGACGCCGCCCTCGTCGGCACGGCGCTGTCCTTCACGCATCCGGAAATCGTTTGGCAAGGCACGATGATCGGCAAGCCGAACCAGCACGTGATCGTCGTTGCCTCCGCCTGTTCCTCGTTTCACAACATTTCACTGGCGCTGTTGTGTTGGGTAGCTGTCGCCTATCTCGTGCGCGGCCGCCTGGTCCGTTCCGATGTTTACTTCGGACTCGCCGTCTGCCTTGCAATGCTGGTTTTGAATGCGGCCCGCATCTACCTGATGGCGCTCAGCTATGAGCGTTACGACTACTGGCACAACGGCGACGGCGCTCAAATATTCGAGTTTGCTTCGACCGCGGTTATTCTCGCCATCAGCGTAGCTGGCGCGCGCCAAGGTCCTACGCGCCATGCATAGTTGGGTTTACCGCGTGCTCCTTGGCCTCTGCATCGTAGCGTCGCTTGCAGCCGCCCGACACGCCGCAAATATGCAAGAACGGCACGGCAAAGCGGATTTTCGCAACGCAGTGCGCCTTGCAGCGAGCCAGAAGTCCGAGCTGATCAAGGAAATGAAGTGGGGGTTTGCGGGGCGGATCGACGGATGCTATCGACCGCTGCTCGTGGCCCCCGTTTCTCTGAGTCTGTATGACACGACGCTCACGGCCAAGTTGATGCCAGCGGACTACGAGATTCGCTACGTCTACGTCGGCGCCGAGCAGAAAAGCTCCCGCGGATTTTCGCTGTACGCGGAGTGGATCCGCCAGACGGCGCTGGCGCTCGCTGATGCGACGCCGTATGTGCCCGTGAAGGAAGCGCTGATGGTTGGCCGCCCGCCGGAATGCGCCAGCGCCGCCGCGATCGATTGGCGAGACATCTGGCGGCCGGACCGCGGATTGATGCGATGACCGCGTCGCCTTTTCTAGGAGCGCTAACACGAGGTCGAGTCGAAAGCGCAAGCCGATAAATGTGGTTCAATTGCGCCACTCCACAGCTGTTTTGCTCCCGTCGGATTTTGGCGGTTGCCCGGCGGATGCGTCGGACTTTAGGGTTAACATTAAGATTTGGTTAATATGATTCATCCCTCTGAAGGCGCATTTCGGCGCCTCGGGCGCGGGTTCAAAGGGGAGATAATGATGTTGAAGCTCATTTCCGATCGTCAGTACTGCGGCAGGACCCATTCGGCTCTTCGGGCGTCAATTGCGGGGGCCGCCTCGCTGGCTGCGGCGGTCTTTTTCGCGACCGGCGCTCAGGCGCAGGGCGTTGTCGATAGCGGCCCATTTTCAGTAGGTATCGCCGCAAACGGAAATCTGTTTTTGCCCGACCCTGACGGTGCAGGCCCCGGCATAGCAATCGGCTTCCGTCGCGAAAGCGACGGCTATGACCCTGTGCGTCCGCGGCTGCCGCGCGATTCTTGGGGGCTGTCCAGCAGCGCGGGCGTGGCCTTTGCCGATCCGACGCTATTTGGCGTGTCCGGCATCAGTTCCGTGACATCGGTATTTGGCCCGGCCACGGCGTCGTACCATATCGCGACGACGTTCGATCTCGACATCGAGATGGTGTTCTCGTTCGCCGCCGACAACATTCTACAGATCGTCACTTCTGTGATGAACAATTCGGCGGTGACAATCACCGACGTGGTCTTCCAACGCAACGTCGACTGGGATATCCGCCCGACCATCGCCAACGAGAACACCGGCGCGTTTGACCAGTCAGGCGAACCAAATCTCGTGGATCTGTCTTATGGCGGCTTCGAAAATCCTAATCCGATGGTCGCTTACCTGCTGAGCTGCCTTTCGGGTTGCAACGAAACCGGCGATCTCGGGGGCGGCGTGAAGGTCAGCCTCGGCGACATCGACCCCGGCAGTTACTCGACGGTGACCTACTTCTACGGAATCAACAAGATTGGCGACGACGCCTTCGATCTCGTCGATCAGGTCACGCTTGCCGGCGCGCAGAACGGGATTCTGTCGCAAAGTTCGGAGAATGGCGAGTTTGACGACCTCGGTTTGAATTCGGCCGTCTTGGCCATCAGCGAGGTGCAGGTCAACGTGCCGGCGCCAGCGCTGGCCGGCGGCCTCTCGGGTCTGCTCGCCGGCGCATTCGCTCTGTTCTTTGCGGCAGGACGGCGGCGGAGGGGCCCGCTCGGGTTCGTATCGTAACGTTGTCGGTCGCCGATTTCACGCGACGCACGCGACGTACAAATTGTTTTCACGAATAGCATTCAGGGCGGAGGAATAAGATGGCGCGTTTTCAAAACGATTTTGAAGCTCAGTGGGGCGCGGTCCGCCCACTCAACGGCGCTCGCAGACTGGTCGGCGCGGCTGCTGCGACCCTTGCTCTAGCGCTCTTTCCGTCAATTGCGAGCGCGCAAGGCACGATCACCAGCCCGACGACGGGCGGGCCACCTGGCCAGGCCACGAGTTTCACCGTGGGCCTCGACGAGGATGGGACGTTGTTCGATGGCGTCGGCATTGGCTTCCGTCGGACGGTCGTCGGCGCGCCGTCCAATGTTTACGATCCAATCTTGCCCGGGTCGCCGCGCGATTCGTGGGGCATTTCGTCGAGCGCGGGCGTCGCCTACGCAGACCCTGCCTCATTCGGAACTTTTGGCGTGACGTCGACCTCGGTTTTCACGCCGAGTTCGGCCGTATTCACTTCGACGACGACAGCCGGTCTTGAAGTTCTGCAGAGCTTCTCGTTTGCCGCCCCGAATATTGTGCAAATCGAGATCACGTTGACGAACGTGTCGGGCGTTGCGCTTGATGACGTTTTCTTCCAGCGCAACGTTGATTGGGACATCGCTCCGACCGAGTTTGCTGAGCGCACGTTTGCCGACCCTGTCACGCTGGCGAATGTCAGCGACGCGACTTTCAACGGTTTTGAAGGTCCTGATCCATCTGTTGGAGCGTTTTTCAGCTCCTGTCTGGCCGGCTGCGACAATGTCGGCGACAACGGGGCCGGGATTCGCGTGTCGTTCGGCACCATTGAGATCGATGAATTCGCCAAGGTCACTTTCTACTACGGCATCAGCGACCTCAATCAGGACGTCGGCGCACTTCTGGCCCAGTTCAATGCGGGTCCGTCGGAATATGTCATCGCTAGCGAGAGTAGCGAAAACGTAGATTTCGACGAGCCTGGCCTGAACGCAGCGTTCCTTGCAGTTGGCGACATTGAACTCAGTCAGGCGGTTCCGGCGCCGGCGCTCGCCTCCGGGCTTCCGAGTATCCTTGGCGCAGGTTGGGTTCTCTGGATCGCCTATCGTCGCCGTCGCCGTGTCTCGAACGACGCCACGGTTGCCTGATACGGCGTGGAGTTTCGCGCTTTGCGATAACTCGGCATTCGAAGAGCCCCAATAGCACCCGCGTTGGGGCTCTTCTCTTTGATTTCCTCAGCGTTGCGCCGCGTCGGCGGCTCATTTTGGCGTCTCGTGGCGTATTGCGAATGGTCCCAGATGACCACCATCATTTTTCTCAATCGATATTTCTATCCTGATCAGTCGGCGACGAGCCAAATGCTCTCTGGCGTCGCGTTCGCGCTGCCGACGCCCGGCGTTTCGATCAAGGTCATCACATCACGCCAGCTCTATGATGCGCCCGCCGCCTCCCTGTTGCCGTTTGAAATCATATCGGGGGTGGCCGTTCACCGAGTCTGGTCGTCGCGCTTCGGCCGAACCAATCTTGTCGGACGGGCGCTTGACTATCTGACGTTCTACGCCGTTGCCGCCGTCGCGCTGCTGCGGTTGGCGTCGTCCGGCGACGTCATCGTCGCCAAGACCGACCCGCCGATGCTTTCGGTCATCGCGGCGCCGGTCGCGCGTCTGCGCCGCGCCGTGCTCGTCAACTGGCTGCAGGACATCTTTCCGGAAGTCGCCGAAGCGCTTGGCGTCGGCAAAGGCGTCGCTTCTCGCGTGGCGTATGGCGCGATGCGAATCCTCAGAAACGGGACGTTGCGCCGTGCGCGCTTCACCGTCGCCATCGGAGATCGCATGGCGGACCGCCTGATCGCGCTCGGGGCGCCGCGCGCGAGCGTTCGGGTCATCTCCAACTACGCGGACGGCGACCTCATCGTGCCGGTTGCCCATGATCGCAACGCGCTTCGACAGCAGTGGAGCCTCGACGATCGCTTCGTCGTCGGGTACGCAGGAAATCTCGGTCGCGCCCATGACCACCGCACCTATCTGGACGCCATAGCTGTGCTCGAATCCGAACGGACCGCCCGCCAAGGCCCAATGGCCGGACGCGAGGTTGTCTGGCTGTTCGTCGGCGGAGGCGCGTCGCTTGATGCGCTGAAGCGCGAGACGCGCGCGCGGGGACTGACAAGCGTACGCTTCGAAGCCTATCAGCCGCGCGAAAGGCTGGCCGAAAGTCTTGCGGCGGCGGATGCGCATCTTGTATCGCTCCGGCCTGAGCTCGAAGGCCTGATCGTTCCGAGCAAGTTTTACGGCGTCGCGGCCGCTGGACGCCCAACTCTGTTTGTCGGCGATCCGGACGGGGAGATTTCAAGATTATTGCACAAATACCATTGTGGAGTTTCGGTCGATGAAGGCGACAGTCAGGGTCTTGTCGAGGCAATCCGAAAACTGGCCGCTTCGCCCGCGTCGACTGCAGAGCTGGGCGCCAACGCGCGCACTGCATTCGAAACGCAATTCAGCGCCGACAAGGCGGTAACCGCATGGCGCGACCTGTTTTCCGAACTCGGAGCGCCGATCGGGCTATCGTCGCCGCATGCTCGAACACGGCAGGAAAGCGCTCGGCGTCAATCGCGGGCGGTCGGTTGAACCGCTCGGCGGCGGATAATGCCTGGCCGATTGTCGCCTAGATGGTGGATCGTCTTTTGCGCGTTGGGCAGTCTGCGCACAATACGACGTCGTAACGGGTTTTCGTCGTGGGATCGTCACACGGGCGAGATCTGATCGGCTGCAATCGCGACCCTCACCGGTTGGCTAAGGAAGTTCAGCAATACCACCAGCCTGTCGCGTTCAGCCATTTCGATGATATTTGCGGCGAGCCCATCGAACGGACCGCCGCTCAATCGAACGGTCTGGCCGACTTCAATCCGGGTGAAGGGCCGGCAAATGACCCCGTCCGTCTCACGCGCCTTAAGCGCCGACACAAATCGTTCATCGAGAAGGCTTGGAGCGTCGCCGTTGCGAACCACGCTCCGCACCCCAAGCGTAGATGCGATCGGTCGCCACACGGTCCTTTCGGCGCTCAAGTTGACAAACACGTATCCAGGAAACAGCGGCTTCAAGCTGGGCGTCACGCGACGCGCGTGTCGAACGCTCTTGCGAATGACCGGATTGTAAACCTCATAGCCTTGGCGGCCGAGGTTCGCCTGCGCCTGACTTTCCCGGTGTGCGTGGGTGTTGACGACGATCCAATTCACGTTGTCTGCCGCCAAGTCCGATTGATTGCTGTGATCGCAGGCTAACGGTCTTTTCTTGGCGTCTAAGCGACATCCGTTGCCGAGGATAACGCCGTGCACGTCGTGGGCAATAGGGCCCACTCACGCAAGGCCGGTTTGGAGTAGGCGATTGAGCATGGAGACTGTCTCGACACAGGTCGTGATTGCCAAGCCCCCATGCAAAGTGCAAACTAACTTTCATGGAGCGCGCAAGCACGGTCTTGATCTCAGCTGAAACCGACGTGAGGTGGTCGGAACTCCTGGACGTGCTCGCCGAACGCCACGGCTACCGTGTGCTTGCCGCAGCATGCGGCGCCGAAGCGCTCCAACTCGCCCGTGATGTCCACGTCGATTTGGCCATTGCTGAAGAGGGCGGCAAAGACGGCGGCGGCTGCGCCTTTCTATCCAATATGCGGTTGTCGCATCCCGACGTGATGCGCGTGCTGGTCGTCGGCAAGGCCTCAGACTGCGCGAACAAGGCGATCCGCGAAGCGGCCGTCTATCAATACCTTCGCAGGCCCCTCGATGTCGAGCAGGCGGCCCTTGTCGTCAAGCGCGGGCTGGAAACGCGTGAATTGGCGCGGCGCCACCGGCTGATCTCGCGCGAATTCAAGATGAGCGACGAAAGCGCCGGCGCCGCCGCCGCCCATGATTTCAGGCTGCAGCCCGAAAGCCAGAGATTCGAAAAGCTGGTCTACGTCAGCGAGAAAATGTCGGCGCTGTGCAAGCTCGCCAAGACCGCCGCGAAGACCGATTTACCGATCCTGGTTCAGGGCGAAACAGGAACCGGCAAAGAACTGCTGGCGCGTGCGATCCACTACAACTCAGTCCGAAAAACGAGCCCGCTGATGGTTCAGAACTGCGGCGGCATGAATGACGAACTGCTGCAGTCGGAGCTATTTGGTCACAAACGCGGCGCCTTCACAGGAGCCGTCTCCGACCGGCTCGGACTTTTCCGAGCGGGCGACGGCGGCACGGTGTTTCTCGACGAAATATCGGAGGTCTCGCCCTCCTTTCAGGTGAGCCTGCTGCGTTTCCTGCAGGAGGGCGAGGTCAAGCCGCTCGGCGCCGACAAAACAGTGCAAGCCAACGTTCGCATAATCGCGGCTTCGAACCGCCCGCTCGCGCAGCTCGTCGCCAAGGGAGATTTCCGGCGCGACCTCTATTACCGGCTCAAGGGTTTCGAGTTCGAGGTTCCTCCGTTACGCGATCGCGTCGAGGACGTTGCGGCGCTCGCCGAGTTCTTTGCGGCCAAGCACAGCGAAGCGACGGGCCGGAAAATACTAGGATTGTCGGCCAGTTTGATAGAAAAGCTGGCGCACTACGACTTTCCGGGCAACGTTCGAGAGCTGGAGAACGAAATTCGCCGCCTGGTCGTGCTTACCGCGGACGGCGAGTATTTGACGACGCGGCATCTGTCACCAGCCGTCATGGCGGCGACGCAAACACGGTCGCCGGATACGCATAACGGATTTAGGCCGACGGGTGAAACGCTGAAAGACCAGGTCGAAAGTCTCGAACGCCACCTTGTCGCTTCGACGCTGCAGCGGCATCGTTGGAATCAGAGCAAGACGGCCGACGAACTGGGTCTATCCCGCGTCGGACTCGCGAATAAGATCCGGCGCTACGGGCTCAAACACGAGGGGCCGCATGATCGGGGACAATGAAGAGGACGACGGCACGCCGCGGCCTGACGCCGTCGTCGCTTTTCCGTACTCGCGCCTCGCGCCAACGCAGTGGTCCGATCCTGACGCGCCTGTCGTCTACGGTGCCTTCGCATCTTTGATCGGCATGCCGCGCGAGCAGACGACAGGTCACTGGTGCAGCTATTGCCGCATCATCTGGTACGGCTATCTCCTCGAAGTCGCATGCCCCAAGTGCGGCAATCGCCAGGGTTGAGCATTAGCCCCTGCGCTTCGTCGCGACCTGCAAACCCACTATTCGCAAGCAAACATACTTTGCGTTTTACGGAAGCGTATTTCGCGCTGCCGCAAACTCAAGCAATGCCTGCAACGCTCTGACGACGCGCGATCTTCGGCGCGTGCGCGTCACGTGGCACAGCGCTTGCTCCCTTCATCCATCGAGAAGCGGTCGAACAGCTTCGCGGCATCAAAGGGAGAAGACGCAATGGCCAACCTGCTGTGGCTCCAGGGCGGGGCATGTTCCGGCAATACGATGTCGTTCCTAAACGCCGAAGAGCCGAGCGCCTGCGATCTTGTTACCGACTTCGGCATTAATGTGCTGTGGCATCCCTCGCTGGGCATGGAGCTTGGCGATAACCTCAAGCGTTTGCTGAAAGCGCTGGTCAGCGGAGAGATCGCGCTCGACATCTTCGTCTTCGAAGGCACCGTCGTGCAGGCGCCTGGCGGCACAGGAGAATGGAACCGCTTTGCCGGTCGACCGATGAAGGACTGGGTGGCTGACCTCGCAAAGGTGGCGGGATTTACTGTCGCCGTCGGCGATTGCGCGACGTGGGGCGGCATCCCGGCGACGGCGCCGAACCCTTCAGACAGCGTCGGTTTGCAATTTTTGAAGCGCGGCCACGGCGGGTTCCTCGGCAAAAATTATACGTCCAAGGCCGGGCTCCCTGTCATCAACATCCCGGGTTGCCCGGCGCATCCGGACTGGATTACGCAGATCGTGGTCGCCGTGGCGACCGGTCGCGGCGGCGACCTTTCGCTCGACGAGTTTGGGCGCCCGAAGACGTTCTTTCAGAGCTTCACGCAGACGGGATGCACGCGAAACATGCATTTCGCCTACAAGGTCTCCGCAACAGAGTTCGGTCAGCGCAAAGGCTGCCTGTTCTACGATCTCGGGTGCCGCGGTCCGATGACTCATTCGCCGTGCAATCGCATCCTTTGGAACCGGCAGTCGTCGAAAACGCGCGCCGGCATGCCTTGCATGGGCTGCACCGAACCGGAGTTCCCATTCTATGACCTGGCGCCCGGCACCGTTTTCAAGACTGCAACCGTAATGGGCGTGCCGAAAGACATGCCGACCGGCGTCGACAAGACTGGCTACGTCAAGCTCACCGCCGCGGCCAAGGCCGCGTCGCCGAAATGGGCGGAAGAAGACATCTTCGTTGTTTGAGCCGGGGGGCTGGCGCCGGTCGAGGCTGCGGCCTTGGCTGACGCCGCCGTCCTCCACCGCAAAAGCCAAAAAGTTTGCTTAGGGAGCTAGACGCTCATGCCTGCTACAGCTGTACAGACTTTGGATATTTCGCCCGTCGGACGCGTAGAAGGCGACCTCGACGTCCGCGTCGACATTCAGGATGGCGTCGTCGTCAACGCCTGGACGCAAGCCGAACTCTTCCGCGGCTTTGAGGTCATCCTGCGCGACAAGGATCCCCAGGCGGGGCTGGTGGTGACGCCGCGCGCGTGCGGCATCTGCGGCGCATCGCATTTGACGTGTGCGGCATGGGCGCTCGATACGGCGTATCAATCGGAGGTTCCGCGTAACGCCATTCTTGCCCGAAACCTCGGCCAGATCGTCGAGTCGCTGCAGAGCTTGCCGCGACACCACTACGGACTTTTCATGATAGACTTCACAAACAAGAACTATTCGAAGTCGAAATATTACGAAGAGGCTGTCAGGCGCTGGGCCCCGTTTACGGGCAAGAATTACGAAGCCGGCGTGACGATCTCCGGACGCCCGGTCGAAATTTACGCCTTGCTCGGCGGTCAGTGGCCGCATTCGAGTTACATGGTTCCAGGCGGCGTCATGTGCGCGCCGACGCTGACGGATGTGACGCGCGCATGGTCGATCCTTGAACATTTCCGCCGGAACTGGTTGGAGAACATCTGGCTCGGCTGCACATTCGAGCGCTACGAGAAGATTCGGTCCTACAATGACTTCATGGCCTGGCTCGACGAGCGGCCCGAGCACGCGAATTCCGACCTCGGCCTGTATTGGCGCATGGGCGTCGACTGCGGCATGGACAAATACGGCGGCGGCCTCGGCAAGTTCGTCTCCTGGGGCTATCTCCCGCACGAGGACAAATACAACAGGCCAACCATCGAGAGCCGCAACGCGGCGTTGATCATGAAGAGCGGCGTCTACGACGGGAAGTCAGACACTCACAAACTCATGGACCAGTCCTACACGCGCGAGGATACGATGCACGCGTGGTATGACGAGCCGGGCGGACTGCATCCGTTCGATCGCACGACCAAGCCCACGCAGAAGAACGCGCTCGACCACAACGGCAAATATTCGTGGGCGACGGCGGTGCGCCACGCTCAGGACGGACGACTCGAGGCCGGGGGCTTCGCGCGCCAGATCGTTGCCGGCGGCAGGCATGGCGAAAGCTGGCAGCACTATGACCCTTTGGTTCACGACATGTTCAAGGCCATGAAGGGCCCGAACCTTCTGCTTCGCCACTTCGCGCGCATGCACGAAGGCGTAAAGCTGTATCGGGAGGCCGAACGCATCCTGCGCGAATTCAAACTCAAGGATCAGTGGTACGTTAAGCCGACAGAGAAGGACGGGCGCGGTTGGGGCGCAACGGAAGCGATCCGCGGCGCACTGTGTCATTGGATTGAAGTCCAGGGCGGCAAGATCAAGAACTATCAAATGATCGCCCCGACCACCTGGAATGTCGGACCACGTTCACAAGACGGCGCGCGCGGACCTATGGAGGAGGCTCTGATTGGAGCGCCGATCGCCGATCCGCACGATCCGGTCGAAGTCGGCCACGTATGTAGGTCATACGATTCGTGTCTGGTGTGCACGGTGCACGCCTATGACGCCAAGACTGGCGAACAACTCGCGCGGTTCCGGACTGCCTAAAGTCTGGCTTCAGCCCGTAGCGCGCTCCGCTAGACTTGGCAGTCATTTGGAGCGCGCCACGCTGGGACCTGAGCCGGAGGGAAGGTGGGCGACATGAGTGCCAATGGAAAGGACGAGGCTCAGTTGAAAGTCATCGCCGACTTGATGGCGTCCGGCATCAAGACGCACACGGAGCCTTTTCCTGAAACTGACAAGGAGTTTGGCGCCGTACTTGACGAGCTTCGGCGCCTCGATCCCGATGATCTGAAGTCAAAGCTCATCATCAGCGGGTTCGTCGATCACCCCTACGGTCCCGAGCAACAGCGGTGCTTGGAGTGCATGTATTATCTGGTGCATCGCAAATGGTGCGATCTTCCGGAGCTGGCGGTTCCGGTTGAGCCCCATTGGTGGTGCCGGCTTTGGAGAATTTGAATCGCCTGAGGCGAAGCGATCGAGGCAAGCGATGGTCAGCGGCGTTAAGACGCGAGACGATGCGCAGGAGCTCGAAGAGATCAGGCAGCTCCTGGCGTCGGGACTAAAAACGGAAGTCTTTCCGCGGGCCGACACCGCGGCGGAAACGCAGGAGATCGTCGCGCGATTGCGGGTTGCCGGCGGGGACCTCGTCGCAAAGCTCGTTATCGGCGGCTTCACGGATCATACGATCGAACACGGCGGCATCGAGCAGCCTTGTGAAACATGCATGTACTATCTTGTTCACCGCAAATACTGCGAACTACCGGAACTCGATTGCCCCGTCGAACCCCAGTGGTCGTGCCGGCTTTGGAGAATCTGAGTAACGCGCGTTCTTGAAGGGCATGCTTGGCGTCATGATTGCGGTGATCGGATGCGGCAATGCGAACCGGACCGACGACGCCGTCGGTCTTGAGGTTGTGCGCTTGTTGAGCGCCCGCGAGCCCGTCAAGCAGCGGTCGGACGTCAAGTTGCTTGACGCCGGTACGGATGGCATGGCGGTGATGTTTGCGGCGCAAGGGTGCTCGACGCTCATAATCATAGACTGCTGCCGGACGGGCGCCGAACCCGGCGCCGTCTTCGAATCTCCGGGCGATGAGGTGGCGAGCGCGCGTGACCACGAGCACGCGATCAATCTGCATGATTTTCGCTGGGATCAGGCGCTTTTTGCCGGCCGTCGGATCTTTCGCGAGGCGTTTCCATCGGACGTCACGGCCTACTTGATCGAAGGCGCCAACCTGGATTTCGGCATAGGTTTGACGCCCGCGGTCCGCGGCGCCGCAGAGCACGTGGCGGCTTGCATCGAGGCGCGGATAACGGCAGTCGGCGCGCCGCGCGTCGGGCGGACCCAATGACGGAGACGCATCTGATATCCGTGCGGCGCGGCGGGCTCTATTTATCGCCCGCGACGTATGAGCGGTTTTTTTATGCGCTCGAGAACGTGGTGTTGCTCCGAGACGGCGCCGATTTGCTCGTCCTGCCGGTCCGTCATGTCGCTGGCGGCGGCTACGTTATCAAGCGCAGGACGGCCGCTGGCGACCGCGCGGTTCACGCCGCAGACTTCTTTCGGGACAACGGCGTCGACGACGATGTCGACATGACGCTGCCGGCGCGGTGGAGCGACGAGCGTGCGGCGCTGATCGTCGATGGCGCGTTTGTCTGATAACAAAGTTTGCATACTGCAATTTGAATAGACAAAAAATCGCCAATGCGCCTACCGTGGCGACGTCGTGATGAGCATCCAAAGAGATGGCCATCAAGGGAGCACGCAACGTGGCGGTCGGAGTCGACGATCAGGTGCGCGCCGCGCTGGCGGCCGCCGAGGCGGAAACCGCGAGCTCGCAAGAGCGCGCCGAGATGCTGATGGAGATCGCCATCGGCCTTCAGATCAAACCCAAGTCTGCCGATGACCTGCGCGCTGCTGTTGAACTTTACAATCGCGCGCTCGAAATCTGCCCGCCGGAATTCGCGCTGTTGGTTGCGCGCATCGGCGCACGCAGGGCGACGGCGCTGCAAGCAATTCCGGAAAGTGGAACGGCGTTCCTGGAGCAGGCGCGCGATGCGCTGAACGAGTCGATGTCCGGACTTCGCGAACACGGCGGCGCAGAAGAAATGGCCGAAGCCGAAATGAACCTCGGTCTCATTCTACAAAGTCTCGCCGGCGCCAACAAAGCGCGCATCACCGACGCCATCGCTGCGTATCAGCGCGCGTTGCGCACTTTCGATCTCGTCAAGTTTCCGCAAGAGTTCGCCATTCTTCAGAGCAATCTTGCGACCGCGTTCCTCTCGATCCCCTTCACCGACGAGCGCGCCAAGATGCGCGAGGCGCTTGCCGTTCAGGCCTTCGAGGAGGGTTTGCGCGTGGTCAATCTGATTGATCACCCGGCCGAGTACGCGATGTTGCAGAACAATCTCGGAAACGCCCTGCAGTACGCTTCGTCCAGCCACACGGTGGAGAATAATCTCCGCGCGCTTGAAGCCTATGACGAGGCGCTGAAGGTGCGCACGCGCGAGACGATGCCTCTCGAGTATGCAAACACCATTTCCAACAAAGCGAATTGCCTCTGGAATCTTCCCGACGACGTGAGCGATCCGGTATCAGGAAATCGCGCAAATCTCCATTTCGCCCGAAAACTCTACGGAGATGCGCGCGAAATCTTCAACGCTTTCGGCGAACTCGATAAGGCGCGGATCGTCGCCGAAGCCGTCGATCAGATCGAACGGGAAACGCTGTCCACGGCATCGGCGAACGGCGCCGCCGGGGCTGCCCAAGTCGCTCACTGAGAGAGTCACATGTGGGAGTTTGCGCCTGATGATCGGATCCTTGCCCATCGAAGCGGCGACTTGGGCGCTGCTTGTCGGCATCTTGGCGTCTCTCGCCGGCGGCGCATTTGGCGGCGTGCTGACGGGCGGCAAGGCGCTCGGCGCGCAACTCGCAGCCTTTATGGGCGCGTTCTACGGCGAGGTTGCGGGGGCCGTCGGCGTACTTCTCGGCCTCGCGCTGTCAGCATTTTTTGGGTGAGCGCGGCGTCATGATCGAAATGGTCCGCAATTCGATTGGGCTCTTTTTCCGCGGCAGATTGTTCGCAGAGCCGGCAAAGGCCTATCTGCAATTGGCTATCGGGGTTCTGTTCACGGCGCTCTGCTTCCTCGTAGCGCTCAACTTAGCCGGCTTGCCCTACTGGACGGCGGCAGGGGTCGCCGGGTTCCTAGGCGGGGCGCTGCAGCCGTATCTGTTCCGCAACCTTCGTTATCGGTGAGGGCGATCGCGACGTGAACGCCATCGAAAAAGTCTCGAACAATCGCAACGATCTCGCCCATCTCGCGAGCGACATCGAGCGCCTCGAAATGATATTCGAGAACTGGGACGATACGGCGCGCGGCGCCGCGAAAGCCTATGGCTTGGCTATCGAAGCCATGAACGGCGAGGCGCTCCGTCGACTGGTAGCCGCTCTCAAACGCGATCCGGCCGCGCTCGCGGCAATGAAATCGGTGGTGACTGACGATGTGGTGTATGCGGTTTTGCGCCGTCACGGCGTTATTAAGCCGAGTCTGACGGAGCGCGTCGAGGCGGCGCTCGAAGGAATTCGACCGATGCTGGCGTCGCATGGCGGCGACGTCGAATTGGTCAGCGTTACGCCGCCGAGCATTGAAGTTCGGTTCACCGGATCCTGCGACGGCTGCCCCGCATCGCAGCTGACGTTCCATGCCGGCGTCAAGAAAGCGGTTGAAGAAGCTTGCCCGGAGATCACCGAAATACTCCAGGTGAAGGGCGCGGCGGCGTCCGGCGCCAACTCCGACAGCATCCGGTTCATTAGCCCCTTCGCTCTCGGCGCAGGCGGGAGCTGGCATTTCGCCACGAAGCTCAATGAAATTCCGGAGGGAGGCGTCAAGGCGCAGGTTCTCAACGGCGAGAAGATCATTTTTTCGCGGCGCGGGGCGATCGTCACCTGCTTCCAAAACGCCTGCGCGCACCTAGGGCTGGCGCTTGATGAGGGCGAAGTCGAGAACGGCGTCATCACCTGCCCCTATCATGGCTTCCAATATGACCTTAGCAGCGGCGAATGCCTGACGGCGGCCGCCGTGCAGCTCCAGCCGCATGCCGTTCGCGTCGTCGGCAACCGCGTTGAAGTGAGGTTGCAAAAATAGCGATGCGCGTTTCGTTGGCTCCCGTACGAAGACCGCAGTCCGGACTATCCGTTTCGGCGCCGACGCCGCTGCTCGATGCCCTCGGCGCCCGCGTCGTGCTCGGTCAGAAAGCGTCGATGCACGGACCTGCCGAGCCGATACGCCCGGCGCCGGATTCCCTCTTCGGTCCGCGCGGCGCGGCGCTGGCTGCGCCTGACGGTCCGCTGTTTGTTTGTGACACGGGGCACCATCGTCTGTTGATCTGGAGTGTCGCTCCGGACGGAGACCGCGCGCCTGCGGATCTCATCATCGGTCAACCCGATTTCGTCTCGGAAGGCCGCAACGGCAAATCTGAAGTTGGCCCGGCGACGCTGAATGTGCCGACGGGCGTCGCCGCGGCGGGCGGCGTGCTCGCCGTCGCCGACGCCTGGAACCATCGGGTGTTGATCTGGATCGGCTATCCGACGCGCTCCAATCAGCCGGCAGATGTCGTGCTGGGTCAGTCGGACTTCAAAGGCAGCCTCGCCAACCGTGGTCGCGGCGCTGCGTCTCAGAGCAGCCTGAATTGGTGCTACGGAGTTACAATTTCGGACGGCGCGCTTTACGTCGCCGATACGGGCAACCGTCGCGTGCTCAAATGGAACGCCATCCCCCTAGCAAACGGCGCGCCTGCCGATCTTGTTTTAGGCGAAGGCGATTTTGCAACGCGGGACGAGAACGGTGGGCGTGCGCCTGACGCTGCAGGCATGCGCTGGCCGCACGGGGTATGCGTCCATCAACGTCGCCTGTTCGTCGCCGACGCTGGCAACAACCGCATCATGGTCTGGAGCGCAGCGCCGACGCGCAACGGCGAGCCTTGCAGCTTTGTTCTCGGCCAGACCGATTGCGCCTGCGTCGATCACAATCAGGCTTCGTACTATCCAACGGCTGCGTCGCTCAATATGCCCTACGGCTTGGCCGTGCTGGGAAATCGGCTGATCACAGCCGATACGGCGAACTGCAGGCTCGTCGGCTACGACATGGACGCGTTGGCGATGAATGCGCCTGCAAGCGCGCTCGCGGGGCAGAGGACGTTCCAAGACAAGGGCGAAAACCGCTCTTGGTCGGCGGCGCAACGCGACAGTCTTTGTTGGCCGTACGCAGCCTCGTCATGCGGCGATACACTGGTCGTCGCCGACAGCGGCAACAATCGCGTGCTGTTGTGGGAGGCGGCGCCATGAACACGGCCGTCCGAAACCTACGTCCGGTTACAGCGAGCGGAACCGAGATTCGCGTCCGAGGCCGCGTGCAGGGAGTCGGGTTCCGGCCCTTCGTGTGGCGCCATGCGCGCGCGCTGGGACTTCGTGGCGTCGCGCTCAACGATGCGGACGGCCTCCTAATCCGCGTCGCCGGCGAGCCGGCGTGCGTCTCGCAACTGCTCGAAAGGATTGAACGCGACGGGCCGCCGCTGGCGTCGGTCGAAAGCGTCGAGACCGGGCCTTTCCACGACGATAATTGGCCGGCCGGTTTCGAGATTATCGATAGCCGGCCTGGTCACGCCAATACCGAAGTCGCGCCGGACGCCGCCATGTGCGCCGACTGTGAACGCGACATCTTCGATCCATTCTCGCGCCGCTTCCGCTACCCGTTTACGACGTGCACCAACTGCGGTCCGCGCCTGTCGATCATTGCGGGCATGCCTTACGACCGCGTCGCGACAAGCATGGCGGCGTTCGATCTCTGTCCCGCTTGCGCCGCCGAGTACGGCGATCCCGCCGACCGCCGCTTCCACGCCGAAACGGTCGCATGCTACGCCTGCGGGCCGAAAGCCCAGCTCATCCGGTTCGACGGCAAGGCGGTGAGCTTCGAGCAGTCGTCAATGCTGGACGACGTCGACGGCGCGCTTGGGCTCATTCAGAAGGGCGAGATTGTCGCCATCAAGGGGCTTGGCGGCTATCAACTCGCCTGCGATGCAACCCGGTGCGACGTCGTCGATCGGTTGCGCGCGCTCAAACATCGCGACCGCAAGCCATTTGCCCTGATGGCGCGGGACCTAGAAATCATACGGCGGTTCTGCACGGTGACCGCCGATGAAGAGTCGACGCTGACAAGCGCCCCCGCGCCGATCGTGCTCTTGCAAGCCGATGGCGGAGAGCGGCTACCCGCGTCTGTCGCGCCTGGTCTTACGACCCTGGGGTTCATGTTGCCGACGACGCCGTTGCACGCACTGTTGCTGCGACGCATGGATCGTCCCGTCGTGATGACTTCGGGCAATTGTTCGAATGCGCCACAGGTCACTTCCGACCATGAAGCTAGGGCGCAGCTCGGTTCAATCACTCCCTATGCTTTGATCCACGATCGCGATGTCGTGAACCGCGTCGACGATTCGGTCGTTCGCGCGGCGGCGGGCGCCGTTCGCGTCTTGCGCCGTGGTCGCGGCTATGCGCCCTCCGCGATTCGCCTGCCGAGCGGGTTCGAAGCGGCGCCGGAGATTCTCGCCCTCGGGGGCGACCTGAAATCCGCGTTCTGCTTCGTTAAAAACGGCGCCGCCGTTCTATCTCAGCACATCGGCGATCTCGACGATGCGGGGACGAACGAAGAATTTGCGCGCACTATTGCGCTCTATCGAGATATGCAAGCAGCCACTCCGCAGGCGATCGTCTGCGATATGCATCCCGAATACCGCAGCGCCTCGTTGGCGCATGCGTTGGCGAAGGCCGGGCGCGTTCCACTCCACGAAGTCCAGCACCACCACGCGCACGTCGCGAGCTGCCTCGCCGAGAACGGCTGGGCGATCGACGGTCCGCCGGTGCTCGGAATTGCGCTCGATGGCCTGGGTTACGGATCCGACAGCGCAATCTGGGGCGGCGAATTCTTGCTTGCAGACTACCGCGCATTCGAACGCATTGGCACGATGAAGCCAGTCGCGATGCTTGGCGGCGATTCCGCGTCGCGTGAGCCTTGGCGAAATCTTTATGCGCACCTGATGGCCGAGATGGGCTGGGCGCCGTTCGCGATGAATTTTGCCGATCTGGAGGTCTTCAAGGCGCTGGCCGCCAAGCCGCGAATTATCCTCGACGCCATCCTGCGTGACGGAGTCAACGCGCCGTTGGCGTCGTCCTGCGGACGGTTGTTCGATGCCGTTGCGGCGGCGGCCGGCGTCTGCTTCGAGCGTCAGGGATATGAAGGCGAAGCGGCGGCGCAACTCGAAGCGATCGTGGATCACGAGGCGTTGTTGAGCAAAGACTCCAGCCTCGATTATCCGTTCACCTTGCCGCGCCTGGGCGGCAAAGGGCTTCCCTATATCGAGCCCGTCGCGGCGTGGAACGCCATCCTCGGCGATCTCATCCTTAAGACGCCGCCCGGCGTCATCGCGGCGCGCTTCCACCGCGGCCTCGCGCGCGTCATCGCGGCGTTTGCCGTCAAGCTCGCGAAGCGCGACAGCGTGGACGGCGCGCGTTTCGACACGGTCGCGCTTTCTGGTGGATGTTTCCACAATCGCGTGCTGCTCGAACAGGTCGTGCGCCGCCTCGAAGAAAAAGATTTTCACGTTCTCACCCAATCGCGCGTTCCCGCTGGCGACGGCGGCCTTGCGCTCGGTCAGGCCGCGATCGCAGCGGCGCGAATCCTCAGCAACAACGACACACGTCCCTTGGAGGAATAGCACCATGTGCCTTGGCATTCCCGGACGAATAGTCAGGATCGACGACGTCCTGAAAAAGCTGGCGACGGTCGATGTCGGCGGCGTCAAGCGTCAGGTGAATGTTGCGTGCATCATCTCGGACGAGCATCCCATCGGCGACTGCATCGGCGATTGGGTGTTGGTGCATGTCGGCTTCGCCATGAGTCGCATCGACGAGTTCGAGGCGGCGCAAACACTCAAGATTCTGACCGAACTCGGCGAAGCGCAAGCCGAGATGGAAGCGATGCGGCTCTCCGGCGTTAGGTAGGTATTGCATCATGGGCAACGAGCAAGAGTTGGCCGGTCTCTATCCTTTCCTGCACGGCAGGCCGCAGGATCCGGCCAAGGTCGATACCGCGCTTCTGAATGCGGTCGCCGACAAGGCCAGAGAAAGCCGGGAAACGAACGCTGAATTCTTCGGCGGAAGCGGCCCGATCCTCGTCGCCGCCGCTCGGGCGCTGGCCGGCATATACCGAAATGGCGGCAGGCTGTTCTCAATGGGAAACGGCGGTTCAAGCTGCGACGCGTCGCACGTCGCCGTTGAATTCGTGCACCCGATCACGGCGGGTCGACCCGCGCTTGCGGCAACTAACCTCGTCGCCGATCTGGCGATGATATCGGCCGTTGGCAATGACGTCGGATTTGATCACGTCTTCGTCCGCCAGATCATCGCCCAGGGCCATGCAGGCGACGGATTGATCGGCATTTCGACCAGCGGCAATTCCGCCAACCTCATCGCTGCGTTTGCAAAAGCTAAAGAGATGGGCCTCGTCACGTTCGGCCTTGCGGGCGGCGACGGCGGACGCATGAAGTCGTCGGGCGTCGTCGATTACTGTCTCGTCGTGCCGACGCAATCCATCCACCGTACGCAGGAATGCCACGTCGTCGCCTATCACATCCTTTGGGATTTGGTGCACACGCTCCTCGCCGAAAATCGCGGATCGGCGGTGAGCAAAGGAGCGGCGGCATGAAATACGTTGAAGAGTTCCGAGACGCCGAGAAAGCCAGAACGCTCATTCACGAGATTGAGTCGCTCGTTGCAACGCTCGATATCGCCAAGGAACGGCCGATCGCGATCATGGAAGTGTGCGGCGGCCACACGCACTCCATCTTCCGCTACGGCATCGAGGGCATGTTGCCGAAAGAGATCGAGCTGGTGCATGGCCCGGGCTGCCCGGTGTGCGTTCTCCCCATGGGTCGTGTTGACGATTGCATCGCAGTCGCCGAGCGACCGGAAGTCATTATGACGACTTTCGGTGACGCCATGCGCGTGCCGGGTTCGAAAAAGAGTCTTCTGCAGGCCAAAGCCGACGGCGCCGACATCCGCATGGTCTATTCGCCGATGGACGCGCTTTCGATCGCCCGGCACAACCCCGAACGCGAAGTCGTATTCTTCGGCATCGGTTTTGAAACGACGATTCCGTCGACCGCCTTGACGATCCTTCAAGCGAAAGCTGAGGGGGTCAAGAATTTTGCGGTTTTCAGCAATCACATCACGATCGTGCCGACGATCAAGGCCATCCTCGACAGCCCCGACCTGCAACTCGATGGGTTCCTTGGGCCCGGCCACGTGTCGATGGTGATTGGCACCACGCCCTACGACTTTGTCGCGGACCACTACAAGCGGCCGATGGTCGTCGCCGGCTTTGAACCGCTCGATGTGCTGCAGTCGATCTGGATGGTTTTGAAGCAGATCAAGGACGGGCGCGCGGAGATCGAGAACCAATACGCGCGAATTGTGCCACAGGACGGCAACACGCCGGCGCTTGCCGCCGTCGCCGAAGTGTACGAGTTGAGAGAATTTTTCGAGTGGCGCGGCCTTGGATCGATCGACCAGTCCGGCGTTAGAATTCGCAACGCCTACCGGGACTTTGACGCCGAAGCGAAGTTCGTCATGCCGAACGTCAAGATTGCCGATCCAAAATCGTGCCAATGCGGCGAGGTTCTGAAGGGCGCGATCAAGCCGTGGCAATGCAAAGTCTTCGGAATGGCGTGCACCCCTGAGACCCCGCTCGGCGCTCTGATGGTGTCATCAGAGGGGGCGTGCGCCGCCTATTATCAATACGGCGGCATCAAAAAGCAGGAGGCCGCACAATGAACGTGATGCCCATTCCGAGCCGTCGCGATTTTGGTCGCGTCCACGTCGCCAAAGTGACGCTCGCCCATGGGGGCGGCGGCAAAGCGATGAAAGATCTCATCGACGATGTCTTCGTGTCCGCTTTTGACAATAGCCTGCTGGCGCCGATGGAAGATCAGGCGCGACTCGATCTGACCGCCTTGGCCCAGCACGGCGACCGTCTCGCATTCACGACCGACAGCTTCGTCGTCGATCCGATTTTCTTTCCGGGCGGCGACATAGGCAAGCTCGCCGTCTGCGGCACGGTCAACGATCTCGCGGTCGGCGGCGCGCGATCTTTGTATCTGTCGTGCGCCGCGATCATTGAAGAAGGCGTCGAAATCGAGGTTTTGCGGCGCATATCGAAATCGATGGCGGAGACAGCGCGAACCGCTGGCGTGCAGATTGTCACTGGCGACACAAAGGTCGTGCAGAAGGGCGCGTGCGACAAGGTCTTTCTGACGACGACGGGCGTCGGGGTCATCCGCAACGATGTGCGCCTCGGCGCTGATCGAGCCCGCCCGGGCGATGTCGTGTTGGTCAATGGAGTGCTCGGCGATCACGGCGCGGCGATCCTCGGCGCGCGGGGCGATATGCGACTCGACAGCGCCATCGAAAGCGACTGCGCGCCGCTCAATGGCTTGATCGACGCGTTGCTTGCGGCCGCACCTAACACCCGCGCCATTCGCGACGCCACGCGCGGCGGCGTCGCGACGGTGCTGAATGAGTTTGCCGAGGCCTCTCAGCTCGCGATCGAGATCGACGAGACGAAGACGCCGCTCCGAGCCGAGGTCAAGGGCTTCTGCGAAATTCTCGGGCTGGACCCGCTGTACCTCGCCAATGAAGGCAAAATCGTTGCGATTGTCGCTCCTGATGAAGCTGCTGCGGCGCTAACCGCGATGCGCGCGCACCGTTACGGCGCGGGCGCAGCTGCGATCGGCGTCGTTCGGGTCGGCGAGCCGGGGCGCGTGACGATGAAGACCGTGTTCGGCGGCGTGCGCATCGTCGACATGTTGGTCGGAGAGCAACTGCCAAGGATCTGCTGACACTTGAAAGTGGAATGAGCCCAAACGTACAACGAAGGAGAGAATGACCATGCTGAGGAAACTGCTGCCAGCGGCGCTCGCCGCACTTTGCGTGACCGCCGCTCCCGCTTTCGCGCATGTGGGCCTTGGCCACGTGGAGACGTTTATCACCGGCTTCTTCCATCCGCTCGGCGGCGTCGACCACGTGCTCGCGATGGTCGCCGTCGGCCTTTACGCCGCAAGCCTTGGCGGCTCGGCGCTCTGGCTGGTGCCTTTGGCCTTCGTCGCCACGTTGATCGCCGGCGGAGCAATCGGCTACGTTGGCATTGGGTTTCCGTACGTCGAGCAGATCATCGGGCTCTCGGTTGTGGCGATGGGATTGGCGATCGCCCTCGGCGTCAACCTGCCGACGGTCGCGGCGATGGTCCTCGTGGGGGCTTTCGCACTGTTTCACGGCAATGCGCACGGCGGCGAAGGCGCGGAAATGGCGTCCTTCCTGCCTTACGCGGCGGGGTTCGTTGCCGCGACGGGACTTTTGCATGCAGCGGGCGTTGCGCTCGGATTCGGTCTGGACAAGTTCGGTCAGACGCTATCGGACGTCCTGCGACGCTCGGCGGGCACGGTTGGCGCGCTGGCCGGCGTGTCGCTTCTGGCCGGTTGGCTGACGGTTTAGGTCATGGTGTGGCTCGGGCGTTCGATGTCCGCGCCGCATACTCCAGGGCGTTGCGATGCATGAACTCAGCATCACGCGTTCGATCGTCGCCATCGTCGCCGAGCACGCAGGCGGGCGCCGCGTCAACCGCGTTACGCTTGAAATCGGCGCGCTTTCGGCGGTAATGCCGGAGGCAGTACGGTTCTGTTTCGATGTCGTCGCGAAGGGGACGGCTCTGGAAGGCGCTGAACTCGACATCGTCCGCGTTGATGCGATTGCCCGTTGCCGAACCTGCGGCGCCGAATTTGAGCAATTGACCCTCTTCAGCCCATGCGCTTGCGGCTCGCGCGACAGCGCGCGGCTCAGTGGCGAGGACTTGAAAATACGAAGTTACGAATTTGTATCGACTGCAGCCGATAAGCCGCGACTCGGCGAACCTGTGCTGCGCCAATAATCCAAAGGATCGAAGCCATGTGTGCGACTTGCGGATGCTCGGACGGCGCGAAGGCGACAATTCACAATCTAGCGACCGGACTAACGAAAGAAATCATGCATGATCTTGGCGCAATCGGCATTGCCTTGCATCGTCATGGGCACAGTCATAGCCATTCGCACGGCGGGGTTGATCACGCGCATCCACACGACCATGAGCACGCGCATGCCCACGAGGGCCATGACCATACTCACGAGCATATGCATGGCGACGGTCACGACCATGATCACGCCCACAGCCACGGGCATGATCACCATCACGACCATGGCCACAGTCGCGGAATCGTCGATCTGCAGCATGCAATTCTTGAAAAAAACGATGCGCTCGCGGCGCGTAACCGCGCCTGGCTCGAAGGACGAGAGGCGCTGATGCTAAATGTCGTGAGCTCTCCGGGCGCCGGCAAGACCGCGCTTCTAGAGCGCACCATCCGCGACCTCGTCGGCAAGCATGCGATCAGTGTTATCGAGGGCGACCAGGCAACGGCGAATGACGGCGCGCGGATCGTCGCTGCTGGAGCGCCCGCGGTCCAGGTCAATACCGGCACGGGCTGCCATCTCGAAGCCGACATGGTGAAGCGCGGCCTCGACGAGCTCAACCCCCGGCCGGGCTCCATCGTCTTCGTCGAGAACGTCGGCAACCTCGTGTGCCCCGCGCTGTTCGATCTGGGCGAGAAGGGGAAGATTGCGATTCTCTCGGTGACGGAGGGGGAGGACAAGCCGCTCAAGTATCCGCACATGTTCCGCGCTGCGAGCCTGTTACTGCTGAATAAGGTCGATCTTCTGCCCCACCTTGATTTCGAAGTTGGAAAGGTCGTAGCCAACGCACGCGAGGTGAATCCGGATGTTGCAGTGCTCCAGGTTTCGGCAAAGACCGGCGAGGGCATGACCGCTTGGTATGCGTGGCTCGATGCCCAGATCGCCGAAGTCAGAACCTAGCGTGAAGCCACGGTCGAGATTTAACTATGACGCGCCAGACGTTTGAATGATCAGCTGACGCAGGCGAAAAGCCGAATGTATGGCGATCGCTGAATTAGTGCGTCCCTATCCGCGCGGCGGCCGACGCCGCTCGCTGAACCACGCGCGGTACTCGGACATCTTGGCGCGCTGAGCCGACGGCGCCCGTCGCTTGCAGGTCGACGCTTCATCGGTAGCGTCCTTCGCGCCCCATCTGACCTCGACGCAATCGTTCACATTGTAGGCCACCTCAAGCGCAGCCGCGCGATCCAACACATCTTTGAGCGTGAGCGTCCATGCGGAGCCATCGCTGCGCGCATAGGAAAACTTGCGCGCCGCAATCTCGGCCGCGAGCAAACTCTCCAAGTCGGCCTTTATGTCGGCAACGCTCCTACCTTTCGGCATTGCGTACCGCTCAGGCCGCCGTGCGACTCGGTCGGGATACCCACGTACGACATCAATTGCGATCAGCAGGCGCAAGTCACGCGACGGCGTCGCGAAATCTTCCCATGCGCCCGTCGTCTCGAAGATGGCCGCGCCATCGGGCATTGATGCCTCGCCGCCGCCGCTGTTCTGATGCTTGCGCCCGTTTTCGACTGATGTGACACGGGCATTCACTTGCTCTTCAAGAGCCGTAATGGCCTCAGTGATCGCACGCGAGG
Organism: Hyphomicrobium sp.; assembly: GCA_052386495.1. Taxonomy (GTDB): domain Bacteria; phylum Pseudomonadota; class Alphaproteobacteria; order Rhizobiales; family Hyphomicrobiaceae; genus Hyphomicrobium_B. Next base: position 65,180 of record JBQTKA010000004.1, on the reverse strand, counting down.
GGTCGAGTGGCTCGGGCGACATGACGTCGTCCATGCGGTCATAAAACTCTTCGACGCTGAGCTTCGAAGCATCGAGTGAAAAATCGCCGTAATCAGGACTTGCCGCTATTTCCTTGTTTGTCAGGCGTCTGAGCCCGCCCTTCTTTTGCTGCACGATCGGGCGGAAGCGCTTAAAGCCGGGTCCGCCAAGGGACGGGTCCTGCGAAAACAAGAAATTGCCGCGCCAGAAACGCTTGCGCGCGACAGTGCCGTCGGGTTGCCCGTCGACAGCTAGGAACACGCCAGCCGCGTCGCCCGACTGCGCCACCCGCTTTACGAGGACCAAGAGGTGGCCGTAAGGATCGGCATACACAGTGCCGGGGCGCAGGGAATCTTGGCTCAGCGGTATGGGATAGTAGTCGGTCTTGTCGTCGGCAGCAGCCGTCCGTCCGGATCCGGAATGAACGGAATTGGCTAGCGTCGACCGCAAGTAGTTCCCGAAGGTCACTGTCAGAGCCTGTTGCTTTGGCTCTGGATCTGCGTTTGAACCCGCAGGCGGCGCTCCGAAGATACCGAGCAGCCCATCCGCAGCAGTCTTCTGGTCGAGAGGTTTGGATGTCGGTTCTGGGTTTTGAATATTCCACCAAGCGTAGCACTGCGGGGGTTTGCCGCCACCGCCGCGCGTGCATTTCGAGTAACCAAAAGGCAACCCCAGCTTGAATGCAAAGTAGGCGCGCAGAAAATAAGGAAGGTCGGCGCAGTCAGGCCGAATTATGAGTCCCTTCTCGTCCTCGCCAAGACCCAGATGGTTGAAAAGGAGATTGCGCTTCGGGTCGCGCAGAACGTCATGCAACGCTGACCATGATTGCGAGGCGTCGAGCGGAGCGTCAAACAAAGCTTCGATCCAGGCGGAATAAAGGATTTCGTTCTGACGGGTCCAAGCATCGCGAACCGGCCATGCGCTTCCGGGCGTTGGACGTAGGACAGATGCCGCAGCCCGGCCCACCGTGATCTCATGCGTCACCGTCTTGCAGTCTCCCCCTCCTCCGTCGCGCTCGGCAATGGCGCGCCAAGTGCCGGCACTGGGCGCCGGCGCCTCGACAAACCAGAAGTACGGCGGCCCGCCGCGGCGCTCTCGCGACTTGGCTGCGACGTTTCCATCCGGCGCGATCAGGGACAGTTCGCTTTGCAGCGGTTGGTCGGAAACGAAAAGGACACGCAGACTCGCGCCCTTCCAAGGCGCAAGAGGCGAAGTTAAAATGGCAATCTTGGGCGCGTTCTCGCAGTCGGGCGAGGAATTCGTTGACCCGGCTTCCGCGGGGGGAGTTAGCAAGGCGGCTACGAGCAATAGTGACGTGGTTGTGAGGGCGATAGCGTTGCGATTCGCGGACAAAGAAGCCCTCCAATTGCGCTAAGACTGCTCCACAATATAGCGCAAAAGTCTTGGCCAATGTTAGAAGCGTTTCATCGTTCGGCGGTGGTGAAAGCTGCGTCCGCCGCGCTTGTGAAGGCTCGACGTGGTGGAGGGGTTCGTCAAATCTGGCCTAAATCTCGAGAAGCGGCGCGTTTTCAATCGAAAAAATCTGACTCTGAGGCACGGGCACGGAGATGGAATTGTCGGCGACGGCCGCGATGCATCCCATCAGTTGAACTTGGTTGTCTCGACGCTAACCAGGGCGGGAAAGCCGGCAACGGGAATTGTCCAGCACAGAGGGTGAAAGCAAGTCAGCTCTTGCTAGACATGGCCATGCAACGACGATCACGCGAGAACAAAAAATGTTTGCAGACAAGTTATGATCGCGAGCCTTGGCGCAACACTATCGATAGTGAAACGGCACGGAAAATATGAGCGGGCCAGAGCGACCGGGCGGCGGATCGAAAGAACCAGCGCCGCGCACCGCATTGAGAGCTGCGGCGTCGAGCGCGCCATTGCCAGAGGATAATGCGATGCGCGCTCCCCCCAAGGCGCCCGATCGCATGACTGTAAATTGAATTCGCACTGTCCCACGTGCGCCATTGCCTGATGGCCGCCGGCTGGCGACTCGGGCGCGCACGCGCGCGGCGTAGGAACGAATGTCGCCACTGGTGGCGGAAATCCGACCGGACGCGCCGCTGGCGCCAGCCGCAGATTTCGATGCAGGACCTCCGATGGCGGTCGAACGCTCTTCAGCCATCGGTTTCACTTTTGACGGCGGTGTGGGCTTTTGTGTCGATTCGCGAACCGCACGTGGCTGCGGCGGCGCCAGTTCGACTGTTCTATCGCGTAGCTTTCCTTCAGCGGATTGATCAGGCTCGAGGGTACCCTCGACGGCCGAGATATTCCCCGCCGCGATCCCTTGGATGTCCGGTGATGGCATGGGCTCCATCGTTTCGATGACTGGCGCGGCGCTTGTCGTTGCCGGGTCGATCGCCTTGACGGGGTCGGGCGTTGGATCCACCGCCACTTTGTCCATCGCGCCGTCTTGCATCGCGAGGCTTGACGCGGACGCCGCCGTCTCCTGGGCGTTGTCGCGCGCTTCGACAACTTCCGTCGCCGCCAGTTCGACGCTGATAGCGTCGGTCTGAGTTTTTATGGCTCCAGGCTCGCGCTGCGGCTGCCATGTGATTGCGGCCAACGCCAGCGCCGCGTGCCAGGCGAGCGACGCTGAGATGCTCGCTGCGGCGATGGCGTTCGGCGAAGTCATCCGATGAGTCGGCGAATCCCTAGTGCCGGTCTGTGGGATTGGAAGCCGCGCCACGCTCATCGCTCCGCGCCAGCATTCAAGTTGCGGCGTAATCGGCTCGCAAGGCGTCGAATAGCGCGACTTGGGTTGCAATGAGCTCGCGGTTCTCGTCGCGGCGAACGAATACCTTGAACATCGCTTCTCCGTTTCCGTTGAAGAACTGGATCGAGCGTGAATCCCGACCCATGAAAGGGCGCGACACGAACGCGATCGCTTCGCAATTTGACGCCTTGATGTGCCCGCCAATAGGGCTGTCGCCATGCAGATTGAAATACCCCCGCCCAAAGGCGCCGGGAGGGATTGCGCCGGCGCATTCAAGGACGATGTCTGCAGTGTGGACGATGAACAGGACTTCGCTCCAGCCCGTCAGCGCCGCCATTACCGGCTCGAACTTGTCTCCGGAAACAATGGTCCGGTATTGTTGCGGCAGTGCGCGCACGACGTCGAACGTGCTCACTTCATAGTCGCGCGCGATCTGTTCGAGAACGCCGTCCGGATTTTTCGACAGTCGGTCCGCAAGCGGCAAACGGCCAGCCGCCTCTGCTACTGAATATGCGCCCATTGGACGTCTCCCTTTGCAACGCTCTGCCCCGGTTACTCAGCCGCGGCGAGCACTCTGGCCGATCCATCCTGCTTCACTTCCTGAATCACCTCGAAGCCTTCGAACTCGGGATGCCCGAGGTAGAGCTTCTTCGATTCTCCGGAACCGGCGTGCGCCTTGCGGAACGACTCCGATTTCGTCCATCCCTCAAAGTCGGCATATGACCGCCACATCGTGTGCGATGAATAGAGCGCGTGGTTTTCGCGCACTGGCCCGCGCAGAAGATGGAAAGCGACGAAGCCAGGCTCTTTGTGCAGATGCACTTCACGCGATAGCCATACGTTCTCGAAATTTTTCTCGGATCCGATCTCGACCTTGAAGCGGTTCATGGCGATGAACATTGGTAACTCCTCTTCTTCACTTGAATATAGCGTAGCGGGTTGAGCTGAGCGCCGATCCGCTGCGTGGTCTGTGGGCGCCCCGGATGGGACGTCAGTGGGCTCCAAAGCGCATCGTCAAACCGAACCGGGCGTTGAAGCCCGGGCTGTTCAGGCTGTCGCGATATTGAATGTAGGTTTCATCGAACAGGTTGTTGACGTTGAAGTTCAGCGTCGCATTGTCAGTCGCCTCGTATTCTGCGAACAAATCAACAAGTGTGTAAGCCTCGCCGGGGGGCGTACCGGCTGGAATACGATCCTGGTCCGCGACAAAACGTGCGCGCACACCGGCGACGAGTTTCTCTTCAAATGCCCGAACACCCAGTGTGAAGGTCGCCTGATCGGCAGGGATCGACAGCAATCCGATTCCGGTGGCGTCGTCTTCCCCGCGAACTCGGCTGGCTCCGATGGATACGAACCAAATGCGCGCGTCATAAGTCGCCTCGACCTCGACGCCTTCTAGCGTAACGTTGGCGATGTTCTGATACTGGAAAGCGAATCCTAGAGGCGATGTCGGATCAAACACCGAAACTCCGTCAATGTAATCGTCGACCTTGTTGCGAAACACGACAGCTTTGGCCCGGAACGCATCGTTCACCGTCGCAACGCCGTTGTATTTCAGGTTGACGCCGCCTTCGATGTTATGCGCGACTTCAGGATCAAGGTTCGGGTTCGGCCGCAGCGGAAACGCGGCCGGCGGCGGGTGAATTCCGTCGATGAGCGTTTCGGTAACGGCCGGGGCGCGATAGCCTTCAGCGTACGTCGCGAACAAGGTCATACCGGCGATCGGCGTAACGCCAAGCGTCACCTTCGGCGACACGCGATCGCCGTCCAATTTGACGTCGCCGCCGTCGAGTTCATATGTATCGTATCGCAGCGCTGTGATGAGATCGACGATATCGAAGAACGTGAACTGGCTCTGTAGGAAGGCGCCGCCGACCGTCCTTTCGCCGCTGGGCGTGAACTCGTCGCCGTTTCCGATAGGGTCCGATGTCGTGACTCGGTCGCGAAACACGTCGCCGCCGTACGTCAGAGCCGCCTTGACGTTCGCGAAATCAAAACGCGACGTGTTGAACACGTCGAGGCCTTCGGTGACGATGCCGAAGAAGCGCTCCGAACCGGCAGGCTCGAAGCGGCTGTTGGACAGACGGATCTGATCAAGATCGGTTTCGTTGCGATAGATTTTGGCGCTGAAGTCGACGAGCGGCGAATCGGGCTGCGCGAACGTGTAACCAAGCGTGTATTGCCGATTCTCTACATCTGTATCGCGCACGGCGGCGCCAAGCCGATCGACGAATTCCGACTGATAGTCCACGATCGACGTCGTGATCTGGTGGCCGTCAGCCGGACGCCACCGCGCTTTCACGAGATTGGCTTGATTTTCCTCGCCCGTGTTGACGATCACGTTGCCGTCGCCGTCTTCGTAGTCGTTGGACTCGCGAAAATTAGCCTGAGCCACGATATCGAAATTGCCAACGCGAACAGCGGCCGTGCCGCTGCCAAGCCGCCCATCGCCGTTTGTTCCGTAGCTCGTGCGCGTACGCACCGCCGCATATTCGCCCTCGCGTAGAATATCGTCGGCGTCAAGCAACTCGAAAGCGACGACTCCGCCGATGGCGCCGGAACCGTAGACGACCGAAGTCGGACCACGCGTGACGTCGACGCGCTTAATCATTTCGGGATCGAGATAGAAGACGCCGTTGGCGTTATGGCCGCTGCGCTGGAAGTTCTGCCGTGCGCCCTCGACGAGCACGTTGACGCGACCAAAATCCTGCAGGCCGCGAACGTTAATGGCTTGCGCCGTGTCGCGATTGTTCTCCTGGGTCACGACGCCGGGTATGCTGTCAATAAAATCGCCGACACGATCGGCTTGATACTGTTCGTCTATCTGGCTCCTGCCTATTGCGCTTGAGCCTGCCAGCGTGTCGATCGCGCTTTCGGCGACCTTCGAAAATGTCACGACGATGCCGTCAAGCTGAATTTCATCGGCAAGCGTCGCCTGCGTGGCGGCTGTCAGCAGCGCCCCCGCCACGACCGTGCCGAATAGAGTCTTTCTGAACATGCTTATGCCGCCCCTGATGCCTGTTACGAGAAACTGTTGGGCTGGCTGGCTAGAGCAGCGGCGGCGTGCTCGTCGGCGGGCTGGCTGTTTGATCGCTGGCGCGCCTTCCCCCGGACGGCGCGCCAATCGTCCAATCTTCGACTGTTCCGGATTACTAATCTATCTTTTTACTGTCAAGAATAAATCCCTGTCTCTCTGGGTTGGCGTAAGCATGCGCCTTTTACGTCACGCCCGGCGCCTGCAAGGGCTGGCCCACGTTCAGAAGATTGCCGTCAGAGTCGATCGTGTGAATTTCTCGCATGCCCCATGGTTTATCCTTTGGCGGCAGGATTTTGCTGAATTGCGCCTGCTGAAAAGCGCGGTGCCAAGGCTCGAGGTCGGCAACGCGAAGGTAGGCTGCGACGCAATGAGGTTCAGGAATGAGCTGGACATGCGAGATGTGTAGCTCGACGCCGTCGCGACGAAGGATGGCGTAATCCGGAGACGGACGGATCACGTTGAAGCCGGCCGCCGCGTATGTCGCGGCAGAGCGTGTCATGTTCGTCGAAATCAGAATCGGAATAGCCAAGGGGATCGCGACGGCTGCGCGGTCATATGGTTTGCTTTGCTCGCTCATTCGGCGGCCTCTTCATTCGGGTTGGATCGTTTTCTCGGCATCGGCAGCACCATCGGCGCGGCAAGTCGCGCATCGCGATGCACGGCGACTTCGCAGTCGAAAGCATCCGATAAGAGGCTTTCGGTGAAGACCGTGTCCGGCGAACCCTGCCCAACGAGGCGCCCCGTGCGCATCAGCGCCACCCGATCTGCAACCGTGGCCGCGAGATTGAGATCATGCATGACGATCACAACCACGGCGCCGGCGCCCGCGATGCGGCGAAGCTCGTCAATGATCAAACGTTGATGGCCAAGATCCTGACTGGACGTCGGCTCATCGAGTAGCAACGCCTGCGGTTCGCCGCCGGCTTTCGGCGCAAATTCGAGTTGGCATACGGCGCGGGCTATATGGACGCGCTGGCGCTCGCCACCTGACAATTGCGCGTACGGTCGTCCTTCGAAGCCGCGGAGCCCCAGTCGTTGGAGCGCATCGCGGCCGCGTGCACGCCCCGCGCGGCTGTCGGTCGCGAAAGCTGGCACCGTTGCGCCGAGCAGAACCACTTCTAGCGCCGTGAAAGGAAACGCCATCACGCTCGATTGTGGGACGACGGCGCGTTTTCGGGCTAGCCATGCAGCGGTCACCGTGCTGACGTCCATGCCGTTGAGATATGTCGCGCCGGAAATCGGACGCAATTCGCCAGCGAGCACGCGCAATAGCGTCGATTTGCCAGCGCCGTTCGGTCCAACGATCACTGAAATACAACTTGGAGCGGCTGCGACCGTCACGGTATCCAGCAGACGGCGGCCATTGCGTTCAATAACGACGCCACGCGCTTCCAGCATCTGTCATGCTCCAAATGCGCCGCCCCGGCGCAACAGGAGATGCAAGAACAGCGGTCCGCCGATCGCCGCCATCACTAGCCCCAGCGGAAGTTCCGCAGGCCGGATCGCCATCCGCGCGATGATATCAGCGGCGATCACCAGCGTCGCGCCGAGCAAGGCGCTCGCAGGCAGCACGATCCGATGATCGGGGCCGGCAACGAGTCGGATGACATGCGGGGCCACCAAACCCACAAACCCAACGATGCCAGCGACGGCGACCGCTGCGCCGACCGCCGCCGCAGACACGGCAATGGCGAGTTTTTTCGTTTTCTCGATCTCGATCCCGAGATGAAAGGCCTCGTTCTCGCCGAGCAGAAAGCCGTTGAGCCCGCGCACCAGCCTCGGAATGGTGATCGCTAAAATCATTGCAAACGGCCCAACGGCGGCAACCTTGATCCAGCTGGCGCCGGAAAGACTACCCATCAACCAGAGCGTCAGGTCGCGCAGTTCGCGGTCGTCGCTGGCGTAGGAGATGAAGCCCGTCCCCGCAGCGGCAATCGCCCCGATCGCCACGCCTGCCAGCAGTAGCGTGCCAATGCCAAGTTCGCCGTCGCGCGACGCGATCGCGACAAGGGCTAGCGTGGTGGCGAGGCCGCCGAAAAACGCTGCGAAAGGCAGTGCGTATGGCCCGAAGGTTGCGGTCCAAGGGTTCGCGACAGAATGGCTGAGTGCGATTGTCGCGACCGCAGCAAAGGCCGCTCCCGACGAGACGCCAATCAAACCCGGATCGGCCAGCGGGTTGCGAAAAAGGCCCTGCATCGTTGCGCCGGCGATGGCGAGCGCCGCGCCCACAAACGCGCCGAGCAGCGTCCGCGCCATTCGAATGTCGAACAGGATCAGGCGATCGCGCATTGCAGCCGGGTCATCGCTGTAACCTATCGCGGCGCTGATCGCGCGCGGCAAGGACATCAGCGATACGCCGGTTGGACCTATCGCCAGCGACAGGAGGCAAACAACCGCCAACGCCACGACGAGCGTCAGAACGACCGTGGCATTCATCGGCCGATCGCGATGCAAGTCCGTAACGCGGCGCGCTGCGAGCGACGTCACGGCGTGGGTCCTTCGCTATCCGCTCGCATATCCAGATACAGCGCTTTCATCAGTTCGCGGGCAGCGGACGGCGTTCGCGGGCCAAAGCCCAAAAGATAGAGACCGTCCATCTCAATGATGCTTTTCGATTGAACCGCTGGCGACAACCGAAGTCCGCTCAGCGCGAGCACCTGATCAATTGTGCGGTCCCGATCCTCGCCGACCCGGCGAAGCACGACGATGGCCTCGGGCGCGAACTCAGCCAGTTGCTCGTCAGAGACGGGCTTGAAACCTTGCATGCCTGAGGCAGCGTTTTCCGCCCCGGCAAGCGTCAATATCGCGTCGCCACTGGAAGCCCCGCCGGCGACAATGGCTCGGCCATTTTGCACCGCCAGAACCACGATCGCACGCTTTCTCTGCTTCACTAGTGCGCGATCGCCGTCGAGAGTTTTGAAATCGGCCTCGATCTTGAGCGCAAGCGATTCTGCTGTGTCCTCCGCTCCGAGCGCCCGGCCAATGGTGCGCACCTTCGAGGGCACGCCTTCGGCGTTCGGGGTTTCCTTGATTTGTAAGTAGGGAATGTTCGCATCCTTCAGCGCCGCCACCACGCCGGGTGGCCCGGCGTCTGCGGCCGCGATGATAGCGGATGGGTTGACGGACAGCGCACCCTCTGTCGACAGCGCGCGCAGATAGCCGACGTTGGCTTTGGTTTTGAGCGCACTTTCAGGATACTTACTCGTCGAGTCGACGGCGACGATACGGTCCATAAAGCCGAGAGCATCGAGAATTTCCGTCACGTCGCCGCCCAAAGAAAGTATGCGCGTCTGTGCAGCGATCGGAATCTCGATCAACTGCTGAGACGCATCTTGGGCGGCAGCGCTGCTGCTGGGCGACAACGCCGGAACACTCATCGTCAGGGCGGCACAGACCGCCATAGTAATTCGAGCAGTCGTCATAGCGTTCGCCTCTGTTACGGCTATTTTGTTAGGATGAGTTTGCCGCTGGCCGTAATCCGCAGCCGGTAATTTTGGCCTTTGTGATCGAGGACCACTTCGCGGCCGCCGCGCATAAGATCGATAACGGAGAAGCTCGGGACGTCGCTTGTTAGGTCTTCGGAACGGGCCTCGGTCTTTGGTTGCCGTTCAGGAGTATCGTTGACATTCATTGTCATTGACGCATGCGTCATTTCCATAGCCGTCGCTCAGCTCCGGGCATGTCGCGTTCGCTTCAAACCCCGCCGCTTTCTAGCGGTTCGAGGGAGCGTGCAATTGTCGGTCTAGATGGAGAGCAGATCAGTGAGCCGGGCTCTTCTATGGGTCTTTCGCGGATCAACTGACGATCGAATGCGGCCGCATGACCTGTGGCTAGATCCCAAATCATTCCGTCGAAAGCGCCGAACAACAAAGTGGCCAACATCGCGGCGTGGTCGTCGAACGATTCGCGCCGCTCCAGCGGCAGCTGTGTAGAGGTCATCGCCGTCTCCAAAAATCAGGGTTCAAAGCCCTGGCTATGGCGTCACAAAGACATATACGTCGTTCTATACGTATAATGTCAAGTTTAATCCGCTTGTGCGGTGGTGCGGGGGGGATCGTTCAATGCCTCTAGAAAAAAGTACGTTTCTTAGACGTTTTGCGGTCGCGCAAACATAAAGGGGCTCCGCTTGCGCAGAGCGTGCTCCCTGCGTCGCATGACTCGACAACTCGGATTTGGATGCGTGCGCTGCGCGCGATTGGCGTCAACCAACGCTTAACGAGCCGTTAGCGCGCCGACACACTCATCGGTGTTTCGATTCCGCGACCCACTTTGACACATTCAATGATTGGGCGTTTGCCAACCAAATTTGTTTTTGTTTTCATCGATTTTTATCGGAGCTAGAACCTTAGTTCTATGCAGTCGGTCGTTTGAGCGATATTGGGATGAAAATCCAATCCGGCAGAGGTTCGCCACAGAAGTTTGCGGGCCTGTTTATGCGGTTCGGTCTGGATCGCTGTGGCGGCGTGGCCATTACGGCCGCGCTGGCTGTTCCGGTGCTTATGCTGCTGATCGGAAGCGTTATCGATCAATCTCGATACTTCGCCGCCAAGGAAAGGCTACAACTTGCAACTGATGCGGCTGCGTTGGGCGCCGCCAAAGAATTGAGTCTGTCCGATTCAAAACGCAGTGGTTTAGACTCGATCGTTCAGGCGAGCGTGGCGGCTCACGTTCGCAGCAAATCGGCCGTCGGCGCGACGATTACAACGAAGCTTTCGGATGAGCCGCTGACTGTTGAGATAGTCGCCCGGCAGGATTTTACTCCGCTGTTCGGCGATGTTTTTGGATTCAACGTGACAAACGTGAAGGTTCGATCTGTAGCGAGGGTCGTTGGTAAGCCGAATATTTGCGTTTTGGCGCTCGATCCGAGTGAAAACGGCGCTATCTCCTTAGAGAAGGACGCCCATGTCACAGGCAGCAATTGCGCGGTCTACTCAAATTCGGCGCATAGCAATTCCATAAAGGCAAAGAATAGTTCGGCCTTGGCGGCGACATTTATTTGTTCGCGCGGCGGTAAGGATGGAGGGCCAGGAAACTTCAGTCCAGAACCTATGACGGATTGCCCAGCGTTCGATGATCCCTTGGTTGGCCGCCCAGAACCTCAGATCGATGCGTGCCTGCCCGCCAATTTGATCCCGACGGGGTTTAACGCTGCATTTGTTCCTGGAACGTATTGCGGTGGTTTAAAGCTGCGGTCAGGTACTCAAGCAGTCTTGGCGCCTGGAATTTATGTGATCAAGGACGGCCCGCTGGTCGTCGAAGATGGCGCAAGTTTGACTGGAACAAACGTCGGATTTTACTTTACCGGCGCGAAGGCGACTTTCACGTTCGAAGATAAGACGACGGTATCGCTGACCGCTCCTGTCGACGGTCCGATGGCGGGGTTGCTGATGTTCGAATCGCGGTCGCAACCTCAGTCGGGCGTGCACAAGTTGCTGTCGAACGATGCGCCGCGACTTCTTGGGACGATCTATTTGTCGCAAGGCGAACTTCGCGTTGACGCCGAGAGCCCGATTGCAGAAGATTCCGCCTACACGGCGATCGTCGCTCGAGTTATGCGACTCTACGGCGGGCCGCATCTGGTGCTCAATACGAATTACGAAAAATCGGAAGTGCCGGTTCCCGAGGGAATAAGAGGCGCCGGCCAGCCGGTTGTCTTGGCCGAGTAGCGGCGCCGCCGCCCACGGCGCGTCTTGCGCGAACGATGCGCTGCGTGACGTGGCGCGCGCTGGAGACAGATTCAGGGAATTTGTGGCGCCGCCGCCCGTCATGTTGACCGGCTTGGATCGGCTATCCACGTGAAGACGAACGAGACCGTGGTCGCGGGTCCAACCATCTGCAAGGAACGCAATCGGACCAAGTTCGGGTTATTCAACGGCAAACTTGCAGAGCCACGCGAAGCTCGCGTTCGTCGTGGTCTTGGGATGATACTCGCATCCGACCCAACCTTCGTAACCGATCCGATCCAGATGATCGAAAAGCGCCGGATAGTCGATCTCACCGGTGCCAGGCTCGTGCCTGCCTGGCGCATCTGCGATTTGGATATGTTTGATGATGTCAAAATTGCGCGTGATTGCCGCTGCGAGATCGCCTTCCATAATCTGCATATGATAGGCGTCGTACTGGAGGAACGCATTCGGCGCGCCGATGCGGCGGATCGCGTCCCGTGCGTCATTGGTGCTTTTCAGAAAGTAGCCAGGAACGTCGCGCGTATTTATCGGCTCGATGAGAAGCGTCAAGCCCTCCGCGCTTAGCGCATGTGCGGCGTACTTAACATTTTCGACATAGGTTTCGAAAAGTTCGCCGTGATGGGCGCCCACTGACGCGATGCCTGCGAGACAATGCAGCCGTTTGCATCTAAGAGCCTTGGCGTAGGTGATCGCTTTTGCGACGCCTTCTCGGAACTCCGACCTGCGGTCTGAAAAAATGGCGATGCCGCGTTCGCCGCGGGCCCAATCCCCTGCGGGCAGGTTGAATAGCACCTGCTCAAGGCCATTGTCCGCAAGACGTTCAGAAATTTCCCCTGCGCCGTGCTGGTAGGGCGACAAGAATTCGATGCCGCGAAATCCAGCGCGCGCCGCGGCCGCAAAGCGGTCGAGGAAGGGTAACTCTGTAAACAGCATCGACAGATTGGCTGCGAATTTCGGCATGCCCGGCTCAGCTTCAGACCGCCGCCATGCGAGCGGCCTTTAATTCAGCGAAGTGATCTCCGGCGTGATGCGACGATCGCGTGAATGGCGATGCGGCGACAAGCAGAAAGCCCTTGGAGACCGCCGCCATCTTCAAGTTATCGAATTCTTCGGGCGGAACATAGCGTTTGACCGCAGCATGCTTGCGCGTCGGCTGCAGATATTGGCCGATCGTCAGGAAATCGACGGATGCGGATCTGAGATCGTCCATCACCTGCATTATTTCCTGGCGCGTTTCGCCTAAGCCAACCATCAGTCCGGATTTTGTGAAAACCCTGGGATTCATTTCTTTCGCCTGCTGCAAAAGCCGGAGGGAATGGAAATAGCGCGCCCCCGGCCGGATCGTTGGATACAGTGACGGGACCGTTTCAAGGTTATGATTGAAAACGTCGGGCGCGGCAGCGGCGACCTGATCGAGCGCGCCGTTCTTGCGTAAGAAATCCGGCGTCAACACTTCTATCGACGTGTTAGGCGCGCGTTCGCGAACAGCGCGGACCGTCGCCGCAAAGTGCGACGCGCCGCCGTCATCGAGATCGTCCCGATCGACCGAGGTAATGACGACGTGAGTGAGGTCAAGTTTTGCCACGGCGTCGGCGACGCGGAAAGGTTCGCTGGCGTCCAGCGGGCCCGGCAATCCCGTCGCCACGTTGCAGAATGCGCAGGCTCGCGTGCACACGGAGCCCATGATCATCATCGTCGCGTGGCGCTTATCCCAGCACGATCCGATATTAGGGCAGGCGGCCTCTTCGCAAACTGTCGAAAGGCCGTGCGCTTTCACGATCGACCGTGTCGCAAGATAGCCCGCCGACCCCGGCGCGCGCACCCGAAGCCACGCGGGCTTCTCCGAATAGACAGTATCGGGCCGCTTTAGCTTTTCCGGATGACGTGGGCGCTTCGCGCTATCGATCAAGGTTGTCATTTGCGTTCCGGTCGGGTCGACGCGTATGCATCGCGCATCTTGCGTTGACGCTCCAATATGGCGCGCAACGGAAAAAAAGCAAAAAGGGCGACCTCCCGGCCGCCCCACTAGTTCTGCAATCGGATCAAGCCGCTTGTCGGCTCACTGAACTTCGGCTGTTTGGCTGCCGCCCGTTCGGGCCGAAGACGTGTACTTCTTGATGGTCGTTGGAACGTATGTCTTGCGCTTGACCGGGGTCGGCGTGTCGCTGTTCGAGGCGACAGGCCCGCCGGTAAATCTTTGCCAAGTTACGATCACGCGAGCGCCGACCGGGACGCGAGGATAGAGATCGAGAACGTCCTCGTTATACATCCGCACACAACCCTTGGAGACGTTCTGGCCAATCGTCCAAGGCGCATCCGTACCATGTATTCGGTATGAACTCGAACCCAGATAAAGGGCGCGGACGCCGAGCGGGTTCATGGGATGTCCGCCGGGCACCCAGCTTGGAAGTTTTGGGTTTTCGCGGATCATTTCCGGCGTCGGGGTCCATGACGGGTTGACGCGCTTGTCGGAAACAAAGGTCGTGCCCTGCCAGCGGCTCTGTTCGCGGGGAATAGCAACGGGATAGCTGATGGCCTGTCCGGGCGACGTTACCAAATAAAGGCGGCGGTCGCCGAACGAGACGATAATCTGGCCGGTCTTGTATTGATTACTGAACGAGATCGACTGTCGTCCGCCGCCCGATTCGCTGCCGCCGCCCCACAGGAGATCGCCCAGAGTCTGAGCGCTCGCCGTCTGCGGCGACAATGCTGCAACCGCGGCGAAAGCCGCAATAGCGAGGCGGCGCAGCAGGATTCTCGAGGTCATCGGCAGATGCTCCGGATCTTTCCATGATTGCTAGACAGAGGACGGTGGTCATCCTGTGTCTCATTGGTGAATACGCCGTATATAACAGTCGCGTTTCGGTCGGCAGAGCACAGAGGTCACAGTCGCGTCACGATCGTGCGTTGCAGCAGCACGCTCGGAACAGCAACTGGTTTCAACGGCCTGCCTTGGCGCTGTTTCTCGCCGCCGAGTCTCGAAGGTAAGCGATTTTCGTTCATTTTTTGTTCTTTTTGATTTGACGCGTGCAGGCCTCGCCATTTAGAACAAAATAAGAACAAGTTTTCCGCCCCGTGAGCGGCGCTAACTGACGAGGCTTACCTGTGTCCACGATGATGATCTCTGAGCCATCCGTTTATGCGGCGCCGATTGACACCGGGCGCAGCTCGCAGCGTTGCGGAGCGCGAAAAGCGTCTGCATCCTCGCTTCACCAGTGAGCCAAAGCCTCATCATTTCCGTAACGTGCGCATCATTCCCAAGTCGCGGGATTTTCATTAAGGCGGTGGTGCGGCCGGGATCGAATTGGGAACGCCTTCCGCGCCAATCATTACAGCGAAGAGGCGCATCACGTCGTTTCCGGTATTTCTGCCGTTGTGCGGCACATTGATGGCTTCAGCGATCGAATCGCCCTGGCGGTAGGTCCGCTTGCCGCGTGCGCCATAATCGACAGTAAGCTCGCCATCGAGCACGATGCCGGTCAGGGGTACGCCATGGGTATGCCACCCGGTTTCGTCGCCCGGCGACAAAGCGATGATGACGCCGGTAAGTCTCGCGGGTGCGCCCGTCGGATAGACGATCGGTTCGTCCATTACGGTCTTGCCGGTCGAAAAAAGCGGCGTCATGCGCGCTAACGGCTCGCGAGCCATCGAGACGCAACATCCGCCGCAAACCGCCAGGACGACGGCGCCAAGCTTCAAGAGGTTCGGTTGGCAAATTTTTGGTGTAGGCATAGGACCTCGCTCTGCAGCGACCTGATGTTTCAGTGACGTCGCACGCTTGAATTGCGGAAAGTGGCCTCTCGATGGCTCGGTTCCTGGTAACCATCTCTACGCTCAAGGTCGCATCACTCGCGATTCTTTTGCAAGTCGCCACGAGCGTAGCTGACGCGCAACTAACTCCCGCGGAACCTGAGGCGGCGACCGGACAAGTCGCGCGGCAGGGCTCAACTGCTTCGCGTCATATGGCGGCTGCCGCAGATCCGCGCGCCGCAGAGGCAGCACGCGACATCCTGCGCGCGGGCGGATCGGCAATCGATGCGGCAATCGCTGCGCAGCTTGTGCTTGGTCTGGTTGAGCCCCAATCGTCCGGTCTCGGCGGCGGAGCCTTCATCGTTAATTGGGAAGCGCGCTCGCGCCAGGCGACGACATACGACGCGCGCGAGACCGCACCGGCGGCCGCCAAGCCAGATCGCTTCATAAGTGGTAGTAAGCGCATGAGCTTCGCCGAAGCGGTGGGCTCTGGCCTCAGCGTCGGCGTGCCGGGCGTTGTGCGCGGAATGGAGTTAGCCCACGCCAATCACGGCAGACTGCCATGGCCCCGATTGTTCGACGCCGCAATCAAGTGGGCCGAAGGCGGCTTTGTCGTTTCCAAGCGACTGAGCCTTCTCTTAAACGGGCAGGGCGCCGACAGTTTTGCTCCAGCGGCCCGCGCCTATTTCTTCGATGCGGATGGCTTCGCGCGCCCAGCGGGCTATGTTCTCACGAATCCCGAGTATGCGATGAGCTTGCGCGCGATTGCGACCGGCGGAGCGAAGGCATTTTACGAGGGTGCAATTGCCGACTCGATTGTCGCTTCTGTCGCGGCAGCGCCGTTGTCGAACGCGGACCTGAGGCCGAGCGATCTAAGAGACTATGCAGCCAAAAAGCGGGATCCTCTTTGTTTTGACTATAGGTCACGAAAAATATGCGGGATGGGCCCGCCGTCTTCCGGAGGATTGGCGGTAGCCCAAATCCTCAAGCTGATTGAGCCGATTGAGGCTATCACTGGCCCCGGCGCGGCAATGACTGCGTCGGCGCTGCATATCATCGCCGAGTCCGAGAAACTCGCGTACGCAGATCGCAACCGCTACGTCGCCGATACTGATTTCGTGCCGCTCCCTGAAGGGCTCCTCGACGACATATATCTTGCATCTCGGAGAGCGCTCATCCAATCCACTAACGCAATGCCTAGACCAGAAGCTGGGGCGGTCTTCACAATGCTAAGACGCGCCTACGGAATCGACTCGACGGTCGAGGCCGTAGGCACCAGCCACATTTCTATCATCGACGACGCCGACAATGCGGTAGCTATGACGACGACGATCGAAAACGCCTTCGGCTCTCGGCTGTGGGCCTCTGGCTTCTTGCTCAACAATGAACTGACGGACTTTTCCTTCGATCCGATCGACAAGGATGGCCAACCCATCGCCAATCGCGTCGAAGGGGGAAAGCGACCGCGCAGCTCCATGTCGCCAACGATTGTGATCGGCGCCGACGGTGAGGTCGAGGCTGTGACGGGCTCACCCGGCGGCGCTCGCATCATCATGTATGTGGTAAAGTCGCTCGTTGCGATGCTCGATTGGAACCTCGATCCCCAGGTCGCCGCCGACCTGCCAAACTTCGGCAGCGACGGCGGCGCGGTTCTTATCGAGCCAAATTGGGAATCGCTTTGGCCCGCGCTGGCGCTGAGAGGCTATGGCCATGCCATCAGCGTTGAACCGATGACGTCGGGGCTGCATATCATCGCGCGACGCCGTGGCCGCTTCATCGGCGGCGTTGATCCGCGCAGAGAGGGCGCTGCGCTTGGCGATTGAACTCACGATAGTTGCATTCGTTTGCTCTTCGGTACCGCACTCGTGAACAACGAAACGATCACCGTGGTAGGGGCAGGAGTTCTAGGACTGTGGCAAGCGCTGTCGCTGGCGCGTACCGGCAGGCGCGTTCGGTTGATCGAGGCGAGCGCCACGCCGTTTGCAGAAAGTTCAAGCAAATGGGCGGGCGTCATGATCGCTCCGGACTGTGAGGCCGAGCTGGCCCCACGCATCGTTCGCGACGAAGGGCGGCTGGCGCTCGATATCTGGCGAACAAATTATCCAGACGTCCGGCAGAAAGGCACTCTGGTGGTCGCCGCCTCACGGGATTTTGCCGAACTGCAACGTCTTGCTCGCGTCACTGAGCGGCGCCGTACCATCGATCGCGACGAACTGGCGACCCTCGAGCCAGACTTGGCAGGGCGGTTTATCAATGGGCTGTTCTTCGACGCTGAAGCGCATATGAACGCTATTGACTCGATGGTCTGGTTGCTTCAGTCGGCGCGCGACGCCGGAGTTGACGTGTGTCTTGCCACGCGATGGCTCGGCGAAACGACAGGTCTTGTCATCGACTGCCGTGGCTATACGGCGCGTGACGTCCTACCGTCACTTCGAGGCGTACGCGGCGAACGCATACTCGTGCAGGCGCCGCACGTGTCAGTGTCAAGGCCAGTGCGGCTTTTGCACCCCCGGCATCCCATATACATCGTTCCGCAGGGCGACGGCCGCTATGTAATTGGTGCGACGGTCATCGAACGGGACGACGACTCCCCAATGACGGTCAAATCAGCGCTGGAGCTACTCGGCTCGGCGTATGCCTTGCATCCGGGCTTTGCGGAAGCTGAGATTATCGAAATGGGGGCTGGGGTGCGCCCTGCATATCCGGACAATTCGCCGAGAATCACAATCGATCAAGGCGGTCGAATTATCCGCGTCAATGGCGCCTACAGGCATGGATTCTTATTGGCGCCCGTCCTGGCCAAGGCTGTCTGCAACTTCATATCGACCGGCGAGCAAGGACCGTTCTTCGCGTGACTCACTCGGCGGCCGCCGCCGCGGACTTTGCAGCCGACCTCTCCTTCGCAATCAAAAGCGCCGTGACGTAATCAGCCTTTCCAGATCCCAGAAGCGGAATTCTGTCCACGACAAGAATGTCCGTGGGAACCATGAGTTCAGTCGCGCCTTTGCGTTTGGCGTGCTGCGAGAATGCCTCCCGCGTGCAGGCGGCGTCCGTTGTCAACAACACGAGCCGTTCGCCTTTGCGGGCGTCCGGCAATGAGACGACGACGGTGATCAGCTGCGGCCACAGGTCTGCGGCGAGCGCTTCAACAGCGGACAAGGACACCATCTCGCCAGCAATTTTCGCGAAACGCTTTGCGCGCCCCTTGATGGCGATAAAGCCCTGGGAATCGATCTCAACAATGTCGCCCGTGTCGTGCCATCCGTCGGGCGGCGGCTCAAGGACGCCGGGGTTTTCCGCGCGCAAATACCCGAGCATGACATTCGGACCGCGCACGTACAGTCGGCCGCCTGTCTCTATGCCAGGCACAGGTTCTAGGCGAGATTCCATCAACGGCGACAAGCGCCCAACTGTGCCTGCCTTATTGGCCAGCGGCGTGTTGATCGCTAGCACGGGCGCGGTCTCAGTGACTCCGTATCCCTCAAGAATTCGAACGCCGAAGCGGTCCATATAAAGTTGGCGCGTGCGATCCTTCACGGCTTCGGCCCCCGCTAGAACGAGTCGTACCCGCGCGAAGTCGTAGGGGTGCGCGGCGCGTGCATAGCCTGCCAGGAAGGTATCCGTGCCGAAGAGTATGGTCGCGTTTGAACCGTACACGAGTTCCGGAATGATCCTGTAGTGCAGTGGCGTCGGATAGAGAAATACGGGAATGCCGCCGACCAGCGGCATCAACAAACCCGCCGTCAATCCGAACGAATGAAATACCGGCAGCGCGTTGAAGACCTTGTCGGCGCCATTGCACGAGACGCGCGTAAGACTCTGGGCGCAATTGGCCAGCAGATTGCGATGCGACAGCACTACGCCTTTTGGCGTGCCTTCGGAACCCGACGTAAAAAGGATCGCTGCCGGCGCATTTGGGTCGATGGCGACCGGCGGCCTTCCGCTCTGAAGAAGGCCACGCAGCTTGTCAGCCACGGTGATAGACCCGCGAACGTCCTCCAGATAGACGACCTGCGTCGTGCCGGCGATTGCCTCGATCAAGGTCTCAAGGTGACCCCTCTCGACGAATGTTCGCGAGGTCAAAACAACTTGGATTTTTGCGGCTTTGCACGCGGCGACGACATTCTGGGAGCCGGCTGTGAAATTCAGCATGGCGGCAACACGGCCGGTCGCCTGCAACGCGAAAAACGTGACAGCGACGCCTGCAGAATTTGGCAGAAGAACGCCGACGTTGGCGCCGATTGGCGCCAGCTCGGCGATCTTGCGGCCGAGAACTTGGGCGCCAAGAATCAGCTTCCGGTAGGAGAGTTTGCCGCCTATCGGATCTTCGACAGCCGGTCGGCCCGTATCGCGAGTCTTGTGCGCCAAAACCAACGCCTCAAAAAGGCTCTGGTCTATCGGGGCAGTCAAAACGGCGCTGTCCGTCATTACGTCCTGAAGCGCGGCGCCAGCTGCTTGGCGTCGGGGCTTTCCCCGAAGCATCCCATCGATCTTTGCCTTAACCGGCGGCAAAATCGTTACGGTCGTTTTTGGAAACCAAGCCTTCTTGGTTTCCTTCGACGTCAAGTAGCCGAAACGCGATCGCTCAAGGCCGTCAATCCGCACGGGGACGATCGGCGCATCGGCCTTATCAGCGATCATCGCGGTGCCGTCGTAGACTTTCATCAAGCCGCCGGTGACCGTAAGACGGCCTTCCGGGAAGATGACGAGCGAATTTCCGTCTTTCACCGTTTGGATCAAATGGCGCATGCCGAGCGGGCGCGTGGGATCGATTGCGTAAGCTTTGGCGAACTTCAGGAACGGCTTCACCCACCACTTGGACGCCATGCCGGTGTCGATGGCATAGGAGGCGTGAGACGGCAGGATCGAATGAATCAATGCGGCGTCGAGCAGACTGACGTGGTTTGGGGCGATAAGCGCTTTCTCGCCCGGTCGTGGAAGATTCTCTAGTCCGCGGACTTCAAGGCCCAGAAAGGTCTTGAACAGAAATGCGGTGACGTCCTTAGCGCCTTCGGCGCCCCAGGCGCGAAGCACGAGGGCGACTGCGATAAAGTTCCCAATCGCCAACGCGGCATAGATCCAGGGTAGAGAAATCTTGACGTACTGCAAACCGGCCACGACGATCGCTGATGCGGTCATGAATGCCGCGGAGAGCACATTGCATCCAGCGATGACGCGCGCTCGGCGATCAACCGGCGACCACGCCTGCACTGCGGCGAATGACGGGACGATGTAAAGTCCGCCTGCGAAAGCGACGCCCGCCAGATCGACCAACATCCGGATGCCGTTGAACGAGCGCAGCACGTCGCCCGGACCTATTTGTGTCGCGGCAGGTTGCAACGTCGACGTGAGGAATGCGAGATCGAGAACGAACAGACCCATTAGAAGTGCGCCGATAGGGACGAGCGCTAGGTTCGGCCGGTTGGCGCTAGCTCGTGCGGCGGCGACCGAGCCTGCAGCCACGGCGATCGCAAAGACGAAAAGGGCGAGGGTGTAGACTGCAGGGGCCCCATTGACTGCACGAGGGATCAGGGTTTGCAGCAGCGCCAAGACGACGGCGCCTACCAGCCAAAACCAAGACGTAATGAGTGCGCCCTGCCAGATCCGTTGATCGCTCTTTAAGTCGGAGAGTAGCACGCCTGTCGACGTCAAAATATTGCTGTCAATTCTGAGGTTGGGTGCGGCGGCGCCTGATGGCGGGATCTGCCTCGCCGCAAGCCAGCCGAGCACTGCGAAAGTGAAGATGGCGCCAGCGACCATCTGCACATGCGAATCGCTTGAAGCGGCGAAGTTGCCCCCGATGGTTCCAAGCAGGATCGCTATGAATGTCGCGCCCTCAACCAACGCATTGCCGGCCGGCAATTCTCGGGTCGCCAGGTGCACGGGCAGGAGCCCATACTTGACTGGGCCGAAGAATGCGCTGAGCGTACCGAATGCAAGCAAGGCTACGAAGAGCAGCGGGACGGATGGGATCAGGAAGCCAATGGCCGCGATCGCGGCAACGGGTATCTCAAACAGTTTCAGCCGCACCGCGATCGTCGCCTTGTCGTGCTTGTCGGCAAGTTGGCCGGCGGTCGCTGAAAACAGAAAAAATGGAACGATTAGCACGGCGCCGGCGAGCGTGCCGATGACCGGCCCGTTCTCCATGGCGAGCTTATAGACGACGAGCATCGCCAGAGCATTTTTCAGGAGATTGTCATTTAGAGCTGACAGAAACTGACACCAGAAGAGCGCGGCAAAGCGCCGGGTGGTCATCAGGTCGGTGAACATGGTTGCTCCTGTGGTCGCGTCCTAGGTCTCGGGCAAGTGCGGCGAATTCTGGACAGCCGACGCAATTGGACGTATTCGCGGTAAAAAAAGCCGAAAGAACTGGAAAAAACGCGGTTGGCCGCCTAATTCTTTAGGTCGATGCTGAAATCTCAGAAACCCTATCGAACAACGCGTGCCGATTTTGAGATCGGCGTGTATGTGAATGGGCTATCCGTTACCACGTCAGCGCAGCTGTTGAGCGAACTGGTAGCAGAGCATGATCTAGGCCCCGCGAAGGTCGCGACCGCGCTCAACGGCGCATTCGTGTCCGTGCGCGATCGCTCAGTCACGCAAATTGCTGCCGGTGACCGAATTGAAATTGTCACTCCGCGACAAGGCGGTTGAGCCGTCGCTCCGCTGTCCTGAATGAAAGTATCGAGCCAACGCGCCAGATGATGAATATTCGCGATCACTCACTGCATGGGAACGGCGCGCTTCGTCTCTACGGCGAAATTATCGCCTCGCGCCTGCTGCTCGGCACAGCAGGGTATCCGTCGCCGGCTATCCTGCGCGCCGCCGTCGAGGCCTCGAGCCCCGCCGCGGTTACGGTGTCACTTCGCCGCGAAACGGCTGGCGGAAGCGCGGGGCAAGGTTTCTTCGATGTCATTCGCGGCTTAGGCGTCCGCGTCCTGCCTAACACGGCCGGGTGTCGAACCGCGCGTGACGCCGTGGCGACCGCCCAAATGGCGCGAGAACTGTTTGAGACCGACTGGATCAAACTCGAAGTGATCGCCAACGATGATACGCTCCAACCTGACGTATTTGGGTTGGTTGACGCGGCGGAGACGTTGATCCGCGACGGCTTCAAGGTCTTTCCCTATACAACGGACGACCTCTCTGTCGCCGAGCGGCTTCAGCGCGTTGGTTGCGAGGTCATCATGCCATGGGCATCGCCGATCGGCAGCGGCAAAGGTTTGATCAACCGCGATGGGCTGAAGTCATTGCGTGCGTACTTTCCGGATATCGCCTTAATTGTAGATGCAGGCATCGGTGCGCCATCTCACGCTGCAGCCGCCATGGAACTAGGCTACGACGCTGTACTAGTGAATACCTCGGTCGCGCACGCTGCCGATCCCGTGCGCATGGCTATGGCGATTGCTCAGTGCATCACGGCCGGACGCATTGGATATGCTGCGGGATTGATGATCCCGCGCGACATGGCGACGCCGTCTACCCCCGTCGCCGGCACTCCATTTTTTGATCTCGACCGTGCCGACTAGTGCCTGATCGCGCGCATCTTTCGCGGTTTTATCCCATCGCAGCCGACTCGTGGTGGGCGGCGCGTATCATGGCGCACGGCGCCAAAACCCTGCAGCTTAGGGTGAAAAGCGAGGACGAAATCGTCGTCAGGGCGATGATCGTCGAAACTTTGCAGATGGCCCGCAAGTACGGCTGTCAGTTGATTGTGAACGATCACTGGAAAATTGCGATTGATGAGGGCGCTGACTTTATCCACCTCGGCCAGGAAGATCTGGCCGCTGCTGACATGAAGGCTATTCGTCGAGCGAAATTGCGGGTTGGTGTTTCGACCCATGACGAAGAGGAACTGGAAATCGCGCTCCGCGCCGAGGCGGACTACGTCGCCTTCGGTCCGGTGTATTCAACGAAACTCAAGCAGATGCGCTTCGCTCCTCAAGGGCCTGATCGCGTGCGCTCATGGAAGGAGCGGGTTGGCGCTGCGCCACTTGTCGCCATCGGGGGCATGACCCTCGATCGCGCCCCCGCAGTCATCGCAGCGGGCGCCGATAGCATTGCCGTCATCACTGATTTTGTTGCCCATCCTGACCCAGACGCGCAGCTACGCCGCTGGGTTCACTGGAACGAGGGCGACACGGCTGTGTAATTTTTGTTTGCCATTGGACGTCACACCCATCGATTATGACAGTTTTGTGTGATTTCGATCGGTCCTCGGTCAATGTCGAACGAAAAAGTATTGCATGGCGTATCGCCTCAAACTGGACGAGTCGTTCGAGCACGGCTTTCGCCGCATTGCACGTGAGCAGATTGATCGCGCCCTTTCAGAGCTCAGTTCTCTTGAAGTCGAGCCGGCGGGCGTCCACGAGACCCGCAAATCCATCAAGAGATTGCGCGCGCTCGTTCGGCTGGCGGCGCCCTCGATAGGACAGAAATCGGCGACCCGGCGCAATTCGTCGCTTCGCGATGTCGCCCGCCTTTTGGCCGCGCGGCGCGACGAAGCGGTGCTCTTTGAAACAATAGCAGCATTGGAGCGGAGAGCTGACGTTGAAATGAAGACCGCGCTGTCGTCGCTGCGGTCTTGCCTTGGGCAAGACATGTGTCAGCCCATTCGACCGCTCGAAGCGGAGACGGCGCAAAAGGCACGCCTACTTCTCGTCAAGGAAGCCAAGCGATTCGCCAAAATCACCGTCAAAGTTAAGGGGTTTGATGCTGTCCGACCGGGGCTGGAAGCGAGCTATCGTACGGCCCGTCGGGCGCACAAAAACGCCTATCTAAAGCCTACTGACGAAGCCTTTCACGATTTGCGAAAGGCGGCCCAGTGGCATTGGCGACATATGGCGCTGCTCTCGCGCTCTTGGCCGGAGGTGGTCGATGTCCGAGCATCAGAATCTCGCGCCGTTTCGCAAATTCTGGGGGAAGAACATGATCTCTCAATGCTGATTAGCGCCGCCAAGGACCATCTCGCCGGTAACAGTTCCGCCATCAGGTCGATTGAGCAGCATTGCAGGCGACAACAATCAGAGCTGCGCGCGGCCGTTAAGCATCGAATAGCCCGACTGTTCGCTGAACCACCGAGTGCGTTCGGCCGAAGAATGGTTGCGTATTGGTCAGCAGGCCGTCACATCCGACCGCTTGCAACGGCGAAAACGTCAAATGCGTCGTCTATTGTGGCAACCCCCACTGCAAAGCCGCAAGACGCTTCACGGGAGCAGGGGCAACTTGCCGCCACAACGAGTTTCGCCGCCCCTTCGCAACGGCGCGCTTGATCCGCTAAGGTTCCGAGATCGTTGTCCTCTCGGAACGCATGATGAACGAATACCCGAAAACCTCAGATTTCGATGTTGATCGCTCAGCCTGGCCAGCCGGTCATCCGCGCGCCGCCCACGGCCGCATCGGCGTTCTGCTGCTGAATTTGGGGACGCCAGACGGTACCGGCTATTGGCCCATGCGCCGCTATCTGAAGGAATTTCTGTCGGATGAGCGCGTCATTGAAGAGCCAAAGTGGAAGTGGTGGCCAATACTGAACCTGATCATCCTGACCGCGCGTCCAAGCAAGAAGGGCAAGGATTATGCCACCATCTGGAACACTGAGAAAGACGAGGGCCCGCTCAAGACCATAACGCGGCGCCAGGCCGAGCACCTCGCAACCCGTCTTTCGGAGAATTCAAAGATCGTCGTTGACTGGGCTATGCGATATGCCAACCCGACCACGGAAAGTCGAATTTTCGCCCTCCACGAACAAGGGTGCGACCGAATTCTGCTGGTGCCGCTCTATCCGCAGTATGCCGCCGCGACGAGCGCAACAGCTTGCGATCAGGCGTTTCGCGCTTTGATGAAAATGCGCTGGCAGCCAGCGGTGCGCGTCGCTCCGAGTTATCACGATGATCCAGCCTACATCGAAGCTCTTTCGCTTTCGATCGCGAAAGGACTCAAATCGCTCGACTTCGAACCTGAAAAGATCATCGCCACATTTCACGGAATGCCAGAGAAGTATTTGCTGAGTGGCGACCCCTATCATTGCCAGTGCCAGAAGACGTCAAGGCTTTTGCGCGAAAAGCTGGGAATTTCGGTCGACCGCTGGTTGACGACGTTCCAGTCGCGGTTCGGCAACGATCCCTGGCTGCAGCCCTATACCGATATGACGGTTGAAAGTCTGGCGCGGACGGGAACAAAGAGTCTCGTACTGGTGGCGCCCGGATTTTCAGCCGATTGCTTAGAAACGTTGGAAGAGTTGGACGGTGAAAATCGTCATATTTTTGAGGGTAACGGCGGAAAGAACTTTGCCTATCTGCCTGCGTTAAACGACAGCCCGGAAGGTCTCGATGTCATTGAAGCCGTCGTGCGGCGGGAATTGAAAGGATGGATCTGAATATTTTGGCCTGGGGCCGAATATGATCGATCGCTAACGATTGCCGTTCTTGACGGATATTAATTGGCGCATATTCCAATTTTGTGTCGCCCAAATATAGTTCATTTACAAAGTTTTTGCGCTCTCCCATTTAAATGCGCTCACGACGCACCTATGTCGTTGGATCTGATTCGGTGGGAGATGCATCATGCCCGACGTACCGTCCTTTGGCGGATTTGAGTCCTTCGGGTTCATTCTGCTCGCTGCTGCGATCTGGGGTCTGTGGTCGACCATCAAGATTGTTCCTCAGGGTTTCAACTACACGGTCGAGAATCTGGGTCGCTATACCCGCACGCTGACGCCCGGCATGCATGTTCTTATTCCCGTCGTCGAGCGCGTGGGTCGTGTGATCAATATGAAAGAGCAAGTCATAGACATTCCGAGCCAGGACGTCATCACCCGGGACAACGCGATGGTGCGCGTCGATGGCGTCGCCTTCTTTCAAATTCTCAATGCGGCGAAATCAGCCTATGAAGTCGATCTCCTCGAGCCGTCGATGGTCAATCTGACCATGACCAATATTCGAACGGTAATGGGGTCTATGGACCTCGACGAGTTGTTGTCCAACCGCGATCAAATCAACGCACGGCTCCTGAACGTCGTCGACGCTGCAACCGAAGCGTGGGGCGTCAAGGTCACGCGCATCGAGATCAAGGACATCGCCCCGCCGCGTGATCTGATTGACAGCATGGCGCGTCAGATGAAGGCGGAACGTGAAAAGCGGGCCCAAATCCTCGAATCCGAGGGCTTGCGTCAGGCCGCTATCTTGAAAGCCGAAGGCGAGCAGAAGGCGGTGGTCCTCGAAGCTGAGGGGCGGAAAGAAGCAGCCTTCCGCGACGCAGAGGCGCGCGAGCGCTCCGCAGAAGCTGAGGCAAACGCGACGCGTATGGTGTCAGACGCCATCGCCGGCGGAAACGTCCAAGCGATCAACTACTTCGTCGCCAACAACTATATGAAGGTGCTCGAATCGCTGGCGAAGGCCCCAAATCAGAAGATCATCATGATGCCGCTCGAAGCGTCATCTATCATCGGTTCACTGGGAGGATTGGCGCAGATCGCCGGCGAGGCCTTCGGAGGCGATGGCGGCCCATCCAAATCTGGCGGAGCGCGAACGCCGCTGCGTCCTGGTTCCGTGCCGTCAACGTAATCGTTCAACAATTCGTCTCTAACCACACGAAACCGAAAGATCGCGAGGCATGACAATTATTTCTGATCTCATCGGCCAGTTTGGAGCGTGGCTTTGGTTCGCCGCGGCCGTTGCGCTCTTCGTTCTCGAAACCGTAGTGCCAGGAATCCATTTTCTTTGGTTCGGCGTGGCTGCAGCGGTGGTGGGGTTGCTCGCCCTGGTCACTCCCATCGCCTGGCAGTGGCAACTGATCGCGTTCGCGCTAATCGCAATCGCAAGCGTATTCTGGGTGCGCCGGTCCAGCGATCCAACCGTCGCGAAGACCGACGAGCCCGTCCTTAATATACGAGGTGCGCAGTATATCGGTCGGAAGGTCATCGTCGCCGACGCCATCATTGGTGGACGGGGCAAGGTCCGCATTAGCGATACGGTCTGGGCTGCCGAGGGCGAAGATGCTCCGGTTGGAGCAACCGTTCAAGTCACTGGCGTCGATGGGACCGTTCTTGTTGTCGCCAACGTTGACGGGAAGTAGTCGTCGCCAAGATTGCTATGATGCAGGGAGTCAGGCGACGCCTAGCCGCAAGAGGTCGTGAACATGAATCACGCCGACCGGTTTGCCCTTCTCGACCACGAATAGCGCCGTAATGCGCGACGCGTTGATCAACTCCAGCGCGGCCGACGTCAGCATATTTGTCGTGACGGTTTTCGGCTTCTTGGTCATCACGTCATCGACCTTGGCCTCAAGCAGCCCGTCGGTCATGTGACGACGCAAATCGCCGTCCGTGATAACGCCGACGAGACGGCCTTTCTCGTCAACAATTCCGACGCAGCCTAGTCCTTTGTCGGTCATGGCAACAAGAGCCTCGGACATTGGCTTGCCCGTCCGCAACAGCGGTAGGCGATCGGCCGTATGCATGACGTCGGTGACGTAATTCAAACTCGCGCCGAGCGATCCGCCCGGGTGAAAAACTTTGAAATCCTGAGCTGTGAAGCCTCGCGCCTCTAGCAGCGCAATGGCAAGCGCATCTCCGAGCGAGAGTTGCATCGTTGTCGATGTCGTTGGCGCCAATCCATGGGGGCAGGCTTCCTTGGCGCGCGGCAGTGTCAGGACGACGTCAGACTGTTGGCCGAGCGCGCTTTCAGGTCGCGACGTTATAGCGACCAGCGGCACGGCGAAGCGTCGCGAGTACGTGATGACGGGCTTCAGCTCGACCGTTTCGCCTGACCACGACAACGCTAGTATCAGGTCGCCGGGCGTGACCATTCCGAGATCGCCGTGCGAAGCCTCGCTCGGATGCATGAAAAATGCGGGCGTACCGGTCGACGCAAATGTGGCGGCGATCTTTTGCCCAACATGGCCGCTCTTTCCTATGCCGGTGACGATGACACGCCCGGTGACGGCGGCAAGCCGCTGCACGGCGTCGGCGAATGCAGGCGCCATGGCGCCTTCAATCTCGGCGGTTAGCTGTTTAAGCCCGTCGCTTTCCAGGTTGAGCGTCCGAATCGCCGAAGCGATCATTGCCGCGGCCTGCTTGCCCGCCGGGACTCTTGCTCTGGTCGTTGCGGCGGGTTTTGCCAACGCCTTCTGCATTGCAATGTTGTCTCTCGATCCGGCGTGAGCGTGGAAAGCAGACCGGTGTCCGTTACGCCGCGCACGCGTCCCGACTGGATAGCAAAACGTACCGCCGCCCGCCACACGCGTTAACGCGTCCCTCCACTTTTAAGTTGCCGTTAACCTACCCTTTCTACAGTCCCTGGGTCGAGTCTTCGGCGTTCGCGTGAGCATTGATTCATGGGGACGTCATCGCGATGGGCGACACGCGTATCGCCTGCATTGCCATCGGCGCGGTCGCGGCTGCACAAATGTGTTTGCTTCCGGCGTCCGCTCAAGCCGAAGACACGCAGCGGAACTTTAGTACCTTGGGCTTGTCGGATGCCACGGGGAAATCGTCGTTTGAGGGCATGCACGGCGACAACGCCGCAACAACCATTGTTGCACAGTCCGTGATGGCGGCCGACGCGGATAATAGGGGCGCCACCAGATCGGACGAGGAAGACCCCGATAGCGGAGTACTTTCCTCTTCCACGGAACCGCAAGACGGCGTGATTGTTGTCGGCGAGCCTGGGGTTCACGACAACGGGGTCGATCCAGCCGCAACCAATCCGCAATGGCCCGACGACGCTGAGGCGATTGAAGACCCGTCTGACCGTTCAGACCCGCTCCTCTTTCAGATAGAGGACATCGATGCAGTCCGCGACAACCGCACGACCTATCGACTTGCCCGCATCGAACCTTACGACCCTGTTGGCGTCACAATCGGCAGCTTCGTGCTTTTTCCAGAGGTCTCAATCGGTGGTCTGTGGAACTCGAACGTGTTCAAATCGCCGATCGCGCGATCGGACGTCGCCCTCGATTTCCGACCGGCGGCGCGTTTTGTGTCGAAGTGGTCGCGTCACGCTTTGGAACTTCGCGGCGGCGCCGTACTCAGTTCTTACAACGACTTCAATTCTGAGAATGACGAAACGTACGCTATCGAAGCTCGTGGTCGACTAGATGTTTCTCGTCGCACGGACATCCAGGCTGTGGTCGGTCACGAAAGTAGTCTGGAAAGCCGATCGGCAATCGACGCCAATTCAGCAGGAAATCGGTTGAAAACGCATGCGAACCGCGCCGAACTGGCGATTAACCACCGCCTAAATCGCCTTTCCGTTCGACTTCGCGGCAGTATCGGCGACCATACTTTCGGCGACACGGAGATCCTTGGGATGTCGTTTAGCAACTCTGATCGCGACTACACCGAAGCGGAGGGCGCTGTTCGGGTGGCTTGGCAATTCAAGCCGACGTTCTCCGCCTTCGCGGAAACCGCTGTCAATCAACGCGACTATGATCGGCCAGCCACAAGCGATCTCATAAGTCGATCTTCAGATGGCGCACGATATCGTCTTGGAGTCAGTTTCGGAAATTCGGGGCAGGTTATGCGCGGCGAGGTCAGTCTCGGTTACGGACGGCAGTCGCCCGACGACGGTCAATTGGAGAGCGTTGATGGCCTCATTCTCGACGCCAACGCGACGTGGCGAATTTCCGAGCTGACGTCGGTCTTGTTCAACGGCCGATCGGACGTCGCCGAAACGACGACGGCGAATGTGGGCGGAGCGTTCAGTAGGTTGGCCAGCATTGAAATACGTCATGCGTTGCGCCGGCACGTTGTGGCCTCCGCGTCGCTCTCCTATGCGACGCAAGACAGCCAGGACGGCGTCATCGACGATCGTGAGCGCCGGGTTGGACTTGGCCTCGAATACTTCGTCAATCCCAATACGGTTCTGTTCGGAAATTACTTGCATACCGCTTTCAAAGGCGTTGGAGTCGATTCAGATTTTGACGCCGACGAAGTTCGCATGGGCTTACGTCTCAGAAACTAGGGCGCTATAGGAGCCTTGCAATCTCGGCCCTCAAATCCTCCGCAAGCTCGTGACGTTGGAGCGCGTAGGCGATATTTGCCGCAAGGAAACCTATCTTTGACCCGCAATCGTAGATGGTTCCATCAAACCGTACCGCATGGAACGGTTGCCCGTTGACCTTCATTAGTCGGATCATCGAGTCTGTGAGTTGAATTTCCCCTCCAGCGCCGGGCTCGTGACTGGCGAGGAGGTCAAAGATCTCGGGCTGCAAAATGTACCGGCCCGTGATGTGCAAATTCGACGGTGCAGTGCCCTGTTTAGGCTTCTCGACCATTGTGTCAATGACGGAAACTTTGGCGTTTTGGTCAGCCACGCCGACAATTCCGTATTGATGCGTCTGGTCTTCCGGCACCGGTGCAACAGCAATTAGATTGCCCCCGGTTTGTTCATACGCCGCGATCATCTCGGAAAGACAGGCTGTTTTCGCATGATGCAGCATATCCGGGAGCAACAGAGCAAAAGGCTCGTCGCCGACGAGTTCGCGCGCGCACCAAACCGCGTGGCCAAGTCCGAGGGGCCGTTGTTGCCGCGTGAAGCTCGTCTGTCCGGCTTCCGGCAGGTCCCTGGCCAGCGCGTCGAGCTCTTTGGTCTTTCCTCGATCCGCCAGCGTGCGTTCCAGTTCGAACTGGCTGTCGAAATGATCTTCGATGACGGACTTGTTGCGGCCGGTAACAAAAATGAAGTGCTCAATTCCCGCGGCCCGCGCTTCGTCCACGACGTGCTGGACCACCGGTCGGTCGACGACAGTCAGCATCTCTTTGGGGACCGCTTTCGTCGCCGGGAGAAATCGAGTGCCTAGGCCGGCCACGGGGAAGACAGCTTTTCTGATGCGTGATTTTGCGGCGGGCATGCAACTCTCCGGACCAAGTTTCGGTCTGTCAGCGACTTTCGCTTGCCGAGGGTTGAAAAACGCCTTGGCATTCCGTCGCGGATGCTGATCAAGGCTTCAGCGGTACTTTGGCGTCGCGGGAAACACGTCCATCCTAACAACGGAATAGCTTGATTCGGGAGCACAGCTTCGGCGATGACGATACTTGTCACGGGCGGCGCCGGCTACATTGGCAGCCACATGGTCCTCGAACTCGTTGATGCCGGCGAGAAAGTTGTCGTTCTGGACAACCTCACTACCGGCTTTCGTTGGGCGGTTTCACCCAAATCAACTTTGGTCGTCGGGGATGTCGGCGATACGGACTTGGTGCTTCGCACTATTCGCACACACGACGTATCCGCAATCATCCATTTCGCAGGGTCGATCGTGGTGCCGGATTCCGTGGCCGATCCTCTCGGCTACTACCTGAACAACACGGTCAAATCCCGCAGCCTCGTTTCGGCGGCTGTTGAGGCGGGAGTGCGACAGTTCATCTTTTCGTCCACGGCGGCGGTGTACGGGAACCCGACTTCTATTCCAGTTCCTGAGACGGCCAGTCTGCAGCCTGTTTCTCCCTACGGTTCATCCAAGATGATGACGGAAATTATGCTCTCCGACACGGCGGTCGCGCACGATTTCTGCTATGTCGTGCTACGTTATTTCAATGTTGCGGGCGCCGATCCGAAGGGGCGTTCCGGACAATCGACGCCCAACGCGACCCATTTGATCAAAGTCGCGTGTGAAACAGCGCTCGGGAAACGACAGGAACTACACGTCTATGGCGCCGACTATCCAACCGCCGACGGAACGTGCGTCAGAGACTATATTCACGTCACAGACTTGGCCCGCGCCCACCTTTCGGCTTTGGAGCATCTCAAGAGAGGCGGCGTCTCTGACGTCTTCAACTGCGGGTACTCGCAGGGCTACTCGGTGCATCAAGTGATTTCATCGGTCAAACGCGTTTCGGATGTTGACTTCAAGGTTGTCCTTGCGCCGCGCCGCGCCGGCGATCCAGCAACGATCGTTGCAGATTCGACCAAGATTCGGGGCCAGCTCGGCTGGAAACCGATCCATGACAATCTTGACGAAATTGTCGCCCAGGCTCTGCAATGGGAGAGGCGGCTGGACGTCCGCAGGGGAGCGGTCTAGCCTCCTTATGGACCTCAAAAAAGCCCCGAACTGGCCGCTTATCGATAGCTCATGACCACCATCCGAACGTCGACGGATTTGCGTCGCGGCCTTGGAGGCGCATTGATCTCCCTGACGAGAAAGAATCTACTGCGAATGGCCGCGGTGGCTGCGGCGGTCGGGTTGGCGCCGACCGCCGTCATGGCTGACGATCAATTCAGGAACTTTCTTAGTTCTGTGCTTCCCGAAGCCGAGGCGCAGGGCGTTTCAAAGGCGACGTTCGTGGCGGCGATTGAGGGTCTGGCGCCGGACTTGACTCTGCCGGACCTCGAACTTCCGACCAGACCTAAGGTCGACAATCAGGGCCAAGCGGAATTCACAAAGACCGCTGCTGACTATCTCTCCAAACCATACTTAGAGAAACTCGCCGGGCAGGGGCGCGCGTTCTTTGCACAACACCGCGAAGCCTTGAAGCGCATTGAAGCGTCCACCGGAGTTGATCCGCACATCTTGGTCGCGATTTGGGGTCGCGAGACCGCATATGGTTCGCACAAGCTTCCGCACGACGCCATCCGCGTGTTGGCGACCTTGGCCTACGTTGGTCGGCGCAGAGATATGTTTCGTCAGGAGCTCATTTCTGCGCTGAAGATGCTCGAGGTCGGCGTGCCGCGCGCGGACATGAAATCGTCGTGGGCCGGCGCGGTTGGCCTCACGCAATTCATGCCAACGGAGTACTTCAAATACGCTGCGGACGGAGATGGCGACGGCAAGACCGATATTTGGCGCTCAGTTCCGGATGCGCTCGCGTCCGCCGCGCGACAGTTGCAAGGGAAGGGCTGGGTGCGAGGCGTGCCGTGGGGGCATGAGGTCAAGCTCGGTCCGAAGTCTGATTGTGCGTTAGAAGGGCCCCCAGACGAGCGACCGATCTCCGATTGGATCAGGCTCGGCTTCGCGCGCGCAGACCGCAACGACTACAGTAAGATTGAACAGGAGCGTCCGGCCTACCTTATGTCTCCCGGAGGCGCTTATGGGCCGGCATTTCTCGTCTCCGAAAACTTCAAAGTCATTCGACTGTACAACACTTCTGATCTCTATGCCTTGTTTGTAGGTCACCTGTCTGATCGGGTGCGCGGGGGCGGCGACTTTCTGACTCCTTGGTTGGCTTTCCAGCAGCCGCGCACGACTACGGTCCATGATCTCCAGGCCCGGCTTAAGGCGCTCGGTTACCCCATGGATAAAGTCGACGGAAAAATCGGCTCCAATACGCGAAAGCAAATAGGCTTATATCAGCGCGGCAACGGGCTGAAGGTCGACTGCTGGCCGTCAGAAGCCGTTCTCAAGCACGCGAGCGAAAAGGCGACTCAGTGACGGGCGCCTAGGCATTGGATGAGTCGCCCGAAGGCGCTACTATTGGCAACGGAGCGCCGAAGTAACGTAGGAACGACGTCTTGCAATTTGTGATCGACAGGTCCGCGATACGGCGAATCTTGGCTGCGTTTCCGACCGGGCTTCTCGGCTTGGTCATACTTCTTGCGTCTACAGCGAGGGGGGCCGAAGACGACAGCGCCAACTCATTTCTGAATCCGTTTCCTGACGGCGACATATACCAGTTGACCGTCGTTGGCGACGGCTATGCCGATGGATTGCTGGCGGGGCTCAGCGAGTCCATGGGCTCCGACACGCGCTTGGGCATCCAAGCCAAAGTGCGCCGGCTCAACGGCGTAATGGGCGCAGACATTGATTCGCGAGTTCGCGACCTCGAGTCGGCGCTTTCAGGAATGACCTTGAACATTGCAATCGTGATGGTTGGCGCGGATGACCGAGTGCCGCTGCGGAGCCAATCGACGGGACGACGCGTCCCGATCGGCAGCGACGAGTGGATGGCGGAGTACGCCCGCCGCGTCGACCTCTTTATGAAGGCCATCAAGCGCGCCAATCTCGGGGTCTACTGGGTGGGGTTGCCGAATCTTTCGCGTGGAGACGCCAACGAACATGCGCAGAAAATGAACGACGTCATTCGCGAGCGCGCTTATCTCAATGGATACAAGTATATCGACGCTTTTTCGGGCTTCGCCGACGAGAACGGCGTCTACTCGGCGTATGGGCCGGACTTGCAGGGCAAGATCCGCGTCCTTCGACAGGGCGACGGCTTCACGGAAGCTGGCAATCGAAAACTCGCTCACTTTGTCGAAAAGGAGCTTCGCCGCGACCTCAATCGCGCAAAAGCGAACAAGACGGTGCCATTGCTTGGTTCCGAGGCCGAACAGGCGAAGGTGAATCCCGACAATGCGGTGAAGACGCCGGCTCCGTCGTCTCCTGCCGCCAGTTCGGACCCGTCGGCCGTTAAGTCTGCGACTACCGACAGCGCGCCTTCTGCGGCGTCGGCTGACACGACCAGCGATCAGAAGGCCGAAAACGGCAAAGTGAGCTTCAAGGCGCTTGGGCCAGATGGTCGCGAGGAAACGCACAGCGTCGAAATCGTTCGTCCGGCCATTCCGGCGTCCGTCGTCGCTTTGATGGCGCGGCGAGAAGGCGCTGGCCAATTTGGTGACTTGATCGTTGAGCAGATGCCGGGCGGTCTGACCCTCATGAGCTCGATCACGCCATCCGGGGCAAAGTCGCGCGGGAAGCAAGCGCCGACGCAAGCGCCGTATTTTCGCTTGCTGGTCAAGGGCGAACGGCTGACGCCGAAGCCCGGGCGCGCCGATGACGTGTCCTGGCCCAGCGATGAGAAAGCGACCCGCGCACTAGGCAGAGAGCCCGCGCCCAAGGGGTGAGGGGCCTCTACGCGCTACTGCCTTCGCAAGCGGCTCTGCTCGCCTCACCGCGGAAGCGTCGTATCGCCCATCAAGAACTCGTCGATCGCATGCGCAGCTTGGCGGCCTTCGCGGATCGCCCACACGACGAGCGATTGCCCACGGCGAACGTCGCCGGCGCAGAAGAGCTTCGGCGAACCGGCCAGCTTGTAGTCGCGATCGGACGCGTCAAGCCCCTTGAACCTGCCGCGCGCGACAACAGGCAACGCGAGTTCCTTCACGACATCGCTTTCGACCGGGCCTGAAAAGCCCATCGCAAAGAGCACGAGATCGGCGTCGAGCGCGCCTTCGGTGCCTTTGATTGGCGCCATATTGGCGTTGACGCGGGTGTAGTTCAGCTTCTTCACGCGTCCGCCCTCGCCAGAAAACCCGGTCGTCGAAATCGAGTACTCGATTTTGGCGCCCTCCGCCTGGGAACTTGAAACGCGCATCTTGAGCGGCCAGTGCGGCCAGGACAGAGACTTGTTTTCCTTCTCCGGAGGTTGAGGCATGATTTCGAGTTGAGTGACGCTCTTGGCGCCCTGGCGAAACGACGTCCCGATGCAGTCAGAGCCCGTATCGCCGCCGCCGATGACGATCACGTGCTTGTTCTTTGCGGATATTTCCTTCGTGTTCGGACTTTGCGGCTCGTTGGCGACGCTGCGGTTCTGCTGCGGCAAGAAATCCATCGCGTAGTGAATGCCGTCAAGATCGCGACCCGGCGCCTTCGCGAAGAAATCGAATGGCGCTTCCGAGCCAAGCGCTAGCAAGACGGCGTCGTGCCGGCTCTCCATGTACTTGGCTGAAACATCCCGACCGACATGAACGCCGCAATGGAACGTCACGCCCTCCGCTTCCATCTGCTTGACGCGGCGCTGAATGACGTCCTTTTCCATCTTGAAGTCAGGGATGCCATAGACCATGAGCCCGCCTGGCCGCGCGTTCTTCTCATAGACGTGGACGTCGTGTCCGGCGCGCGCGAGCTGCTGCGCCGCAGCCATCCCGGCAGGCCCAGACCCGACGATAGCAACTTTCTTGCCCGTCTTTCGTTCGGGCGGCTGCGGCTGCACCCAACCCTCAGACCACGCACGATCTGCGATGGAGTATTCGATCGTTTTGATGGTTACAGGCTTGTCGTCGATGTTGAGCGTGCAGGACGCTTCGCAGGGGGCGGGACAGATGCGGCCTGTCACCTCGGGAAAATTGTTCGTCGAGTGAAGGTTGTCAGACGCCTCTTTCCAGTCGCCGCGATAGACGAGGTCGTTCCAGTCCGGAATCTGATTGTTGACCGGACAGCCGTTGTGGCAATAGGGAATGCCGCAGTCCATGCACCGGCTGGCCTGGCTTTTAATTTCCGGCTCGCCAAGAGGAACGACGAATTCCTTGTAGTGCTTGGTCCGTTCGTCGACCGGCTTGTAACTGCGGTCGACGCGGTCGATTTCCAGAAACCCTGTCGGCTTGCCCATTCGCTTCGTCTCATTTTGTCGACGGTTGTGCTGCTCGTCTCTTCAGCGGCGACGCCGAACTAGTTTGCGGCGGGGCCTGTTCCTGATTCCGCTGCCGCCCGGGCTTTGGCCAGATCGGCCAGAGCTCGCCGATACTCCGTCGGCATGACCTTGCGGAACTTCGGCAGATAGCCGGCGAAGTCTTTCAGGACTTTTTGAGCCTTCGCCGAATTCGTATAGTGCGCATGGCGAGAGACCAGCGCGTGCAGCCGATCGACGTCCTGTTCGCGCATGTCGACCATCACGGTCTTCAAACTCACCGCCACGTCGCCGCGCTGGTTCGCAAGCTTCGTCAGCGATCCCGGATCGGCGCTGGCGAGCGGTTCCAATTGCACCATTTCCTTGTTCAAGCGGCCTTCAAAGTCTCCGGTTTCGTCCAAGACGTACGCGATGCCGCCGGACATGCCAGCCGCGAAGTTTCGACCGGTTGGACCGAGAACCACGACGGCGCCGCCCGTCATGTATTCACAGCCGTGATCGCCCGTGCCTTCGACGACGGCGTAGGCGCCGGAGTTGCGCACCGCAAATCTTTCGCCGGCGATGCCGCGGAAGTAGCACTCACCTGTTATTGCTCCATACAACACCGTGTTCCCGACGATGATGCTTTCTTCCGGCGTAATGCCGGACTTCGGGTTCGGCCGTACGATCAGCTTGCCGCCGGAGAGGCCCTTGCCCACGTAGTCGTTGCCTTCGCCGACGAGATCAAGCGTCACGCCAGCGACCGCCCACGCGCCGAACGCCTGACCGGCAGTGCCGTTCAGCGTGATCCAGACCGTGTCTTCAGGCAGGCCGGCATGTCCGTACTTCTTGGCGATCGCCCCGGACAACATGGCGCCCGCCGAGCGATTGACGTTGGTGATCTCGACCTCCGCCTTCACGGGTTTCTTCGAGTCGATTGCCGGCTTGGCGATGTCGATCAGCTTTCGATCAAGCACCTTGTCGAGGCCGTGGTCCTGACGTTCGCAGTTGAAGATCGCGACGCCTTTAGGCGCCGGCGGCTTATGGAAGAGCTTTGTGAAATCCAGGCCGCGCGCCTTCCAATGTTCGATAGCGCGATCCTTATCGAGGATGTCGGTCTGGCCGATCATTTCGTTGAGAGACCGGAATCCGAGCGACGCCATGATCTCGCGGACTTCTTCAGCTACGAAGAAAAAGTAATTTATGACGTGCTCGGGTTTGCCTGTGAACTTGGCGCGGAGGACGGGGTCTTGCGTTGCGACTCCGACGGGGCAGGTGTTAAGATGACACTTGCGCATCATAATGCATCCGGCCGCAATCAACGGCGCTGTCGCAAATCCGAATTCGTCAGCGCCCAGCAGAGCGCCGATGACAACGTCGCGGCCCGTGCGCACGCCGCCGTCGACTTGCACGGCGATGCGGCCGCGCAGGCGATTGGCGACCAGCGTCTGATGCGTTTCGGCGAGGCCGATCTCCCAAGGCGATCCGGCGTGCTTGATGGACGTCAATGGCGAGGCCCCGGTGCCGC
Organism: Hyphomicrobium sp.; assembly: GCA_052386495.1. Lineage (GTDB taxonomy): Bacteria > Pseudomonadota > Alphaproteobacteria > Rhizobiales > Hyphomicrobiaceae > Hyphomicrobium_B. The sequence goes on along the minus strand of JBQTKA010000004.1, from coordinate 27,181 downwards.
CTTCAAAACCGGAAATCGTTACGTGATCCGCCCGTGCCTTGGCGACGCCCGCGGCGACCGTGCCGACTCCGACTTCGGAGACGAGCTTTACGGATACGTCTGCTGCCGGATTGACGTTCTTGAGGTCGTAGATGAGCTGCGCGAGATCTTCGATCGAGTAGATGTCGTGATGCGGCGGCGGCGAGATCAGACCGACGCCCGGCGTCGAATGGCGGACCTTCGCGATCGTCGCGTCCACCTTGTGGCCCGGAAGCTGGCCGCCTTCGCCGGGCTTGGCCCCCTGCGCCATTTTGATCTGCATCATGTCTGAGTTGGCGAGGTATTCAGTCGTCACGCCGAAGCGGCCGGAGGCGACCTGCTTGATGGCGGAACGCATGCTGTCGCCGTTGGCCATCGGCTTGAATCGGTCTGACTCTTCGCCGCCTTCGCCCGTGTTTGACCGACCGCCGATGCGGTTCATCGCGATGGCGAGCGTCGTATGCGCCTCACGGCTGATCGATCCGTAGCTCATAGCGCCGGTGGCGAAGCGTTTTACGATGGATGCGGCCGGCTCGACCTCCTCGATTGCGATGGATTTGCGGCCGATTTCCTCGCCGGTGCGGATTCGGAACATCCCGCGTAGCGTCATCAGCTGTTCAGTCTGGTCGTTGATCGATTTTGCAAAATCCCGATACTTCTGAGGCACCTTTCCGCTCATGGCGTCCTTGTTGTCGGCGCCTCGGACCGCGTGCTGCAGATCGGCCACCGTGTTTGGTCGCCACATATGCGCTTCGCCGCGAATGCGGAACGCGTATTCACCGCCGACTTCGAGGCTATTGGCGAGAATCGGAACTTCGCCAAACGCCGCGGTGTGGCGCTCGACGGTTTCGCGCGCGATTTCCCGCAATCCGACGCCTTCGACTTGCGTGTGCGTGCCGGTGAAGTAACGCTCGACGAACGACGAGCGCAGGCCGACCGCATCAAAGATCTGGGCGCCGCAGTACGACTGGTACGTCGAGATGCCCATCTTCGCCATGACTTTCAGCATCGCCTTGCCGATAGCCTTGATGAAGCGCTTCTTGACGTCCTCTTTCGTCGGCTCGCCCGGCAAGTCGCTGAGCATCGTATAGAGCGTCTCGAAGGCGAGATAGGGATTGACGGCTTCTGCGCCGTAGCCCGCAAGCGTGCAGAACTGATGCACCTCATGCGCTTCGCCGGTCTCAACGACGAGTCCGACCGACGTCCTCAGACCCTGTTTGATTAGGTGGTGGTGCACCGCCGACGTTGCGAGGAGCGAGGGAATCGTGACGCGATCGGGGCCGGCTGCACGGTCCGAGAGGATGATGATGTTGAATTCGCCCTCGCGAACGTACTCCTCCGCCTCCGCGCACACGCAGTCGAGGGCCGGACCCATGCCGGCTTCGCCCTTCTCTGCGGGATACGTGATGTCGATGGTGATGGAAGAAAAGTTGTTATCCTTCACGGCCCCGATGCCGCGTATGCGTTCGAGGTCTTCGTTCGTGAGGATCGGCTGATCGACTTCGAGCCTCTTTTCTCTCGACGTGCCTTCAAGGTCCAAAATATTCGGCCTTGGACCGATGAAGGAGACGAGGCTCATAACAAGCTCTTCGCGGATGCTGTCGATTGGCGGGTTCGTAACCTGGGCGAAGTTCTGCTTGAAATAAGTGTGAAGCAGCTTCGATTTCGACGACAAAGCCGAGATCGGCGTATCCGTACCCATCGATCCAACGGCTTCCTGACCGCTCTCCGCCATCGGCGTCATCAGGAATTTGATGCTTTCCTGCGTGTATCCGAAGCTCTGCTGCAGATCGAGCAGCGCGACGTTCGACTTCGGCGGCGCCGCTTTTGCCGGAAGCGGCAAATCTGCGACTTTTATCTGTGTGCGCTTGAGCCACGATTCGTACGGGTGGCTTGCCGCGATCTCGGCCTTCAGCTCTTCGTCCGAGACAATGCGACCCTTCTCAAGGTCGATCAGCAGCATTTTGCCGGGCTGAAGACGCCATTTCTTGACGATATTTTCTTCCGGAACCGGCAGCACGCCGGATTCCGACGACATGATCACAACATCGTCTTTCGTCACAAGGTAGCGTGCGGGCCGCAGCCCGTTACGATCCAGCGTCGCCCCGATCTGTCGACCGTCGGTGAACGCCATCGCGGCCGGGCCATCCCACGGCTCCATCAAGCATGCGTGATACTCGTAGAAGGCGCGCCGGTTGCCGTCCATCATGGGGTTGCCGGCCCAAGCCTCCGGGATCAGCATCATCGCGGCGTGGGATAGCGAGTATCCGCCCATGACCAAGAATTCGAGCGCATTGTCGAAGCATGCGGTGTCGGATTGGCCTTCATACGAGATCGGCCATAGCTTCGAGATGTCCTCGCCGAACAAAGGCGACGATACCGACGCTTGGCGCGCGGCCATCCAGTTGACGTTGCCTCGTAGCGTGTTGATCTCGCCGTTGTGCGCAACCATGCGATAGGGGTGCGCGAGCTTCCACGATGGGAATGTGTTGGTCGAGAAGCGCTGGTGGACCAGCGCAAGGGCCGACGTAAGACCTGGATCAGACAGATCCTTGTAATAGGCCTTTACCTGGAACGACAGGAACATGCCCTTGTAGACCAGCGTGCGGGTCGACAGGCAAACCGTGTAGTGGCCGATGTCGCGACCCTTGTACGCCTCGTGAATCGCATTCGACACGATCTTGCGGACGAGGAATAAGCGTCGCTCGAATTCGTCCTGGTTGACGACGTCCGTCGGCCGCCCAATGAAAACTTGGCGATGGATCGGCTCGACACTGCGCACCATGTCCGAAAGGCAGGCATTGTCGACCGGCACGGTGCGCCAGCCGAGCAAGGGAAGACCTTCTTCCTTCAAGCATCGCGCCCAAACGCGCTCGCAGTGCGCATTGAGGCGCTCATCGCGCGGCATGAAAAGGTGACCGACGGCGTACTCGCCGGGCTTGGGCAGCGCGAAACCGAGGCGAGCCGCTTGCCCGGCCAGAAATTCGTGAGGGATCTGCACGAGAATCCCTGCGCCGTCGCCTGAGAGTGGATCGGCGCCCACGGCGCCGCGATGCTCAAGATTTTCGAGGATATTGAGCGCATCCTCTACGATGCGATGCGATTTGCGGCCCTTCATGTCGGCGATGAAACCAACGCCGCAGGCGTCTCGCTCGAGAGCGGGGTCGAAAAGACCCGACGGGGCCGGCCGTCCTGAGGCGTCGACCGCTTCGTCTTCTGTCGGAGGAATGTAGCCTTCGCTCATGTCTTGCCTCGGACGCCGCTCAGGCGTTTGTCATTCTGCATTTTGATCTTCAGCGGTGAAGCAGCTAACCGCGCCGCTTGCCCGCGTCTGGCGATCGGCGCCTGCCGGCCAGAAACTTCAGGTGAAGCGCGGACGGAGGGAAAAAACGAGTGTTCGGAAACACTGCGCGTCCGACAAATTTGCCCGTGCCGCCAATGCGCGGCTAACCGAGCTAACCAGCGGCTGCAGTACTTGCCGAGCGGCATTTCGGTCCCAGTAGACCACGTCGAACTCCGATCCGGATTTCGCGAGACGCCAACCCGCGCCGACGCCTTCGCGCGATCTGGCGCAGGGGCAGCTTGAGTAGGGATATGCGCTCGCGTCGGCCTCGTGCTTCATTTTCCGGCGCTAAGAGGGCGGGGATAAAGGACAGCACTATTGACCTATTTGCCGATTTTACAGATTTCGCCCCCTGGCACAAGCGGGAAGACGCCGACAGCAACTGCGATCAATTGCGCGATAAATTGGCTGTCGGTGCACTGCTTGTTAGGGGGTCTTTCAACGCGAAAGGGTGGGCGCGATCGCGCCCACCCTCGCCAACCATCAGGACAAAGGCGTGCAAAGCCGGCTCACTACAGCGTGGTCTCGATCTGCTTCGCATCACCGCCGCTCCCGATGCCGATAACGCGCGGTTTCATTCGCTCGGGCAGGTTGCGCAACAGATCGATGTGCAGCAGGCCGTTCTGAAAATCAGCCCCTGAGACGTCGACGTAGTCAGCGAGCTGATAGCGCCGTTCGAAAGCTCGCGCGGCGATGCCGCGGTGCAAGTAAGCGCGTTCCGACGTTTCAGGCGCCTTCTCTCCAGCCACAGTCAGCGTCTGCTCTTTGACTTCGATTTTCAACTCGGCTGGGGTGAAGCCGGCGACGGCCAGCGTGATGCGGTAGGCATTATCGCCGGTGCGCTCGATGTTGTAAGGGGGGTAACCGCCCTCGCTATCGAAGCCCGTAGCCTGATCCAGCATTTGAACCAGACGATCAAACCCGATCGCGCTGCGGTAAAAGGGAGAGAAGTCCGTGTGTCGCATGACATATCCTCCATGAGAAGCGACATGAGTGATCTGCCCTAAAGGGCCAGGCCGTTCGTCCGAATGCGCCGCCGACGAGCGGCCGACGCACCTCAGGATCTGGGAAATTCGGGGCCGGTTTCAAGTGCTTCAGCAAGCGGTTGTCTGACTTGGTTTTGCGCTCAGGCTCTGCTGCAGATTATGCGGCAATTGGGGTAGAGTCGGTCGGCTGCAACGGTTCGGAGGATGCGCGTGAAATTGGTGTCGCTGGCCATAAACCCTGCCCCCAACGGCGCGGTCGTTGCGGGATTTGCGGGCTACGACGGTCTGAAGTTGCGCGGCGCGCTTTGGAAACCCACGCTCGGACCGGCGCGGGGAACGGTCTGCGTGTTTCCGGGTCGCGGCGAATTTATCGAAAAGTATTTTGAGGTCGTCGCAGACCTGCGCCGGCGCGGCTTCGCCGTGGCGATCATGGATCTCCGCGGTCAAGGCGGTTCGGAACGTCGATTGTCGAACCCGCGCAAGGGGCATGTTCTCGGGTTTACGGAGTACGATCGGGATCTCAAGGCTTTTATGGCGGACGTCGTAACTCCGACGCTACCGCCGCCCTATGTTGCGCTCGGTCATTCGCTCGGGGCCAACGTGTTGCTCCGAATGGCGCAGGACGCCGACGGCCCTTTCTCGCGGATGATCCTAACGTCGCCCATGATCGAAATTCACTCTTCCCGGTTGGGCGCCAGCCAGTCGATGGCCCGCAAATACGCGGAAACCGCTTGTCTATTGGGAATGTCGACGGTCTACGTTCGCGGCGGCGACGACATTCCCGAGGAATTCTTGGATTTCGACGCCAATGATCTGACGTCGGACTCCGTTCGCTGGGCTCGAAACAAGGCGGTGCTCGAACAGGCACCGTCGCTGGCGCTCGGCTCGCCGACGATCGGCTGGCTTCGCAGCGCGCTTCGGAGTTGCGCGCTTTTGCAGAAATCTGACTACCCCAAATACGTGACCGTACCGATGCTCATGTTTGCTGCCGGCGCCGACCGGATCGTCGTGGCGCGCGCGATTGAGGATTTCGCCGTCGAGTTGAAACTCGGCGGCCATATCCTGATCCCGGGTTCACGGCACGAAATACTGCAGGAAGGCGATGAAATCCGGCAGCGGTTCTGGGCGGCATTCGACGCATATATGGGCGTCGAAATACCTTCTTTCGCTTGAGCAATCATGTCTTCGCGATCGCGCGAAGCGCCGCAGCGTGCAACCGATGATCGCCGGCAGCGATAATGTCCCCGCCGCCGGTCGCTGGCGCGCCGTCCCACGTCGTTATGCGCCCGCCCGCGCGTTCTATAATCGGTATGAGCGCGACAATATCGTAAGATTTCAGACCGCTCTCAACGATCAAGTCGACAAAGCCGGATGCGAGCAGGCCGTAGCCGTAACAGTCGCCGCCATAGCGCGTCATGCGGACCTGAGATTTGAGCGCGGCGAACGTTTGCTTCGCCGAAGGGGTCTCGAAAAGATCAGGATGCGTCGATGTCAAAATGGCGTCCTTGAGATCGCCGCAGCGGCGCGTCGCTATCTTCTTGGGTTGGCCGCCTCTGACGCTGACAAAGCTAGACGCAAGACCGGACCAAATGCGCTCGCCCGTGAACGGCTGATCCATCAATCCGAGATAGGGCGCGCCGTCCTGCAACACGCCGATCAGCGTCCCCCATAGCGGATTGCCCATGATGAAGGCGCGGGTTCCGTCGATCGGGTCGATGACCCAGCGATAGCGGCCCGCACCATCGCGCGTACCGTATTCCTCTCCGACAATTGCGTGATCGGGAAATCGCGACGTGACGACTTTGGCGATGGCGCGCTCGGCCGCGCGATCCGCCACGGTTACAGGGTCGAAACCCGCGGTCCCGGCCTTGTTTTCGACCGCAGGCCTTTTGCGGAAGTGTTTCAGGATCGCCGGGCCGGAGACGTCGGCGCAGTCGTGCGCGACCTTGAGGATATCTTGGAATGCGCCGTTCCGAGCCCGCCCCGTCACCCGGTTTCCTCATCATTCCAGCGCGTTATCGAGCGCTTTTTGGTGTCTAACAGCGTCGGAAAATCGCGATCCTGCCTGCCTTATTGTTGCAGAGTAACGATAAATGTTGCGGCTGCGATACATAACTTCGTTAATGTCGCCCTGCGATATTATGATCGGATTGCGACACTGGCCGAAGCAGCGCAAGCTTCACTGAGATTGCGCCGACACGCTCGTGTGCAGTCTAGCCCATCCGGGCGTTTCCTCCCTAGACTTGGGCCGTTCGCCTGTCGAACGGCCTTTCTTTATCGGCGCCGCCGCAGGCCGCAATTTTGGCCAAGCCATTCCGTCGCACCGGGCAGGCCCGCGTTTTCCCCGCCCCAGCCCTGCAGAAAACGCAATTGCCCGATGTGCGCCGCATGATAATTTGTGCGCTGCGACATTACGAGTTCGCTCGTCCCGTCGCAGCCCTCCTTGGGCGTTTCCTCCCTAGACTTGGGCCGTTCGCGCGTCGAACGGCCCTTTTTCTTTGTTGGGACGGCATTTCTTGATCGCCACTGGAGGCGCTATTCGGCGGCGGCTTGGCGCTCGAACAGCAGCGGCGCGCGTTGAAACAGATCGGCCGCAATCTCTTGAATGGCGTAGAGGAGGGGGTCGTAGCCGGCGCTCTCCGTCATCGTAGGCTCATGCAGATAGAGGCCGCGATTGATCTCGAGCTGGAGCGCGTGCACGCCGCGCGCCGGCTGGCCGTGATGCTCGGTAATGTAGCCGCCGGCGTAGGGGCGGTTCATCTGCACCTTGAAGCCCCGTTTCTGAAATTCGTCCCGAACCAGAAGGGAAAAGCGCGGGTCGGCGGACGCGCCAAAACGATCGCCGATCACGACGTCAGGACGCGCGCCGCCGCCTGGCGTCATGGCCGACGACGGCATCGAGTGGCAGTCGATCAGGATTGCGTATCCGAACGTGCGCCGCGTCGTCTCGACGAGGCGGGTCAGTTCGTTGTGGAACGGGAAGTACAGCTGTTCGATGCGCGCCAGAACGTGATTGAGATTAAGCCTGCTGCGATAGATGTTTTCGCCGTCGGCGACGATGCGCGCCACCGTGCCTAACCCCCCCGCGACGCGGATCGACATCGAATTGGCGTGTGCGGGGAGCGTTTCGGCGACGAGTTCGGGATCGAGTTCGTAAGGCTCGCGATTGAGATCGAGATAGGCGCGGGGAAAACGGGCGCTGAGCAGCGGCGCGCCAAGGCTGGCGACGCTTTGGAATAGGCGATCGACGTAGCAGTCCTCCGAGCGGCGGAGCGTCAGGGGATCGAGGCGCGACTGGGCCAAGAACTCCGTCGGGTAGATGCGCCCTGAGTGGGGCGAGGAGAATACAAAGGCGGACGTTTGCAGCCGCGGGCGCAACACATCAAACGACGGAAAAAAGGCGTCGGGAACCTTGTTGACGGTGATCAAGGACATCGCTGGAACGCACTCTCCGGTCGTCGTGCTCGTCGGTCGGGCCGCTTGACTGCAGCGCATCACAGTCCCATTGACGCGCTAAGCCTGCAAGCGACTTCGGGGCTCGGGTGTCGAAATCGCTTCAGCTGTCGTCGTCGCCGAACAGAGCGAAGCCTTTGCGACGTTTCGTCAAGCCGGCTGGCGGTTCGTCCACAGTTCATTCTCCATTTACCAAAGCATCGTCAACTTTGCGCGGCAGGGATTTTCAGCTATCGAAGTTCGACGCCTTCTTTTACAGCGAGCGCCCATGACTGCGAAACCTTCGAGCCTGCCCCTGCGCCGCATCCTGCTGGCCGAAGACGATGCCTCCATGCGCAGCTTTCTGGTGCGCGCGCTGGAGAAGGCGAACTATGAAGTCGTCGCGTTCGAGAACGGCGAAGACGCTTACGAGCGTCTCAAGGCCGAGCCGTTCACGTTGCTGCTGACCGATATCGTGATGCCCAAGATGGACGGAATTGAGCTGGCCCGACGGGCCAGCGAGATCGACCCTGACCTCAAGATTATGTTCATCACCGGCTTCGCCGCGGTCGTGCTCAATAGCGACAATCCGCCCCCCAAGGACGCCCGCGTGCTGTCCAAGCCCTTCCATCTCAAAGACCTTGTGCGCGAGGTTGATCGGCTGCTGGCGGCCTGAACGGGAAGCTCGTCAAAAAAGCCCATCCTCGCGGAGGTCCAGGGCTTGACCGGTTCACCGTAATCCCTCTAGAAGCGCTCTTCCTTCGGGCACTTAGCTCAGCGGTAGAGCACTACCTTGACATGGTAGGGGTCACAGGTTCGATCCCTGTAGTGCCCACCATCTACAACCGGTGTTGTCATGAAAGTTCGGAACTCCTTGAAGTCGTTGCGCGCGCGCCATCGCGACAACCGCGTCGTGCGCCGCAAGGGCCGCGTCTACGTCATCAACAAGACGCAGCGCCGGTTCAAAGCGCGTCAGGGCTGATCGGCCGGCGGGATAACCGCTCTGACCGTGCCGACGCGCCAGCCTTACCACGATTTCAGAATAGACATTTTGACCGGTTGGCGGCCCTGACATAGTTTTGGGGCCATGAAGAAAACGCTTCCGATCTTGGTCGTCGCGCTGGGACTTGCCCTGCCGCAGGCCGTCTTCGCCGAGGGCGACGCCGCGCCGCCGCGCGAGATGAGCCCGCCCGGCGCCGAGAGAGCGGTTCCGCCTCCTGAAGCCATCCCGCCAGTCGCGCCTCCTCCCGGCCGCGCCAAGGGCGAACCCGGCATGATGGGCGAAGCTTGGCCGACGACGCCGGAAGAAGCGTCGAAAACCATCGGCAATCTGCTCGCCTATCTCGCCACAGAAGGCGACGCGTTGAAGGCCGGCGCCATCGCCGCGTCGATCGAGAAGCTCTGGCGGTTGCCGGGCGGCGACACGGTCAATCTGCTCGTCGATCGCGGCTTTGACGCCGCGTCCAAGAACCAGCTCGAGAAGGCGCTTAAGTTTCTCGACGCCGCCGTCGACCTCGCGCCGGACTATCCCGAGGCGTGGAACCAGCGCGCCTACGTGCACTATCGCATGGGCACCTCCGCCGCCGCGCTCGGCGACCTGCGCCGCGCGCTCGCGTTGGAGCCGAACCAGTTCCGCGCGCTCGACGGCATGGCGAAAATCCTCGAAGGCGTCGGCGAAAAGAAAGCGGCGCTGCAAGCCTATGAGCAGTTGTTGAAGATCCATCCGCAGATCGAAGGCGCCCAGGAAGCGGCGGACCGGTTGAAAAAGGAACTCGAGGGGCAGGGGATCTAGCCTCTGCTCCTTTTTGCGCGTTCCGACTCCGCTCCGCGGAGCCGGCCGGAAGGCACGGAGCGCCAGCGCAACCGGCCGGCTCGCCGGAGGCGAGTCGGTTGCGCAAGGAAAGAAGTTCGGACCGGCCGCGGGATCGCGCTTGGTCTTAGCGTTTCATTCGATCTCGGAGCCGGTCCGCCGCCACTTAACCAAGCGGGCTGCTCCGCACATGGGCTTGGCACCCCATGCGGACGGCGGTTGTTCTCAGCACGCCCCGTGCGTCGCGGGTTGTGCAGTCGTCGCGTCCGCCGAAGCAACGCCGGCGCCCCGGCGCCGCCCTTCGACAGAGCGGATGAGACGGGTATGCGGGCGCGCGGAGATGCGGCGATAAGTTTCCGCGTCAGCGTGCAGAATATTTCTGCGCACATGGTTATGGGCGGGGATGGGCAGGGCGGCTTCCCTTCTCGGACGTCATTCTGGCGAAGGCCGGTATTCTGTCAGACCGATTCCGTAGCGGCCAGGGCGCTTCGCCCTCTGGTCGCTCGGCTTAGGTTGAGTCCAGACCAGCGGTTTAGGACACAAGTTGTAAAGAGGTAGGATCTAACGACCTCGCCAAGCGAAAGCCGATGGTCCCATGCGCTCCTCCTCGATCCGGCGTCGAAACGCAGAAAATTCGTTCAATTCTTGACGTTATCTTGGACGCCTTTCGCCTGAATGAGAGAGTCCACGACTTTCTCGATCTCATCCGACTCGGCAAGCGCATAAGTGGCGATCGCCCAGACGGCAGACGACACGACGAGCGGCCATAACATCATAACGGTCAGGTCAATGAACGTCGTCGCCATCGCATAGTCCCCCAACGGTCGGCTGTTTCCCCGACCGCACAACGCGATGACGAAATGGCGAAAATGCGTCCGAGAAATACTCTCGCTTTTGTAATCACGATGGCGATAGGCCGTGAATGCGGGCGGGCGAGTCCCAATTAAACTTCTTCGGCAATCGGCGATCCGCTTTCATCGACGAACGCGATGCGGATCATGTTCGTGGCGCCCGGGCTGCCGAGCGGAATGCCGGCTGTAATCAGGATGCCGTCGCGCGGCTTCACAAGGCCCTCTTCAAACGCGATGCGGCACGCCTTGCGCACCATGTGGGACAGGTTCTCGGGGTCGCCGGTCAGGATCGATTGCACGCCCCAGACGAGCGCGAGACGCCGCGCCGTCGATTCGACTGGCGTGAGCCCGATCACCGGAATTCCCGGCCGCTCGCGCGTGACGCGCAGCACCGTCGAGCCGGTCGCCGTGTAGCAGACGATGGCGCCGAGCTTCACCGTGTCGGCGATGGCGGAGGCGGCGGCCGCGATGGCGTCGGCGCCGGTCGGCTGCGGCTCGGTCTGCGTGGCGTAGAGGATCGCCTCGTAGACGGGATCGTGCTCCACCTCGATGGCGATCTTGTCCATCATCTGGATGGCTTCGACCGGAAATTGCCCGACGGCGCTTTCCGCCGACAGCATCACCGCGTCGGCGCCGTCGAATACGGCGGTGGCGACATCGGAGACTTCGGCGCGCGTCGGCATGGGCGAGGAAATCATGGATTCCAGCATCTGCGTCGCGACGATCACCGGCTTGCCGGCCGCGCGCGACAGCCGCGTGATCTTCTTCTGAAGGCCGGGCACCATTTCGACCGGCATCTCGACGCCGAGATCGCCGCGCGCCACCATGATGCCGTCGGACGCCGCGATGACGTCGTCGAGGTCGGCGACGGCGGACGGTTTTTCGATCTTCGAGAGGATCGCGGCGCGTTGTCCGATCTGACGACGCACCTCGTGCACGTCCTCGGCGCGCTGCACGAACGACAGCGCCACCCAGTCGACGCCTAGTTTCAGCGCGTGCGCGAGATCGGCGCGGTCTTTCTCGGTGAGCGGGCTGATGGCCAGCAGCGTGTCGGGCATCGAGATGCCCTTGCGGCTCGCCAGCATGCCGCCGACGGTGACTTCCGTCACGATCTCGGTCTTGCTCGCCTCCAGCACGGACAAGCGCAGCTTGCCGTCGTCGAGCACGAGATTGTGGCCGGGCTCGATCGCCTCGAAAATCTGCTCATGCGGCAGGAACACGCGCTCGGCGTTGCCGGGCGTCTCATTGCGGTCGAGGCGGAAGATCGACGACTTGGCGATCTGCACGCGCCCGCCTTGGAATTCGCCGATGCGGAACTTTGGCCCCTGCAGGTCGGCGAGGATGCCGATCGGGTGGCGGTGGCGCGCGGCGCAGGCGCGAACGGTGTTGTAGAGCGTTTTCGCGCCGTCATGAGTCGAGTGGCTCATGTTGATGCGGAACACGTCGACGCCGGCGAGGAACAGCCGCTCGACCATTTCCGGGGCGGCGGATGCGGGGCCAAGCGTCGCGACGATCTTGACCCGGCGATTTCGTCTCATTTTTCTGCTTTTCCAGGTCCGTCCGTGTCGGTGAGGCGGATGGTCCACTCCGCCGCTTGGCCGGTATCGACTTCGAAGAATCCGCTGCGCTTATATCCGCGTTTGGAACATTCCTGAACCCCCCGGATCGCGAACGATTTGTCGGATGTGCACATCTCGTCCTTGCCGCCCCACTCGCCGCCGCGATCGTAGTCGATGGCGTGCACGTAGACGAACTGGCTCGGCAGCGCGCCTTTGAGAAGCGTCTCGCAGGTCTGGCTCTCGACGTTCCACCAGCCTTCGGTGGTCCAGCCCGTGTTGTCCTGATAGCCGATGGCGACGCCGACGCGGCTCGGCGTGGAATTGCAGAGCTTGAGGTCGGCGCGCGCGGCGGGCGCGGCGACCGTCAGCGCTGCGGTCGTGATCGTTACGGCGAAGAGGCCGCCGGTCGTGAGACGGTGCGTCAAACGCAAATCTCCAGATGAAAACGGCGCGTTCGAGTCGGGCCGAGATTTCGCGCCGACCAGGGGCACTAAGTCAAGGCGCGCAGCGTCACGGATCCACGAGAACGACGCGGAAATCATTGACATTGGTCTGCGTCGGCCCGCACAGGATGAGATCGCCAAGGGGTCGAAAGAACCCCGTCGAATCGTTGTTCGACAGGAAGTGGGCGGCATTGAGGTTCACGGCGCTGGCGCGCGGCAGCGTGTCGGGAAAAACGTAGGCGCCGGCGGGATCGGACGCTTCGCCGCCGCCCCCGTCGATGCCGTCCGTGTCGCCGGCGAGTCCGACGATGCCGGGCGCGGCGCCGAGCGCGATGGCGAGGCCGAGCGCATATTCCTGATTGGGCCCGCCCGAGCCGTTGCCCTTGACCGTCACCGTCAGTTCGCCGCCGGACATGATCGCGAGTTTTTCGCCGCGGGCCTTGGCGGCGAGCGCCATGTCCGCGTGTTTCGCCGCGACGTCGCGCGCTTCGCCCTCGAGGTCGTCGCCCAAGCTCTCGACGCGGTAGCCCGCGGCGCGCGCGATTTTCGCGGCGGCTTCGATGGAGGCGCGCGGTGCGGCGACGATCTTGTAGTCGGACGACGCGAGCTTCGGGTCGCCGGCCTTCAATGTTTCGTTGGCGGCGTCATCGAGCGCCCTCAGGATTTCCGGCGACGGCGTGACGTTCCACTTTTCGAGAACCGCCTTGGCGTCGGTGAGCGTCGAGCGGTCGGCGACCGTCGGACCGGAGCCGATCTCGTCGGGATGATCGCCAGGCACGTCCGAGATCGCGAGCGTGAGCAGGCGTGCGGGGTGTGCGGCGGCGGCGAGCTTGCCCCCCTTGATCTGCGAGAGATGCTTGCGCACGCAGTTCATCTCTGAGATCGGCGCGCCGGATTTCAAAAGCTGCTTGGTGAGCTGCTGTTTGGCTTCGAAGCTGACGCCTTTCGCCGGCGCCGCCCAGATGGCGGACGCGCCGCCGGACAGCAGGCACAGCACGAGATCGTTCGGTCCAGCGCTTTTCGCAAGCGCGATCGCCTGTTGCGCGCCGTCGATCGAGTTGGCGTCGGGAACGGGATGGCCGGCTTCGAGAATTTCGAGGATGTCGGTCGGCAGCGCGAAGCCGTGGCGCGTCGAGATGAGTCCGGAAATCCTATCGGCCTGGCCGGCGGCGACGTAATGGCGTTCGGCGGCGACGGCCATGGCGGCCGAGCCCTTGCCGGCGCCGATGACAATGATGCGCCCGCCGGGGGGCGGGGCGGGGAGATGCGGGGGCAGGCAGGTCGCGGGGTGCGCCGTCGTATGCGCGGCTTCGTAGAGCGACGCGAGCAACCGGCGCGCCGCGCTGTTCGAATCCGTGGCCATCGTCCCCATCCCGCGGTGTTGTGCTGTGGGTGTGGTTTGCGCAATCGGGCGAGGGCCGTCAAGGTTTTGGGCGCCGCATGGCGGCGAGGCGCATTGTCTCCCTCTCCCCATTGTCACGGAGAGAGGATAGACTGCGCTCCATGAAAACCTTCGATCCCAAGATGACTCTCGAATTGGAGGCGGCGGCGTTCCGTCGCCTCGTCGCGCATCTGCGCGGGCGCCCCGACGTGCAGAACATCGACATGATGACGCTCGCCGGGTTCTGCCGGAACTGCCTATCGAACTGGATGGCCGACGCCGCGCGCGAGAAGGGCCTTGAGCTCAGCAAGGACGAAGCGCGCGAGATGGTCTACGGCGAGCCTTACAAGGAGTGGCAGTCGAAGCATCAGAAGGAAGCGAGCGCGGAGCAGCAGGCGGCGTTCGAGGCTGCGCGGCCGAAGGATCATTGACCCGCCGCTTGCGGCGGGTTGGCGTCATTCGCTCGCGTCGCGGACGGCGTGTTCTGCGGGCGTGAGGCCCTCGGTATTCGGTACCTGAGGATCGAACTGGCCGGCATTGGAATAGCCGTTGTTCTTAGACGCGAGATAGTGATCCAGCGGATTTTCGTCGTTTGCGGCGCTGGCGGTCGCTCCAGATCGTTTTGGCCGCGGCGCCGGACCGACGTCCCCGCGCAGGGCGCGTTCATGCTCCGGCGCGTCGGCCTCCGGCTCGGCGTTTGAGGCGTCATCGAGGGCGGCGTTCTCCAACTGGCTGTCGGTTTGTCCGGGTGCGCCTGCTTGACCTGCGCCCGTCGTCGCGCCGGGCTCGGCCCCGCCCCCACCCTTGGCCAGCTGTTCTTGAAGCCTCTTTCTCAGAATCTTCCTGATTTCGCTGTTCGTCGCGCCCTTCGGCGCTTTCACGTCAATCTTACCCCCGTGACAACCCTCGCCGGGGCGCGCGGGAATCCACCCGCCAGCATAAACATTATCTTCGTCGACGCAGTAGTAGACGTATTTCTCTTCCTCGCAGTCGGCAGCCGTCATTGAGGCTTGAAACGCCGCGTCGTTGGCGCGTTTGGAGTCGCCCGCCTTGGAAAAGGCGCTGGCCGCGTTCTGGAAGTTTTGCGCGGCTTTGCAGAAGTTCTTGCTCTGGTTCTCCGCCGCGGCTTGATCGTAAAGCGAGAGCGCGCGGGAGAAGAGCGCGTGGCGGGCGTCGCGCGCCGCATTGATGGACCCGGTCGCGCCGTCGTCTGTCGCGGACGGTGCATATGCGGCGCCTCCGCCGCCGTTCGACGGCGCGCTTTCAAGCGCTTTGGCGAGACCGAGCGCGCCGTTAAACACGCCGAGGCCGATGGCGAGATTGTTATTGCCGCCGCTGGGAACCGATGGAACGTAAGCGGCCGCCGAACCGCCCGTTCGCGGGCAGGGAATGATGTTGCTTGGGATCGCGCCTTGCTGCAGTTGCCGCTGCGTCAGCGTCTGCGAACCGCAGCTGTTCGAGAATGTCGCAATGCCGGCCTGCTGATCGACGACCGTGAAGACCTGCGTGCCGTTGATCGTCTGATAGTCGCTCTGCGCGTTGGCCGGAGACTGGGTCGCGGCCGTCACGACGCCGCCGATCGCGAAAGCTGCGCCGATCAATCGTCGCTTCACGCCTATCGTTGCAACCGTCCGAGCGTCGCCCATTCGGGGCCCCCTCGCGCTGAAATTGCGCGCAGATGGAAATCACTTCGCTAGTCCACGTCCTTATGCTCAAAATACTAGATCCCACGCTGCGCTATTGACCAGCGCGAAGTACGGCAACTCGCGTTTTGAGCCGTGGAGAAGCGCCGCCGCCACACCGGGGGTTGGGCGGCGCTGGGCGGCCTTCGGATCATTCAAAGTCTTGAGGAATATGCCGCGCCGGCGCGTCGTCACTGAGTGGGTCGTGCGGGGATCGCCAGCGAGACGGATGTCCAGACGCGCTGATGAAGCCTTAAGGCAAGCTTGACGCTAGTCTCCGCGATCCAATCCGCGACGCACCATGTCCGTGATTTCGCCGATCGTGCGCCGCACGGGCAGCAAAACGCTGTGCGCCGGCGACTTCTCGATGATCATGTCGTGCAGAACAAGGACGTCGAGGCCCGTCGACGTGAAGCAGTCGAGCGCATCTTCCGGCGTCTCGACGATCGGCTCTCCCTTGACGTTAAATGAGGTGTTGATGAGTACCGGCACGCCGGTCAGCGCCTCGAAGGCCTTCAGAAGCGCGTGCAGTCGCGGGTTCTGGTTCGCGCGCACTGTCTGCACGCGCGCCGTGCCGTCGACGTGGACGATTGCCGGAATCCGGTCGCGCCATTCGGGCAGAACGCGCTTGGCCAGCAGCATGTAAGGGCTCTCTTCCGCGCCTTCGAAAATTTCCGGCGCGCGTTCAGCGAGCACGATTGGGGCGAACGGGCGGAACGCCTGGCGGTGCTTCACGCGCTTGTTGAGAATATCCTTCATCTCCGCCTTGCGCGGATCGGCGAGAATGCTGCGGTTGCCGAGCGAGCGGGGGCCGAATTCCGAGCGGCCCTGGAACCAGCCAAGCGTCTTGCCGTCGGCAAGAAGCCGCGCGGCGTCGGCGACGATGTCGGCGCTCTCCGTGGTTTTGGTTTCGAGCTTGTAGCGCAGCAGCGCGGCCGTCTTGCGCACCTCGGCGGCGGAATAGTCGACGCCGAAAAAGGCGTGGTCGATGACGTGCTCACGCGGCTTCTTCTGGAGCGCGAGACGCCCATAGTACGCGCAGCCTATCGCGACGCCATCATCGCCGGCCGCAGGTTGAATCCAGATGTTTTTGAAGCCGGATTCGCGCATCAACTTGCCGTTGGCGACGCAGTTCAAACCGACGCCGCCGGCGATGCAGAGATTTGTCGCGCCCGTCGTCTCGCGCAGCCATCGGGCGCGGGCGAGAAGTACTTTTTCGGCGTCATCCTGGATGCGCCAGGCCATGTCTTCCCAGTGCTTGCGGCTGTCGCTTTTTTCCCAATCCTCGTCCTCGGGAAACCAGGGACGATCGAAGGACTTATCCCATGCGGGAAATTCGAGTTCGCCGTCGACGACGGCGATCAGCGGACGGAATGCATTCGGGCGGCCGTAAGGCGCGAGGCCCATGACTTCGCCGCACTTGTTCCAGTCGGCGAATATGTAGCTCGATACGCGGCTGTACATCGCGCCGAGTCCCGGCATGAAATAGAATTCGTCGCTCAAGAAACCGCGCGTCGGCTCCAGCCAGACTTTCTTGAGCGTTTCGAAATCGGCGCCCTTGAAGCGGTAGTAGCTCTCGGACTCGCGTGCGAGCGGATTGACGCCCGCCGTCATCTGGTTCGGCTCGCGGACGTCGGCGGCGTAGGAGCCGACGCCATCGACGACCATGACGACGCCCTCGTCGAACGGACACGCCGCAAACGCGCTGTAGGCATGCGCGAGGTGATGCGAGACGGTGATGAACTTGTCGGATTGCTTCAAATGCAGCGGATGTTCGAGGGCTTCCTTGCGCTCCTCGGCGTCCATGAATTCCGGCATGTTCTCATAGATGAGCCGCGTTTCGAGGTCTTCGATCGGCAGCACGTAGCAGTTGCGGACGATGAGATCGACGTCGTCAATCTTTATGCCTTCCGCATTGAGGCAGTAGTCGACGACCTCGTCATAGTACCCCGTTGCGTGCTTGCGGCGCGTGATGCGCTCTTTCGCGATTGCGAAGGAAATTTTTCCATCTTTCAGAAGGCACGCGCTGACGTCGTGATCGTAGGCGTTGATGCCGAGGATGTAGGAGGGCTTCTTGGTCATCATCTCTTTTCGAGTAAATGGCTGCAGGCTCGAAGCCGCCGCCGCGGGACTTTGATGTCGTTTCGATGACGACGAAAGACTGTCAAACTATCGTCGAATTCGTGAAATCTCACATATGCTTAGTGGGCGCCGCAACAGGCTGATTGATTGCGCGAGTAGGATCCGTGTGTTAGCGTTCATTTGGAAGAATGGCGACTTGGAATTGGGGCGTGCGCGCCTTGTTTTTGTCGACCAAGTGCAAGGCTTCGGCGCGCCAAGCGCCGGCGCCCGAACCGAACCGCCGCAGAAACGTTGTCGTATCATCGAGACCGACAACCGCCAAAGTGGAGTTTCGAGAATGACAGTCGGAAAGAGCCTTGTGGTCAGCGCGCAGCGCGGCGTCTCGACCGTCGCCGCCAAGATCGGCCGCGCGGTGACCAGCCTCATCGCCGTTGTGGTGATGATGGTCGTGTACGTTTTCGCATCGCTTGGATCGTACGCCGTCACCGCCGTCGGCATCACCGGCGTGACCGGCCTCGCGCTGGCGACGTCCGCCAAACCAGCTGAAGCGCGTCGGTGGCGCCGACGCCGCTATCGTCGTCGGCGGCGGCATCGCGGGTATCGCCGCCGTCGCGGCTATTATGGATATGGCGGTTGGTATCCCGGTTTCTCGCTTTACATTGGGCCGCGTTATCGGCGGCGTCGGCATCGCGGATATTGGTGGTGACGCGCGCGTCTACGCGCTGTTGAGCGCGTGCGGTAATGAACTGTCCTGGCCCGCGCGACTCCGGTTGCGCGGGCTTCGCATTTTCGCGACCAGGACCATCGCCGCCGATCATGGTTACCAGTGCGCCGCCGCCGCGACGCCAACGCATGTCGGTCATGGCGCCGCCCAAATGATCGGCGATAGCAGCCGAATTGAATGGGCGCTTGCGCGGGCAACACACGAATCATGAGGAACAGCGGCATGTATCGACGGGTCTTCGCACTCGCGGCGCTGGCCGCCGGACTTTGTGGAGCTGTTGGCGACGCCGCACTCGCGCAGCAGCGCAGCCGCGACGACTGGCGTCCGGACCGGCGGGGGGCGTGGGAAGCGCTGGGTTCCGCGGAGATCGGCACCCGGCTCGAACGCGACGTTATCCCCATCGACGCGGGGGAGGGCCCCTTCCGATCCATCGGCTTCACGGTCAATGGCAATGACGTAAGGATCGAGGATTTGCGCGTCTTCTACCGAAACGGGGAAGCGCAAGATTTGCGCGTGCGGGAGTTGTTTCGCAACGGCAGCCGCTCGCGTCCGATCGAACTCTACGGCCGTGGTCGCCGTATCGACCGGATCGAAGTCACCTACCGTTCGCAGGGACCTGTTCGCATTGAATTTTATGGCGAGCGCGGCCGCGGCGGGCCTGACGTCGAGGCGCGTTGGGACGAACTCGGCTGTCAACGCGTCGGGTTCCTCGACGACAACGACGTGATCCGCGTCGGCCGACGCGAGGGGCGCTTCCGAGCCCTCAAGCTGCGCGTGGCTGACGAAAAGCTGCGACTGGTCAGCATGAAAGTCGTGTTTGAAAATGGCGCGTCGCAAACATTTGACGTGCGCAGCTCGATACCGGCCGGCGCCGAGACGTATCCCGTCGATCTCGACGGCCGCAACCGCGCCATCGAGCGGATCGAACTGAAATATCTGCCGCAGATCAGCTTGAAGCGCGGCGCAACCGTATGCGTTCTCGGGTTCCAAGCCGAGGATCGAGACGACAGGTGGCGGCGGTATTGAGCCGCCCCAGGTGACCCATCGCTCGCAGAAGGACGAAATCCAATGTTCAATCGCGTCATCGCCGCCGCTGCATTCGCGGCCCTCGTCTTCGCTCCAAACGCTTACGCGGCGCCTGCCAGCAAGGACGCCTGCCTGAAGCTGGCGTTCGATCTCGCCGCCAAGTCCGCCAAGAAGAAGTTGCCGGAAGCCGAGGCGGTGAAGGTCGAGGGCCTTGTCGGGAAGATGGAAGAAGAGTGCGCGGCGGATAAATTCGCCGACGCGGACGCGACGTCGAAACAGATCGACGCGGCGATCGGCGCAAAATAAGGACGCCCGCGCCGTTCGCCGTGCGCTTGAGCCAAGCCCGACGGCTGTGAGTCGCGCTGCGGCGAAAGCGCTGGTCAAGATTTCAATCCGACATTTCCCTAGGGAATGCCGCGCGCCGCGCCTTGTTGCGCCGTTCGCGCGCGCCTAGCGTGGATTGTTGATCTCAAAATGCACGCGAGGGTACGTTCATGAGCACGCTTCAAGCTTCTGCGCAGAAACAGCTGCGCCAGTTCGTCGAACAGATCGAACGGCTGGAAGAAGAAAAGAAGCAGCTCGCGAGCGACATCCGCGACAAGTATCTCGAAGCCAAGGCCGTTGGCTTCGACGTCAAGGCGCTGCGCCAGATCGTGCGGCTGCGCAAGAAATCTCAGGACGAGCGCATCGAGGAAGAGACGATCCTCGAAGTCTACATGCACGCGCTCGGGATGCTGGACGACGCGGCGGCGTTGAAGGCGGCCGCCGACAAGATGATCGCGGCGGAGTAGACGGAACGCGGTCGAGATGCGCCGTCCGATCGAATTCGGCGATTCGATCGAACGACGCGAACCTGCTCGCAATTCCGTGAAGGCCTTGCGCGCCGATCTGGCTTGGACCCTAGGCGCGCCGCATGATAAGAGCTAATCGCATTCTATTCGAATGACGATCAGGCGCTCTTATGTCTCACGTGACGTTCAAACAGTTGCGCTACTTTGATGCGCTGGCGCGCGAGCAGCATTTTGGCCGCGCCGCCGACGCCTGCGCGGTGACGCAACCGGCGCTCTCCATGCAAATCCAGGAGTTGGAAGCATCCCTGGGCATACCCCTCGTTGAGCGCACGCGCGCGGGCATCCGCTTGACGCCGAAGGGCGAGGAAATTGCGCTTCGGTCACAGCGCCTACTGAACGACGTGCGCGATCTGATCGACTACGCCAAGCAATCGGCCGGCGTGCTGTCGGGAACGTTGCGCCTCGGCGTGATCCCCTCTGTCGCGCCGTATTTGTTGCCGCCGCTGCTGCCGCTGCTGCGCGAGAAATACCCCGACCTCGAACTGCATGTTCGCGAGACGCAGACCCATGTGCTGACCGACGAGTTGGTCGAAGGCAAACTGGACGTGCTGCTGCTCGCCCTTCCCCTCAAGAACCCCGACATCGAGGAGGCGCCGCTGTTCGACGATCGCTTCCTGCTCGCCGTTCCAAAATCAAAGAAGCTGACCGGGCGGGTGCGGGCCACCAAAGATCTCGTGGAGAGCGATCGGCTTCTGCTGCTGGAAGAAGGCCACTGCCTGCGCGACCAGGCCTTGACGTATTGCAGCCTGCAGCAGGTCGACGCGTTCAACACCTTCGGAGCCTCCAGCCTGTCGACGATCGTTGAGATGGTATCGGCGGGCCTCGGCATCACGCTACTGCCCGAAATCTGCGTGCCGGTCGAAGGGCGCGCGCGCGAGATCAGGATGATCCGCTTCGTCGATCCCGAACCGTCTCGATCGATCGGGCTCGCGTGGCGCCGCTCGAGCCCGAGGCGCGAAGACTTCCGTGCGCTCGGCGCGGTCGTTAAGGCGGCGGGCGATGCGTGTTTGAAGAAAGCCGGCCATGCGGCTCTGGCTTAACGACACGGCGTGATCCGGAATTCCGCCGCTTATCGCGAACTCGTCTGCACCGGCCGGCTTTCGATGCCGGTCGCAGCGATACGGCCGCCGTCGATCTCGCGCAGCGCGTCGAGATGAACCGCCTTGCCCTCGAACTGCTGCGCCCACATCACCTGCGCCACTTGCCGTCCGGGCCGGAAGCGCATCGGCGGAATGGCGCCGACGTCGTCGATCATCTCAAGCGTCGCGGCGACGTCGGGATGCTGAAGGCCCGCGAGCTGCGGGTCATGCGCTGACGGCGTGTCGGTCAACAGCGGCGCAAGCGGGAACGGGCGATAGGCGAGTTCCTCAGGGTGATCTTCGTCAAATTCGGGCGCCTGGACCCAGCCGACGCCGAGGCTGTCAGGGCTCATGTCGGTGACGCTGGCCGGAGACTTTTCTGGAGCAAGCGCAGCGAGCTTCGGTCCGTCGATGACGGGCGCCGGCGCCTTTTCGGCGACGATTGCGGCGGCGGTTTCGGCGAGCGCCTTCTGCGGGCGCGCCGCAGGTTTCGGACCTTCGACCAGTTTCGGCGGCGGTAGTCCGAGGCTCGCCTTCTGCACGAGCGCCGTCATGTCCAAGCGGTCCTTATCGGAAGGCGCGAACGAAAAGCGCGACGAACGGTCGACGATCTTCGGCTCTGCGACGAGCTTGGGCTTGGCGGGCGCCGGCGCCAGCGCCGCGACCTGCTTGTCAGGTTTCGCGTCCGGCGATTTGCGGTCAACGTCCCAGCCAAGCGCGAGATCGTCGGACTCAGCCGCGATCGTCGGCGGCGCGCGCAACGGCAGCGACGCGGGGTCAAGCGACGCTACGGCGAAGGGCTTGCGCTCGATCGGCTGCGCCGCCGGCGACCGCTCCGGCGTCGTAACCGACGCGGACGTTCCGAGCGCCGCGACCGTGATTGCCTTGCGCTCAGCCGGCTTCGCAGAGGCGACGAGCGTCGGGCGCGGCGCGCGGCGATCATCGTGGAACTGCGCGATCTGCACGGCGAGTTCGCGATACTTCGTCTGCGCTTCGGACACGTCGGCCCGAGTGATAGGTCCGCCGCTGGCCGGCTGATGCCGCGTATGGCCATCCGGGAACAAAAGCGCCAATTCCTGCCGCGGCAAGCGGGGCCAGGCGCGCACCCGCGCGGTGTCGACGTGGACGAACGGGATGCCGGAGGTCGGATAGTAGCCGACGCCGCCGCGCTCGCGGATCAGCGCCGAGTAGCGGATCCGCTTCAGCGGCACGTCGGGGAACGTGATGTCGATCGCCTTGCCGGTCATGTGCTGGCTTTGGCTGGCCTGACCGCCGCGCGTCTTGCGCAGCATCTCGTTGGTGCCTTGCGAGCGATAACCGCAGATGATGCTGATCGGCTCGGAAGACCCGAGCTCATTGTACATTTCCCAGGCGAGATCGATCGTCGCGGGGTCCATGCGGATCGACTCATTCTTACGCCAGTCGCGCATGATCCAGTCGATCTGCTTCATGGCTTCAGGAACGTACTGGCCGTCCTTCTTGTAGGTGACGGTCAAACGTTCGTTCGTGTGGATGTGATAGAAGGAAATGGTGCGGTCGCCAGACGGCGGGCCGGTGAGGGCGTCGCCTGCGAGGCCAAGCGCCGTCGCAACCGCCAAAACGCCAACCATCGCCCCCGAACGGCGCAACGCCACTCTAAACCCCCATTCCCTCGCCCGTTGTCGTAATCGTCAGTTTCGGCGTGAAGGGGCAGACGCAAACTCGTCTGGTGCAACTGACCCTGAAAGCGTTAACGCCGAACTCTTAAAACCCCGTAAGCACCCTAGCGCCGGATTAAAGGCGCGGGAAGCGGCGACAAAAGGGCGAAGGGGCTCGCCCGGGCGATAAGTCCGCCGGCAGAGGCGTGGGTGGGGGGGGGGGGTGTCGCGCGCCGCGCTCAGTTGCCGAACAACTCGCTGAAGAAGCCGGATTTCTTCTTTTTCGGCGGCACTACATAGCGATAGCCGTTGCGGTAGTAGTAGGGCCGGCCGCGTTGTCCATAGTAGCCGCCGTAGCCGCCATATCCGCCCGAGCCGTAATAGCCGTAGTAATCGTCCGTGTACCATCCGTCCGACGAGCGGGCGACGCGCGGATTTTCCGGAGGCAACAAGTGGTCGCGGTTCTTTTCGATTTCGCTCCAGCGTCCGGCGAGCCCCAGCTTGATCCGCTGCTCGTGGCCGTAAACATCGCTGACGCTTTTGACGTCGCCGGCTTCGTCGACCCACGCCGTAAAGTAAGTGAGGTGGACCGGTATCGGACGATCGAGCGCGACGTCGTTGTTCTCAGGTCCGAACTTGATCAGGTCTTGCACCTTTGCCGCGTCCCAGCCCTTGTCTTCGGCCATCAGGACTTCGGCGAGGCGCACAGGATTGCGGACGCGCACGCAGCCGTGGCTGAACGTGCGAACGGTTGAATTGAACAGGCTCTTCGACGGCGTGTCGTGGAGGTAGACGGCGTGCTTGTTGGGAAACAGAAACTTGACCACGCCGAGCACATTGGAGCCGCCGGGCGGCTGCTGGATGTCGTAGTTGCGGATGTCCGTCGTGTACCAGTCGACGCTCCAGGGATCGACTGTTCGCCCGTTGCGTTTGGCGACAAGGCCGCGGCCGTCGATCGGATTGCCGCCGGCGCGCAACCGCGGCAGCAGTTCGTTGATCTTGATCGAATCCGGCACGACCCACGGCGGCTGAAACACGACCGTGCGCATGGCGTCCGAGAAGATCGGCGTCTGCGTGTTCGTCTGGCCTGTGACAACGCGCTCCGTATGGATCGCATGGCCGTCCTTGATCACGCGAACGGTGTACTCAGGGATATTGACCGCGATGTGCAGCGCGCCGAGGTCGTCCGGCATCCAGCGCCACTGTTCCATATTGGCCAGTATAGTCTCGGCGGTGACAGGCCCTGAGCCGTTCAGCGCCTTGCGGACGGCGGCGGTGATGGTCGGGTTGGAGGGCTCGATGCCGTGCTTGTCCTTGAAGCGCACGACTGCGCCGGCAAGCGTCTGGTCGTAATACGTGTCGTCCGCCGCGGTTCCGTCCGGCTTCATTCCGGGTGACGGCACTTTCAGAATTTTCCGGATCAGCGCGATGTGCGGATGCGATTTTCCGGGCGAGATCTTGTTGCCGCTGGGAACTTCGATCTGCGGTTCGGGCTGGGCGGTGCGCATTTCAATGAGTTTGCTGCGCAAGAGGTGGAACTGCGGATGCGTAGGATGCAGCGAAACGAGGAAAGCGCTTTTCGACGCCGCCGCCGCCAGGTCGCTCAGAAGCTTTGCGCGATCGATGAGGTTCGGCTTGCGATCGAGATAGGAGGAGAGCTGCGTCGTCGGATCGGCAATGCGGTCGCCGCGCGCGTGCCGCGCGTAGGCCATGGCGAGCAGCGACAGGCGGATGTCGAGTTCCGCCAGAACGGACTCGGCGTAGCCGCTCGGAATGGACGGCAGCGCTGGATAGATATAAGCGGCGGACTTCAATCCCCAGTCTTCGGCGCGCGCGAACTCCGCAATCAAATCTCTGGCTGCGTCGTTCAATCCTTCTTTGGTCATCCAGAGCGCGTCGCCCTGGCGCGCGTCGTAGAACTGGCTGAGCGCCGCTATGTCGGCTTCATCGCCGCCCCGCAAGAACGTCGCGGCCGTGGTTTCGAAAACCGTTTTGATCGGTAGCGGGAACGTGGCGACATAAGGCGCGGGCGCCGCCGCAGTCGCCGCCGTTGCGTCGGCGGGCGCAGCAGGCGGGGCGACAGCCGGCGCGCCGGCCGTCGGTCCGTCGGATATCGGATCGGCGCCGCTGGGCTCAGCGGCCTCCTCGCCTTGCGGCGCTTGCTTGACGACGCGGTCGATCTCGTCCCACGGCCGATCGTCAGGCTCGGTCGCGGCAGCGGGCGACAGCGCTCCCAGAACGATCACCATGCTGAGCGCCGACCGTCGCAAGCCAAGCATTTCGCAACACCTTTCGTTCGTCCGGTCAGGCGACCGATCTCGACCCACCATAGCGGTCGCACACGCAACTCGCCACGATCCTTCGCATTCCGCCGTGGCGAAACTGTCGCCGCTTTCCGACGTCAAAGCGTCATTCGACCGACGCGATCGTAGGCCGAGAGCGTTAAGCAAGTCTCGCCCCCTCAGCCCTTTCGCCGATTTCCCTGACGACATGCGCCGCCTTTACCGCACCTTGCGTGCGCAAGAACTTTTTCCCGGCCCAACGTCCGTGGCGCGTGCGCGTCACTGAGCCGATCAGCGTTGCGGCCTGCAAACGCGAAAAGCCCCGGCGTCGCCGCCGGGGCTTTCGGTTTCCCGCGCCGGAACGCGGGAAAGGCATGGTGGTGGGACGGAACGCTCTCCCAGCTGCGCCCGGCCGTCCCACCGGACCCGGTCGCACACATTTCAGCCGCCTCGGCCATTGCGCGCCGCGGCGGCTGAAAATCAGTTCGGCCGCGGCTCGAGGCCGTATTCCTGCATTTTACGATAGAGCGTCGAGCGGCCGATGTTCAGCCGCTTGGCGACCTCCGTCATGTGGCCGCGATAGCGGCCGAGCGCCAGGCGGATCATGTCGGCTTCCATCGCTTCAAGCGAGCGGATCTCGCCGTCTTCGGCCATGGCCGGAATGCCGAGCGACGAGCCGCTGACGGCGTTCTTGATTTCGATCGTCTGCGGAACCGTGTTCTCGGCGCCGAGCAATGCGGGGCCGGTGTACGCCGGCTGCTTCTGCAGCGTCGTGGGGGCGGCCGGTATGCTGGCTTCGAAGCCGTCGACATGGGTCGCGATCTGCGGGAAGTCGGAGACGGTCAGCTCCGAGCCGTCGGCCAGCACAACCGCGCGGAACACCGCGTTCTCGAGCTGACGCACGTTGCCGGGCCAGGCGTAGGCCTGGAGCATGCGCATCGCGGGATCGCTGAATCCTGTGAGCCGTTTGCCTTCCTCCGCCGCAAATCGCGCGGCGAAGTGGCTGGCGAGTTCCGGCACGTCGTCGATGCGTTCGCGCAATGGCGGCACGAAGATCGGGAAGACGTTCAGGCGATAGTAGAGGTCTTCGCGGAACTTGCCGTCTTTGACAAGCTGGATCATATCGCGGTTGGTGGCCGAGATCAGACGGAAGTTGACCTTGACCGGCTTTTTCGAGCCGACCGGATCAATCTCGCCTTCTTGCAGCGCGCGCAGCAACTTGACTTGGGCGTCGAGCGGCAGTTCGCCGATCTCGTCAAGGAAGAGCGTGCCGCCGTCGGCTTCCTGGAACTTGCCGGAGCGCTTTTCGACGGCGCCAGTGAACGACCCCTTTTCGTGTCCGAACAGGATCGACTCGACAAGGTTTTCGGGTATTGCGCCGCAGTTGACGGTGACGAAGGGTCGCCCCGCGCGTTCGCTTTCGCCCTGAATAGCGCGCGCGATCAGCTCCTTGCCGACGCCGCTTTCGCCCTCTATCAGAACGGGAATGTTGGAGGCGGCGGCGCGCTTGCCGAGCGTGATGACGCGCTTCATCGCGTCACCGTGCAGCACCAGGTCGTTGAACGTCAGCGTGCCTTCGACTTTTTTCTTGATGCGGTTGATTTCGCCGGCCAGCGCTTCAATCTTCAAGGCGCTCTTTATCGACACTTCAAGGCGCTCGGGCGATGCGGGCTTGACGACAAAATCGACAGCGCCGGCGCGCATGGCGTTGATGGCCGTCTCGATGGAGCCGTGCGCGGTTTGTACGATGATTGGCGGCGCGCCGGCTTTATCTGCGATGCGGCCGAGAACGGCCATGCCGTCGACGCCGGGCATCACCAGATCGAGCAGAACGAGGGAGACGCTGTCGCGATCGGCGCCTTCGAGGATTTGCAGGGCTTGTTCGCCAGATCCGCAGGTCTTGGTCTCGAAGCCGAACCGCTTGATGGTTTCTTCAAGGATGCGGCGCTGGGCTGGATCGTCGTCGACGATCAGAACACGCTTGGACATGGGCAC
>JBQTKA010000003.1:0-550090 GCA_052386495.1 Hyphomicrobium sp. | reverse complement strand
GGTCGTGGCACTTATCACCATACGCTTGATCCGCGGTCGCGCATGGCAGTGGCCAACCGATTACAATCTTGTTTTTCTGACGGGCGCCTTTGCCATTGGACCTGGCATCGTCGTCAATCTAATTTTGAAAGAGCATTGGGGACGCTCGCGACCTGAAGCCATGGAGGCCTTCGGTGGTACGGCCCACTATACATCGCCTTGGTGGCCTTGGGGTGAATGCGCGACCAATTGTTCGTTTGTGTCGGGCGAAGCTTCGACCTCAATGGTCCTCATTGCATTCGCCTTCATTTGCCACCATGCGTTTCGTCTACCGATTATCGCAGCGGCAACGGTTTGGACCATTGTGATTTCCGCCAATCGCATGGCCATGGGCGCGCATTTTTTCACCGACGTTGTGATTTCGGCGTTACTGACATTGCTGATCGTACTCGTTTTGAAAGCAATGCTTATCGACAGTAACCAGCGGCCAGCGGTTTAACTGTTTGGTACGCTAATAACCCGCCGAATGCGTTTGTTTCCCATCGGTTGAAGGCCTTGCCAGACACCTTGGTCCTGGTAAGAGTGCCGGGCTTCATAGCCCCGTTTTCAAGACCGACCTATCAGGACATCCGCCATGGCCGCCAAAGGCAAAATCAACAAAGTCGTGCTCGCCTATTCGGGTGGCCTCGACACCTCGATCATCCTGAAGTGGCTGCAAGAAACCTACAATGCTGAAGTCGTCACATTCACTGCCGACTTAGGCCAAGGCGAAGAGCTATCACCGGCACGGCAAAAAGCATTGATTCTGGGCATCAAGGAAGAAAACATTTTCATCGAAGACGTGCGCGAGGAATTCGTGCGAGATTATGTATTCCCGATGTTCCGCGCCAATGCCGTTTACGAAGGTGTCTATTTGCTTGGCACCTCGATTGCGCGCCCGCTGATCGCAAAAAAACAAATCGAGATTGCGCGCAGGGTCGGCGCCGAGGCCGTTTGCCATGGCGCGACCGGTAAAGGCAATGATCAGGTCCGCTTCGAACTTGGCTATTACGCGCTCGAACCCGGCATCAAGATCATCGCGCCGTGGCGCGAATGGGCGTTCAAGGGCCGCGAGGAACTGCTGAAGTTCGCGCGCGATCACCAGATTCCGGTCGCCAAGGACAAGGAAGGCGAGAGCCCGTTCTCCGTCGACGCCAATCTGCTGCACTCGTCGTCTGAAGGCAAAGTGCTGGAGGACCCCGACAAGAAGGCGCCGGAGATCGTCTATCAGCGCACGATCTCGCCGATGACCGCGCCGGACAAGGTGACGACGATCAAAATCGGCTTCGCGAAAGGCGACGCCGTCTCGATCGACGGCAAAAGGCTTTCGCCCGCGACGCTGCTGAAAGCCTTGAACGATCTCGGCCGCGACAACGGCATCGGCCGGCTCGATCTGGTTGAAAACCGCTTCGTCGGCATGAAGTCGCGCGGCGTCTACGAGACGCCGGGCGGCACGATCCTGCTCACGGCGCATCGGGCGATGGAGAGCGTCACGCTCGACCGCGGCGCGGCGCATCTCAAGGACGAGACCATGCCGCGCTACGCCGAGCTGATCTACAACGGGTTCTGGTTCTCGCCGGAGCGCGAGATGCTGCAGGCGCTGATCGACAAGAGCCAGGATCATGTCGAGGGCGAAGTGACGCTCGAACTGTACAAGGGCAACGTGATCGTGGTCGGGCGCTCGAGCCCCAAGTCGCTCTATTCGCCGACGCTCGTCACATTCGAGGACGACAAGGGCGCCTACGACCAGAAAGACGCGCAGGGCTTCATCAAGCTCAATGCGCTGAGACTTCGCACGCTCGGCAAGCGCGACAAATGAACCACGCTCAAAAATTGTGACCTACGGAACAGCCGCGCCCATGTCGCAAGCCTAAACGGCCGCCCATGTTGAATCTCAAGTCCTCAAGAAAGGGATTGCCATGGGCATTTATGCGAAACACATCGGTCCGCGACTGGTGACGTGTCTCTGCAGCGGCGAGCATATCGCCAAGGAGCGCGCGAAGGTCGTGCCGAATGCCAGCGGCGTGGCGCTCGAAATCGGCATCGGGCCCGGCTTCAATCTCGACTACTACGATCCAGCGCGCGTCACGCGCGTGATCGGCGTCGATCCCATTGCAAGTTTCGTCCAACTCGGCTCGAAACGGCATCGAAATTCCCGCGTGCCGGTGGAGATCGTCAACGGGCCGGCCGAAGCCTTGCCGATTGACGACGCGACGATCGACACGGCGGTCATTACGTTCACGCTGTGCTCCGTCGACGACCCGGTGCAGGCGCTCCATGAGGTGCGCCGCACGCTGAAGCCGGACGGGCGGGTGCTCTTCCTCGAGCATGGACTTTCGGCGGAGACACAGGTCGCGGCCTGGCAGAACCGCGTCAACCCGCTGTGGCGCCGGCTCGCCGTCGGCTGCAACCTGACG
The DNA here is from genome assembly GCA_052386495.1 of Hyphomicrobium sp. Taxonomy (GTDB): domain Bacteria; phylum Pseudomonadota; class Alphaproteobacteria; order Rhizobiales; family Hyphomicrobiaceae; genus Hyphomicrobium_B. The sequence goes on along the minus strand of JBQTKA010000003.1, from coordinate 547,655 downwards.
CGGCCGGTCCGGCAATTGATTGAAGGTGCGGGATTCAGGTTGCGCGAGGTCGAGGATTACTACCTCGAAGCGGTTCCCAAGATCGTCGGGTGCATGTGCCGCGGCGAAGCCCAGGCGGCGTAGGCTCGGAGCCTGACGCGACGGGCTCGTTCGGCGACATTGTCTTTGAACCGTCGAAATCGCGCGCTTTGCTGCCCCGGACTATCATTGAGGGGAGACAGACATGGGGCGCCGCATTGAGTTGCATCCGATCCGACGGCTCATAGCCTGCGTCGTCGGGATTCTCTCGCTCGTCACGCCCGCTACCGCCGAGAAGCGCGTCGCGCTGATCATCGGCAACGCCGCCTACGCCCACGCCGGCGCGCTCGCCAACCCGGCGAATGACGCCAAAGACATGGCGGCGTCGCTGACGGAGCTGGGCTTCAACGTCATCCTCGGGCTTGATCTCAGCAAAGCGGAGTTCGACTCCAATGTTCGCGAATTTTCGGGCGCTCTGGCCGACGCCGACACGGCCGTCTTCTTCTACGCCGGGCACGGCCTGCAGGTGGCGGGGCGCAATTACCTCGTGCCGGTCGACGCCGAGTTGAAAAGCGAGCGCGACCTCGATTTCGACGCCGTCGGCCTGGATTTCATCCTGAAGCAGATGGAGCTCGGCCGCGAAGGCAAGACCAACATCGTGTTCCTCGATGCCTGCCGCGACAATCCATTGGCGCGCAATCTCGCCCGCTCGATGGGCACGCGTTCGGCGAGCATCGGCAAGGGTCTGGCCGAAGTGCAAACGGGCGTCGGCACGTTCGTCGCGTATTCGACACAGCCCGGAAACGTCGCGCTCGACGGCGCAGGCCGCAATTCTCCGTTCACGGCGGCGCTGGCCAAAGCCGTGCGCCAGCCAGGCCACAACTTGACCGCCGTGATGATCGGCGTGCGCAAGCAGGTGCTCGCCGACACCGGCGGCAAGCAGGTGCCGTGGGATCATTCGGCGCTGGTCGGCGACTTTTTCTTCAACACGACCGCGCCTCCGGACGCGAAGGCGAATTCTGAGGCGACCGAACAGAAACTGAAACAGCTCGAAGAGATGCTCAAGGCCAAGGCCGATCAGAAAAGCACCGTCGAACTCGTCAAGCTGGAGAATATGAAGGAGCGCGTGCGCCAGCTGACCGAGGCCAACCGTGAGGATCAGCAGCGCATCTTCGACGTCTACCGCAGCGGCGAACCATCGACGACGGTCAGTCAGCAGGTGGGCAAGATCCAGATTCAAATGGCGCGCCGCGGCCAGGAGATGAAGCGGCTCACAGACGACATCGAAAAACTTGAGCCGACGGCCGCCCAGCCGGCGGCCGCCAATGGCGCTGCCGAGTAAGCGACCAGCCCGCGGGCGCATTGCTCATGCTTAATGACGCCGCACTCAAGCCATCAAGTCGGTCGGCGGGTTGCATAAGTTCCAGCGTTGCGCTTCAAGCCTCAGGCGCTTTCTCGTCAATACCCGCGTGATCGGCCCGCCATGACCCGCAATTCCGTCAATCGAACGCTGTCGCGGCTTTACTGGCTGCTGTTCCTGGTGCTGCTGCTCTTGCTCGCGGCCAAGTTCGCCGACGACATTCCGGGCATTCCAGGTTTCGTCGTCAACGTCGCCGGCCAGCTCTACGAATTCATGCGCGACATGTCGCTGCTGATCGCGACCGGCGGCGTCGCCTATCTGTCGAACATCTTCCAGAAGCGGTCGAAGTTCGTCGAGAGCCTTGAGGAAGAGTGGCGCAATATCGTGCGCACGAAATCCGCGCTGCTGAACTTCTGCGAAAAGCCGTACCTTTCGACGGATGAATATCTGACCGCCTTCAGTCGCATCAGCGAAACGATCGACACGATGCGCATCGTCTACCGCAACGCCGGCGAGACGGACGGGCTGATCGGTCTGTATCCGTTCGCGCCGCTGCACGACATGCGCCGCGCGCTCCAAACCCTCGATCCGCGCCAGCAGCCCGAGCCCTCGGCGGAACAAAGAAAGCTCGTTCGCGATTCGATTCTTCAATCGTTCTACGCGCTGCGCGAGACGTTCCTTGAGGAGCTCGATCTGGAAGAGCCGCATCACCCGCTGCTGATATCCGGGTCGCGCCGCTTGAAGACGCCGGGCGCCGACATCCGAGCGCTCGTGATGCAGGATCAGCAGCGCCGCCGGCTGGATCGAGAGCCGATCTCAAGGCCAGACATCGATGCTCTGCTCGCGGCCGAACGGGCCAAGGAAAAGGATCACAGCAGCGGTGCGGCCGCGCCGCCGTCCGATCACAAGCGCTGAGGCGACGTGTAGATTGGCTTGGCTTTTTCGCTCTTTGGCTCCCGCACGACCTGATGCGGAACTTCGAGCGCTTCGTATGCGGCGTTGATCCGCCGCGCCATGACAGAGAAATAATCGCGCACCTCCGATGGCAACTGCACGCCGGCGAAACAATCGGGATGGTACGTTTTCGAGAGCGTCAGATAGGCTTGGCGCACGTCGTCCCACGCCGCGTCCGGGGCCACGCCGAGCACGACATGCGGACTGAAGCCTTCGACGTCGCGCATCCGCGCCGCGAGCGACGGAGCGGTAGGAATAGGGACGAGGCGGATCGACGCGATCGTCGCCTTGGCGAGCAGCGTCCGCGCGCCGTCATAGGTTTCAAACTCAAAAAACGTCGCGTCGCCGTTCAACGCCGCCATGATCGATCGTGACGCCGGGATGACGAATTTGCCCTTGAGAACCTCGCCGCTCGCGAGGGTCAGCTCGGCTGGGACGGTTGACTGTTGTGCGCCATTGTCGACGCGATTGCGCTCAAACATGAGAGGGGCGGGTCTCGTACAGGATTGGAACGGAAAGCGGCTTCGCCGATGCATCCGCAAGAAGCGTGCTAAGTGCGCCGGCCGCCCGATTTTCGGGCGTCACACGACCGCCGCCGCCCGTTAAGCCGCACCGCCCCTTGCCTAGCCGGACGCCGGCCGACGTGCTACGCCGCGGGCTGAAAAAGCGCCCAAAGCCCGTTTGCGGGGCCGGTCCGGTATCGGCCGACACGCCGGCGCGTCAACATCAGGTCCTACATGCAACTTCGCAACATCGCGATCATCGCGCACGTCGACCATGGAAAAACGACGCTGGTCGATGAACTCCTGAAACAATCGGGGGCCTTCCGCGAGAACCAGAAGGTCGCCGAGCGGGCGATGGACAGCAACGACCTGGAACGCGAGCGCGGCATCACCATTCTCGCCAAGTGCACCAGCGTCGTGTGGAAGGACGTGCGCATCAACATCGTCGACACGCCCGGCCACGCCGATTTCGGCGGCGAGGTGGAGCGCATCCTGAACATGGTCGACGGCGTCGTCGTCCTCGTCGACGCCTCCGAAGGGCCCTTGCCGCAAACGAAGTTCGTCGTGTCGAAGGCCTTGAAGCGGGGCCTTCGCCCGATCGTCGCGATCAACAAGATCGACCGCCCGGACGAGCGCCACACGGACGTGCTGAACGAAATCTTCGATCTCTTCGCCAATCTCGACGCCACCGACGAGCAGCTCGACTTTCCGGTGCTCTACGGATCGGGACGCAACGGCTGGATGGCGCTGGCGCCGGAGGGTCCGCAGGAGACGCTCGCGCCGCTGTTCGATCTCGTGCTCGATCACGTGCCGCCGCCGGCCGTCGATGACGGACCGTTCACGATGCTCGCCACGACTCTCGAAGCCGATCCGTTCCTGGGCCGCATTCTCACCGGCCGCATCTCGTCAGGCGTTCTAAAACCGAACATGGCGGTCAAGGCCATTCGTCACGATGGCTCGCTGGTCGAGAATTTCCGCATCTCCAAGGTGCTGGCCTTCCGCGGCCTTGAACGCGTTCCGGTCGAGGACGCCAGCGCCGGCGAGATCGTGGCCGTCGCCGGCATGAGCGAGGCGACCGTCGCCGATACGCTGTGCGATCCGCTCGTCGAAACGCCGATCGTCGCGCAGCCGGTCGATCCGCCGACCTTGTCGATGACGTTCCGCATCAACGACGGCCCGTTCGCGGGCCAGGAAGGCAGCAAGGTTCAAAGCCGCGTCATTCGCGATCGCCTGCTGCGCGAAGCGGAGCGCAATATCGCGATCAAGGTGTCGGAGAGCGACGACAACGACAGCTTCACCGTATCGGGCCGCGGCGAACTTCAACTCGCGATTCTGATCGAGAACATGCGGCGCGAAGGCTTCGAACTCACCGTGTCGCGGCCGAAGGTCGTGATCAAGACCGACGAGACAACCAACCAAAAGCTCGAACCCATCGAGGAGACGATCATCGACATCGACGACGCGCATACCGGCGTCGTCGTGCAGAAACTGTCGGAGCGGCGCGGCGATCTGATGGAGATGCGCCCGTCGGGCGGCGGCCGCACGCGCATGGTGTTTCTGGTCCCGACGCGCGGCTTGCTCGGCTATCAGTCGGAGCTGCTGTCGGACAGCCGCGGCACCGGCGTGATGAACCGTCTGTTCCATTCCTATGCGCCGTTCAAGGGCGACATTCAGGGTCGCCGTCAGGGCGTGCTGATCTCCAACGGCATGGGCGAGGCGACGGCGTATTCGATCTTTCACCTGCAGGATCGCGGCGTGTTCATGATCGGCGCGCAGGCGCGCGTCTACGAGGGCATGATCGTCGGCGAACACACGCGCGACAACGATCTGATCGTCAACGTCATACAAGGCAAGAAGCTCACCAACGTGCGCGCGTCGGGCAAGGATGAGGCGCTGACGCTTGTGCCGCCAATGCGGCTCACGCTTGAAAAGGCGATGAGCTACATCACCGACGAAGAACTCGTCGAGATCACGCCGGACTCGATCCGGCTGCGCAAGCGCTGGCTCGATCCCAACGAGCGAAAGCGGCAGGAGCGCAAACGCGAAGCCGAGCGCGAGGCGGGCGCCGCGTAGTCACAACCGCGGGACGTGCGACATATCGATTTCGGGAATTTTTCCCTTATTGCATTGCAAGGTTTCCTGCACGACTTCTGGTCAGTCCCAGTTGAATTCAGACTTCAACCCTAGACTGACACACGAGGAGATTTTTCATGAACCGCATCGCTATCGCAGCCGCCGCGCTCGCGTTCGTCGCCGCTCCGGCTCTTGCCGACGAAAAGCCGAGCGCCGAGGAAGCGGCCAAGCTCAAGGCCGCGATCGAAGCGCTCGGATACTCCGGCGGCGAATACGAGAAGGAAACGGAGGCCACGGGCGTTTATGAAGTCGATGACGCCAAGAGCAAGGACGGCGGCCAGTACGATCTCAAGTTCGACAAGGACTTCAAACTTCTTTCCGCCACGCGCGACTAATCGCAACCGCCCGTAACAACCCGTCGACTTTTGCGGCGCGGACCTCCAACACGAGGTTCGCGCCGTTTTCGTTGGCGGCGCCGGGCACAGGACAACGCCGTATTTGACAAACCGCGGCGCTGGAGGCACGACCAGTGGCCGCTGAATTGAGCGGGCCAGGTCAGGCTTGGTTGGCGGCCGCGCGCTGAAATTTGCCGTCGTAAAGATCGTCTCACCGGCGCGAATGAGGCCACCATGAAAGGCCGAGCGGGTCCGTCCAGCGATGCACAACGACCCTGCCGCGCCGATCTGGCCGGACGCCGTCACGCCCACCGCAGAATTCGCTGCGGCCGCCAGCTTCATCAATGCGCCGGGCGGACACTTGTTCGTCACCGGCCGCGCCGGCACCGGTAAATCGACGCTGCTCCGCGCGCTCCGCGACCAAGCGGGCGAGCGTATCGTCGTCGTCGCGCCGACGGGGCTCGCGGCGATCAACGTCGGCGGCCAGACGATCCACTCGTTCTTCGGATTTCCGCCGCGGCTCATTCAGCAAGGCGACATTCGCCGCAGCCGCAACGGCCGCGTCATGCGGAAACTCGAGTTCCTCGTCATCGACGAAGCTTCGATGGTGCGGTCGGATCTGATGTGGGGCATCGACCACGCGCTCCGAGTCAACCGCGGCCGACCGCGCGAGCCGTTCGGCGGCGCGCGGTTGCTGATGTTCGGCGACTTGCATCAACTGCCGCCGGTCGTGCAAGAGGGCGAGATCGGCGCGCATCTCGAAGACGAGCACGGCGGCCCTTTTTTCTTCTCCGTTCCGTCTTTGCGCGAAGGCGCCGGCACCGCGCTGCTCGAACTTGACGTCGTCTTTCGGCAGACGGACGACGCGCTGATCCACGCGCTCAATGCGATCCGCGACGGGGCCGTGACGGAGGAAGGCCTGAAACTGCTCAACACCCGCGTGCGCCCGATCCGCACGCTGGCCGAGGGCGAACCTTATGTCATTCTGACGCCGACGAACGCGGCGGCGCGGCGCATCAATTCCGCCTATCTGGAGGCTTTGCAGGGCGCGACCACGCGATACGCCGCCAGCATCTCCGGCGAGTTCAACGACAAGGTCCAACCGGCCGAAGCGGCGCTCGACCTCAAACCCGGCGCGAAAGTCATGATGCTGCGCAATGACCCGGACCGGCGGTGGGTCAACGGCACGATCGCCCGCGTCTCGCGGCTCAACGACAAGCAGGTCTGGATCACGATCTCCGGACGCGAGCACGAGGTCGAGCAGGCGTCCTGGGAAAATCGCCGGTACGCCTATGACCAGACGGCCGAGAAAATCGTCGAGAACGTCGCCGGCACGTTCAAGCAGTTCCCTTTGCGCCTCGCCTGGGCGCTCACCATCCACAAAGCGCAGGGGCTCACCCTCGAGATGGTCTACGTCGATCTTGGCCGGGGCGCTTTCGCGCACGGGCAGACCTACGTTGCGCTGTCGCGCTGCCGGACGCTCGACGGCTTGGCGCTGGCCAGGGCTCTCGCCCCGTCCGACGTGGTGTTCGATTCCCGCGCGCTCGGCTATCGCGACCATTTCCCGGCGCTGGCCTGATCGTCGATGTCGCGATCTTGTTATCTCGCAATCGCGAAGACATGAGAACTTTATTAACCATCAATCGGTTGAAAGCGCTCAGTTGTGATGAAATTTCCGGCAGAACGGGCGTGAAGGGGTGTTTTTTTGGGGTGCGCAGCAAAAAGTTGTTGCACTGCACAACGAGATCGCCTATATGATTTTTGCAATTCACGATCCGGCCGGTCGGCCGTTTGCCTCTGCAACACGATAAACTTTTTGGGAGCTCAAAATGACGGATGCGTTTACACGCCAGGTTCAGGATTTCACGCGCCAGGCCCAGGACATCTTCACGGCCGGCAAGGACGCCAAGGTTCCTGAGAACCTCTCCGCGTTCGCAGAAGACGCCGTCGCCAAGACGCGCGACGCCTATCAGAAATTCGCCTCCGCCGCGAAGGACAACGCCAAGGTCGCGGAAGACGTGCTTTTGACGACGCAGGCCGGCGCAAAGTCGATTGGCGAAAAGATCGTCGCCAACACGCTCGCGAACACCGAAGCCGCCTTCGAAGTGGCCCAGGCTATCGCCCGCGCCCGCACCTTCCCGGAAATCGCCCGCCTGCAGGCCAACTTCTTCCAGCAGCAGTTCGCAATGGCCGGCGCCCAGTCGAAAGAACTTTTCGAACTTTCGAGCAAGGTCGCCAAGCAGACGATGGAAACCGTCGGCTCGGCCACGACCAAGTCGTTCGAGCAGTTCAAGTCGGTCAACTAAGCGGCGCCAGCGCTTCCCGGCGCGCATCGGCCGATGTGACGCGAACCGGGCAGACATCAGTTCTAGCGATAGGCGCCGGGCGAAAGCCTCGGCGCCTATCGTGTTTATGGGCCTCGGTCCGCCCTGCTACGATTGTGTGAGATGACGACGGCAGGAGCTAGGGCTACGCTCGCTTCATGATCACGACGGGACACATCGGCATTGGCGTCAGAGACGGGCGTGCGGACGATGCGCCGGCCTTGGTCGAGGTATATCGCGAATCGTGGCGCCATGCCTATTGCGGCGTCATTCCCGCGCTGCATCTATCACGCATGATATCTCGGCGCGACCTGAGCTGGTGGCGGGCGTCGATCCGCTCGGAGCCGCACTTCCTGGTGCTTGACGTCGGCGGAAAGATCGCCGGCTACGCGACGTGCGGCGGCGTCCGCAGCCTCAAGCGCCCCGGCGGCGAGATTTATGAACTCTATCTGTCGCCGGTCTATCAGGGCGTCGGCCTCGGGCAACATCTGTTCGAAGCCTGTCGGCAGCGCCTCGACGCAGACGGATTGCCGGGTCTGATCGTTTGGGCTTTAGCCGACAACGCGGCGGCGCGCGATTTCTACGTTCGCTGCGGCGGTAGGCCCGTGGGCCGGGCGCGTGAAAAGTTCAGCGGCAAGCCGTTGGAGAAAATCGTCTTCGCGTGGGACTGACCAGCGACAAGCCTACCGCCGAAACAACCTCACATCCGCCGCTTCGCCGTTCGTTCGCCATCCAGGGAACTCGCATGCGCCTCGACGCCATCGCCGCCGGCAAATCGCCGCCTGACGACATCAATGTCGTGATCGAGGTCCCTGTCGGCGGCGAGCCGATCAAATACGAACTCGACAAGGCGTCGGGCACGCTGTTCGTCGATCGCTTCCTCTACACGCCGATGCGCTATCCTGGAAATTACGGCTTCGTGCCGCACACGCTCTCCGCCGACGGCGATCCAATCGACGTGCTCGTGTGCAACACCCGCGCGATCGTTCCCGGCGCCGTCATCAATTGTCGTCCCGTCGGCGTGCTGGTGATGGAAGACGACGGCGGCGGGGATGAAAAGATCATCGCGGTGCCGTCGAGCAAGACGACCAAGCGCTACGACAACGTCAAGACGTACACGGATCTGCCGCGCATTTCGCTCGAGCAGATCGAACACTTCTTCAGCCACTACAAGGATCTCGAGCCCGGCAAGTGGGTGAAGATCGACCATTGGGGCCATGTCGACGAAGCCAAAAAGCTCATCGTCGACGCGCTGGCGCGCGCCGGCGGCAAATCAGGCTAAGCGACGCCGCCGGTTCATTCGAGAGCGCCGCTCGAAAATCGTCAACCTCGGCCTTTCGTTCCGCGAGCGGCGTTGCTATATCCGCGCCACGCCGATCCCCCGCGCCGATCTGGAGCCGACATGAAAATCGCCGTCATGGGCGCCGCCGGCCGCATGGGCCGCGAGCTGATCAAGGCGATTTGCGCAACCGAGGGATGCCGCGTCAGCGGCGGCGCCGAAATGCCGGGGGCCGCCCTGATCGGCGCCGATCTGGGCGCGCTCGCAGGATTGGAGCCGCTTGGCGTGACGGTCAGCGCGGACGCCGCGGCCGTCATCTCCGCCGCCGACGCCATCCTCGATTTCACCAGCCCGAAGGCCACGGCGGCGTTCGCGCGATTGGCTGCGGAGCATGGCGTCGTCCATGTCATCGGGACGACCGGCTTCGACGCGGCGAGCGAAGCCGCCGTCAAGGACGCCGCCGCGCGGACGGCCATCATCAAGGCCGGCAACATGAGCCTCGGCGTCAATTTGATTGCGTCCATCACCAAGAAAGTCGCCGCCGCGCTCGGCGAAGACTTCGACATTGAAATTGTCGAAATGCATCACCGGTCGAAGGTCGACGCGCCGTCAGGCACCGCGCTGATGCTCGGTGACGCGGCGGCGGCCGGACGTGGCGTCGATCTTGCCAAGCGCTCCGTACGCGCCCGCGATGGCCACACGGGCGCGCGTCAGCGCGGCGACATCGGATTCGCGACGCTGCGCGGCGGCTCCGTCGTCGGCGACCACACCGTTATTTTCGCCGGCGACGGCGAGCGCATCGAGCTGACGCATCTGGCCGCCGACCGCGGCATTTTCGCGCGAGGCGCGGTCAGGGCGGCGCAGTGGGGAAAAGGCCGCGCGCCGGGTCTCTATGCGATGAGCGATGTGTTGGGTATCTGAAATCCGGCCCTTGCGCGCCGCTGGAGAGGGACGCTTCCAGACGACATGACCGACGCTCTCACCGACAATGTTCTCGTGCTGGTGCGCCATGGTGAAAGCGAGTGGAACCGCCTCAACCTCTTCACCGGCTGGCGCAATCCCGACCTGACCGAAAAAGGCCTGATCGAAGCCCGCGTCGCCGGCCGGATGATCAAGGACCACAGGATCAAATTCGACATCGCGTTCACCAGCAGCCTGAAACGCGCCCAGCACACCCTCGACATCATCCTCGCCGAATTGAACCAGACGCAGGTGCCGATCACCCGCGATACCGCGCTCAATGAACGCGACTACGGCGAACTCTCCGGCCTCAACAAGGACGAGGCGCGCAAGAAGTGGGGCGAGTCGCAGGTCTTGCTGTGGCGGCGTTCGTTCGATATTGCGCCGCCTGGCGGGGAAAGCCTGAAGGATACGCTGACGCGCGTCAGGCCGTACTATGAAAGCATGATCTGGCCGCAGATGGCCTCCGGCAAGAACGTCATCGTCGCCGCGCACGGCAATTCTCTGCGCGCAATGATCATGATTCTCGAGGGCTTGAACGGCCAAGAAATCCTCGATCGCGAGTTGGCGACGGGCGCGCCGATCCTCTATCGCCTCGGCGCCGACGGACGGTCGATCGATCGCAAGGAGTTATTGCCGGCGCGCTCGCTCGCGGCGCCGCCGGAGGATCGGGTCTTCTAGGGTAGATGTTGGGTAGCAGGGTGGAAGAATGGCTTTGGACGACGTTCCCGGTCGCGACGCAGAAAAGCCCGCGACCTTGCGCGACAAGCTGATCGGCGTCTATATCGGCATTCTCGCCGTCGTGCTCGCGATCTGCAGCATGGGCGGCGACAATGCGGCTAAGGACGCGGCGTTCAAGAATATCGAAGCGTCGAACAACTGGGCGTTTTTCCAGGCCAAGAACGCCCGTCGCCAAGGGCTCCGTCTCCAGGCGGATCAACTGGAAATCATGACAACGACGCAGTCGACGATGCCCGACGACGCGAAGCAGAGCATCGCCGCGCGCATCGCGGAGTATCGCGCGCAAGCCGACAAGCTCACGACCGATCCCGAACGCAAAGAAGGATTGGACGAATTATGGGTGAAGGGCAAAGAACTGGAGGCCGAGCGCGACGACGCTCTGAAGCGCGGACCGTACTTCGACTATGGCCAGGCCCTGCTGCAAATTGCCATCGTGCTGGCCTCAATCGCCATCATTTCAGGCGGCAACGCCTTGCTGTTCGGATCGTTCGCCTTGGGCGCGCTCGGCGCCATCGCCACGATCGGCGGCTTTACCCTGGCGTTCCCGCTGCCCTTTTGAGGCTGAAGCGCGCCAAAACGCCTCGTATTGCGCGGCGCCTTGCCGGGCCGTCAGCGAGGCGTTAGCACACGCGTGACGCGCCAGCTCCAACCCACATTCGCAACAGGACCGCCATGACGACGCACGCCCTCCTCCTTCTGCCCGGCGACGGAATTGGCGTCGAGACGATGGCCGAGGTAGAGCGGCTGATCGCTTTCTTCAACGCGCGCAGCAACACGGCGACATTCACCGTCGAGCGCGACCTCGTCGGCGGCGCGGCCTACGACGCGCACGGCGTCGCCATTACCGACGCGGCGATGGCGAAGGCGCAAAAATCCGACGCCGTGATGTTCGGCGCGGTCGGCGGGCCGAAGTGGGACAAGGTTCCCTATGAACATCGCCCGGAAGCCGGGCTTCTGCGCCTGCGAAAAGACCTCGACCTTTTCGCCAACCTGCGCCCGGCGATCTGCTATCCGGCGCTGGCCGACGCCTCAAGCCTGAAACGGGAGCTCGTCGAAGGCCTCGACATCATGATCCTTCGCGAACTGACGGGCGGCGTTTATTTCGGCGAGCCGAAAGAAATCGTGACGCTCGAAAACGGCGAGCGGCGCGCGGTCGACACGCAGCTCTACACGTCGCGAGAGATCGAGCGCATCGCCAAGGTCGCCTTTGATCTGGCGCGCAAGCGCGGCGGCAAGGTGCATTCGGCGGAAAAACGCAACGTCATGAAGACGGGCGTTCTTTGGAACCAGGTCGTGACCGAGGTTCACAAGTCCTATGCGCCCGACGTCAAGCTCGAGCACATTCTGGCGGACAACTGCGCGATGCAGCTGATCCGCAACCCCAAGCAGTTCGACGTCATTGTCACGGACAACCTGTTCGGCGACGTCTTGTCGGACGAGGCGGCGATGATGACGGGGTCGCTCGGCATGCTGCCGTCAGCGTCGCTTGGCGCGCCCGACGCCAAGACCGGAAAGCGCAAAGCGCTCTATGAACCCGTGCATGGCTCGGCGCCGGACATCGCCGGAAAGGGTCTCGCCAACCCCATCGCCACCATCGCGTCGTTCGCGATGTCGCTGCGCTATTCCTGCGACATGGCCAAGGACGCGGCGCTCGTCGAGGCGGCCATCGCGAAGGTCCTGGATGACGGGCTGCGCACGCCCGACATCATGCAGCCGGGCATGCGCGAGGTGGGCACTAGCGAGATGGGCCGCGCCATCGAAGCCGAGTTGCGGGCGCTGACCCTGTAAGGCGCTGCCGCAACTCAACTAATTCTCCTGTGGATCAAGGTCTTCGCGCGCCCTCGACAACCTGACATGATTTTTCGGCAGTGACGATTCGGGGGCGTGAACTGACGATGACGACGGCGAGCGAACTTCGAGCCGGACTGTTGGCCGTCGCCAAACGCTCGGTCAGCATCATGACCGCCTGCAGCAACGTCGAAAGCGCGAAGCTGTATCTGGTTCTGCCGTTCCTCGGGCTGCTCGAATACGACTGCGCCAACCCGTACGAAGTTTTTCCAGAGCACATCGCCAGCGCCGACTTGAGCGGCGAAGCGCGCGTCGATTTCGCCATCCTGCGCGACGGCGCGCCGGTCATCGCCTTCGAATGCCGCAACGTCGGCGCCGACCTCTACGAGAGCCGCGAACGGCTCCGTCGCTATTTCGACGTCCTGCCGTCGGTCAAGCTCGGCATACTCACCAACGGCGTGCTGTTTGAATTCTTCGTTGATTCCGCCAAGCCGAACGCCATGGACGATGAGCCGTTTTTGACCATCGATCTGGAGACGGCGGCGCGTTCCGGCGTCAGCGACGAAGTGGTCGAAACCTTGGTGTCGACCACGAAGAGTTGTTTCGACCCGGAAACGATTGCGGAAGCGGCGCACGTACAACTCGTCAAAAAGCGGTTGCGCTCGATCTTCATCGAGGAAGCCAAGAACCCTTCGGAAAGTTTCTGCCGCTTCGCGCTCGATCGCGTCGGCATCGCTGCGGCGTCCAAGTCGGTCATCGATCGCTACTATGCGCCGATGATCAAGGTCGCTTTCGAGGAGAGCCTGATCTCCCCGGTCGCCGAACGCATTCGCATCGCTGGCGCTGCCGACGCGCGGGCCAGCGGCATCGCCATGCATCAGATCGGACCGAAGATCGAGTCGACCGAACGCGAACTTGCGGTGGTCGCCTATGTGCGTCGCCGGCTCGCGTTTCTCGCCGAGAACGAGACCCAGTTCAACGCCATCGAAGCTGTGCGAAGCAAAGACTACGTGGGCAAGCTTGTCGTCTACTACGACCGCGAGCGCAAAGGCCGCCTGTTCGACTTCATCGAGGGCGCCGACGGTTTCAACAAGTTCGTCTTCCCCGATCCGATCGGCGAGATCGTGACCAACGCCATGCCCGATCTCGACGCCGCGCTCAAAGCCGTCTTCGCGGCGCGCGTGCGCGAACTCGGCGGCCAGACGCAGTCGCCGAAACTGGCCCGCATTGCATAAATTGCGGTTGGCTCTTTAGACCTCGGCGCCCTCAGGCGGACAGGCCGAAGGCTTGCCTTGTATCCATGCACGCGCCGTCCAATCGGCCCTGCCTTCCGATTGTCCAGGGATGGTTTGTTCCGTGCGCGATGCGAAATGGAACTCGAAACAGTTTTCGCCGACACGGGCGACGCGGAAGCACCCGCCGGCCGGGTCTGTGTCGTAGATCGTGCAAAGCGTGCCCGAAGTAATCGACCAGTAGCCCTTCATTCGGACGCTGGTCTCCGCATAATCGACGCGGCCGTCGGATCGATAACTCTCCGAGAACGACCTGCCGGACGGATAGCTGCCCTCGATCGTCGTATCGTGAAACTGCGCGACGAGTTCAGAATCGCTCATCCAAATATCATTGGCGAAAACCGCCCCCCCCGCCGGGGAACTGAGCAACGCCGCCGCGCCGATCGCCGCGGACAGGTCCATTTTCAGCATTCGCCAACTCATGTACTCACCTCGACCATCCCGCCTGCTGCCGCCTGGGCTACTGACCGACGCTCATTTTTCGCTGACGGACTGGAAAATTCAAGCGGGGGCCAAAAGTAGGGCTACCAGCGTCACATTTTGGTCGATCGAGCGACTTGCAAGTCTGTATGTGGGCGCGTAAGGGAACCCGCCGTCGATCAGCGTCGTCGTTAACGCTGCCTCTGGGCGTTTTACCCCGCAATTTCAAGGTTATGGCCAATGGGTTATCGAGTTGCTGTCGTCGGCGCCACGGGAAACGTCGGCCGGGAGATGCTGAACGTGCTCGCCGACCGGAAGTTTCCTGTCAGCGAACTCATCCCGCTTGCCTCGCGCCGCTCGCTCGGCGCGGAGATTTCCTTTGGCGACCGGAGGCTTAAGTGCCGCGATCTCGAAACGTTCGACTTTCGCGGCGTCGACTTCTGCCTGATGTCGGCCGGCTCCGGAGTCTCAAAGGAGTGGTCGCCCCGCATCGCCGCCCAGGGATGCGTCGTCATCGATAACTCGTCGCACTGGCGTTATGACCAGGACGTTCCGCTCATTGTCCCGGAAGTCAACGCCGACGCCATCGCCGGCTTCGCCAAGAAGAACATCATCGCCAACCCGAACTGCTCAACGGCGCAGATGGTGGTGGTCCTAAAGCCGTTGCACGATGCGGCGAAGATCACGCGCGTCGTCGTTTCGACGTACCAATCGGTGTCCGGCGCCGGCAAGGACGCCATGGACGAACTGTGGCACCAGACCAAGGGCAGGTACGTGCCCGGCCAGGAACTCGAAGCCAAGAAGTTCCCTAAGCAGATCGCCTTCAACGTCATTCCTCACATCGACGTCTTCATGGAAGACGGCTACACCAAAGAGGAATGGAAGATGCTGGCGGAAACCAAGAAAATTCTCGATCCGAAGATCAAGGTTTCGGCGACGTGCGTCCGCGTGCCGGTCTTCGTCGGTCATTCCGAATCGCTCAACATCGAGTTCGAACGCCCCATTTCGGCTGACGAGGCCCGCGAAATCTTGCGGCGCGCGCCGGGCGTCCAGATCGTCGACAAGCGGGAACCCGGCGGTTATGTGACCCCCGTCGAGGCGGCCGGCGAATACGCCACTTATGTTTCGCGCATTCGCGAGGACGCGACGGTGGAAAACGGCCTCGCCTTGTGGATCGTCGCCGACAACCTGCTGAAGGGCGCAGCGCTCAACGCCGTGCAGATCGCCGAGGCGATGATCGAGCGCCGGTTGATTCCCCAGAAAGCCGCCTGACGCGCCGCCGCGTCGGGTTGCTCAGCGTTTCTCGGACGACTGCTTCTGTCGCAGCTTGCTGAGACCCCGCACGATCGCGTTCAGATCCTGCATGAAACGATCGCGCTGCGCGGCCGGCAACGCCGATAGCACACGTTCATCGACGCGTCGCGAGAGCGGATCGGCCGCTTTGAGCACGCGGGAGCCTTCATCCGTCAGCCGAACCGCATAGGCGCGCGCGTCCTCCCGCGTGCGGCGGCGTTGCAGCAGGCCCTTGCGCAGCATGCGCCGTACGATGTCGGCCAGCGTCGACCGGTCGATTCCCGTTCGATCGACAAGCTGCGTTTGGCTCAGACCCTCGTATTGCGAGACCGTCACCAGAACGGCGAACTGACGGGCCGTCAGATCGCCTTCGCCGAGTTCGGCTTGAAACACGTCGGCCGCGCATTGTCCGGCTCGGTGGAGAAGATGAAGCGGCGATCTTTCCAGTCGATTTTGGAGCGTTTCGCGGGCCATGTGCGTTCCTGGCAAGCCGAACGCCCCCCGCCGACGCGAACACGTCCGGCCAAGGCTTTCTCGGGCGCTTTGCTTAAACTTTGTGACTTTGCGGCAAGGCCGCGTGAACTACATTCTGTAAGCGCAAAGAAGCACAATCGCCAAGCAATCGTCTAGAAAGAATAGCCGCTATCCTAAGAAAGTATTACTTGGGCATGAATTGTGGGACGCATACTGAGTATCGCCACGTAAAACGTATGTATTTCAATGGCGTTTACACTTTGTTTGCTTCGCCGGAAGCTCGTAGCGCTTCAAAAGTCCAACTTGAGCAATAGCGAAGACAAAAGTGAGCGGCATAATGCCGAACACTTTGAAACTGACCCAAAAATCCGTCGAAAAATTCCGCCACACGAATTCGTTCAGCACGGCCAGTGCGACAAAAAATAAGCCCCACCGGATCGTCAGCTTTCGCCATCCCTCTTCCGTCAGCCGCATCACGTCTCCGAACACGATCTTCAGAAAACTGCGGCCGGCGGCGAGCCCGCCGAAAAGGATCGCGGCGAACAGCGCGTTCACGATCGTCGGCTTCAACTTGATGAAGTGATCGTCCTGAAGCCAGAGCGTCAGGCCGCCGAAAACCACGACGAAGAACCCCGACACCAGCGGCATCGTCGGAATGCGGCCGAGGACAGCGCGCGACACGAACAGCGCGATGACCGTCGCGACCATGAACGCCGCCGTGCCAACGAAAATGTCGAACTTGGAATTGCCGATGAAGAAGACGATCAACGGACCAAGTTCCACGGCGATCTTGATGAGCTGCTTGCGATCCAACTCGGGCGTCGTCTGGTCGTCCGGAACTTCGGCGGCGCCGTCGTCGCGGCTGCGAATCGGCTCGCTCATTCGGCGGCCGGATCAGGAAGCCGATACTTGTGCATCATCCGCGTCAGTATCCATGCGTAGGCGCCGCTCAGCGGCAGAATGATCGCAATCTTGAACAGGATCCAAACATTCACGCCGTTCATCGCGTGCCCGAACACTTGATACAGGTGATCTTCCTTGAACGTCAGGCGAACATATTCGTTGGCCGCGGCGGTGAATAGGAAGAACAACGCAAAACTCCAGGTAAACCAATTCCACCCTTCGTCCGTGTAGTGGAACGTCTTTTCGAAGACATACTTGAAGAAGTTGCGCTTGAGCCAGAGGCCCGACAGAAGAAACAGCGCGAACAGGGCATTAAAGATCGTCACTTTGATCTGGACCCACATCGGGTCGCCCGTAATGATCGTCATGGCGCCGAAGAGAATGGTCACTGTCGACGCGATGAGCGGAAAAATCGGCGGCCGACGGAACATGTAGAACATCGCGGCGATGGCGATCACAGTCGCAATCAGCAGCGACCATGTTCCCGCAGTGATGCCATAGGCGGCGTTGACGACGAACATCGTCACCAGCGGCCCGAACTCGCTCAGGATATTGACCGTCTGCTCGGCGTTGAAGGGATAGAGGCGCTTGCGCAGGGACATTTCCAATCGGGTCTCCAAAGGCGGACGTCTTTCTAAAATGTCGCCGCGTCAAACTTCGGCCATGGCTTTGGCGAACTCCGCCGCCTCGAACGGTTGCAGATCGTCGACGCCCTCGCCGACGCCGACGGCGTGAACGGGCAGCCCAAACCTCTCAGAGATGGCGACGAGAATGCCGCCCCGCGCGGTGCCGTCCAGTTTTGTCATCACGAGCCCCGTCACGCCTGCGCGCGCCTTGAAGATTTCGACTTGCGCGAGCGCGTTCTGCCCTGTCGTTGCGTCAAGAACAAGGACGACGTCGTGCGGCGCCGTCGCATCCCGCTTCTTGAGGACGCGCGTCACTTTCTCCAATTCTTCCATTAAAACTTGCTTATTCTGCAGCCGCCCGGCGGTATCCAGCAGCAACACGTCGACGTTGGCCTCCTGCGCCTCCTTCAAGGCGTCGAAGGCGAGCGCGGACGAATCGGAGCCGACGCCGCGGACGACGACGGGGGCGCCCGTTCTCTCGCCCCAGACCTTAAGTTGATCGATCGCCGCGGCCCGGAATGTATCGCCCGCAGCCAGCATGACCGATTTTCCCTCGCTCCTGAGCTGCGCCGCCAGTTTGCCGATCGTCGTCGTCTTCCCCGTGCCGTTGACGCCGACCATCATGATCACGTGCGGTTTTTTTGTCGCGTCGATGACAAGCGGCTTGGCGATAGGCGCCAGGACCCGTTCGACCTCCGTCGCGAGGATCGCGCGCACGTCGTCAGCCGACGCGCCCGTCTCGAAGCGGCCCTTGGCGACAACTGACGTGATCTTCTGAGCCGTCGCGACGCCGATGTCGGCCTGGATCAACAGATCTTCAAGGTCGCTCAGCGTATCGGCGTCGAGCTTGCGCTTGGATATGAGGCTGACAATTCCGCCGGTGAGCTGGGCCGACGTGCGTCCAAGACCGGAGCGAAGCCGCTGCAGCCAGCCGGATTTTTTCTCGGCCGGCTGCGCGACGACTTCTTCTTGCGCCGCCTGAACCGGTTCGGCCGCTCCGTCCTTGCCGAACATCCGGCCGAACAGGCTTTTCGATTTCTCCCCCGGAACGGTCACGCCACAACCTCGCCGACGAGACGCCGACCAGCCGTCCGCGTGACGCGCGCCGTCACGATGAGGCCAGGAGCAGGCACGGCATCCGAAATCTGGACTTCGGCGAACTGCGGCGTCCGTCCCACGCCGCCGCGCTCCATCAGCACGTCAACCACGCGACCGGATTGAGCCGTGAGATACGTGGCGAGCGTCGCATCGCCCTTGGCGCGCAGACGTGCGGCGCGCGTCTTGACCGACGGCCGATCCACTTGCGGCATCCGAGCCGCCGGCGTGCCGCGACGCGGAGAGAACGGAAAAACGTGCAGATACGTCAAGCCGCAGTCATCAATGAGACGCAGCGTATTGTCGAACATCGCCTCGGACTCGGTCGGAAAGCCGGCGATCAGGTCGGCGCCGAAGACGACGTCCGGCCGCAACCGGCGCGCCTCTTTGCAGAAGCGAACCGCGTCGGCGCGCGCGTGGCGGCGCTTCATGCGCTTCAAGATCATGTCGTCGCCCGACTGCATGGAAAGATGCAGATGCGGCATGAGGCGCGGCTCGTCGGCGATCGCCGCGATCAGATCCGCGTCGGCCTCCACCTGATCGATCGAAGAAAGCCGCAAGCGCTTCAATTCCGGCACGAGGCGCAACACGGCGCGCACGAGCTTTCCGAGCGTCATGTCGCCCGGCAAGTCCGGGCCATAGGACGTTATGTCGACGCCCGTCAGCACGATCTCGACGAACCCGGCCTCGACGAGACGGCGCGCCTGCCTGACGACTTCGCCCGCCGCCACCGAGCGCGATGGCCCCCGGCCGAACGGGATGATGCAGAACGTGCACCGGTGATCGCAGCCGTTCTGAATTTGCACGAAGCCCCGCGTGTGGCCGGTGAAGCCATCCAGCAACTGTGGCGCGGTTTCACGCACGCTCATGATGTCGTTGACCTGCACGCGCGCGGCGTCGTCGAGAAAAAGCCCGCGAAACGTTTCAGCCTTGGTTTTTTCAGCGTTTCCGATGACGCGATCGACCTCGGGCATCGCCGCGAATCGCTCGGGCTCGGTCTGGGCCGCACAGCCCGTGACGACGATCCGCGCCGACGGGCGATCGCGGCGCACGCGACGGATCGCCTTCGTCGCCTCGCGCACGGCGTCGCCCGTCACGGCGCAGGTGTTGACGAAGACGACGTCGCCGAGGCCCGCGTCGCGCGCGTGGCGGCGCATGGCCTCCGACTCGAAGGCGTTCAGGCGGCAGCCGAGAGTAATGACGTCGGGTACGGACATGCGTCGGATGCGCCTAGTTCGAGGTTTGTGACGGACGGCGCGCCATGATGGGTCAGGCCGGCGCCTTTGCGGTCTTGCCCGGATCGAACATGCCCTCGTACTCGAACTCGACGGGCCCGGTCATCAAAATGCGGTTGTTGGCGAGCCACTCGATGATGAGTCGGCCGCCTGGCAGGGATACCGTGACCATGCGTTCCGTCAGCTTCTTGCGAGCGGCCGAAACCGCCGCCGCGCACGCCGCCGAGCCGCAGGCGAGCGTCAATCCGCAGCCCCGCTCCCAGGTTCTGAGCGTAATCGCGTCGCGGGCCGTGACGCGCGCCAACGAGATATTGGCGCGCTCCGGAAAAACCGGATGATTTTCCAACATAGGCCCGAAGCGCTCGAGATCGTAGGCCATCACGTCGTCGACCCAGAACACGGCATGGGGATTGCCGACGTTGACGACGGATGGCGAATGCAGAATCGGATCGTCGATCGGACCGATCTGGAGTTCAATGGCGCGCGTGTCACGGAATTCTTCGGTGAGCGGAATGTCCTGCCAGTCGAACTTGGGTTCGCCCATATCGACGGTGATCGACGATTGATCTCGCACTTCGATCGCCAGAACGCCGGCGCGGCTCTCGACCTTGAATTCGCCGTGACCGAGCTCCTGGGACAACAGCCAGCCGACGCAGCGCATGCCGTTGCCGCACGCGCCGGCTTCCGACCCGTCCGCATTGTAGATTCGCACGTAAGCCTCGGCGCCCTTTGTCGCCGGCGCGTGGAGAACCATCATCTGATCGAAGCGCGACGGCCTTTGGGCCGCAATGGCGGAAACTTCGTCGGGCGTGAAGCGTTTCGTGCTGGCGCGCAGGTCGACGACGACGATCTCGTTGCCGAGGCCGTTCATCTTGACGAATGGAAAGCTGGCGCTGGACGACATGGCTGCATATATGGCGGCCAATGCTTGAAAACACAATTGACCATGGGGCCATGATGCCGCGTCTCATTCTCCTCGCGTTTTTGGTTGCGGCGCTGCCGGGCTTGGCCCATCCCGCAACAGCGGCGCAAACGGACGCCCCGGAAGCGCCGACAACGGCCACCGCGGTGACGGAAGTCGCAAAGGGTCTTGAAAATCCTTGGGGACTTCAGTTCCTGCCGGATGGCCGCGCGCTCGTGACGGAGCGGCCGGGCCGCATGCGGGTCGTCGACATGGACGGCAAACTCTCGGCGCCGATCGCGGGGATGCCGAATGTGGTCCAGGGCGGACAGGCGGGCATGCTCGACGTTCTGCTCGCGCCGGATTTTTCGCAAAGCGGGCTTATCTATTTTTCGTATTCCGAGCCGCGCGGTTTTTTCAAGAACGGCACGTCGGTCGTGCGGGCCAAACTGACGCTGACCGACGACGGCGGGGCGATATCGGACGGCGTCGTCATCTTCCGCCAGGAGCCGGCCTTCTCAGGCCGCTACCACTTCGGATCGCGACTCGTGTGGGCTAAGGACGGCGCTCTTTTCATCACCACAGGCGAGCGCGCAAGCCAGCGCGATCTGGCGCAAGACCTGTCGACGCAGCTCGGCAAGGTCATCCGCATCAATGCCGATGGCTCGGTTCCGAAAGACAACCCGTACGTCGGGCAGAAAGGCAAGCAGCCGGAAATCTGGAGCTATGGCCACCGCAACATGCAAGGCGCGGCGTTGAACCCCGCGACGGGCGAACTCTGGACGACAGAACACGGCGCCCAGGGCGGCGACGAACTCAACGTCGCACGCGCGGGCAAGAACTACGGTTGGCCCCTCATCACCTGGGGCGAAGACTACGGCGGCGGCAAAATCGGCGAGGGCGCGTCGAAGCCTGGGCTCGAACAGCCGGTCTACTACTGGGTCCCCTCGATCGCGACGTCGGGACTTGCGTTCTATACAGGCGACCTCTTCCCGGCATGGAAGGGCAATCTGCTGGTCGGAGGGCTTGCCGGCGCCGTACTGGAGCGCCTGGTGCTCGACGGCGAAACGGTCGTCGGCGTTGAGCGATTGCTGACCGATCGGGGCGACCGCGTGCGCGATGTGCGCGTGGGTCCGGATGGAGCGGTTTACGTGCTCACCGACGCAACCGACGGCAAACTGCTGCGCATTGCGCCGGCCAACTGATTGCGGCGCCGCGCATGGCCCTTCGGCATCAGAGGCCCCGCCATAGACCCAATGCGCTGCTCTTTCGCGTGGCCTTCGCGCGGGCGCGGCGATGCTATTGTTACGGGTGCATTTGCCTCACGTCTGAGGAGCGCGCTTATGAACGTCGCGTTTTCAACATCGCGCGGGCCTGGGGCAAAATGCTGAAATCGAAGCGTCGGTTGCGCGATCGACCCGCAGGTTGACATTTCGTCCCGCGTCCCCGATACCCACGTCATTCAGCCGGCCCTGGAACCCAGAGCCGCCGACCCCTCCTGCCGTCAGGCGAGAGAGGGGAGGTCAACATCCGAAGGCGCGTCGCGCTCTCGGGTGCATTTGAGTTTTGGCTCACGGGCTGATCCGCGCGCTGCGGTCCCGTTTGCGGCGACTCCAAGACATCAGCGCGCGCAGGCCCTCCGCCGGGGCGGCGCATCGGCGCCGCGCCGCGGTCGCGGCCTAGGAGCAGACGACGCGATGTTTCAAAGCCTTCAAGAACGCCTCACGGGCGTCCTCGACAAACTGACGCGACGCGGCGCGCTGACGGAAAGCGACGTCGTCGAGGCGATGCGCGAGGTTCGCCGCGCGCTGCTCGAAGCTGACGTCGCGCTCGACGTCGTCCGCGACTTTACCGAGAAAGTGAAGGCCAAGGCCGTCGGCGCCGAAGTGCTGCGCTCGGTGACGCCGGGCCAGATGGTCGTCAAGATCGTCAACGACGAGTTGGCGGCGATGCTCGGCTCCGACGCTGAGCCGATCGACCTCGCCGCGACGCCGCCCGTCGGCATTCTGATGATCGGCTTGCAGGGCTCGGGCAAGACGACGACGGCGGCGAAGATCGCTTGGCGCCTCGCCAACCGCGAGCGCAAGAAAGTGCTGATGGCGTCGCTCGACACGCGCCGTCCGGCTGCGCAGGAGCAGCTGCGCGTGCTCGGAGAGCAGACCGGCGTTGCGACGCTCCCCATCATCGCGGGCCAGACGCCGCTCCAGATCGCGAAGCGCGCGAACGAAGCCGCCCGTCTCGGCGGCTACGACGTCGTTCTGTACGACACGGCCGGCCGCGTCACCGTCGACGACGAACTGATGGACGAAGTCCGCGACGTCAAAGCCGCGATTCTCCCCCACGAAACGCTACTGGTCGCCGACGCGCTGACCGGCCAGGACGCCGTCAACACTGCGAAAGCGTTCGACGGCCGCGTCGGCGTGACCGGCATAGTGCTGACGCGCGCCGACGGCGACGGTCGCGGCGGCGCAGCGCTCTCCATGCGCGCCGTCACCGGCAAGCCGATCAAGCTGATCGGCGTCGGCGAAAAGTGGGACGCGCTCGAAGACTTCCATCCCGGCCGCATCGCGTCGCGCATTCTCGGCATGGGCGACGTGGTGTCGCTCGTCGAGAAGGCCGCGCAGACGATCGACGTCGAAAAAGCCACGAAAATCGCCGAAAAAATGAAGAAGGGGTCGTTCGACCTCGAAGATCTAGGCGAACAGTTGAAGCAGATGCAGAAGCTCGGCGGCATGGGCGGCGTGCTCGGAATGATGCCGGGCGTCGCCAAGATCAAAGGCCAGATCAACGAAGCGGGCCTTGATAAGAGCCTCGTGCATCAGCGCGCCATCATCGGCTCGATGACGCCTTACGAACGGCGCAACCCGAAGTCGCTCGACGCCAAGCGCAAGCGACGCATCGCCGCCGGATCGGGCACGAAAGTCGAGGAAATCAACAAGCTCATCAAAATGCATCGCCAGATGGCGGACATGATGAAAACCATGGGCCGATCCAAGGGCATGATGAGCCGCTTTCTCGGCGCGACCGGAGCCGGCCCATCCGAGAGCGAGCTTGCGTCGATGCAGGCCGAACTGGCCAAGCTCGATCCGAAGGCTCTGGAGCAACTGCCGGACGACGTCAAAGAACAACTCGCGCGAGGCGCCGCCGCTGGCGGAACGCCGAAAGGATTGTCGGGGCTCGGCGGCGGACTTTCAGGATTGCCGAAGGGTCTACCGGGACTCGGCGGCGGCCTGCCGAAATTTCCGGGCTTTCCCGGAAAGAAAAGGTGACACGCGAAATTCGAAACTGAACCGACTGAAAACCAACCAGGAGACCTGAAGAATGTCCGTCAAAATTCGCCTCTCGCGCGGCGGCTCGAAGAAGCGCCCATACTACTACGTCGTCGTCGCCCACGGCACGAGCCCGCGCGACGGCCGTTATATCGAACAGATCGGCACGTTCGATCCGATGCTGAAAAAGGACAACGCCGAGCGCGTGAAGCTGAAAGAAGATCGCGTCAAGCACTGGCTCGGCGTCGGCGCGCAGCCGACCGATCGCGTATTGCGCCTGCTCGACGGCGCCGGCCTCGCCAAGCGCACGGCGCAGAACAACCCTGAAAAGGCGAAGCCGAAGAAGAAGGCGCAAGAGCGCGCCGCCGCCGCGGCCGAGAAGGCCGCCAAGGCCGCAGAAGCGCCCGTCAGCGGAGACACCGCCTGAACCTGGGCTAAGGCCGACCGCAACGTCGGAGGGGCTTCCTGGCGGCGACGCCCGGAGGCCTGCCGCGGTTGGCCCGAGACTTGGAACGCCGCCACGCGCGTTCGCAATTTCGGACGCCGGACGCGGAGATTGACGCCCATGGTTCGTGACGGCCTCTACAAGATTGTATATCCTGTTTCTGAGCAACCTCTGCGAGAATTCGATGAAGCGCTCGCGATTGTTCGCCGCGGACGCATTTTCGCGTCTGATCGCCACGGCGGCGTCTACCGGGGCTATGGCGCCGCGCCGGCCGAAGGGCAGGCGTGTCGTGTCGCTCTGACGGCGGAGGTGCCCGCAGGCGGGGAACTGGTCACCGGATTTGACGGCGGCGGCGATGGCGCGCTGACGGCGATTTTCGGCGATCTCGACCCGTGCGCGCGACGACAGCACGCCGTCATCCACGTCGCCGGCGCGCCGCTCGAAATCGACGTATCCTATCTGGGTCCATTGCCCTCCTGACGCGGCCGAGGAAACGCCGGACGATGGCAGACGACAGTCCTAAAGCGTTACCCCCCCGCCGCGTGCTGCTCGGCGAGATCGGACCTGCCCACGGCGTGCGCGGCGAAGTATTGATCCGCGCGTATACGGCCGATGCCGCCGCAATCGCGTCCTACGGACCGCTGACCGACGCGAGCGGGCGAACCGCGTTCACGCTGAAAGTGGTGCGCGTGACCGACAAGGGCGTCGTCGCCCGCATTTTCGGCGTCGCGGATCGCAATCGCGCGGAGGCCCTGCGCGGAACCGAACTCTACGTCGATCGCGATCGGCTTCCGAAACCGGCGGCGTCCGAGTTCTATCATGTCGACCTGATCGGACTGGATGCGGTGCTGGAAAACGGCGCCGCCTATGGCCGCATTATCGCCGTTCAGAATTTCGGCGCGGGCGATCTTCTCGAAGTCGCGCGCGTCGGCGCGGAAACGGAATTCATTCCATTCACCATCGCCCACGCGCCGACCGTCGATTTCGAAACGCGCCGCGTGTCCGTCGTGCCCCCAACAATGGTTGGCGAGCCCGAGCCGGCGGACGGCGCGGACCAAGATTAGGTCGCAGCGCCGCGCATCAGTTTTGGCAGTTCGCCGGTCTGTCCGGCTGCTTCCGCAAGGATCAGGCGCTTCGCGTCAGGCCATTGATCGAGCAGTCCGAGCCCGGCGCCGCGACCGGCGCGGAGCACCGCGTTGTCCGCGCTGAAGAGACGATTGAGACCGTCATAAAGCGACGCTGACATGAAGCTGTCGAAACGCCGCCAGCGACGATAGCGCTCCAGCGCCGGCGCGTGTCCGGCGTCGAAGCCGATGCGCAAGGCGTCCACCACGCATTCGACGAGGCACGCCGCATCGCGCAGCGCCAGGTTGACGCCCTGCCCTGCGATCGGGTGCACGCCATGCGCGGCATCGCCGATCAACGCAAATCGGCGCGCTACCAGATCGCGCGGGACCTTGAAGTCCAGCGGCCACGATTGCCGGGGTCCGTCAAGTCGCACCGCGCCGAAGCGTCCCGCGATGCGGGCGTCGAGTTCCGCCAAGAACGCCGCATCGTCGAGCGCCAGAACGCGCTCGGCATCGCTGCGGGCGGCGCTCCACGTGATGCACGCGCGATTGCCTTTCAGAGGAAGAACGGCGAATGGACCGCCCGGAAGAAAGTGTTGAACGGCGACGCCGTCGTGCGGCGCATCAAAGGCGACGGTCGCCACGATGCCGATCTGATCATAGTCCCAACCGACCGTTTTGATGCCGGCGGCGTCGCGCAGATTCGATGCGCGGCCGTCTGCAGCGACGCACAATGCGGCCGACAACCGGCGACCGTCGCTCAGCGAGACGTCGGCTGCGCATTCGCCGAGCCGGAGGCCGCTGGCCTCGGCCGGCGCGAACCATTCGATCTCGGCATCTCGCGAGACGGCTTCATGCAGCGCGCGAAGAAGCGCGGCGGCCGGAACCATGTCAGCGGCGCGTCGCCCGTCTTCGAGCTGCGCGTCGTAGGTCAGGCGCGATTGGCGCACGGCGTCGTCTTGCGCAGAGTCGGTGATTTCAATGGACGTGATCGGTTGCGCGTCGGACTCAATCGCCGGCCAGACCCCGAGCGACTCGAGCACGGCCTTGGCGCCGGCCCAGATCGCAAACGCGCGGCCGTCGACGCCGCCCGTCGGGCCTGCGGCGCGATCGACGATGGCGATGGAGATTTCACCGTCCGTGGCTTGACGCAGCCCCAGCGCCAAGGCGAGGCCCGCGAAGCTGGCGCCGGAGATGACGACGTCGAAACGGTTGTCTTTTGAACGCATGAGCGACATTCCTGCAGATCGCTTGACAGTCTAACGCGTCTCCAGGTCCATTGTCGCCGCGCTGCGCAACCGGACGCAAAACGTGCTGAACGAGGGGCACATGACCACCAACGACATGACGGCCACGAACGGCGCATCCGCGCTGGCCAAGCTGGTTACGACCCTCACGCTGGAGCGGCTTGAAGACAACCTGTTCCGCGGGCCGAAGGCGAGCGAGGGCTGGCAGCGGGTCTACGGCGGCCAGGTTCTCGGACAAGCGCTGACGGCGTCCGCGTTGACCGTCGGCGAAGACCGATCCATCCATTCGTTGCACGGCTACTTCCTGCTGGCGGGCGACCCGGAAAACGACATCATCTACGACGTCGAGCGAATTCGGGACGGCGGCAGCTTTACGACGCGCCGCGTGCGGGGCATCCAACATGGCCGGGCGATCTTCGCGATGAGCGCATCTTTTCACCGCGCTGAGACGGGGTTTGACCATCAGTCGTCGATGCCCGACGTTCCGCCGCCCGAAGCGCTGCCGAGCGCCAAGGATTTGATGGCCGGAGTCATGACGCGTCTGCCGGACAACATGCGCGCCTACTGGAGCCGTGAACACCCGATCGACATCCGGATCGTCGACGCTACGCGCTACGCCAGCCGGGAGCCGCGGCCGGCCCACCAAGCGATTTGGCTGAAGACCAATGGCGCGTTGCCGGACGAGCCGCGATTGCATCAGGCGGTGCTCGCCTACGCTTCCGACTTCACGCTACTCGACACTGCGCTCATCGCGCACGGCAAACTGCTTTTCGACAAGGACATTCAACTGGCGAGCCTGGATCACGCGATGTGGTTCCATCGTCCATTTCGCGTCGACGATTGGCTGCTCTACGCCCAGGACAGTCCGACGGCGTCGGGCGCGCGGGGCTATTGCCGCGGCGCCGTCTACGATCGGCAGGGCGCACTTGTCGCCTCCGTCGTGCAGGAAGGCCTGATGCGCAAGCGGGACACGGCTTTCGTGCTCAAATAGCGCCCAAAACCGCTTGTTTGCATATTTTTTGTGCACAAAAGCGCGATGCGGGATCGTCCGTGAGCGCGCCGTCGCGGCATTTAATTACGGATATCAGCATATTAGGCGTCAGCGTCCGACTTGGCACGCCTCTTGACTCTCCTCGCTCCGATGCTCGCAGCTTCTCAGTTGTGAAAGTCGCATCGTGCGAGGAGCACCCGGATGGCATTCCGGGCAACGAACAGGGGGCGCCCAATGAAGCTCATCACTGCCGTGATTAAACCCTTCAAACTCGAGGAAGTCCGCTCGGCGCTGACCGATCTCGGCTTGCAGGGCATGACCGTAACGGAGGTCAAGGGCTACGGCCGGCAGAAAGGCCACACCGAAATCTATCGCGGCGCTGAATACGCCGTGAGTTTTCTTCCCAAGATCAAGATCGAAGTGGTGGTGCCGAGCGCTCAAGTGGACAAGGCGCTGGCCGCCATCCAGCGATCGGCCAAGACCGGCCAGATCGGCGACGGCAAGATCTTCGTCTCATCCATCGAACATACCGTCCGCATTCGCACCGGCGAGTCGGACGACGACGCGCTGTAACGCCCACGGCAATCCGCAATCTCATCGTGTGACTAATCAGGGAGCCTAAGACATGAAACTTCGAAACTTGGCGCGGTATGCAAAGGCCTTGGGGGCCCTTTGCATCATCGCGCTCGCCTTTATCGCCGTCGATCCGGCCTATGTGATGGCGCAGGACGCGCCGGCGCCGGCGGCTGAAGAACCTGCCGCTCCGCCGGCGGCTGAAACCCCTGCGCCCGCCGCCGAAGCGGCGCCAGCTGCAGAAGCAGCGCCGGCCGCAACAGCGCCGACGCCGGACAAGGGCGACACCGCCTTCATGTACATGGCGTCCGTGCTCGTGCTGTTGATGACAGTGCCGGGACTTGCGCTGTTCTACGGCGGCCTCGTCAGAACCAAGAACATGCTGTCGATGTTCATGCAGGTGCTGGCGACGCTCTGTCTCGTCGCGATCATCTGGGTCATGTACGGCTACTCGATGGCCTTCACCAACGGCGGGGAGCTCAATCCCTACGTCGGAGGCTTCTCGAAAGCCATGCTCTCCGGCGTCGATTCGACGACATTGGCGGCGACGTTCTCCAACGGCGTTTACATTCCGGAATACGTCTACATCATCTTCCAGATGACCTTCGCGTGCATCACGCCGGCGCTGATCCTCGGCGCCGTCGCCGAACGTCTGAAGTTCTCGGCGATGCTGGTCTTCATGGCGCTGTGGGTGACGTTCATCTACTTCCCGATCGCGCACATGGTCTGGTACTGGGGCGGCCCTGACGCCTTCGGCAACGCCGCAAAGGCGCTCGCCGAAGCCTCCGGCGACGGCAAGGCAGCCGCACAGGCGGCGATGGACGCGGTTTCGGCCGATGTCGGATTGCTGTTCGGCTGGGGCGCGCTCGATTTCGCGGGCGGCACCGTCGTGCACATCAACGCCGGCATCGCCGGCCTCGTTGGCGCGCTGGTTCTCGGAAAACGCGTCGGCTACGGCAAGGAAGCGATGCCTCCGCACTCGCTCACGATGTGCATGATCGGCGCTTCATTGCTCTGGGTCGGCTGGTTCGGCTTCAACGTCGGATCCAACCTCGAGATCAGCGCTTTCGCTGGCGTTCCCTTCATCAACACCTTCGTCGCCACGGCCGCCGCTGCGCTGTCGTGGATGCTCGTCGAGTGGATTGCGAAGGGCAAGCCGTCGGCGCTCGGAATCGCAACCGGCGTCGTCGCGGGTCTTGTCGCGATCACGCCTGCCTGCGGTTTCTCCGGCGTCATGGGATCGATCGTGCTCGGCCTCATCGTCAGCCCGATCTGCTTCCTGTTCTGCTCGGCCATCAAGGGCGCGCTTGGATACGACGACAGCTTGGACGTCTTCGGCGTCCACTGCATCGGCGGCATCGTCGGCGCCCTGGCGACCGGCATCCTGGTCAATCCCGACCTCGGCGGCGCAGGCATCCCGGACTACATCTCGAAGCCCGGCGAACTCGCCGTCGGCGCCTACGACATGATCTTCCAGCTGACGGCGCAAGCCAAGGCGGTGGGCGTGACGCTGCTCTGGAGCGGCATCGGTTCGGCGATCCTGTTCAAGCTCGTCGATATCCTGATCGGCCTGCGTCCCATCGAGGACAAGGAGCGCGAAGGTCTCGACATCACCGACCACGGCGAACGCGCCTACAATTACTGAGAAAAAAGTGCGGCGCGGCCTTTCTTGGGCCGCGCCGCGGTCATTTCCTCCCGAGCGCACATCTTCCCCTAGATGTGGCTATCTAGGCCCGGCGCCTCTGGCGACCGGGCCCTTTTTTACATCTGAATTTTGACGACGTCGCCGCGCCGCATTTTTGAGATGACGCGGAGCGCGTGATCGCGTCGAAGCGCGACGCAGCCCTCCGTCGGCCCGTAGCCCGGACGCGCGATGTGCAAAAAGATCGCGCTGCCGCGTCCTTGGACGCGCGGGCGGTCGTTGTATCCGAGCACGACAACAATGTCGTAAAGGCCATCGGCCCTGAAAAGGCGCTCCGCGCTCGCCGGATAGGGATGACGCACGGCGCGATTGTAGTTGGGGTCCATTTGCGCATCGCACCAGCCGTCATCGATACGCAGCCGGCGCAGCGGCAGCCGCGTGCGAGGCCGGTTCATACGGTCGGCGTTGTAGAACGCTTCGCGCAACGTCCAAACGCCGCGCGGCGTGGCGCCGTCGCCTTCGCGCTTCATGGCGCGAACGCCGCTGCGCCCAAGCGCGCACGTCGCGCGCTGCAAGCCCCACTCAAGAACGCCGCGCGAACTTCGCGGCGAGAGCGCCCGCACTATGAACGTCCGCGGAGTCGAAGCCGGTCTGGGCAGCGATGGCTGCGCTTCACGAGGCATTGACCGCCCACCGCTCCCCTTGCCTCGTTGCCGCCAACGCTTATGTTGGCCGCTGGCACGGTGATACATTACCCTGCCGACCACCGCCCTAACGAGCACGGAGCCAATTGTCCATGAACGCCGCGCGAAAGGTGCTCCTTGTCGACGACGACGAGGATCTGCGGACGTCGCTGAGAGATCAATTGGTTCTGCACGATGAGTTCGAGGTCTCAGAAGCCAACACGGCGTCAAAAGGCATCGAGGCGGCGAAAGCGGGACGGTTCGATTTGGTGGTGTTCGACGTCGGCTTGCCGGACATGGATGGCCGCGAGGCCGTGAAGCTGCTGCGCAAATCTGGTTTCAAGACGCCGATCGTCATGCTGACCGGCAACACCTCGGACGCCGATCAGATCCTGGGGCTCGACGCCGGCGCCAACGACTACGTGTTGAAGCCGTTCAAATTCGCCGTGCTGCTGGCGCGCATTCGCGCGCAGTTGCGCCAGCACGAACAGAGCGAAGATGCGGTCTTCGCAATCGGCCCCTATTCGTTCAAACCGGCCTCAAAGTTGTTGATTGACCAGTCTGGATCAAAAATTCGCCTGACTGAAAAGGAAACTTCGATTCTCAAATACCTTTATCGCTCCGGCGATAAGGTGGTGTCGCGCGACGTGCTGTTGCATGAAGTATGGGGCTACAACGCCGGCGTCACGACGCATACGCTCGAGACGCATATTTACCGCCTGCGTCAGAAAATCGAGAAAGACCCCTCCAATGCCGAGCTGCTCGTCACCGAAAGCGGCGGCTACAAACTGGCCCCGTAGTCTTCAGCGTCAACAGATTTGGCTTTTGGGGCACACTTGTCCCCGTTCGTCCCCGCGGCGTCCACACCTGACCTAGACCCGACCGCGTCGATGTGCTGAATAATCGTCATCGCGTTCCAACGTCCGCATGTTTGCCGACGAACGCCGCTCCGGTCGTAATTCCGGTTGTATCTGTCGCGTCCGCGTTCCCATTCAACCTTGCGCGTGGAGTTGCGACCGATGGCGATCGACGCCTTCGTAAAACCTCTGTTGGCCTTGCCGCTGTTTCGCGGCTTGAAGCCGTTGCAAATCACTGAAATCGCGCGACGCGCTGACCGCATCGTCTATCGCGCCGGGGAGTCGATCGTCCGCGAAAATCAGGCGGGCGACGCGGCAATCTTGATCATTTCGGGCGAAGCCGTGCGCGTCTCGCAGGACAATGGCGACGCCGCCGAGCGCGTGCTGGAAGGCTCCATGATTGGCGAACTGGCGATGCTGGTCGAAACGATCTACACGTCTACGGTGATCGCAAAAACTTCCGTGCGCGCCTTGCGATTCTCGCGAGCCGAAATTCACGGCGCCATGCACGACGACCGGTCTCTCGCAGAACATTTTTCCACTCAGATTACCGCGCGCTTGAAACGCCTGGCGCTTGAACTCAAATCGATCGATGAAGCGCTGGCCGAAGTCACGGACTTCGATCCGCCGCCGCATGCAACACAGATCGCAGCTCCCCTTCCGCAGTTATTTCACTAGCGAGATAAGCAAATTGGATTGGGTTGAGCACATCTCTTGCGCGCAGTTCTGCGCGCAATGCCACTTGAAGACGGCGCCAAAAATAGAAACGCCCAGTCCCGGGGGGAGGGACTGGGCGCTATTTGCGCTATTCGCGCTCGGCGCCGGGAGGGAAGCCGACACCAGAGGCAGCGTCTTCGGTTAGACGGGGGGCACTACCGAATACAGGGTGACGCCGCCTGCATGCGTCAGAGTTAAGCCCAACAAGCAGATTTTCAATAGGGGTGAGTCATACCGTTCACGAAAATGTGAACAGTTACTAACTTTTATCCACAGGTCTAATGTTGCAGCGCGGCGCGCGTGCAACACCCTGATTTGGCTGCATGGCGCCTATTGCGGCGTTGAGCGATGCGCTCCAAGTTGTTGAATTTTAAATAGATTTGCGTCCAAGTCTTCGACCTTGACAAGGTCGGACACTTCAATCCGCGTATCCAGGCCCTGCGCGTCGGTCGTCACCCATTCCTTCAATGCGAGCGCCGGCTTCTTGGACAGATACAGGCGAATGCGGCCGGGCGTATCCGGGCTCTTGTCCTGCAAACCAACCACGATCAAGTCTTCCGCCTGCTGAACTTCCGTAATCCGCGCATCGCGCAGCAAATCCACGTCCTTGCGAAGAAGAAGTCGAAACGGCGTTTGATCAAGCTCGACGCGGTCTTCGTTATTCAGATCAAGATCTTGAATCGCCAGGCTTTGGCCGTCCGAAACGATGATTTGCCGGGACGGGAGCGCATAGTCGAAACGGAACCGCCCGGGACGCTTGACGAAGAATTTGCCCTTCATCCGCTTCTTGTCGGCGCCCGTCTGAACGAACTCGCCCTTCAAATTCTGGAGATCGGAAAAGTAGCCGCTGACGGTCTTGACGGCTTCGGTCTGGGCGGGATCGAGTTCAAGGCCTGTTCCGGAATTCGCGGGCGCCACTTCCCCGGCCCAGCCGTCGACCGGCGGTTTGGCGGTTGCGGGCGCCGACGCCGCGGGCGGTTTCTGCTCTGAAGGAGGCGTCGCGGCGGCGGTCGGAGGACTGGCGGCGGTTGCCGGCGCCGTCGCAGCGGCGGCGGCGGGGGGCTGCTGCGCCGATGCGCCGCCGGCGAGCGCCGTGGACCAGCATGCCGCGGCAAGCCACGTCGCGAACCGGAATTTCAATGTCATGAGTTCCCCATCGCGCGGACGAATCCCCCGAGTGTGCGACGCACCCCTCGAACGGGTTTGAGCACAAATTGCGTCCAGAACGGGGCGAAAAAGCGATATGGGCTGGGGATAGTCAATCGTGCGATTGGCCGCAACGACGGGCGATCGCGCGGATCGTCGTCAGGCCGCGTCGGCCCCGCTTGCGGACATGAGAATTTCGCGTCTGCCGACGCTGTTGGCCGGCGTGATCAGGCCCTCTCGCTCCATGCGCTCGATCAGGTCGGCGGCGCGATTGTAGCCGATCGACAGCCGCCGCTGCAGATAGCTCGTCGACGCCTTGCGGTCGCGCGCGACGATGGCTACGGCGCGATCGTAGAGATCGCCGTCGTTCGGCTCCCGCGCGCCGTCAGCCGACGGCGACGGCGGCGCATCCAGAATGCCGCTGACGTACTCGGGCGGGCCATCCCGCCGCAACGCCGCCGCGATGGCTTCGACTTCGTCGTCCGCCACGAAAGCGCCGTGCACGCGCATGATCTGTCCGGCGCCGGACGAGTAGAGCATGTCGCCCTGGCCAAGCAGTTGCTCCGCGCCCTGCTCGTTGAGGATCGTGCGGCTGTCGATCTTCGACGTAACTTTGAAGGAAATGCGCGTCGGAAAGTTCGCTTTGATCGTGCCTGTCAGCACGTCGACCGAGGGACGTTGCGTCGCCATGATGAGATGGATGCCGGCGGCGCGCGCCATCTGCGCAAGGCGTTGGACCGCGGACTCGACCTCCTTGCCGGCGACCATCATGAGGTCGGCGAACTCATCAACGACGATCACGATGTGGGGCAACGGCTCGAGCGCGATTTTCTGCTTCTCGTACACCGCCTGGCCAGACGCATCGAACCCCGTCTGCACGGTGCGCGAGAGCATTTCGCCGCGCTTTTTGGCGTTGCGGACGCGATTGTTGAAGACCTCGATGTTGCGCACCGCCAGCGCCGCCATGCGCTTGTAGCGCTCTTCCATTTCCATGACGGCCCAATTGAGCGCGGCGACCGCCTTGTGCGGGTCCGTCACCACCGGCGTGAGAAGATGCGGAATGCCATTGTAGACCGACAGCTCCAGCATTTTGGGATCGATCATCAGCAAGCGGCAGTCGTCCGGCGAACGCCGGTATAGCAACGACAGGACCATCGCATTGACGCCGACCGATTTGCCTGACCCTGTGGTGCCGGCCACGAGCAGGTGCGGCATGCGCGCGAGATCGACGACGATCGGCGCGCCGGCGATCGTTTTGCCCAGCGCCAGCGGCAGCGCCGCATCGCTCGAACGGTAAGAATCAGATTCCAGAATCTCGCGCAGCAGAACGGGTTCGCGCCGCATGTTGGGAAGTTCAAGACCGATGGCGTTGCGGCCGGGCACGACGGCGGCGCGCACGCTCGCGACGCTCATCGAGCGCGCAATGTCGTCGGCGAGCCCGATGATCCGCGACGACTTCACGCCGCGCGCCGGTTCAAACTCGAAAAGCGTCACGACCGGGCCGGGGTTGATGGACTTGACCTCGCCCTTGACGCCAAAATCGGCGAGCACGTCTTCCACCAAACGCGCGGTCCCGCGCATCATCGTCTGCGAAAACTCCGGACCGGGTTTCGCAACGGCGCCCGGCTTCAACAGATTGAGCGACGGCCGCTTCCAATCCGTCCCGGCCGCTGCGAAGGGCTCAACGACGGAGCGTGCGCGCGAGGTCTGCGCCGGGGGCTTCCTTTCAATCGTCGGAGGCGGCTGTGACGGCGGCACGACAGAGGCGCCTGGCGCGAAACGCGCCGCGATGGCGCGGCTGGCCGCATCGGTGAAGGCGTCGAAGCTCGGTCCGCGGATGATGTCGGCGTCGCTGACTTCGAGCGGCAAATCGGCGGGCTCAAATGCGAATGTGCTGCAATCGTCGAACGCCGCGGCCGGTCCGGCGAAGTCGGAAACGGCGGATTCGCGACCGCGCAGATAGTCTGCAAACTGCGGAGCGCCCTCCTCTCCGCGCCACTCGACCGGCGGCAGGCGCGGATCAACATGCGCAACGAAGGTCGGCGCATCGCCGCTTGCAGTCCAATTGGACGGCGCGGCCTGCGCCGGAGTTTGTCGCCGACCAAGCGTGGGCCACATGCGGCGCAGACCCGCGCGGTCCGCTGCCGCTGCGCGGCCGGCGCCTTCGGCGCGCCGCGTCCGTATATCAGATTGTCGCGCGCGCCATTGCGCCGCCGCCGATCTCATGGCCGCTTCGAAGTCAAAGCCGGTCGCCTTCGCCGTCGTCGTCATCGCAGCGGCGGACAAAACGATCGCGGCTGCAAGTCCAGCGCGGTCCGCGTTGACGATGGCGAAGGCGCTGGCGACGACCTTGAAGATTCCATCGCCCACGGCGCCGCCGAGGCCGTGATGAAGCGGCCACGCCTCGGAAATGGGGAGCGCGGACAACGCGCCGGCCAAAGCGAGGATGGACAGAGGATAGAAGCCGAACTTCAAGCGGCCGTTATCGACGCTCGAACGGCGGAACAAATCGAACGCCCAGATCAGCGGCGCGATCATCGCGACGGCGCCGGCGAAGCCCAGCGTCTGCAGCATCAAATCGGAAAGAATCGCGCCGGCCGGGCCGACCCAATTGCGAGGTTCGGCGGCGGTGGCGTGCGTCAGGCTCGGATCGCCGAGCGACCACGACGCCAGACTTGCCCAAGCGATGAGCAAGACGGCGAGGAGAATGGCGCCCGCGATCCGTCCCAGCCATCGCAGCAACCGGTCTTCCAGCGACTGCGGCAGCAGACGCTGTGGGTCCAGGAGTTGCGGATCAATGCCTCGCGTACTCAGCGACATCGCGCGAACGAACTCTTCAACGCAGCACGGAAATCGTGCGTTCGAGCGCTTCCCGGATCATCGCGGGGTCTTGGACCAGAGCGACGCGAACGTAATCCGCGCCGGGGTTGGATCCGTCTTGGCCGTTCAGGGCCAGAAAGCTGCCGGGGATGACTTTGACGGCAGCGCGTTGCCATAAGGTTACCGCCGCGTCTTGGCCGCCGCCAAATTGGCTCATATCGAGCCAAAGGCAGAATCCGCCGGCCGGACGGCGATACCCATACCTGTTACCTAACACCTTGTCCGCAATATCGAATTTTGTCCGATAAGCAGCCCGCGACGCGTCGACGTGCGCCTCGTCCGACCACGCCGCCGCCGACGCGTTCTGGATCGGTCCCGGAACCGTCGGCGCACACATGTTGCGCACCTCGGCGTAGGCCTCGAGAAAGGCGGCGTCGCCGGCGCAAAATCCTGAACGCAGCCCCGGCAGATTCGAGCGTTTGGAGAGCGAGTTGAAGACGACGAGATTCTTGAATCGCTCGGCCGTCGCCGCCGCGACTTCGAGCGCGCCGGGCGGCGCCGCCTCGGTGTAGATCTCCGAATAGCACTCGTCGAAGAACGCCATGAAGTCGTAGGCGCGGGCCAGCGCCAGAGCCTTCGCGACATAGGCGCGGCTGGCGACCGCGCCCTGCGGATTGGCCGGCGATCCGATGAACACAGCGGCGGTGCGCCTCAGAAGCGCTTCATTCGCGGCGAGCGCGTCGAGGTCGGGCAAGAAATCCGTCGCCCGCGTCGCATTCAGCATCACCGGCTCGGCGCCGACGGCGAGCGCGCCGGCGATGTAGGCGGAATAAAAAGGATTGCACATCAGGATCGCGGGCGTGCCGGCGACAGATTTACGGCCGACGGCCGGCACGCACGCATAGAACA
Organism: Hyphomicrobium sp.; assembly: GCA_052386495.1. Taxonomy (GTDB): domain Bacteria; phylum Pseudomonadota; class Alphaproteobacteria; order Rhizobiales; family Hyphomicrobiaceae; genus Hyphomicrobium_B. The sequence goes on along the minus strand of JBQTKA010000003.1, from coordinate 510,655 downwards.
GCCCTTCGCGCGAGCCATTCAGTACGAGCGCTTCGCGCGCTGGGTCGACGCCGCCGGCGATCGCGTAGCGTCGCGACAGCCATGCCGCGATCGCAAGCCGTAACGGCTCGCTGCCGCGGATCGGCGGGTACCTTCCGTAGAGCGCGAACGCCTCGGCGAGCGTCTCGGAAATGAACTCCGGCATGGCTTCGCGCGGTTCGCCGATCGTCAAATCGATCGCGGGCGCAACGCCCGGCTCGACGCCGGCCAGCAGCCCGCGCAACTGGGTGAACGGCGAGCGGATTGCGCCGGAGTTCAGCGAATGAATGGTCGGAATCATGGGGAGCGCGCGACCGTCGAGCGATGCGAAGCGCCCGCATTACCGGGCTTTACCGCTCAAGTCCATCCCGCGCGTGGGTTAGTTCAAGCCCATCGACGACAGCGCGCTGTTGACGCTCTTCATCAGTGATTTGACGAATTTTGGCTGCTTGGCGGCCTGCGGACGGGTTTTCCGCGCTGCGCGTTTTTGCGGTTTGGCTGCCGGCTCCGTCGTCGGCGGCGTTGTCGCGAATTGCGGCAGAGGTTCGCGCTTGGCCGCGGGACTCGGCGCCAACGGCTCGACGACGGCGTTGGAGATCGGCGGCGCTGCGGGCGACGGCGCGACGGCGACGACAGCCGCCACGGTCGTCGTCAAGGCGGCGGCTTGGGTCTCCGTCGGATGGGCGGGCTGAGGCTCCGGCGCAGGCGTCGGCGGCGCATCCACCGTCTGTGGCGGGGCTTCGCCTGCGACGCGATAAGGCGCGCTTGGCGCTGCGATCACGACGGTCGAGCCCTTCTCCTCCGTCTTTGGAGCGGCGGTCGGGAGACCGCACACTTGCGACTGATGGCTCTCGACCAAGGTCAGCAGCACGTCATCGGGCTCGTCGATGGGCAGGCGCGCGTTCACCGCTTCGACAAACGATTTCATCCCGGCGCGCGCCGACGGCGACCAATGACTGCTCAACACGCCGTCGTAACATCCAACGCGCGCGAGTTCCTTTTGGATGGCGCGCGCGAGCTTGCCGCGATCCGCAGGCGCTGCGCGATGAGAATTGTCTGGCGAGGCCGTCGCGAGCGCCAAAGGTTTGAAGACAGCCGGCGCGCTCGCGCCGTCGACCGTAGAACCGTTCCGGTAGCCTTGGACGCCAGCGACGGCGACCGCCGCAAACGCCGCCATGCCGACGCCGGCGATAATCGATCCAGGCTGTAACCGCGTGGTCACGTCGGTCCCCCCAATCGCGAACGAAGCGCGCCCCGCATCAATCAGGCGAAAAAGTTGGGGCGAAAGGAAGGCGCGGCGGGCGATTCAGCTTAACAGAGGCGCGTTCCGACGCTGTCAGTCGAAGCCGAAAAACGACTGAACGCTGCCCGCAAACGAATCGTCGGTCTTGCGTTTTTTCGCTTTGGCGGACTTGCGCGGCTTCGTCGGCTGTTCCGAGACATCCGGGGTCAAATCGCCGGCAGCGGGCCCCGCGTTCGCAGATGCAGCCGACCGCTTGGGCCCAATCTCGATGATTCGTTCCGGTGGTTGTTCCGGCAGGCCAGGTTTCGGCGTCTGTTCGAGCAGCTCGACGTTTTGCAGGGGATTGGGCCCTGCGCGCGCCGACTGCGGCGGCGGAAGGACCAGCGGTGCCGCCTTTGCGAGCCCGCCGCCGATGTTGATGCGCTCGAAGTCCAGCTCCACGGCCGGATCGGCCTCCGCCGCCTCCAACGCTGCGTCCGCATCGCCAAGTGGGCCGGTTGAAAGCCGCTCGTCCAAGGCGCCGGTCTGGACCGGGCCGGCGCCTGCTTTGGCGTCAGGTGGTTCGCTGCGTCGAACCGACGGGGCCGCGCCGCGATCGCGCGGCGGCGTCATGCCGATGCCATCGAGCGCCAATGCGCCGCCATAGCCCAGCGCCAGAGCCGCAAGGCCGCCAACGCCTGCCAATCTCAGCACGTATGCCGGCGTCCGCACTGGACCCCCTTCGGCCAACAACACAGGCGTTATTCAGCATCAACATGCCAGCCAACACAAGGGCGCCGGCGACACGGTCCAAAGACGCAATTGGGGCCCGGATCGCCTCCGAGCCCCCACCATTGAGCAGTATTGCGATGGAGCTTAGCCGACCCGGAACGTCGCGCCGGCGACGGAGCGCGCCCGCTCGCGGACCCGGCCGCCGTCGTTGCCGGATTTGACGATCCACTGGCCGTTGGCTGCGCGACCCGTGATCATCCCGACATGGTGCGCCCATACGACAACGGCGCCGACCATCGGCCCGCCGGCGGGGCTGCCCCAGCGTCGCCAGTTTGCGGCGACGTTGAACTCAGGACCGCCGCCCTTCTGGGTGCGCATCCACCAGCCGCACCATCGGCGCGGCCGCCCACCGAGACCGCGATTGGCGGAGGCGGTGCGATAGTAAGAATTGTTCCGGCTGCCGCTATAGGCGCGGCCTTCGCGCCGATGCTGCCTGCCGGCGACGCGCTGCGTCGAGCCCCAGGAATCGACGCCGTAGCCGGTCTCTTCATAGAAGGGACGCGCGCTCGCCTGCGGCGCAGCCAGAGACGCAACTGCCGCGACGGCTGCCGCAAGAAATGCCAAACGCATCTGTAATCTCCTCGCTTCTTCTCACAAACGAGGAGCACGGGCCCGCACAATCCGGCGAAAACAAGAGGACAATCCTGCGCGCGTCATATCGACCCCTGCGCGCAAGCGCGCACGCAACTCAAAGGCGATCGTCGATTTGGTTTTAATCGAGCGACGTTAGTTCGATCGGTTGAGCGAAAGCCTCGGCGATGCGGCAACCGCGGCGCGCAAAGTACGCACACGCTCTTTGACAACTTGCCGCATCTTTGACGCGCGAGGCCGAGCGGATTTCGCAACTTTGGCGCGCCGATCGCGTGTCACAAGCCTGTAACAATTGCATCGCGAGAGTATTCGCCGTCCACGCTTCACCCGTCCAAACAGGCCGCCATGACCCACGATCAGGATAAGCACGATCGCAATCTCGCCGCGCGCGTCGAAGCCGAAATCGCCGACAGCTTCGACGAAGAATTCGAGATGGAAATGGACGACGAGCGCCTCGCCAAGTTGCTCGATGACGACGATCGCAATTCACAGACCGGGCTTCTCGACCGGCAAGTGTATTTCAAAGAACTCTTTCGCCTGCAGCGCGAACTCGTGCGGTTGCAGGATTGGGTGGTTCACAAGGGCCTGAAAGTCGTCGTCGTTTTTGAAGGCCGCGACGCGGCCGGCAAGGGCGGCGTCATCAAACGCATCACGCAGCGCTTGAACCCGCGCGTCGCGCGCGTCGTCGCGCTGCCGGCGCCGAGCGCGCGCGAACGCTCGCAATGGTACTTCCAGCGTTATGTGCCCCACCTGCCGGCTGCGGGCGAGATCACGCTGTTCGATCGCTCTTGGTACAACCGCTCCGGCGTCGAGCGCGTCATGGGCTTTTGCACGGAAGCCGAGGTCGAACAGTTTTACGAGACCGTTCCGAATTTCGAGCGGATGCTGGTCAGTTCCGGCATCGTGCTGATCAAATACTGGTTCTCGATCACGGATTCCGAGCAGCATTTGCGCTTCCAAATGCGCATCCACGACCCGATCAAGCAGTGGAAGCTGTCGCCGATGGATCTGGAATCGCGGCGCCGCTGGGAAGCCTACACCAAGGCGAAGGAAGCGATGCTGGAGCGCACGCATAGTCCCGACGCGCCATGGTGGATCGTCGAAGCCGACGACAAGAAGCGCGCGCGCCTTAACTGCATCAATCACCTGCTGACGCAGATCGCCTACGAGGACGTGCCGCGCGAACCGATCGCGCTGCCGGCCCGCGTGCACAATCCCGATTACATCCGCGGCCCCGTGCCGAAGGCGATGTACGTGCCGGCGATCTTCTGAGGGCGCGCCTTTTCCGCATTCGCTGAAAGTTCTATGACGCTTTTGTAACAGGCTGAACTCCGCCGCCGAAACCCCGGCGGTGCATCAGCCTTGGGGGCGTCATGTCGGTTTTGGTTCTGCTCGTCGGATTGACGCTGTTCGTCGCCTATGCCAACGGGGCCAATGACAATTTCAAGGGCGTCGCCACGCTCTACGGCGCCAACGTCGCCAACTATCGCACGGCGATCGTTCTGGCCACCGCCGCCACGTTTGCCGGCTCCATCGCCTCCGTGTTTCTTGCAGATGCTCTGGTCAAAGCTTTCTCCGGCAAAGGTCTGGTGCCGGACGCGATCGCCGCATCGCCGAACTTTCTGTTGGCCGTCGCCGCCGGCGCCGGCTCGACGGTGCTGCTTGCGACCCAGCTCGGTTTTCCCATATCGACGACCCACGGGCTGACCGGAGCGCTTGTCGGCGCCGGCGCGATGGCTGCGGGTCGTGACTTGAATCTCGGCGTTCTGGGCACGGCGTTCTTTCTGCCGCTGCTGTTGAGCCCGCTCATATCGGTCCTGCTGACGATGCCGCTTTACGCGACGCTGCATCGCATTCGTTCGAAGCTCGGAATCACCAAACAAAGCTGCGTCTGCCTCGCGCCAGGATCGTTCGCTCCTGTGGCGGCGCCGGCCGGCGCGGCGCTTGCGATGACCGGCCCGCCCGTGGCGATCACGATCGGAACGGCGCCGCACTGCGTCGACAAGTATGACGGCCGCGTCTTGGGCGTCACCGCGCAGAAACTCATTGACGCCGTGCACTACGCCAGCGCCATCGCCGTCAGTTTCGCCCGCGGCTTGAACGACACGCCGAAGATCGTGGGTTTGCTCGTCATCGTAAGAGCGCTTGATCTTAAAGTCAGCATGCTCGCCGTCGCGGCGGCGATGGCGCTCGGCGGCCTGCTGAACGCGCGCAAGGTCGCCGAAACCATGAGCAAAAAGATCTCGCGCATGAATGACGGCCAAGCGCTGACCGCGAACCTCGTCACCGCGATGCTCGTCATCTTCGCCAGCCGATTCGGCATGCCGGTTTCAACGACGCACGTCTCGGTCGGCGCGATCTCCGGCGTCGGTCTCGTCAACGGGACAGCGGATAAAGGCGTGATCGGGCAGATCCTGCTGTCGTGGGTGCTGACATTGCCGATCGCGGCCGCGATTGCGGCGCTCTCATTCCTTCTCTTTTCAAGGGTCGCGTAGCGCGCGACCGCCTGCGCCTAGACGCGGCCCATCCTGACGTCGTCCTCGGGGTTCGCGCCGATGTTGTGGATGGCGATGTCGGCGCCTTGGCGCTCATCGTCCGGCGACAGGCGGAAACCAAGCGCGGCGTCGACAATCCAGTAGATGATCGTGCCGGCGATGAAGCCGAACGCGGCGCCGGCGAGCGAACCGACAAGCTGCGAGGCGAACGTGACGCCGCCGAGCCCGCCGAGCGCCTGCAAGCCAAAAATTCCGCAGGCAATGCCGCCCCAGAGGCCGCAGAGCCCATGCAGCGCCCACACGCCGAGCACGTCGTCGATCTGCCAGTTGTTGGTCGAAACCTGGAACATCTGCACGAAGATGACGCCGGCGACGCCGCCGGTAACGAGCGCGCCCAGCGGATGCATGACGTCCGAGCCTGCGCAGACGGCGACGAGGCCGGCCAGCGCGCCATTGTGAACAAAGCCCGGGTCGTTGCGGCCGGCGACGAGCGCGCACAGAATGCCGCCGCACATCGCCATCAACGAATTCATCGCGACGAGCCCCGACACGCCTTTCAGGCTTTGCGCGCTCATCACATTGAAGCCGAACCAGCCGACGCACAGCAGCCACGAGCCCATCGCCAGCCAGGGAATAGACGACGGCGGCGGACTGATCGGCCGGCCGCGATCATAACGGCCGATGCGCGCGCCAAGCTGACGGACGGCGGCGAGCGCCGCCCAGCCGCCAAAGGCATGGACGACGATGGAGCCCGCGAAATCCTTGAGCGGCGCGCCGAGCGTCGCAGCGAAGAACGCGTCCTGCAGACTGAAATTCTTGTTCCAGATGACGCCTTCAATGAGCGGATACGCGGCGCCGACGAGCAGCGCCGTCGCGGCGCACTGCGGCGCGAATCGCGCGCGCTCGGCGATGCCGCCTGAGACGATCGCTGGCACGGCCGCCGCGAAGGTCGCCAGAAAGAAGAATTTGACGAGATCCGCGCCCTGGCCCGCCGAAATCGTCTCGGCGTTCGCCCAGAACGAGATGCCGTAGGCGATCGAATAACCGATCGCAAAATAGGCCAGAGTCGAGATGGCGAAGTCGACGAGGATTTTGACGAGGGCGTTGACCTGGTTCTTGTGGCGCACCGTGCCGACTTCGAGAAACGCAAAGCCGCCGTGCATCGCGAAGACAAGAATTGCGCCCATTAAAAGAAAAAAGACGTCAGCGCCCGGCTGGACCTGCTCCATGGCTTCGGCTCCCCCTGCCCCGGCGGCCGGGGCTTTGTTTTTGTTCGCCCGTTGATGGGTCGTTCAGTCGCCGCCGGCGCGCAGCCATCAAGAAACGTCGGCAGACGTCAAGCTGGAACTTCGGTTAACGCACCCGACGCGGGTTCATGTAGAGGTCGGCTTCCTGGCGCTGAATGTCGGGCGTGATCTCGCCGCGACGGATGCCGCGCGCCATGGCCTTGACGTGGCTCTGCGCCTCGCCGTTGAACACGATCAGGCCGGCGAACAGCTTCATCACCATCATCATGCGCGGATCGGCATGGTCGACGCGCACCGAGCATTTCCAGCGGCCGCCGATCGTCAGCACCGCGCCGTCGATATAGCCGACCGTCTCGCCGTTCTGGTCGATCAGCGAATAGTCGCCGCCGAGATTGATGATGTCGCGCCGGAAACGGTAGAACTTCGGCGTGCCGCCATCCATGATGAAGAACGAGAAGTGCTCCGGGCACAGCGGCCATTTGTTCGCCGAACGCTCGAGATAAATGACGAAATCGTCGTCGCTGGTGTTGATCGTGTAGGTCGTCACCGCCACGCCGCGCGCGCCGATCGTCTGCTGGATCGAGCGGCCGAGCATCAGGTCCATGCTGGCGCGCCAGTTGAGCGTGTCGGAGAACAGCTTGAACACGAGGCGCTTGTCCATGCCGCTGGCGTCGTTCCAAAGCTCCTTGCGATAGCCGAGCACGCCGGTGCGCTCGCCGTTTTCGATGATCTCGGCGAAGACGTCCATGTCGGTCGTGAACTGGCGCGACTTGCCGCGATTGCGGTCGCGCTTCCAGAACCCGAACTCGATCGAGTTGAAGGGCGTGATCCAGACGTCGACGGCGAAGTCGTGCCATTTCCCTTTGGCGGCGTCCGTCGCGGCGTCCGTCGCCTTGGCGAGTTTTGAGACGGTCGACTTGGTTTTTTCGGCCTGCTCGCGCGCTTCCTCGCGCGCCACGGCGGCCGCCTCGGATGCGGCGGCCGAGGCTTCGGCTTCGATCGAATTTTTCTTGGCGGCGGCGGTCATGTCAGGCCCCTCTTGCGCGATGGACGCGCACGCGAATCATCGCCGCCAGCCTAACATCCGCGGCCACGCCGTCGTTCCGTCCGCCAAACTTTGCTTTGGAAAACTCAGGCTCTACCGCGCGCCGAAAATCGCGCTTCCCACCCGCACGTGCGTCGCGCCAAAGGCGATGGCCGTCTCGAAATCGCCGCTCATGCCCATGCTCAGGCCCGCGACGCCGATCTCGCGCGCCAGTTTCGCCAGAAACGCGAAATGCACAGCGGGCTCCTCTTCGACGGGCGGAATGCACATCAATCCCGCGACGTCGAGTTTGAGGTCTTTGCGGCACATGGCGACGAACCCCTTCGCCTCGCGGGGCATGACGCCCGCCTTCTGCGGTTCCGCACCGGTGTTGACCTGAACGAAGAGTTCGAGCCTGCGCGCCTGCGCCGCCATCTCGTCGGCCACCGCTTTGGCGATCTTTGGCCGGTCGATCGTATGAATGGCGTCGAACAGCGCGACCGCATCTTTCGCTTTGTTGGATTGCAGCGGCCCGATCAGATGCAATTTCAGATCGGGATACTGAGCGCGCAGCGCCGGCCACTTGCCTTGCGCCTCCTGCACGCGGTTCTCGCCGAACGCGCGATGCCCGGCCTCAAGAGCCGGACGGACCTCATCGGCGGAAAATGTCTTCGATACGGCGACGAGTTCGACCGACGCCGCGTCGCGCTTCGCCGCCTCGGCGGCCTCGCCGATCTGGCGGCGCACCGCCGCCAGGCGCGCTTCGATCGTTGATTCCGGCTGCGCTGTCGTCACGCGATGGTCTTTCTCTTGTGTCCTGAAGCCGGACCACTACATAGGCCGTCTGCGCCGCCATCCCTATCCCAGGAGTTCTCCATGCTCAAACTTGCCGACGCCCGCCGCATCATCGCCGCCGCCGAAAAGAAGGCCGCCGAGATCGGCCAGCCGATGAACATCGCGGTCGTGGATGAAGGCGCGAACCTGATCTCGCACGTTCGCATGGACAATGCCTGGATCGGCTCGATCGATATCTCCATCAACAAGGCCTTCACGTCGCGCGCGTTCAACATCTCGACGAAGGAGCTGGCCGAGAACAGCCAGCCCGGCGACCAGTTCTTCGGCATCCACGCCTCGAACCACGACCGGGTGATGATCTTCGCCGGCGGCATCCCGTTGAAAGACTCCAAGGGCGCCGTCATCGGCGCGATCGGCGTCTCCGGCGGCGGCGGCGCGCAGGATCACGCGGTGGCCGAAGCAGGGGCCGCGGCGCATACGTGCTGAGTTGCGGTCCACGTTTCGTAGTCCAGCGACGGGCCGGCGCTCAACCATCGGCCCGTCGTTTGTTTTTCGTTTTGCGACCCGGCGCGGACGAAGCATCCGTTTGAGCGTCCGAATCGGGCGCTGCATAGGCTTCGAACGCGTGGTCGTCGCGGCCGAGCAGCGCCATGTATTTGCGATGGATGAATACCTTGTCCCGGCCACGCTTCTCTTCGACGAGCACGCCGAGTTCAACCAGTTGCTTCAGATAGCGCGATGCCGACACGCGCTGCGCGACGCCACGCTCGACGAGGTGGCCGATGCGCGTATAGGGTAGCGCGAAAATCGCTTGTATCAGCTGGTGCGAGTGAAGGCCCGGAGCCGCGGCTTCCACATAATTCGATGTATCTGTCATCAAGTCGCGTATCGCGCGAATGCGTGCGTTGGTCCACGATGCAGTCGTCTCGACGGCTATGAGCATGTAAATGATCCACGGCTCCCAGTCGCCATGCAGCGTCACGTTCTGCAACAGGCGATAGTATTCGCTTTTGGTGCGTACGATATAGCGGCTGAGATACAGCGTCGGAATGTCGAGCAGACCGGCCTGCATCAACACCAGGACATTTAGAATTCGTCCGGTGCGGCCGTTGCCGTCGATGAAAGGATGAATGGCCTCGAATTGATAGTGCAGCACCGCCATGCGCACGAGCGGATCCAGATCGTCGTCGGCGTTGGCGAATTTCTCCCAGTTGCTCAGCAAATCGCGCAGCGTCTGTTCGCCTTCAGGCGGCGTGTAGATCACGTCGCCCGTAAGGCTGTTCTTGAGCTGCGTCCCGGGCGTCTTGCGCACGTCCAATTCGACGCCCTTGATCTGGCTGCAGATGTCGGTGGCGGTGCGCGCCGTGAGCGGCCGCGTTTTCAGCGACTCCGATCCGTTGAACAGCGCCGAACGGTAGCGGAGCGCCTCCTTTGCCGCCGGGTCGTTGCCGTCGTCGATTTGGCTCGCTTCGCTGAACAGCGCATCGTTGGTCGTGACGATGTTTTCTATTTCGGAGCTGTCCTTCGCTTCGAGCAGCGGGATGGTGTTGACCAACACGGATTGGTCGGGAATGAGTTCGCCGGCGCGTCTCAGTTCGGCGATGGCCGCGCGCGCCAAGACGCAGCGCTTGAGAACCGCTTTGGTCTCGATCTCGATCTGTGGCGGGAGGTGGGGGAGTTCGTTGAACGGCACTTTTGGGTCGGGCGGCATCGTGGCTCGAGGCTATATGTTCATAAGATTGATTTTTGTGAACATATCTTTCCGATCGTGTGCATGCAATGAACATTGCCCAGGTAACATGTTCAAATTGACCTTTTTTTGCACATGAGTGGCAAGAAGCGTACATGAGGTGAACCCGAACGCGTCTATATGTTCATAAAAATGTGTTTTATGAACATATTCTGATCGACGCGTCGATGGCGTGAACATGTTCAGCCAACCATGTCTACAAGATGCGATTCCATAGCCCTATTGCCCGCGAGACAGGACGCGGCGATCCCTTGACCGGTGTTTACCTTTCAGGCTCTTTACCGGCCCCAACCACTTAAAATTCCCCGAGACAACGGCCCCATGGCCTCCGAACGCTACAACGCGCCCGATCGCGAAAAACACTGGCAGAAGCTCTGGGACAAAGGCCGCATTTTCGAGGCCCGCGAGGACGCCAAGTCGCCCAAATGCTACGTGCTCGAGATGTTCCCCTATCCGTCGGGGCGCATCCACATGGGGCATGTCCGCAACTATGCGATGGGCGACGTGTTCGCCCGTTACAAGCGCGCCCGCGGCTTCAACGTGCTCCACCCGATGGGCTGGGACGCCTTCGGCATGCCGGCCGAAAACGCCGCGATGGAGCGCAAGGTCCATCCCGGCAAGTGGACCTACGCCAACATCGACGTGATGCGCTCGCAGCTCAAGTCCATGGGCCTGTCGCTCGACTGGTCGCGCGAAATCGCGACGTGCTCGCCCGATTATTACAGGCATCAGCAGAAGCTGTTTCTCGACCTTCTGAAAATGGGCGTCGCGTACCGCAAATCCTCGAAGGTGAATTGGGATCCGGTCGATCACACCGTGCTCGCCAACGAGCAGGTCATTGACGGCCGCGGCTGGCGATCGGGCGCGATCGTCGAACAGCGCGAGCTGACGCAGTGGTTCTTCAAGATCACCGACTACGCGCAGGAACTCCTCGACGACCTCGACACGCTGACCAGCTGGCCCGAAAAAGTGCGCCTGATGCAGGCCAACTGGATCGGCCGTTCGGAAGGCATGCTGATCCGCTGGGGCCTTGACGCCAAAACGGCGCCGAAAGGCTTCGCCGAACTCGAAGTCTATACGACGCGGCCTGATACGTTGTTCGGCGCGTCCTTTCTCGCCGTCGCGGCGGATCACCCGATCGCGAAGGCGGCGGCTGAAAAGAACCCGGCGCTCGCCGATTTCTGCGACGAGTGCAGGCGTATGGGAACCTCCGTCGCCGACATCGAAGCCGCTGAAAAACGCGGCTTCGACACGGGCATTCGCGCCGTCCATCCATTTGACGCGAAATGGACGCTGCCCGTCTACGTCGCCAATTTCATTCTGATGGACTACGGCACGGGCGCGATTTTCGGTTGTCCGTCCGGCGATCAGCGCGACATGGACTTCGCGCGGCGCTACGATCTGCCCGTCGTCCCCGTCATCCTGCCGCCCGGGGAGACGGCAGAAACATTCGAGCTTAAAAACAAGGCCTACGAAGACGACGGCGCGATGATCAATTCGCGCTTCCTCGACGGGCTTTCGACAAAGGCCGCGTTCGAAGAAGCCGCCTCACGACTCGAAAAGCAAAAGCTCGCCGGCAAGCCGCAAGGCGCGCGCAAGATCAACTTCCGCCTGCGCGATTGGGGCATTTCGCGTCAGCGCTACTGGGGCTGCCCGATCCCCGTCGTCCATTGCGCCGACTGCGGCATCGTGCCGGTCAACGCCAAAGACTTGCCGATCACGCTTCCCGATGACGCGACATTCGACAAGCCGGGCAATCCGCTCGACCGGCATCCGACGTGGAAAAACTGCGCCTGTCCGAAATGCGGAAAGCCCGCGACGCGCGAAACCGATACGATGGATACGTTCGTCGACAGCTCCTGGTACTTCGTGCGCTTCACCGCGCCGAAAGCGGACCAGCCGGTCGACAAGGCCGCCGCGCAATACTGGCTGCCCGTCGACCAATACATCGGCGGCATCGAACACGCGATTTTGCATCTGCTCTACTCGCGCTTCTTCGCGCGCGCCCTGTGTGATGCGGGCCATCTCAAATTCGCGACCAACACGCGCGAGCCGTTCGCGGCGCTGTTCACGCAGGGCATGGTCACGCATGAAACCTACAAGTCGCAGGACGGCTATTGGCTGCTTCCGGCTGACGTTCGATTCGACGGCGAAGGCGCCGCGCGCAAAGCGATCGAGATTTCGAGCGGCCGGCCGGTCGAAATCGGCGCAATCGAAAAGATGTCGAAATCGAAAAAGAACCTCGTCGATCCCGACGACATCATTCAACACTACGGCGCCGACTGCGCGCGCTGGTTCATGCTGTCGGATAGTCCGCCCGAACGCGACGTGATCTGGACGGAGGCGGGCGTCGCCGGCGCCGGCCGCTTCATCCAGCGCGTCTGGCGCGTCATCAACGAAATCGCCGAAGCCTTCCCCCAAAAGCCGGACGCGAAGCCGGCGGCGTTCGGTCCGGACGCGCTCGAAATCCGCAAGTCGGCCCACCGGGCTTTGGATCAGGTCGGCCGCGCCATCGAGGCGCTACGCTTCAACGTCGCCGTCGCCAATGTCCACGAATTCGTCAATGTGCTCCAGGCGGGTCTTGGTAAACCGGGCGCTGACGTCGCGTTCGCGGCGCGGGAGGCCGCCGCCATGCTCGCCGCGATGATCGGCCCGATGATGCCGCATTTGGCGGAAGAATGCTGGGCGCGGCTCGGATACAACACGTTGCTCGCGAACGAACCATGGCCAGCCGCCGAGGCGGCCCTGCTCGTTGACGATCAAGTGACCATTGCCGTACAGGTCAATGGCAAGCGTCGGGACGAACTGGTGATTTCCCGCGCCGCCCAGACCAACGAGGTCGAGGCGGCGGCTTTGAAGCTCGAGACGGTCACTCGGGCGCTCGAAGGCAGGCCGGTCAAGAAGGTGATCGTTGTCCCGCAGAGGATCGTGAATGTCGTCGGCTAACGGCTCCAGCGGACACGGCATCGAAGGCCTCGGTGAAGGTCTGCGATCGCTGTCGCTCGCCGCCGGTTTCGTCGCCGCCCTCCTCGTCGCCGGGTGCAGCGCGGATTCGAGCGGGTTCCGTCCGCTCTATGCGACGTCCGCCGTCGGCGGCGCAGGCGCGAACGAACGGCTCGCCGCGCTTGACATCGCCCCGATCCCCGGCCGCGTCGGCCAGCGCATTCGCAATGAACTGATCTTTCAGGCGACAGGCGGCGGCGCGCCGCTGCCGCCCGAATATCGTCTCGACATCGCCATCCGCGAATACGTGACCGCCACGCTCGTCCAGCTCGACGGCAACGCGACGGGACAGGTCTACAATCTCGACGCCTCCTACAAGTTGGTCCGCATCGCCGACAAGGCAGTCCTCGCCGAGGGCACGAGCTTCGGCCGCGCCGGCTTCCAGCGCCTGACCTCGATCTTCGCCAACGTGCGCGCCCGCGAAGACGCCGAGAACCGCGCCGCCAAAACGGTCGGAGAGGAATTGCGCACGCGCCTCGTCGCGCAGCTGTCGCAGCCGACCTGACGCGTTTCACATTGGCGTCGTCGCGCGCGGAGCCTGATCCATCATGGTCGCCGTCAAAACGCAGCAAGCGGCGGCCTTTCTAAGCGCGCCCCCCACGAGCCTCTCAGCCGCGCTGATCTTCGGCTCTGATCCGGGCCTCGTTTCCGAGCGCGCGCAGGGCCTCGCCAGGCTGTTGGCGGAGCGCGAATCCCCACCCGGCGAAGTCCTCCGTCTCGATGACGCCGATCTTGACGACGATAGCGGACGTCTCGCCGTCGAACTGCAGACGCGCCCCATGTTCTCGGGCCGCAAGATCGTGCGCGCGACGGCGGGACGACGCATCGCCGCGTCCCTGCTCAAGGCGATCCTAGCGGATGCGCCGCTCGAGGGCGTGCTCATCGTCGAAGCCGGCAATCTGAAAGGCGACGACGCGCTCCGCGCTCTGTTCGAAAAGCACGCGTCCGCAGCCGCCATAGCCTGCTATCCCGACGCCGAAGCGGATCTCGATCGCCTGATCGCCGAAGTCATCTCCGCGTCGGGACAATCGATGGCGCCGGACGCGCGCGGGCACCTGATCGGCCGGCTCGGCGCCGACCGGGCGCTCTCGCGCGCCGAAATCGAAAAGCTGACGCTCTACGCCCAGGGGCGCGCAACGATCGCCATCGAGGACGTCGAGGCCATCGTCGGCGATGCGGCCGACCTGGCGCTCGAACGCATCGCGGAAGCCGCCGCGCAAGGCCGCGCCGACGCCGCGGTGTCGGACTACGGCAGGGCGCTGGCGTCAGGAGAGAACGCACAGGCCGTCATCGCCGTCACGCAGCGCTATTTCCTGAAATTGCATCGCGTCCGCAGCGACGTCGATGGCGGCGCGTCGCTCGACGACGCCTTGCGCAGTCTGCGCCCGCCGCTGCATTTCAAACAACGCGACGCCTTTGCGGCGCAGGTGCGTCATTGGTCCCGCATCGGCCTCGACTCCGCGAACAAGCGCATCGCCGAAGCCGCCCGCGCGGCGCGCCTGTCGTCGCAGATGGAGGACGTGCTCGCGGAACGTCTGCTCCTGGGACTGGCCGCGCTCGCAGGCGCAGCGCGCGAGGGTGCGGCCCGCCGCCGCTGACGTCCACGGCCCCAGCGGCTTGCTGGACCCCAGCCGCCTCCTATAGTGCCGGAAAAGCTCGGGAGAATTCATGACTGACGCACGCTACGACGTCACCGGCATCGGCAACGCGATCGTCGACATCATCGGCCGGTGCGACGACGCCTATCTGGCCGGCATCGGCGCCGCGAAAGGCGCCATGATGCTGGTCGGCGCCGACGACGTGCAGCGCATCTATGCGACGATGGGGCCCGCCGTCGAAGTCTCCGGCGGTTCGGCCGCCAACACCATCGCCGGCGTCGCGTCGTTCGGCGGCAAGGCCGGCTTTATCGGCAAAGTCGCCGATGACGAGTTCGGCAGGATTTTCACGCACGATATTCGCTCGCTCGGCGTGGCGTTCGACGACGCGCCGGTCGCCGGCTCCCTGCCGACGTCGCGCTCGCTGATCCTCGTGACGCCGGACGGCGAGCGCACGATGAATACGTTTCTCGGCGTTTCGACCGATCTCGACAATGGCGCCATTGACGCCGGTCTTATTCGCGATAGCGCCATTCTCTATCTAGAAGGCTATTTATTCGATCGCGACGACGCCAAGCAGGCGTTTCGCGACGCCGTGGCGATCGCCAAGGGCGCCGGCCGCGCCGTCTCGTTGTCGCTCTCAGACGGGTTTTGCGTCGATCGCCATCGTGATGAATTCAAATTGCTCATTCGATCAGGCATCGACATTTTATTCGCCAATGAGAATGAAATTACGTCGCTGTATCAGACGACGTCATTCGATGACGCAGCGGCGGCGGCCCGCAAAGACGCGAAACTCGCCGTGCTGACCCGAAGCGCAAAAGGATCGGTTGTTTATTCCGACGGCGAAAGCGTCGTCACGCCGGCCGATCCCATCGCCAAAATCGTCGATACGACGGGGGCCGGCGATCTCTATGCAGCAGGATTTCTATTCGGCTATTCGCGCAAGCTGCCGCTTGAAACATGCGCGAAATTAGCCAGTCTCGCCGCCGCCGAAGTCATCAGTCATATTGGCGCCCGACCTGAAGTCCCGCTCAAGGACTTGGCGCAGACGCGAGGCCTCATTTAATAGCGCTTTCAATGATCATTCTTGCCGATGCGCATCGGCATTTCACAATTCTGAGTTGCTGAACGTCGTTCATTACATATCGCCTTTCGGCGTCTAATACTCTCCAATTCCGACCTCGAATTAAATTCCCTGGAATTGTCGCGCGACTTCGCCCACCCTGTGGTCATCGAATCGGTTTGGTCGAGGTCGCCGGTCATGATCCCATCGCAATCCAGACGCGGTCGCCCGAAAGGCACCGGCATCGACGATAGCGATCGTATTGCGCGGCTCATTGAATTGCTCCGCGTCCACCCCGAATTGAAGCCGACGACGGCCATTCGCGTCATGGGATTTTCCGACCCATCCGCAATTCGTCGCCTGCGCGACAAATACAAGGCCTTTACAGCAGCGGGGCGGGCGTCCGCCGCCGCTGGCGCCTTGTTTGGACCTGCTCCGGCGCGCATCCAGCGTCCGGCGCAAATCCAAGGGGCGGCGCTTGCCGTCCGCCCCGCACGCTAAGGGCCGAGCGCCCGGCGTCTCACCCGCCTCCAAGACAATTGCGACATCAAACTGACAAGGGCCGCTGCCCCAAGCGGCCTTTTTTTTCGGCCGCGTTCGTTCAGAGCTTGCGCAACGCCACGGCCTTGACGCGGTGGTTCTCGCCCTTGTGCAGGATGAGCTGGGCGCGCCGTCGCGTCGGCAGAATGTTCTCTTCCAGATTCTTGAGGTTGATCGAGCGCCAGATCTCAAGCGCCAGCGTCTTGACCTCCGCCGGCGCCATCGCCGCGTATTTGTGGAAGTAGGCGCCCGGATCGCGGAACGCCGTGGATCGCAGCCGCATGAAGCGTTCGAGATACCATTTCTCGATCACGCGGGGCGAGGCATCGATATAGATCGAGAAATCGATGAAATCGGAGACGAACGGAATCCCGCCGCCGTCTTTCGGCATGTCCGCCGGCTGGAGGATATTCAAACCCTCGATAATCAGGATATCCGGCTGTTCCACGGTCACGACCTGGCCCGCCAGAATGTCGTACTGGAAATGCGAATAGACCGGCGCCGTCACGATCGACACGCCGGATTTCACGTCGCCAAGGAATTGCAGCAGGCGATTGTTGTCGAAACTTTCGGGGAATCCCTTGCGCTCCATCAGGCCGCGCTTTTCAAGCTCGGCATTGGACAAGAGAAAGCCGTCCGTCGTCATCAGATCGACGCGCGGATGATCGGGCCAGCGCGCAAGAAGGGCCTTCAACACGCGCGCCGTCGTACTTTTTCCAACCGCCACCGACCCCGCGACCCCGATGACGAAGGGGACTTTCATGTCCTTGCGGCTGAGAAATTCCGACGACACGGAATGAAGCTTCTGCGCCGCGGCGACATAGAGATTGAGCAGGCGCGACAGCGGCAGATAGATCTGCTCGACTTCGTCGACCGACAATTCTTCAATGACGCCCGAGAGCTGTTCGAGCTCGTCGGACTTCAAGGTCATGGGCGTGTCGGCCCTGAGCCGCGCCCACTCTTCGCGGCTGAAGTTGCGATAGGGCGAGAACGTCAGCTGCGCGGTCTTGAGGATGCTGCGCGATTTCAGTGGCCTCTTGCGCGCGAGTTTGCGTTTCGCGCCGCTCACGCCTTGCCTCCGGGGCGCGACGCCTTTTCCGCCAGACCCGATGTTCCCATGCGGCGATCAAGTTCGCTCGTCACCTCCGACCACATGACGCCGCGGGCTTCGAGGAGAACGACCAAGTGGTAGAGGGAATCCGCCGCTTCCGCGATCAGCGCCTTGTCGTCGGTTCCAATCGCCGCGATGACCGTCTCGATGGCTTCCTCGCCGAACTTCTTGGCACACTTTTCTGGGCCGCCGTCGAGCAGCTGTCGCGTGTACGAGGAATCCGACAACGCCAGGCGCCGCTCTCGGATCAGGGCCGCCAATCGCTCCATGGTTGAAAGTGCGGTCATCGTGATGTCCTCTCTCTCCCCATAGTCCGTCGCTCGCCAGGGGGAATAGGGAATTCGGCCGGCACAGCATCAATCAAAAAGCGGCCCGTCAAGGCCGCTTCTCGAATAGCATCAACAAATGGGCAGGACGTCAGCCGCCGCCGAGGCGCTGGCGAATGTAGTCGAGCTGATCGAAGTTGCCGAATTTTACGAGCAGCATGCCGCTTTCGCCAGAGCCGCGCTTGATCTCGACCTTCAGGCCCAAAAGATCGGCAAGTTCCTTTTCAAACGCCCGCGTATCGGCGTCCTTGTCGCGGGGTCGTCGCGGCGAACCAACGGCGCCGTCGTCGACGCGCGCGTCCTGCACCATCGCTTCGACTTCGCGCACGTTCAGCGCCTCTTCAACGATGCGCTGGGCAAGCGCTTCGGCATCGTCGCGTCCAATCAGCGCGCGCGCGTGCCCAGCCGTCAGGTCGCCCTTCTGCACCAACGCTTGAACGGCCTGCGGCAGTTTCAAAAGCCGCATCGTGTTGGCGACATGACTGCGGCTCTTGCCGATGATCTCCGACAACTGCTCCTGGCTGTAGCCGAAGCGCTCGATCAATTCGCGATAGCCGGACGCCTCCTCGATGGCGTTCAGGTCTTGGCGCTGCACGTTCTCGATGATCGCGAGTTCGAGCACGTCGCGGTCGTCGAGGTCGCGGACGATCACCGGCGCCTGATGCAAGCCGGCGCGCTGCGCCGCTCGCCAGCGCCGCTCGCCGGCGACGATTTCGAACTCGCCGTTCGCGCCGGGCGCCGGGCGCACGATGATCGGCTGCACCAGCCCCTTGGCACGGATCGAGTCCGCGAGTTCGTTCAACTCGTCATCCCTGAAGTCCTTGCGCGGGTTCAACGCGCTGGACCGGATTTGACCGATCGCCACGAGCCGCTGTTCGCCTTCCGTGGGCAGGCGCGAGGCGACGTTCATCGGCTCGCCGATCAAGGAGGCCAACCCGCGACCGAGACGGCTTCGAGGCAAGGGTGAGTTCATGGACGTCGCATTCCTTTTGAGTTTGTCGCCGATCTCGGACCGATGTGACGCGAACCAAAAAAACGCCGCTTACGCTGCCTTGAAACGTCGCTCGCGTTCGATGATCTCCGTCGCGAGACGAATGTAGGCCTGGCTGCCCGCGCAATCGTAGTCGTAGAGGAGGATCGGCTTGCCGTGCGACGGCGCCTCGGCGACGCGCGTGTTGCGCGGGATGATCGTCTCGTAGACTTTCGGCCCGAAGAACGCGCGGACGTTTTCGGCGACTTCGCGCGACAGCGAGGTTCGCGCGTCATGCATTGTCAGCACGACGCCTTGAATTTCGAGCGCGGGATTGAGCGAAGCGCGGATCTGATCGATCGTATCCTTCAATTGCGAGATGCCTTCGAGCGCGAAGAATTCGCATTGCACCGGAACGATGACGGCGTGCGCCGCGCTCATTGCGTTCAGCGTCAAGACGTTCAGCGACGGCGGACAATCGATCAGCATGTAGCTGTACGGCGCATCGCCCGCCCGCGCGCGCTGCTGACCGACGAGCGCCGTACACGCGTCGCGGAGTTTGTAGGCGCGCGTTGCGTCGTTCGGCAGCAGAGCTTCGACGCCGACAAGATCATTGTTCGCAGGCACAACGTGCAGCCCCGGAACGGCGGTGGCGACGCTCGCTTCCAACACCGACGCCGCGCCCGTCAGAACGTCGAACGACGTGCGGTTGCGCGCTTCCGGGTTGACGCCGAGGCCCGTCGACGCATTGCCCTGGGGGTCGAGATCGAGCACCAGCACCTTCTCGCCGACGGCGGCGAGCGCCGTGCCGAGATTGATCGCGGTCGTCGTCTTGCCGACGCCGCCTTTCTGGTTGGCGATCGCGATGACGCGCGGACCGCCTCCCGGCGCACCGCCCGAGCCTGAACCATAGCCAGCCACCGGATTACCCCTCTTTCTTCCTCAACGCTGAAAGCACCACCACGCGACCCTCGGGCTCCGTCAGGCTCGGACGCAAGTCGCAAATCAAATCCCACGCGCGTCCGGCTTCTTCCAGTTCGGCCGCAACCTCGCGGCCCTTCAGGAATAAACCCGTCGTACCCAGCGCAAAGTAGGGAGCCGCCAGACCGGCGAGGCGCGGCATTGGGGCCAGCGCCCGCGCGGTGACGCAGGAAGCGCTTTTGACCTTAGTCTGAGTCTCCATGCTTTCGATTCGCGTGCACAAGATGTCCACAGGCGTTGCGGTGGCGCGGGCAACCTCGCGCAGAAACGCCGCTTTGCGGCTGTCGCTTTCAACCAGGATATGGCGCGACGTGCCGGCATCGGCATTCAGGATCGCCAGAACGAGGCCGGGAAAACCAGCCCCTGAGCCGAGATCGAGCCACGTTTTTGACTTTTCCGGCGCATGGCGCAGCAGCTGCGCACTGTCGGCGAAGTGACGATGCCAGACGTCGTCCAACGTACTCGGCGCGACGAGATTGATCGTCTTCTGCCAGCGCTTGAGCAATTCCGCGTAAGTGCCGAGTTTATCAAGCGTTTCACGTGAAACGGCGAAGGCGCGTTTGAAGGCGTCCGGCCCAACGATATGGTCAATATCCCCCAGGCCCATCAGGCGCTCTGGCGCGCCTCGTCAGCGCTCTTCAGATGCGCCAGCAACAGGAGTAGCGCCGCGGGCGTCATTCCCTCCATACGGCTTGCCTGGGCAATCGTAGAGGGCGTCTGGCGCGCGAGCTTGCCCTGCAGCTCCGCGGACAGGCCACTGACGCCGCCATAGTTAAAATCATTCGGAATCTGAATGGCTTCGTCACGGCGCAATGCGGTTACGTCCTCCTCCTGGCGACGCACATAGGAGGCATACTTGGCATCGATTTCGAGTTGCGCGCCGACCGGCCCGCCAAGTCGGCCAAGGTCGGGCCAGATCAGGGCAAGACGCGCCACATCGACGCCCGGCAGCGCCAGCAATTCGAACGCCGTCCGGCGGCGGCCGTCGCGATTGACGGCAAGCCCGTGGCGCGCGGCTTCGCTCGGCGTCAGGTTGAGTTGGTTCAGCAAGGCGTGGCCATCGGCGAGCGCAGCGGACTTCGTGGCGAACGCTGCGCCGCGGCGCGCGCCGACGCAACCAAGCACAACGCCGAGCGGCGTCAAGCGCTGATCGGCGTTGTCGGCGCGTAGCCGCAGTCGGAATTCAGCGCGCGACGTGAACATCCGATAGGGCTCGGAGACGCCGCGCGTCACCAGATCGTCGATCATCACGCCGAGGTATCCTTCGGCGCGCGAAACGACGAACGACCGCGCAGCGCCGCTGGCCACGAGCGCTGCGTTGACGCCAGCCGCCAACCCCTGCGCGCCGGCTTCTTCATAACCCGTCGTGCCGTTGATCTGACCAGCCAGAAAAAGCCCGGGCAAACGCTTCACTTCAAGGGTCGGCTCCAGCTCGCGCGGATCGACGTAATCGTATTCGATGGCGTAGCCGGGGCGCTTGATGACGACATGAGCAAGGCCCGGCATCGTTTTGAGGAAAGCTTCCTGCACGTCGACGGGCAGCGAGGTCGAGACGCCGTTGGGATAGATCGTATCGTCGTCCAGCCCCTCGGGTTCGAGGAAAATCAGGTGCGATGCGCGGTCTGCGAAGCGCACAACCTTGTCTTCGATCGACGGGCAATAGCGCGGGCCGACGCTGCCGATCTGGCCGGAATACATCGGCGAACGGCTGAGATTGGCGCGGATGATCTCGTGCGTCGCCGCCGTCGTGTGCGTGATGCCGCAAGCGATTTGCGGCGTAGTGATGCAATCCGTGAGAAACGAGAACGGGACGGGATCGTCGTCGGCCGCCTGCATTTCGAGGCCGGACCAGTCGATCGAATTCTTATCGAGCCGCGCCGGAGTTCCGGTCTTGAGGCGGCCCATGCGCAAGCCCAGCGCGTAGAGCCGGTCGGAGAGTTTCAGCGCGGGCGCTTCACCGGCGCGGCCCGCCGGAATTTGCTCGGCGCCCATGTGAATGACGCCGTTCAAGAAGGTGCCCGTCGTCAGCACGACGGCGCCGGCCGAAAGGCGCCGGCCCTCGCCGGTGACGACGCCTGTCACCTGGCCGTCGGTCACGATCAGGTCTTCGACGCCGCCTTCGATGATCGCCAATTCGGCAATCGCCGCGATCTCGGCCTGCATCGCCTGCCGGTACAACTTGCGGTCGGCCTGCGTGCGCGGACCGTGGACGGCCGGGCCCTTCGAGCGGTTCAATAGCCTGAACTGGATGCCGGCGGCATCCGCCACGCGGCCCATCAAACCGTCGAGCGCGTCGATCTCGCGAACGAGATGACCCTTGCCGAGCCCGCCGATCGCCGGATTGCAGGACATCTCGCCGATCGTCGCCGCCGAATGTGTGACGAGCGCGGTGCGCGCGCCCATGCGCGCCGCGGCGGCGGCGGCCTCGGTCCCGGCGTGTCCGCCGCCCACAACAATGACGTCGAATGCAGTGTCCATCGGCCCGCTGTAGCCGATCTGGCCGATACCCGCCAACCCTAGTTGTCATCCCGGCCGGAGCCGAGCGGAGAGCCGGGACCCAGTGCCCTGCAAGCGAATTTCGATCCTGTAGCTCAGGATCCCTGTCAATCTCACTTCCCAATGCAGAACCGGCTGAAGATCTGATCGAGCACGTCCTCGACGTCGACGCGGCCGGTGATGCGGCCAAGCGCGGCGGCGGCGCGGCGGATGTCCTCGGCGCGGAGTTCAGGCGCAGCCGGATCGCCAACGAGAAAGTCGTCGATCTTGCCTCGCGCGTTATCCAGCGCTGCGCGGTGACGGACTTGGGTCAGCGCCGGTTCGACGCCATCGCCGACCGCCGTCCGGCATCGCTCAGCGATCAGGCGAACAAGATCGTCGAGCCCTTCGCCCGACTTGCTCGAAATGGCCAACGTGCCCGGCTTGACCGCGCCGCGCGCAAGGTCCGCTTTCGTACAAACGTCAAAAGATGTTTCACGTGAAAATTCGGGAGGGCGTGGATCGGCGCCGCCTTCGCTGAGCCAGAGAACCAAATCGGCGGCGCGCGCCGCTTCGAAGCTGCGTCGCATGCCTTCGCGCTCAATCGCGCCGGACGCCTCCCGCAGCCCGGCCGTGTCAGAGACGATGACCGGCAGGCCTTCGAGATCGAGCCGGACCTCGATGACGTCGCGCGTGGTGCCCGCTTCGTCCGACACGATCGCCGCCTCGCGCCTGGCCAGCGTATTCAACAGGCTCGATTTGCCGGCATTCGGCGGGCCAAGCAGCGCCACGCGAAAGCCCTCGCGAACGATTTCGCCGCGGTGGCCGTCGGCCAGATGCCGGGCAATCTCATCATGCAGAGGTTCGGCGCGCCGCCGCGCCTGTGCAAAAGCGCCCGAACCGACATCGCCTTCGTCGGAGAAATCGATAGCCGCCTCCGTGAGCGCGGCGATCTCGATCAGCCGCGCACGCCAGCCCTCGTAGAGCCGTGAGAGCGCGCCGCCCGCCTGCGCCAGCGCTTGGCGGCGCTGGGCCTCGGTTTCAGCATCGACCAAATCGGCCAGACCCTCGACTTCGGCGAGGTCCAGCTTGCCATGTAAGAACGCGCGCCGCGCGAACTCGCCGGGCTCGGCCAAGCGGCAACCGTCGATGCGGCCGAGGGCTCTGAGCGCCGCCTGAACCACCGCGCGACCGCCATGAAGCTGCAGTTCGGCGACGTCTTCCCCTGTTTCGGACGCCGGACCTGCGAACCAGAACACGAGCGCCTTATCGATGGCGTCGCCCGTCTCGGGATCGCGGATGGTGCGAAACGCCACTTGGCGCGGCTCAGGGACGGGCGCGGCCATGCGCTCGATGACGGTCCGTGCGGCTGGCCCGGATACGCGGATTACGGCGACCCCGGCGCGCCCGGCGCCGCTCGAAAGCGCGAAAATTGTTGGAGCCTTTGTCATGCTCTTCGCGTACGCGTCTCAGCAAAACTTGTCATCCCGGGTGGCGCGCAGCGACAACCCGGGATGACAGTGTCAGTCGTAGGATCGCATGTCCGAAAACAGACTGAAGCACGAAACCAGCCCCTACCTGCTGCAGCACCGGGACAATCCGGTCCATTGGTGGGCATGGGGTCCTGAAGCCTTGGCGGAAGCCAACCGCACCGGAAAACCTATTCTGCTCTCCGTTGGCTACGCCGCGTGCCACTGGTGCCACGTCATGGCGCACGAGAGCTTCGAGGATGAGGCGACCGCGCAGGCGATGAACGATCTCTTCGTCAACATCAAAGTCGATCGCGAAGAGCGGCCCGACATCGACGCGATCTACATGGGCGCGTTGCATCGTCTCGGCGAACAGGGCGGATGGCCGCTCACGATGTTCCTCGACAGCGATGCGCGCCCTTTCTGGGGCGGCACGTACTTTCCGAAGGACGCTCGCTACGGCCGGCCCGCATTCGTAACCGTGCTCCTGCGCATCGCGGAGGCCTACCAGAACCAGCCCGACAATGTGGCGAGCAACGCGGCGAAAATTCTCGAGTCGCTCGCAGAGACGGCGCCGGCGCGTCCGGGCGGGCCGCCTGACGACGCGACGCTGGCCGATCTTGTCAAACGAATCTCCCGCGCCGTCGATCCCGTCCACGGCGGCCTCAACGGCGCGCCGAAGTTTCCGCAGTGGAACGTGTTCTGGCTGCTCTGGCGCGGGGCCATGGCGTTTGAAGACGACGACGCCAAGCGCGCGGTGACGACGACGCTCTCCAACATTTGCCAGGGCGGCATCTACGATCATCTGGGCGGCGGCTTCGCGCGCTATTCGGTCGACGAATACTGGTTGATCCCGCACTTCGAGAAGATGCTTTACGACAACGCGTTGTTGATCGACGTGCTGACGGAAGTCTGGCGCGAGACGCGTAATCCGCTTTACGCCACGCGCATTTCGGAAACCGTCGACTGGCTCAAGCGCGAGATGATCGCGGAGGGCGGCGGCTTTGCAGCGTCCCTCGACGCCGACAGCGAAGGCGAGGAAGGCAAGTTCGCTGTCTGGAGCGCTGCGGAAATCGTCGACGTTCTCGGCGCGGACGACGCGACGTTTTTCGGCGCTGTCTACGGCGTCACGCCCGAGGGCAACTTTGAAGGCCACACCAATCTCAATCGTCTCGACGCGATGGCGCTTCTATCGAACGACGAGGAAGCTCGCCTTGCTGAAATGCGGGCGAAACTGCTCGCGCGCCGCGCCGGCCGCATCCGCCCCGGCTGGGACGACAAGGTTCTCGCCGATTGGAACGGACTGATGATCGCGGCGCTGTCGCGCGCGGCTGTCGTGTTCGAAAAAGCCGAATGGCTCGCACTGTCGGTCGCGGGCTATGACGCGGTTCTCTCGCGGATGTCGCACGGCGACGACCGCCTCTGGCACAGTTATAGGTCCGGCCAAGCCAAGGCGCCGGCCACCGCGTCCGACTACGCCAACATGATCTGGGCCGCGCTCCGACTTTATCAGGCGACGACGGAGGCGCGCTTTCTCGATCAGGCGGAGCGTTGGACGGCGACGCTCGATCGGCATTATTGGGACGCAGCCAACGGCGGCTATTTCACCGCCGCCGATGACACCAAAGACGTCGTCGTGCGGTTGAAAACGGCAGGCGACGACGCGGTCCCCAGCGCCAACGCCATCCAGCTTTCGAACCTGATCGCGCTCAACGCCCTGACCGGAAATGCCGCCTACGACGATCGGGCGCGACAGCTATGTGAAACGTTCAGCGGGTCGGCGGCGTCAAATCCGGTCGGCTATTGCGGTCTGTTGGCGGCCTCGCTCGATCTCGGTCGGCTCGTTCAAATCGTCGCGGTCGACGGCCCCGACCGGCGACACGCTCGGACGGTTAACCATGTCTCGACGCCCGGGGCGCTGGAGTTTCGGCTGGCGGAGGAAGGCGTCGGCGGACTCCCGAATGGCCTCCAAGAAAAGTTGCAGGCCCGAGGCGGCGCAAAGACTTACGTCTGTATCGGCCCAACGTGTGTTCCGCCGGAAACTGAACCCGATGGGGTTTTCATGCGTCTATCTGTGGCCAGACGTTCAAGCCTTCGAAACACCTAATGGTTTACGTCTTTGAAAGGCTTGACCGCTCAAACATATGATTTGAGTTTAGCGTTGCGCCGGCGGCTTGAAGGACCGCGTCCGCGCGCCGAAGCCCAAGGAGGTTGAGTTATGAACGTTCACGCGGCCAACCTGCGCGCGACCGCCCACGCCGGCGATGGCGCTGAAACCCGCCGGTCGCGATTTGGCGTGGGCGAAATTCAGAAACTCAAAGAGCGCGACAACGTCACCAACCTTTGGCATCTCGGCGTCGTCTACGCCGTCATGGCCGTAACGATCGGCGCCGCAGCGCTGTCGCTCTCAGCCGTCGCGGCAGGAGAGATGTCGGCGTGGTGGTCGATCCCGACAGTCGCGATCGCGGTGCTCGTCATCGGCGCTTCCCAGCATCAGCTTGGCGGCGCGATCCACGAAGGCACGCATTACATGCTGTTCGCCAATCGCCGCTTCAGCGAACTCGCGTCCGACTGGCTGGCGGCGTTTCCGATCTACACCTCGACGTACGCGTTCCGCCTGCACCACCTCGCGCATCATCAGTTCGTCAACGATCCCGAACGCGATCCCAATTTCGACCAGGCCAAGGAGAGCGGTCACTGGCTCGACTTCCCCGTCGCGCATCTCGACTTCGCATGGGCGGTTCTGAAACTGCTTTGGCTCCCGAATACCGTCCGCTACATCATCGCGCGCGCCAAGTATTCGGCCATCGGCGTCGACACCAACCCCTATGCGGATACGACCCGCAAGGGTTCCGCCTGGGCGATCCGCAACGGCGTGCTGTTCGCCGTCGGCGCGCCGGCCGCCGCCATCGTGTTGATCCTGGCTGGCCGCCCCCTTGCTGCGTTCGTCGCCGTGATCGCCATGTGGACGGCGGTGACGATCTACTACCTCGCGATCCCGGACGGCCATTTTCCGAAGAGCAAGATCGATCCGGTGATTTCGCATCGGGCGACGGCTATCGGCCGCATGACATGGCTCGGCGTCGTCTACGGCCTGTTGAGCGCCATCGAATACGCAACCGGCGTGCACGCCTGGGCCTACTACGGTCTGCTATGGCTGCTTCCGCTGTTTACAACGTTCCCGCTCTTCATGATCCTCCGAGAATGGCTGCAGCACGGCAACGCCGATCGCGGCAAACTGACGAACACGCGCATCGTTCTCGAAAGAAATCCGCTCCTCCGTTACGCCGTCTATCCGTGGGGCATGGACTATCACCTGCCGCATCACCTCTATGCGTCGGTGCCGCACTACAAGCTCAAGGATTTGCATGAGGTGCTCTCGCGCGATCCCGAGTATCGCGAGAAGGGCGTCGTCGCCGAAGGCTGGTGGCGCGCGAATCGGGAGAGCGGATTGCCGACGATCCTCGACATCCTGAGCCCCGCTTACGCCGGCAGCTCAACCGAGAAGCACGTCGACGACGCGACGCTCGAAATGGCTGACGTCAACGACAAGGCCGGCGTGCAGCGACATATCGAGGCGTCGCGGGCGCTGGGTTGAGCGTCGCCGTTCTGAGACGGCGATGCTGAAAGCAGACGAGGCCGCGATCGACTTCGATCGCGGCCTCGTTTTCACGTGAAACTAGCGACGACTGCGGTCACGTATTCATCTGCTGGAAAAACTCGCCGTTGGTTTTCGTCGAGCGCAGCTTGTCGATGAGGAACTCGATGCCGTCCTGCGTGCCCATCGGATTGAGGATGCGGCGGAGCACGTACATCTTCTTGAGCTGATCCTTCGGCACGAGCAGGTCTTCTTTGCGCGTGCCGGATTTCGCGATGTCGATCGCCGGGAACACGCGCTTGTCGGAGACCTTGCGGTCGAGCACGACTTCCGAGTTGCCGGTGCCCTTGAACTCTTCGAAGATCACTTCGTCCATGCGCGAGCCGGTGTCGATGAGCGCCGTCGCGATGATCGTCAGCGAGCCGCCTTCCTCGATATTGCGCGCCGCGCCGAAAAAGCGCTTCGGGCGTTGCAGCGCGTTTGAATCGACGCCGCCCGTCAGCACCTTGCCGGATGACGGCACCACGGTGTTGTAGGCGCGACCGAGGCGCGTGATCGAGTCGAGCAGGATGACGACGTCCCGCTTATGCTCAACGAGACGCTTAGCCTTCTCGATGACCATTTCCGAGACTTGCACATGCCGCGACGGCGGCTCGTCGAAGGTCGACGAGATCACCTCGCCTTTGACCGAGCGCTGCATGTCGGTGACTTCTTCGGGCCGTTCGTCGATGAGCAGCACGATCAGATAGCACTCGGGATGATTGGCCGTGATCGAGTGCGCGATGTTCTGCAAGAGCACCGTCTTGCCGGTGCGCGGCTGCGCGACGATCAACGCGCGCTGCCCCTTGCCGATCGGCGCCACAATATCGATGACGCGCGGCGAGAGATCCTTGATGGTCGGGTCTTCGATTTCGAGCTTGAGCCACTTCGTCGGATAGAGAGGCGTCAAGTTATCGAAGTGCGATTTGTGCTTCGTCGCTTCCGGCTCTTCGAAGTTGATTTGCGAAACCTTGAGCAACGCAAAATAGCGTTCGCCGTCTTTTGGCGAGCGGATCTGGCCTTCGACCGTGTCGCCGGTTCGAAGCGCAAAACGCCGGATTTGCGACGGCGAAACATAGATGTCGTCTGGGCCAGGCAGGTAATTCGCTTCCGGCGAGCGCAGGAAGCCGAAGCCGTCCTGTAGCACCTCGACGACGCCTGTGGCTGAAATTTCGGTGTCCTGTGCCGCGAGCTGTTTCAGCGTCGCGAACATCAATTCCTGTTTGCGCATGGTGGAGGCGTTTTCGACGCCGGCCTCCTCGGCGAATGTGACGAGCTCGGCGGGGGATTTCCGCTTCAAGTCTTCGAGCTTCATGTCCTTCATTGAAAAACTCCGATGGCCACGTCAGACGCGGCGAAGTGGTAGGGTGGGGAGATGACGTTCTGGCGGGCAGCGACAAGGCGGGCGCCCTGCCATGATGCTGATAGCCGGCGGTTCGCCAGCCTGCCGATGCGGACGCGAAGGGGTGTATCGATCCGATCCGGAACGCCGAGAAGATAACAGATCGCAGCGCGACTGCAAACCGTCAAAATGGCTTCACGATCACCAGGATCACGATGCCGATCATCAGCAGGGTGGGGATTTCGTTGATCATGCGCCAGCCGCGCGCATCCCGGTCGTTTCGGTCCTCGGCGAAGGCGCGCACGGCGGCCGCAAACTGTCCGTGCGTCGCGGAAAGCGCCAGAACCAGCGCGAGTTTTGCATAGAACCAGCCTGACGCCAGATGACCGCCGGAATAGGCCAGCCACAGGCCCAAGACCCACGCGATGACCATCGCCGGCGTCATGATGATCGTCAGCAGACGTCGCTCCATGACCTTGAACGTCTCGGATTGCACGGAGCCCTGCGGCGCGTCGCAGTGGTAGATGAAGAGCCGCGGCAGATAGAGAAGCCCCGCCATCCACGCGATGATGGCGATGACATGCACGGCTTTGATCCAGAGATACGCGGCGTCGCCGAACACGGCGATCGTTGCCGACGTCGCCATGACTGTTGCGGCGAGCGCCATCGCGGCGCGTTTGCCGGCTGCCGCCCCGCTTGACGCGCTAACCGATGGAGAACCCGCCATCGCGCTAGCGCGCTCCGCGCACGGCGGCGACCAAGCGGGCCACATGTTCGGGCGGCGTTTCCGGCACGATGCCGTGGCCAAGATTGAAAATGAACGGGAGCCCACGCATGGCGTCGACGATTTCGCTCGTCCGCGCTTCGAGCGCCGGGCCGCCGGCGACCAGCAGCAGCGGATCGAGATTGCCCTGCACGACGGTTCCGCGCCGCGCGACGTTGCGCATCACGCCCAATGGGCAAGAGGTATCGCAACTGACGCCGTCAACGCCCGTTTCCGCGACGAATGACTCGAGATGGATCGCGGCGCCGCGCGGAAAACCCAAAATCGGCACGCCGGGATGGCGTTTCTTCAGCGCCGAAACGATGAGTTTCGTCGGCGCGATCACCCACCGCGAAAATTCCCCTTCCGCCAGACTTCCCGCCCAGCTGTCGAAAATTTGCAGCACGTCGGCGCCGGCCTTGACTTGGCCGCTCAGATACTCGACCGACGCCTCGGTCAACACGTCAATGAGGTTCTGGAACCCGTCCGGATCGCGATACGCCCAGCCCCGCGCCTCCCCCTGATCCGTCGAACCGCGCCCTTCGACCATGTACGTGGCGACGGTCCACGGCGCGCCGCAAAATCCGATCAACGCCGTTTCCGACGGCAACCCTTCGCGAAGCCGCTGCACCGTTTCCCAGACGAGCGCAAACTTCGAGGCGGTCTTCGATAGGTCGAGTCGGGCAAGGCCCGCAAGCTCTCTGATCGGGTCCAGACGCGGGCCTTCGCCCTCGTTGAACGACACCGTTTGCCCAAGCGCGTCGGGCACTACCAGAATATCGGAAAACAGGATCGACGCGTCGAATCCGTAACGCCGGATCGGCTGCAACGTCACTTCGGCGGCCAATTTTGGATTGTAGCAGAGATCGAGAAAGCTGCCGGCTTCACGTCGCGTCGCGCGATACTCGGGCAGATAGCGTCCGGCCTGGCGCATCAGCCAGATCGGCGGCGGCGTCAGCGCGCGTCCGCGAAAGGGGGCCAGAAACCGTCGATCCTCAGCAGCGACGTCCGAGTTCTGCACGCACAGGCTCCCCTTCACTTCACTACTTCGACAAGGTTTTTGAACGTTTTTGTTTTGACTCTTAGGGACATGGTAAACGGGGATCGCTGGTTATCCAGGGCTTCCGCACAGCTCGTCCCACGCTGAGCCTTATCGACACGAGGTCTAGGCGGTTTACGGCGCGCAACGCAATAGCGGCAAAGCCGCGTTTGATGTCAATTCGTTGGGCCGCCTGTGTTGAAGGGCTCTGATGGAACAGCATGGGGAGAAGCGCTGGGCAGGAAGCGGAAAGCGCGCCCATCCGTCGGAACAGGCGCTTGTTGCAAAAGTCCATTCACGGCGGCGCTGGTGTGGGCAAACACATCCGAATAAGGCAGGTTGTTCTCTCAACCGTTCGGGCGTGACGATGGCGCTGGGATAACGCCGCGGTTTTGAACAGCCCTGAGGGCCGCCGCCACACAGGACCTTTGATGAGTGAGCCCAGTCTTTTTCATATGCATCTTGTGTCCGACTCGACCGGCGAGACATTAGCCGCCGTCGCGAAGGCCGCCGCCGTCCAGTATCAGATGGTGCGCGCCGTCGAGCACATCCATCCGTTGGTGCGCACGCAACGCCAGCTGACGCGGGTGCTGGCCGACATCGAGAAGCAACCTGGCATGGTGCTTTATACGATCGTCAACCGGGTGCTTGCGGATGCTTTGGAAGACCACTGCAAGGCGCTGAAAATTCCGTGCCTCGCCGTCATGCAACCGATCATGCAGCTCTTTGAAAGCTATCTTGGCGCGCCGCAGACGCCGACGGTTGCGGGCCAGCATGTCCTCGACGCCGACTATTTTCGCCGCATCGACGCGATGAATTTCACCATGGCGCACGATGACGGCCGGTTTCCCGATAATCTCAGCGACGCGGATATCGTCGTGCTCGGAATTTCCCGAACGTCCAAGACGCCGACATCGCTCTATCTCGCCCAACGCGGCTACAAAACGACAAATCTCCCGTTGGTGCCGGGCGTTGCGCTACCCGAGCAGCTGCTCGAACCGCATACCGCATTTGTCGTGTGCCTTGTGGCCAACGTCGATCGGATCGCCGACGTGCGCCGCAACCGCGCCGTGCTGATGGCGGATCGCGATCTCGACAGCTATGTGGACCGCGATGCGATCACCGCGGAGATCGCCTACACGCGCAAAATCGCCGCGCAGCACGGTTGGCCGATCATCGACGTGACGCGCCGGTCGATTGAGGAAACGTCGACGATGATCCTGAAGTTGCTGCAAGATCGCAAGACTGGCGCCAAACCGGACGTCGAGCGCCCGAATGGCTGACGCGCCGCGCCTCATCCTTGCGTCCGCCAGCGCTGCGCGCCGCGCGATGTTGGAGGCGAGCGGCCTCACGTTTGAAATCATTCCTGCCGACGTCGACGAAGCGCACATTCGCGCGGCAATGACGGCCGAGAACGATTGCGTCGAAGCCGCGGACGTGGCCGCGGTCCTTGCCGCTGAAAAGGCTCTTGCTGTGGCGCGCGCGCATCCCGGCGCGCTGGCCATCGGGTCCGATCAGGTTCTGGCGCTGGGATCGCGCCTCTTCTCGAAGGCGGAAACGCTGGCCGACGCCCGCGACGTGCTTGACCGTCTGCGCGGGCGCACCCATGAACTCGTCTCGGCCGCGGCGCTGGCGCGCGACGATGTCGTTGTGTGGCGGACGATCGATTCTGCGCAGCTGACAATGCGGCGTTTCTCCGACGAATTCCTGGGCCACTATCTGTCCCGAATGGGGTCCCGCGCTCTGACGACGGTTGGCGGCTACGAACTTGAAGGATTGGGCGTGCAGATGTTCGACGCCATTGAAGGCGACTATTTCACGATCCTCGGCATGCCGCTGTTGCCGCTTCTCGCCGAGTTGCGCCGCCAGGGTCTCGTGTTGTCATGAAATGCGCCTGCGTCATCGGCTGGCCCATCGCGCACTCGCGCTCGCCGCTCATCCACGGCCACTGGCTGAAGCTCTACGGCGTCGACGGCGCCTACACGCGCGAACCCGTGCCGGCTGAAGCGCTGACGGAATTTCTGAAATCTCTAGCGTCTCGCGGTCTTGCAGGTTGCAACGTGACAGTGCCGCACAAGGAGGCCGCCTATCAATTGGCGGATGTCCGCGACGCCTCCGCCGTCGCGGTGCACGCGGCCAACACGCTCTGGGTTGAAGACGGCAAACTCGCGTGCGCGAACACCGACGCCTACGGGTTCATGGCCAACCTCGATCGAGCCGCGCCGCAGTGGCGAGAAAGCGATGGGGCGATCGTCATCCTCGGCGCCGGCGGATCGGCGCGGGCCGTCGCCTATGGTTTTCTGCAAGCCGGGCGTCGTGACGTGCGCGTCGTCAATCGGTCAGTCGAGCGCGCGCACGACATGGCGCGGCACTTCGGCTCGTTCGTTACGGCGCATCCGTGGTCGGATCGCAACGACCTCATTTCCGGCGCAGCGGCGATCGTCAATACGACGACGCTCGGCATGAACGGCGTGGGCGATCCCGCGATTGCGTTTGATCGCGCGCCCGCGCGCTGCGTCGTCGCCGATCTCGTCTACGTTCCACTGGAGACGGCGTTTCTACAAGCAGCGAAGGCGCGCGGCCTGAAGACGATCGGCGGTCTTGGCATGTTGCTGCACCAGGCGGCCCCGGGCTTTGAGAAGTGGTTCGGCATTAGACCCGAAGTCACTCCGGAACTGTTTGATCTCGTCGCTCGCGACATCGAGGGGCGGCGATGTTGATCGTCGGCCTCACGGGATCGATTGGCATGGGAAAATCGACGGCGGCTGCGCGCTTGCGCAGCCTCGGATCGCCCGTCTTTGACGCCGACGCAGAGGTGCACCGGCTTTATGAGGGGCCTTTGGCGGCGGCGATCGACGGCGCGTTTCCCGGCGTGACGGTCGAAGGCCGCGTCGACCGCGTCAAGCTCTCCGCCGCGCTCGTTGCGTCGTCCGACGGGTTCCGCCGCCTTGAACACATCGTCCATCCTGCGGTTCGCGCGCATGAGCGCGCGTTCCTGCGCCAATCTCAAGCCAACGGCGCAGAGATAGCCGTGCTCGAAATCCCGCTGCTGTTCGAAAGCGGCGCCGATGCGCTGGTCGATGTCGTCATAGTTGTCAGCGCCGATCCCGTCGTACAACGCCGCCGTGCGCTTCAGCGGCCGGGGATGACGGCGCAGAAACTCGACGCTATTTTGGCGCGTCAGACGCCGGACGCCGAAAAGCGTCGCCGCGCTGATTTCGTTGTGGACGGCGCCGGTTCGGTTGAGGACTGCAACCGGCAAATCGATGCCATAGTCGCCGCCCTAGAGGGCTGGTCCGCTTCCGCGTTCGACGCGCATTGGCGATGACCTGACAAGGGGAGCCGACGATCGATGCGCGAAGTGATCCTCGACACCGAAACCACGGGCCTCGATCCCCGAAAGGGCGATCGGCTGATCGAGATCGGCTGTGTTGAGATTTTCAATCGGATTCCAACCGGACGCGATTTTCACGTCTACATCAACCCCGAACGCGAGGTGCCGGCGGAGGCGCAGGCGATCCACGGAATCACCACGGATTCCTTGAAGGGCAAGCCGCTGTTTGCAGCCATCGCGCCGCCGTTTCTCGAATTCATCGGTGATGACCCGCTCGTCATTCACAACGCGATTTTCGACGTCGGGTTTCTCAATTTCGAGTTGGAGCGCGCCGGGCTGAAGCCGCTCGAATTCGACCGCGTCGTCGACACGCTGGCGCTGGCGCGGCGCAAGCATCCCGCCGGCCCCAATTCCCTCGACGCCTTGTGCAAGCGTTACGGCATCGACGCCTCGCGACGCGACAAACACGGCGCGATCATCGACAGCCTCTTGCTGGCGCAGGTGTACGTCGAATTGCTTGGCGAACGTCAGGCGGCGCTGGGCCTTCAAAGCGAAAGAGCTGGCGAGGCTTCGGCGTCACGGAAGGGCGGGAGG
This sequence comes from Hyphomicrobium sp., assembly GCA_052386495.1. Classification (GTDB taxonomy): domain Bacteria; phylum Pseudomonadota; class Alphaproteobacteria; order Rhizobiales; family Hyphomicrobiaceae; genus Hyphomicrobium_B. Next base: position 476,476 of record JBQTKA010000003.1, on the reverse strand, counting down.
CGGCTAACGGCTAAGACGCGCGCCGAACCATTGCCGTCGCGTCTCACGCGCGACGATGTTGCGAACCATCGCGCCTTTATCGGCGGGCTCGGCGCGAAAGCGATTTGGTTGAAGCATTGGCCGGGCGCGCCTGATGAGTGACCAGGCGCGCTTCGACGCGGCTATGCGTTGGCTTTTTCCGCCGCGCCCTTTTCCGTCTTGCGGCTGAAATAGAGCCCGGCGAAATCAATCGGGTCCAGCAAAAGCGGGGGATAGCCGCCTTCGCGCGTGACGTCGGCGACAAGGCGGCGCAGAAACGGAAAGATCATCGTCGGTCCGGAAATCAGCAGGAAGGGCTCGAGCGCCTGCTCCGGAATTTTCTCGACCTTGAAGACGCCGGCGTAAACGGTTTCGAGCACATAGATGGTGCCGATGTTGTTCACGGCCGTCGCCTTCAACTCGATTGCGCTCTCAAAGAGATCGCCGTCGATGCGATTGGCGTTGACGTTGACCTCGACCTTCAGATTCGGCTGGTCGCCGGCGCTCGTAATCAGCTTTCGGACGTTCGGGTTCTCGAAGGAGAGATCTTTCAGGTACTGGCTGACGATTTTGGCTTGGATCGGCTGCGGTTGCGCGGCTGCGGCGTTTGCCGCTTCGCCTGAGCCGTTTTTGCCGTTGTTCGCGTCCGCCATTGCATCGTCCTCCGTTTAGGCCCGGCTGCGCTAGCACGGCGTCCCTGCCCGCGCAATCGACCCCGCTCAGCGTCTATCGACGCTGATTTTGGCGGCGCAGCGCCTTGTCTTGCCGGATCGGCTCTTCCGCGATCCGCTCGTATTCGCCTTCGATCGTGACGCCGTCGTCGTCGCGTTCTTGCCGCCAAGCGTCGCCGGGTTTCCGAGCGTCGGTCGCGAAAGGATCGAAACCTGCAGCGGCGGGCCCGAAAGCTTTCAACATTCCGCTGGCGATCACCTGGCGCCGCACGGGAGGGGCGAGCAAAAGCAGTCCCACCGCGTCCGACAGCAAGCCGGGAAAGATCAGCAGCATTCCCGACGTCACCTGCAGAAATCCGTCAAGCAGCGGCTCCAGTCCATCGCGGCCGGCGCCGATGCCGTCGAGCGCGCCGCGGAACATGGCGAGGCCAACGCGCCGAATGACGGCGACGCCGAGCGCCGCCGTCGCGATCACGATCAACGCAAGCGGCCAGAAGCCGATCGCCTGCCCGACGCGGATCAGGACGGCGATTTCGAGCAGCGGCACGGCCGCGAATGCGAGAAGGACGGCTAGTCGCACGGTTTGAGACATTGAAGCGCCTGAGTTTGCCGAAATCATAACCCTTGCCGTGGAGAACAGCCACGGGCCGGACCGAATCAAGGCGTGAATCATTGTCGCGAAGGCCTCAAGCCTTGCGCGTCACCCGTGCAATTGCGTCGAAATTGCCGTAAGGCTTCCATATGCGACATGGCGCGCTTAGATAGTCGAGATCGCGGCCGTCGCGTTCGACCGTCAAGGCCGCCGTTCCGCCTGCCAGAAAGCCGAACCGAATGAATGGCCAGTTCGATCTTATTACGCTTATTTCGTTGATCGTCGCCGCCGTCGCGATCCTGAAGCTCAGGAATGTGCTTGGTCAGCGCACCGACGAGGACGACGCGCGCGTTGAGCGCCTGAAGACGCGCGAACGCGAAGCGCGCGCGGCGGCGCCGGAAGCCAAGGGCGCGGACGTGATCACGCTACCGCGTCGCGATCGCGACGGCGGAGAGACGGCCAAGCCGGTCGACGATGCGGCCGACGCCGCAGCCCGCGTCAAAGCCTATCCCGCCTTCGATCCCTCCGTCACCGACGGACTGCTTGAAATCGTCGCCGTCGACAAGGCGTTCGATCCCGAGTCGTTTTTGCAGGGCGCATCGCGCGCCTACGAGATGATCGTGTCGGCGTTTGCCGAGGGCGACAAGAAGCAATTGAAGGATCTGCTGAGCCGAGAGGTCTACGACGGCTTCGTCGCCGCGATCGGCGAGCGCGAACTGCGCGGCGAAAAAATCGAGCAGCAGTTCGTTGGCCTCAAGAAGGCGGACATTCTCGAGGCCGAACTCAAGGGCGGCGTCGCGCTTCTGACCGTCCGGTTCGTCAGCGAACTGATCACGGCAACCCACGATCGGGCCGGCGACGTCATCGCCGGCGACCCGCAAAAGATCAAGGATGTCACCGACATCTGGACCTTCAGTCGCGACGTCTCGAGCGCCAAAGCGCTTGCCGATCCGAACTGGCGATTGGTGGCGACACAGGCGCCGAATTAGGTCACAGTGCTGCTTCGCTTGCGGCTGGGCCGGGGGGCTTGGCCGACGGCGGTATTTTGCGCCGACGGTTGACGTCGGCGGGGGTCTATAGCGCAGCGCCGGGGGCTAAGCCGCTTGAGACAGGGATTTTGGAGGACGGGGAAGCCCGTCCGGCGGCTTTTTGCGTCGCCGTTGCTGGCGCTAGCCGGCGTGCTGTTTGTACACTGCGGATCGGCCACGGCGGGACCGGCGGGCGCGCCGCCGGCAACGCTAGGGTCCGTGCAGTCCGTCGCCCTGAAACCCTCGCTCCCGCGTCAAACCATGACGACCACGGCCGTCACGTTCGAACCTAGTTCCTTCGCCGAGCTTCCAGGCTGGGAGAGCGACGATCACTTGGCTGCGTGGAAGGCGTTCATCGGGTCCTGCAAGCCTGTCCTGAACGCGGTGCGAACAGTCGCGACGACCGCCGCCAAACCGCCGCCACTGGCGCTCCTCGACGTTTGTGAACTCGCGCTGCGCACGGCGCAGGATACGCCGCACCAGACACGCGCCGGCGCCCGCGCGTTTTTTGAGGCGCATTTTACGCCTCATGCCGTTTTGCACGATGCCGGCAACGGTCTGCTGACCGGCTATTACGAACCACTCGTGAAAGGCTCTCGCGTCGCCGACGCGACCTATCAAACTCCCGTCTATCGCCGTCCCCCCGACCTCGTGAACGTCGTCGCCGAGAGCGAGCGCGGCGCCAAGAGCCATCAATTCACGCACATGCGCCAGACGGCCGATGGCCTCAAACCCTATGTGACGCGCGCTGAAATCGACCAGGGCGCGCTTAAAGGCCAGAACCTCGAGTTGCTGTTTTTCAAGGACCCCGTCGACGTCTTCTTCATGCAGATCCAAGGCTCGGCGCGCGTCGAACTTCCGAGCGGCGAGCAAATCCGCATCACCTACGACGGCAAAAACGGCTACCCCTACACATCGATCGGCCGGCATCTGATCGAGAAAAGCGAAATCAAGCCCGACGACATGTCGCTCAAATCCTTGAGCGCGTGGCTCAAAGCCGATCGAAAGCGGGCCGAGCCCGTGATGTGGGCCAACCAGTCGTACGTGTTCTTTCGGGAACTCAAGGGCGCTGAAGCGGGCGGCGCCATGGGCGCATTGAACATCCAGCTGCAAGTCGGGCGCAGCCTCGCCGTCGACACGGCGTTCCACGCCATCGGCACGCCGATCTATGTGTCGTCGCCGAGCTTGAAGCACGCAAGCAAGAGCGCCGCCTCACAAGACGGCTTCAATCGCTTGATGATTGCGCAGGACGTGGGATCCGCCATCAAAGGTCCGGAACGAGGCGACATCTACTTCGGCTCGGGCGATCAGGCCGGCCGCGTGGCCGGCGTCACCAAGCACCCCGGGCGTTTCTTCGCGCTGCTGCCGCGCGACGCTGCTTTGGCGCAAGCCCACGCAAGTCCGCAGCCGTGAAACGGCCGGCGGGCAAAGGCGGGCGCAAACATCTCGACGACGACGACGATGACGCTGGCGTATGGTCGCATACGGCGCAGTCCATAGAGCCGTTGAAGCGACGCAAATCCCGCGTGCATCCGGCGCTGGATGCGCCCTGCGATCCTGCCGTCTCGCCGCGCGCTGCCGTCAAGTCGTCGGCGCCCGAGCGTCCCGCGCCGATAAAGAAGCCGACTATCGTGCGCCCTGAGCCGCCTCCGGCGCCGCGTAAAGCGCCGCCGCCGCTCGCCGCGTTCGATCGCAACGAGAACCGCAAGATTCGTTCGGGCCGCGTCGAGATCGACGCCCGCATCGACCTCCATGGTATGCGCCAGGACGAAGCGCATGCGGCGCTGGTCGCTTTTCTCCGTCGCTGCCAAAGCAAGGGTCAGCGCTGGGTTCTCGTCATCACGGGCAAGGGCAAGATCGCGAATAGCGACGAGCATCGTTCATTTGACGGGGCTGGCGGCCGCGATCGCGGCGTCCTCAGACGCAATGTGCCGCGTTGGCTCGAAGAACCCGACCTGCGCGTCGTCGTCGTCAGCTATACGCCAGCCGCGATCCAGCACGGCGGCGACGGCGCTCTCTACGTGCATCTGCGCACCAAGCGTCGCGATTAGCCGGCCATCAGAAACAAACGTCGCGCAGCTTCTGCAACGCCTGACCGAGGCCGCTGAGCGCATAGGTATCCGTGACGACGGTGCCGCGTTCCGACGTCGCTTCGATTGTCACTTCATCGCCCTTGCGCATGGCCTCGACGAGTTTCAGCTCTTGCGTCGCGTCCGAGACGTAGATGCGGTCTTTGGCGCCGAACAGCGCGAAACTCGCAGCGTCAATGCGCGCCGCGCCCGGCGTCGTGGCCTTGACGGGAAAGCCCATGCGAAAGCTCACCTCTGACTTCACGCCGTCCTTCGGCCAGGCGGAAATGTAGGCGCGGGGCGCGTCGCGCGACGCGGCCGACGGCGCCGTCGATTTCGGCTCGCTAGTGACGAAGCAAAACTGATGCGGGGTTTCTTTATCGGCGTACAGCGTCCAAACGCCAAAGGCTTCCGCGCGTTCGACGATTGGCTCTGCCCCTGCCGGCGCGACCGCACAGGCGAGCAGGGCTGCAACGGCGATGCACGCGCAGAGACGCGCCGGCGCTTTCACTGTCGTCCTTCTCCGATCGGCCGGTCTGCGAAACGGGCCAGCGACTTCACACGGTCATACATCACGATCGCGCCCGCCATAGCGACATTGACGCAAAAGCGCGTCGGTATCTTGACCACATCGTCGCAGCGCGCGAGCAGCGGGGCGGACAAAGAGCCCATTTCCGGACCAAGCACATACGCCGCGCGCAACGGATGGCGAAAGCTCGGCAAATCGATGGCTGAATCCAACAGCTCGACTCCGATCAACTTGCACCCGCTCGGCAACGCCATATCGTCCAAAGTCGCCCAGTTGTAGTGCGGAAGATGCTGTTGGCTCTTCGATGTGTCGGCGTGCGCCTCCAACGCTTTGTAGGTCGCGCCCACGGTGAAGGTGAACGCCGCGCCAAAGCCGTGCGCCGAGCGCATCAAATTGCCGAGGTTCAACGACTTCGACATGCGCTCCGCGCCGATGGCGAAGTAGCCCTTGGCGGTCGGCGGCCAGCTGGTCGTCGTGCGCGTCATCGGTTTGCGGAAGTCCAGGTCACAGGTCGCCTTGCCGGTTGGCGGCCGCGCGCGTCCCGGCTAAGCATGCCCCGGGCCGCGCCGGTGCGCCGCTCATGGCGGGAGGCAGCACATGAAGGCGGCTCTATGCAAGAGCCTCGATGGACCGGCGGGCCTGGAGATCGTCGACGTACCGGCGCCGGAAGCGGGTCCGGGCGAGATTTTGCTGCGGGTCGCCGCCGTCGGGCTGAATTTCGCCGACACGCTGCTGACGCGCGGCAAATATCAGTTCAAGCCCGATTTGCCGTTTTCTCCCGGAGCGGAAGTCGCCGGGCGGGTCGTTGCGATCGGGCCGGGCGCGGCGGGTTTCGACGTCGGCGCGCGGGCGATGGCTTATGTCAACTGGGGCGGCGCCCGCGAGGTCGTCACCGTGACGTCCACAGCGGCGACGTCGATACCCGACGCCGTTTCCGACTTGGCGGCCGCCGGCGTGTCGGTCGTCTACGGCACGGCGATGCATGGGCTGCTGGAGCGCGGCCGATTGCAGCGCGGGGAAACCGCGGTCGTGACCGGCGCCGCCGGCGGCGCGGGACAGGCAGCAGTGGAGATTGCGAAGGCTTCCGGCGCACGCGTCATTGCCGTCGTGTCGTCGGCGGACAAGGCCGCAATCGCAACAGCCTGTGGGGCGGACGCGACGACGCTTGCAAGCGGCGCCGAGCTGAAGGACGCGATCAAGACGTTGACCGGCGGGCGCGGCGCCGACGTCGTCTACGATTGCATCGGCGGCGATGCGTCGGAGGCCTTGATCCGGTCGCTGGCCTGGGGCGGCCGATTTCTTGTCGTCGGATTTGCGTCGGGCGACATTCCGAGAATTCCGTTGAACCTGTTGATGCTCAAAGGCGCCGAGGCGGCCGGCGTGTTTTGGGGCGAATCCGTGCGGCGCGATCCCGCCCGCCATGCGCACGCGATGCGCCAAGTCCTCGACTGGATTGCGTCCGGGCGCTTGAAGCCTCAGCCGCCGACGATATTCCCGCTCGCCGATATCGCCAAGGCGCTCGCGATCTTGGAACGGCGCGAGTCGAAAGGAAAGATTGTCGTTACGATCTGACGGATGTCCGCGCGTCACCAAGCTCGATCGTACTCGTCGCCGAAATCAACGCCGCCGCGTAGCGGAAAACTATCGACGACGCCGTAAGGGCCGCCGCCGCCGCCCGGCCGCGACGACATCAATACGGTGCGCGACACGAAGAAGGGCTCCGAGCGATAGCCGCTGTAGCGCGTCAAGAATTTGGCGACGGCCTCCGCGTTGGAATTTTTCAGGCGCGCCAGCGTGACGTGGGGCTTGAAACTACGCTTGTCGATCGCCAAGCCCGCGGCGCGCGCCGCCTTATCGTGCGCGCGGGCCAATTCGTCGAGCGGCGGCGACGGCGCAACGCCGGCCCAGACCGATCGCGGATCGTCGCCGCCAAAGGCGCCAAGCCCAAGGATCGTCAGTTCCAGGGCGTTGCACTCGACGCCGGCCAGATTGGCGGCGAACTCCCGCGCTTGAGAATGCGTGACGTCGCCGACGAAACGCAGCGTCAAATGGTAGAACGCCTTGGAAATCCAACGCGCGCCGGGAAGCGGCTGATGCAGGCGGTAGAGTTCGTCGCGCACGTCATCAGGAATTTCGATGGCGGAGAACAAGCGCGGCATGACAAAACCGTTCGATCAAAACTGTGGCGGCAATCAATTGGCGGCGGCTTTCCGCGCGGCGACCTTCTTGATGAGCGTTTCGACGCTCGGCAGAATGCGCGTGACGATTTCGGCGACGCCTTTGCCGGTTGGGTGCAGGCCGTCCGGCATGACGAGCGCCGTGTTCAGCGCCACGCCGTCGAGAAAAAACGGGTAGAGCGCCGCGTTGTGCGCCTTGGCGATATCGGGGAAGATCGCGTCAAAATCGTTTTGATAAGCGTTGCCCCAATTGCCGGGCGCTTTCATGCCGGCGATCAGCACGTCGGCGCCCTTGGCGGCGATGATCGTCAGCATCTTGTCGAGATTGGCGCGCGTTACGTTCGGATCGACCCCGCGCAGGGCGTCATTGGCGCCGAGTTCCAGAATGACTGCATCGGCGCCCGACTGCAGCGTCCACTCCAGGCGTTCCAGCCCCGCCGCCGTGGTGTCGCCGGAAACGCCGGCATTGACCACTTGGACCTTGTGCCCCCGCGCCTCAAGCGCCATTTGGAGTTGGACGGGGAATGACTGACTGGCCGGCAGTTGATATCCGGCGGTCAGGCTGTCGCCAAACGCAACGATCGAAATTGGCTGGACTGTAGGCGCAGCGCGGACGGCGCCCATTGAGACTGTCAAAATCAGCGCCGCGGCGGCGGCGATCGGCGCCAAACGCTTAATTGTCGCCTTCATGGTTCCGCCTCACGCATCCGCCAAAACAACGAATCGACACGTAGAGATTTCAGTTTCGCCCGACAAGTGTGAAGCAACCTCAACCTTCAACGCATTTTCGTTCGGCCGCATTTCTGCGCAACGCCCGTGAGACCCATGCAAGATCGACCCGATCCGAAGGCAGCTGCTCCCATCATCCGGTTGGACGAAGTGGATCTGACGCTAACAAGCCGCGCCGGTCCCGTCGACATTCTGCGCGGCGTGTCGCTTGAAATCGCCGCCGGCCAATCGGCGGCGATTGTCGGGCCGTCGGGCTCCGGAAAGACGTCGTTGCTCATGGTGACGGCTGGCCTCGAACGGCCGACGCGTGGCCGCATCGCAATTGGCGGCCGCGAAATCCAGGCGCTCGGCGAAGACGACCTTGCCGTTTTCCGAGGCGCGGAAATGGGCATCGTGTTCCAGTCCTTTCACCTCGTGCCGACGATGACGGCGTTGGAAAATGTCGCATTGCCGTTGGAGCTTGCCGGCGCCGATGGCGCCTTCGACGTCGCGCGGCGGTTGCTGGACGAGGTTGGCCTGTCGGCCCGCGTCGATCACTTTCCGGCCGAGCTTTCAGGCGGCGAGCAGCAGCGCGTCGCCATCGCTCGCGCGCTCAGCCGTCAGCCGCGGCTGATACTCGCCGATGAACCGACCGGCAATCTCGACGGCAAGACGGGCCGCCAGATCGTTGACCTGTTGTTCGGCCTGCGCGAACGCATGAATGCGACGCTCGTGCTCGTCACGCATGACGAGCGGCTTGCCGCGATGACCGACCGGGTCATCCGCATGGCGGACGGGCGCATTGTCTCCGACGAGGCGCCGGCGGCGGCGCTGCGGGCGGCGCGGTCATGACGACGCTCACAGCCGCCGCGCGTCCGATCGCGAAGTCGCCGGCCGGCGCCGCGACGATGATGCGCCTCGGATTGCGCGAACTCCGCGGCGGCCTCAAGGGCTTCTACGTTTTTGTCGCGTGCCTCGCGCTTGGCGTGATGGTGATCACGGCCGTCGGCGCGCTGTCCGATGCGATGCGCGCGGGATTCGCCAAACAGGGCGAAGCGCTGCTCGGCGGCGACGCCACATTCGCGCGGATGCACGTGCGCGCGACGGCGGCGGAGCGCGCGACGTTGGACGGCCTTGGCCGCACCAGCGAAACGGCGACGATGCGCACGATGGCGCGGACGCGGGACGGCGCCGATCAAGCGCTGGTCGAACTCAAGGCGGTCGACGCCGCCTATCCGTTGGCCGGCGCCGTGGAGTTGGCGGATGGATCGGATTTTTCTTCGGCGCTCGTCGCGCGCGGAGCCGTGGCGGACGCCATGCTGCTTGAGCGGCTTCGCGTCAAAGTCGGCGACGCGATCCGCGTCGGCGAAACAGAGGTTGTGGTCCGCGGCGTGCTGAAGTCCGAGCCGGACGCCGTTGCGGATCGGCTGACCTACGGACCGCGCTTGTTCCTCGCCCTCGAGACGCTTGAGGCGACCGGCCTCGTCAAGCCCGGAACGTTGATCCGATGGCGCTACGCGGTCAAACTGCCGCCCGATGCGCCGGGCGACCGCGAGGCGATGAGGGCGTTGCGCGCCGACGTACAGCAGCGATTGCCCGAAGCGGGCTTCACGTCGCTCGATCGCCATGATCCCAACCCGTCGATTGCGCGTACGCTTGATCGCCTTCGGCAGTTCTTGATTCTGATCGGCCTCGCCTCGTTGATGGTGGGCGGCGTCGGCGTCGCCAACGCGGTTGCGACCTTCATCGACAAGCGCGTGAAGGTCATCGCCACGCTGCGCAGCATCGGCGCGACAGGCCGGCAGGTGATGGGCCTTTTTCTCGCGCAGATTTTGGCGATGACGGCCATCGGCATCGCGCTCGGCCTTGCCCTGGGCGTTTTGGTTCCCGGCGTGATCGACCGAATGTACGGCGACGCACTCCCGGTTCGCGCCGAGTTCAATGTATCTTTCAGGAGCATCGCCGTCGCCGCGTCCTATGGCGTGCTCGTCGCATTGCTGTTCGCGCTTTGGCCACTGGGTCGAGCGGAAACCGTGCGCGCCAGCGTTTTGTTTCGCGATCAACTGCAGGCGGCCTCGGGGCGTCCGCGAAATGCGATCGTGGGTCTGGCGGCGCTTGCGCTCGCCGCGCTCGTCGGCTTGGCGCTGTTGACCTCGGAGCCTCGATATATCGCGCTCTACGTCTGCGGCGGCCTGATGGCGATGCTTGCCGTGTTCAGCGCGCTTGGCGTTCTGGTGACTCGACTTGCGCGCCGCGCCCCGCGGCCGCGTTCGCCGGCGTTGGCGCTGGCGGTGCGCAATATTGGCGCCCCGGACGGCCTGACGCGATCCGTGATCCTGTCGCTCGGCGCAGGCCTGTCGTTGCTCGTCGCTGTCGCGTTGGCCAATGCGGCGCTTGTCGATGAGTTGAAAGGCCGATTGCCCGAGACGTCGCCGGACTACTTCCTGCTCGATGTTCCGAAGGCTGAGTATGCGGGACTGGCGGACTTCGTGACGTCGAAAGTCCCCGGCGCTGCGCTGACGGAGGCGGCCATGCTGCGCGGACGTTTGGTGAAACTGAAAGACGCGCCGGTGGAAGAGGTAAAGGCGCCGCCCGACGCCCAATGGGTGCTCTCCGGCGATCGCGGCCTGAGCTATGCGACCGCCGTTCCGGAAGGCTCCACGGTGGCCAAGGGCGCGTGGTGGCCGGCGGATTACGCGGGTCCGCCGCTGGTGTCGTTTGAAGCCGAGCTCGCCGACAAACTCGGCCTTGCGGTGGGCGACATGGTCACCGTCAACGTGCTTGGGCGAAACATCGAAGCGAAAATCGCGAACCTCCGCGACGTGAAGTGGGAGAGCCTCGCCATCAATTTCGTCATGGTGTTTTCGCCGAATACGCTCGCTGCGGCGCCCCACAATCTGTTGGCGACCATTTCGCTGCCGGACGGCGTCTCCGGGGCCGCGGAGGCCGACCTCGCCCGGGCGCTCGGCAAAGCCTATCCGACGGTCAGCGCCATCCGCGTCCGTGACGCCATCGACCAGTTCAACCGGGTATTCTCCAAGATCATGATCGCCGTCGAGGCCGCCGGGAGCGTGACGTTGGCCGCCGGCGCGCTGGTGCTGGCGGGGGCGCTCGCCACCGCCCAACGGCGGCGGGTGCTTGAAGCCGTAATTCTCAAAACGATCGGCGCAAGGCGGCGCCAAATCCTCGCCGCCCACGCCGCCGAATACGCGCTGCTTGCCGCGATCGCCGCACTCGTCGCCATTTTGCTAGGCAGCACAATGGCTTGGGTCGCTATCACGCAGATCATGGAACTTGATTTCGTGTTTTCTCTGAACGCCGTTCTTAAAACGCTCGTCGTCGCGGGCGGACTGATTGCCGTCTTCGGCGGGCTTGGCACCTGGTCGATCCTGCGCGCCCCGGCCGTGGCGACTTTGAGAACGGGCTAAACAGACGTAATTTCGTTGGCTCGGGGCCTTGAATGGACGCCGCGGCGCACGCATATCTTGTCGAAGTTCTGGCGACGCTCGCCCGAACGCACAGAGGACACGATTTCCATGGCTGAAGTCTATTCGAACCCAGCCGTCGCTCGGGGCGGCGCTCGTACGGCTGGCGCAGTCGACCAGGGCCTCCGGTCGTTCATGGTCGGCACCTACAACTACATGGCCCTTGGCCTCGCCGGCACCGCGGCTGTGGTGCTTGCTTTGATGAACAGCCCGGCCGCGCTTGCCGCGATCGCGTCGGGTCCGTTGAAATGGTTGCTGTTCTTCGGCGTTCTCGGCCTCGGCTTTTTTGCGCAGAAGCTGTTCTATTCGGGCAGCTCCGTCGTCGCGCACGGCGCGTACTGGCTCTACTGCGCCATGTGGGGCGCGATGATTGCGCCGATGGTGTTCGCGTTTCTGTCGGCCGGTAAAGTCGGTCTGGTCGGACAGGCGTTCTTCATCGCTGCGGCCACATTCGCCGCGACGAGCGTCGTCGGCTACACGACGAAAAAGGACATGACGGGCTGGGGCGGCTTCCTGTCGATGGCGTCGATCGGCCTCATCGTCGCGATGCTCGTGAGCTTCTTCCTGATCACGGATCCGGGCACGAGCAAGATGGTCAGCTTCGCGATTTCCGCGATTGTTGTTCTGCTGTTCTCGGTCGTCACGGCCTGGGAAACGCAGTCGATCAAGAACATGTATCTGGTCGGCGCGCAGGAAGGCGGCGAGGAATTCATAAACCGCTCGTCCATCTTCGGCGCGTTCATGCTCTACGGCAGCTTCGTCACGCTGTTCGTGCATATCCTGAATATGCTTGGCATCATGAGCGACGAATAACACGGCGACCCAAACGCCTCTGAGACGCGAAAGGCCCCGATTTTCGGGGCCTTTTTGCTGTGGCGACCAGGGATCGGCGCCGGCCTTTAGCCCGAGACCACCTCGAAACGGTCTTCCAGCACGCCAAGCACGCGACGCAAATCGTTGCCGCGTTTCATGACGCGGCCGCCGGGCGCCACGACGCTATAGGCGCCCTGCTTCCGCGCCAGTCGCGGATCCTTCTCGATGCGAAAGAGCGGAAATTCGCTGGCCATGCGGAAGACGGAAAACACGGCCTTGTCGCAGCGCTGGTCGATGGCGTAGTCGCGCCATGCGCCGGCCGCGACTTTGCGGCCGTAGAGGTCGAGGATGGCGGTCAATTCGGAGCGATCAAACGTGGTGGCGCGCTGTGCAGTCTCGAAGCTGGCCGGCGCGGACGATAGAGCGGCAAGCCGCTCAGTGCGCCGGCGGAAACTTATCGGGTCCGAGTCGCTCAATCGCGCCTCCCTCATATCGCATCAGGAGGATTGCGCCAACCGCGCGGCTTGGCAAGCGGCGAAGCGAGAAATTCGCCGCTTGCATTGTGGAATCGCCGGCTTCGAAATACCTCCGCAGCGACAAAATCGCGACCCGATGGCGACCTTAATCCGCCTCAATAGATAAGCATCTTTCAGACCGTTGCCTGAGGTTCGGTTCCACCAACCGGCTCTGGATTATCAGCCCCCCCAGCCCCCCGGGGCCACAGTTCAAGATCCGGGCTTCGGGCAACGCGACCCCGACCCGCCGCGGTTCCCCAGCCGAGGCGGCGCGAACTCTCCCTGACGTCCAAGCGAAAGGCCGGTCTCCCCAACCGGTCTTTCAGCTTTTTTTGCGGTTTTTGCAGCGGTTTTTGAGCCGCCGCGCCGACTTGCCCGTATAAAAGGGCAAGGGAGGACCGCAATGGTTCAGTTCGTTTCGTCGCCGAAGACTCGATTCTCCAAAACTCCTGCGAAATCCGACAAGCGCACGCGGGCGCGCGCGAAGTCTCCCAAAAATCCGTTGCTGTCGACTTGGAACGGGATCTGGGGGTTGCCGCCGTTCGATCGCGTCGAGGCGCGACACTTCAAACCGGCGCTGGAGGCGGCCTTTCGCGCGCACCGAATCGAAATCCAGAAGATCGCCGCCAACAGCGCGAAGCCGACCTTCGCCAATACGATCGTCGCGCTCGAGAAAAGCGGCCAGGTGCTGTCGCGCGTTGCGTCCGTTTTCAGCAATTTGGAAGCGACCGACTCGACGCCGGAGTTGCAGCAAATCGCCCGCGACATGGCCCCACGCTTCGCCGCGCACGAGTCGCAGATCCTGCTCGACAAGCGCCTCTTTGTCCGCATCGACGAACTCGTCGCGCGTGGCGATGGCCTGAAGTTGTCGGACGAAGACCGCCGCGTGCTGGAGCGCCATCACCTCGCTTTCGTCCGAGCGGGCGCGCGCCTGTCGTCAGCCGCCAAGTCAAGGGTGAAGGCGATCAACGCGCGGCTTGCCGGGCTGGTCACGCTTTTCATGCAGAACGTGCTGAAAGACGAACAGTCATGGCGGTTGGTGCTCGACGGCGAACGCGATTTGGCGGGACTTCCTGCGACAATGCGCGACGCGGCGAAGCGCACGGCGTCGGACGCAGGGTTGCCTGGCAAGGCGATGATCACTCTGGCGCGGTCCAGCGTCGAAGGCTTCATCACGTATTCAAGCCGCCGCGATTTGCGCGAGCAGGCCTTCACAGCGTGGATTTCGCGCGGCGCCAACGGCGGCGACTCGGACAATCGCCAGATCGTCGCCGAAGTGGCGCTCCTCAGAAACGAGTATGCCCGGCTCCTCGGCTACAAATCCTTCGCCGATTTCAGTCTTCAGGATACGATGGCGAAAACGCCGGCGGCGGTCGAAGATCTGCTGCAGTCGGTCTGGCCGCGTGCCGTGGCCCGGGCCGTCGAAGAGCGAGATGCGTTGGCGCGAGAGGCTCTGCGCTCGGGCGATAACGCTGAAATCGCTCCCTGGGATTGGCGCTACTACGCCGAGAAAGTCCGCAAATCGCGATACGATTTCGACGAAGCCGAACTTCGTCCGTATTTCGCGTTGCCGAACATGATCGCCGCGGCGTTCGATTGCGCCACGAGGCTGTTCGGGCTGCGCTTCAGGGAGCGCGCCGATTTTCCGCGCTATCACCCCGACGTCCGCGTTTGGGAGGCAATGGATTCAGGCGGAAAAACAATCGGCGTGTTTTACGGCGATTACTACGCGCGGCCCTCGAAGCGGTCGGGCGCTTGGATGTCGAGCTTCCGCGATCAGCATCGCCTGGGCAAAGGCGCGCTGCCGGTCATCGTCAACGTCTTGAACTTCAACAAAGCTGGCGACGGGGGCCCCGCGCTTCTCTCCTTCGATGACGCGCGCACGCTGTTTCATGAATTTGGCCACGGATTGCACGGTCTGCTATCGAGCGTCACCTATCCGTCGATCGCCGGAACGTCAGTGTCGCGCGATTTCGTCGAATTGCCGTCGCAGCTCTATGAGCATTGGCTGTCGACTTCCGCCGTCTTGAAGCGCTTCGCCAAGCACGTCGAATCGGGCGCGCCAATGCCGGATGAGCTTTACGCGCGCCTCAAAGCGGCGCGGAACTTCAATCAGGGCTTTGCGACTGTCGAGTACACAGCATCGGCGCTCGTCGACATGGCGCTCTATGCCGGCGACGTGAAGCGCGTCGCCGACATAGAGGCGTTCGAACGCGAGACGCTGGCGCGCATCGGCATGCCGAACGAGATTGTAATGCGCCACCGCTTGCCGCATTTCATGCACGTGATCGGCGGATACGCGGCCGGGTACTATAGCTATTTGTGGTCCGAGGTGATGGACGCAGATGCGTTCGAGGCCTTCGAGGAGACGGGCGATGTGTTCGATCCGGCGACCGCTCGCAAGTTGAGGGAGTACATTTATTCGGCAGGCAATCGGCGCGACCCACATGAGGCCTATGTGGCGTTCCGCGGTCGGCCGCCGAAGATCGACGGGCTGCTGAAAAAGCGCGGACTGGCGGCTTGACGCCGCCGCTTCAGTAAAGCGCCGTCCAAGCGGCGCCGAGGATCGGGCCTGAGCGGCCTTCTTGGATGAGCACAACGGTTTTCTGCGTTTCGGGCAGCATCACCGCGCCGCGCGGAATCTGGATGCGCTGCGGCTGGCCCTTCCAAAGGCCGATCGGCGTCAGTTCGCGCACGATGTTGGTATACGTGATCTTCTCGCCGGCGTTCTCGCCGCGCTTGATCTCGACGTCGCCAGCCGCCTGCACTACGCCGAGCCAAATCGTTGCTTCGCGCACCGGCTTGCCGGGGCTTGGCGCGCCGATCGCGATGTTCAGCGTGTTGCGCTCCTTCCAAAGGCGAACTGGCACATGGTTACGGGTCGCATCGCTGGCCGTAATGTCGATCGCGCCTTCGATCTCCGACTTGCGGCTCCCGTTGACATGCACCGAGCCGTTGACGACGATCTGCGGCGTGTAGATGGCGCCGTCTCCGCGCGTCTTGGCATAGCCGCGCTGGCGCTCGCTGTTGCGCGGCGACGCGAACGTGTCTTTCCAGCCGAGGTAGTCCCAATAATCGACGGGCAGCGACAGGGCGATCACGGTCGGATCGTTAGCGAATGTCTGCAGCAGTTTGTCGGCCGGCGGGCACGACGAGCAGCCCTGGCTTGTGAAAAGCTCAAGCACGGCGCGGATCGGCGTCGGATCGATCTCATCCGGGATCGGGCTCTCGGTCTCGGCCCGCGCTTGTCCCAGGCCGACGGCGGCCGCCGCGATCATCAGTTGAAGCGCTGTGCGCCGGCGCAACATGCGAAACCTCGCGTTGATTTGAACGACTGTTTAGCGCGCCCGCCCGCCGGCTCAAAGTTAAAGGCCGGTCACGAACGGGTGAGTCCGCGCTTGGCGAGGCTTACGATCGCAACCGGCCGATCATTACAGCCGTCGCCTTCGAGGCAGCCTGTCAGGCGGCGAGGTTTCTCAGCACATAGTGCAGGATGCCGCCGTTCTTGAAGTACTCGATCTCGTCCAGCGTATCGATGCGGCAGAGGATGGGCACGGCCGCTTTCCTGCCGTCCGCCGACGTGATCTCGGCGGCGAGTTTCATGCGCGGCTTCACGGTCGCCAGTCCCTTGATGGAAACCGTCTCGTCGCCCTTGAGGCCGAGCGATTGCCATGAGGTCCCCGGCTCGAAGGTAAACGGCACGATGCCCATGCCGACAAGATTCGAGCGATGAATGCGCTCGAACGATTGCGCGATGACGGCGCGCACGCCCAAGAGATTCGTGCCCTTCGCCGCCCAGTCGCGCGACGAGCCGTTGCCGTATTCGACGCCAGCGAAGACGACGAGCGGCGCGCCGTCCTTCTCGTACTGCATCGCGGCGTCGTAGATCGGCATTTCCTTGCCTGAAGGATAGTGGATCGTCAGGCCGCCTTCCTTCACGGCGCCGGCCGCGTCCTTCACCATGTGGTTCTTGATGCGGATGTTGGCGAAGGTGCCGCGCATCATCACTTCATGATTGCCGCGCCGCGTTCCGTACTGGTTGAAGTCGGCGGGCTTGACGCCGTTGTCGAGCAGATACTTGCCGGCCGGGCTCGCCGCCTTGATCGAGCCGGCAGGCGAAATGTGATCGGTGGTGATCTTGTCGCCGAAGAGCCCGAGGATGCGCGCGCCGACGATGTCTTCGATCGCGCTCGGCGTCGTCTTGATGGCGCTGAAGTAAGGCGGGTTCTGCACATACGTCGATGCGTCGTCCCAGCCGTAGGTTTCCCCGCCGCCGGTTTCGATCGCCTGCCAATTGCGGTCGCCCTTGAAAACGTCGGCGTAGCGCGAGCGGAATATCTCGCGCGTGATGTTCTCCATGACGAAGCGCTGGATTTCCTGCGACGTCGGCCAGATGTCCTTGAGGTACACCGGCTTGCCGTCGCGACCGGATCCAAGCGGCTCCGTCGTCAAGTCCTTCTGCACCGTTCCAGCCAGCGCGTAGGCGACGACGAGCGGCGGCGAGGCCAGATAGTTGGCTTGCACGTCGGGAGAGACGCGCCCTTCGAAGTTGCGATTGCCGGACAGAACGGCCGCTGCGATCAAGCCGTTTTCATTGATGGCTTTCGAGATTTCGGGCTGTAGCGGTCCTGAGTTTCCGATGCAGGTGGTGCAGCCGAAACCAACGAGATTGAAGCCGATCTGATCGAGGAAGGTTTGCAGTCCTGACTTGGCGAGATACGCCGCGACGACCTGCGAGCCCGGCGCGAGCGATGTCTTCACCCAAGGCTTCGACGTGAGGCCGCGATCGACGGCGTTGCGCGCCAAAAGCCCAGCCGCGATCAGGACGCTGGGATTCGACGTGTTGGTGCAGCTGGTGATGGCGGCGATCGCGACGTCGCCGTGGCCGAGATCGAAGGCGCGGCCCGCCACCTTGACGCGCTTGTCCAACTCCCCGGGCTTTCTGTATTCATCGGCAAGGGCCGTCGCAAAGCCGCTCTTGATCGCGGTAAGGGGGATGCGCCCCTCGGGCCGCTTTGGCCCCGCCATCGACGGCACGACCTCGCCCAGATCGAGCGACAGCGTGTCGGTGAACACCGGATCGGCCGCGCCTTTTTCGCGCCAAAGCCCCTGGGCTTTGCTGTAGGCCTCGACCAACGCGATGCGGTGCGCATCGCGGCCCGAGATGTTGAGATAATTGATCGTTTCGCCATCGACCGGAAAGAAGCCGCACGTCGCGCCGTACTCCGGCGCCATGTTGGCGATGGTGGCGCGATCGGCGAGCGTCATGTTGTCGAGGCCAGAGCCGTAGAACTCGACGAATTTACCGACGACGCCCTTCTTGCGCAGCATCTGCGTGACGGTCAGCACCAAGTCTGTCGCGGTGACGCCTTCGGTCAGCTTGCCGGTCAGCTTGAAACCGATGACTTCAGGAATGAGCATCGACTGCGGCTGACCGAGCATGGCGGCTTCGGCTTCGATGCCGCCGACGCCCCAACCCAAGACGGCGAGCCCGTTGACCATCGTCGTGTGGCTGTCGGTGCCGACCAGCGTGTCGGGATAGGCCACGGTTGCGCCGTCGGCCATCGTGTTGGTCCACACCGTCTGCGAGAGGTATTCGAGATTGACCTGATGGCAGATGCCGGTGCCTGGCGGCACGACGCGGAAGTTCTCGAAGGCGCCCTGGCCCCATTTCAAGAAATTGTAGCGCTCGCCGTTGCGGGCGTATTCGAGCGCGACATTCTGGTCGAGCGATTTCGGCGTGCCGAATTCGTCGACAATGACCGAATGATCGATGACGAGATCGACGGGCACGAGCGGATTGATCTTCTGCGGATCGCCGCCAAGCTTCGTCATGCCGTCGCGCATGGCGGCGAGATCGACGACGGCGGGCACGCCCGTGAAATCCTGCATCAGCACGCGAGCCGGGCGAAAGCCGATCTCCCTTTCGGTCTTTCCCAGATTTACGAGCCAATCCGCGAAACCGGCGATGTCGTCTTTCGTCACCGACCGGCCGTCTTCATGCCGCAACAGATTTTCCAGCAACACCTTCATCGAGAACGGCAGTTTCGAGACGCCCTTGAGGCCATTGGCCTCCGCCGCAGGAAGCGAATAGTAAACGTAACTCCGGCCATCGACGTCGAGCGTCGTGCGGCAATTGAAGCTGTCGACGGAAATCGGCGTTACTGCGCTCAAAGTCGAGCCTCCAAGGGATGAGGGACGAAGAGCTGCGCCGCCGGAGTGCCGGCGGATGGAGACGCGCGGGTTCAAGGCCCGTCGTTGCTCCGCTTTTACGCTAGCGAAAGGTATGCCTCGTCTTTTATATAATGCGCTGCAAAAGAGAAGATGTTGCATGCCGATGTGACAGTCTTGCGCGCAATTGCCACTCTGATTGCCTATCCGCCGGTCACTGGTCGTCATCTCTGTGCAGCTTTTTGCCGAACAGCTCATCATCAAGCGTGGCGGACGGGCGATCGTCGATTGCCTGTCGTTCGCGCTCGACGCCGGCGAGGCGCTCGTGCTCACCGGGCCCAACGGCGCCGGCAAGACCACCTTGTTGCGGGCGCTGGCCGGCTTTCTGCCGCTGGAGGGCGGAGATATTCGCCTCAAAGGCGGCGATTCCGAAAAGACACTCGCCGAGCAATCGCATGTCGTCGGCCACGCCAACGCCGTCAAAGCCAATCTGACGGTCGGCGAGAACGTCCGCTTCTGGGCGGGGTTTCTTGGCGGCGGCGCCGATCCCGATGGGCGCGCGTCCAACGCGCTCGCGCATTTTGGACTTGCGGCGCTTGAGCACTTTTTAACGGCGGAGTTGTCTGCGGGTCAGAAGCGCCGGTTGGGTCTCGCCCGGCTGTTGGCTGCGGAGCGTCCGATCTGGCTGCTGGATGAGCCCACTGCGTCGCTTGATTCCGCATCGGCGGCATTGCTGGCCAGCGCCGTCAACGCGCATACCGCGAACGGCGGGCTCGCCGTTGTCGCGACACATCTCCCGCTGGACCTCGATCGAGCGCGCGAACTGCCCCTCGGCGTTACGGAGCGCGCAGCGTGACCGCATTCTGGTGCCTCGTCCTACGAGACTTGCGACTGGCCGTACGCGAAGGCGGCGCCATCGGAACGGCGCTCGGATTTTTCCTCGTCGTCGTCGCGATGCTGCCGCTGGGGCTTGGACCCGACTTGAAGCTGCTTTCGCGCATCGCGGCCGGCGTACTGTGGATTGCGTTGCTTCTGGCGGCGCTGCTGTCGCTTGGCCGTATGTTCGAGTCGGACTACGAGGACGGAACGCTGGACGTGCTGGCGACCGGATCGCTGTCGCTCGAGGGCGTCGCCGGCGCCAAGGCGCTCGCTCATTGGCTGTCGACAGGAATACCACTGGCGCTGCTGGCGCCGGTGCTCGGCATTCTGCTTAATCTGGATCTCGCCGCGTATCCGGCTCTGATGACGACAATGCTGATCGGCACCCCCGCCATCAGCTTTCTCGGCGCCATCGGCGCGGCGTTGACGCTCAGGGCGCGTAAGGGCGGCCTGCTGCTGGCGCTGATCGTGCTGCCGCTTTATGTGCCGACGTTGATCTTCGGAATTTCGGCGCTTTCGGCTGCGGCTGGTCCGGGCGGCGCCGGGTCGGCATATCTCATTCTTACGGCGATTTCTCTGGCGGCTGTTGTGCTCGGACCGCTCGCATCGGCTGCGGCGTTACGTATCCAGCTTCAGTAACTCTGAGGGCGCCGCGTTCATTGCGCAGTCAGCTCGAAAGGCCTAAATCCACGCCATGCAGTCACTGACGCAAAAACTCGCCAATCCCACGCGATTCATGCAGCTCTCGGCGACGCTGCTGCCCTGGATCGCCGGCGCCGCCGCGGCGATCCTGCTCTATGGCCTCTATCTCGTTTTTTTTGTCGCGCCGCCGGATTATCAACAGGGCGAGACGGTCAAGATCATGTACGTGCATGTGCCGAGCGCGTGGCTCGCCATGATGGCCTATGGGCTCGTCGCCGTATCGAGCTTCGGACTGCTCGTGTTTCGCCATCCGCTGGCCGACGTCTCGGCGAAGGCCGCCGTACCCATCGGCGCGGCGTTCACGTTCCTTGCGTTGCTTACGGGCTCGCTGTGGGGCAAGCCCATGTGGGGCACATATTGGGTGTGGGATGCGCGCTTAACATCCGTTCTTTTGCTGTTTTTTCTGTATCTCGGCCTCATGGCCCTGCGCTCGTCGCTGGACGATGAATCGACCGCCGCGAAGCTCACCGCCGTGCTTGCGCTCGTCGGCGTGGCGATCCTTCCGATCATCAAGTTCTCCGTCGATTGGTGGAACACGCTGCATCAGCCCTCGACGGGACTGACCTCCACCGTCGATCCGAGCATGCGCTATCCGCTGATCGTGACGGCGCTCGGCTTCACGCTGCTTTTCTTTGCGATGCACCTGAAGGCGATGCGCAACGAGGTGATGCGCCGCCGCGTGAAGGCGCTGCGCGCTTCTGAAATCGCGCTTCGCGACGGCGTCGCGGCCGCGGTCGCCGCGGAGTGACGATCGGCATGGACCTCGGACCGCACGCGCTTTTCATCTGGCTGTCGTACGCCGCCGTGACCGCTGTCATCGGCGCGCTGATCGGCTGGCTCACGTTCGACGGCAAGCGCCAGGCGCGCGCTCTTTCCGATCTCGAGTCCCGCGGCGTCAAGCGCCGCTCGTCAGCGCCGGGAAGCGACGCCTGATGGCCGATCGTTCTTTCCTGTTGCGGTTGGCGCCGGTGGCGATATTCGCGGCGGTCGCCGGGTTTTTTGCACTGGCGCTGAAAACCGGCGATCCCTCAAAGTTGCCCTCGGCGCTGATCGGAAAGCCCGCGCCAGCATCCGAATTTCCGCCCGTTGAAGGGCTCGTCGCCGAAGGCCAGCCTGTGGTCGGATTCTCTACCGCTGATCTTGCCAAAGGCCGCGTCTCGGTCGTCAATTTCTGGTCGTCATGGTGCGGACCGTGCGTCGATGAGCATCCGCTGATCGGTGAGTTGAAAGCCGCTTCCGGCGTTGACGTGTATGGCGTCAACTACAAGGATGACCCCGCATCGGCGCGCCGCTTCCTCGGCCGCTACGGCAATCCGTTCGCCGCCGTCGGCGCTGACCTCACCGGGCGCATCGCCATCGACTGGGGCGTCTATGGCATGCCCGAGACGTTCGTCATCGGACCCAAAGGCGAAATCGCCTACAAGCACGTCGGTCCGATGACGGCAGAGTCCATAAAGGCCAAGGTTTTGCCAGCCATCGAGAAGGCGAAGCTGACGCCGCCGGGCTAGAGCGGATAGAAAACCCCGCGCGAGTGATTGAGCACCGCGAGCGTGCCGCTCTTGATGTCGAAGTGCGCGCCATGCAGCGACAGGCGGCCCTTTTCTTCCGTGTCCTTGATGAACGGGAAGGTCCGCAGGTTTTTGATCGCTTGCTTGACGCCTTCCTTTTCCAAGGCCTCTTGAACCTCGGCATGCGGACGCATCTGGTGCGATGCGAGCACGGATATTCGCGCGTCGTCCAGCATCGACATCCACCGGGAAATGAACTTGGCTTCGGTCTGGATCGCGGCCGACTGGTCGAGAGCGGCCTTTACGCCGCCGCACCCAGAATGCCCCATCACGATGAGATGCTTGACTCGCAGGTTGAGCACCGCGAATTCGATCGCCGTGCTGACGCCGTGGAACTTGCCTCCGGTTTCATAGGGCGGCACGAGATTGGCGACGTTGCGGACTACGAATAGTTCGCCCGGCATGGCGCTGAAGATCGTCTCGGGGTCGACGCGGCTGTCGCAGCAGGAGATGACCATCGTATCCGGGTTCTGTCCGTAGGTCGCCAACTCCTCATATTGGTCGGCGTTTGGCGCGAAATGCCGGTGTTTGAAACGGCGGAACCGATCGGTCAGATTTTCCGGAAAGCTGCTCATGCAAACGACCTTCTCTTAGAGCCTACGGCAGTGCCTGCATGGGCCTCGCCATGCGGAGGATGAGATACCCGATTACGGCCGAAATCGTCGAGCCGACCAGAACGCCGATGCGGAGTTCATCCGCGAGCGAGGGATCGGGGAACGCCAGCATGCCTATAAACAGGCTCATCGTGAAGCCGATGCCGGCGAGTACGGCTGCGCCGAGCAGCTGGGTCTGCGTCGTGCCCGTCGGCATGGCTCCAAGCCTGGAAAGTATAGCAAGGCGCGAGGCGCCGTAGACGCCGATCGTCTTGCCGACGAGAAGGCCGAGCGCAATGCCGAGCGGGATCGGGGTGAGAATTTCCGCCGGTGATACGCCCGACAGCGACACGCCGGCGTTCGCAAAAGCGAAAATCGGCACGATGCCGAACCCCACCCACGGCGCAAGCGCGTGCTCAAGTTTTTCGAGCGGATTATCGTGGTCGTTCGGATCGGGCGTCGTCGGGACGCAGAGCGCCGTGAACACGCCGGCGAGCGTGGCGTGCACGCCGGATTTCAGCACGCATAGCCAGACCAGAAATCCGATGATCAGATAAGGCCACGCCTTCCAGACGCCGAACCGGTTCATGGCGACCATGGCGGCGATGCCGGCCAGCGCCAAGCCGAGCGCGCCGATCGAAAGATGGTGTGTATAGAACAGCGCAATGATGATGATGGCGCCGAGGTCATCGATGATCGCCAACGCCAGGAGAAAGGCTTTGAGGGCGGGCGGCACGCGCGCCGCCAGCAGCGCCATGACGCCGACGACGAAGGCGATGTCGGTCGCGGCCGGGATCGCCCAGCCGCGCAGCGCGACCGGATCATTCCAATTGAAATACGAGTAAATCAGCGCCGGAATAAGCATGCCGCCGGCCGCCGCGATGATGGGGAGCGTCGCGCTGCGCCGGTCGGACAGCGCGCCCTTGACGAACTCCCGCTTGATCTCGGCGCCGACGAGCAGAAAGAAAATCGCCATCAGGCCGTCATTGATCCAGTGAGAGACGGTTTTGGTCATTGCGAGCGGCGCAACGCCAATGGTCCAGGGCGTTTCCAGCGAGGCAAAATAGGTTTCAGACAACGGCGAGTTGGCGACGATCAGGGCGAGGACGGTCGCCGCCATCAAGACCAGTCCGCTCAGAACTGCGGGATCAAGTCCGGGTTTCGCGCCAGGGGGACCGACTTCGATCGGTTGCGGGCCGGTCATGCTGATGCGAGTCTCCCCATTTGCAGCGCTGTATGTAGCGGCATCGGCTCGCGGCGCAAGGCGGCAAAGTCGGCTCTAGCCCCAGATTTCCATGCGCAGACCCTTGGCGTCGCGCGGCGGGTTGTCGGGGAAGCGAACGGCCTGCCGACGTTCGATGTCGGCTGCACATGCCGCGGCCGCGCAGGCGTCAATAATGTCGTCTCGTCCTGCAACGGAGGTTGGATAGCGTGAATTCCGCCAAAGCGCCGGAACGTAACCGCGTTCGATCAGCAAGAATTCCCGCAATGCGCTGCCGGAAGCAGATTTCTTCGGGTGCTCGACTGGGCTTCGTTTGTTCAATCGCCAGAATATCAATTCTGGATGGCACTCATGGACGACGCCCTGCAAAGTCGGCGTCATCAGCTCATCGACATCGAGGATGCTTTTTCGAATGTTCCATAACTGCTCCGTGATGCTTCGCGGAGGGTCGGAGAAGCGCGGGGCTACGTCTCGGGCGCTTCGCACATCGCTTTGAGCGAAAACGATTCGGGCCGGCACAGAAAACACGCTGCGATACCGAGGGCCCACGGCTTTGCGCACGAGAGCATCGCAGCGACGGCCTCCCGCGCCGGATCGCTCGGGAAGGCCGATCGGGATATCGACGGCGATGACGCGCGGCTGCTCGGGCAGGGCGAGCACTTCGGCGAACTTGTTGACGAGTTGCGCCCGGGCGTAGTCTGGCCGCTCCAGTGGATGCAGTACGACCATCCAGCCGCCGCGGCAGCCGTCGACGCCGGCGATCCAGATTTCGCCGTCATGCATGGATGTCGCGCCATTCAAATTTCTCAAGCGCCAGGTCAAGCGCGTCGCTTGCCGACCGCTTGTTGAGAATGCCGATCAAGAGGAGCGCCGCGAACAGGTCGCCTGTCCCGTGGGCGGCCGTCGCTAGGCGCGGCTTTCGCACGACCTCGACGCCGCCCGCATGGCGCAGCAAGGTCGCGAGCGAACCCTCGCCGTCCGGGATCGAGGTCGCTGCGATCATGGGGGGCCGAAGCTCCGCCATCGCGGTTTTTGCGCTCTCGACGTCATTCACCGGTCTGCCGCTGAGACGGGCCAGCTCGAACCGGTTCGGCGTCAGAACGTCTGCAGCAGCGATCAGTTCGGCGCCGATGGCGGCCGCGACGTCGTCATTGACGTAGAGTCCTTCCGGATCGTCGCCCATGATCGGATCGACCAGCGCGATGGCCTCCGGATTGAGCCGCCGCACCGTGTCAATCGCACGGCGGGCTAAAGAGACGTGCGCCGCTGTCGGCATGAATCCGGTCATTACGGCGTCGACGCCTGCAAGCGCGCCGTCGCGTTCGAGCGCTGCGCGCATGGCGTCGATGTCGTCGGCAGCGAGCTCGCGCCCCGCGCAATGCGCGTGTCCCAGATGACTCGACAGGATGATTGTCGGAACGGCGATGACCTCGACGCCGGCCGCGTCGAACACGCTCATGGCCGCCCGCAGACCTACGCCCCCGTGCGCGACGAACGATGAAATGACCACCACCTTGCCCACGTCATCCCCGGTATTGCGAATGGCCCGGCACGCTAACCGCAGAGGGCCTGCCACGCTATCGCGAGGCGCCTTGCACAAAAGGCGTGCTGGAGAATCGCGCCGCGCGCGCTATTTTGCATCGCACAAAAGGCGACTGGGAGACGTTTTCATGGCCTTGAGACCGCGACGCAGCGTCCTTTATCTGCCCGGCGACAACGAGCGGGCGTTGGAAAAGGCGCGGTCGCTGCCGGCCGATTCAATCATCATCGACCTCGAAGACTCGGTCGCTCCGACGAACAAGGAGCTGGCCCGCGCGCGCGCCGTCGAAGCGATGCGCGAAGGCGGTTTCGGCGCCCGCGAGATCATCTTGCGCGTCAATCCGATGGAGACGCCCTGGGGCATGGCTGATCTGCACGCGGCGATCGCCGCGGCGCCGGATGCGATCCTGGTGCCAAAGGTTTCCGCGCCTGGCGACATCACCGGCACGGCCAAGGTCCTCAAGGCCTCCGACGCGCCGGAGACGACGCGGCTGTGGGCGATGATCGAAACGCCGATGGGCATCATCAATTCGCGTGAGATCGCAGCCTGCGCTCCCGACCGCGACAACCGTCTCGCCTGCTTCGTGCTCGGCACCAACGATCTGCTGAAAGAAAGCCGCGCCCGGGCCAGCAATCAGCGGTTTGCGGTGGTGCCTTGGCTGGCCATGACGCTGGTTGCGGCCCGCGCCTACGGCCTCGACGTCATCGACGGCGTCTACAACGACTTCAAGGATGAGACCGGATTTCGGGCCGAATGCGAGCATGGCCGAACGCTCGGCATGGACGGCAAGACCTTGATCCACCCATCGCAAGTGGCGCCGTGCAATGAGGTCTTCTCGCCGTCGGACGACGAGATCGCCTGGGCGCATAAAATCATCAAGTCCTTTGAAGAACCGGAGAACGCGCGCAAGGGCGTCATCACCGTTGATGGGAAAATGGTCGAGCGGCTGCATCTGGTGATGGCGCGGCGCGTTGCGGCCATCGCCCACGCCATCAATGCGCGCACCCGGGTCGAAGAGCCCTGGTTTTGAGATTTTGGCGCGCTCCTGGGCTTGTGCGGCCGTAGATCGCGACCGCGGCCCTCGAAAAGGGGTTGCGGTCCCCCGGAGACGTCTCGCAAAAGACCGATGGATTTGTCGCGCCGCACACCATGCCACCGGCCGACCGAAGGCGAACAGAGGCGTCACAGATGACCGCGACCAAGACCAACGCCGGCAACTTCTTCGAGGACTTCCGCTTCGGCCAGATCCTGACGCACGCAACGCCGCGCACCGTGACCGTCGGTGACGTGGCCCTCTACACAGCGCTTTATGGGTCGCGGTTCGCCGTCCAATCTTCTGACGAATTCGCCAAGGCGATCGGGTATCCGCGGTCGCCGCTCGACGACATGCTGACGTTCCACATCGTATTCGGCAAGACGACGCCTGAGATCTCGTTGAATGCCATCGCCAACCTCGGCTATGCCGATTGCCGCTTTCTAAAGCCGGTGTATCCCGGCGACACGATCTCCTCGGTCTCGGAAGTCATCGGGCTCAAGGAAAATTCGAATCGAGAAACGGGCACCGTCTACGTGCGCTCCACGGGACGCAACCAAAACGGCGATGTGGTGCTCGAGTACTGCCGCTGGGTGATGGTCCGAAAGCGCGACAAGGCGTCTCCCGCGCCCGAGGCGGTCGTGCCGAAGCTGCCCGATCGCGTCGATCCGACGAACCTCGCCAGCGCGGTCCCGCCGTTGAAGGCTCAGAACTACGACGTCGCGCTCGCTGGATCGCCGCATCTCTGGGGCGACTATGAGGCCGGCGAGAAGATCGACCATGTCGACGGCATGACGCTGGAGGAAGCCGAGCATCAGACGGCGACGCGGCTCTATCAGAACACGGCCAAGGTGCATTTCAACCTGCACACCGAATCGAAGGGTCGCTTCGGGAAGCGGATCGTCTATGGCGGCGTCGTGATCTCGCTGGTCCGGGCGCTGTCCTACAATGGGCTCGGCAACGCCTTCCATCTCGCGGCGATCAACGGCGGACGCCACGTCGCGCCCAGCTTCGCGGGCGACACGCTTTATGCGTGGTCCGAGGTTTTGGAAAAGGTAGAGATTCCAGGGCGTTCTGACATCGGGGCGCTGCGCATCCGGCTCGTGGGCGTCAAGAATCAGGACTGTGCCGACTTTCCCCTCAAGACGGAGGCGGGCGACTACGCCGAGGGCGTCGTGCTAGACCTCGACGCCTGGGTGGCGCTGCCGCGTTAAGCGCAACGTGCTTTCACTAGACTGGGGGATTGAGAGCGATGCCTCGACGTGGACGTTGGCTGGCGGCGGCGCTTGCCGCTGTCGTCGCGATGGGCGCGGTGCATGGGCACGCCGCCGAACAGGCCAGCGCGGCGTTGAAGCGCGCGGACGGCTCGGACGTCGGTGTCGCGACGTTCATGGAAGCGCCGTCAGGGCTCATGGTGAAACTCGAACTCAAGGGTCTCCCGCCCGGGCCTCACGGCGTGCGCGTCCACGAAATAGGAAAATGCGAGGGCGATTTCGCCAGCGTCGGCGCAATCTACAATCCTCTCGGCGCCAAGCATGGGTTCTACAATGAAGAGGGCCCGATGGCCGGCGATCTGCCGAACATCTACGTCGGCCAAGATGGCATTGCGACCGCCGAGTTTCTCAGTCCCTTTCTGACGCTTAACAAGGCGGCTGAAGATGGCTTGTTCGATGCCGATGGCGCGGCGCTGGTCGTGTTCGAGAAAGCCGACGATCATCTGAGCGATCCCGACGGCGGCGCGGGACAAAAAATTGCGTGCGGCGCAATAGCGATCAGATGAGCGGCGGCGGCGCCACGCGATCCGATCCACCGACGTCGTCCACAGCGCAGTCGGCGGCTTCGTGAACGCTTTGCTAATAGAAATGCCATAGTGATGAACGGCCGGTTCGACTAAAGTACAGTACGGTCTTCGGCGATTGCGCAGGCTTTAGGCAACGCCTTCAGCCTTCAAGAATTTATTGGCGCGGACCTAAGTGACGAAGCGAACCGCAGTCATTGGCGCCGGCATGGCCGGGCTTGCGTGCGCGCGTGCAATGCGTCGCGCCGGATTTTTCGTTGAGGTTTTTGAGCAAGACCGGATCATCGGAGGCAGAATCGCGACGGCGCGGGTCGGCTCGGACGCTTATGACCATGGCGCCCAGTACGTGACCGCGCGCACGGCGCAATTTCGGGCCTAT
This sequence comes from Hyphomicrobium sp., assembly GCA_052386495.1. Taxonomy (GTDB): domain Bacteria; phylum Pseudomonadota; class Alphaproteobacteria; order Rhizobiales; family Hyphomicrobiaceae; genus Hyphomicrobium_B. Next base: position 447,986 of record JBQTKA010000003.1, on the reverse strand, counting down.
CTCGATGAAATAGCCGCGCTCGGCTATGCGTCGCGATGGAGTCCGCGTGCGACGCTCAACGGCGCCGAAGGTGCTGGCCAGATGATGCCGTGGATGGTCGGCACGCCCGGCATGGCGTCTCTCATGCGTCCGCTCGCGGAGAGCGTCCGCGTGCATACCGGACGGCGCGTGCACACGCTCGAACGTCGCGACAAGAATTGGCATGTGTGGTTCGAGGACGAAACATCGGCCGGACCTTTCCAGGCCGTCGCCGTCGCCGTGCCCGCAACCCAGGCGCAGCTTCTGCTCGGCCGGATCGACGAACTGGTGCAGCCGCTCTCGCGCGTCCGCATGTCGCCGTGTTGGGCGCTCATGGTGCGGCTCGAGGAGAAAACTCTGCCAGACCAGGATGTGTATTCGGACATGTCGGACGTCGTGCGTTGGATCGCGCGCAACAATACGAAGCCGGGACGAAAGTCCGAGGGAGACAGCGTCGTGATCCATGCCTCGCCGACTTGGAGTCGCGAAACGGAGGACGCCGACCCTGAAGCTGTCGCCGAAGAACTATGGGGCGAAGTCAGTCATCTCCTCGCGCTGCCGCCGGTGCGGCCTGTGCGCATGACGGCGCATCTTTGGAGGCACGGGCTCGTAGATAGTTCGCTCGGCGAGACGTACCTCTATTCGAGCGAACACAAAGCGGGCATTGCGGGCGACTGGTGTCTGGGCCGCCTCGCCGAACATGCTTTCGAAAGCGGAGACCGCTTGGGCAAAGCGATCATCGGCTCACTCAATTGATCGACAATTGGGCCTTGGGACTTCCGATCTGTGGCAATTGGCGAATTGCCGCGATCGCCTTGAGACGCTAAAACCCGACTTCGAGCGCGATACAAGGCCTGCGCGACAACAGGAGTGCCCGATGGCAGACGCCGCACGGGGGCGGGGCGTGCGGCCGGCTAGGCCGCTGTCTCCGCATCTGCAGATCTATTCTCCGCTCATCAATATGGTGATGTCGATTCTGCACCGGATCACCGGCGCGGCGTTGTACGTCGGCACGCTCTTGCTGGCCTGGTGGCTCATCGCCGCCGCCACCGGACCTGCCTACTTTGACTATGTGTCGAGCTGGTTTGCGACGTGGTGCGGCCAAGCGGTTCTACTCGGCTACACGTGGGCGCTGCTGCACCACATGGCCGGCGGGCTCCGGCATTTCATTTGGGACACCGGGCGTGGTTACGACCTGGCGACGATCGACCTCATGTCTTGGGGGAGCGCAGCGGCGTCGCTGGTTCTGACGGCGCTGATTTGGTTCGCCGTCGCGTTTTCGTCGGCTGGAGCCTGATCCGTGGCGATGCGAACACCGTTGAAAAATGCGCGTAATCTCGGGTCTGCGAAAGAAGGCGCCGACCACTTCTGGAAACAGAGAATAACTGGAGTCGCCAACCTATTTTTGGGCGCGTTTCTCGTCTGGCTCATCGCGTCGCTGGTCGGCGCCGATCACGCAACCGTCAAAGCAAAATTGGCGCAGCCGCCCATCGCGCTCGCCCTGCTGGCGTTGATCGCATCGGGCACGCTCCATATGCGGCTCGGCATGCAAACGATCATTGAAGACTACGTCCACCATGAGGGCGGGAAGATCGCGGCCTTGATGCTGAACACGTTCTTTGCTGCGTTCGTCGCGCTCGTCAGCGCGTACGCCATCCTCAAGTTGAGCTTTGGAGTCTGACCTGAATGTCCGCCGCGAAGACCAAAGCCAACGGCGCGAGCCCGGCGCCTTCGATCGTCGGTAATGCGTATCCGATTTTTGATCACACCTACGACGTGGTGGTGGTGGGCGCCGGCGGCGCCGGTCTGCGCGCGACGCTCGGCTGCGCTGAGGCCGGCCTCACTACGGCGTGCATCACCAAAGTTTTTCCCACGCGCTCTCATACCGTCGCCGCCCAAGGCGGCGTCGCAGCAGCGCTCGGCAACATGGGTCCAGACGATTGGCGCTGGCACATGTACGACACGGTGAAGGGGTCAGACTGGCTCGGCGACCAGGATTCGATCGAGTACCTCTGCCGTAACGCGCCCGCCGCCGTCTATGAACTCGAACACTACGGCGTGCCGTTTTCGCGTACCGAAGACGGCAGAATTTATCAGCGACCCTTTGGCGGCATGACGACGGACTTTGGCGAAGGCCCGCCGGCGCAGCGCACGTGCGCCGCCGCCGACCGCACCGGCCACGCCATGCTGCACACGCTTTACGGACAGTCGTTGCGCCACTCTGCGGAATTCTTCATCGAGTACTTCGCCCTTGATCTCATCATGGATCAGGACGGCGCGTGCCGCGGCGTCGTCGCCATGTGTCTCGAGGATGGGTCGATCCATCGCTTTCGCGCCAAGCGCACGATCCTGGCGACGGGCGGATATGGCCGCGCCTTTTTCTCCTGCACCTCGGCGCATACCTGCACCGGCGATGGCAACGCCATGGTGCTGCGCGCCGGCTTGCCGCTGCAGGACATGGAGTTCGTGCAATTTCACCCGACGGGCATCTATGGCGCCGGCGTGCTAATCACCGAAGGCGCGCGTGGGGAAGGCGGGTATCTTACGAACTCCAAGGGCGAGCGCTTTATGGAGCGCTATGCGCCGCACGCGAAAGACTTGGCGTCGCGCGACGTCGTCTCGCGGTCGATGACGATCGAAATCCGCGAGGGCCGCGGCGTCGGCCCGGAGTCGGACCATATCTTTCTGCACCTGGATCATCTCGATCCGAAGATTCTGGCCGAGCGATTGCCGGGCATTACGGAGAACGCGAAGGTGTTCGCGGGCGTCGATCTGCGCCGTCAGCCGATCCCGGTGTTGCCGACGGTCCACTACAACATGGGCGGCATCCCGACGAACTATCACGGCGAAGTTCTGACCAAGAAGGGCGCCGATCCTGACCATGTCGTTCCGGGCTTGATGGCGATCGGCGAAGCCGCGTGCGTGTCGGTGCATGGCGCCAATCGCCTTGGTTCGAATTCCCTGATCGACCTGGTTGTGTTCGGCCGCGCGGCCGGCCTGCGATGCGCGGACACGCTTGAACAGCGCGGCGCGCAGCCTGATTTGCCGAAGGACGCCGCCGATCAAGCGCTGTCGCGACTCGACCGATTTCGCCATGCCAGCGGCGGCGCCCCGACATCGGCGCTGCGGCTCCGTATGCAGAAAATCATGCAATCGAATTGCGCCGTTTTCCGCGATGGGTCGGTGTTGAAGGAGGGCGTCGAGAAGATTTCGGCGGTATGGAAAGATCTGGCGGACATCAACGTGACGGATCGCTCCTTGGTCTGGAACTCCGACCTGATCGAAACGCTCGAATTCGACAATCTGATCGTTCAAGCGGCCGTGACGGTCGTCGGCGCGGAAGCGCGCAAAGAGAGCCGCGGGGCGCATGCGCGGGAGGATTTTCCGAAGCGCGACGACGACAATTGGATGAAGCACACGCTGGCATGGACCGACGACGCGAAACGCTCGGTGAAACTTGATGACCGGCCGGTGCACAAAATGACCATGACCAATGAGGTGAAGTACATCGAGCCTAAGGCGCGGGTGTATTGAACAAGGCATGGTTCAAGACGCCGCCATGCCGATGAGCGAAGCGCGGTGGGGCGAGCGGCGCCCCAGTCTTGCGGCGCGGGCGCTGCTTTGGATGTCACGACATACGCCGCTCGGCCGAGGCTCAGGTCGAAAGCTGCTCTTCCGCGTCTTCTCGCGACTTCACGAAGGTCCCGTCGACTGCATGTTGTGGGGCGCGCCCGTGCGCTTGCATCCCGCCATGAACGTTTCCGAACGCAAAGCGTTGATGCGACCCGACGTGGTGGATGCGCCGGAGCTTGCGCTGCTTCGCGAAGCGATGTCGCAGCCCGGCGCATGCTTTGTCGATGTTGGCGGCAATGCCGGCCTTTATTCGCTCGCCGCAGCGCTGAGCAGCGCGCCGGGCGCGCGGATCGTGATGATCGAGCCTGATCCCGGGCTCATCGCTCGCCTGGATTTCAATTTATCGAACGTGCGCCGAACGCGCCTGATTGGCGACGATGTGGCGGTCGACTGCTTTGAGTTGGCGATCGGCGAACACGAAGGCGAGGCCTATCTGTCCGTCGATGGAGCGGAAGGTTCGCGCAGTATTCTCCACGGCCACCCGGGAACCGGTCGAAAGGTTCGTCTTGCGACGCTTCATTCGGTGGTCCAGCTCGCCGGGCTCAGTCGAATCGACATCATGAAACTCGACGTAGAAGGTTACGAAGACCGCGTTCTGCCTCCATTCCTCGCCAGCGCCGAGCGGGCTGTCTGGCCGGCGCAAATCATCATTGAACATTTGCAGCGCAAGACCTGGCGGCCAGACTGCATCACCGACGCTTTGTCGCGCGGGTATCGGCAGGTCGCGACGACAAGAAACAACACGATCCTGAAACGGGGCGCGCCGGGCTAGAGCGCTTCGCGCAGGAAATCTTGACAGCGCCACATTTATCGCAGGCCATGGTTCAGCCTGCGGGGAAACTTCAGCCGTGCCCTCAAAAAAAGATCCCGACGCCGACGAGGCGGACACGCGAATGCCGCCGGATCCCTTCGCGGCGGTGCTGCCGGCGCTTGCGGCCCTCGGCGCAATTTCGTCGATCGCCGGCATCAACTGGTCGGGACAGGAGAAGACCGCCGCGCGTGCGCGATCAAAACGCAAAACGGCGGCGGCGTTGCGCGATCTCGAAACCTGCTGCCTGGGCCTCGTCGAAATCTTCCGGCGGTTCCAGCGTCACCCCAAGGTTTTTGCCGGCGAGGGCGCGCAGGCGTCTGCGCCGCTGAAATTCGGCGTGCACGCAAAGCGCATTCGCGCCGACGCGCAACGGCAATATCTGCAACTCATGAATGACATCGCCTCGATGCTGGTTCTCGCCGCTCAAAACGCCTTTGACGTCATGACTTTGATCGAAGACGGTGAAATCGACGCGCCGGAAGAGGTGTTCTTCAGGTTTGGCGAGCAGCAGGACCGGCTCAACGCCGTTATCCAGAACCGCGAGACATTGCGCTCCGCCGTCGATACCGGCGCTGGCGTCGCCGAGGCGCTCGTGGCGCTGGTGCGCGAACTCAAGCGACATCAGAAAGTCCCCTAGCTCGCGCCAAAGAACCGCAAGGCGGCGATCGAAGTCGAATTGACTTCGGATGCCCGAACCGGTTCTCTAAACGCCTGAAATCTTGAGCCTGAAAGGGCGTGAAAGACAATCATGGTTCAGCTGACGCTGCCGAAAAATTCGCGGGTCGAACCCGGGAAGACCTGGAACCGCCCACAGGGAGACGGCGATTGGAAGGAATTCCGGATTTATCGCTGGAACCCGGATGACGGCCGCAACCCGCATATCGACACCTATTTCGTCGATCAGAAGCAGTGCGGCCCAATGGTTCTCGACGCGCTGCTCAAGATCAAGAATGAGATTGATCCAACCTTGACGCTGCGCCGCTCATGCCGCGAGGGCATCTGCGGCTCATGCGCCATGAACATCGACGGCACGAACGCGCTCGCATGTCTCAAGAGCGTCGAGGAGGTATCGGGGGCGGTTAAAGTCTATCCCCTGCCGCATATGGAGGTCATCAAGGACCTGGTTCCGGATATGACCAATTTCTACGCTCAGCATCGCTCCATCGAACCTTGGCTGAAAACGGATACCGCGACCCCGCCCAAGGAATGGAAGCAATCGCGTGACGACCGCGAGAAGCTTGATGGGCTTTATGAGTGCATTCTGTGCGCGTGCTGCTCGTCGTCGTGCCCAAGTTATTGGTGGAATTCCGACCGCTATCTTGGTCCGGCCATTCTACTGCAGGCCTATCGCTGGGTGATTGATAGCCGCGATGAGGCAACCGGGGAACGACTCGATAATCTCGAAGATCCGTTTCGACTCTATCGTTGTCACACGATCATGAACTGCGCCAAAGCGTGTCCGAAGGGCCTTTCTCCGGCAAAAGCGATTGCGGAGCTTAAAAAGCTCATGGTGGAGCGGCGGGTATAATAGAAAATGACCGGCGGCGCATTTCGCAACCACCGGCCATTTTGAAGAGTATCGGCGCCCAATCGAGCGCCGGAAGGCCATGAGCGTCGTCTAACCGCCCTAAATCGCCCAATCCGGGGCGGGTCAGACGATTTGGCGCCTTAGGCGGCCTTGCGCTTCGTGGTCTTCTTGGCGGCCTTACGAACGGTCTTCTTGGCGACCTTCTTGGCGACCGGTTTCTTCCGCTTTGCTGCTTTAGCCATAGGTTTATCTCCCTCTAGAGTTCGAATCAGCTCGAACAATACAAACATGAGCAAGTTCGACGACTTTGTTGATCGAGAAATTCAATTCACCTGTAAAAAGCGCGCTAATAGCGAAAATATGTGGCGCGAATGTCGCATTTTTTCTGTTTTTCGGAGCCCGACTTGGAATTAGAGACGACTCGAATGGAATTCGCGGACTGAAATTGATCCTTTTTGCGCCGGCCAAACAGCATTCTCGGCGGGCGACCGGTTCGGCATGAGCTCAAATCGCGCGATTCAATTCGTCTGCATCAAGCGCGACTGATAATCGAGAAGCGAATGAACGAAACCCAGCCGATCCTCGACGAATTCCTGCATGACAGAGGAATAGTTCGGATCCTGCGGCACGATATCGGCGACGATCGCCCCATCGTCAAAACGCAAATCGGCGCAATAGCGACGAGCGATCGCCTGCATTTTGGCGTTGTCCGCCAGGCAATAAAGCAGCAGATGTTTCACGCCGCGATTGCGCGCGGAACGGATCACGTGACCCATCAATAGCGTTGCGAGGCCGTTATTTGCGAATGTGCGCTCGACGGAGAACGCCGCCTCGGCGACGGCGGCCCAGACCGGTCCGGGCCGCTTCAATTCGGCAAGGGCGCGCAGCCGTCCGTCGAGGAAGAAGCCAAACGCCAGGTTTCCAGGGTCGACGACGGATTTCGCGTAGCCTTCGATATAGCTATCGGCGACGTCATGGCCGAAACGGCGATGACGCGCATCCGAGTCGAGCCGCATGAGATGCTGGCCCACCAGCTCGAGTTCTGGCGCGCGCACCTTGCGGATGACGCCCCGAAACTCAGTCCCTGCGTCAGCTTGGTCTTGCATGATCTTGCCTTTCCGCCGCGCGGTTGCGCGTGCGTCGGTCGCTCTAACCCTCTGCATATAGGAGGAAATTGCGACATCCGGCGGTCGCACACAGCGCAATCATGCAGATGAGATCTGCGTTTTGTCGGCATGCGTCCCGCGTTCCGGCGACTTGGGCCATCTCAGCAGGGTGACATTCGGTCGCGACGTCGCGTTCCCGGTTCGCGCACGGTCGGGTTGCCGACGGACGCGGCGACCCGCTACCGATCACCGGTCGGACATTCGGGATCGCAATGAGCGGCGTGCTGCTTCAACGCTATGACCAGCGGATCGCGCTCGGCGAACTTGAGCCGGACGCGGCGCAGCGCGCCGTTGCTGAACGCCTCGATGCGCTTGAACGTCAAGTGGAGGGACGCGGCGGGCCGGCCCGGTTCATAAACCGTTGGCGGCAAAAACCGGCGCCGACGATCAAAGGCCTGTACATCCACGGCGGGGTCGGCCGCGGCAAGACAATGCTGATGGACCTCTTCTTCGAGGAAGCCAGGTCCTCCAGCAAGCGACGCGTGCACTTTCACGACTTCATGGCCGACGTGCACGATCGGATCGCCGCCGCGCGGGCCGATACGCCTGGCGACCCGATCCCGGTTGTCGCCGCCGCGCTCGCGCGACAAGCCGGGCTGCTGTGTTTCGACGAAGTGCACGTAACCGATATCGCCGATGCCATGATCCTTGGCCGGTTGTTCCAGGGTCTGTTCGAGTCGGGCGTCGTGGTCGTCGCGACGTCCAACTCCCATCCGGCCGATCTCTATAAGAATGGCCTCAATCGCCAACTTTTCCTGCCGTTCGTCGATCTGATCGCGACGCACATGGACGTCGTGGAGCTCGCCGCACAGAAGGATTTCCGGCTCGATAAGCTCTCCGGCGCCCAACTCTACTTCACGCCCGCTGATGATGCGGCGCGCCGCGCGCTTGACGACCACTGGAACCGCTTGACGGGTCGGCATCCAGGCGCGCCGATCGCGATTGACGTCAAAGGCCGGAAGCTGCCCGTGCCGCTGGCGTCGATGGGGGTCGCCCGTTTTCCGTTCGACGACCTCTGCGACCGGCCGCTCGGCGCCAACGATTATCTGCACCTCGCCCACGCCTTTCACACGGTCATGATTGACGGAATTCCAAGGCTCGATCGCAGTCGGCGCGACGTGGCCCGGCGATTCATCAATCTGGTCGATACGCTTTACGACAACCGCATCTGCCTGATCGCCTCGGCGGACGCCGAGCCGGACGCGCTCTACCCTGACGGCGACGGCACCGACCTGTTTCAGCGTACGGCCTCGCGGCTGACCGAGATGCGGTCGGAAGCCTATCTCGCGGGTCACTCGGGCGGGCGGTCCCGCAGGTGACGGGAAAAGAGGCTCCGCCTCGGACTTTCGGATGAAAGACACGGCTTGCGCTTGACGCTTCAAGGAATTTGACTACGCAGCACGACATGACTTCCGCATTGCACAAAAAAACTTGAGCCTGGGGGACGCAAAGCAATGGCGCGCACGAAGATCGCACTGATCGGGTCTGGCCAGATCGGGGGCACGCTCGCCCTCCTCGCCGGTCTCAAGGAACTTGGCGACATCGTTTTGACGGACGTGCTCGAAGGCGTCGCCAAGGGCAAGGCGCTCGATCTCGCGCAGACAGCGGGCGTCGAAGGCTATAACGCGAAGCTGTCGGGCGCCGGGCCGGACGGCTACGCAGCGATCGCGGGCGCGGACATTTGCATCGTGACGGCGGGCGTACCGCGCAAGCCGGGCATGAGCCGCGACGATCTTCTCGGCATCAATTTGAAAGTGATGGAGCAGGTCGGGGCGGCGATCAAGACGCATGCGCCGAGCGCCTTTGTCATCTGCATCACGAACCCGCTCGACGCGATGGTCTGGGCGCTGCAGAAATTTTCAGGCCTTCCGACGCATAAGGTCGTGGGCATGGCCGGCGTGCTCGACAGCGCGCGATTCTCGCATTTTCTCGCCGAAGCGTCGGGCGTATCGATCGAGGACGTGCGCGCGATGACGCTTGGCGGTCACGGCGACGATATGGTGCCGATGGTGCGGTATTCGACCATCGGGGGCGTGCCGCTGCCCGACTGCATCAAGCTCGGAATGTTCAGCCAAGAGGCGCTCGACGCGATGATCAAACGCACGCGCGGCGGCGGCGGCGAGATCGTCGCTTTGCTCGGCACGGGCTCGGCGTTCTATGCGCCAGCCGCGTCCGCGATCGCGATGGCCGAGAGCTACTTAAGAGACAAGAAACGTATGCTGCCGGCGGCCGCCTATTTGAAAGGCGAGTACGGATTGAACGACATCTACGTCGGCGTGCCCGCGATCATCGGCGCGGGCGGGGTTGAAAAGATCGTCGAGCTTCAGTTGGACGCCGGGGAAAAGGAGATGTTCGCCAAATCCGTTGCGTCCGTCTCCGGATTGATCGAAGCGTGCAAATCGATTCAGCCGAGCCTGGCGTAATCGCAGTCCCCTCTCCCCATGCTCTGCACGTGCATGGGGAGAGGGCTAGGGTGAGGGGCAGCGGCCCAACGGAGCAGGCGTCTGCCCCTCACCCCAACCCTCTACCCGTCGAAAACGACAGGGAGAGGGGGTCGCAATCCACCGGGGGCGCCAATGAACATCCACGAGTATCAGGCCAAGGAATTGTATCGCCAGTACGGCATTCCGACCCCGACGGGTTACTCTGCGAAGACCATCGACGAAGCCGTCGAGGGCGCGAAAAAACTGCCCGGACCCATCTACGTCGTGAAGGCGCAAATCCACGCCGGCGGGCGCGGCAAAGGGACGTTCAAAGAAAAAGAAGCGGGCGACAAGGGCGGCGTGCGCCTTGCGAAGTCGATCGACGAAGTGAAAAAATTCGCGAGCGAGATGCTCGGCAAGACGCTCGTGACGATCCAGACAGGCGCGGCGGGCCGCGTCGTCAACACGCTCTATGTGGAGGACGGGTCCCAGATCGACCGCGAACTCTACCTCTCTGCCCTCGTCGATCGCGCCACGTCGCGCGTCGCCTTCATCGCCAGTCAGGCCGGCGGCATGAACATCGAGGACGTTGCGCACGATTCGCCGGACCAAATTCACACTATGACCATTGACCCGGCGACCGGCTTCCAGCCGTTCCATGGCCGCACCATTGCATTCGCGCTTGGCCTCAAGGGCGATCAGGTGAAGGCCTGCGGCAAGCTGATCGAGGCCGTCTACAAGATGGTCGTCGAAAAGGACATGAGCATGCTCGAGGTCAATCCGCTGATCGTCACGAAGGACGGCAAGCTCGTCTGTCTCGACGGCAAGATGAATTTCGATTCAAACGCCCTCTATCGCCACCCCGAGATCGTCGCCTATCGCGATCTGGGCGAGGAAGACCCAGCCGAGATCGAAGCCTCCAAGCACGACCTCGCCTTCATCAAGCTCGACGGCAACATCGGCTGTCTCGTCAACGGCGCAGGACTCGCGATGGCGACGATGGACATCATCAAACTGTACGGCATGGAGCCGGCGAATTTCCTTGATGTCGGAGGCGGCGCCTCGAAGGAAAAGGTGCAGGCGGCGTTTCAGCTCATCCTCGCCGATCCGGCGGTGAAGGGCATCCTCGTCAATATCTTCGGCGGCATCATGCGGTGTGATATCATCGCCGAAGGCGTGATCGCGGCGGCGCGCGAGATGGCGATCAAGGTTCCGCTTGTCGTTCGTCTGGAAGGCACCAACGTCGAACTTGGCAAGACGATGCTGAAAGAGTCGGGACTGAAGATCATTCCCGCCGACGACCTCGGCGACGCGGCGAAGAAGATTACGGACGAGGTGAAAAAGATGGCCGCATGAGCGATTTCGGCGGCTTCATCTTGGTGTTTATGCTTGCGGTCATGTTCGCAAGCTTTGTCATTCAGGGTCTTCTCTACGCATTCTTTGGCCGCAACTTTCCAATTGCCTTTCTGGCGGCCTCAGCCGTGCTGGCCGGTCTAATGATCTGGGACCAGAAGCGCTGCGAATATTCGGCGTCGCTAGACTGCGATTCGCCCGGCGATATGTTCGTGCCGGTCATCATCGCTGTTGTATTCTCGGGGTGGCTGGCCGTTGGGTTGCTTTTCATCTGGCGATCGCGCCGATGATGGCGGGGTCAAGTCGCAGTGAGCTCGATCAATCGTCGATCGTGTTCCGTTCGATCGGCGTTGTTGGTAAGAAGCCCGACGACCTCGGCGACGCGGCGAAGAAAATCACGGATGAGGTGCGCAAGGCGGCCTAGGCGTTGATATGGAGTTCATCCTCATCTTCTTTGCCGTTGCGGCGATCGTCATTTCCGCGATCATGTTCGTTGTGATTGCCGTCTTCGGCCGCTTCTTTCCGCTCGCGCTCCTGGTCTTGACGGCTGGTCTCCTCATCTCGATCTTCGCCGATGCCGAAGGCTGCGCGCGCGGGACCGATTGCGAGTCGCTCGGCGACGCTTTGGCGCCGCTGTTGAAAGCGGGAACGCTGCTGGCTTGGATCGTCGTGAGCGGGCTTTTTCTAGCCTTCAATATCCGCAGCCGCGTATGACGCCATATCTCAGTCCATGATCTGGTTCGTGCTCGCGTCCATCGCCGTCGCATTCGGGGCCGCTTTCGGCGGCGTGGCCGGAGCGCTGCGGTTTCGCGGCGTGCGGAGCGCGGCAAGGTTATCTTGGGGTCTCGTCATCTTTTGCCTGGCAGGCGCCGCTGTTGCGTATTGGGCCTATGTGCAACAGCGCCACGGCGCTTGGCCGCCCGATCATTTTCTGAGTTCCGTGCTCGGCAACATCATCGTCGTCGGCGGCTTGCTCGTCTCGATCGGCGGCGCGCTGGGCGCGGTTGCCGCTTACGTCGCGCTGCTCAGAGGCCGATGAGATGTGGCGCCACGCCGTCTTCGCGATTTTCAAAACCTTCGACGAAACCCGCCCTTCGTAGCCCTTGCTGCACCGCAAAATATGCGCGATTGTGCCGGTTAACGATTTGAAGTCCAGCACGGGGCAGGGATGTCAATTCTCGTCGACGCGAGCACCAAAGTCATTTGCCAGGGCGTGACGGGCAGCCAGGGCACCTTTCACACCAAGCAGGCCAAGGCCTACGGCACCAAGATCGTCGGCGGCGTCACACCCGGCAAGGGCGGCGCGAATCATCCTGACCCGGAACTCGCCGATGTGCCGCTGTTCGACAGCGTCGCCGAGGCTGTCGAAAAGACCGGCGCCAACGCCACTTCGATCTACGTGCCGCCGCCGTTCGCGGCCGACGCCATTCTCGAAGCCATCGCAGCCGAATTGCCTCTGATCGTCTGCATCACCGAAGGCATCCCGGTTATGGACATGGTGCGCGTCAAGCGCGCGCTCGAAGGTTCGAAGTCGCGACTCGTCGGACCGAATTGCCCGGGCCTGCTGACGCCCGGTCAGTGCAAGATCGGCATCATGCCCGGCAATATTTTCCTCAAGGGTTCCGTCGGGATCGTCTCGCGCTCCGGCACGCTGACCTATGAAGCCGTCAAACAGACGACCGATGTCGGCCTTGGCCAGACGACCGCTGTCGGCATCGGCGGCGATCCGGTGAAGGGCACAGAGTTCATAGACGTGCTCGATCTCTTCCTCTCCGACCCCGAGACCAAATCGATCATCATGATCGGCGAGATCGGCGGCTCGGCAGAAGAAGAAGCCTCCGAATTCCTCGAGCGCCAAGCCAAAAAGGGCCGCAAGAAGCCGATGGCCGGGTTCATCGCCGGCGTAACGGCGCCGCCTGGCCGTCGTATGGGTCATGCGGGCGCAATCATCTCAGGCGGCAAAGGCAAGGCGGAAGACAAGCTGGCGGCGATGAAGGCGGCGGGCGTCGCCATTTCGCCCAGTCCCGCCGCGCTTGGCCAAACGCTGGTCGACGTCTTGCGGGCGTAACGTTGGGCGCCGACAGTGACGACACGACCGTGACTATGAGAGGACGGACGCCATGACACGTCATGCGCCGAACGACGCATTTCTGAGAACCTCATTCCTCGACGCCGCCAACGCGCCCTACATCGAGGAAATGCAGGCGGCGTACGAACGCAATCCCGGCGCCGTCACCGACGAATGGCGGCGCTTCTTCGAAAGCATCAAAGAGCCGGGACCGCAGAGCGCCGTAACGGTTGGCGGACCGGCCTGGGCGGCGCCGCTGTCGACGCTGCTGAATGAAACCGATGCCAATCGCGATCTGATCGAAGCGCTGACCGGAGACTTCGGCGGGGCCGAGCGCACGATCCGGGAAAAGATCGACAGGCGCGCGCAACAGGCCGGTTACGAGATGTCGCCGGCGGCCTCGCTGCGCGCCACCCAGGATTCGATCCGCGCGTTGATGTTGATCCGCGCCTATCGCGTGATCGGCCACCTCGCCGCCGATCTCGATCCGCTGGGCCTCGCCGACCGCCGCGTGCACCGCGAACTGTTGCCTGAAACCTACGGGTTCACCGAAGCCGATCTCGATCGGCCGATCTTCATCGACCGCGTGATGGGTCTTGAGACTGCGACGATGCGCCAGATACTGGCCATCCTGCGCCGCACGTATTGCCGCCAGATCGGCGTGCAGTTCACGCACATCACCGATCCCGGGCAGAAGGGCTGGATTCAGGAGCGCATAGAAGGCGTCGAAAAGGACATCAGCTTCACGACAGAAGGCCGCAAGGCGATCCTGCGCAAGCTGATCGAGGCGGAAACCTTCGAGAAGTTTTGCGACGTCAAATACACCGGAACCAAGCGCTTCGGGCTCGACGGCGGCGAAGCGATGATCCCGGCCCTCGAGCAGATCATCAAGCGCGGCGGCCATCTCGGGGTCAAAGAAATCGCCATGGGCATGGCGCATCGCGGGCGTCTCAACGTGCTCGCCAACGTGATGTCCAAGCCCCTGCGCGCCATCTTCAAGGAATTCAAGGGCGGTTCGTTCAAGCCCGACGACGTCGAAGGGTCCGGCGACGTGAAATACCACCTCGGCGCGTCGTCGGATCGCGCGTTCGACGGCAATAATGTGCATTTGTCGCTGACGGCCAACCCATCGCACCTCGAGATCGTCGATCCCGTGGTGCTCGGCAAGGTCCGCGCGAAGCAGGATCAACACGGGTGCGCGCCGAGCGACCGCACGCCTATCATGCCGCTGTTGATCCACGGCGATGCGGCGTTCGCGGGTCAAGGCGTCGTGTCTGAGTGCTTTGGCCTTTCAGGATTGAAAGGTCATCGCACCGGCGGCTCCATTCATTTCATCATCAACAATCAGATCGGGTTCACGACAAGTCCGCATTATTCGCGCTCGTCGCCGTATTGTTCCGACGTCGCCTTGATGATCGAAGCGCCGATTTTTCACGTCAACGGCGACTACCCCGAAGCCGTGGTCCATGTCGCCAAAATCGCGACGGAGTTCCGCCAGCGCTTCCAGAAGCCTGTCGTCATCGACATGTTCTGCTACCGCCGGTACGGCCATAACGAAACCGACGAACCGATGTTCACGCAGCCGGCGATGTACAAGCGGATCAAGTCGCATCCCGGCGTCGTCGAAAAGTATTCGAATTATCTCGTCGAAGAAGGCGTCGTGACCAACGCCGACGTCGACGAGATGAAGGCCGCGGTGCGCGCGACGCTCGACGCGGAGTTCAACGAATCCGACCATTACAAGCCGAACAAGGCAGACTGGCTTGACGGACGCTGGTCGGGCTTCGTCCGCTTCGACAGCGAGGACTGGCGTGGAGACACGGCGACGGCGGTCGAAACCTTGAAAGACCTCGGCCGCCGTCTCACGGCGTTGCCCAGCGATTTCAAGGCGCACAAGACGATCTCCAAGCTGCTCGAGAAGCGCCGCGAGATGGTCGACACCGGGCAAGGCATCGATTGGGCGATGGCCGAGCACCTCGCGTTCGGCGCACTGCTGACGGAGGGCTATCGCGTGCGCCTCTCGGGGCAGGACGTCGAGCGCGGAACGTTTTCGCAGCGTCACGCGGTGCTGATCGACCAGGACAGCGACCGCCGCTACGCGCCGCTGAAGCACATTCAACCCAATCAGGCGCAATTCGAGGTCATCAACTCGATGCTGTCGGAAGAAGCCGTGCTCGGGTTCGAGTACGGCTACTCGCTGGCGGAGCCCAATGCGCTCACCGTATGGGAAGCGCAGTTCGGCGATTTCGCCAACGGAGCGCAGGTGATCTTCGATCAGTTCCTGTCGTCCGGCGAACGCAAGTGGCTGCGCATGTCAGGCTTGGTGTGCCTCTTGCCGCATGGATACGAAGGACAGGGACCCGAACATTCGTCCGCCCGTCTCGAGCGTTTCCTGCAGCTCTCCGCTGAGGACAACTGGCAGGTCGCCAACTGTACGACGCCGGCCAACTACTTCCACATCCTGCGCCGCCAGCTGCACCGCAATTTCCGCAAGCCGTTGATCCTCGTGACGCCGAAGTCGCTGCTGCGCCACAAGCGCGTCGTGTCCAAGCTCGAAGATTTCGGCCCTGGCAGCGGCTTCCACAGGTTGCTCTGGGACGACGCGCAGTTCGGAACGTCCGAGTTGAAGCTGCGGCCGGACAACGAAATACGGCGGGTCGTCGTGTCTTCGGGGAAGGTCTACTATGATCTGCTCGACGCCCGCGACTCCAGGGGACTCGACGACGTCTACCTGCTGCGCGTCGAGCAGCTCTATCCGTTTCCGGCGCGCGCGCTGATCCAGGAACTCGGTCGCTTCAAGTTCGCCGAGATCGTCTGGTGCCAAGAGGAGCCGAAGAACATGGGCGCTTGGGCGTTCATGGATGCGAACATCGAGTGGGTTCTGACCCACTTGGGCTATATTCATCGCCGCCCCCGCTACGCCGGACGGCCGGCCTCGGCGTCGACGGCGACGGGACTTCTGTCTCAGCATATCAAGGAGCAGACGGCGCTGGTCGCCGATGCGCTCGGCGCATGAAGCAATCTGAGGACCGAAATGGCGATTGAGATCCGCGTCCCGGCGCTCGGCGAAAGCGTGACGGAAGCCACGGTCGGCAAGTGGTTCAAGCAGGCCGGCGAGCCTGTCACAGCTGATGAGCCGCTCGTCGAACTTGAGACGGACAAAGTTACCGTCGAAGTGCCGGCGCCGGCGTCCGGCGTGATGGGCGAAATACTGGTGAAATCCGGCGCGACGGTTGCGGTGGGCTCGCTTCTCGGCGCCGTGCAGGGCGGAACGACGCCTGCGCCGGCGGCGGGGGCCAAGAAAGCCGCTGCGCCTTCGCCGGCGCCGGACAAAGCCGCGCCGGGTGTTCCGCCGCCGAGTCCCGCGGCGCGCAAAGCCATGGCCGAAGCCGGTCTTGAATCCTCCGACGTTTCCGGTTCCGGCAAGCGGGGACAAGTCCTCAAGAGCGACGTCGCAGCCGCCGCAACGCCGAAGGCCGCGCCCGCTGCTCCGCCGGTTGAGCCGGCGCCGGCGCCTCAGGTCTCGAACGGCGCCGCGCCCGTCCTCGCGACCGCCGTTGCGGTCCAGTCGCCGTCGCCAATGCCGCCGGCGCTCAAAGACATGCGTCTTCCATCAACAGGTCACGACGCGATGCGCGAAGAGCGCGTGAAAATGACCCGCCTGCGTCAGACCATCGCGCGGCGCCTGAAGGACGCTCAAAACACCGCCGCGATGCTGACCACGTTCAACGACGTCGACATGAGCGCCATCATGGCGCTGCGCCAGCAGTACAAGGACATCTTCGAAAAGCGCCACGGCGTGAAGCTCGGCTTCATGGGGCTGTTCGCCAAGGCGTGCATCCAGGCGCTGCGCGACGTGCCGGCCGTCAATGCCGAGATCAACGGCGATGAGCTGATCTACAAGAACTACTACCATCTGGGCGTCGCCGTCGGCACGGAGAAGGGGCTCGTCGTGCCCGTCGTGCGCGACGCCGATCGCCTGAGCCTCGCCGAGATCGAACAGCGCATCAACGACTTCGGCCGCCGCGCGCGGGACGGCAAGCTCTCGATCGAGGATATGCAGGGCGGCACATTCACGATCTCGAACGGCGGCGTTTACGGCTCGCTGATGTCGACGCCTATTCTCAACGCGCCGCAGTCGGGAATTCTCGGCATGCATCGCATCGAAGAGCGGCCTGTGGTGCGCGGCGGGCAGATTGTGGCGCGGCCGATGATGTATCTGGCGCTCAGCTACGACCACCGCATCGTCGACGGAAAGGAGGCCGTGACCTTCCTCGTCCGCGTCAAGGAATGCCTCGAAGATCCGCAGCGGTTTATTCTGGAACTCTGAAGCATGCCCGATGCCTACGACCTCATCGTCATCGGCACAGGGCCGGGCGGCTACGTCTGCGCCATCCGTGCGGCGCAGCTCGGCATGAAGGTCGCCGTCGTCGACAGGCGCGCGTCGCACGGCGGAACGTGTCTCAATGTCGGGTGCATCCCGTCGAAAGCGCTCTTGCGCGCCTCTGAAATGTTCGATGAGGCCCAGCACGGCTTTGCGGGCATGGGGATCGACGTCAGGCCAAAACTCGATCTTGCGAAGATGCAGGCGTTCAAGCGTGAAGGCGTCAAGGGCAACGTCGATGGCGTCGCCTATCTCCTGAAGAAGAACAAGATCGACGCCTTTCACGGCACGGCGCGGATCGTGCGATCAGGCCAGATGGAAGTCGCCGGCGGCGCGTCCGGCCCGCAGACGCTCGACACGAAGCACATTGTCATCGCCACCGGCTCGGACGTCATCAAGCTTCCGGGCGTTGAAATCGATGAAAAGCGCGTCGTGTCTTCGACCGGCGCTCTCGAACTCGCCGTTGTGCCCAAAAAACTGCTTGTCATCGGCGCCGGCGTTATCGGCCTGGAGCTCGGCTCCGTGTGGCGACGGCTCGGCTCTGAGGTTGTCGTCGTCGAATATCTCGACCGCATCCTGCCCGGCATGGATTTCGACGTTGCGCGCTCGTTCCAGCGCATCCTCGAAAAGCAGGGCTTCGTGTTCAAACTCGCGAGCAAAGTCACCGGTGTTGCGACGACAAAGGCCGGCGCAACTGCAACTGTCGAACCGGCGCAGGGCGGGCCGACAGAGACAATCGCCGCGGATGTCGTGCTCGTCGCCGTCGGCCGCGCGCCCTACACGGATGGGCTTGGGCTTGCCGAGGCCGGCGTCGCCCTCGATCAAAAGAAGCGAATTCTGGTCGACGGCCAGTTTCAAACCAACGTCTCGGGCGTCTTCGCGATCGGCGACGTCATCGCGGGTCCGATGCTGGCGCATAAGGCCGAGGACGAAGGCATTGCGGTCGCGGAAATCCTCGCCGGCCAGGCTGGTCGCGTGAACTACGATGTGATCCCAAACGTCATCTACACGGCGCCTGAAGTCGCAAGCGTCGGCAAAACCGAAGACGAGTTGAAAGCCGCCGGCGTCGCCTACAAGGTCGGCAAGTTTCCGTTCACCGCCAATGGACGGGCCAAAGTCAACAAGACGACGGACGGATTCGTCAAAGTGCTGGCCGACTCCGCCACGGACCGTGTCCTAGGCGTCCATGTCATCGGTCCGCACGCCGGCGAAATTATTGCCGAAGCCGCCGTGATCATGGAGTTTTCCGGATCGGCCGAAGATCTAGCCCGGACCTGCCACGCGCATCCGACGTTAACGGAGGCTATCAAGGAAGCGGCGATGGCGGTCGCCAGGCGCGCCATTCATATGTAATCGTGCGCGCCGCGGGCGGACTGAGAACCAAATCAAGAACGCGCGCGTTCAAAAGCGACCACCGTCCGTCGCCGGCCTTCCATGGAGTCTGCCGCATGAAAGTTTTGGGGCCCTATCTCGCGACGCTCGTGTTCTTTCTTGCCGTCGATATGGTGTTTCTCGGCGTGATTGCAAAGGATTTCTATCGCGCGTCGATCGGGCATCTGATGGCCGACGGTTTCAATATTCCGGCTGCCTTCGTCTTTTATGCGATCTATATCGCCGGCGTGATGATCTTCGTGATCAACCCCGCGATCAAGGCTGGCGATTGGAGCCAGGCAGCGCTTTACGGCGCGCTCTTCGGCTTCTTCTGCTACGCGACCTATGATTTGACCAACTTGGCCACATTGAAAGATTGGCCGCTGGTCATGTCGCTGGCTGACATGGCGTGGGGCGCCACGATCACGGCCGCCGCATCGGTTGTCGGCTACGCCGTCGGAAGTCGATTTTGACGGTCACTCAATGGGAGTGACGGAGAAGCCGGCTTCGCGCAGCAGGGTTACGAGCCCCGTCGGTCCAGGCAGATGAAGCGCGCCGACGGCGATGAAGAGTTTGCCTTTTTCGAGGGCGGACCATGCGGCGTCGCGCATTTTCACATTACGCTCGACAAGCAGCGATTGTTTGAAGCCGTCGAAGGCCGACTCAGGCACCCCATTCAACGTGGCCAGAGCCCTTTGAAATGGCAGCGCCGCTCCGAGTTGGCGGCGCTGATAGAGGAGAACGAGCGTCTCCATCATGTCGTCGGCGCGGTCGGCATAAATGAGGCCGACTTTCAGCATCTGGAGTTGCTGTTCTTCCGGCACCAGCGCAAGTGCGCCAAGCTGCTGCGCCACGGTTTCAAGGCCAATGACAGGAATGCCGCTTTTCTGCGCCTCCTCCGCCACCTTCATGTCGAGCACAGGCGCGCCGGCCGCCACCTGTTTTCTCTCGCAATCCGACATCGCCAGCAGCATGTTGATGAGCCAAGGCCGGAATAGCCCCGCAAACTCTCCGGGCATGCCGGACTTGCCGACGACGGCCTTCACTTTATTAAATTCGTCCGGAGTCAAATATTGCGATAGCGTCCGGCCATCGGCGTAGACGATGAGATCGCCGGCTTTGGCCATCGCGCCGGTGAGAGCTGTCTCTGAAAGATCGGCAACTTCAAGGGCGACCGTCGACGAGGCTTTGATGGCGTCCCTGACGGCTGGAGACAACGTGGTCAGTCGCGGGTCGCTGAGGTGCATCGTTCCAAACATGTAGGACGGCTCAAGCCCCGACTTTTCGATTTTCCAGAGAACTGCCTCGGTGTTGCCGAACCGCGCCGCTTCTTCCATCACCCTCTTGTGAAGCGCCGGAGCCGTCAATTGCAGCTCCGTGAGCATGTCGTCGCCGACGCATCGCAGATCGTTGGCGCTCGCGGTCACCTCTTTAGCGGCCATGGGCGCGGCGATTGCCCCGCACCAGATCGCGAGGGCGACCGTCAGGGCGGCTGTGCGCCATGCGGTGATGGTTGTCGACATTTTTGTCACCAAGCGCCCGTTGAGGATTGTTGGCCTATGCCATTAGCCGACCGCGGCGCGGGGATGAGCCGCGTCGTAGACCGCCAGCAGTCTGTCTCGATCCACGTCCGTGTACGCTTGCGTCGTCGACAGCGAGGCGTGACCGAGTAGTTCCTGAATTTGGCGTAAATCTGCGCCCGACGACAAGAGGTGCGTGGCGAATGAATGTCGCAGCGCATGCGGCGTTGCGGTATCCGGCAGTTCGAGCTCAGCGCGCAGGCGCTCCATCGCGAGCTGGATCAGGCGGGGCGACAGTGGACCGCCACGGGCGCCGAGAAACAGCGGACCATCGAGAGAAATCGGGTAAGGACAAAGGCTTATGTACCTCTCGATCGCCTGAATGACGATCGCGAGCGTCGGCACGAGCCGTTCTCTACCGCCCTTGCCGGCGATGCGCATTCCGTCGCGCCCCTGGAGGGGAGCGGAGCGCAACGTCAGGCTTAAAGCCTCGCTGATCCGCAACCCGCAGCCATAGAGCAGCAGAAGCACGGCGCGATCGCGGGCCGCGATCCAGGCGTCGCTCTCGGCGTCGTCCGTATTGGAGACCACTGCGAGGGCGGCGCCGATGTTCAAAGGTTTCGGCACCGTATGCGGCATTTTCGGCGATGACAGTTTCTGCACGACGCGATTCTGCATTGTGTCCTCGCGCTCCATCCAGCGGAAGAACATGCGCAGCGCCGATAGCGCGCGCGCCAGAGACCGTGAAACGACGCCCGCTTTACGCCGGTGCGCGAGAAACGCGCGCAGCGTCTTGGCATCTACACGCGCGAGATCGGCAAGACAGGGCGGATGTCCGAGATGCCGCTTGAGGAACGACAGAAATTGTCGAAGATCGCGCGCGTACGCCTCACGCGTCGCCGCCGCCTGACCCCGCTCAGCCTCGAGATGCGACAGCCACGCCTCAATCGCGCCTTTGAGATCGCCGCCGAGGGGCAATTCGGCGTCGCCGGACAGGATGTCGTCGAGCGTTTCGGTCACGAGCCAACTTCCGAATTGACGTTCCTGATTCTCAGACGAATAGCGTTAATGAGTCGTTAACGGCGATCGAGCGCTAGAGCGTCTTTCCGGGATTGAGAATCCCTTTTGGGTCGAGCGCGAATTTTATGGCCCGCATCATGTCCAGTTCGACGGGGGTTTTGAATCGCGCCAGCGCCGAGCGCTTCATCTGACCGACGCCGTGTTCGGCGGCGATGGAGCCCTCCATTTCCGAAACCAGCGCGTGAATCGCGTCCGACATATTATTCCAAAGCGCGAGGTAGGCGGCGCGGTCCATGCCGACAGGTTGGCTGACGTTGTAGTGCAAATTGCCGTCGCCGAAATGCCCGAACGGCACGGGACGCGCGCCGGGACAGATGCGCTCGACGACGCCGTCGGCGCGCTCCAGAAATTCCGGGATGCGCGCAATCGGAACGGACACGTCGTGCTTGATCGAAGCGCCGGCCCCTTTTTGCGCCTCCGAAAAGCTGTCGCGCAATTTCCAGAACTGTTGCGCTTGTCCCATTGAGTGTGCGATCGCCGCGTCTCGGATCGTGCAATCGCCTTGCGCGGCCGCCAAGAGCCCTTCGAGCTGCGCCGCCGCCCGCCCGCCCGCTTCAGGGCTCGATAATTCGATCAGCGCGTACCAAAGGTGCGGTTCGGCGAAGGCGTCGCGCACGCCGGGCATGTGGCGCAGCGCCAAGTCCTGAACGTCGCGGCGCCAGACCTCGAACGCCGTCAGATGACCGCTTGCTTCCGCGCGCTCCAACAGCTCTACAGCGGCTTGCGGGCTGTCGAGTGCGACAATCGCTGTTGCGGTTTCCGTCGGACGCGCCAGCAGCCTGAGCGTCGCCGCCGTGATGACGCCCAGCGTTCCCTCCGACCCGATCAGCAGATCGCGGAGATCATAGCCTGCGTTGTCTTTTTTCAGCTTTTTGAGCCCGCGATAGACGCGCCCGTCGGCTAAAACCGCTTCGACGCCGAGGCACAGGTTGCGGGCGTTGCCGTAAGCCAGCACCGCCGTACCGCCGGCGTTGGTCGCGAGCACGCCCCCGATCGTTGCGCTTCCCTCGGAAGCGAGACTTAAGGGAAAGAGTCGCCCGGCCGTCTCGGCGATCGTTTGCGCCTCGGCGAGCGCGACACCTGCTTCTAGCGTCATCGTTCCGCCGGTTACGTCGATGCCCCGAACGGCGCGCAGCCGTTCGGTCGACAATACAATCTCGGTGTTTTCGGACGACGGTATCTGGCCGCCGACAAGGCCGGTATTGCCGCCTTGCGTGACGACGCCGATGTTCTCGTCGTGCGCCAACGCGAGAATTCTCGAAACTTCGTCGGTCGTTCCCGGCCTGAGCACGATCGGCGTGCGGCCGACATATAGGTCACGCCACTCGCGCAGATACCGCGCCTGGTCTTCGGCGCGCACGATCGCGTTGGCCTCGCCGACGATTGTCGCGAAGCGCGCAATCAGTGCTGGCGATATTGCCTTCAAGGTCACGCGTTGGTCCGTAAATCCTTGGTGAACGCCGGCGGCGCGAGGTTTATGCGATTTTTTGCCCGGTCTTTTTCCAATCGGCGACGAACGTTGCGAGCCCGGCGTCGGTCAGAGGGTGCTTGACCAGCGCCTTCAGAATTCCGGGCGGCACTGTTGCGACATCGGCGCCGATCAGCGCCGCTTCCTTCACATGGTTCACGGTGCGGATCGAAGCCGCGAGAATGTCGGTCGAGAGTTCCGGATAGTTGTCATAGATCGTGCGGATCTCGCGGATCACGTCCATGCCGTTCAAGCCGATGTCGTCGAGGCGTCCGATGAACGGCGACACGAACGTCGCGCCTGCCTTCGCCGCCAGCAGCGCCTGATTGGCGGAGAAACACAGCGTAACGTTGACCATCGTGCCCTCGCCGGTCAGCGCCTTGCAGGCCTTGAGACCGTCCATTGTCAGCGGAACCTTGATCGTGACGTTCTTGGCGATTTTTCTCAGCACATTGGCCTCGCGAAGCATGCCGTCGTAGTCCGTCGCCGCCACTTCGGCCGACACAGGCCCCGGCACGACCGCGCAGATTTCGGCGACGATGTCCTTGAAGTCGCGGCCGGCCTTGGCGACCAGACTGGGATTTGTCGTGACGCCGTCGAGCAGGCCGGTCGCCGCCAGTTCCTTGATTTCGGCCACGTCGGCGGTATCGACGAAGAATTTCATTGAGGCCTCCTTAGCCCTTCACGTATGTGCTCAAGCGGCACGACGGCGGGCGCGCCATTCGCGCGCCTCAAGGCGCCGTCTACGCTGTCGCGGCGATTCGAGTCCTTGCTTCTAATCTGGCGGCGGCCCGTTTGAATAGTCTGCTCGACAATATGGGAAATGAACCGCGGAAAACGGGCGCAACCGCGCCGGTTTTGATGCCGGTGGCGCTCGGCCAGACCTACGACTACCTGCTGCCCGATGGGCTCGATGCGACGCCCGGGACATTTGTCGTCGTGCCGTTCGGTCCGCAGAGCCGCATCGGCGTCGTTTGGGACGGCCCGCAGGGCGACCAGAAACCCATCGATCCGATGAAACTGAAGGCGATTGCGACGCGGCTCGACGCGCCGCCGTTGCCAATGATCGCCATGCGATTTGCCGAATGGGTCGCGAGATACACCCTCGCGCCGCTCGGCATGGTCGTGCGCATGATGATGAGCGCCGACAGCGCTTTCGAGCCTGCCAAGCCGAGGTTCGGCGTGCGCATCGTCGACGGTGCGCCGCCACCGACCAAGGCGACGCCGGCGCGGACGCGCGCTCTTGAAGTTGCAGCCGACGGATTGATCCGCTCGAAGTCGGAACTCGCGCAACTGGCGTCGTGTTCAACCGGCGTGATAGACGGTTTGGCGCTTGCGGGCGCTCTCGTCGAGGTGGCGATACCAGAGCGCGCATTTCAGCGCCCGAATCCCGACCATGCCAAGACGCAGTTTTCCGACGATCAGGCGATTGGCGTCGAAAGCCTCGTCAGCGCCGTCGACGGCGCAAACTTTTCCGTCACGCTGCTCGACGGCGTGACGGGATCAGGGAAAACGGAAGTCTACTTCGAGGCGGTTGCGCGCGCGCTTCAAGCGGGCAAGCAAATCTTGATCATGCTGCCCGAAATCGCGTTGACCAGCCAATTTCTCGATCGCTTCGAACGTCGATTCGGCGTCCAACCGAACGAGTGGCATTCGGCCATTCCGCAATCGGAACGCGGTCGAATCTGGAAGGGCGTCGCGCGCGGCGATGTGCGCTGCGTCGTCGGCGCCCGTTCGGCGCTGTTTCTTCCCTTTCCCGAACTCGGCCTCATCGTCGTCGATGAAGAGCACGATCAAGGTTTCAAGCAGGACGACCGCGTCCACTATCAGGCGCGCGACATGTGCGTCGTGCGCGGGCGGCTCGGTGATTTTCCGGTCGTGTTGTCGTCGGCGACGCCGTCGATCGAAAGCGCGGTCAACGCGCAAGGCGGCCGCTATCGCCGCGTCGTCTTGCCGGGGCGTTTCACCGGCGTCGACATGCCGGACGTCGCGGCGATCGATCTGAAAAAGGAGCCGCCAGAGGCCGGCAAGTGGCTGGCCCCTCGCCTCGTCGCCGCGATGACTGAAACGCTGTCGAAAGGTCAGCAGTCGCTCCTGTTCCTCAACCGTCGCGGCTACGCGCCGCTGACGCTCTGCCGGAGCTGCGGACATCGACTCGAATGTCCGCAGTGCACCGCGTGGCTGGTCGAGCATCGCTTCAAGAAGCGGCTCGACTGCCACCATTGCGGCTTCTCCCTTTCCCTGCCGGAAAAATGCCCGAAGTGCGCCGCTCCGGGCGGTCTTGTCGCCTGCGGCCCCGGCATCGAGCGCGTCGCCGAAGAAGTGGCCGAGCGTTTTCCATCCGCGCGCGTCGCTCTGCTCTCGTCCGACCTCATTCCAAGCTTGATCGAAATGCGCGCGATGATCCAACGCATCGAGGCGCGCGAGATCGACATCATCATCGGCACGCAGATCGTCGCGAAGGGGCATCATTTCCCGGAACTCGCTTTGGTCGGCGTGGTCGACGGCGATCTTGGCCTCGCACATGGCGCCGATCCGCGGGCGGGCGAGCGCACCTTCCAATTGCTGCGTCAGGTCACGGGACGCGCAGGGCGCGCCTACGCTGCGGGGCGCGGCCTTGTGCAGACGCATCTGCCGGAGCATCCGGTGATGCAGGCCATCATCGCCGGCGATCGCGACGCGTTCTTGAACTACGAGATCCGCACGCGACAGAGCGGGA
Source organism: Hyphomicrobium sp. (assembly GCA_052386495.1). Lineage (GTDB taxonomy): Bacteria > Pseudomonadota > Alphaproteobacteria > Rhizobiales > Hyphomicrobiaceae > Hyphomicrobium_B. The sequence goes on along the minus strand of JBQTKA010000003.1, from coordinate 422,444 downwards.
TGCTTCCGCCTTACGGCCGACTGGCCGCAATCGTCATATCGGCACGCGATAAGACGCTCGCAGAGGGCGCCGCCCGCGAGATTTCTCGCCTGGCGCCCGCGTCGGATAAGATCAAAGTGCTCGGTCCCGCCGAGGCGCCGATCGCCGTGGTGCGCGGACGCTATCGCTGGCGCCTGCTCGTCAAGGCGCCGCGCGACGTCGATCTGCAAGGCTATCTGCGCGCCTGGGAAGCTGACATTCCCAAACTGAAGAACGACGTCCGCATGACGCTGGACGTCGATCCTTACAACTTTCTGTAAATACGTTCAGCCGAAGCGCTGCAGCGCAGTCAGCCTGTTCGACATGAACATGATGCCTGCCCGAAGGACGCCGTCGCGGCCCTCAAGTGCGTCGGCTTCGATCCGACGCGTGTGGCGCACGGAGCACGACGCTTCGAATTCCGCCGTTTCGATGACGAGGTTGAATTCATCGGGCAGGATGTCGACGCCAGGCACCTCGATCAGAGCGCCGCTCGCGGACACGTTGACGAGCCGGCAATCGACCAGCCGGCCGTCTCGCATTCTCAGGCTGGCCGATCTCGCGCCCGGGCGGCGGGCGCACAGGCGCATTTCCGCGTCCACCTGCTCGGCCAGCACTTGAAAGTCGACCAACATCGAAGCCGGTCTCCCGGATGCGCAAAGCGCTTCGTTTACAAGATTTAAGTATTGCCGCTGAAGTGTAAACGCATTGTAAAGAGATTGGGTAGGTTTCGATCGATTCGCGATTATATGAAGTTTGCGCGAAAGTTTTTAAGGTCCGCTCAATGCCGCTCCGCATCGCCGTGCAGATGGACCCGATCGAAAAGATCGACATTAGCGGCGACTCGACCTTCGCCATTCTGCTCGAGGCGCAGCGCCGCGGGCACGCGCTATTCTACTACACGCCAAACGACCTGGCGCTGCACGGCGATCGCCTGCTGGCGCGCGGCGCAACGCTCAAGGTTCAAGACAAAGCCGGCGCGCACTTTGCGCTGTCCGACGCGCGCGTCGAAGACCTTGCAGATCTTGACGTCGTCCTGCTGCGCCAGGACCCGCCGTTCGATATGGGCTATATCACGACGACGCACTTGCTGGAGCGCATTCACCCCAAGACGCTGGTCGTCAACGATCCGGCGCACGTGCGCAATGCGCCCGAGAAGCTCTTTGTGCTCGATTTTCTCGATCTGATGCCGCCGACGCTGGTGACGCGCTCGCTCGACGACGTGACGGCTTTCCGATCCGAGTTTAAAGACATCATCGTCAAGCCTCTGTACGGCAACGGCGGCGCCGCCGTCTTTCGCTTGAAGCCCGATGACGGAAACGCATCTTCGCTCGTCGAATTCTTTCAGACGGTGTTCCGCGAGCCGTTCATGGTCCAGCAGTTCCGCCCCGAGGTGAAATCGGGCGACAAGCGCATCATTCTCGTCGATGGCGAGATCGCCGGCGCCATCAATCGCTTGCCGCAGAAGGGCGAGACGCGCTCCAACCTGCACGTCGGCGGCAAGGCGATGCCGGTCGAGCTGACCAAGCGCGACCGCGAAATTTGCGCGCGGCTGAAACCGGAACTGCAACGGCGGGGTTTATTGTTCACCGGCATCGACGTCATCGGCCCCTATCTGACCGAAATCAACGTTACGTCGCCGACCGGAATTCGCCAGGTGAAAGCCTTCGGCGGTCCTGACATCGCGGCGTTGATCTGGGACGCCATCGAAGACAAGGTCGGCGCGAAAGTCGCAGCGAAGGTCAAACCCAGAAAGCCCTCCGTGCGTACCTGAAGGCATGCGTGCGCGTTCAATCGAGGATATCGCAGTGACGATGACGTCAAACGCTCGCCGATTTTGCGCCGTTCCGCTCGCCGCGGTGTTCGGTTTTGGCGTGGCCGCTCTCGTGGCGCAGCCGAGCCGCGCCGTTGGACTGCAACAGTCGCCCTTCCAATCGCTCGCAGGCCGCTGGACCGGCGAAGGTCGGCTCGGCGTCAAGGACAACCCGCCCGAGACGGTCAAATGCCGCGCCACCTACATTGTGGGCGACACCGTCAACGATTTAAAGCAGACCATTCGCTGCGCGACCGCTGGCGGCAGCGTCGAGGTCATCAGCGACGTGCGCAACGTCGATGGCCAGTTGGCCGGGTCTTGGAAGGAGACGACGCGCAACATCGCGGGCGAGCTTTCCGGCGCCATCACGCCGGCGGGCTTTCGCGTGGCAGTGCGCGGCGGCGACATGTCGGCCAATATGGACATCGTCGTACGCGACAATCGCCAGATCATCGAAATCCAGTTCATCAACAGCACGCTGCAGGGCCTGACGCTGCTAATGACGAAGAGCTGACGGCGAGCGCCTATTGCTTTGTGAATGTTCCTTTTTTGTTCTTGCAGACCTGCCTCGTCTCAGTTAGCGTCCTCCATCGAGGGAGAGGCCGCATGTACGGGCAGATTTCAACTCTGGCGTTCATTGGCGTCGAAGCGCGGCCCGTCGAAGTGCAAGTGCGCATCACGCCCGGGCAAGCGGCGTTCGCCATCGTCGGACTGCCCGACAAGGCGGTCGCGGAAAGCCGCGAGAGAGTGCGCAATGCGTTGCACGCCGTCGGGCTCGGGCTTCCCTATAAGCACATCACGGTCAATCTCGCGCCGGCTGATCTGCCGAAAGAGGGCAGTCATTTCGATTTGCCCATTGCGCTCGCCATGATGTCGGCGATGGAGGCGATCGCGCCGGACGCCATCGCCGGCTACGCGGCGATCGGAGAACTTGCGCTCGACGGCGCGATCCGCCACGTGCCGGGCGCGCTGCCGGCCGCAATTGGCGCCAACGCCATCGACAAAGGCCTGATCTGTCCTGAAGCCGGCGGACCGGAGGCGGCTTGGGCGGGCGAGTCCGTCGACATTCTTGCCGCCCCGCATCTGTTGTCGCTGGTCAACCACTTCAAAGGCCTGCAGACGCTGACGCGGCCAAAGCCGAACGCCGCCGAGGCGAGCAGCGCGCTGCCCGATCTTGCCGACATCAAGGGACAGGACAGCGCCAAGCGGGTCTTGGAGATCGCGGCTGCCGGCGGACACAATCTGCTGATGATCGGACCGCCCGGATCGGGCAAAACGATGCTGGCGCAGCGATTGCCGTCAATCCTGCCGCCGCTGGCGCCCGAAGAGATTCTGGAGGTGTCGCTCATCCATTCGCTCGCTGGCGAACTGATGGGCGGCAAGCTGGCCGCCGCGCGCCCGTTTCGCGCGCCGCATCATTCGGCGAGCATGGCGGCGCTCGTCGGCGGGGGATCGCGCCCCAAGCCTGGCGAAGTTTCGATGGCGCATCTCGGCGTGCTCTTTCTCGACGAGCTGCCCGAGTTCCAGCCGAACGCGCTCGACGCCTTGCGCCAGCCGCTCGAGGCCGGAGAAACCGTCATCGCCCGCGCGCAGCATCGCATCTCGTACCCGTCGCGCATTCAACTCGTCGCGGCGATGAATCCGTGCAAATGCGGCGGATCAACCCCCGGCGAAGCTTGCCGCCGCGGCCCCCGCTGCGCCGACGACTATCAGGCGCGCGTGTCAGGCCCCCTGCTCGATCGCATCGACCTTCAAATCGAGACGCCGGCCGTTTCCGCGGCCGATCTCGTCGCGCCAGCGACGTCTGAGTCGAGCGCTAAGGTACGCGCCCGCGTCACCGCCGCCCGCGAGCGCCAGCGCGCACGTTTCCAAGCGCTGGGCGCGCCGAAGGTTAGGACGAACGCCGAGTGCGCCGGACAACTCCTGGAGCAGTGCGCCACGCCGGACGCGGCCGGACTGGCGCTGTTGCGCCAGGCGGCCGACACGCTGGCGCTCTCCGCGCGGGGCTATCATCGCACGTTGCGCGTTGCCCGCACGCTCGCCGATCTCGATGGCCTCGACGCCGTAGAGCGCATCCACGTTGCGGAGGCCTTGAGCTACCGCGCCGAGACGATGCGGCGGAGCCAAGCCGCCTAATTGCGGCGCACTTTGGCGCGTGAGGCTTTGTTACGGGTGGACGATAAGCGGTGGATAACCGGGGTGGCAATTGGGACTCGAAAAACGCGATGATGTTTAGTCACGGCGCACTGAAGTGAACCCCTCAGTATGAGAAAGTGAGTAGCATCATGGCTCAGAATGAGAAAACCTCGGCTCGGGTCAGCGCCATCGCGTCGAAGGCGCTGCAGAACCCACAGTCGCTGAGTGCAGATGAAATCAAAGCGCTTGCGGCGTCCGTGCTGACCCAAAGTCAAGATCATCAGCAAGGACAGCAGTTCCACCAGAACCAGCCGAACAATCCGCAAAATCAGCAGAAGCGATCGTAGCGACTTCGGTCAGCTGTTCGATCGACAGGACGCAGCGAGCGGGTATCGTCATGATCCCGCTCGCTTGAGCTTTGTCGGGGTGCTGGAGATCGCCGATGTTCTGGCAGACCACCTTGACGTCGGCGGTATCCTTGACGAGCCAACCAACCGTCGCGACCTCGACAGGGTGGGCATCCGGCAGAGCCGAGAGATAGCGCCACTGCCCGCACGGCTGCCGGCTGTCGAGCCAGCGGATGATGACCAGTGGACAGCGCGCCATTCAGCGTCCCTCAGGAGTGATTCGGGTGACGAATCATACCAGGGCGCAGCGCGGCGGGGCGTTGTGCGTCGGCACCGCAGCGCGACAATTTCCGACCCGAAGCCGCTTTATGGGATCTTTACGCGAACGCGCTTTTGACCCCGGCCTGCATCGCCGCCGCTTGGGCCGCGTTGCGCAGCAGGCAGGCGATCGTCATCGGGCCGACGCCGCCCGGCACCGGCGTAATCGCGCCGGCAACCTTGGCGCACTCGTCGTAGGCGACGTCGCCGACGAGTTTCGTCTTGCCGCCGTCGCTCGGCACGCGGTTGATGCCGACGTCGATCACGACCGCGCCCGGACGGATCCAACTCGCCTTCACCATCTCCGGAATGCCGACGGCCGCAATCACGAGGTCGGCGCATTTGACGATGTCTTCGATATTCTTTGTGCGCGAATGCGCGAGGGTCACGGTGCAATTTTCGCGCAACAGCAGCGCCGCCACCGGCTTGCCGACGATATTCGAGCGGCCGATGACGACGGCGTCGACGCCGGAGAGGTTCGGCTTCGCCTTTTTCGCCAGGATCACCGATCCCGTTGGCGTGCAGGGCACCAGAGCTTTTTCGCCGACCCAGAGACGTCCGACGTTGACCGGATGAAAGCCGTCCACGTCTTTGTCGGGGTTGATTGAGTTCAACACCTTCTCAGAGTTGATGTGCTTAGGCAGCGGCAACTGCACGAGAATGCCATGGCACGCCGGATCGTTGTTCAGCGTGTTAACGAGCGCGAGCAGGTCGGCTTCGCTTGTCTCGGCGGGAAGCTTGTGCTCCCACGAATTCATGCCGACTTCTTTCGTCTGTTGCGCCTTGTTCTTCACGTACACTTTGCTGGCCGGGTCTTCGCCCACCAGAACGACGGCGAGGCCCGGCTTGATGCCGTGGTCTTTCTCAAGCCGCGCGACTTCGGCTGCGACTTCGGCGCGAACGTCGGCTGCGATCTGCTTGCCGTCGATGATCTGGGCGTCGGACATCGGCGTCGTTCCTCCTGCACTTCGTTTTTGATTGTTCGGAAGCGGCGCGCATTTGCGCCCGAAAGGCCGGGGCCGCCCGCGGTTCAGGCGATCCCGTTGGGCCTATCTCTGGAGGATTTCTGGGTGAGGCGAAAGTGCACAATGACGCACGCGGCGCCGTGCCGCCAGGGCGCGGCCGACTCCGGCCGGGTCACACGACGGTCTTGACGAGGTTCGGCAAGATGACGCTTTGGACGAAGTAGCAGCCGAGAAGCAGGACGATTGGCGAGATATCGATGCCGCCCATGTTCGGCAGCATATTGCGGATCGGACGCAACAGGGGCTCGGTGACGGCATTGATGCCCTGCCAGAGCGAGCGCACCATCGGGTTGTAGGCGTTGATGACGCCGAAGGCCATCAGCCAGCTGAGGATGACGTTGGCGATGATGACGTAGGTGTAAAGCGTGATCAGGTAGCTGATGAAGCCAAGAAGTTCCAGCATGGCGCCCCGCGTTCGAATTGGCGCACACATGTAGCCTTTCGCGCCGCGGCGCTGCAAGGGAATCGTCCTGACACAGTCTGGGTTTTTCGTTCGGAACGACAGTCTCAGCATGGCCGAGTCTGCTCGCAGCGCATAGGAGACCGGCTCCCTGGCCGTTTCTTGACAAGGCGCGCGCCCGACTTCTAAATGCCCCGCATATGGGGCCGTAGCTCAGCTGGGAGAGCGCCGCAATCGCACTGCGGAGGTCAGGAGTTCGATCCTCCTCGGCTCCACCAATCCAGTTAGCCGGCAAAAAGGCGCCGAGCCCAATCAATCCTGCAATCGAATGCTCGGATCGAAAATCTCGATCGACGACTTGACGTTGGCGCCGCGCAGTTGCAGCGCAAGTCGGGATTCCTGCGCCGCCACTTCCGCGCATTGAATCTCGCGGCCCTCGTAGAATTGAGCCTTGCCGCTGACGGGATGAAAGCGAAGGCGCCGGGGCTGGTTGCCGCGAAGACTTCGAGCCATGACCTTCAGCCCTTCCCGCTTGAGGTAGGCTTCAACGAAGTCTGCGTTGGCGTGGCCGTAGTTTGCGCCGCCGCTCATCATGTTTGCGCCGCCGAATACTTTTACTTCGAGACGTTCGCGCAAGGCGCCGCGCGCAATCAGCGCGTTGGTCAAGCGCTCGATCGAATAGCTGCCGTAGCGCAACGCGGCCCCGGACGCTGCGTCGTCGTGACGGCCGCCGCTCGGCAGCAAAAAGTGATTCATGCCGCCGCAGCCGCTCGCGGGATCGCGCATGCAGACAGCGATGCAGGAACCGAGCACCGTCGAGAGAATTTCATAGGGGCTGGACGAAACGTAGTAGTCACCTTGGCAAACCCAAACGACGAGAGAGTTCAGGCGCGAGTCGAAAAAAATACGCCGCCCGCTGGCCGGAGGATCTGCCTCGTGCGGGCCCGACATTTTTTCCGCCCGCCTCTGCTGTGTCATGCTCAGGTCACCGCGACTCATGGCTCAATTGTCCTTCAAGAGTCGCCGGTTTGCGGCTCCGCGATTGTGGTTCCAGAATGAATGACGCGACGCGATCGATCGACAGTTCGAATTGCGCGGCGCCGGCTTCGATCGCGGCCTTCGGCATGCCGTAGATCAGCGACGTGGCCTGATCCTGCGCGGCCGTGACGCCGCCTGCCTGTCGAATGTCGCTCAACCCCTGTGCGCCGTCGCGGCCCATGCCGGTCAGGACGATGCCCATGGCCGCCGAACCAGCAACTGAAGCGACCGAACTGAAAAGTAGATCGATGGACGGCATGTGCCCGTTGATCTCAGCTCCGCCTTCAAGCCGGCAGACAAAGCCGCCGCGGCCCTTATCAAGCAGCAGATGGCGATCGCCGGGCGCCACATAAACAGAGCCAGGCATCAGTTCCACGCCGTCTTCGGCCTCAGCGACGGCGACATCGCACGTGGCGTTCAAGCGCTTGGCGAACGACGATGTGAAATTCGGCGGCATATGCTGCGCCACCAGGATCGGCGGCGCGTTCGCCGGCAGCGATCCAAGGACCTGTCTGAGAGCCTGCACCCCGCCTGTCGAGGCTCCAATCGCGACGATGCGGCTTCGCGGCCAGCCGCTGGCGGGGATCGGCGCAGAACGGCGACGACCGTCGCTGGGGGCGGGTAAGGCCGCCTGGATCTGCGCAGAGGCTGCGGACTTGATTTTGGCTATCAGATTGCGCGCGGCGTCGTTCCAGGCGTCCGGCTCGCTGGCCGCAGGCTTCGCGACGAAGTCGACGGCGCCGGCCGCGAGCGCCTGCAGCGCCGCGTTTGAGCCCTCTTGCGTGTATGCCGAGAACATAATGACCGGCAGCGGCTTCAGCCGCATCAGGCGTTCAAGGAAGTCGAGGCCGTCCATATTCGGCATGTTGATGTCGAGCGTCAGCACGTCGGGCTGGAGACGCTTGATCATGTCGCGCGCGATCAACGGATCATGCGCGGCGCCGACGACCTCGATCTCGTCTGTCGACGACAAGGCGTCGCGAAGGAAAACGCGCATCACCGCGGAGTCCTCGACGCAGACGACGCGAATGGGCATCATGAAACCCTTCTATAAATGCTGCGTCCGACGGCTTCGAAGCGTTTCGAAATGCTGTGGAGCGATTCGGAATGGCCGCAGTAAAGAAAACTGTTCTCGGCAAGCACGCCGGCAAATCGGTCGAACAGAATACGCTGCGACGACTTGTCGAAATAGATGACGACGTTTCTGCAGAAGATGGCGTCGATCGGCCCGCGGATCGGCCATGTGTCGTGCAAGTTGAGCGACTGAAAGTTCATAATTCTGTGCAGCGCGTGAGACGCTTGGAATGCGTCTTTGTCGTCGGCGCATTTCTCGAAGTAGCTGGCGCGTAGGGCGCTCGGCGCAGATAGCAGGTCGACTTTGGCGTAGCGCCCGCGCTTTGCCGTCGACAGCACGTCGGTGTCGATGTCCGTCGCTATAACCTGAATATCCCACTCGGAGGGCTGCGGTATGGCGCCGAGCACCGTCATGGCGATTGACCACGGCTCTTCGCCGGTCGAGCAGCCCGCAGACCAAATGCGCAGGCGGCGGCTGCCCGCCCGTCTCTTCGCGTCCAGAAGTTCTGGAAGCGCAACGTCTCTGAGATGATCGAAGTGGTGGCTTTCCCGAAAAAAACTGGTCTTGTTGGTGGTCAGCGCATTGATCAGCGGCTGCAATTCGCGGCCGCCTGAAGGTCCTTGCAGGAGCGCGCAGTAGGCGTCGACTGACGGCAGAGAAAGCGCCTTGAGGCGCCGGCGGATCCTGCGAAGCACCATGCTGCGCTTGTGATCCGCAATCACGATGCCTGCATAGCGCCGGGCGATCGAGCGAATGAGATCAAACTGCGCTACGGAAAAGTGCCGATCAAGCGATTGCTCGAACGCCAGCACCGGGTCGACGCCGTCGGCGCTTGCGGCCGGCGCTTGCCGCCGGGCAGACCCGTATGTTCGAACCGTCGTCATGGGCGGTGGCGCTTTCGAGCTCGCACTTTAGGCGACATTGAGGACGTCCGGCGCAGCGTAGAGATCGGCCATGCGATCGAGGTCGACGGCGATCAACATGCCGGTCTCGAGCGTAATCAAACCGGCGAAGAATGGATTTCTCCGACCGTTCTCGGCGTCCGGAATGGCGCTGACGTCGCCTCGCGGAACCGTGACGATGTCAAGCACTTGATCGACAAGGAGCCCCATCAAACGGCCGTCGATCGAGACGATCACCGCGGGGTGGCTGGGCTGGATCGGGGTCATTCCCTGTCCAAAGCGCAGGCGCAAGTCACAGACCGGCACGATGCTGCCGCGCAGGTTGATGACGCCGCGGATGGTCTCGGGCGCCCCCGGCACCGGCGTTACCGTATCGAGCATCCTTATCTCGCGCACGGACATGATCTCGACGCAGTATGACTGGCCGTTGAGCGCAAAGGTCACAAACTGCAGACTGTCGTCGGTCGGCGTTGCGTCTGGTTCCGAACGAGCGGAGCGATTGAAAGCGCGGTTCATGCTGCAAACGCCTCATGGATTGACGGGGGAATGACGTCCGGAAATGAGCGGTGCTTGAGATCGGAGGTCAGCGCCGCGATTTCTTCTACATCGAGGATAAAGGCCACGTTGCCGTCGCCAAGAATGGTCGCGCCGGCGACGCCGGCAATGTGCTGGAAGTGATCGCGGATGCTTTTGATGACGACTTGGCGGTGGCCGCAGATCTCTTCAACGATCAAGCCGACGGCTTCCTGCGCTTCGATCTCGACCAGCACGATTTGCAAGCGGTCCGATTGCTCCGTGCGGCTGGCGCCGAGCCGCTTCGCGAGGTCAAACACGCGGACCTGACGGCCGCGGACGGCGACAAAGTCGCCGACTCCGGGAACGTGGCTCACGGCGTCGTCCTTGACGACAATGCACTCGACTATGTTGGCCAGCGGGACGAGATACGATTCCGATCCCGAACGAACGAGCATTGAGTCGAGCACAGCAAGCGTCAGCGGCAAGATGATCGATGTCGTAGTTCCGGCGCCCGTTGTCGATCGGATTGAGACGCGGCCGCCGAGCTTTTCTATATTCTTGTGGACGACGTCCATTCCGACGCCGCGGCCTGACAATTCCGAGATCGTCTTCGCCGTGCTTAGCCCCGGACGGAATACGAGGTTGTCGATCTCGTGTTCAGCGAGCGCTTCCTCCTCGGCGATGAGATGCAAGTCGAGGGCGCGACGGCGCACGGCCGCGCGGTCGATGCCGCGTCCGTCATCGCTGACTTCGACGACGATCCGTCCTCCCTTTTGCTCAGCCGACAGCCGGATGCGGCCGGCGTCCGGCTTTCCGGCGGCGCGGCGTTCTGCGATCGACTCGACGCCATGATCGATGGCGTTGCGAACGATGTGCATTAACGGATCGCTGATCTGCTCGATGATCGTCTTGTCGATTTCGGTGTCCTCGCCGCTGATTTCCAACTGCGCCTTTTTGTCAGCGTTGTGGGCGGCGTCGCGCACCACGCGCGGCATTCGCGAGAAGATTGACCGGATCGGTTGGGCTCGAATCGCCATGACGCCGTCCTGCAGTCCCCGAGAGAGTTGCAAAAGTTGCGACAAGGCTCGAAATAGGTGGGGGTTCGAGTCTACGATCGATTGATCGAGATGCTGCAGAACCATCGACTGGGCGATCGATATTTCTCCAACGAGATTGACCAGGCGCTCAACGCGATCCAACTCGACGCGGATGGACGTCGCCGCTCGATGCTCAAGGACCGCCCAGACTTCCTTGTTCACGGTTGGGCCGGCGTCTGCAGATTTTTGCGCGGCCTCAGTGGCGGCCGTTTCGAGCGCGTCGACCTCTAGGCGGCACCCGGCCGACATGAATTCGAAGACATCGATGATTTTCTGCTTCCGCTCGCCCGTGACGAGAACGAACGTCCAGGCCACGTAGGCGACCGCCGGGTCCAAGTCCAGAAAGTCCGGAATGCGGCTGAGGTCTGCCTCCACCTTTAGTGGCCCAAGCGCGGCGAGGCCGCGAATGATCAAGAGAGGCTCAAGCCCGCGACGAAAGATATCGGCGGCCGGTTCATAGCGAATGCGATACGTGGTCGATCCGTCAGCGACGGGGCTGACGCTCTCGGCGCGGCGCTTGCTTTCCGAGGCGTTCGCGTTGGCCGATGGCGCGGCGTTGTCCAGGACCATTGAAAGTTGACGGGCGCTTGAGGCTTCGTAGTCGTCGGGCAGCGCTTCTTCCGTCCGCGCCGATGCGGCGAGATCGGAAAGAATATCGCAGGCATGAAGGACGTCGCCCAAAACGGCCGGCGTGAGATCGAGCTTCGCGCTGCGGGCCTGATCCAGAATATTTTCGACGATATGGGCGAATGCGACCAGTCGCGAGAAGCCGAACATGCCGGCGCCGCCTTTGATCGAATGAATCGCGCGAAACGCCGCGTTCAAATACTCCGTAGAGTCCGCCGAATCCGAAATGCCGCTGAGATTGCGCTCCAGCTGTCCGAGGAGTTCATCGCACTCCTGGAAGAACGTGGCCTTGAACTGTTCAAGATCGTGCATGTGCGCCGCTCCGGAGCTCGGTGTGTGGTCAGGAGTAGCGCAGCACGGAGCGAACGACGCGAATGAGGTCTTTGGGATCGAACGGTTTCTGAATCCATCCGGTCGCCCCGAGGTCCCGACCGATCTGCTTGAAGTCTTCCGCGCCTTCGGTCGTGAGGAACAGGATAGGGGTGAATTCGTAGTCCGGGTTCTCGCGGACGCGGCTGACGAATTCAAAGCCGTCCATGTGATACATGTTGAGGTCGGTGATGATCAGATCGGGCGTGAACGTGCTCAACGCCTTCAATCCGTCGAGCCCGTGCTCAGCCTGGACGACGTCAAGCTTTTCGGACTTCAACGTCGCAAAGATGATGTCCTGCATGGTTGGGGAGTCGTCGACGACAAGCACGCGCATCTTCTAGTCCTCCGAAATGCAGGTTGAGAGGGCCTGGGACAAGCCAAGGAGGCTCACCGCGTCGAGTAGCGCGGCGCTCGGCTGACGGATTGTGACGGACGCCGCCTTGGCGCCCATGGTTCTCGCGAACGCGAGCAAAATCTGAACGCAGCCCGTGGATATTGACGTCACCGGGGAGGCGTCGATAACGCAGGCGCGCTGAAGGTGAAAGCGCTCTTCAAGCTGACGCTTGAGATCGCGCGCCGTGCGCATGTCGAGGACGCCGGGAAGAACGAGCGGTTCGGAATCGCCGGTTCGCGCGCGGGACGGCGATTTTTTTCTGCTGCGCGTCGTCGAGTCGGACTTGGCGATCGCTGATTTCGCGGAGCCAATTTGGTCCAGCGGGCGACGCCCTGGTTGCTTGGTATTCCGCTTCGATCTCATAGCTCTTGCCATTCGCTATCAAGCGCCGCCGCGCGTCCCATCGCGCCGGAAGCGACTGCTCTTCCCCGCGAGGCGTTGCTGCGCGCGCCTTTGAACTGCTTTTCGATCTGGCTCTGCCGGCTGCGGACCCAATTGCCGTCGGAGGCGGCTTCTGCGCCGCTCATCGCCGCATCCGACGCCGCAACGCCGGTGTCGAACATCGAGACGATTCGGTGCAGTTCGTGAATCCATGTCTGGGCCGAGTGCAGCGACGCCGTCGTCTCCTGCACGAGCGCGGCGTTTTGCTGCGTCATCTCATCCATATTCGCGACGGCGCGGCTGACCTGGTCGACGCCGGCGGCCTGCTCGTGGCTTGCGGCGGCGATTTCCGTCACGAGGTCGGCGACTTTCTTGACCGACAGCACGATGTCAGTCAGCGAGCCGCCGGCCTGCTTGACAAGGCCGACGCCTTCCGTGACGTCGGCGGCCGAGCTGTCGATCAGGCTCTTGATGTCTTTGAGAGAGCGCGACGATCTCTGCGATAGTGCGCGGACTTCGTTGGCGACGACGGCAAATCCCTTGCCCGCATCGCCGGCGCGGGCGGCCTCAACCGCCGCATTGAGCGCGAGGATATTCGTTTGGAACGCGATCTCTTCGATGAGGCCGACAATTTCCGTCACCTGCCGTGATGATTTCTCGATCTTCTCCATTGCGCCGACGGCCTTGAGCGCGACATTGCCGCCTGCAACCGCCAGTTCGCGGGTGACGACTGCCGCGGCGCTCGCTTCCTGCGCATTGCTCGCGTTCTGGCGGATAGTGGCCGCCATTTCCTCCATTGAGGCGGAGGTTTCTTCGAGCGACGACGCTTGCTCTTCCGTGTGACGCGACAGCTCGTCGGCTGCAGAGAGGATGCGATCGGTGCCGCCGCGAATCTCAATCGAGCGGGCGACAATGTTGACGATTGCGTCCTGGATTTTGCTGGCCGCCGCATTGAATGCGTGGCGGATGCCTTCGTATTCGCCAATGAAAGGCTGTTCGAGACGGTATTTGAGATCGCCCGTCGAAAAGCTTTCCAAAGCCTCCGTAAATTTCGAAAGGAACGTGGCGTGAGCGTCGATGTAGTATTTATCCTGCTCGTCTTTCTCGCGGCGCTCCTTTTCGACGGTTCGAGCGGATTCCGCCGCTTCGGTTTCTAGCTTTCGCGCTTTGTTGATCGTGTCGCGGAACATCAAGATGGCGCGGGCCATGTCGCCGATATCGCCCGGCTCGTCAACGCCTGGAACGTCCGGGCCGATGTCGACGGCGCCGGCGGCCAGACGGCGCAAGGCCGAAACTTGCGCCCGGATCGGCCGCACGAAGCGGCGCAGGAAAACAAGTCCGAGGACGATGCAAAGCAGGCACGTGATGATCGCAATCGCGTTGGCCGTCCAGATTTCGTTCGCCATCCGGTCGCGAGCGTCGGCGACGGCGGCTTGATAGGCCTGGAGCACTTCACTTGAGTGGCGGTCAAATCGATCGGACAGCTTCGCGGCCGCCAGTTCAAGACTTGCAACCTGCGGCGGCGCAATGGATTGGCCTGTCGCCAGCTGATCGGCGACGGCGCGAAGCGACGCCGCGTAGTCGTCCGTCGGCTGCGCCAGCGTTTTGAACTCGGCGCGGAGCGCGTCGGGCAAATCCGGAACGTAGGCGCTTGCTTCGTAATTGACGCTGGACTGCGCGAGTTTTGCGACGGCGTCGCGAAGGCCGCCGGCATCGTTTACGGACGCTCCGACGACGCTGGCCTTGGCGAAGGCCAACCGGGCGTTATTCAGCGCGATTTCCGAGGATCTGGCGCCGACCAGGGCCCCAGAGAGGTGCTCAATTCTGCCTAGATCGCCCCGCGACGCCGTGCGCGACACCGAGCCGATGAAGGTGTTTCCCAGCAGGAAGACCGCTGTTGCAATAGCGAGAAGTCCAATTCGCCATTCGATCGAGTTCTGGAATCGAGTCAGCATGAAGTGTCCCTCGGACGAATATCCCAATCGATTGCTCGCGCTCGCACAGCTCCGCGATTCGGGCCTGTGCGAATTTCAGAACGATGTTTCAATGACAACGGTTAACATCGGATTGCCGAGCGTTCCGATTTCCGGAACTCGGTCCAATTATTTTCGACGAAAGTCGTAGTTTATTCTTTTTAGGGATTTGGAGTCGTCAAAAAGTCGGCCGAATTGTATGTGCGGAGGCGTCGTTAGGAATTGATGAAGGAAATCGCAGAAAGGCGCGACGCATGCTCGCGATTCGCAATATCTGATGAGGCAGGACGTGAATTCAGGAGGCGGGAAATTAAGCTGCATCCGCTTCCGGACGCTGCATCAGAAAGCTCGCCGTAATAGTCGCACCGGCGCCGAATTGGCTCTCAATCGATAGGTGACCGCCGTGGTTCTCGAGAATTTTCTCTATGGCCGGAATGCCGAGTCCAACGCCGAATGACTTGGTCGTGAAAAGCGGTTCGCGGATGCGCTTGAGATTCTTGGGATCGATACCCGGGCCATTGTCCTCCACGATCAGCTTGGCATGCAGTCCATCCACTACCGTTCTCACGGAAATGGTCGGAACGAAGCCGGCTGGAGGGCTGCTCTTGGTTTTTTCGCCGATCGCCTCGGCGGCGTTGGACAACAGGTTGATCAACACTTGGCGCATCTGTTCGGCGTCAAATGTGGCTTGGGCATCGCCAATTCCGAGGCGACACGTCACGACCGGGGAGCCAAAGAGATTCCGACCTTCTTCGTCGATCGTGCTCGCCACCCAATCGTCGATCGAACGGGCAGTCGCCTTCATGGTTCTGCTGCGGGAGAAGTCCAAAAGTTCGGTTATGATCTTATCGCAGCGCCCGATGCCGTTGTTAATTCGCTCGAGCTGCGCATCGACGCCTTCGACGCGGCCTTTCAATTTGCGCTCAAGCACAAAATTCGCGGTTCGGATGGCGCCCAACGGATTGCGAATTTCGTGGGCGACCGTCGCCGTCAGTTGACCGAGTTGCATCAGCTTGCCGTTGCGGTCGATTTCCTCCCGCAGCCGACTGCGCTCTGTTACGTCGATGCTGGCGCAGATGTAGCCGGTCAATTCGCCCGCTTCGTTGCGCATCGCCACGATTGTTGAAGACAGCCACAGATCAGATCCGTCGCACGTGCGATTGAGCGTTTCTCCGGACCAGAGTTCGCCGGGCGTAATTTCCTTATGCAGTTGGCGCCAGTCTTGACTCTCCCCGACGTCAAAATTGATGACGTCATGACGTGCGCCGATAAGTTCGTGAACGGAGAGGCCCGTTTTTTCGCACATCAGCTTGTTGACGTGCGTAATACGCCCATCTGGCGACGTTTCATGCACCAATGCGATCTGGTCGAGCAGATCGCTCTGCAAAGCCAGCCGAGGATCGGGAATCGATTGATAGGGGCGCCAGGACGCTGAGCTGTTTCGATCGCCTTGGCCTGCCAAGGATAGATGAACCCGTTGAGCGTTATGCGTCTGCATGGTTCGATCGCAATTCATCAATGAGATCCCAGCGGGCCGAGCAAATCGGAGCTGCTTCCGAGATTAAGATAAACAGGTAACGACTTTGTTGCGTCGCTCCGTTCAATTGGCGAAGCAATTCAGCAATAAATTGAGCATTTGGATCAAGCATAATGCGCCATCACAAATTCTGAACGGTTTGCTAAGGCGACGGCGTAGGTTTGCGGGATGCCGTCAAGCTTTACAGAAATTTAGGGCCCTGTCGGTAGGTTGAGCGCCGTGCATCCATCGCCCGACTCTTATTGGTCGGTCCCACCGCAGTTGAGCGTCATGAGCGATCACGAAAAACTCCGGATTCTCGTCATTGACGACGAGGTCACGCAGCGGATGCTGGTCAAGGATTTCCTGGAAGACGCCGGCCATGTCGTTCGGCAGGCCGAGGATGGTCGGCGCGGATTGAAAATGGCGGGCGTCACCAAACCCGACGTCATTCTCCTTGATGTGCTGCTCCCTGCGATGGACGGATACGCCGTCTGCAAGAAATTCAAGGAAGACCCCGAAACCGCGGAAACGCCGGTCATCTTGATCACCGCGTCGCGCGAGACGGACGTCATCGAACGGGGTCTTGCCGTCGGAGCCGACGATTTCGTCACAAAGCCGGTCGATTGGGCGTTTCTTTCCGATCGCGTCGTCAATGTGGTGAAAAAGGCCCGTGAACGCGCAGAAATGGCGCGCCGCATTCGCGAGCAGGCGAGCGCCGGCGATCAGCAGCGCAATGGGTCACAAGCAGCGCACATCGAAGCGCAAATCGACGAGATGATGCGCAACGCCGAGGCGCAGATTGCGCAGGCCAACGAAACAGCCGCGCGCGAGCGAAAGCGCCTCGAGGATGAGCACTTTGCGGCGCTCGCCGGCGCCGTCGAAGAGGTTAAGGCCGGCCGCGACGCCGAGTTATCGGAGTTGCGTGCGCATCACGAAAGAGAACTCAAAGAATTGCGCGAGCGCTTTGAGCTGGAAATCGCCACCGTCCGCAGCTCGACGCGGCACGAAGTTATGGTCGCCGAGCGTCGATACGCGTCCGAATTGGAATCCGCCCGCACGGCGCTCGGCATCGCGACGTCCAACTCCGAGACGCGCATCGCCGCGGTTCGAACCGCGGTTGAATCGGAGTTCGCAGCCCGGACCCAGGCCGTCTGGGGCCTCTTGTTGCGGTGGGCGACCGCACAAGCCAATCTGGCGACGGCGATCGTCGGCGTCGAATGCCCAAAAGACGTCGAGCGCTCGGCCAAAGCCGTCGCTGCGGCGTCGTCAAAACTGAAGATTGTGGCGCAAGCCATGACCACGCCCAATGAACGCCCGACGCGACCCGTTCAACTGGCCACCCTGCTCGCCGAGATCGCCCAGCAAGCCCAGTCGGTGGCGCAGGTCCGGCGCGTCAGCCTCAACTGCCGCATTCGCTCCGCCGAAGCGGCGTTGCACATCGATGCAGATCGACTTCGCTATGCCTTACTCAGCTTGGTTGGCAACGCCATCCGCTTCACGCCCGCCGGCGGCGCCGTCGATATCAACCTCTCGCAAAGCGACGCCGGCGACGTGCGAATCGACATCGTCGACTCGGGCGTTGGGATCGCGCCGGCGAAACTGGCCTATCTCCGGACCTGCCTTGACGCGCCGATGCGTCACGACGACAGCGATAGCGTTGCGGTGGGACTCGGCGTGCCGGCTGCCACGGCCTTGATCCGCCAGATGGGCGGAAGTCTCAACATGCAAAGCCAACTTGGCGCAGGAACTGAAGTTTCGATCGCGTTTCCGAACGACGACGCTGAGCGCCGGAGCACGGCGCGCGAGAGGATGTTCGCAAGCTAGTCGCCGAATATTGATTTGAACGAAGGCGGCTTGCCGCTTTGGAGCGTAAGTTAGGAGAGTAAGCGGAAATGCAGACCAATCATTCGCCGGAGGCGTCAGAGGCCGAGGCGTCAATTTTGAACGCGGCCCTTCTAGATCAGTACAAGGCACGCAAGAACAACCTCTTCGAGCGGCTTGTCAGCGCTTATCTCGAGGAAGCGCCTCGCTTCCATCAGGATATTCGTCGCGCTGCGGACACCAGCAAACTCGAGGATGTCCGCGCTGGCGCCCATGCGCTTAAATCGTGCAGTTACAATCTGGGCGCGGTGCGTCTGTCGAAGATTTGCCAAGAGCTGGAGAGCGCCGCACTGGCTGGAAGCCATGATCGCGTGCAGCAGGCGATGACTCGCATCGGACCGGAGTGCTTCGAAGCCGAGCAGGCGCTGCGATCGGAACTCTTCGCATTCAAGAAGAACTCGGCGGCGGCGACTGCCTGAAGTTCGACTCCTTCCGTTCAAGAAAAGGAATATTGGTGACATGGGAAGCGGAAGCACAATTCTCGTTCTCGACGATAATGTCGATGTCGCTCAAGGCGTCGCCGACATCCTCGAGTTGAGCGGCTACGACGTTACAATGGTGCACGACGGCCCGAGCGCCGTTTCGGCGTATCGCAACGGCAAATTCAACGTCGGGCTCTTCGACGTGCGGATGCCCGGAATGAACGGCGTCGAGGCGTTTATGGAGATCAAGCGCCATTTGCCGGCCGCGAGCGTCCTTTTGATGTCGGGATACGCCGATGACGAGCTGATCGCCACGGCGATGAGCAACGGCGCGCTTGGAATTCTCTCCAAGCCGTTCGAGCCAGACGACATGCTGGCTCGCGTCAAGGAAGCCTGCGGCCAATAGTTCAATGAGCGCCCCGATCGGAGCGACAGGGAGCGTTTCTTGGACAGCGCCGAAATCGAACGCGCCATAGCAGAGATTTCCGCAACGCGGGACTACGGCCGCCGGCTGGCTGAAACCGCCGACAGCCGGACGTCGGGCATCGCGCGCGCGATCAATGCTTTGCTCGCGGAAGTTCAAACGCGCGACGCGGATCTCCAGCGTCGCCTCGATGAACTTGTCGACGCCCGCGACGACGCCCAGACGGCCAATATGATGCTGAGGCGCGTTCGGGAAGATTTGCGCGCCCGCACGACGCAGTTGGATGGCGCCGTGCAGAAGGCCGCTGCCGCCAGCAGCGCTAAGTCGCAATTCCTCGCCAACATGAGCCATGAAATCCGGACGCCGATGAACGGCATCCTCGGCATGGCGGAACTTCTGCGCCGAACCACGCTCGGCGAAAAGCAGCGTCAGCAAGTGAATACGATCGTCCACAGCGGTCGCGCGCTGCTTCAGATCATCAACGACATCCTTGATTTTTCGAAGATCGAGTCCGGCAAGTTCGATCTTGATCCGAAGCCTTTCGATCTCGTGATGTGCGTCAGCGACATCGTCGAACTTCTGCGACCGACCGCCGCCGCGAAGGGGCTTGCGATCAATCTCGAAATCGATCCGCGCTTGCCGCGCGCCTACGTCGGCGACGCTGGACGCATTCGACAGATCGTCATGAACCTGTCTGGCAACGCCGTGAAGTTCACTGATAGCGGCTCCGTCACGCTGCGCCTTTCCGGCGTGTCCGATGCCGACCGCATGGCGCTGCTGATCGAAATCATCGACACTGGCATCGGCATTCCTGCCGAGAAGCTTGGCGACGTCTTCGAAAAGTTCAGCCAGGTCGACGGCGCCGGCAACAGGCGCCACGAGGGCACAGGGCTTGGGCTCTCCATCAGCCAGCTCCTGGCGCATCGCATGGACGGCGACATCACGGTGTCGAGCGAACTTGGCAAAGGTTCGGTCTTTTCCTTCCGCATGAAACTCGCCATCCATGAAGTTGCGGCGCCGGGCGCCGCCAGCGTGATTTGCCTCGAGGGCAAGCGCATCGCGCTCTTTGGCGAATTGGCTGAGTTCGCGGCGGCGAGCGAAGCTCTCTATAGAGCTGGCTGTCAGGTCGTCACTCCGGGGCTATCGAATGCGACAGCGGGCAAGACGCCGCGGGTAGACGCCGCCGTCATCTTCGAGGTCGCCGCGAGCGAGCGGTTGCTTCGGCAAATTTGCACACTTCGCGCCGGCGTGCAGGCCATCGGCGCACCCGTTATCGTGTGCGTTCTCGCTGGCGCTCCCGGCGATGCGCGATTGGTCGCCGAGGCCGGCGCGCAAGGCTATCTTTGCGGCGCCTTTGAAGCAAAGTTGCTTACAGCGGCGCTGCGTGAGGTCATGCAGGCCCCCAAAGATCGAACTGACGCGCTCGTGACGCGGCATACGCTTGCCGAACACGCGGCCGGGCCCGCGGCCCAAGCCGCGGCGACGCCGATGCCGGCAAACGTCCCCGGCCAGGCGTTTAAGGTCTTGGTCGTCGACGACAGCCTCGTCAATCAGGAAGTGGCCAAGGAGTTTCTCGAAGAACTGGCTTGCGACGTTTCCGTCGTTTGCAACGGCGAAGAGGCTGTGAAAGCTACGGCTGACGCTAGGTTCGATCTGGTGATGATGGATTGCCAGATGCCGGTCATGGACGGTTTCCAGGCGACGGCGGCCATTCGCGCGCGGCATTCCGGGGCCACCCGCGCCGACGTGCCAATCGTGGCGCTGACCGCAAACGCCTTCGCGAGCGATCGCGAGAAATGCCTAGCGTCCGGCATGTCAGATTTCTTAAGCAAGCCTTTCATGCCGGCGGATTTCGAGACAGTGGTGCGGAAATGGCTTTCAAATGAGCAGCCGCACGCTGCGATTCCCTCGGCGGCCTAAATGCAAAATACACCGTCCATTGTTATTTTACCCTGGCGCGGACGATTGATTGGCGATCGTCGCTGCAAAGCTTTCCATGGGCGGCGGGCCAGTCACGGGCCTTTGCCGCATCACACGTCCAACGAGTGAGCAGACCCTATGCGTGCGACGACGACCGCTCCAGCGCCCAAATCCGATCTGTTGTCGATTGCCGGCGATATCGATCTTTCGAGCGTCGCAACGCCGCCGGCCGGCCTGCAGGTTGAAAACCTCCGCCGTCGCGGGATCGATGTGATGCGGGTCAAGTGGGGCGGCGCCGCAAAGAAGAAGGGCTGGCTCGGGATTTTCGGCCTGAAGCGCAGCGCCAAAGACGCGGAATCCCCAGTCGTTCTGACGTTCATCGATCGTCAGATCCGCTATCAGAACGCCACCCTGAAAGGGCCTGATGGCCGCGAAATTCAGCACTCGATGAACGATCTGAGCGCCGTCAGCATTCTCGATGCGAACGGCGACAAGCCGCGGCGCCTAAAGATCGATTTCGCGAGCGCCAGCCTGACGCTGGGCGACGGTCTGCCGGATTCTGAACTGAATTGGCTCCGCGATCGCATTGTGCTTGAAGCCGCCGGGCTGACATGGAAGCCGTTGTTCAACGTCGGAAAGCGAACGACGCGCACCACGAGCAACCCGGATGAACAGTTATACCTCCGCTGGTCGTCGTCGCGGGGCAGGCTGGTCAACCTCTATCTCTGTCAGGCGGTTCCGAAGTGCGCCGAGCTCAAAGCCGCACTGGCGTCCAATGACAAGGCTGGCGCTCGCGCCGCCGCGCATTGGCTCAAGTCGAGCAGCGCCGCCGTCGGCGCGATGCAGCTTTCCGAACTATGTCAGCGACTCGAGATCGATCTCGACGCGAAGGACTTGAATCGCGCTAATGCCCTGGCGCCGCACATCTTCGGCGAGTTCGAAAAAGTCAGCGCGGCATTCCAATCGGATGAGGCATCTGACGCGACGGCGCCCGCCGCAACCGACGCTGCTGCTTCAGCGGACATGGCGACGGAAACCAGCGACCGCCTCTCCGGCGTGTCCGCGCTTCTCGTCGACGACAGTCGCGTCAATCAGGAAGTCGCCGGCGACTGCCTGATGCGCGCTGGCGCGTCCGTGACATTCGCCAACAATGGCCAAGAGGCGATCGACAAGAATACGTCCGACGCCTTCGACGTCATCCTGATGGATTGCCAAATGTCGGGCGTCGACGGATTCGCCACGACGCGCGCCATTCGTGAGCATGAGATGCGCATCGGCCGCCATTCGACGCCGATCATAGCCTTGACCGCGAGCGCGCTGCGGGACGATCGCAATATCTGCCTCGCGGCGGGTATGAACGACTATCTGAGCAAGCCGTTTGTCGAAGCCGAGCTGATCGACGCCGTCTGGCGATGGACGCTCGGTCGGACCGATCGCAGCGAAGACTTGTCAGTCGAGGAGTCGAGCGAAGCCGCGGCTTTCCGGGAGGCTCTCAACGACGGCGAGTCGGAGCCGTCGGAGGCCAACGTCGCGGCCTAACCGGCGTTCGTTGCTTCTTGCAACGGTTGTCATCGCTTGCGTTGCGTCGGTTCAGCATCCGACGTGTCGGCGGCGCTGACTTCAGTCACGAACTTTTGCCGAAACGCCCGGCCGAAATCCCCATACCCATTCGCCTTCATCAGGAACGCACCCGGGCCGCCGATCACGTGCTCCTGATACCATACATCTAAAGTTGTCTGGTCGGTATCGGGACCGAGGTTGTTCAATCCATAGCTCGGCGCACGATAGGCGCCGGAACCAACGATTTCATTTTCGCCCGCGACGATGATCGGCAGGCCATTGATCGTCGCGCCTATGGCGAGCAGCGCATCTCGCGCCATGTCGCTCTCGCTGCGCCGCGCGCAATTGTCGATCCCGTCGCCGGAGACGTCGATGACGATGCGCGTGGCTTTAACAGGCAGTTGGGAGAGCACGGTGATCGGCAGCGTCGACAGCATCCGCGCCATGCAGGTGAATTCGCCGCGTCGAGGGGGCAGCGCTCGTATTCTTCTGGCCACAGCCGCGGCGTCCGCAACCGACGCGATTGTTTCCCAAGGGAGCAGGATTTCGACCCCGTCCGCCCAGCCGATGAGCGAGACGGCGATACGCCCCTCGGTCCCTCCGGTGATGGCGCCGACGACGCTCGGATCTTCGAAAGCGCTCGCTATGCCCTGCATTTGCAGCGCATAGCGGCTGTCATCGACCGATTGCGAAATATCGACGGCGATGACCAGAGCCGTGTCAACGGCGGGCGCGGACTCGTCAGCGCGCGCGACTGCAGACGGCAACGCGGCTGCAAGAGCCATTTTTATCAGTATGCCAGCGACATGAGCGGCCCGACAAAACATGCACCCTCATCGCGCATAATGATTTGAAAGTATACGCGATCCAACGTCTACGGTCGTGCGCAAGGATGGAGAACCCGCGATCGGCGCCAGGCGGCCGGCTCGACGAAAGAGAGTCGCCCGGCGCATTAAAAAAGGGCGAACCGTTTCCGGTCCGCCCTCGAGTGTCGCTTGAATTGCCACTCGTCTCAGTTGGCGGCGACTTTCTTCGGCAGCTTGAACGTCCAAACCATGCCGCCCTGATTCAGGTTGGAGACGGTCTTGGCGACCTCTCCGCCCCACAGCGGCACAGCGCCGCCCCAGCCCGACACGACCGACACGAACTGCTCGCCGTCCTGTTCCCAGGTGACCGGAGAGCCGACGATGCCCGAGCCCGTGTTGAACGAGTAGAGCTCCTTGCCGTCCGTCGCGTCGACCGCCTTGAACTCGCCTTCCGGCGTTCCGTAGAACACGAGGCCGGCCGCCGTCGTCAGAACGCCGCCCCATAGCGGGGCCTTGTTCTTGATCGACCAGACGATCTTGCCGGTCATCGGATCGATGGCCTTCAGGGCGCCGATGTGGTCGTCGAACACCGGCTTGATGGTGAAGCCGGCGCCCAGGTAGGCCGCGCCCTTCTTGTAGGCGACCGGCTCGTTCCAGATGTCCATGCCCCACTCGTTCGACGGGACATAGAACAACTTGGTGTCCTGGTTGTAGGCCATCGGCATCCAGTTCTTGCCGCCGAGGAAGCTTGGGATCGCGAAGACTGACGAACCCTTCTTGCCATCCTTCGATTCTTTCGGATTGCCCGGACGATTGTCAGCGACGTAATCCGGACGACCGTCCTTGCCGATGCCCTTCGCCCACGTGATCTTCTCGACGAACGGGTAGGCGTTGACGAACGCGCCGTTCGTGCGGTCGAGCACGTAGAAGAAGCCGTTGCGGTCGGCGGTGGCGGCGAGCTTCTTGCCGTCGGCGTCGAAGGATACGACTTCATTAACGCCGTCGAAGTCCCAACCGTCGTTCGGCGTCGTCTGGTAGCCCCACTTGATCTCGCCGGTTTCCGGATCGACCGCGACGCGCGAGCACGACCATTTGTTGTCGCCAGGGCGCATGTGGCTGTTCCACGGGCCGGGGTTGCCGGTGCCGAAGAACGCTAGGCCGGTTTCAGCGTCATACGTGCCGCCGAGCCATGTCGCGCCGCCGCCCGTCTTCCACAGATCGCCCGGCCAGCTTTCGCCTTTCTTGCCGGTCATCGTAGAGTCTTTTCCGTTCAACTTGCCGACGTGGCCTTCGATCGTCGGACGCGACCAGACGAGGTCGCCGCTTTCGACCTTGCGGGCTTCGATGCGGCCCACAATGCCGAATTCGCCGCCCGACACGCCCGTCAGGATCAGCGGGCCGTGCGCTTTCGACGGAACAATCAACGGCGCGGCGGTATAAGAATAGCCGCCTTTGAAGTCGTCGATTTCCTTGGTCCAGACGACCTTGCCGCTCTTGGCGTCAAGCGCGACGAGCTTGGCGTCGAGCGTGCCGAAGTAGACCTTGTCGCCGAACAGCGCGGCGCCGCGGTTGATCACGTCGCAGCACGGCAGAATGCCTTCGGGCAGACGATGATCGTACTGCCAGATTTCTCGACCCGTCTTGGTGTCGATGGCCCACATGCGGCTGTAGGAGCCGGTGATGTACATCACGCCGTCCTTGACGAGCGGCTGCGTTTCCTGGCCGCGCATTTTTTCGCCGCCGAGCGACATGGCCCAAGCGGGAACGAGCTGGTTGACGTTGTCTTTGTTGACCGCCGTGAGCGGGCTGTAACGCTGGCCGCTCGGTCCGAGGCCGTTGCTGACGACATCGGCCGTCGAGGCGGCGTCGTTCACGATGTCTTCGATCGTCACGTCGGCAAGAGCCGGCGCGGTACAGGCGACCGAAAGCGCAAGCGCGCTTGCAGTGGCGTACCACTTCAAACTTTTCATGGGCGTCTCCTTGGTTGGTCCCTTGCCGCTTCCCGTCTTGCAAGGATTTTTGGTCGTCATTCGGGGAACGGATGCAGGAAACTAACGCAGCGGTGAAACGCCGCTTATTGGAAATAAGTATAGGAAAAATCATCCCAGCCTGAATGCAGCGTGCGACTTTAGTCGATGATTTAATTCGCGCGCCCGCCGACGCGCGGCAGCCGCGCGGCTTCGAGCTTGGGATAAAAGTGCATGACGGAGCGGCTGAATTCGTAGCGCGCCAGCGCGATATCGGAAATCGATGCGGGAAGTTCGATCGCCATCGCTTCGGTCATGTCCAGTCCGCGCTCGAAGCACGCGCTGATTATTCGTTCGATCTCATCGAGCCAGAGACGCGTTTGCGCCAGCGCCGCCTTGTCGGTGACGGCTGGACCGTGACCGGGGACCAGTTTCGACGAGCCGATGCCGTCCAGCGCGGTGAGCGATTTGCGCCAAATAGCGAGATCGGCGTGCGGCGTCGTCGGCGCCCGATTGAGGAACGCGAGGTCGCCAGTCATCAAGATGCCGCTTGTTTCATCGAATATCGCCAGATCGCTCGATGTGTGGCCCGCAAGCGGCATCAGTCGAAAGCGCCTTGCGCCGATCGATTCGACGCCTTCGGAAATTGTTTGCGTCGGCAAAACGATCTCGGTGCCGCGCATCCAGTCGCGAGCGATGTAATACATCGCGTCGGAGAAAGCCGCGCCATGCTGCGCCAACCCCTTGATGACGCCCTCCGGCGCCGCGATCGTTTTGGCGTCGAAAGCCTGATTGCCGAAGGCGTGGTCGGGGTGAAAATGGGTGATGTAGACGCGCACGACCGGCTTTCCGGTCAGCGTCTTGGCGATTGCCGCAAGCGCGTCGCCATAGCGCTTCGAGGGGCCGGTATCGACGACGATTGCGCCGCCACTGGAGTCGAGAATGACCGAATTCGCGATGGCGCCGCCGTTCTCGATCGTCACCGCTTCGGGCGCGCCGGCGATCATCCACACGCCGTCGCTGACGGCGATCGGGTCAAGCTTGTAGGCGAGGGGATCGGCCTCAGCCACGAACGCAGGAAGGAAAGGCGCGGCAGCGGCGCTGGTCGCAGCCGCCATCAGTTCGCGCCGATTGAGGCGCGGTCGGCGGAAAGAGCGCGTCACAAGCGACCCGGCGATGCCGTCGCGCTGCCGCTCTGGCTCCAAGGGCTCCGCAAGACGGAACGCAAAATTGTGCCGTTGTTGTCGCGACCGTCGATCGTCACGGCGCCGCTGGACGGTTGCAGGTTGAGCATCAGCGTCAGCGTCGGGTCTTCGGAAACGGGTTCGAAGAGTTCGAGTGAGCCGAGCGCCGCGCCCGTCTGATCCTTGATCGCTATCTGTTCGATGAAGAACGCGGGCGTGTTGTCCTTGGAAAGGCCGGTGTCCATCGGATGGCGGATGCGCAGCCGGAGTCGCGATTGGCCATCGGCGTCGCGCCAAATACGCCCCTGGGACTCGCCGAGCGCTTTGGACCAGTCGGCATCTTCGCGCGCCATCGCCGGCGACGAGCAGCCGCCGCCTGCCGCTTCGAGCAAAACGCCGCCGACATGCCAAACGCCGTCGCTCGTGAGCGCGGCAGCGCGAACGGGCGTCGCCTGTTCGACTTTCAGGCGCAATGAAACGTAGGGCGCCGCGCGCCCCGCCGCCGGAGTGAACGTCAGCACGTGTTGGATGGGGTTGAGGTCTGCGATGACAATAATTTTCTCGACGTTCGGCAAGCCGCGCGCGTCCGCCGAGACGGGAACCTGCGCCTGGTTCTCGACGACGGGCGGCACGACGACCTTGACGCGATCGTCGTAGACGACGTCGCTGGTCCCGAGAATTTTTGTCGAGAGCGATTTCCAGACAGGAGAGCTCAGTGGATCGTCGGCGGCGAAACATACCGAAGGCGCGGCCGACGCGAGCGCGCACACTACGGCTGCGCCAAGCTGTGCGGTCCACGACGCCCTTGTCGCATCGGCCTTCATCGCGCGCGTTCTCGCAGTGTGGTCTAGGCCCCAGGCGGCGGGATGTACGTCACGCCGTACTTGGCGAAAATTTTCGTCAGGGCGCCGGACATTCGAAGTTTTGTCAACGCTTCGCCGATAGCGTAACCGAGGTCGCGACTTTTTTCATCGACTGCCGCGCCGACCGCCCAAGACGTCCTGACGATCCCGTCCATCGCGGGCGTAATGAACGTCGCCGATCCGCTTTCGTCCTTCAGCAAGCCCTCGATCTCCGACCGCACGCCCATCAGCGCCGATGTTTCGCGCGCCAAAAATTCTTTCGCGCCGATCCGTCCCTTGACGTGATGCGCGACATTGTTGACGAGCGCGCCGTCCTCAAACGTCATCAGAAAGTAATCCGACGCGGACCCGAGCAGGACGCCGACTTTCTCTTTCTTGAAGATCGAAAAGTCGCTTTCGTGCGGGATCTTGTCCGGATGAATCGCGACAGCGATCGTCTCAAGAAAGTAGGGATTGCTGATGACGGCTTCCTTGTTCCGCATGGCCAGCTCGCGGTCCGTCGGCACATGCAGCATCACGTCGCCGACGCCGCCGCCGGTGAGGGGGCCGCGCCAGATATTGGCGCGGATGTCGTCGTCCACTTCCTCGCCCTGGATGCGCAGCAAATATTCGGGTTCAACGCCGATTTCCTTGGCGAGCGCCGCGCCGATTTCGACGTCGATGCCAGTCGGCTTTCCGCCGTCGTCGGTCCAGGAAAACGGTCGATTGTCTTCGTAGAGCGCGATGCGCAGCTTGCCGCTGGCGACGACATCGTCGAGAGGGCGTGCGGCGGCGTCGTACGCCGCATACGCAAGCCCAACGACGATGGCCGTCGCCGCAACGGCTGCCCTGCGCCGCGCGATCATTCCGCTTTCACGGTTTCGATGTAAGCGCGTATGGCCCACATGGCTTCCTGATTGAAGGTGCCTTCGAAGCCCGGCATCATCGTTGATCCATCGGGTTTCTTGGCGCCGTGGCGGATGCGCTCGATGAACCATTCATCGCCGGTTTTTCCAGCTTCGAGATAGCGCAGATCAGGGGCGAGGCCGCCGGAGATGACTTCGAGGCCGTGACAGCGCGCGCAGTTCTGATTGTAGCCCGATGCGCCGATCTCAATAGCCCTCGGGTTTCCGCGGTACGGATTTTCCGTCAGCCATTCGCCCTCTTTCAGAGGATCGAGGCCCGCAGTGTCGATGGGTTGCGGGGTCACATCGCCGTGCGCGAAGGCGGTTGACAGCGCCGCAATCATCGTGCCGGCGGCGGCCAGCATGACGACGATCAGTCTCGATGAGTTCATGGAGTGATGTGCCCTTTGCGCGTTTCCACGGGATCTAAAGGTCCCCTCGGAGCACTCTAGGCGCCCGCCACGGCGCCCTATATTGCCAAAAAGTGGGAGGCGATCGGGGGGATGTATGCACTTGACATAGTAAGCGATTGAGCCCATATCTCATGGCGAAGGGAAACCACGCCATGAAATCCAACCCGTCCAACCCGATCTTTCACGACGAAGACGCCGCCCGCGCGCATCTTGAGGCGCAGCGCTGGCCGGACGGCCCCATATGCCCCCGCTGCGGTGAAGCCGAGCGCGTCCACCGTCTTGAAGGCAAGAGCCACCGCAAGGGCCTCTGCCAGTGCAACGCCTGCCTACAGCCCTTCTCCGTGACCGTCGGCACCGTCATGGAGCGCAGCCACGTCCAGCTCACGAAGTGGGTGCTGGGCTTCCACAAGATGGCCGCCAGCAAGAAAGGCATTTCGGCCAAGCAGCTCCAGCGTGAGCTGGGATTGGGCAGCTACCGTACGGCCTGGTTCATGGCCATGCGCATTCGCGAAGCAATGCGGATCGATACGCCGCCGCCGATCGGCGGCGAGGGTAAGATCGTCGAGAGCGACGAAACGTATGTCGGCGGCAAAGGCTCGAACGCGCACAAGCGAAAGCCCATCCCGAAGAAGCACGCCGTTGTCGCGCTGGTTGAGCGCGGCGGCGAAGTGCGCGCCAAACATATCCCGACCGTCAGCATCAAGACGCTACGCAAAGCGATCGATAAGAACGCCGACAAGCGTTCGCATTTGATGACGGACGAACTGCCTGCCTCCAAGCCGATCGGCGCGACGTTCGCCGCTCACGGCCGCGTTGTTCACTCGGCTGGCGAATACGTTTCAAAAGACGGTATGACTCACACTCAGACCGTCGAATCGTTCTTTGCTATCTTAAAGCGCGGCGTTATGGGTTCGTTTCACAGCGTCAGCGAACAGCACTTGCAGCGTTACGTCGACGAATTTTCTTTCCGCTGGAATACGCGGTCATCGCTTGGGATCGAAGACGTCGAACGCGCCAATCGCGCCATGAAGGGCGCGGAGGGCAAGCGTCTCACATATCGACAACCTGACTAGCGCGAAGTCGGCTTTTCCGGCTTCACCGCCGCGTTGGCGGAAGAAGCGGAAGCGGTAGGTTTCCGCTTCGATTTCCCAAGCTTCATGTCTTCGTGGAGCTTGGGAGGCGTGTTGAGAGCGCGGCGGAGTGCGTCGTCACGGCGGCGAGCAATCTGTTGCAGATTGAGATGTTTGTCGCTCAGGGTCGGCGCCTTTGTCATGCGTACAGCCTATCCTTCAGGTATCCTGCGAAGATGGTAACAAGAGTCGACTTTGCGTCCCCGCCGCTGGCTCCCGTTGGCGACAGCACTGCACGAGAAGTGTTCGTCCAAGTAGGATATGCGCTAAGCCAGTGGGAACACACCGAAGAACTGTTGGCCGCGCTTTATTCGTTCCTCTGTGGGCCGAAATCAACTCACGCAGCTTTCCGGTCCTACGGCACGCTTACAGCTACAGGCCCGCGCCGCAATATCATACAAGCGGCCGCAGACGTTTTCTTTTTGACATTTCCCAGCGAAACGCTGCCGAAGCGGCTCACTGATCTACTGATGATTTACGGCGACGCGGGAGGGCGCAGGAACGAGATTGCGCACGGCGTTGTTATGAGTGGTCCGATACCGGGGCCTACAGGTGGACAATGGTTCCTGGTGCCGGCGCTGCACAGCACCAAGAAGACTTCTTTACAGCTACAAGCGGAATACCGGTTCAACTCGACAATAATCGATGCCTTGGTAAAGGCATTTGATGGCCTTCAGTCAGATATAATCGCATTCAGAGTGGACCTGATTGCGCACTACGACTCATTTCCTGAAAAACTAAAAGCGCAATACTCCTAGCCGTCGCGCGGAGCAGGTCACACTGGTCCATCAGCACGGCTGCTCCCGCCTCGATCATCTCGGTCGTAATTTCGATCTCTTTTTTGTCAGTCGCTTCACACATGGCGCACCTCACGGTGCGCTGCCGCCCTGTCGGCGGCAGTTATAGGCTTCAAGTCTATTATGTCAAGTGCATACATCCCCGATCGGGAATTATACCTTTGTACCAGAGTACAGTTCCGCATCCGGAGGCGCGGAATTAAACCTCACTGTTATGACGTCACTAGTGAGCCGCATACTGCCGGAATTGCCATGTGCGGCCGTTGCGGGCTGCACGGCGCTTCTCGTCGCAGTCGTGCCCGGGCCGTCGGCAAGCGCGCAGGAGCTTTACGTCACGAACGAGAAAGACAACACCGTTTCGGTCATCGATCTCGGACGCCTGGAAATCGCGCGAACGATCAAGGTCGGAAAACGTCCGCGTGGCATCACGTTTTCCAAGGATTTCGCCACATACTACGTTTGCGCCAGCGATGATGACGCAGTGCAGGTCTACGACGCGGCGACCGACCAGCGGCTCTACGATCTGCCCTCGGGGCGCGATCCAGAACAGTTCGTCGTCTCGCGCGACGGCAAGAAGCTGTTCATCGCCAACGAGGACGACGCCGTCACCACCGTCGTCGATCTCGAAAAGAGAGCGGTCGTCAAGCAAATCGACGTTGGCGTTGAGCCGGAAGGCATGGCCGTCTCGCCCGATGATACGATCGGCGTCACGACGTCCGAAACGACAAATATGGCGCACCTCTACGACACGACAACGTACGAGGTGTTCGCAAATATTCTTGTCGATGCGCGGCCACGCCACGCCGAATTCACGCCCGATGGAAAGAAGCTTTGGGTTTCATCCGAGATCGGCGGTTCGATCGCCATCATCGACGTTGCGACACGCGCCAGCGAGCGCAAGATTACGTTTCCCATTCAGGGCGTGCCGGTTGAGAATGTGCAGCCGGTCGGCATCAAGATGACGCGCGACGGCAAGACGGCGTTTGTCGCGCTCGGTCCGGCGAACCGCGTCGCCATTGTCGACGTCGCGAAGGCCGAAGTCGTGAAGTATGTGATCGTCGGCCAGCGCGTGTGGCATCTGGCGCTATCGCCGGACGAGCGCCAGCTCTACAGCACCAACGGCGTTTCGAACGACATCACCGTGATCGATGTCGCCTCGCTGCGCCCACTGAAATCGATCAAGGTTGGCCGCTATCCGTGGGGCGCAGCCGTGCGACCCGGTCCGAAGCCGTCGGTCTCCGCCTCGGATCAGCGCGAAAAAATTCAGGCGCAGTGATAAACGAGCGCGCGATGCGCGGCTTTTGCCTTGTCCTTGTGTTCGCGCTGGTCTCCGGGTCGGCCGCTGCGCCGTCTCGTGCGGCGGGCGATGACGCGTTCGATTCCGTCACTGGATTTCGCATTGCGCACTACCGCGCCGCGGTTCCCGAGACGGCGCCTGGCGGAACGCGCGTCGATCTCGATACGGTTGACAAGCTGATCGCCGACGGCGCCGTGTTGCTCGACGTCATGCCGTCCGAAGGCGCCGGCGCCGATCCCGAAACCGGCGCCTGGCGGTTGTCGCGTCCGCACCAGACCATCCCCGGCGCGACATGGCTGCCTGACGTCGGCAAGGGCAGGATCACGGCTGAGTTCGACGCCTATCTCGCCCGCGAACTCGAACGGCTGACGAGAGGCGACAAGACGAAAGCGCTGATCGTCTTTTGTCAGTCGGACTGCTGGATGGGGTGGAACGCCGTGCAGCGCATCGCCGCGCTTGGCTACGCCAACATCAACTGGTTTCCGGAAGGGACCGACGGCTGGGTCGAATGGGGCGACCGTCGGTTGGCTCCGGTTCATCCGATTCCGACGAAATAAAAGTCAGGAGCGACAGTTCACCTCCGAGGTCAGCGCGACCAAGCCGGCGCAAGCCGATTTTCCGCGCGCCCGTATAAACGTTGCAGCAAGTGGTCGAGCGACACAGGCCCCGGCCCCTTGACGGCCAGCCACCCGAACAGCGCCATGTAGGCGACTTCTTCGAAGCCAAGCAGCGTTTGCAGAGAGTCGACCTGATCCCACTTGGCGCTGATGATCGCAACGATCATCACGATGACCAGCGGCGTCGCGGAAATTCGCGTGAACAGACCGAGGATCAGGAAGGCGCCGCCAATGAACTCAACGCCCGATACAAAGGGCGCCATGACATGTGGGATTGGGATGCCCCATTCGCCGAAGCGCGCGATCATGCCCGGGAAATCTTCGGTCGGATACAGGTTGTTGAGTTTCGTCCATCCGCTCCACATGAACACCCAGCCGACGACGCACCGCGCGAACAACGGCGGCAGCCACGAAAAGATCGCCGAGCGGCGTTCCGGCATGTTGATCAACCACTCGACGATCGCGGTCATGGAATCCTCTTTTGCGTCAAAATCGGCGTTGATGCGCCGTGAAGGCATGGCGGAGCTGGTTCAATGCAGGGCGCACTGTCCGGCGATTTCGAGGTCTTTACGACGGTGGATCGGCGCCCGTTACACCCCTGCCGCTGAGGTTTCTGAAACCCTGTCGACATTGGCAGCGTAGTTGGCGCAGGAAAACCTTGGGCCTGTAAACGAAATGAGACGGATGGAACTCCGCTGCATCGGCCTTGCTCTCGTCGTCATGACGCTCGGCGGCAGCATCGGCGCCGCCGATGCGCCCGTACAGTGGCGCGGCTGGTCAGCCGAAGCGCTCGCGGCGGCGCGCGCCGAACGGCGCTTCATCATTCTCGATCTCGAAGCGGTGTGGTGCCACTGGTGCCACGTCATGGAGGAAACGACCTATCGCGACGCAAAGGTGGTCGAGCTTCTCAAGGCGAAATATCTGCCTATCCGCGTCGATCAGGACGCCAATCCCGATCTGTCGGCGCGCTATGGCGACTGGGGATGGCCGGCGACGATCATTTTTTCTCCCGATGGGCAAGAGCTGGTAAAGCGGCGCGGCTACATCGCGCCGGAAAACATGGCGTCATTGCTGCAGGCCGTCATCGACGATCCGACGCCGGGCCCTTCGGTGACGGCAAATGTGGACATCGTGCCCGCTGAGGCTTCGTCGCTGAGCGCATCGGCGGCGACGACTCTCAAGGACAGCTTTGCGCAGGCCTATGACGCAAAGAACGGCGGCTGGGGCGCGCTGCACAAGTTCATTGATGTCGACAGCATGGACTGGGCTTTGCATCAGGCCGAGCGCGGCGACCGCGACGCCGACCATATGGCGCGGCAAACGCTCACTGCCGCGCGGGCGCTGATCGACCCCGCCTCGGGCGGCATCTACCAGTATTCTGATACGTCCGACTGGTCGTCGCCGCACTATGAAAAGATCATGTGGTATCAGGCGAACGGGCTTAGGCAGTATGCAAGCGCGGCAGTGCTGCTCAACGAACCGTCATACGTTCGCGCGGCTGACGACATCTATCGCTATCTGACGACGAAGCTGCTCAGTCCTGAAGGCGCGTTCTACGCGACGCAGGACGCCGATGTCGATCGCACGATGGACGGCAAGGCGTTCTATCGCCTGTCACTGGTCGAACGCGATAAACTTGGTCGCGAACCTCGCATCGATCAGAACCTTTACGCGCGAGAGAACGGCTGGGCGATCAGCGCGCTTGTCGCCTATGCCAATGCGACCGGCAAATCGGAGCCGCTGGAGCTGGCGCGCCGCGCCGCCGGCTGGATCGTGGCGCACCGCCGCCGCCCAGATGGGCTATTCAAACACGGCGCCAATGATCGCGGCGGGCCCTTCCTCGGCGATCAGATTGCGGTTGGCGCCGCCGCGCTCGATCTCTACGCCGCCACCGGCGACCGGGCGTGGCTGGACCTCGCGCGCTCAACTACAGCGTCACTTGCGAGTTTCAGAAATCCCAAGGGCGGATATTTCACGTCGATGACGGCCGAAGGCGGCGTCGGCGCACTCGCGACGCCCCATACGTCGTTTGATGAACAGCCGCAGGTCGCGCGGTTCGCCGCTCGTGCGTGGCGATACCTCGGCGACCCAGAACTGAAATCTCTGGCCGAACATGCGCTGCGTTATCTAGCCTCAGACGCCGTCGTCAAAAGCGGTCGCATCGCCCCGGGCACGTTGCTGGCTGACGCAGATCTGTCCGTCGAGCCGATCCACATCACGATCGTTGGACACAAAGACGACGCCGCGGCCGTCGCGCTGCACGCAGCCGCGCGACGATATCCTGGCATCAATAAACGCGTCGATTGGTGGGATGTCCGCGAGGGACCGCTTCCTAATCCTGACGTTGCCTATCCAGACATGGATCGAGCGGCGGCGTTCGCTTGCAGCAACCGGCTGTGCTCCCTACCGGCATTATCGGTTGATGAGCTGAAGAGCGTTGTCACGCAGATGTCGCGCCGCGACCGCGCCGCCCGTTAGACGTTGCAACAATCAGACATATAAAAACTTCAGTTCGAGGCGCTACGGTTGAAACAACCGGCGGGGGGGCTTCGTACCTCTGCTCGGACGCCCTCACGACATGAATTTCCGAGGGTTGGGCGTCCGCAACGTCCCCGGATTCGATTTAGTCATCCTCAGGAGGAATACCCAATGAAGATCTCTGCCAAGTCGGGCGCCTCGATCGCCACCGCCGCAGCCGCCCTGTTCCTTGCCGGCGCCGTTGTCTCTCCGGTCGCTAACGCCGCCGAAGAAGCCAAGGGTCACTGCATGGGCGCCAACGCCTGCAAGGGCACCGGCGCCTGCAAGACCGCGAACAACGCGTGCGCCGGCAAGAACGCCTGCAAGGGCACGGGCTTCACGGCTGCAACGAAGGCTGAATGCGAAGCCGCCGCTGCCGCCAACAAGGACGAGAAGGTCAAGATCTCGTTTGAAGCTGCGAAGTAATCTCCGTTCTCCCTGGTGTCTCCCGGCTGCGCCTGCGGCCGGGAGAACGCGTTTCCTGCTCTGATGTGGTAGACTGTGATCAATGCGCGCATCACCCGCCAAATCGTCGATTGCGTCAGGCCCACAGGCGACTCGCCCTCCATATCTCGGATTTGGGCTCGGCCTTCGCCCGCAGCACTACGCTGAAATTCTCGACGGCGATCCGGCTGTCGATTGGTTCGAGGTGATTTCCGAGAACTACATGGTTCCAGGCGGACAGCCGCTGCGTATGCTCGACAAAATTCGTGCGCGCTATCCGATCGTGATGCACGGCGTGTCGCTCTCCATAGCCTCGACGACGCCATTCAACGAGGACTACCTCGCCGGGCTCAAGTCCCTGGCGGAGCGCGCCGATCCCAAATTCGTCTCCGACCATCTCTGCTGGACCGGCGTGCACGGCGTCAATCTGCATGACCTTCTGCCGATCCCCTACACGCGCGAGGCGCTCGATCACGTCGTCGCCCGCGTTCAGTATGTGCAGGACTACTTGCAGCGCCCGATCGCGCTCGAGAACGTTTCGACGTACGTCCAATTCGGCCACTCCGAAATGCCGGAATGGGAATTCATTTCGGAAATGACGAAGCGCACCGGCTGCTGGCTGGTTTTTGACGTCAACAACGTCTTCGTCAGCGCCTTCAATCACGATTACGACGCCCAAGCTTTCATCAATGGCGTGCCGGCGGATCGCGTGGTGCAGTTTCACCTCGCAGGCCATGAACACAACATGACGCACATCATCGACACGCACGACGCGCTGGTGCCGGAGGGCGTTTGGGAGCTCTATCGCGCGGCGGTAAAGCGGTTTGGTCCGGTTTCGACGATCATCGAGCGCGACGACCACATTCCGCCGCTGACGGATCTCGTCGCGGAGTTGAGCGTCGCGCGCGCAATCGCCCAAGAGATGCTGCCGGAGTTGGCGGTGAAGGCGGCGTCGTGAAGAAGCCGCGCGCGAGGACGGCGAAAGCGCCGAAACTGAGCGAAATCCAGGATCGCTTGCAGACGGCCATACTCACCGGCGACGACGCCATCCTTGACGCGATCCTCGACAACTCGCGCACGTCACGAGAAACGCTATTCAGCGTTTATCGAAACGCTTACGTCGGGCGGTTGGTCGAAATTTTGCAGAGCGACTACCCGTTGCTCCGAACCTACGTCGGAGACGATGACTTCGGCGCTCTTGCGCGGGCCTACATCGCCGCCAACCCGTCGCGCACGCAGAACGCGCGATGGTTCGGCGCGAGGCTGCCGGAATGCCTCGCTGGCGCAGAATTGCAGAGCGAACGTCCGCAGCTCGCCGAAATCGCGGGAATTGAGAAAGCCGTCGCCAATGCGTTCGATGCGCAGGATGCGCCGGCGCTTGCCTTGGCCGACCTTATGGAATTTCCGCCGGAGGATTGGGGGCGACTGTCGTTCGCGCCGCATCCCTCCGCGACGCGCCTTGACGCTGCGACCAACGCGTTTGATCTGTGGAAGGCTTTGAAGGACGAGTCGCCGCCGCCTGTGGCGACGACGCTTGTCGCGCCCGAACGCCTAATCGTCTGGCGCTCGAACGGATCGCCGATGGTGCGCGCGATGACAGACGAAGAGACGATGATGTGGACGGAAGCCTGCCGCGGCGTGCGGTTCGAAGTGTTGTGCGAGATGCTGGCGACCTTCGACGATCCCGACACGGCTGCTTCGCGCGCCGCAGGCTACCTGCAGGGTTGGCTGGCGTCCGCCATGCTGACGTCTGTGGCCTTGGTCGATCGCAGTCCCCGCGCGACTTCAGCAAAGCGTCGGCGCGCAGTCGCCGCTGGACGCGATGACGCGTGATGGCGTTGGTGCGTCGCCCCGCAGTCAGCGAGCGCCGTTTGCTGCAGTTGGCCATTGCGATCGCAGGCCTCGTTCCTGTGACGGCCGGTTTTGCGGGTGTTTTTTGGGGACCGTCCGTGTTCGAGCCCGGCGCCGCGGGCGTCTCGCTGGACAGTCACGTTCGATACCTGTCCGGTTTGCTGCTCGGGATAGGCCTCGCTTTTTGGTCGTTCATTCCGCGCATCGAATCTGTGACGACGCCTGCGCGCATTCTGACCGCGCTGGTTCTTATCGGCGGCCTTGCCCGACTGCTTGGCTTGGCGTTGCACGGCATGCCGTCGCCCGGCATGGCATTTGGGCTTGTGATGGAACTGATCGTCACGCCGTTGCTTTGTCTGTGGCAGGGGCGCGTGGCGCGGATAGCGAGAGCATCTTGCAAAGAAGCCGCTTCGTCAGCGATCTGACCTGGGACGCGCTGCGCGATGCGCTTCGATCCGGCGCGCCGGCTATTCTGCCGATCGGCGCAGGGGCAAAGCAGCACGGATTTCATTTGCCGCTGTCGACGGACGCGCATCAGGCCGAATGGTTCGCCGTCGAGACGGCGCAAAGGATCGGCGGCTTGATCTGGCCCACGCTGACCTACGGCTACTATCCAGCGTTCGCGGACTATGCCGGAAGCGTGTCTCTTCAGCATGAAACGTTCGAAGCTCTGGCGCAGGACGTGCTCAATGCGCTTATCGGCGAGACGATGACGTCCGTTGTGGTCATCGACACCGGCATCAGCACGATCGGTTCCGTCAGGGCCGCCATGGCGCGATGCGTTGCATCGGACCGCATCGTCCATATCCCGATTTATCGAGGAGAGCAGTTCGCGATTGCGCGCGACCAGCTGATGCAACAAGCATCGGGCAGTCACGCCGACGAGATTGAAACCTCGATCATGCTGGCGATGGCCCCGGCGCTGGTCGATATGGCCCGCGCCGAGGCGTCGCCGGCGCGCAGCGGCGCGTCTCCTCCCGGTCCATTATCGCCTCACGACGCCGCCTCGCCCAACTATGCGCCGAGCGGCAGTTTCGGCGATCCGACGCTGGCGACGGCGGAAAAAGGTCGGCTCTTAATCGCCGCGATCCTTGAAGACATCGATCAAGCCTGCGCTCAGATCCGCGCGAGATCGACAAACTGACCGTTCTCGAACAACCTAAGCCGCCAGACCGCCATCTTCGAAAGCGATGTCGGGAAGCATCCGACGTTTCCGTCCTTGGAAGACGACCCCGAAAAAGAGGCGAACATGCAGTACGCAATCCTTTGCTACCACCAGGAAGACGTCGTTTGCGCCTGGACCAAGGAAGAAGACGACGCGGTGATGGCTAAATTGCTGCCAATCCAGCAGCGCCTCGCCGTCGAAGGCAAGCTCGGGCCGACGGCCCGATTGATGCCGACGACAGCGGCGACGACGCTTAAGAAAGACCGCGATCCGCCGCTGGTGATCGACGGTCCCTTCGCCGAAACAAAGGAGCAGCTTCTGGGGTTTTACGTCGTCGATTGCGCAGACTTGGACGAGGCCTTGGAGATTGCGCGCGAGCTTGGCCGCGCTAACCCAGGCGGATCGTATGAAATTCGCCCAATCGCCTATTTCAACAGAGCCGGCGCACAACCGTGACAAACATGGACTGGATCGGCGCCTCGCTCGCCGCCGCTCGGCCGAAGGCGGTGGCTGCACTGTTGCGCCACTTCCGCGATCTCGACACGGCGGAGGAAGCGTTTCAAGAAGCGTCACTGCGCGCGTTGAAGGCATGGCCGGAGAATGGCCCGCCGCGCGATCCGGCGGCGTGGTTGATCATGGTCGGGCGCAATATCGCGATTGACGGGCTACGCAAGCGCAGCAAGCATGTTGAACTGCCGAGTGAGGACCAGCTGTCGGATCTCGGCGACGCCGAGGAGCAAATTGCAGAGACGATCGACGACAGCCACTATCGTGACGATATCCTTCGCCTGCTGTTCATCTGCTGTCATCCCGGCCTCCCCGCAGCGCAGCAGATCGCGTTGGCCCTGCGCGTAATTTCAGGGCTTTCCGTCAAAGAGATCGCCCGCGCGTTCCTCGTCACCGAAGCCGCGATGGAGCAACGCATCACGCGCGCCAAGCGGAAGGTGGCGTCCGTCAAAGTGCCGTTCGCGGCGCCCGGGGCGGTCGAGAGGTCCGAGCGACTGGCCGCCGTAGCGGCGATGATCTACCTGCTCTTCAACGAAGGATATGCGGCGTCAGGCGGCGACGCCCACGTGCGCAGGCCGCTCTGCGATGAAGCGCTGCGTTTGAGCCGCCTGTTGTTAAAGCTCTATGCGGCGGAGCCGGAAGTCATGGGGCTGACCGCATTGCTGCTCTTGCAGAACGCACGGGCGCCGGCGCGCCTCGACGCCGACGGCGCAATCGTCGTCCTCGAAAAACAGGACCGCAGGCTCTGGGATCAGGCGATGATCGCTGAGGGTCTTGCGCTGCTCGAAAAAGCCATTCGCCACCGCCGGCCCGGTGCCTATCAGGTGCAAGCGGCGATTGCGGCGCTGCACGATTCCGCCCGGCGGCCAGAAGACACTGATTGGAGCGGCATCGAAGCGCTTTACGGGTCGCTCGAACGCTTGCAGCCGTCGCCCGTAGTGACGCTCAAT
Organism: Hyphomicrobium sp.; assembly: GCA_052386495.1. Classification (GTDB taxonomy): domain Bacteria; phylum Pseudomonadota; class Alphaproteobacteria; order Rhizobiales; family Hyphomicrobiaceae; genus Hyphomicrobium_B. The sequence goes on along the minus strand of JBQTKA010000003.1, from coordinate 382,894 downwards.
CGCGCGGTCGCCGTATCAAAATCGACGGGCGCCGAAGCCGCGCTGGCGATGATCGCGCCGCTGGAGGGGCCGCTCGCAGGATATTTCTACTTCCACGGCGCCAAGGGCGCGTTTTTGAAACAGCTTGGCCGAGCGAAGGACGCCCACGAGAGCTTCAATCGCGCCATCGCGCTGGCGCATTCGCCTGCCGAGGCGGATCATATTCGCCAGCAGCTCGACAGCCTTGCGGATTTTGGGAGCAGGCAAACCGCTGGCGCCGCAGGCAAAATCTAAGCGTCGAAGTTTTTTTATGACGAAAGTCGGAACCGACTTTCGATCGACGTCCTTGGAGCATAGAGGACGTCCGAACGAACACACGCAATGGAGACATTCCTATGTCGCAAGCCAAACAGAAAGCCAAGGCGAAGTCAGCGCCAAGGATCGAGCCGCCAAAGGGCGTCGTGCCCTATATTACGGTCAGCAACGCCAGTAAGGCGGCGCTCTTCTATGAAAAGGCGTTCGGCGCGAAGGAGGTTTTTCGCTATCCGGTCGACGAAAAGGGCCGCACCATGCACATCCATCTGCATGTCAACGGCGGTTCTCTCATGCTGGCCGACGCCTATCCCGAGCATGGTCACCCGCTGCAGCCGCCGCAGTCCTACACGCTTCAGCTTTGCGTCGATGACATCGACGCCTGGTGGAAGCGCGCCGTGGACGCGGGCGCCGAAGTTGTGATGCCGGTGCAGAAGATGTTCTGGGGCGATCGCTACGGTCAGCTCCGCGACGAATTCGGCGTCTCATGGGCGATGAACATGCCGGACGCCTAAGTCAAAGAGATAAAATGGAGCGCATAAAATGAAGGTCATGGTCATCGTCAAGGCGACGAAGTCGTCGGAAGCGGGCGAGATGCCAAGCGAACAGTTGTTGACGGAGATGACGAAATTTAACGAGGAGCTGGTGAATGCCGGAATCATGCTTTCGGGCGACGGATTGACGCCGAGCTCGAAAGGCGCGCGCGTCGTGTTCAAAGGCGGGGAACGTAACGTCATCGACGGGCCGTTTGCCGAGACGAAGGAAGTGATCGCAGGCTACTGGGTGTGGAAGGTCAAGGATATGGCGGAGGCCATTGCATGGGCGAAGCGCTGTCCGGATCCTCACCCGCACACGGAAGAAACGCATCTTGAAATTCGACCGTTCTTCGAGGCCGAAGATTTTGGCGAAGCTTTCACGCCGGAACTGCGCGCCAAGGAAGACGACCTGCGCAAGAAGATCGAAGCGATGTAAGGGCGGCGCGGCGACATGGCCAAGGTCTTCTTCACTCCGAACATCCAGCGTCACGTCGGCTGCCCTGAAGCGGAGGCGGCCGGCGCGACAGTGCGCGATGTTCTTGAGGGCGTCTTTCAAACCAACCCGCAAGCGCGCGGCTATGTACTCGACGACCAGTCTGGGCTGAGAAAGCACATGACGATATTTCTTGACGGCCGCACGATCCGAGATCGCATCCGGCTCAGCGACGCCGTCACCGATCATTCCAGAATCTACGTCTATCAGGCGCTTTCGGGAGGCTGACATGAGCGACGATCTTCTTGTCTCGACGCGAAAGGGGCTGTTCAGCGTGACGCGCGGCGCCAAAGGCTGGGGCATCGCCCGCGCTGATTTCGTCGGCGACAACGTCACGCTGGCGCTGCATGACCGGCGCACGGGATTTCGCTACGCGGCGCTCGACCACGGACACTTTGGGGTCAAGGTTCACCGCTCGAACGGCGACAGCGAATGGATTGAGGTCGCTGCGCCCGCCTATCCGCCGAAGCCCGAGGGGTATGAAGAGTTCGACATGTGGAATCGTCCGATCGCGTGGAGCACCGCGCGGATCTGGGCTCTGGAGCCCGGCGGCGCAAATGAGCCCGGCGTGATCTGGTGCGGCACGCTACCGGGCGGATTGTTCAAATCGCGCGACAACGGCGACAGCTGGGAGATGGTGCGGTCGCTCTGGGATCATCCCAAGCGCAAGCAGTGGATGGGCGGCGGCGCCGACCTGCCGGGCGTGCACTCGATCCTCGTCGATCCGCGCAATTCGAAGCGGGTCTGCATCGCGGTATCAACCGGGGGCCTGTGGTTCACCGAAGACGGCGGCGAGACGTGGGCGCAGCGCGGCGAAGGCATGCGGGCTGACCACGTTCCCCCGGAGCTGACCCACGACCCGATCGCCCAGGACGTGCATTGCCTCGCCCAATGCCGTTCGGCGCCGGATCGCATGTGGGTGCAGCATCACAACGGCGTTTTCGTTTCGTCGGATGAAGGCAAGACGTTCAAGGAGATTACCGACGTCGCGCCGTCGACGTTTGGATTTCCCGTCGTCGTGCATCCGGGCGATCCGGATACGGCCTGGTTCGTGCCGGGGATCAAAGACGAGCTGCGCATCCCCCGCGACGGAAAGCTCGTCGTGTCCCGCACCCGCGACGGCGGCAAGACGTTCGATGTCCTGACCAACGGCCTGCCGCAGGTCCACGCCTACGACGTCGTCTATCGCCACGCCTTGACGATCTGCGACAAGGGACAGCGCCTCGCCTTCGGATCAACTACGGGCGGGTTGTGGGTCAGCGAGGATCAGGGCGACTCGTGGCAGATCGTGTCGCACACGCTGCCGCCGGTCTACGCCGTGCGGTTTGCGTAGGGTTTACGACGCGCGCTGTCGGGTTGCAATTCCGGCGTTGCAATATATTCTCTGGGCTATATCGAAATGCTTGGAGACGACCATTGAGCCCGAACATGAAAAGCCGCTGTATTTTGGTCGCCTCCGCTTTGTGGGCCGCAGTCGCGCCCCATATTGCGCACGCAGAACAAGTCGAAGCGAAGAACCTGACAGTGTTCGCGGCGGCAAGCCTAAAAACCGCGCTCGATGAGGCAGCAAGCGCCTACGATAAAACGGCGGGCGTCAAAACCGTCATCTCGTATGCCGCGTCGTCGGCGCTGGCAAAGCAGATCGAGCAGGGCGCGCCGGCCGATGTTTTCATTTCCGCCGATCTCGACTGGATGGACTATGTCGCCAAAGCGAAACTGATCGCTGGAGATACGCGCGCGAATCTCCTTGGCAACACGCTCGTGCTGATTGCGCCCAAGGCGAGGCCTGCGACGCTGAGGATCGCGCCGGGATTTGATCTTGCCGGCGCGCTTGGCGACGGGCGGCTTGCGGTCGCAGACGTCAAGGCCGTACCGGCCGGCAAGTATGCAAAGGCGGCATTTGAGAAGCTCGGCGTCTGGGCGGCGGTCGAACCCAAACTGGCGCAGGCCGAAAACGTACGCGCGGCGCTCGCTCTCGTAGCGAGGGGCGAAGCGCCTTTCGGAGTCGTCTACAAGACGGATGCGATGGCCGAGCCGAATGTAACAGTCGTCGATACGTTCCCAGCGAACACGCATCCGCACATCGTCTATCCGGTTGCGGTGACGTCGACCGCTAAAGAGCCGGACGCCGCGAAAACATTCGTCGCATACCTGAAAGGCGAAGCGGCGTCAGCGATCTTCGCAACACAGGGTTTCACGATCCTCAAATAGCGCCATAGGCCGAATTCCATGCTTGAGTTCTCGGCCGACGAATGGGCCGCAATTGCACTGAGCGTCCAAGTTGCGACGACGGCTGTCGCGTTCAGCCTGCCGCCGGCGATTGCGTTCGGCTATCTGCTGGCGCGCCGAGATTTTCCAGGGAAGTCGCTGCTCGACGGCTTTCTGCATATGCCGCTGGTGCTGCCCCCCGTCGTGACCGGCTATCTGCTGCTGCTGACGTTCGGCCGGCAGGGCGCCGTCGGCGCGTTTCTTTACGACTGGTTCGGCGTTACGTTCGTGTTCCGCTGGACCGGAGCCGCTCTCGCCGCCGCCGTGATGGGTTTTCCGCTGATGCTGCGCGCGATTCGTCTGGCGTTCGAAGGCGTAGACCGCCGACTCGAAGCTGCGTCGGGCACGCTTGGCGCATCGCCGAAATGGACGTTCGCGCTTGTAACTCTGCCGCTCGCATTGCCGGGCGTTGTCGTCGGCGCAATTTTGTGTTTCGCCAAGGCTCTCGGCGAGTTTGGCGCGACGATCACGTTCGTTTCAAATATTCCCGGCCAGACGCAAACCATACCATCGGCAATCTACGCGTATACCCAGGTTCCAGGCGGCGAGACCGGCGCTATGAGATTGACGATCGTGTCGATCGTCATCGCGCTCGTTGCGCTGGTGCTGTCAGAAATGCTCGGCGGTCACGCGCGACGGCGCATTGCGACGTTCGAATGACCGAGCAAGATTGCCCGTTGTGGGTCGACGTTGCGTCACAGCACGGCGATTTCATGCTCGATGCCGCTTTTGAGGCAAGCCCCGGAGTCACGGCGCTGTTTGGGCGTTCGGGCGCTGGCAAGACGACGATGCTGCATCTCATCGCCGGGCTTTACCGCCCCAAGCGGGGGCGAATCGTGTGCCGCGGCGAAACGCTGGTGGACGTTGAGAGGCGCATTTTCGTTGCAAAGCACAAGCGTCGCATCGGCCTGGTGTTCCAGGACGCGCAACTGTTTCCGCATATGACGGTGGCGCAGAACCTGAAGTTCGGCAGCTGGTTTGCGCCGCGAGCGGAAACAGCGGTTGCATTCGATCATGTTGTCGAAGCGCTCGGCATCGACGCGCTTCTAGAGAGGCGCCCTGCTCGGCTTTCGGGCGGCGAGAAACAGCGCGTGGCGCTGGCGCGCGCTCTTCTGGCGTCGCCGCGGCTGCTGTTGATGGACGAACCGCTGGCCGGTCTAGAAAATGCGCGCCGTCAGGAGATTTTGCCGCTGATTGAGCGGATGCGGGACGATTTCAAGATTCCGATCATTTATGTCACGCATGCTCGCGACGAAGTCCTTCGGCTCGCTGCAAAGGTTGTTGTGATCGATGCCGGACGCGTGACCGCGCAGGGAGCGCCTGAAGCGGCTTTGGGCGCGTAGTCAACTTTTGACTTTCTTCGGTCGCGCCAGTTTCCTTTCAATGGGCTTGAGGGTTTTGGCCAGAATTTTCGCAGCAGTTGCCTCCATCTCGCGGTACGCGCGAACGAGTTCGACGCCGAACGGCGTCAACCGGGCCGCGCCGCCGCCCTTGCCGCCATGCTGCTTTTCGAGAAGCGGTTCCGCGAAAACGCTGCTGAACTCGTCAATCAAATACCAGGCGCGCTTGTACGACATGTCCATCGCCGCGGCCGCCTTGGCGATCGAGCCGTGCTCGGCGATCAGTTCTAGCAGCTCAATACGACCGTGGCCGATGTAGCGTTCGTCGTCGAAGTCGATGCGCAAGACGATGCGGGTCATGCCTTCAATCTATACCCGGTTCGGAAAATCCACCACACGACCGCGAGGCAGAGTGCGAGGAAGGCCAATGTCATGGCCAAGCTGACGGCGACGTTCACGTCGGAGACTTCGTAGAAGCTCCAGCGGAAGCCGCTAATCAGATAAACGATCGGGTTAAACAGCGTCACGTTACGCCAGAACTCGGGCAGCATGTTCACCGAATAGAATGTGCCGCCGAGGAACGTCAGCGGCGTGATGACGAGCAACGGGATCACCTGCAGTTTTTCGAAACCGTCGGCCCAAACCCCGATGATGAAGCCGAGCATCGAGAACGTCAGAGCGGTGAGCACGAGGAAGCCCAGCATCCAGAAGGGATGCGCGATGCGGACCGGCACAAACAGGCTGGCCGTGGCCAGAATGATCAGCCCGAGTATCACCGATTTGGTCGCCGCCGCGCCCACATAGCCAGTGACGATTTCAAGCGGCGAAATCGGCGCCGATAGCAGCTCGTAGATCGTGCCTGTGAAGCGCGGAAAATAGATGCCGAACGATCCGTTGGACGTACTTTCGGTGAGAACCGTCAGCATGATCAGACCGGGCACGATGAAGGCGCCATAGCTGACGCCGTCGATTTCGGCGATGCGCGAACCGATCGCGGCGCCGAAAACGATGAAATAAAGCGACGTCGAGAGCACGGGCGAAGCTATGCTTTGCAGCAGCGTGCGGCCCCAACGGGACATCTCAAAGCCGTAGATGGCGCGGATGGCGGTCAGGTTCATGCCTTGGCCCTCACCAGATCGACGAAGATGTCTTCGAGCGAGCTTTGCGTCGTCGCGAGATCGCGAAAAGCGATCCCCTCGGCGCGGAGATCGCCTAAAAGCGATGTAATGCCGGTGCGCTCGCCGCGCGCGTCATAGGTGAACGTCAGTTCGACGCCATCGGCGGAAAGCTCCAGCCCGTGGGCGGCAAGTGACGGCGGTAGGGCGGCCAGCGGCGCCTGCAGCTGCAGGACGAGTTTTTTCTGGCCGAGCTTGCGCATTAGCTCGCGTTTTTCCTCAACCAGAATGATTTCGCCCTTGGCGATGACGCCGACGCGGTCGGCCATCTCCTCGGCTTCCTCGATGTAGTGCGTCGTCAGGATGATGGTGACGCCCGATTCCCGCAGCCGGCGTACGATGGCCCACATGTCGCGGCGCAACTCGACGTCGACGCCGGCCGTCGGTTCGTCGAGGAACAGGATGCGCGGTTCGTGCGCCAGCGCCTTGGCGATCAACAGGCGGCGCTTCATGCCGCCTGACAACGTCATGATCTTGCTGTCTTTCTTGTCCCAAAGCGACAGGCTGCGCAGCACCCTCTCGATTTCTGCGTCGTTGCGCGGCAAGCCGAAGAGGCCGCGGCTGTACGACGTCGTCGCCCACACCGTCTCGAACATGTCGGTCGACAGTTCCTGCGGCACAAGGCCGATCATCGCCCGCACTTTGCGATAGTCGGCGGCGATATCCATGCCGTCGACGAGAATTGTTCCTGTGGTCGGTCGCACGAGCCCGCAGATGGTGCTGATGAGGGTCGTTTTTCCGGCCCCGTTTGGCCCGAGCAGAGCGAAGATTTCGCCGGCGCTTATATCGAGATCGACGGCTTTGAGGGCCTCGAAGCCGGAGGCGTAGGTTTTCGAAACATTCGAAACCGAGATAATGGCCGCCATGGTCGAATTGCTTTCCAACTACCGCGCAAAGGCGCCGATGGTCCGGCCATTAACCCTTGCGAACCACGTGCGTTCCGGTTGACGCCGTGTCGCCAGCACCCTCGGTACAGAGAAAGTCTTTTGCGTGAAGACGTGATCCAACGCATCGGCGCCTCTCGTCAACAGTATACGGAGTTTGCTATGACGGAGCGGCGCGCTGTTTCAGTCGGCGTAGCATGCCTTAGCGTCGCGCCGAATAAGTAGGGGAAGGTATTTTGCGTATCTATTTCCGTCTCGCGCGTAATCTGCGAGCGCTTCTGCCGATGGCTGGCGCCATCATCGCAACCACGGCGGCGTCGGCGGAGCCCCCGGCCGGAACGGTTTCGACTTCCATTCGCGCGGCCATTGAAAATACGACAGGCGAAACGTTGGAATTGGGCGATCGCGCAACGCTGCGCGCGTACTATTCGGGTCGCGACTATGCCCCCGTCTGGGTCGACCAGCGTGGCCCGACACGCGCTGCGCGACTGGCGATTGATGAGTTGTCGAAGGCGGAAGGCTGGGGCTTGAGCGCGGCGGCGTTTGGCTTGAGCGCCGTGAAAGCGCCGATGGCCGCCGGGCGCTGGACGGAAGGCGAGACGGCGCGAGCCGAACTCGAAATCTCTACGCTGGTCTTGAAATACGCGCGACAGGCGCGGGGTGGGCGCATCGCAGAGCCTGAAAAGCAACTGACGACCTACATCGACAGAGCGCCGCGGCTTCCCGAGACGTCAGCCGTGATGGCGGAGGTCACGTTGGCCGCCGATCCCGGCGCGGTATTGAGAGCCTATCACCCGCAGCATCCGCAGTTTTTTAAGTTGAAAGACCTCTTGGCGCGGCTGAAATCGGAGACGGCGACGCAGCAGACTTTTGCAATCGCTGAGAAGGGTCCGGCGCTCGCGCCCGGCAAATCCTATCCGGAAATCACGACTTTGCGTCAACGCTTCGCCGTGGCGGCGGAGACTGGTCTCGAAAATGTCTATGACGACCGGCTTGTTGCGGTTGTAAAGCGCTTCCAAAGCGCGATGTCGCTGCGCGCCGACGGCGTTATCGGACCGAAGACGCGAAAGGCGCTGAATGACTCTGCAATCGAAAAACTGCCGGCCGTCGTCAGCAACATGGAGCAGTGGCGCTGGATGCCGGTCGATCTCGGCGCCACGCACATTTTCGTCAATGTGCCGACGTACGCGATCGATTTCGTCAACGATGGCGTCTCCACGTTTCGCGACCGCGTCGTTGTCGGAAAGGCGGACACCCAGACGCCGATCTTCTCCCACGAGATGACGACCATTGTCATGCGGCCGGAGTGGTATCTGCCGGATTCCATCAAGCTCAAGAAGCTGCTCAGCGGCCGCGCGCTCGAAAGCCAGGGCCTTCGCGTCAAGAAAAACGGCAAGGTGATCGCCAGTACGTCGGTCAATTGGAGCACGGCGAACCTCAGCGCTTACGCTGTCTATCAGCCGTCCGGCGGCAGCAACGCGCTGGGCTCAGTAAAATTCCTGTTCCCGAACAAGCACAGCGTCTACCTGCACGATACGCCTGAGAAGTCGCTGTTCAACGCCTCCGAGCGCAACTTCAGCCATGGCTGCATTCGCGTGAGAAACCCTCTCGATTTGGCGCAAAAAATCTTCAATGTCGACCGCGGCGCAGGTGCGCTCGATGCTGCGAAGCTCGCGCGCAGCGGTCCGCAAAGCAACGAGATCACGTTGGAAAAACCGATCCCGGTGCATATCGCGCATTTCACCGTGTGGGTCGATGACGACGGTTCCGCACGCTTCATGCCCGATCGCTACGGCCATCAAAAGCGCATCACGCTGGCGCTGGATGATCGCTGGCAGGAGATCGACCGCGGCAAGGATCATCTCGCTGCGGTCGATACGACGAGTTTGAAGAGCGTATCGCTGCGTGCGCGATCAAAGCGCAAGTTGGCATCGACGCTGACGGATCCTGTCGGATTGACTAAGGCTTACGGGTACTACGGATACAAGTCGCCGGGCGGCGGCGTCGGCGACCTGATCCGTCGCGCCTTCGGGAATTGAGAGCGTCTGGCCGCTACAAGCGAAGGACGACGGCGCCGCCGGTCATGCCTGCGCCAGCGGCTGTCAGCAGCACGACATCGCCGTTCGAACAGCCGCTGCCCGACGCGCACATCGACCACGTCAAGGGAATCGTCGCCGCCGAACTGTTAGCGTACTCCGCAATTGTCGTCGCCATTCGTTCCGGCGCGATCGCGAGGCGGCGCGCCACGGCCGTCATCATTCGCGCATTCGCCTGGTGTGGAATGAAGCGGTCGACATCGGAAGCGGAAAGCGCCGCCTTCGCAAGCGCAGCCTGCGCCGCCTCGACCATCATCGCGACGGCCTCGCCGTAGACGGCCTGACCGTTGGAAATCGCCATCAGCGCTTCGCTAGGATCGGCGAGGGTCGCGAACGGTTTTCGGCTGCCGCCGCCGGGAATCTGGATCAGGTCATAATGCGCCCCACTGGCGGCGAGATGCGCGCCGACCACGCCAGCATCAGCGCGAGCGCATGGCGCGAGCAGGGCAGCCCCCGCCGCGTCTGCGAACAACACGCTGCTGGCGCGGTCGCTTTCATTGATCCGGCGCGACAGAATGTTGCCGGCGATCACCAAGACCGGCGCCTTGCGGGCGCGTACGAACGCATCGGCGAGAGTCAGGGCGTAAATGAAGCCGCCGCACGCGCCCGCAAGATCAATGCCGCCGGCGCGCGACAGCTTCAGGCGGTGCGCGACGAGCGGCGCCGACGGCGGCAGCAGATGATCCGGCGTCGACGTTGCAAGCAACAGCAGCGCGACGTCGCTACGCGAGACTCCTGCCGCATCCAGCGCCATATCTCCGGCCCTTGCGGCCAGATCCGATAGCGCTTCATCGTCGGCCGCATACCGGCGCGCTTCGATACCGGTGCGCCGCTTGATCCACCCCGCCTCGAGCCCAAGACGCGCCTCGATCTCGCTATTCGCCACGCGCCGCGCCGGCGCATAGTGGCCCAGTCCTACAATTTCGACGCCGCTCATCGCAAAACCTCGTCACAGGCGTCCGAGACTGCGTCGTAAGCGGCGGCCAAATCGTCAGGATGGGTGCAGTACGGCGGCATCACATAGATTGTTCCGCCCAGCGGACGAATGAGCACGCCGCGCCGAAGTGCGGCCTGACGCAGGTCGAGCGCCACGTCCGCCAAATACCCTGAGCTCGCTTGCACGAGATCGAATGCGACGACGGTGCCAAGCCGCCGCGCATTCTTGAAGCGCGCATCCGGCCTGACCCGCGAGATCTGGATTTCCTGAAGAACGCTGAGTGCCGCAACGTGGTCGAGCACTGGTTCGCTCTGCCAGATTTCCAGATTCGCCGCCGCCGCCGCGCACGCGATGGGGTTTGCAGTGTAGGAACTTGAATGGAAAAACATTTGCGCGCGGTCGTGCGTGCGATGCGCTTCAAAGATGTCATGCTTGCACAGAGTTGCGGCGAGCGGCAGCGACCCGCCCGTCAAACCTTTTGCGAGACAGAGAATATCGGGCGTGATCCTGGCGAATTCGCAAGCAAACATCGCGCCCGTGCGCCCGAATCCCGTCAGCACCTCGTCTGCTATGAAAAGGACGCCGTGTCGCAGACAAATCTCGTGCATCGCCGCGAGCGTTTCGACGCCGTACAACAGCATGCCGCCGGCGCCCAGCAACAGCGGTTCGACGATGAAGGCCGCGGCGTCTCCCATCGCGCACGCCGCGTCGAGCGCGTCGAGCGTCGCCTGCTCGGCGCCAGCGGCTGGAAATGGAATCCGAATGACATCGAAGAGCAGCGCAGCGTAAGCGGCGTTGAACGCACCGCGCGCCCCCGCCGACATCGCGCCGACCGTATCGCCGTGATAGGCATGTTCCAACGCGATGATGCGCGTGCGCGCCTCGCCGCGGTTCTTGAAGTATCCGAGCGCCATCTTCACGGCGACTTCCACCGACGTCGACCCACTGTCAGAATAGAAAACGTGCGCCAATCCGTCGGGCGCCGCTGCGATCAACGCGCGCGCCGCCGACTCCGCCGGCTCGTGCGTAAAGCCGGCGAAGATCACCTGGTCAAGTTCGGCGACCTGCTTTTGGATGGCCGCGACGATTTTCGGGTGGCGATGGCCGTGCGTGACGACCCACCAGGATGAGATCGCGTCGAAGATGCGCCGTCCGTCGTCCGTCTCCAGCCACGCGCCGTCTGCGCGCGCAATCGCCGTCGCGGCCGGCTCGAGGCCGTGTTGCGTGAAGGGACGCCAGATCGGCGACGCGCTCATGGTCCTCGATCTCCCAGACCAAGGATGTCCGAAACTCTGAAATTCGCCGCAAAAGAGGGGTGCAGCGTTTCAGGCGTCAACGGTTCGAGCGGCGGCAGGCGGCCGAGACGCGCCACGGCGCCCATCTCGCAGATCGTTCGTTCGCTATCGTCGTTCGCGTCGCCGATGAAAGCGACGCCCAGGATCGGAATGGCGCGGCGCTTCAAGGCTTCGATCGACAGAAGGCTGTGATTGATCGTGCCGAGTCGCGTCGAGGCGACGAGCAAGACCGGCTGGCGCCAGCGCGCCACGAGATCGATTTGAAGCAGCGCGCGCGTCACCGGCACGGCCAGTCCGCCCGCCAGTTCGACGATCAACGGCCGCCCAAGGATCGGCAGGACTAGTTTCGCCGGATCAATCGTCACGCCCTCGCGCTCGGCGGCGACATGCGGAGACGCAGGGAGGCCAAAGGTGTAGGCCTCTGGCAGAATCCGCTCATTCTTGCAGCCCGCGAGGCGCCGCACGGTTTCTGAGTCGGTTTCGGGTTCGCGTCCAGACTGCAGCGGCTTCCAATAGACGCCGTCGAGCGCATGGACGAGCGCGGCGGCGAAAATCGTCTTGCCGACGTCGGTGTCCGTTCCGGCGACAATGACGGCGGCGCTCATGCGGCGCGTTCCCCTTCGTCGCTGGCGAGCAAGCCGATCACGTCGCGGATCGCGGATTCGTCGCTGTGAAGCGTGATCGTCAGGCGAAGCCGCGACGTTCCTTCCGGCACCGTCGGCGGCCGGATGGCGCGAATGTCGTAGCCGCGCGCCTGCACCGTTTTGGCGAGCGCGACGGCGGCCTCGTCAGCGCCAATGATAATCGGTTGAATCTGCGAACCTGACGGCGCGAAGCGCGTTCGCGCGGCGAGTTCTTGATCTTTGAAGGCGATGAGATGGTGCAGCCGTTCGCGTCGGTCTGGTTGGCGCTGCGCGATGGCAAGCGCGGCGCGAACCGTCGCAGCCACCAACGGCGACGGCGCCGTCGCATAGATGAACGGCCGCGCGCGGTTGATGAGATAGTCGTGGATCGTCCTGGGGCCGAGCACCATGGCGCCCATGACGCCAAGCGCCTTGCCGCAGGTGTGCACAGTGATGACGTTTGGCGCGCCTTCAAAATGCGCTGCGAGGCCGCGACCGTCCGGTCCGAAGACGCCGGTCGCGTGGGCCTCGTCCACGACGAGCATGGCGTCATGGCGGTCGGCGATCTGCGCCAGCTCATCCAGCGGCGCCCGGTCGCCGTCCATGCTGTACAGGCTTTCGATGGCGATCCATGGCCGTCCCGCGCCGCCGGAAGCTCGCCAAGACTCAATCGTGTCCTTGAAGCTCTGTGGATCGTTGTGGCGCGCGGCGCGCCGTTCCGCCTTCGACAGCCGCATTCCATCATGCGCGCTGGCGTGGATCAGTTCGTCGTAGACGATGAGGTCGCCGCGGGACGGCAGCGTCGAGAACACGGCCGTGTTGGCGACGAAGCCACCGCCGAAGAACAGCGCAGAAGGCGCCTTGAAGAATGCCGCCGCTTCGGATTCCAGCGCTTCATGTTCGGGGTGATTGCCGCGCAACAGCCGCGATCCTCCGGCCCCGATCGGCGCGCCGCGCTGCAACGCCGCCATGGCCGCCGCTTTCAGATCGTCGGATTCCGCGAGCGCAAGATAGTCGTTCGACGCAAAATCGAGCCCCGAGCGGGGGCTGAGCGAACGTAGCCGCCCCCTCTGAAGCAGCGCGTTCAACGCGCGTTCATGACTGGCGGACATCCTGAAATTCCGCAGATCGCGCGGGCTCATGTTCGCAAGGGATCGGCGCAGCGCCAGCGTTTCGCGCAAGCTCCATAGGTTCGAGACCGAGCTTGGCGAACAAGCGGCTATCCTTGTCTTCCCCGGGATTTTCGGCGGTCAACAGAACGTCGCCGACAAATATCGAGTTTGCGCCCGCGAAAAAGCAAAGCGCCTGCGTTTCATCGCTCATCTCCGTGCGGCCCGCGGATAAGCGCACGTGCGACGCCGGCATCATGATGCGCGCGAGCGCGATGGTGCGGACGAAGTCAATCGCGTCAATTTTCTTGACGTTCTCCATCGGCGTGCCGGGGATGGCGATCAGCATGTTGATCGGCACGCTTTCGGGATGGTCTTCGAGGTTCGCCAGCGTCACGAGCATGTCGACGCGATCCTGCGCCTGCTCGCCCATGCCGACGATGCCGCCGGAGCATACCTTGATTCCGGCGTCGCGGACGCGCGCCAGCGTGTCCAGCCGGTCGGCGTAGGTGCGCGTTGTAATGACCTTCGAATAATAAGCCTCGGACGTGTCGACGTTGTGGTTGTAGTAGTCGAGCCCAGCGTCTCCGAGCCTGGCGATGTCTGCATCCGAAAGCATGCCGAGCGTCATGCATGTTTCCATGCCGAGCGCTTTGACGCCCTCGACCATGGCGACGACGGCGTCCATATCGCGCGCTTTCGGACTGCGCCAGGCCGCGCCCATGCAATACCGCGTTGCGCCGGCGGCCTTGGCCTTGCGCGCTTCGTCAATCACCTGCTGCACTTCCATCAGTTTTGACGCCCTGAGACCGGATGCATGATGAGCGGATTGACTGCAGTAGCCGCAATCTTCGGCGCAGCCGCCGGTTTTGATCGACAGCAAGCGGCTCATCTGAATTTTGTTGGGGTCGAAGTGCTGACGGTGCGTCGTCTGCGCCCGAAACAGCAGTTCCATGAAGGGCAAATCGTAAAGGTTCTGAGCTTCTGCGCGCGTCCAGTCGTGGCGCGGGGTCGTCTGCGAACGTGGCGCTGGTCGAGAAGTCTCAATTTTGGCGGCGGACAAGGCCATCGGCGGGGAGTTCTCCGAAAGCGGCGCAGTTGCGGTTTCGCACGGCGCCTGAAGCTTTCGGCATGTTTGCACCGCTTTGAACCCTGACGGCAACCGCCATTTTGCCTCGCAAGCAGGGTCCCTAAGCTCAATACGTTAACGGCATTTCGCCGAGGCCTCGCTAGACGGCGATTTTTCCACCCCCCTTGCGCGTAATCGCGACGACGGACGGGCGCGGAGGCATTCCCTCCTTGAAATCCGGCCAGCGGGTCGTCGGCGCGTCGAACGACGCAGGGGGCATGTTCTTGTCTTCGTCGTCGGATTCACCGGGGTGCTGGACTGCGACGAAAAATGTCTCCATGTCCGGCGTGAAGCACGGACCGCACATCTCGGCGCCGACGGGCGTGCGGAAGAAGAGTTTCGACGTTCCGCGCGCTGTTCCTTCGGTCTCGATCGCCCAGACCCCATCGGTCCGTCCGGTCTTGCCGGCCGAGTTGCCGTCAGTTGAAACCCACAATCGCCCAAGCGCGTCGATGGCGCAATTGTCCGGCATCCCGAACCAGCCGTCTTTCGTCGTCAACGGATTGAACGTGGCCCCAACCGCCGCGATCGCTGGATCGCCGCACCTGAGAAGGATGTTCCACGTGAACGCCGCACATCCATGGTCGCCGCCGTCCGGCTTGATCTCGATGATATGGCCAAACTTGTTGTCGGCGCGCGGGTTGGCGGCGTCGATGTCGCCGTCCTTGCGCTTGTTGTTGTTCGTCAGCATGACGTAGACCGAGTTCGTCTTCGGATTCGCTTCGACGTCCTCCGGCCGATCCATACGTGTCGCGCCGAGCAAATCAGCCGCCTGCCTCGCGAAAATGACGACATCGCCTTGATCGGCAAAGCCGTTCGCAGCGAACAGCGGACCCTCGCCGTGGACGAGCGGAAGCCAAAGTCCGGAACCGTCGGCGTTGAATCGCGCCACATAGAGCGTCCCGTCGTCGAGGATGTCCTTGTTTGCGGTTGGATTCGCCCGATCGACGGCAGCCCGCGTAACGAACTTGTAGACATAGTCGAAGCGTTCATCGTCGCCCTGATAGACGACAAAGCGGCCATCCTTGTTGACGATGTTGCCGGCGCCTTCATGCTTGAAGCGGCCAAGCGCCGTGCGTTTGACCGGCGTTGACGTGGGGTCGAAGGGATCGATCTCGACCACCCAGCCAAAGCGGTGCGGCTCGTTGGGCTCCTTGGCGATATCGAACCGGTCATGAAATTTAGCCCAGGGGTACCACTCGGCAGGCGCGCCATAGCGTTTCAAGGCCGCCGCGTCGGGGTGTGCGCCGAGCGCGGCCTTGTTCCAGAAATAGCCGTTGAAGTTCTCTTCGCATGTCAGCCACGTGCCCCAGGGCGTCGTCGCGCCGGCGCAGTTGTTCAACATGCCATTGACGAACGCGCCGGTTGCGTCTGCGGCGGTTTTCATTCGGCCGTGACCGGCGGCCGGACCCGAAATCCGCATCTTGGTTTCAGCGGTAATCCGCCGCGCATAGCGGCTGTTGGGTACGATGCGCCAGCGGCCGTCGACGCGCTCGATCTCGATGACAGATCCACCGTGCGCCATCATCTCGACGCCGACGCGATCCGCCGTCATGGCCTCAAATCGCGCTTCTTTCGACAGCCCGCCAAGACTCGCGAACATCATTTCTGCGGCGGTGTATTCGTGATTGACGACCAACAGTCCGCGGTCATTGCGACCATCAATCGGAAAAAATCCGAGAAAATCGTTGTTGAAGCCGAATTGCCGCGACTGCGCGGCAGGCGATTGGGCCTGCGGATCGAACGCCGGCGCATCGCTGAGAACAGCGTCTCCCCAGCGGATCAAGACGTCGGCGTCATAGCCCGCGGCGACATGGTGCGTGGCGTCGGAGCCGGCAGCTGCCTCATCGAAAGCAAATGTCATTACGGCCGCATCGGTCGCCTGCGCAGGCTGAGCCAGCAGGCTCGGCGTCGCCGCGAGTGCGGTGGCTGCGAGCAACCCACGTCCGAGATCGCGCCGCGACAGCCGCGCCGCGATCAAGTCGCCAATCGTGGCGTTGGTTGTCGGGTTCGCGCCGACGTCTTCCATCATCTTGAGGGCGCGCGAAGATGAGGGAGCGGTTTCTTGAGTCATGCGTCATCCATTTCGGCAGTCTTCGGACCTATCGGCGACGGTATGCGCTGCTTCAAGACAGAGCGATGACGCAACGATCCCGAAGCGCCAAGAGTGCTGAGAGCGCGCAATCCGGCATCAGGCAAGTCGCAACTCCGGCACACCAGCGCTCTGATATTGCAGCATAATTATCGCTCGGTTGGCGCCGCCGCTGGAGTAAAAGTTTTCGGCGACGTCAACAAGCATTCGTCCGGTGAAACTTAGCGCCGCCGGCGGCGTAGCTAGCAAAAATGAGCGACTGCAATGGGACGTGCGGCGTGGGCGGGAACGACTGGAGTCATTATCTTGTGACGGCCTTTGAAGGCAAATCGGAATTCGCGGCTCGCGGATTTGCAGCGGCGTGTGGGCCGACGGGGGGCGTCGTCATAGCACGCAGCGGACACGTGCGTGGCGTCTGGCACCATCGCGGCGGATTCTTTTATTGGACGCCTGCGGGCTGTAGCGCGTCGATCGCCCGTTTCAAATCAATCGCGGAGGCCGTCGACCATACCTTAGTTGTGGTCGAGTCGGCCTGACTGGGTTGTCACGCCTTTTCCGGACCTGCGGTGACGAGTTCGAATGCTTGGTCGTGATCAAGCGATGGCAAGCGGCGGCGCACGTCATCGATCATCGCGACGTCGATGTCCGCGACCACGACGCCCGGATCGACGCCTGCTTCCGCCAGAATCTTGCCCCACGGCGAAACAATGAGGCTATGACCGTAGGTTTCGCGTCCGCTCTCGTGACGTCCGCCTTGAGACGCGGCGAACACGAAGGATTGCGATTCAATGGCGCGCGCGCGCAGCAGAGCATGCCAATGCGCTTCTCCGGTGATGCGGGTGAACGCCGCCGGCCCCGCGATGAACTTCGCGCCGCCCTTTGCAAGGGCCCGGTGCAGCGCCGGAAAGCGCAGATCATAGCAGATTGTCAGACCGATCGGTCCCCAAGGCAGCGCCGCCAGCACCGCCCGGTCGCCGCGTCGATAGCTGGCGCTCTCGCTGTAGACGTCGCCGTTGCCAAGGTCGACGTCGAACATATGAATCTTGTCGTAACGAGCGGCGATGCGGCCGTCCGGACCGAAGAGGTAGGAGCGGTTGGCAAGGCGGCGCTCGTCCAGCTTCACGGCCATGGAGCCGATGTGCAGCCAGACTTTATGGTCGCGCGCCGCGGCGGCGAATGCGTCGAGCGCGCGATTGCCGGCTTCGGGTTCGATCTCGGCCAGCAGCCGCGCCGGATCGGTCTCCATCAGCGTCGTGACCTCGGGCGTCTGGATGTAGTCGGCGCCGAGCGAAGCCGCTTCTCGAATCAGCGCCAAGGCGTCGGTGATGTTCGCGTCGACGTCGCGGCCCGAGTGCATTTGCACGAGTCCAGCGCGGAATGTGAGCGGATCGGCGCGCTGGATCATGGGGCTCGGTCCGTCTACCGCGCGAGGAGCGCGTCCAGCCTTCCGGAGCGCTCCAATTCATAAAGATCGTCACAGCCGCCGACATGCATTTCGCCGATCCAGATTTGCGGCACCGTGCTGCGACCGCCGGACCGCTGACAGAGATCGGCCCTGAGATCGGTTCGGCCGGTGAGGTCGACTTCCTCGAACGCAGCGCCCTTTCGGCGCAGCAGATCCTTGGCCATGTGGCAGTAGCAGCAATTGCCGGCTGTGTAGACCTTCACATTCGACATGAGCGTCGCGCCGTCCTTCGAGGCGGTTGTGAGACATCGACTCGCGATAATGAGTCTATCGTGTTCGCTTCGCGATGCAACACGTCGGCGACGTTTCGCGCCGTTACGTCGCGCGCAACCTTAACCGTGCGGGTCGGAAACGAGGGCGAGCGCCAAGACGTCGACGCGACGGGCGCCCACACGCTTCAAAGCGATCGCCGCGGCATTCGCAGTTGCGCCGGTGGTGATAACATCATCGATGACCAGGATTGCGGCGCCGGCGACGCGTGGCGCGGCGTCGCTGGATATTTCGAATGCGCCGGCCACATTGCGGCGCCGGGCGTCGCGCGACAGGCCGATTTGGCGTTTCGTCGCGCGACTACGGGTGAGCAGCATCGGCGCGACCGGCTTGCCTGACCGCCGGCCGACTTCGGCGACGAGGATTTGCGCCTGATTAAACCTGCGCGACAACAGGCGCATGCGCGCCAGAGGGATCGGCGCAATGACGTCCGCATCCGCGATTAAGTCTCTGCCCGCTTCGCTCAACCAGCGGCCAAAGAGGCGCCGACCGTCGTGCGTATCGCGAAACTTGAGGTCGTGCACGAGATCGCGCATCAAGCCGTCGAAGCGCGCAACAGCTCTTGCCCGATCGTATGCCTGCGGGTTGGCGACGGCGGCGGCCGAAAGCATCGGTTCGCCAGTCCCGTAGGGCAGCGGCAAGCCGAGATGATCGCAGAGCGGCGCTCGAATGAAGTCGATGCGGCGCCAGCACGCGGGGCAAAGCGCGTCGTGATCAAGGATTCGCGCCTCGCATCCCAGGCACAGCGGCGGTAAAACGACATCGAGCGCGGTACGGCCGAGGGCGCAAAGGGCGTTCCAACCCGCGCCGAAATGTCTGTGCGCCCGCCCGGCGTTGCGCTCGTCATCGCTGTCGAAAGACGGCTCGCTCGCAATCGTCATAGCGGCAACCTACACCGCTGAGGCAAACCCCGCGAGGGTCAGAATGGAAAAGACCGTGTCGGACGCCGGCGCGCCAAGCATCATCGACCGCGAAACACTCGATCGTCGCATCGCACGCATCGCGGCCAATGCGGGTGAATACGACTATCTGCTGGAGCGGGTGGCCGGTGATTTTGCCGACCGGCTGGGCGTCGTTCGCAGGTCTTTCGCGCGGGCGGTTTGTCTCGGCCCAACGGCCGAACGGCTGGCGCCGCGGGTTGCAGCCGTGGAGAACGTCGGCGACGTCGCCGTCGTATCAACCGACGAAGGCGCGCTGCCGCTCGAACAGGAAAGTCTCGATCTCGTTGTCTCGGCCTTGACGCTGCAGGTGGTCAACGACATTCCCGGCGCGCTCGCGCAAATCCGCCGCGCCCTGAAGCCGGATGGCCTCATGCTCGCGGCGCTGCTTGGCGGCGAAACGTTGAAAGAGTTGCGCGAGGCCTGGCTGGTCGCCGAAGACGAGGTGTCAGGCGGCGCCTCGCCGCGCGTCGCGCCTTTCGCCGATGTCCGCGATCTCGGCACGCTGCTGCAACGGGCGGGTTTCGCCTTGCCTGTTGCTGACGCCGAGACAGTCATCGTGCGCTACCCGTCGGCGATAGCGCTAATGCGCGAGATCAAAGCGATGGGCGCCAGCAACATGCTGACCGCGCGTCGGCGGGCGCCTGTGACGCGCCGGCTTTTGTTGCGTGCGGCGGAGGTCTATGCCAATCGCTTTTCGGACGCGGACGGTCGGGTCCGCGCCACGTTCGAGATCGTCACGCTGACGGGGTGGGCGCCGCACGACAGTCAGCAGAAGCCGTTGCGGCCGGGCTCGGCCATGTCGCGGCTGGC
The DNA here is from genome assembly GCA_052386495.1 of Hyphomicrobium sp. Lineage (GTDB taxonomy): Bacteria > Pseudomonadota > Alphaproteobacteria > Rhizobiales > Hyphomicrobiaceae > Hyphomicrobium_B. Next base: position 363,140 of record JBQTKA010000003.1, on the reverse strand, counting down.
GGATGCGCTTGGCGTGGCCGAACTCGATGCCGGCGAAAAAGCGCCCCGATCAAAATAGGCGACACGCTACTGCGGGTGCCCATCCACCCGAAACTGCATCATGAAGTAGGGCGGCAGGCACGCGCCGCTCGTCTTATCCGGCGTGGCGATGCAGATGTAATCGTCGCGGCAGGGGGTACCTTTGTCACATTCGCGCAGGCCCACCTTCTCGGTGTAGAGGTCGCCGAAACACTCTTTGAAGTTTTTGGTGACCCGCAGGCAGTCGTTGAAGCCGCCCACGTTTTCTTGTCCCCTCGGCAGCGGTTGAGTCCGTCCGGCGTGTCGCGCGCAGACCGTCGTCGACGGCATGGGCAGCGAGCAATTCCGTTTGTAGGCCATGCCGCCGAAAAAGCCGCCGGTCTGCGCTGTCGCCCGGTAGGTTGCGTCATCAATTTTGATCTGGCGCGACGTCAATGGGTAACCCGGCTTGGGGTGGATGCGCACATAGACATCGTCACGAAACGCCGCACTGTCGATGCGACCGCGCTCGACCGCGTCGCCGGCCTTCGCCGATCCGTCCGTCATGCACGATCCGTGGCCGGGATCGTCCGCAGTTTCATGCGTGGTGACGCAGCGCAGGCCGGCCTTGCAGGTCCAGTGCTTGAAGCTCGAATCCTTGTTGGCGTGGTCATAGCACGCGCCGCCCCAGCCGTTGACGAAGCCCGTGCCGTGAATATTCATCGTCGGGTTTCGTTCGCGGTCGGTTGCGTAGGCGGCGCTCGGACGCAGTGAAAATGCGCGGCCGAAATCGGGCGTCTTTCCCTCCGCCAAAGCATCGAGCACGCGCCGCCGCCGCGGCGCGTCTCCGTAGAAATGCGCGGACGCCGGCACGAAAATCGCATTTTCCGGCAGGTGCCGTTTGCTCGCCTCGGCATCGGCGCCCATGAAATGAAAGCCGCCGATAGCGCGCGACTGATGGCAGCCGACGCAGGTGACGTCGTTGAGCCGCATCCGATAGCCCGCAGGCGACGCGATATTTTTCAACGCGGCGTTTGGCGTGTTCACGCGCTTGATCGCGGCGGCGAGTTCGCTGTCGCTCATCATCTTGTAGAAGGGGCGGTTGCCCGATCGCGCATGGCCGCCCGGCGCGAAGGACGAACCGCGAATAGCGAGATAGTCGGCGGGAATGAGCAGCGTGCCGTCATCCAACGCGCGGACATTCTGAGGCTCGAAAAGCCACGCCTTGAACCGGGCGAGCAACGCCGGATCAGAGAGCAGCTTGTCGCGGTCGATCATGTTCTCGAGGAGCGCCGGATTGAACCGCCGCGAAGCCGCGCTCCAATCGAAAACCCGCAGAACGTACTCGGCGTTCCCGCCCATCTGGATCGTTTTTGCCGTGCTCTGAACCGCCTGACGCATGGATTGCAGATTGGTCTCGATGCGATCGATCAAGGCCGGCGAGAAAAGCGACAGAGGGCCATTGTCGGAGAGCAGAAAAGCGACGAGTTGATCCCCGGCCAGCTTTGAGTCTCCGGCGGCGATCCACCGCCGCGCGATTTCGCGGCAGGTCGTAGGAGACGTCGCGTCCTTAGCCTTGAAGACGAGGTTGAACGTCATCGGCAGACGCGAACGGGCAAGCCCGAGTTCCGTGGTCCGTTGATACTCGAGCCGATACAAAAGGCGTACTTCGCCGCACGTCGCGGCTTGCTTGTAGGCGCGGTCCAGCCGTTGCACCACGCCGACCAACGCGAAGCGCGCGTACAGCGCCGACAAATACCTTTGGTCGAACAGCCGGCCCTTGTTGAACTGAATGCCGACGCCGAAGCCTGAACCCGGCTTCGCAGGATTCGTGTCCTTGATCGCGCGGTCGACGCCTGAAAATACGAACTTCATTTCCGGCATTGCGCTGAGGCGCCGGTTGTCGTCGAGCGGCGCGTCGGCGCCGAGCCTCCAGCCCGGGCTCAGCATGGCGACGAGGCTGAACCCTTTCCGCTCCAAACGCTCAAGGATTTCGGGGTCCGTGATCGCCAGACCGCGTTCAAGCCCGAGATCCTTGGCGAGCGCGGCGAAGGGCGTCAGAGCCGTCGCGAGCGCCACAGCAAGCGCCACTCGTCTCATCATGCCGAGCCCCGTTGTCTCGCGATCCCCACGCCGTAGGAGTGAACCACAAGTCGGGTTGGTCCGCCATGCGCCTCGCAGCGCAAAAAAGCTAACGGAGGTAATCGCGAAGCCAGGGGATGAGCGGCAGATCGGCGGCAGGCATGGGATACTTGATGAGGTCCATCGGACGCACCCACGTCGTGCGTTGGCCCTCTCTCGGGGCGATTTCGCCGTCCCAAGTACGGCAGACATAGAGCGGCATCAGCAGGTGAAAGCTGTCGTATGCGTGGCTCGCGAAATTGAATGGCGCCAGACAGTCGCGACACAAGTCGACGCCGAGTTCCTCTTTGATTTCTCGGACGAGGGCGATTTCTGGGGCTTCGCCGGGCTCAACCTTGCCGCCGGGAAATTCCCACAGCCCCGCCATGGATTTACCGGGCGGCCGTTCGGCGAGCAGCACGCGACTGGCGTCGTCGATCATGGCGACGGCGGCGACTAGCAGAACGGGCTTCATGCTCGCCGCCTCATGCGATAGACGGTTTCGTCGAGCCGCGCGACGCCGCGCGCTTTGAGATTGGCGCTGAACGGCAGCCCGTCGCGCGTTTCCAATATCTCAATGTTGAACTGATCCGCGAAGAGCTGAGCGATTTCAGCCTCAGGAACCGCGAACGGCGGACCCTCGATGGCGCCGACTGGATAGTCGATGGCGATCAGAAGCGTGATGGAATCTTTTGGCAGCAGCCTCGCCATATGTTGAGCGTAGCGCACGCGCATCTTGGCCGGCAACGCGATCAGCGCAGCGCGATCGTACGCCGCGGCCGCGCCGGCCAGATCACGCGGTTCGAGATCGAAGATGTCGCCGCAGTAAAACGTCGTTGGTCCGGCCGATTTGACGATATGGCGCGCCCGTTGCTCGATAGCCGGCGCGACTGCAGCCGCGGCGAAGAATTCGTCGACCGCCAGCGCGGATAGTTCAACGCCGATGACGCGATGGCCTTGCGCGGCGAGCCATTGCATGTCGAGGCTCTTGCCGGCCAGCGGGACAAACACGGTCGCCCCGGCTTCGACGCCGAGCGCCGGCCAGTGTGTCTTGAGGAGATCATGGCCGTCCGGCTGGTGAAAGCCTATGTCGCCAAGCCGCCAGCGGTTCAGCCAGAACTCCGCGTCCATGGCGGCGCGCTCCTCAGCTGCGATAGTCGGCGTTGATCGACACGTAGTCGTGCGTCAGGTCGCACGTCCAAACCGTCGCCGCGCTCTTGCCGACGCCGGCGTCGATCCGGATGACGATTTCAGAATTTTTCATATAAGCAGCGGCGGTTTTTTCGTCATACTCGGGGGCGCGCTCGCCGTCGCGCGCCACGCAATGCGGTCCAAACCAGATCGCGAGCTTGTCGCGGTTTGCGGCCTGGCCAGATTTTCCAACCGCCATCACGACGCGGCCCCAGTTTGGGTCTTCGCCCGCGATCGCCGTCTTCAGAATCGGCGAATTCGCGCACGCGAGCGCGATTTTGCGTGCTGCGCTCCATGATTTTGCGCCCTCGACCTCGAACGTGACGAACTTGGTCAGCCCCTCGCCGTCCTTGGCGACCTGGATGGCGAGATCGCGCATCACAGCGTGAAGCGCCTCCGAAAACGCTTTGAGTTTTTTGGAGTTCGACTTTGTCACCCGCTTCTGACCGCGCTTGGCGGCGGCGCCGGTCGCAAACAACAGGCACGTGTCGCTGGTCGAGGTGTCGCCATCAACCGTCATGCAGTTGAACGTCGTCTGAACGTGCTCGTCGAGCATGTCCTGCATTGCGTCGGCGGAGATCGCGGCGTCGGTGAAGATAAAGCACAGCATCGTCGCCATATCGGGCGCGATCATGCCGGCGCCCTTGCAGAAGCCGTTGATCGTCACTTCGACGTCGCCGATCAGCGCGGTGCGGGTTGCAAGCTTGGGGTAGGTGTCGGTGGTCAGGATTGCGCGCGCGGCGGCCTCGAAGGCGTCGGGAGCCGCCGATTTTGCGAGATCACCCAGAAGATGCGCGAATTTCGCGGCGTCGAGCGGTTCTCCGATCACGCCTGTTGACGCAACGAAGACTTCGTTGGGCGCGCATTCCGCCGCCGCGGCTGCGTGCGCGACGGTCATGCCAACAGCTTCGCGGCCCTTCTTGCCGGTGAAAGCGTTGGCGTTGCCAGAGTTGACGACCAAAATTCGTGCGGCGCCCTTTTTCAAATGTTTGCGACAGGCCAGCACGGGCGCCGAAGCGGTTTTCGATTGCGTCAGCACGCCGGCGACCGTGGCCCCTGGTTCGAGAACGGCTGCCAATAGATCCGTGCGACCCTGATACCGGATGCCGGCTTCGGCCGTCGCGAACCGCACGCCGTCGAGCGGCGGTAGCCGCGCCAGCGCCTGTGGCGCAAACGGCGATGGCTTGGCGATTTTGCCCATGAACGCGACCCTCGGCTGCAACGCCGCGCAATCGGCGGCCAGCTCCCAAAAACAGATCGGGCCGCTCAAATCAAGCGGCCCGACCAGACTTCAAGGTTTGTGACAGACGTTGAGGTCGGCGATCTACTTCTTCTCTTCCGGCTTCTTGTCGTCGGGTTTGGCATCCGGCGCCGCGGCGTCCGGCTTGGCGGCAGCTCCAGACGTCTGCTGTTCGATCAACTTGTTCCGGTCCTCGATCGACTTCTTTATGTCGGCGTCGACGAACTCGATTTTGGATTTACTCCTCAGTTCGACCGCCGACTGCTGCGCCTTCTGCAGCAGCAAGGATTGAACGATCCGGTCTTTGACGATCTCGAACGCGGGTGGCTGCTTCGTGCGCTTGTCCTCGATCTTGATCAGATGCCAGCCGAACTGCGTCTTGACGGGATCGGAAACTTCGCCTTTGGCAAGCTTGAACACGACGTCTTCGAACTGCGGCACCATCTGGCCGCGGCCGAAGTAGCCGAGATTGCCGCCGTCGTCTTTGGAGCCTGGGTCCTTCGAATTCTCCTTCGCCAGCGCCACGAAATCGCCGCCAGTCTTGACCTTTTCCTTCAGCTCCTTCGCCTTGTCTTCCGTCTCGACGAGAATGTGGCGCGCCGAAACTTCCTCTTCAGGCTTAATCTGGCGGACTTGGTCGTCGTACATCTTGCGCGCGTCTGCGTCGCTGACCGACGCTTTGATGACCTTTTCGAAATAGAGTTCTCGCAACGCACGGCGCTTCAGATACTTGACCCGGTTCTCGAAATCCGGCCCGTCGCCGAGTTTCTGGCCTTCTGCGGCTTCAGCGAACAACTGGTTGTCGATCAGAAACTCGATCAGCGACATTTTCTTCTGATCAGGCGCCATCGTACCCATGTCGCTGCCGATCTCGCTTTCCGCGACCGCGACGTCGGCTTCCGTGATCGGCTTGCCGTTGATGGTGGCCAGCACCTTGTCTTCGGCAGCGGCCGAGAGCGCCAGTGGGCCGGCGGCGGCAAGGGCAAGTGCCAGAGATATTGAAAGCGGCAGAACCTTGCCGGATAGACGCGTTGTCACGGGGTCAGCTCCTCATTGGAAGTTGGAGGCGTTTGAAGATGGCGCGCACGGGGCGGAAGCGCCGCGAGCATATCGCTGCGGCAGGCGAAGAACGCGGGGTTCGATACCCCCGGCGCCCTCGAAATCCAAGTTAATAATTCGACAGCGCGGCGCGTTGGCGGCGATGGCGAGCGCCCGGTCCCTGCGGGCCGGCGCTCATTGACATCAGGGGGGCGCAGTTCTTATGTCTGCCCGCGACGTTAACTGGGACTTTGGGCGGTCCCCGACAGTGTTTTTCCGGCCGCAGGACCCCTTTCCGGCGTTCCGGGCATAACGCGTGCGGCGATGTCGATCGCCGCCCGTTTGCCGCTGACCGCCAACCGAGAAGCCCCGATTGAATCGTAGAACCCGGATCGGGCGGCCCCTGCGTCGGCCGGCGATCTTCTGTAGGACGGAAAACATGCTGTCGATCGGCAACTTGGCTTCGAAGATTTTCGGATCCTCCAACGAGCGCCGGGTCAAGAACTTCCGTCCGAAGGTCGCTCTCATCAACGCTTTGGAAGACGACATCGCCAAGTTGAGCGACGACGAGCTTCGCGCGCGGACGGAAGAGTTTCGCCGCCAGATCGCCGGCGGCGCCACGCTGGACGAGCTGCTCGTTCCGGCCTTCGCCACCGTGCGCGAAGGCGCCAAGCGCGCCCTTGGCCAGCGCCACTTCGACGTGCAGTTGATCGGCGGCATGGTTCTGCATCAAGGCGACATCGCCGAGATGAAGACAGGCGAAGGCAAAACGCTTGTCGCGACGCTGCCGGTCTATCTCAATGCGCTTGCCGGCAAGGGCGTCCATGTCGTCACTGTCAACGATTATCTCGCCAAACGCGACTCCGAGTGGATGGGGCGCGTCTACCGCTTCCTTGGCCTCACCGTCGGCGTCATCGTGCACGGCATGAGCGACGCCGAGCGCCTCGCCGCCTACGCCTGCGACGTGACGTACGGCACGAACAATGAGTTGGGGTTCGACTACCTGCGCGACAACATGAAGATGCGCCGGTCCGAGATGGTTCAGCGCGGCCATACCTTCGCGATCGTGGACGAGGTCGATTCGATCCTGATCGACGAAGCGCGCACGCCGCTCATTATCTCAGGCCCCATCGACGACAAGGCAGATCTGTACCAAGCCGTCGACGCTTTGATGCCGGCGCTGGAGGCGGAAGATTTCGAGCTCGACGAAAAGCAGCGCCAGATAGCGCTGACGGAAGTCGGCAACGAAAAAATGGAGCAGCGGCTGACGGAAGCCGGATTGCTGAAGGGCACGCTTTACGACGTCGACAACGTCACTATCGTGCATCACATCAACCAGGCGCTGAAGGCGCACAAGCTGTTCCAGCGCGACAAGGATTACATCGTCAAGGGCGGCGAGGTCGTCATCATCGACGAGTTCACGGGGCGCATGATGCCTGGCCGGCGCTATTCGGAGGGCTTGCACCAGGCCCTTGAGGCGAAGGAGCACGTCGAGGTTCAGCCCGAGAACCAGACGCTCGCGTCGATCACGTTTCAGAACTATTTCCGGCTCTACGAGAAGCTCGCCGGCATGACCGGCACGGCGCTTACCGAAGCCAGCGAATTCATGGACATCTACGGGCTCGAGGTCATCGAGATCCCGACCAACCTGTCCGTAAAGCGCGCCGACGACGACGACGAGATCTATCGAACGCAAAAGGAAAAACTATCCGCTATCGTCGTCTCCATTGCCGACGCCCGCAAGCGCGGCCAGCCCATCCTCGTCGGCACCACGTCGATCGAAAAGTCGGAGCAGCTCTCCGCGCTCCTTAAGGACGCGAAGTATCTCCGCGAGCTCGCGAAGTCGCTGGATGATCAGTCGGCTGCGCTGAGGCCCGGCAAGGACGAAGAGCTGCGCCAACAATTCAATGAGATGTCGGGCGCCATCAAGAGCCTGCTTGACGAAGCGAAGCTGAAGAAAACCGACGCTGTTCCGCATCAGGTGCTGAACGCCCGCTTTCACGAACAGGAAGCGAGCATCGTCGCGCAGGCTGGCGTGCCTGGCGCCGTGACGATCGCCACCAATATGGCCGGCCGCGGCACCGATATTCAGCTCGGCGGCAACGTCGATTATCGCGTGCGCGACTGGGTTATGGAGGAAACGGCGAAGGGAGCCGCGCCGAGCGAGGCGGACGTTGCGGCGAGGCGCAGCGACATCGCCGCCGACATCGCGGCGAAGAAGCAGGTCGCGCTCGAAGCCGGCGGCCTCTACGTGCTCGCAACCGAGCGCCATGAAAGCCGTCGCATCGACAACCAGCTGCGCGGCCGCTCGGGACGCCAGGGCGATCCGGGCCGCTCGAAATTCTACCTGGCGCTCGACGACGATCTGATGCGCATTTTCGGTTCGGATCGCATGGACAAGGTGCTGCAGACGCTTGGCCTGAGAGAAGGCGAGGCGATCACGCATCCCTGGATGAACAAGTCGCTGGAGACGGCGCAGAAAAAGGTCGAGCAGCGCAACTTCGACATCCGCAAGCAGATCCTGAAATACGATGACGTGATGAATGACCAGCGCAAGGTCATCTTCGAGCAACGGCTCGACATCATGGCGGAGGACGACGTCTCGGAAACGGTGGCCGATCTCCGGCGTCAGTTGATCGACGATCTCGTCAAACAACACATTCCGCCGACGGCTTACGCCGAGCAATGGAACGCCAGCGGATTGGCGGACGAGGTTTCGCGTATTTTCAGTCTGGATTTGCCAATCGCGGACTGGGCTGCCGAGGAAGGCATCGCCGACGTCGAAATCACCGAGCGGCTCTTGAACGCGACGGACGCACGCGCCGCCCAGAAGAAGGACGAACTTGGCGCCGATCTCTACCAGCAGATCGAGAAGATGGTGCTTCTCCAAACCCTCGACGGCCTGTGGCGCGAGCACCTGGTGACGCTGGAGCACCTCCGACAGGTCATCGGTTTTCGCGCCTATGGCCAGCGCGATCCGCTGAATGAATACAAGAGCGAGGCCTTCATGCTGTTCGGCTTGATGCTCGCCAAGCTTCGAGAGACGGTCACCGGCCAATTGATGCATGTCGAACTTGCGCCCGCCGACGAACAGCCGGCATTGCAGCCCGTCGAACTTCCGCCGATGGAAGCGCACCACATCGACGCCACGACGGGCCTCGACGAGTTCGACGGCGAGTTGGCCTTGGCGGACGCGGCTTTGGCCGGGGCCCGCGCGCGCCGCGCGTCGGGGCCTGAGCCCGAAAGGCGAGCGCCTGTTCAATTACGCCGGAGCGAAGGCGACATCGACCCGAAGGAGCCGGCGACCTGGGGTCGGGTGTCCCGCAACGCGCTTTGCCCTTGCGGATCGGGCAAAAAGTACAAGCACTGTCACGGCAAGATGGATTGACGACCGCCGTTTGATGCCCTCCGATCAGGCGCGGGCAAAAATGAAACGGATCGATTCTGACAGTGCGCATCCTGGGTCTTGTCGGCGCGACGCACGATAGCGGGATCGCGATCCTCGACGACGGGGTCATTGAAGTCGTCATCGAAGAAGAGCGATTGCGCCGCGAAAAGCGCACGCGGGCGTTTCCGTCGTACGCGCTAAAAGCCGCTCTCGGCGAAGATGGCTGCGGGTTCGCCGATATCGACGCGCTCGTGACGCCATGGGACGCGGCGCGGCTGAGGCGCAGTTTCGCCAAGGCTCTAATCGGAAATTTCCCGGCAAGCCTGAGCCTGCTGGCGGAAAGCACGCACACGCCGCAGCGCAACGAGATCGCCATTCTCAATCACTATTTGAAGCGCAAACTGCGACGGCGCTTTCCGAACGTCGATCTGCCGCCCCTGATCAACGTCGGCCACCATGAATCGCACGCCGCGTCCTTCTTCGTCTCGCCGTTCGAGCGCGCCGCCGTACTCGTGATGGACGGTTACGGCGACGACGCCGCGACGAGCGTTTTCTCCGGAGCTGGAAATCGCGTCGAACGCCACTGGCGTTCGACGTTCTTCAACTCGCTCGGCATGGTCTACACGTTTGTCACCGGCTACCTCGGGTTCGAGCAGGTCGCCGACGAAGGCAAGGTCATGGCGCTGGCCGCGCTCGGCGACGATAGCTACGTCACTCGCTTTCAGGATTGCGTGAAACTGCTTCCCGAGGGCGGCTACGCCGTCAATATGGATTACTTTTCGTTCGACGCGTATGGCCAGTGGCGGCCGATGAAGCGCAGGTTTTTCGATGTCTTTGGCCCGCCGCGGGCGCCGGGGGCAGCGCTCGAAGATCGCCACAAGGCCATCGCCTTTGCGCTTCAGCACGTCACGGAACAGACGGTGCTGAATATCGTGCGTCAGATCATCAAGGATCAGAAAACCGACAAGCTGGTGTTTGCGGGCGGCGTGGCTCTGAATTGCGTCGCCAACGCCCGCATCCTGGAACTCACCAGCGTCAAGGAAATTTGGGTGCCGCCGGGTGCCTCGGATTGCGGCGCGCCTCTTGGCGCCTGCCTATGGCATTATCACCAGACGCTCGGTCATGCGCGTTCGGGCGAGCTCAGAAGCGCGTCGTACGGTCTCGCCTATTCCGACGCCGACATCGACGCCGCACTGCGCGACGCCGGGTTGGACGCCGAAATACTCACGGAAGAGGAGTTGATGCGCCGTGCTGCGCGCGACTTGGCGCGCGGCGCGATCCTCGGGTGGTTTCAGGGTCGCTTCGAAATGGGACCGCGCGCGCTCGGCAACCGGTCCATCCTCGCTGATCCGCGACGGGCGTCGATTCGCGACGAGCTCAACGCCAAGATCAAGAAGCGGGAGAGTTTTCGCCCTTTTGCGCCGGCGATCCTGCGCGAGCGCGCCAGCGAGTACTTCTTTATCGATCCGGCGCAAGCCGATCCGTTTATGACGCTGGCGCCGTGCATTCGCCCGGAGAAGGCGCGAGAAATTCCTGCCGCCGTGCACGCCGACGGCACCGGGCGCATCCAGACGGTGGAGCGCGACGTCAACCCGCGATTCTACGCGCTCATCGATGCTTTCGCCGCTGAAACCGGCGTGCCCGTGCTGTTGAACACGAGCTTCAATCGGCAGGAACCGATCGTCGCCAGCCCGAAAGAGGCGGTGTCGTGCTTTCTGCGCACGAACATGGACGCCCTGGCCCTGGGCTTGCGCTACGTCGCGCCCGGGCGGCGGTCGCGGCAGGCGGCGGTTTGATCCGGCGTCAGTGGGTTTTGTCCGCCGCGTTCGCCGGCGAATGGTCACCGCCATGACCGGAAATGCGATCGGAAAGCGCGAGCAATAAGCTCGATACGACGAACACGACGTGAATCACCACCAGCCAATAGAGCACCTTCTCGTTCTCCGGCGTCACCGTCTTCAGCGCCATGAACTGCTTCAGAAGCTGGACGGCGGAAATGGCGACGATCGACGAGAGAAGTTTGAGCTTGAGGCCGCTGAAGTCGATGGTGCCCATCCACTCGGGCCAGTCCTTGTGGCCGGAGTGATCGATCTTTGAAACGAAATTCTCATAGCCTGAAAAGATCACGATGATCAGCAGCGAGCCGGTCAGCGCCAGATCGACGAGGGTCAGGATGCCGAGAATGATCTCCGCCTCGGTGCCGGAGAATGCGATCAGGGCGATGTGCGCAAGTTCGGCGATGAACTTGATCAGCAGAATGATCAGCGACAACGCGAGACCAAAATAGAAGGGCGCCAAAAGCCAGCGGGACGCGAACAGCGACTGCTCTAGGAAGTTCTCGACGCGCCCGGTCGTCGGTGTTTCGTCCGCCATGTTCGCTCTTGCGTCCCCTCAAGAAATGCTTGCGTTTCGTGGTGCAAGTTGGCCGAGATGGCAAGCGGCGTCAGCGTCGCGCCGGCGTACGACCCCGGCAGAATCGTCGTTTCCTGGATCGGATCAGCCGCGCCGGGCCGATTTGCGGGGCCGCGCCGGCGGTCCTGACAGCGCGATCTGGCGCCGCTTCGCCGCTGCGCGAACTTTGAGGGCTGCGAACTTTCGGCAGCTCGGACGCTTGAGCGAGCAACGCAGCCCCGCGTGCTTTGCGCGCACGGATGGTCTGTGAAGTTTGGTCTGCTTGTCGCGACCAAGACGCGTTTCGACGCCCGGCGCATCCGGCTCATCCGGAATCTCCGGTTCCTCGACGTCTTCGTAGTGCCCCGGCGACGTCGCGCCCGGCGGCGGCACGTCTTGCAGCCACTTGTCCTGGTCCTTGATCGCCATCAGCGTCTGCCCACACGCCTGCAGCGGCCCCGACGCCCACGCGGTGGTCGTCTGTTCGAAGTGATAGCGCCCGTCGCAGATGCCGACGACCGGGGGGCGCCTTGATTTCTCGAAGGCGTCATAGCCCTCTTTGAGATTTGTCCAGAACGACGCCCATGGCGACTGCGCGTTGGAGGCCATGTTTTTTTCCGTCATGCGGAACGGAAAGACGTGGATCGGCACGTGCTCCTGACCGGCGGCGATGGCGGCCGTCGTCAGCTGGTGGATCTCGTCCATTACCGGATTGGTCATGGCGAAGCAGCCGACCGACGAGCAGCCGCCATGCACCAGGATGAGCGATCCGGTGCGCGCCAATGACTGGTCTAGCACGTTGGGAAAGCCGATATCGAGCGATCGCGGCCAGCGGCCCACGTGCCGCGTCTGCTGGCGCGTCACCGTGTAGAACCCTTCCGGCGTTTGCTTGTCGCCTTCGCGCAGCTTAGGCCCTAGCGATCCGGACCAATGGCAAATCGGATACGTGGCGAACAGCACGAACGCGCCATTCTTTTCTTTCCAAACTTCAAGTTCGGATTCCGCTTTGAAGACGCGGATCACGATGGGGGAAAGCAGGCTGACGCCCGAGTCGCGCAGGCGGTCGTTAAACATCGCTATGTCCGGCGTGCCGGGCAGTGGCAGCGCGCCCGCGGCGGCTGCGCGTTGCCGCTCAACGCGGTCGGCGGCCACGTCTTTGAGTTCGATCGTCAATGCCATCGCTGGCGCCGACAGCGCCAGCCCTGCCGCCGCCGTCAAAGCCAACCCCAGCGTTCGCATGCCCGTTATCATGTCGGCAGCGTGGTCCTGTCCCGTCGCAGCTCCGGCGCCATATTGTCTCTGCCGGCGTGTTCGAAGCAACCCTTTTGCAACTCCGGCGGCAGATCAACCATTTGCTGTTACGAGTTTTTCGGCGGCGTCTCGACGCATCGCGCCTCGATGCCCGCGTCGCCGTCGGGGTGCGGCCCGGCGGGCTCAAACCTGTAACGCCCGTCGCACGCCGTGGCGCGCGGCGGCAAAAGGCTCGCCTCGAACATATCGCTGCCACGCTTGAGGTCGCGCCAGAATGGCGAGGCGGCATGTCCGGCGGCGCGATCCAGGTTGTCCTGCGTCATTCGGAACGGAAAGACTTGCACCTGAAAGCGCGCTTGCCCGGCGTCGAGCGCCGCCGTCACGAGGTGCCAAATTTCGTCCATTTGCGCGTCCGTCATCGCGAAGCAGCCGATCGACCCGCAGCCGCCGTGAACCATGATGAACGATCCGGTGCGGTTCAAAGCTTGGTCGTAGGCGTTGGGAAAACCGAGATTGAACGATCGATACCATTTGCTGTTCGGATTGAGAGCCGTCTTGTCGACCGAATAGAATCCTTCCGGCGCCTGACCGTCGCCTTCTGCGAATTTCGGCCCGAGCGCGCCGGACCAGCGACATATCGGATAGGTCGCAAAGCGATGGAATGCGCCGTCGCGCTTCATCCAAATTTCGAGTTCGAAGTCGCGCTTGAAGATGCGGATGAGAACCGGCGCGCCTGGGACCAGGTTTTGTTCACTGAGACGTTCTTGAAATCGGTCGAAGGCGGGCGCGCCCGGCAACGGGAGGCCAACCGCTGCGCGCCATCGTCGCTGCGCGCGCTCGAAATCGATAAGGGCTGCATCGTCGCCGCCGGCCAAACGCCACGCCCATGGGACGAGTAGAACGACCATCACCGCCACAACAACCAATGTCGCCGCCGAAATGGAGCGGCGGAGCCGGTCCGAGACGCCGATCACGGTTGTGATCCTGCCGATGCCGACGCCGGCGGCGCCGGGGCGCTGCCGGTCGCCGACGAATTCTTCGCGGCGTTGATGTCGGCCAGCGTCGGATCCACGTCAGCGCTGACGAGACCCTTATATTTCGTGCCGTCTGCGATGGTGATTTCGTTGGCCTCGGGCAGCGGCGTAAACGGCGGGATCGCCGGGCGCTGAAACGCCGGGCAGGGGCCGTCAGGATCGACGCGCGTCTGCGGCGCGACGACGTTGACGTTGTAGCGGCTGTTGCACGTGACGACCGTCGGCGGGATGCGATGCTTTTCGAAGTGGTCGTAGCCCTGCTTCAGCGTCTGCCAGAACAGATACCAGCGATGCTTTTTCATCTCCGCCATGCGCGCGTCGGTCATGCGGAACGGATAGGCGTGCAATTCAAAGCTCGCGTGGCCGGCCTTCAAACTTTCGCGCGTCACGCCGTAGATTTCCTCCATCAGCGCGTCGGTCATCGCATAGCAGCCGGCGGAGCGGCACTTACCGTGCACCATGACAGCGCTGCCCGTTCGCCGATGCGCCCGATCATAGGCGTTCGGAAAACCGAGGTTGAAAGACAGATAGAACTTCGAGTTCGGGTTCATCAGCGTCGGCGTGATCGTGTAAAAGCCCTCCGGGGCCTGTCGATCGCCTTCCTGAAGCTTGGGTCCGACGTCGCCAGACCAATTGCAGATCGGATACGTCTTGAAATGGTAGAAGCGACCGTCATCGCGCTCCTTCCAGATTTCAAGCTCGGATTCCTCCTTGAAGATTCGCACGAACACCCGCGATCCCGGCTGCATGCCTTTTTTGGCGAGCGAGGCGAGCGTCGCAGGCGAGAGCGGAACTTCGGATGCAGGCGGAATGACGGGCGCCGACGACGAACAGCCCGCGATCAACATCAGAGCCGCCGCGCATGATCCGCGCCGCGCGTATGAAATCAAAGTCTGCAACCCTGCGCCGCTCCGCTCTCGGTATGTTCGGGCCCTACCCGGGGCTCAACGCAATGACGAGACGCAATTGTACATGAGACATGGCGTTTTCTGCGTGCCGGACGACGCGCTGTCAACGTGCCGATCACTTCGGCGCGAGTAACGCCAACAATGCGGCGCCGCCGCGGCATATCGCTGATAATATTTGGAGAATCGTTTGTCCGTTCGCGGCGCTAGGATCAGCGTCCGATGGACAGGAACCGCTCCTGCCGCTGGCGGCGGATTTCGTCCGGTGATTTTCCGTCAAACTCGGTCAGAGCCCGATGCACGGCGTTTCCGGTCGCAATGATGACGCTCTCGCAGTCGCGGTGCGCGCCGCCGGCCGGCTCCTTGATGATCACGTCGATGACGCCGAGCTGATCGAGGTCCTGCGCCGTGATCTTCATGTTGGTCGCGGCTTCCTCTTTTTTGTTGCTGTCGCGCCAGATGATGGACGCCGCGCCTTCCGGCGAGATCACCGAGTAGATCGCGTGTTCGAGCATCAGTATTTTGTTGGCCGTAGCGATTGCGATGGCGCCTCCGGAGCCGCCTTCGCCGACGATCACGGTCACGATCGGCACGCCGAGTTTCAGGCAGCACTCGGTCGATCGCGCGATGGCTTCGGCCTGGCCGCGCTCCTCGGCGCCGATCCCCGGATAGGCGCCCGGCGTATCGACGAACGTCACGACGGGGAGATTGAAGCGGTCGGCCATTTCCATCAGCCGCACTGCTTTTCGATAGCCCTCGGGTCGCGCCATGCCGAAGTTGTGCTTGATGCGGCTTTCGGTGTCGGAACCCTTCTCGTGGCCCAGGATCAGCACGGATCGGCCGCGAAAGGTTCCGATGCCGGCGACGATGGCGTGGTCTTCGGCGAAGTAGCGATCGCCTGCGAGCGGCGTAAAGTTCTCGATCAGCGCGGTGACGAAGTCGAGGCAGTGCGGGCGCTCGGGGTGGCGCGCGACCAGCGTCTTCTGCCAAGGAGTCAGCTTCTGATAGGTGTCGAGCAGCGCCGCCTTGGCCTTCTGCTCCAGCTTGGCGATCTCGTCGGCGATCTGCGGGCCCTTGCCGTCCTTATGCAGGGCCTTCAATTCAGCGACCTTGTTTTCAAGTTCGAGAATTGGCTTCTCGAAATCGAGATAAGTTCTAAGTGCGGCGGATGCGCTCAACGGTTTCGGGCCTCTTCATCGGAAATGTGCGGCCGGAGCGCGGCAAGGCGCAGCTTTGACGGCCAAGTCGGGGCCGACATTCCCCCTCGCTGCCGAGGGTGTCAAGGCGGCATGGGCAGCAGTCCATGGGCGCCGCATGTCCGCGGGTTAACGTTTCGGCGCCGATAGCCGGTTGACCCAGGCCGCCAGAGCGAACATCGCCACTGCCGCCGCGGCGACCCACCCCGCTTGCCATAAGAACCCCTGCGCCAGCGCAGTACCGTCGGTCGTGAATGCTCCGCCCATCACGCCGGCGAATTTGCTGCCGAAGGCGGTCGCTAGAAACCAGAGGCCGAGCACGAGGCCGGTCGTATTTCCGGGCGCCAGCCGCGTCATCGTTGAAAGCCCGACCGGGCTGATCAGCAACTCCCCGATCGTCATCAGGAAAAAAACTGCGACGATCCACAGCGGCGACACGCGGCCCGACGCCGTCGCTTCCGCGACCGGAACCATGAGCAGGAACGACGCGCTGAGAAACGCCAGCCCCATCGCGAATTTGATCGCGGCGGTCGGTTGACGCGACCCGAGCGCCAACCACAACGCTGCGATGAACGGGGTCAGCAGGATCACGAAGATCGGATTGATCGACTGGTACCAGGCGGACGGAAACGGGATGCCCGCGACCTCGCTCAGCGTCAACTGATCGCCGAACAGAGAAAACGTCGAGCCCTGCTGTTCGAAGATGGCCCAAAAGATCATCGCCGCGATAAAGAAGATGCCGATGGCCGCAAGTCGTTTCGCGTCGTCGTCGCCGTACCAAAGCGCGAGCGCGATGCCGGCGATGGGCAGGGCGAGAAAAATCCATCGGATCCAGGAGAGGCCTTCCGCGTCCGACAGCACCGCCAGGGTGAGCAGAGCGACGGCGCCGGCCATCACCAGCCCGCCGTCGCGCCAAAACGTGCGATCGTAAGTGCGAGATCTCGCGGGCTCCTCGATTGGCAGCCGGGCGCGCCGGAAAATCACCATCGCGACCGTCATCCCGACGCCCGCGGCGGCGAAGCCCCAATGCCAGCTCTTGGCGGGATCGAAACCGGCCGACGCCAGCCAGTTCTTGAACAGATCGCTCTGCGCCAGAAAGCCGGTGACCAGCGGCGCGATGAACGCGCCGATGTTGATGCCCATGTAGAACAGTGAAAAACCCGCGTCGCGCCGCTCGTCGTCGCGGGCGTACAGCGCGCCGACCAGCGCCGAGATGTTCGGCTTGAAGAGGCCAGTCCCGAGCGCGATCAGGACGAGGCCGATGTAGAACGTCGGCAGCGTCGGGCAGGCGAGCGCGAAATGTCCGAGCGCGATGATCCATCCGCCGATCAGCACGGCGGCGCGGGCCCCAAGAGCCCTGTCCGCAATGAAGCCGCCGGGGATCGCCAGCATGTAGACGGCCATGGTGTAGTTGCCGAAAACGCGGCCAGCCTCCGTCGCTGTGAACCCGAGGCCGCCTTCCGTTATTGCCGCCACCATGAACAGCGTCAGCAGCGCCTTCATGCCGTAGTAGGAGAAGCGCTCCCACAGTTCCGTGAAGAACAGCGTTGAAAGTCCAACCGGATGGCCGGCGAAGCCGAGAGATCGCCGTGAAGCCGCGTATGTTTCGGTCATGGCCGCGACCATGCCGGTACGCGGCCCTCGAGGCAAGTCAGGCGGCCGGCCGCTGGCATCGGAAGGAATTTTAGCGCGAGCCGTTGGAATCGAAGGACAGCGATCGACCTTGCCGTAACCTAGACGGCCAGGCGGACGCGGCGATCCGGCGCTGCTCCGCAATTTTCAAAGGCGGCCAGTCCTGGCAAATCATGCCGAGGCGTCTCCGTGAACTGATAATCAGCAGGGACGCGGCGCGGTCCGCGCGCGTACTCTCAGCGGCCATGACATTGGATAAGTATGACGTCGCGGCTCTCGAAGCCGCAGCCGCGGGGTCGGCGCCTTGTTTCCGCCGTGAGACTTACGAATCCGTAAGCTCGCGGCAATCTGCCGATAATGCGGCTTACGGTAGTTTATCGGCACGCTCGCAAGCGATGCGATCTCCCCGAGCGCACCGGACCTGTGCTTCCCCGCAGGTCAATGTCCGTCGGACCCGAGCGCTTCCCCCGGCGCTCCTGTGTCCGAAAACCCCGAGCGGCGCCCCCTCCGCTCGGGGTCACAATCCGGCAAGACCAGCCACGAAGACGATTTCGCCATGCGCGTGTTGCTGATCGAAGATGACCACGACAGCGCCGCCTACATCGTTCGAGGCTTTCGCGAAGAAGGCCACCTCGTTGACCACATTGCAAACGGCGAAGACGGAATCGCTTACGCGCTTGGTGAAACTTATGACGTGATGATCGTCGACCGCATGCTGCCAGGACGTGACGGCCTCGCCATCGTCAAAACCTTGCGCGGCGCCGGCGACAGAACTCCAATCATTTTCCTGACCGCGCTCGGCGGCGTGGACGACAGGGTCGACGGACTTGACGCTGGCGGCGACGACTACCTCATCAAACCTTTCGCATTCTCCGAACTTTTAGCACGGGTCAATGCGCTCGCGCGCCGCCCCCACATGAAGAGCGACGACGCGCGTCTCAAAGTTGCCGATCTGGAAATGGACATGATCTCACGCCGCGTCATGCGCGCTGGCCAGGATATTGATTTGCAACCGCGCGAGTTCCGGCTTCTGGAAGTTTTGATGCGCAACAAGGGCCGCGTCGTCACGCGAACCATGCTGCTCGAACGCGTCTGGAGCTTTCATTTCGACCCCAAGACCAGCGTTGTGGAAACCCATATTTCAAGGTTGCGCTCGAAGATCGACAAGCCGTTCGAGCGTGAGTTGATCCACACCGTTCGCGGCAGCGGATACAGCATCCATGACGGCGCGTGACCTTTTCAAGAGAACGCCGCTGCGCCTCGCGGCCGGATTCGCCGCTCTCTTTGCGACAGCGGCGATCGCGTTGTTCGCGGTTATCTTGCTCGGCGTCAGCGCGCGTCTCGACGGCCAAGTTCGCGTCCAGGTGCATGAGACGCTCGACGCGTTGACCTCGATTGACGACCAACGTGATTTCGACGATCTCGTGCGCGCCGTCAGGAGCGAAAGCGCGTCGATGGTGGGGTCAGACCTGATTTTTGAACTTGTCTCGGAAGGCGGCGTCCACGTTGCCGGAAACGTGCGCGGCGTCGCATATTCGCCCGGCTGGATGACGTTGAGGCGGACGGACATCAGGACGGAATTGACCAACATCCGCCCGGAGGACTCGTTCGTCGCAATTTGGAAACCGGTATCCAAAGGGCACCTTCTCGTCGGCGCCAGCACGCGCGAAGTGCGCCAGACGCAGGGCTTTCTCATTCGCGTTCTTGGCTACGGGCTTTTGGGCGTCCTCATTGCGGTCGGGTTGACGGGCGCATTTCTCGCGCGTCAAGCGCAGACTCGAATCGAAGCGTTCGCAACGACGCTGTCGGCCGTTTCGCAGGGCAAGATTGCCGCGCGCGTCCCGATGTCGGGATCGGACGATGACATCGACCGCGTCGGCGGCCAGATCAATCGCACGCTCGATCACCTCCAGCAGCTCATTGAGAACGTCAATCAGTCGTCCTCCGACATTGCGCACGATCTGAAAAAGCCCATGGGTCGGTTGCGCCAAAGGCTTGACGTGGCTCGACGCGATGCGACGACGCGCGAGGAGTTTCGTGCGGCCTTGGGCGGCGCTCTATCGGACCTGGACGCCACGATGCAGACGTTCGACGCGCTCTTGAAGATCACGCAGATCGAAGCCGGCGGATCGAAAGAGCGCTTTCAGACGCAAGACCTCTCCGCAGTGATCGACGATGTCGTGGACGCATACGCCGCGGTGGCGGAAGACGCCGGACATACGCTGACGTCTTCCGTCGATATTTGGCGGCCCGCTTTCGTGCGCGGCGATCGCGAACTTCTGGTGCAGCTCTTCGCCAACGTCGTTGAAAATTCCATACTTCATTGTTCGGCGAGCACGCACATCGACATCGGCCTGCGCGAACAATCCGACGCGTTCCTGGCCGAAGTCGCCGACCGCGGTCCGGGGATTCCAAAGCACGAACGAGGAAACGTGTTCCGCCGGCTCTATCGCTTGGAGCGCGCCCGTTCGACGCCTGGCACCGGTTTGGGCCTCAGCTTGGCCGCGGCGATCGTCGAACTGCACGACGCGAAGATCGAGCTTTCGGACAATGGGCCGGGCTTGCGCGTCTCGATCCTATTTCCAGCGCTTGCAGCCTGACAACCTTACGAAAAGGTATGGCGCGGGACAGGTGCGCGCAAACTCCGGAGCCCAATCTGACGTCCGTGGGCGCACTCAAAGACGCCCGTCATTCGAAGGAGATTTCACAATGTCCAAGACGTCCCTGATCCCGCTGGCCTTGGCCGGCGTCACCGCGCTCTCGGTTTCCGCATTTGCCGCCACGCAGACCAAGACAGGCGACATCAAGTCGACTGACGCGGCCAAGCACGAGCTGGTGCTGTCCAGCGGCGAGACGTTCGAACTTGGCGCCAACGTCAAGATCGACAAGCTCAAGGTCGGCGAGAAAGTTACTGTCGTCTACGAAGCCAAGGACGGCAAGATGATCGCGTCGAAGGTTCACCTTGCGAAGTGACGCGTCGAACTTCGGTTCTCGTCAATCGCTGATCGGACATTGAACCGATCGATCAATCCACTGGAGAGTTCCATGAAAAGACTGATAGCATCGGCCGGCGTCGCTCTGGCCGTCGCCGCCAACGCGAGCGGCGCCATGGCCGCCTTGCAACACGAAGCGCGCGGCAAGATCGAGCGCATCAACCCCCGCGCGATGCATCTCACCGTCAACCACCGCGTCTATCGCTACAATCCCCGCCTCACAGGCGCGTGGCTCAAGCGCGGTGAATTCGTGAAGGTGTACTATCGCACCGCGCACGGCCATCGCATCGCCAACCGAATCGTCCCTGCGTCGATTTGATCGCGGATCGGCGGCGCCGACGACTGGTTTGGCGTCGCCGCCCCGCCTGGCGTCGTTGACGGCAATCAACCGCCGAGCGATGAGCGCAAGGCGTACACAAATAACTTTGCAAAGTTGCTGCGCTATCGCTTCGCCAGTGGATGGTGGTCGTTGACGAGCTTTTTCAGCCGCTCTTGAAGGACATGCGTATAGATTTCCGTTGTCGAGATGTCGGCATGTCCGAGCAGCGTCTGCACCGCGCGCAAGTCGGCGCCGCGATCGAGCAAGTGGCTTGCGAATGCGTGTCGAAGCACATGCGGCGACACGCGCTCGGCATCGAATCCGGACTGAAGCGCGATCTCTTTCAGCTCCTGCGCGAAGCCTTGTCGCGTCACATGACCGTCCGTGGCTCTAGATGGAAAGAGCCACGGCGAATTGTCGAAACGTCCCGAGACGGCAAGATGGGCGTCGAGCGCTGCAAGCGCCGCCGGGTTCAGTGGCACGAGTCGTTCACGGCCGCCCTTGCCTGTGATCGTCATCACGCGTCGGTCGCCGCGGAGTGCGGAACGCGGCAATGTCACGAGTTCGCTGACGCGCAGTCCCGTTGCGTAGAGAATTTCCAGCAGGCAACGGAACCGCAGCGCGCGAAACAGAGCACGGCCCTCCTGGCCTTCGCAGCGCTGCGCGGAGGCCTGCAGCAGACGATCGACTTCGGCAATACTGAGAACCTTGGGCAAGGATCGCGCGCGTTTTGGACCGGATAATCCTGCAGTTGGATCGGCGTCGATCATCTCCTCGTTTTGAAGGAACCGGTAAAACTGCCGGATTGCCGAAAGCCGGCGCGCGCGCGACGTCGCCGCCAAGCCATCCGCCGTCAGTTGGCCGAGATGGGCTTGCACGTCTTTGCTGTCGGCTGTCATGGCCGATCGCCCGCGCGCTGCGATGAAAGCCAGAAAGTCTTCGAGGTCGCGCTCATAGGCGTCGTGGGTGTTTGTCGCGGCGCCGCGCTCCGCCGACATCATGTCGAGGAAGGCGGCGAGATGTTGGGCGTCGTTTGACGGGGAGGCGGACATGTCGCGATTCACCTGCCGCTGCGCGGCCAGGCGCCGAGCAGCGCTTCCAGTCCTATGCGTCGCGCATCCGGCTCCAGTCCCGCGCGCTTCAAGGCGCGGATCGAATCGCCGAGCGCAATCATATGTGCGTTCTCCGCCCCGTTGGCACCGAGCGCCTTCATGGCAAGCAAAACGGTCCGGCCGAATTCCTGCTTCTTTGACGCGTCTTGCAATTCCGTCAACACGCCGGTCGCCGGCAAGTGACCGCCGGCTGGTTGCGGCGTGCGGCTGGCCGCGTCCCAGAGCGGGATCGGCACCTGATAGAGCAGCGCATCGAGCACGGTCGCCAAGCGATGCAGCGCGTCCGGCGGAAAGCGACCCGAGGCCGCGAGCGGCTCGATCGCAACGAGGTCGCGCCCGCGCGGCGCAAAATTGGCATCGGCGATGTCGGCCAGCGCCAGCCAGTGCTCCGTCGCGCCGGGCGACGGCGACGCAGCAATCCATCGGCGCGCCGCGTCGTACTGACCGGCGGCGAGCGAGATTTCCGCGCCGGTTTCGTTGAACCAGCCGATCTCGGGCTGCGGCGTCAGCTGGCTGACGGCCGGCGCCAGCATCACGAGCGTCTGAAAGGCGACGCCGGCGCGCTTGGCTTCATCCACCAGCACCCGCACAAGGCGCGCCTTGCTCGCCGGCGCGCGTTCCGTTTCCGCCGCCTTGAAAAGTGTGGCGCGACGAAACGGCCCCTGCGCGGCGCCGCCGCCCGACAACAGCGCATCCGCCGACTCGGCGCCGGCGTTGACGCGATAGATCGAAGCGAGCGTGTCCGGCGACAGGGCATTGAGGCGCGTCGCCGCCTCTGCAGCGAGCAGACCCAAATCGGCGGGCGTCGAAGGATCGTTCGAAAGCGCGACGAGAAGCGCGGGTTCGCCGCTTTCGAGCGCCGCTTTCGCCGGAACGCCGCCCGCCTTCTCGGCGATGCGATAGTCGAGAAGCGAAATTTGTTTACCGGGGGCGATCTTCACCTTTGCGCCGATGGAAAAAGCATCGAGCGCTTCAAGTCCGAGGGATGTCTCGACGCCCTCATCGCGCGCGATTTCGGCGGCGAGGCCAGCGCCCGCTTTGTCATCGGCAAGCGCCGCGCAATAGCCGGACATCAACAGCGCCTGGCCTTTCAGCCATTTCGGCATCTGGCCCTTGAGAGCGACGGTGCGACGGGCCAGCTCGCAACCTTTCTCGACGCGCCCCAACGCAATCTCGTTGCGCGCGGCGAGCGCGGCGAGAACGGGATCGTCGGCAATCTGCAGTTTGGCCAGTTCCGCTGCAGCGTCTTCCGCGAGACCCGATTGATATAGCACTTCCAGGCGCACGGCGGTGAAGTTGGCGTTGGATCCGACGCCCGACGGCGGCGCGGCGTTTGCGGCGATGAGGCGCTTCCACAAGGCGTGCAGCGCCGGCGACCGCGGCGGAATTTCGAGGTCACTGATCAGTCGCTCGAAGGCGGGGGCGTCGAGGCCGCGCCAAAGCTCATGCGGCAGGCCGGAACCGTCCTGCGCCATCACCGGGGCGAGGTCTCCTTGTTCGACGCGTTCGGGTTCGGGCAAGTCTTCCCGCCGCACCGAGTTTTCAGCGCCGTTATCGGGTCTCCAGGCGTCGGTCGGAGGTCGCGCCGACTCTGCGGGGGGCCGGATCGGCTGGCCATCGCGCGGCATGCGGTCCATCGGCGCGAGGGTGGGGCCCTGCGATTGTGCGAGCGCCTGCTCGTCGATGGCGCACAGCGCCAGAACGGCGGCGAGGGTCGTGCGACGAATCGAGGGGCGGCGCAGCATGCGATTGCCGGAACTGGGGGTTAACGGCGAATTTTAACGCCTTGAACAGGTTTCGATATGGTCTGCTGTTCCGGCTCAAACCGCGTGGCAAGCACGTAGAGCGTCGAAAACACGACCAGAGCGAACGCGGCCAGCACAAAGAGCAACCGGAGCAGGCTTGGCATTAGGAATTTCCGTTGCCGTCATCTGGTGCGAAGTTCATTTGGCGCGATTATGACTTACACAAGGCTAGGCTTTCAAACGGCTAAGGGAATCGCTTCGCGCCTTATACACCGTCGGCGGCCCGTTGGGCGTAACGTTCCGATTTGCCGGTCCTAAGCGAACATGGCATGACGGCGCCGCCCTGTCCGTTCCGACGGTTCGGGCCGGCCCTCGCAGGCCTTGAACGTGTAACGCCCATCTCCATCGCCGAGCCCGCCATGACGGACCATGATTCCGTTGACATCGTCAGATCGAAATTCGCCGGCCGGGCCATCGTGCTCGTCGGGCTGATGGGCAGCGGCAAGTCGTCGATCGGCAAGCGTCTCGCGGCGCGACTGCAGTTGCCCTTCGTCGACGCCGACGACGAAATCGAGAAGGCCGCCGCGAAGACCATCAACGACATTTTCTCTGATCACGGGGAAGCGCACTTTCGCGACGGTGAGCGCAAAGTCATCGCCCGGTTGCTTGGCAACGGCCCGCAGGTGTTGGCGACGGGCGGCGGCGCCTTCATGAACGCAGAGACGCGGCAGCGTATTCGGGAATCCGGCGTCTCGGTGTGGTTGCGCGCCGACTTGCCTGTTCTGTTGCGTCGCGTCTTGAAGCGCGACACCCGCCCGCTGTTGCGCAAAGGCGATCCGGAAGCCACGATGAAGGCGCTCATTGATGCGCGCTATCCGGTTTACGCCGAGGCCGACGTAACGGTCGACAGCCGCGATGAAGCGCACGACGTCACAGTCGCCGAGATTCTCAATCGCTTGGCCGCGATGCCGAGGCCGTCGGACAAAGCCGCACCGCCCAATGCTGCGCACCCGCAGATGGTCGGCGTCAGCCTGGGCGAACGCGCCTACGACGTCGCTATCGGCGCTGGCCTCCTGCCGCGTGCGGGATCGTTGATCAAATCCCGGCTCGGCGCGGTCAAGTGTGCTGTTGTAACCGACGAAAACGTCGCCCGCCATCATCTCGCGGCGCTGGAAAGGGCGCTGCAATCGGAAGGTCTGCACGCCGGCTCCATCGTACTGAAACCCGGAGAAGCGACAAAAAGCTTTCGCGAACTCGCGCCGCTCTGCGAACGCCTGCTGGAACTGGGCCTTGAACGCGGCGATGTCGTCGTACCGTTCGGCGGCGGCGTGATTGGCGATCTCGCGGGCTTCGCGGCGGGCATACTTCGGCGCGGCGTGCGGTTCGTGCAAATTCCGACGTCGCTGCTAGCGCAGGTCGACAGCTCCGTCGGCGGCAAGACGGGCATCAACACGCCCCAGGGCAAGAACCTGATCGGCGTATTCCATCAGCCGAGCCTCGTCATCGCCGACACCAATGTACTCGCGACGTTGCCGCCGCGCGAGATGCGCGCGGGTTATGCCGAGGTCGCCAAGTATGGGCTGCTGGGCGACGAGCCATTCTTTTCGTGGCTCGAATCCAATTGGCGGGGCGTGTTCGGCAACAGCGGTCCGCCCCTCGTTCATGCGATCGTGACGAGCGTCAAGGCGAAGGCGGCCATCGTGGCGCGCGACGAGACGGAGACGGGCGATCGCGCGCTGCTCAACCTCGGCCACACGTTCGGACACGCGCTGGAGGCATGGACAGGCTATTCGGATCGCCTGCTTCATGGCGAGGGCGTTGCGATCGGCATGTGCCTCGCGTTTCGGTTGTCAGAGCATCTTCAATTGTGCCCGAAGGGTTCGGCCGACCGCGTCACGCGCCACTTGCAGGTCGTAGGGCTGCCGACGGCCATCAATCAGATTCCCGGCGGCAAAGCCGACCCCGACGAACTTCTGCGCCTCATGGGTCAGGACAAGAAAGTGCGTCAAGGAAAACTGACTTTCATTCTCGCGCGTCGCATCGGCGACGCTTTCGTCACGCGCGACGTCGCGCCCGACGCTGTTAAGGCGTTCTTGGCGCAGGAAATCGGCGCTTAAGCGCGCGGCGGCGAAACGTGCTAAGGTCGGCCCCGGCGCATTGAGCTAGAAGAGTGGACCCTCCCCGCACCCATGACCCTCGCGATCGGACTGAGCCTTTTCACGATCTTCATTTTGATTGTCTTGTCGGCGTTCTTCAACGGCAGCGAAACGGCTCTCACCGCTGTGTCCCGCGCCCGCATGCACGCACTGGAGCAAGAGGGCGACGACCGCGCCAAACTCGTCAACAAAGTCCTTTCCTCGCCTGAAAAGATGATCGGCGCCGTGCTGCTCGGCAACACGCTGGTGGACGTCTTCGCGTCCGCCTTGGCCTCTGGCGTCGCCGTTCTTCTGATCGGCGAGGTCGGCGTGCTCTACGCCAGTATCGTGATGACCGTTTTGATCGTCATTTTTGCGTCGGTGCTGCCTAAGACTTATGCGATGGCGTACTCCGACCGCATGGCGCTGGCGATCGCGCCGATCATGAACGGCATCATCGTCGTTCTCGGGCCGATCGTCAGGGTCATCGAGTGGATCGTGCGCATGATATTGAAATTGACGCCGTCGAAGGCCGACGACGCCGCCAATATCCTGGCCGCCCACGAAGAGATCAGGGGCACGATCGATTTACAGGCGAAAGAAGGCGCTGTCGCTAAGGGCGACGCCAAGATGCTGGGCGGCGTGCTCGATCTCCGCGATCTTCAGGTCGCCGATATCATGGTCCACCGCACGAAGATGGAAACCGTCGACGCTGACGATCCGCCGGAAAAAATTCTCGAGTTTCTGTTGAAGTCTCAGTACACGCGCGCCCCCGTCTGGAAAGACGAGCCCGAGAACATCGTCGGCGTTCTGCACACCAAAGACCTGCTCGCGGCGCTTGCGCGCTCGAATTGGGATCCGTCCCGCCTTGACGTCATGAGCTTCGCCACCGAGCCCTGGTTTGTGCCTGACACGACGAGCGTCAAGGATCAGCTCAATCAGTTCCTGAAGCGCAAGGCGCAGCTGGCGCTCGTCGTTGACGAGTACGGCGAGGTGCAGGGACTGATTACGCTCGAGGACATTCTGGAAGAAATCGTCGGGCAAATCGCCGACGAGCACGACGCGCATGAGACCCACATCCGCCCACTAGCCGATGGAACCGTCAATGTCGACGGCACCGTGGCCATCCGCGATTTAAACCGGTTCATGGAGTGGAGCCTTCCCGACGACGAAGCGACGACGGTGGCTGGCCTCGTCATCCACGAAGCGCAGACGATCCCCGAGCCAGGGCAGGTCTTCACGTTTCACAACTATCGCTTCGAAATCCTGCGCAAGAGCCGCAACAAGATCACCGCACTGCGCATCAAGCCGTTGCCGAGGCCTGAGAATGGGTCCGATGCCGTCGGCGTCGGCGAGGTCAAGGCCGCAAGTTGAGCGAAAGCGCGCCGGACAAATGTGCGGCGCATCAAACGCGCGTCGGCGCGCGTACAGTTGCGAGCCACGACGTTCTGAAAGTTTTCATTCACCAAATCAGGCAATTTACGGGTTGAGTCGGCGTGATCGTCGTGATCCATTGCGCTGAGCAACGCGCGGGGGCAGGAGAACAGAAGCGAGGACGGGAGTTCAAGGAGTATTCTCATGAAGAAGGCGCTGGCGCTTGCATTGACCGGATTGTTCTTGGTGTTCGCGGGCACGATCGCGGGCGCGCAAGCGGCTCCGGCCGGGGCTGCGGTTGACGTTCTCCGCGTGGTCAAAGATTCGACCGTCGGTCAAACTCAGCAGGTTCGACACCGTCGTTGGCATCGATGCCGTTTGAAGTATCGCTGCTGGATTACGCCCTGGGGCAATCGCCGTTGCGGGTGGGTCCGCCGCTGCCGCTGGTAAGGTCCGATTGTAGGCTGCGCAAATTGAACCTACGGGCGTCGGGGCCGACGTCCGTAGGCGGCGCCATGCGCAAGATGGCGATCGCCCTTTTCTAAGATTCGCGGACGGCTTCGCCCGGCGCGTAGGTTGACAGCGCCAGCGCGTGGATGCGACCGCCGATTTCGTCTTTCAGCAATTCGTTCACCATCCGGTGGCGATCGACCCGAGATTTGCCGGCAAACGCCGCAGAGACAACGATGAGGCGAAAATGACTTTCGCCGGTGCCGGGCGAACCGCGGTGCCCGGCATGCATTTCCGACTCATTGATGACATCGAGCCGGACCGGCTGGAGCGCCGCTGTGAGGATGTCTGTCAAACGTTGTTCCGTGCGCATATCCACGCCTCAATCGTGTCGGCGGCGACAATGGCCCCGTGCGTCCAGGCCGTTATGTGCCCGGCAGCGGTTTGGCAAGCGCCGAGCTTTGCATCACCTTGCCGCCTTGTCTCGCGCCGAGCGAACGCCCATAGTGTCCGGCCATGAAATTGAACTCAAAAATCTTCGACAGCATCCGGGTTTCCGGGAAGCGCAGCGGCGGGCCGAAGCGCGACGATCCGGCCCCCGTTTGCGCGTGGAAGGGCTGCGAAAAGCCCGGACCGCACCGGGCGCCGATGGGCCGCGGTCGCGAGGGCGAATACTATAATTTCTGCGTCGATCACGTCCGCCAATACAATCATAGCTACAATTATTTTGATGGCATGAGCGACGCCGAAGTCGATGATTTCCGAAAGGACGCGCTGACAGGACACCGGCCGACGTGGAAGGCAGGCGCCAACGCCTGGGCCCACGGCACGCGCGACGACGGCCGCACGGCAGAAGCCGCCGAACGGGTCGCAGCGAACGTCCGCAGCCAACCGCGCAAGGCCCGAAGCTCGCGGGCGCAGACGGCGCCCCATTACCGCCGGCAAGTGAAGCCGCTGGAGCGCAAGTCGCTGCGCACCCTCGATCTGCCCGATGACGCGTCGAAAGAAGACATCAAGACGCGCTTCAAGGCGCTGGTGAAATTGCATCATCCCGACGCCAACGGCGGCGACAGCAGGTCAGAGGAAAAGTTGCGCGAGATCATCCAGGCCTATAATTATCTGAAACAGGCTGGAATGGCTTGACGCTCGTTTGAGTTTACCGCGAACGTTCGGCCGTCAGCTGCGCCGAGCCGCGGCCACGCCCCCATCAGCTCCGAAAGCCGGGATGACGAAACATATGCGGACGCAATCCAGCGCTGGGCCGGACGGGTCGGCGCCTCGCCTGCCCGACATGAAATTGTCGGTGCGTCAGGTATTCGGCATAGACAGCGACCTCGACGTTCCGGCCTATTCCAAGGCCGACGATCACGTGCCGGATGTCGATCCCGACTACCTGTTCAACCGCGATGTTACGCTCGCGATCCTCGCCGGCTTCAAGCACAACCGCCGCGTGATGATCCAGGGTTATCACGGCACCGGCAAGTCGACGCATATCGAGCAGGTGGCGGCAAGGCTCAACTGGCCGTGCGTGCGCGTCAACCTCGACAGCCACGTCTCGCGCATCGATCTCGTCGGGAAAGACGCGATCGTGCTGAAGGACGGCAAGCAGGTGACGGAATTCCGTGAAGGCATCCTGCCGTGGGCGCTGCAAAGCAACACGGCGCTGTGCTTCGATGAGTACGACGCTGGCCGTCCTGACGTCATGTTCGTGATCCAGCGCGTGCTGGAAATCTCGGGCAAGCTGACTCTGCTCGATCAGTCGAAGGTGATACGCCCGCACCCGTCGTTCCGGCTGTTCGCGACGACAAACACCATCGGGCTCGGCGACACCTCCGGCCTCTATCACGGCACGCAGCAGATCAACCAGGGCCAGATGGACCGTTGGTCGATCGTCGCGACGCTGAACTATCTACCCCACGATGACGAAGCGAAAATCGTACTCGCTAAGGTCAAGTCATTCGCCAAGACGGAGGCCAAGCGAAAGCAGGCGTCACACATGGTCCGCGTCGCAGATCTGACGCGCTCGGCCTTCATCAACGGCGATCTCTCGACCGTGATGAGCCCGCGCACCGTGATGACCTGGGCTGAGAACGCCGAGATCTTCGGCGACATCGGCTTCGCCTTCCGCGTCACATTCCTGAACAAGTGCGACGATCTCGAAAAGCCGCTGGTGGCTGAATTCTATCAGCGCTGCTTCGGCGAAGAGCTGCCCGAGAGCACGGCGAACGTGGCGCTGAGCTAGAAAGCGCGTTTCCAAGCATGGCGTCACCCCCAACCAAACGCCGCGAAGCGCCGTCCGAACCGCTGAAGCGCGTGCTCGCGCCGGCGTTTCGCGCGATTGCCGGCAATGGCGACGTCGAGGTTTCGTTCGGACCGGGCAAACCTGAAGTCGCGGGCCAGTCGGTGCAACTCCCCGAGCCGCCGCGGGCGCCGACGGCGCACGACATCGCGGTCATTCGCGGCTGGGCCGATTCGATCGCGCTGAACATGGGCTGCCACGACGCCAAGGTTCATCGCCGTATCGCGCCGCCGCCGGGTCCTGCCCGTGCCGTGTTCGAAGCGGCGGAGCGGGCGCGCGTCGAAGCGCTCGGCGCGACGCGGATGCCCGGCATGGCCGCGAATCTGACGGCGCGGCTTGAGGATCATTACGGGCACGGCCGATTCAAGTCGGTCGCCGACCGCACCGAGGCGCCGCTTGAAGACGCACTCGCCCTGATACTCCGCGAACGACTGACCGGATTGAAGCCGCCCGCTTCGACCAAAGGGCTGGTCGACCAATGGCGACCGCTCGTCGAGTCGCGCGGCGCGCAGCTCTTGAGGCGTCTCGAAAACCTTTCTGACAATCAAGAGCAGTTTGGCCGCGGCGTCCGCGACCTGCTGAAAATACTGGAAATGTCCGATGACCTTGACTCGCGTCAGGCGGATCAGAACGAAGACGAGCGCGATGACGAAGTCGAAGAAAGCGGCGCCGAAAACTCTGACGACTCGCAGGGCGAGGCGTCCGACGGCGAAGACAAGCCGAGCGAGGAGCAGCAATCCGACGGCGAGCTCTCCGAAACGGAGGACATGACCAACGCGGGCGAGACCGACGACACGGACATGGACGACGGCGAAGTCGACGAGGATGAAGCGCCCGCGCCGTGGCGTCCGAACATGACCGTGCTCGAGAATCCGGAGGCGTTTGGCTACAAGGTGTTCACGCGCGCCCATGACGAAGAAGTCGGGGCCGAAGACCTATCGACGCCAGACGAGCTCGACAGATTGCGCGCCTTCCTCGACAAAGAATTGAAGGCGCTGTCCGCAGTCGTTGCGCGGCTCGCCAACAAGCTGCAGCGCCGCTTGCTGGCGCAGCAGAACCGCGGCTGGGACTTCGATCTCGAGGAGGGCGTGCTCGACGCTGCGCGGCTGACGCGCATCATCGCCGACCCGATGCAGGCGCTGTCGTTCAAGCGCGAGCGCGATACGGATTTTCGCGACACTGTCGTTACGCTGTTGTTGGACAATTCAGGCTCGATGCGCGGCCGGCCGATCATGGTCGCGGCCTGCTGCGCCGATATCCTGGCGCGCACGCTGGAGCGATGCGGCGTCAAAGTCGAAATTCTGGGCTTTACGACCAAAGCCTGGAAAGGCGGTCAATCCCGCGAGGAATGGCTTGCCGCAGGAAAGCCAAGCGCGCCCGGCCGTCTGAACGATCTTCGTCACATCGTCTACAAGACGGCGGATGCCCCATGGCGCCGCTCGAAAAATGCGCTCGCGTTGATGATGCGCGAGGGCTTGCTGAAAGAGAATATCGACGGAGAAGCGCTGGCCTGGGCGCATGCGCGGCTCGCATGCCGGCCCGAGCAGCGCCGTATTCTGATGATGATCTCGGACGGCGCGCCGGTCGACGATTCCACGCTATCAGTGAACTCGGGCCACTATCTGGAGCAGCATTTGCGCCAAGTCATTCACGAGATCGAAAACCGCTCGGCGGTCGAGCTGATCGCCATTGGCATCGGCCACGACGTCACGCGCTATTATCGCCGCGCGGTCACAATCACGGACGCCTCCGAACTCGCGGGCGCCATGACGGAGAAGCTTGTCGAACTGTTTGAGGAAAAGGCGGCGGCGCTGGAACCCACGCGACGGTCGCGCGGCAGGCGGCTGCATTGACGCGCGCTGTTCAGATGGCGAAGCATGTGGCTGCGTTCGCCGTTGCGGCTGCGCTTGGAACAACGTTTCCTGCATCCGTCAGCGCGGACCCCAAGCCTGACATTGCGACGCTCACTCCCGGCCCAGTGAACATTCGCGCGACGCGCATTGCGAATTTCAATCGGTCAGGCGACGCGTCGCGCTTCGGCAAGCTGACGTTTCGCGGCGGGCTCGTTCTAAATGCGCCCGATGCTCCAAACTTCGGCGGCTGGTCGGGGCTTGCGCTCGACGAACACGCCAAACGCTTCATCGCCGTGTCCGACGGCGGCGCATGGCTGACGGGCGCGCTCGACTATGACGGCGCCGCGCTGGCCGGCGTTTCGGATGCGCGCATGGGGCCGCTCTTGGCGCTCGACGGAAAGCCTCTGAATAAACCCAGAGATCGCGACGCGGAAGCCGTAACGCTGATGAGCGGCTCACTGAGCAACGGCGCTCTGTTGATCGCGTTCGAACAGAATGCGCGCATCGCGCGCTATGACGTCACGGCTCAAGGCGTATCGGCAAGCCGGGGCTTCCTCGAAAAGCCGGTTCAGATGAGAAAGATACGCCGCAACACGGGCCTTGAAGCCATGACCGTGGTGCGCGGCGGTGCCTATAAAGGCGCAACGATCGCCATGGCCGAACGCCATTACAACAGCGCCCGCAACCACACCGGTTGGATTTGGACGTCGAAGGGCGCTCAGGAATTTTATCTGACCAACATCGGCGACTTTGACGTAACCGATATCGCGAGCCTTGACGACGGCGCGCTGTTCTTGCTCGAGCGGCGGTTCCGGTGGCTGGAAGGCGTCAAGATGCGCATCCGGCGCATTGCGCCCGGCGATTTTGCGCCCGGCAAGACGCTCGACGGCGAAATTCTGGTCGAGGCGACGCTCGAACAAGAGATCGACAACATGGAAGGGCTGGCGGCGACGCGCGCGCAATCCGGCGACGTGCTGCTGACGCTAATCTCGGACGACAACTTCAATTCGTTCCTGCAGCGCACGATGGTGCTGCAGTTTACGTTGTCGGACGAAAAGCAAGTCGAGGCGGCGCCGCCGAAGTGAACCGCGATCCGCTGCGGCGCGATCAGGCGGCCTTGGCGGCGGCCTGGGCCTTCTGGATCTCGCGTTTCAGGCGCAGGCAATCGGGAGAGAGGTCTTCGTTCGCCTGCTTCAGCAGGAAGGCGTCGAGACCGCCGCGATGCTCCACTGTTTTCAGCGCGCGCGCAGTGACGCGCAGGCGCACCTTTTTGCCGAGCGTGTCGCTGAGAAGCGTGACGTTGCACAGGTTCGGGCGGAACTTGCGCTTGGTCTTGTTTTCCGCGTGGCTTCGCAATTGGCCCGAAAGCGGCAAAGTGCCGGTCAGGTCGCAGCGCCTCGTCATAATGCTCTCCTTATCCGCTGCCGCCTTTTGGGCGCGGTAAACCGGATCATCGGTCTGGTTGATGAAAATGGCGACGCGCCGATGAAACACCGGCGCATTTTCCGGAGGTGTATAGGTGAGGCGCCCGTTGGGCGTCAAGCGGCGCAGGGCGTCCGGGAGCCCCAGAATCGTCGCAAAGCCTGCTTACCGGAGCATCGTAGCAAAGCGCCGCACGGTCCAGCAGCCAGGGGGGCGAATAATGCTGAAGAATCTAGCGATTTTTACCGTCGCCGCCGCCTCGGCTATTGTCGGCGCGAGCGCAGGCCAGGCCGCTGACGCGTCTTGGCCGGAAACGGTCTCCGCCCGCTACAAGCTCTATTTCAACGGCTTTGACGTCGGCAGCTATCGCTTCGAGTCCCGTTTCAACGGCAAAGTGTACGACGCCACGAGCAACGCGAATGTCTCGGCGCTGTTCGGCGCCTTCAAATGGAAAGGCGACATCAAGGGCGAGGGCGCCGCCGACGCCGTGCGTCCGCGGCCCGTCGGCTACAAGCTGACGTTCAAGACGAAATCAAAAAAAGGTTCGGTAGAGCTTGGATTCAACGCCGGCAGCGTCGCGTCGGTGGATCTCCAACCTGATAAGTCGCCCAGTTCCGAGGCCGTGCCGCTCGAACCCGAACACTACAAAAACGTATTCGATCCAATGTCGGCCATTCTCGCCATCACGCGCAGCGCCAATAAGAACCCCTGCGAAAAGCGCATCCCGATCTTCGACGGCAAGGTGCGCTTTGATCTCTTGATGTCTTATAAGATGGAGCAGCCAATCGCCGACGCAGCGCCGTCTGGCCAGCCGGAGCGGTTGGTCGTCTGTCGCGTTAAATACGCGCCCATTGCCGGCCACAAGCCAAAGGACTTCGAGAACCCGTGGGTGGACTACAACGCCATTGAAATCGCCCTTCGACCCATTCCAAGCGCGAATATCTTCGTTCCCTATCGCGTGACGATCCCGACGACTCTCGGCTCGGCCGTTATGATGGCCGAGACTGTGGACATCACGACAGCCGGCCATGCGCAGATCGCATTGAAGCAAAAGACCGAGTAATCCGATATTGACGTCGCTGCGCGCGGTCGCTTGACGCCCGGAAACAGCATTCGGTCGGCGCTTGGCGCGGCGCTTCGCACGAAATCCTTGATCTCGCGCGCCGCCTCTGCAATGCCACTTCGAGGGCCGCAGGCGGGGCCGAGGCAATTTTCAAGTGCCGCCGAGTCAGCGAGACGCAATGGCTAGCGATTTCGAAGCCCGCATCCGCAATGTGACGGCGGTGCTCGGCCCCACCAATACCGGCAAGACCCATCTCGCAATCGAACGCATGCTCGGCCACGAAAGCGGCATGATCGGCTTGCCGCTGCGTCTCTTGGCGCGCGAAGTCTATGACAAGATCAAGTCGCGCGTCGGGGCGGACAAGGTCGCGTTGATCACCGGCGAAGAGAAGATCAAGCCGGAGCGCGCTCGCTATTGGGTTTCAACGGTTGAAGCGATGCCGCGCGACGTCGACGTCGACTTTCTCGCTATCGACGAAATCCAATTGTGCGGCGATCCCGAGCGCGGACATGTGTTCACCGATCGCCTTCTCCACGCGCGCGGACGATCCGAAACGCTGCTGCTCGGCGCGCAGACGATGCGCGACGCGATTTCCGATCTCATTCCCGGCGCCAACTTCATTTCCCGGCCGCGACTCTCGAAGCTGACGTACACGGGCGAGAAGAAAATCACGCGGCTTCCGACCAGAACCGCGATCGTCGCGTTTTCGGCGGCGGATGTTTACGCCATCGCCGAGCTGATCCGTCGTCAACGCGGCGGCGCCGCCGTCGTCATCGGCGCGCTGTCGCCGCGCACGCGCAACGCGCAGGTGGCGCTTTACCAATCCGGCGACGTCGAATTTCTGGTGGCGACCGATGCGATCGGCATGGGCCTCAATCTTGACGTCGACCACGTCGCTTTTTCGGCGCTTCGCAAGTTCGATGGACAAAATCATCGCAACCTGACGCCGGGCGAGCTCGGGCAGATCGCCGGTCGCGCGGGGCGGCACATGAACGACGGAAGCTTCGGCGTAACGGGCGGCGCCGATGCGCTCGACGCCGACATGACGGAACGCTTGGAGCAGCACAGTTTCGAGCCGGTCAAGGTGCTGCAATGGCGCAACCGCAAGCTCGATTTCGGCTCTCTCGATCGCCTGCATGGCTCGCTTCGCGAGTATCCACGGGAGGCGCGCCTTGCGCGCGCGCGGAGCGCCGACGACGTGGCCGCGCTGGAAACGCTCAGCGCCGATCGCGAGGTCGCCGACATCGCGCGCACGCCGGCGCTCGTCGAGAAGTTGTGGGACGTGTGCCAGGTGCCGGATTACCGAAAAATTTCCGGACAAAGCCATTCCGAACTCGTGACGCACATTTACAAGTACGTCGCGGGCGGCGACAACCGCATCCCGGAAGATTGGTTCGCCAAGCAAGTGTCATTGGCGGATCGGACGGACGGCGATATAGACACGCTTGCGACGCGCATCGCCCACGTCAGAACCTGGACGTTCGTCGCTAACCGGCCGGACTGGCTGAAGGACCCCGCCCATTGGCAGGCGCGGACACGAGACATCGAAGACAAACTCTCCGACGCGCTTCACGAGCAGTTGACCCAACGCTTCGTCGATCGCCGGACCAGCGCACTGATGAAGGGCATGCGGGACAAGGACGCGTTGAACGCCGATATTGCGGACGATGGATCGATCACCGTCGAGAACCATTTCGTCGGCCGGTTGAAAGGCTTCCGCTTTACGCTCGACGCTTCCGCCGACGGCGTCCATGAAAAAGCGACGCGGGCCGCGGCGACCCACGTCTTGACGCGTGAACTCGGCATGCGCGCGCGCCGCGTATCTGCGGCCCAGAACGACGCGTTCAAGCTGACGCGGGACGGCCGCATCGTCTGGCGGGACGACGACATCGCGACGATTGAAGCCGCCGACGATCCCTTGGCGCCAAACGTGGCGTTGATCGCCGACGAGCATCTGGGCGAGCAGGATCGCGAGAAAGTCGTCGAGCGGCTGCGAACATGGATGAAGGACTATGTCGCCGAAAAGCTGAAGCCGCTCGTCGATATGTCGAACGCCACGGATTTTCAGGGCCTCGCGCGCGGCGTGGCGTTCCGCCTGAAAGAGAGCTATGGCGTCCTCAAGCGCGATACCGTCGCCGACGAGATCGCTGCGCTCGATCAGACGGCGCGCGCTGACCTGCGCAAGTATGGATTGCGCTTCGGCGCCTTCAACATTTTCTTCCCCGCGATGCTGAAGCCGGCGTCCGCCGAACTCGCCGCCACGCTCTGGTTGTTGAAGAACGGCTCAGGTTTGACGAGCGAGCAGACGACGCTTCCGCGTCCTGGCCTCACCTCCGCACCGACAAACGCTCAGACGCCCGAGCCGCTCTATCGCGCAAATGGATTCCATGTTTGCGGTCCGCGCGCCGTGCGTCTCGACATACTCGAACGGCTCGCGGATCTGATCCGGCCGCTGCTCGCGTGGCGCTCGTCGCCCGAGAAGGCCGATGCGCCGCCGAAGGGGTCGACCGGCGACGGCGGCTTCAAGGCGACCGACGATATGATGTCGATACTCGGCTGCTCGGCGGCGGAGCTTGGCGAAGTTCTCAAGACGCTTGGCTTCCGCGTCGAACGTCGGCCGATCAAGCTCGCTTCGGCGCTCGATGATCCGGCGGCGCCGGACGTCGCGACGAGCGTCGCCGAACCGGCGCCAGCCAGCGACGCTGGAGCGTCCGAAGTCGCCGCTCCTGCGCCGGCGACTGACCCGGACGGACCGCCATCCGAAGCGTCGCAACCCGTCGCGACGCCGGAAGAGTCGAAATCCGAAGCGCCGGCCGTGGCCGTCGAAGCCTTCGAAGACATCTGGCGGCCTAAGCGACATCAGCGCCACGACGGCCAGGATCGCAATAGAGGGAGAGGCGGCGACCGCCGCCATGGACGCGACCGACGCCCGAGCAATGGCCGTTCCGGCGAACAGCCGACTGACGCCGTTCCGCCTGCGGCGCCGACTTCCGGCGACGAAGCGACTGTAGCGGCCGCAAATCCAGAGGCCATCGCATCGCCCCACGGCGAGCGCCGCGACCAACGTCGTCCGGGGCGCGACCGCGGTCCGCGTCGGGACCGGGGTTCGCCGGACAAGCGCCCCGATGCGCACGGGGAGGCTCGCACTGAGCATCGCGGCGCCCCGCGCGCCGATCGCGCCCGGGGCGGCGGTTTCAATCGCGACAACGCAAGGCGCGAGGATCACCGCCGCAAGCCCGACGTCGTGACAGCGGCGCCGCCGAAACGCGTCGGCGCCGACCCGGACTCGCCCTTCGCTGCGCTTGCGGCGCTGAAGGCGAACTTGGAGAAGCGGGGAGACGGCCCCGGTTCGCGGTGATCGCGTCCGTGTCCGCGTCAGGCGCCGCAGTTGCGCCGGTGCAGCGCCTCGATCAATGGCTATGTAACGCGCGCTTCGCGAAATCCCGAACGCTCGCCCAAGCGCTGATCGCGCGGGGCAAAGTGCGCCTCAACCGCGAGCGCATCCAAAAGCCGAGTCAGTCGGTGAAGCCCGGCGACGTCATCACGCTCTCGCTTGGCCCACGGGTGCGGGTGGTCGAGGTGCGCGGCCTCGCCGCCAGGCGGGGTCCTGCGACAGAAGCGGCGGCGCTCTATGTGGAATTGACTTCGCCCGCGCCGCAGACCAAAGCAGGCGTGTCGCTGGAGGATCAGACTTCGGTCGAGGGCGGCAGCGCTCCCGCGCAGGCCGTTCGCGACCCAGGGTCGGGCCGGCCGACCAAGCGCGACAGGCGCCGACTGGATCGTCTCAATCCGCGTCTCGACGAGGCCTGACGTGGCGGCCAAATCATGTGTTAGGCTCCGCCGCGTGTGGTTGAGCCGGGCGGCGCTCCCCGACCGCATGGCAGTGACCAGGACTAGGCATGACCTACATCGTCAACGAAAAATGCATTAAGTGCAAATACACCGATTGCGTCGAAGTCTGCCCTGTCGACTGTTTCTATGAAGGCGAGAACATGCTCGTCATCCACCCCGATGAGTGCATCGACTGCGGGGTCTGCGAGGCCGAATGTCCGGTGGAGGCGATCAAGCCCGACACGGAACCAAACGTTGAAAAGTGGTTGGAAATCAACCGTAAGTATTCCGAGTCCTGGCCCAATATCACCGCCAAGAAGCCCGCCCCGGCCGACGCGGACGCGCATAAAGACGAAAGCGGCAAATTCGAAAAATATTTCTCAGCCGAGCCTGGAGAGGGCGATTGACGAAAACATATTGCGCCCTCGCAAGATTTCCGGCTTCAGGATGCTGTCAGAAATCAGTCTTGCGCCAACAACTTAGGCGCCCGGGTTAAGCGCGTCTATCGTGTCTCACGGTCCTGCCCTTCAATTTCAAGCAAGACTGTGTTAGTCTCCTCTTGTGAAGGCGTTAAGTGAGCACAAGTCCGCAACGGCCGTGAACAAATGGGGAGCGCCCGGATTTTCGGGGCGGTGTCCATAAGCGCGACTGAGGATGTCGCAGGGCCCGATACAAACCGGTCCGGACTTGCAAAGCTAGGCCGAAAACAGACGCAGTGGGGACGGTCTCATAAACGATGAGGCACGTGTCTCTTACTGCGCGTCCAGCGTCAAGCTCTCACAGGCTTGCCGCCCCCAGGCTCGGTCCCCATTTGGACCAAGCGGAGGTTCGTTCGGCGTCATGGCTGAGCGCACCGCGTAATCGAGAGTGAGATGAACGCAATGGCCCAGAAGAAAAAAGCATCCGCCCCGCCGAAGTCGGCCGCTCGTAAGGGTCCGGACGTCAAAGTTGCCTCTGCCCCAGTAAAGACGTCAAAGGCGCCTGTCAAAGCCAAAGTGGAAGTCTCAGCAAAGGCCCATGCCGGAACGTCGGCAAAGGGCAAGGGCGCCGCTGCGCCTCACGCCGCCAAATTTGCGAAGAAGCCTCTCGTCCCCCAAAAGTCGACGCCGGCGTTGAAAGCCGTCATCGCCGCCAAGCCGTCATCGCCCGTCAAGTCCGGCATCGCCTTGAAGCCCGCAGCGAAGCCTGGCGCGGCCCCTGTGATCGTGAAGAAGTCGATGCTCGCCGGCGCCCTTGCCGCGAAGGCGGCGGCTTCGCATGCGCCGCAGCAGCGCGCCGTTCCCGCCGCCGCTCATCACAAGGCCATTGGCCAGAAAGTATCTGCGCCTGTCGCCTCGCAGCCCAAGGGCATCGCCGAGAAGACGTCGGCGGCGCGTCAGCTGCTGGCCGTGCAGAAAAAGCCGGTCAACCAGCGCCACGGGTTCAAGGCCAACGAGTTCATCGTCTATCCGGCGCACGGCGTCGGCCGCATCGTCGGGATCGAGGAGCAGGAAATCGCGGGCATGTCGCTCGAGCTGTTCGTCATCACCTTCGACAAGGAGAAGCTGACGCTGCGCGTGCCGACCGGCAAGCTGACGAGCGTGGGCATGCGCAAGCTCGCCGACGATACGCTGGTCAAGAAGGCCATGGATACGTTGAAGGGCCGCGCGCGAATCAAGCGCACGATGTGGAGCCGCCGCGCCCAGGAGTACGTCGCGAAGATCAACTCTGGCGATCTGATTTCGATCGCGGAAGTGGTGCGCGACCTCTATCGTTCGGAAGCGCAGCCCGAGCAGTCGTACTCCGAGCGGCAGCTCTATGAGGACGCGCTCGATCGCATGGCGCGCGAACTCGCGGCCGTCGAAAAGCTCGATGAGCGCGGCGCGGTGCAGCGGATCACCGACGTGCTGTCCAAGAGCGCAAAGAGCCGGCGCCTTTCGGCGGACGGCGATTCCGTAGGCGAAGCCGCTTAAGCGCAACTGCGCCGGACCTAAAGTTCAACGCCGCCCGGGTTCGTCGCCGACGAGTCCGGGCGGTTTTCTTTTGGCGCGTCATCTGAGCTGGACGGGGCGACCGCGTTCGGCGGGGCCTGCGGCGCGGGCGGGTCGCCGGCTTCGGAAACCGCTTCGATCTGGCTCGGATCGTCGAGATCGATCATCGGGCCGTTGTTGCGGTCGATCCATCCGCGAATGGCGACGCGCTGTCCATTGAGGGATTCGAGCCGAGCCCTGAAATCAGGATGCGCCTTGGTCGCGGCGGCGCCAGCGCGCGCCGTGAAATCCTTTTTCCAATCAGCGCCGAAATTGACGAACACGGCGCTCCGCGTCGCCGTCACCGAGGCAACGACGCCTTCGACGCGCGCGTAGCGAAAGCGCAGCCGCATCAGCAGCGCCGTTCGTTGGGCCGATTTGGCCGAATAGATATAGTTGGACCATAGGCCGCGCCGCGCCTTCCGCGCCGCGCGCTCATGCGCATCGAGTTCGTGTGCGCACGCGAAATTCTCCGGGAGGCCGTAGGCGCGCGCCATGCCGGCTTCAAGCATGGCCCCTTGGACCCAGTCCGTCGCGCCGCGATCCGCAAGGAATACGTGCGAGAGGCGCCGGCCATAGCGATCGGCGCGGCGTCGGTCGTAAGCGAGGCGCACCCGCCGGCCGAGCGTCAACGACGAGAGAAATTCGCGCGCCTCGTTTTCCGGCGGCCACTGTCCTGCAGCCGCGCCGGCGTCGGCGGCGCGGGGGGCGAGCGCGCCGATCAGGCGAACTTCGGCGCCGTCGTCGAGCGTCAGCGTTTCGGCGTCCACGATACGGACCACCGTGCGCAGAGGTCCCGGCGCCAGCGTGCACGGAGCGCGCACGCGCAATTGCGCCCGCCCGCTCTTGTCGCCGCCCGCTGGTTCCGCGTGCGACCACGAGCCCGCAAGAAAGGACAAGACACCCGCCGCGGCCAACGCCCCGGCGAGACAACGGCCGCGTTTCGACGCTCGTTCGCCCATCGGGCGATTACGACACAAGCGCCGTTGCGCGCCAAGCCGTGCGCGGGCTTTCTCCGCCTACAAATCGATTGCGTCGGCCGAGCCAAACTTGGCGACGATGCTCTTCCAATAGGCCCCGTCCCAGTCGTCGTCCCGCGCGTTGCGATAGAAATCAGCTATGGCGGCCAGTTTGCCGAGCACGCCGCCGTGGCTCAGCACGTCGTAGTGGACGATGTCGCGAAGATCGCAGTCGGGCTTGATCGTGAAATTGAACGTGTGCGTGACCGGCGCGCTCTTGCCGTCGGTCACGGTGAGTACGAAGCTGTCCGGCCCGTTGGCGTCGCGCTTCGGCGTGTAAATGAACGTGCCGTCTTGCTTCAGGCTCACCACGCCCTTGTGCGGCTTGCCGTCTGGGGCGATCGCATACGTCAGCGGATCGCCGTCAGCGTCAGTGGCGACGAGCCGTCCCCTGGCGGGGTGATCTTCGCGCACCGCTTGGAGCACGGCGTTCTGGATGATCGGCGCGGCGTTGGTCGGCGTCGCCGCGATCACGTCGATCGCGACGCTCGCGCTGCTCGTCCCGCCCTGCCCATCCGAGATCGCATAACTGAACGTGCGCGGGCCCGATATGCCGCCAGCCGCGGTCACGACCACGCCGCCTGATGCGTCGCGCGTGACGGTGAGGCCGTCGCCCGCCGTTACCGCCGCGATGGTCAGTGCGTCGCCGTCGATGTCCCGGTCGTTGGCGAGGAGCTGTTGCGGCGTCAGCGTCAACGTCGCGCCCGAGCGGACGGAGAAGCCGGCGTCCGCAACGGCTGTCGGCGCATCGTTGACCGGCGCAATGTCGAACGCGAACGCCTGATCGACCGCGGCGCCCGCGCTATCCGATACGGTCAGCGTGAAACCGTCCGCTCCTGACGCGTTCTCAAACGGCGTGAACACAAACGCGCCGTCGTCTTGAAGCGTCACGACGCCTTTCGCGGGCCCTGCGCCATCGCGAACCGCGTAGGTCAAACTGTCGCCGTCCGCATCAAAGCTCTGGATGCGTCCAGCAGCCGGCTGGTCTTCGATCGCAGGCGCCAGCTCGGCGCGCGTGATGATGGGTGCAGCGTTGGGCAGGATCGTCAAAGTGAGGCGGGCCGTCGCCGCGCCGCCGCGTGCGTCGGAAATGGTGTAATCGAAGGCAAGTTCGCCGGCGCCGGCATCGGGCGTCACGCGGACGTCGCCCGCTGCGGTGATCTCGACGCCGCCTCCGGAAACGGCGCGGACGGACGAAACGGACAGAGCGTCGCCGTCTTCATCGAAATCATTATCGATGAGCGCCGCCAGCGGAATCGTGAAGCTCGCTTGCTGCTTGATCGCAAACGCGTCGTCCCGCGCGACGGGCGACCAGTTGTCGACGACCGTAGCCGCTGCCGCGCGCTGGGCGAGTTCGTCGCCGCGCCAGGACTCGCCGGTCTCGAACGCGATGGCTTCGAGGCCGGCGCCGGCGAAATAGTCCCGGATCGTAATTCGTCCCCCGTCGGTCCCGACGCGCACGATAAGATCGTTGGCCGCGTCGGGGTCGCGATGCAACGTGACGTCGCCGGGCGCGACGCCGCCGACAAGGACGACAACGTCATCGCCGGCTTCGGCGCCGCCTGTCTCGATGATGACATCGCGCCCATCGCCGGGTTCATAAACGTAGCCGTCGCCGCCGTCGCCGCCGATCAGCACGTCGTCGCCGCGATTGCCGGCCAGCGTATCGTCGCCGTCGCCGGCGCTCAGCGTGTTGTCGGCGTCGTTGCCTTCCAGCGTATTGCGCAGGCCATTGCCGGTTCCGGCGATGGCGCCGCCGCGCAAGGCCAGATGTTCGACGTTCTCTCCGAGCGCATA
This sequence comes from Hyphomicrobium sp., assembly GCA_052386495.1. GTDB lineage: Bacteria > Pseudomonadota > Alphaproteobacteria > Rhizobiales > Hyphomicrobiaceae > Hyphomicrobium_B. The sequence continues at coordinate 320,335 of JBQTKA010000003.1, read as the reverse complement.
GTCGATCGACGAGACGACCCGGTCGAAGCCGCCGCGCGCCTCCTCGATCACGACGTCGCCGGCGTCGTCAACCACATAGACGTCGTTGCCGCGACCGCCTCTGAGCGTATCGCGCCCCGCCCCGCCGTCGAGCGTATCGCCGCCCGCCGTGCCGGTGATGTCGTCGTTGCCCCCGCGTCCGTTGAATTGGTAGGGCCGGCCGCTGTCAGCGGATAACACGTCGTCGCCATCGCCGCCTTCCGTCGCCGGCGCTGAAGCCGCTGCGGCGCGCAGCGATGTCGCGGCGGCGGTTGAAATGACGCTGGCGACCTCCAAAGGAACATGCGGATCGGGTCGTTCCTCGAGGGCGTCCAAGAAGCGGCTCGGCGCCATGGAGGCGGCCAGGACGTCGCGCAGACCGGGATAGTCGTAATAGCCATCAAGCGTCGCCGCGACGTCAGGGTCGAAAACGAGCGGGAACGCAATTCCAAGATCGCCCTCGCTCCAGTCGAGCACGCGCACGATCGTTTCGCTGAAAACCTCGCCAACGAGGATGATTTCGGGTTCGCCGCCGGGTTCACGCGGCGGCAACTCTTCATAGTGCGCCTGGCTTAGCGTCACGATGAGGTCGGCACCGTCAAGGCGAAACGTGAACGCGCCGATGAATTCGTTGCCCGGTTCGGTTCGTTCGGTTTCGGGCCCGAAATAGTAGGTTTCTTCGCCGGGCTGCGAGAAGTCGAACGGCGCGCCAGTGACCTGGAACAGACGCGAGCCTTCGTAGTCGCCGCGATTGGGCCGAAAATAGTCGAAGGGCACGAAGAGTTTGTCGCTTGCGTCGGCGTCGGCGAGGACATACTCGATCGTCTGGCCCTCGACGCTGCTCATGGTGGACACGACGAACATGTCGGCGCCGGCGCCGCCGAGCGCGTAGGTGCGGCCAGCGCCGCTGACGATCGTGTCGTCGCCGTCGCCGCCCGTCAATTCGACATCGTAACCGCTGGCGCTGAGCCCGCTGAACGGCGCCGCCAGCCGCGCGTCGATCACGTCGTCGCCCTTGCCGCCGTCGACGTTGAGGATGGCCGGGCCGGCATAGATCCGGTCATCGCGGTCTGAGGCCGTAAGCGACTCGATCGACTGAGCCCAATACCCCGCGTCCAGCCCTTCGTTCGCGGAGAGCTGGATCGAGGTCATCGTGTCGTTGACGGCGTTGATGATGAGCGCGTCCTTGCCGTTCTCAAAACCGAGTTTGTCGCCTTGACCGCCCGACTGTCCCTTGAAGTCGAGAATGACGGGCTTTTCCAGAAGCAAAACCCCTTCGCTGGCGGTCAGAACGTCGTTCTGGCGGTCCCAGGCCAATTGTTCGATCGAGAACAGACGGTCTGAGCCGCCGTCGAATGTTGCGCGGTAGGTTGCGACCTTGTCGGCGACGGAGTGTTGGAGGACGCGGAAATGAACGGTGCCGACGCCGGAATAGTCGACGGTGTCGACGCCGTCGCTGGCCGTCGACAGGCCGGGCAATCCGCCGTCGATGACATTTTCGCCATATGACCAGATGAACGTGTCGTTGCCTGCGCCCCCGAAGAATTTCTCCGGATAGAACGAGGTAGGTCTGCCGTAGAACGTATCTTCGCCCTCGCCGCCGACGAGCGTGGTGAAATTGACGGTTGTGCGCAGCGTGTCGTCGGCCCCTGTGCCGAGGAGCGTCGAGCCGCCCGGAGACAAGCGCACGCCGAACGGCATGAGCAAACTGAGATCGATGCCGACCGACCAGAGCGCGGAAGCAATGAAGGACGTCGAATTGATCGTCGGCGACGCGGAGAACGGCTGCGTATAGGCGATGTAGGGATAGCGTTGTTCCTGGATGGCGCCGCCGTACGACGCGATCTGATCCCATTTCAGCAGCGCATCGGGCCCGGTGGAGACGATGCGCGAGCCACGCTTTTCGGGCGTACCGATCTTGTCGATGAGCTCTTCGCGACTGGCGTTGTTGGCTTCGCTCAGCGACGTGCGCCCATCCTCGCCGAGCGCGCCGAGCGTGCCGGCGAACGTGCCCCCGTCGATCACGCCTTCGAGCACGTACCAGTAATCCTGGCTGTCGATGGGGTCGGTTTCGTCCTGATAGATGACCTGGAGATGATCGAAGAACAGCAGCCCGAGGCCGAACTGTTTAACCGGAACGAATTCAACCCGTATGGTGCCCATGATTTTTTGCCTCAATATCAAAATGCGCCGGCGCTTTGAAATCCGAGCGGCGGCCGGCGCTGCGTGGTGCAAGCCCCGTTCCAAGTCGGGTCGCTGGAACTCGGCGCCGCCGACGCGCCCAGGCCTGAACACAACTTAAAATTGTAATTAACTAAACTTTCTGGAATTGAATAGCCTGATCCTGGAAAAAAATTGCAATCTCAGGTGGCATTTTTTGGATCGAGCGCGTATGCGATCGCAAAATGCGGTTGCGGCGGCAATGCGCCGAGCGCCGGATAGCCAGAGCGGCGCCCGCCCATCGACCGGCCAGATTCCAGACCGGCGGTTTGCTTGACGGTGGCGGCGACGCGACGCATAGGTTTTCGCGCGCGGCCCACGCGCTCGGCCACTCCCGAACCACGCCATTCGATCATTGGCCCCGTAGCTCAGCTGGATAGAGCAACGGTTTCCTAAACCGTAGGTCGCAGGTTCAAATCCTGCCGGGGTCGCCACTTTTCACCGGCGCTTCCGACTCGCCGGCGAGCCGGCCGGAAGCGCCTGCCGACTGAAACGCCGCCGGGCACAGAGGGAACACGCGCCTGATGGCGGCCAAGATCGATATCGCAATCGCCGATCAGAATCCCGTCGTGAGGGCTGGGCTCGAAACGCTGATCCTCCGTGACGGGCGGTTCACCATTTTCGGCGTCTACGGCAGCGGCGCGCAACTGCTCGACGCCATCGCCAAGGCGCCGCCGCCGATCGCGATTGCCGGATGGGCCTTGCCCGACATGTCGGGCGGCGATCTACTGGCGCGGGTCAAGCGCGAGAAATGGCCGACGCGCGTGATCATCTATACCGGCGAGCGAAGCGGCGACGTGTTGCGCCAGGCCATCAAAGGCGGGGCTTGGGGCTTCGTCTCGAAAACGGAGGAACCGCAGGTTCTTCTCGAAGCTGTGGTCGCGGTGGCGCGCGGCCGGTTGTCGCTGCCCTATGTCGACATCGACCTTCTCAATCATGATCCGCTCGAAGGTTTGACGGCGCGGGAGCGCGAACTCCTGGCGGCGCTGGCCAACGGCTGGACCAATCTCCAGATCGCCGCGCGCATCGGAATTTCACGCAACACCGTGAAATATCACCTGAAGAATCTCTACGATAAGCTCGGCGTTTCGAACCGCGCGATGGCTGTGGCGCTGCACATGTCGGCGAAGCGATCCGACTCGTAGGCCTGCAGTTGTGCGGCGCACCAAAGGGCTGGGTAGTGTGAGCTACCCGGGCGCCCCCGGTTTCCTCCCCATTCGGGTGTTGCCCCACACCGACCGCAGGTTCATCACCACTCCCGTTAAACAAGTCTCGGCGCGCGGTCCTCGACGGGTCAGCGGTCGGGCAAAGGCGCTCCGGAATGTCTATCCTCGCGCGACGCGGGGCCACCGGTTTGCTGAAAAAATTCAAGCGCGGAGAAACGCCCATGACGGTTCAACCCCATCTTTTCATCCCCGGCCCGACGACGATCCCCGACAAGGTCCGCATGGCCATGAATCTTCCGATGGAAGACATGCGCTCGCCGGAATTTCCCAAGTTCACGCTGCCGGTTTTCGATGACCTCAAGAAGGTCTTCAAAATGAAGGATGGCCGCGTTTTCATTTTCCCGTCGTCGGGCACCGGCGCCTGGGAATCGGCGATCACTAACACGCTCGCCGTCGGCGACAAGGTGTTGATGTCGCGTTTCGGTCAGTTCTCGTTGCTCTGGGTCGACATGGCCGAGCGCCTCGGTCTCAAGGTCGAGCTCTGCGACGAAGAATGGGGCACGGGCGTGCCGCTGGAGAAGTATGCCGACATTCTCGCCAAGGACAAAGCGCACGAAATCAAGGCCGTGTTCGCGACGCATAACGAAACCGCGACGGGCGTGTCGTCCGACATCGCCGGCGTTCGCAAGGCTCTCGACGCTGTCAAGCATCCGGCGCTGCTGATGGTCGACGGCGTGTCGTCGGTCGGTTCGCTCGACGTGCGCATGGGCGAGTGGGGCGTCGACTGCTGCGTCTCGGGCTCGCAGAAAGGCTTCATGCTGCCGACGGGCCTCGGCATCCTCGCCGTCAGCCAGAAGGCGCTCGACGCCAACAAGACGCTGAACGGCCGCATGAACCGCTGCTTCTTCTCGTTCGAAGACATGATCAAGACGAACGATCTCGGCTACTTCCCCTACACGCCTGCGACGCAACTGATCCGCGGCCTGCGCGCCTCCCTCGACCTTATTTTCGAAGAAGGGCTCGACAACGTCATTGCGCGCCACACGCGCTTGGCGACGGGCGTCCGCTCGGCCGTCGACGCCTGGGGACTGAAGCTCTGCGCGAAAGAGCCGAAGTGGCATTCGGACACGGTGTCCGCAATCCTGGTTCCCGAGGGGATCGACAGCAACGCTGTCGCGAAAGCGGCCTACTATCGTTACAACACGTCGCTCGGCATCGGTCTCAACAAGGTCGCCGGCAAGGTGTTCCGCATCGGCCACCTCGGCGCGCTCGATGAATTCATGGTCGGCGGCGTGCTGTTTGCGGTCGAGATGGCGCTGAAGGACTCGGGCGTCAACATCAAGCTCGGATCGGGAACGGGCGCAGCGGCCGAATACTTCAGCAAGACCGCGACCAAGTCGGCGACCGCCGTCACTCCGCCGAAAGCCAAAGCCGCTTAAACGCCATTGCGACGCCGGGCCTCAACCGCCCGGCGTCTTTCGTTCACCGCGCTGCGATTGTCGGCCGTCAATGACGGCGATCGCGAGCGCGCCGCCGCCAACGACAAAACTCCATAGGAAGGCAACGCCACATGAGCTTCACGCTTTACCCGACCCGCAAGCAGAGACTGCAGCGCTCCTACCTCGCGGTTCCGGGCTCGAACCCGACGATGATCGATCGCGCCATCAAGAGCGCCGCCGACTACGTGTTTCTCGATTGCGAAGACGCCGTCGCGCCGCCGGAAAAAGAGCAGGCGCGCAAGAACATCATCCAGGCGTTGAACGACCTCGACTGGAAGGGCGCCGGCAAGAGCGTGTCCGTTCGCATCAACGGTCTCGACACGCACTATATGTACCGCGATGTCGTCGACATCATGGAGCAAGCCGGCGCCAAGCTCGACACGATCCTGATCCCGAAGGTCGGCGTTTCGGCCGACGTCTATACGGTCGAGTGCATCGTCAGCCAAATCGAAGTCGCCAAGGGCCTGAAGAATGTCGTCGGCACTGAAGCGCTGATCGAAACGCCGCTCGGCATGGCCAACGTCGAAGCCATCGCCGCCGCGCCGAGCCGGCTTGAATCGATGCACTTCGGCGTCGCCGACTATTCGGCCTTCAACAAGGCGCGCACCGTCGTCATCGGCGGCCTCAACCCCGACTACCCGGGCGACCAGTGGCACTTCCCGCTGTCGCGTATGACGGTCGCCTGCCGCGCCTACGGCCTGCGCCCGATCGACGGCCCGTTCGGCGGCATCGATGATCCCGAAGGCTACAAGGCCGCCGCCCGCCGCGGCGCGGCGCTCGGCATGGAAGGCAAGTGGGCGATCCACCCGTCCCAGATCGAACTCGCCAACGAAATCTATTCGCCGACGGCCAAGGAAGTCGAACGCGCCGAGCGCATTCTCGTCGCGTTGAAGGAAGCCGAAGCGCAGGGCAAGGGCGCCGCGTCGCTCGACGGCAAGATGATCGACGCCGCATCCGAGAAGATGGCGAAAAACCTTCTCGCCACCGCTGCGTCCATCAAGGCGGCGGACGCCGCCCGCGCCGGCAAATCATAAAAGAGCAGGAACCAACGGAAACACGTCCAAGGAGGTCCGCTGATGGACATTCATGAGTATCAGGCCAAGGAACTGCTGGCGAAGTTCGGCGTGCCGATCCCGCGCGGCGGACTCGCCTACAGCCCCGAACAGGCGACCTATCGCGCCAGCGAACTTGGCGGCACGGTCGTCGTCAAGGCCCAGATTCACTCAGGCGCGCGCGGCAAGGCCGGCGGCATCAAGGTGTGCAAGAGCGAGAGCGAGATCGAAGCGGCGGCCGAAGCGATGCTGGGCCGTCGTCTCGTCACCAATCAGACAGGCCCCTCCGGCAAGTTGGTGTCCCGCCTCTATATCGAAGAGGCGACGAACATCGATCGCGAAATCTATCTGGGCTTCGTGATGGATCGCGCCGCTGAACGCATCATGGTCGTCGCATCTGCGGCGGGCGGCATGGATATCGAGGAAATCTCCGCCAAGCAGCCCGATACGATCATCCGCGTCGCCGTCGATCCGGCCGTCGGCATGCAGCAGTTCCAGGCGCGCGAACTCGCTTTCGGTCTCGGCGTCGATCCCGAGATCGTCAACAAGATTGTGCCGGCGATCATGGGCTGCTACCGCGCCTTCCGCGATCTTGACGCCACGATGGTCGAAATCAACCCGCTCGTCATCACCAAGGAAAAGCAGGTCGTGGCGCTCGACGCCAAGATGAGCTTCGACGAGAACGCGCTGTTCCGTCGCCCGCATATCGCGGAGTTGCGCGACAAGAGCCAGGAAGACCCGCGCGAAACGTATGCCTCCGACCGCGGCCTCGCCTATGTCGGCCTCGACGGCGACATCGGCTGCGTCGTCAATGGCGCCGGCCTGGCGATGGCGACGCTCGACATGATCAAGCTCGCCGGCGGCGAACCCGCCAACTTCCTCGACATCGGCGGCGGCGCTTCGCCTGAGCGCGTCACGAAATCGTTCAAGGTCGTGCTGCGCGACAAGAACGTGAAGGCCATCCTGGTCAACGTGTTCGCCGGCATCAACCGCTGCGACTGGGTGGCGAAGGGCGTCGTCGACGCCATCAAGGAACTCAACATCACGATGCCGGTCGTCGTCCGCCTCGCCGGCACCAACGTGGAAGAGGGCCGAAAAATCATCGACCAGAGCGGCCTGACGTTGATCAGCGCCGAGACGCTCGCCGATGCCGCAAAGAAGGCCGTGTCGGCCGCCAAAAAAGCCGCCTAGGTCAGGGAGAACGCACCAATGGCTATCTTCATCAATGAAAAGACGCCGATCCTGATCCAGGGCTTTACCGGGCGCATCGGCACCTTCCACGCTCAGGAAATGATCGATTACGGCTCCAACGTCGTTGGCGGCGTGACGCCAGGCAAGGGCGGCGCTTCGCATCTCGGCCGGCCGGTATTCAACACCGTCAAGGGCGCGGTCGACGAGACTGGGGCCGAAGCCTCCATCGTCTTCGTGCCGCCGCCATTTGCGGCCGATGCGATCATGGAAGCCGCCGACGCCGGCATCAAATACTGCGTCTGCATCACCGACGGCATCCCCGCTCAAGATATGATCCGCGTGAAGCGCTACATGCGGCGCTACAAGCAAGAGCGCCGCATGATCCTGACGGGCCCCAACTGCGCCGGAACGATCTCGCCCGGCAAGGCGATGCTCGGCATCATGCCGGGCCACATCTATCTTCCGGGCCGCGTCGGCATCGTCGGCCGATCCGGCACGCTCGGCTATGAAGCGGCGGAGCAGTTGAAGCAGCTCGGCATCGGCGTCTCGACATCGGTCGGCATCGGCGGCGATCCGATCAACGGGTCTTCGCACCGCGACGTCATCGAGCACTTCGAAAACGATCCCGACACCGACGCCATCCTGATGATCCGCGAAAACGGCGGGCCGCCGGAGGCGGTAGCCGGCCTGTGGTCGAAGGAGCACGGCAAGCAGCCGCTCGTCGCCTACATCGCGGGTCTTTCTGCCCCGAAGGGCCGCAAGATGGGCCACGCCGGCGCCATCGTGTCGGCGTTCGGCGAGTCGGCGGCGGAGAAAGTCGTGCTGCTGAAGGATTGCGGCGTCACCATCGCGCCGACGCCCTCGGAAATGGGCTCGACGATCGCGCAGGTGTTGAGCAAGCTCAAGAAGGTCGCTTAACGCGTCCACGACGGCGCCGGGCTGTCATTGTGACCAGTCCGGCGCCGCAAGATCACCAAGGTTGCGCGCGGAGGGACGAGGGCATGCAGGATACGGTAAGCCAGACGCGGCCGGGCAAACTTGACGAGATCGAACTGAGGGGCGAACTCAAGCGCCTGCGAGCGCAGATCCCCGACAATCCCTCGTTAAATCCCATTCTGAACGTCGCGTTTGACCTCTCGCGCCGCCTGGAATCCGGCTCGGTCAGTTTCGACGATCTGACCGGCTTGGCCGGACGTTTGATGGACCGCGCCTGCGTGCGCCGCGCGCGCCGTCTGCGCGAGAAGGTCGGCTACGTCGATCAGGCGACGACGCTCAACGATTTTACGGCGTATATCGAGAAGACCGCAGCCGCCGCCGGCGACATCGCCAAGTTCTCCGAGCGCTGGTCGCGCGCGCGCACCGGCATCGTCTTGACCGCGCATCCGACGTTCGGGCTGTCCGACGCGCTTTATAAGCGCATGGTCGAGATCGCCGTCGCCGAACCGCAGAGCGGCGACGTCGCCATCGGCTTGCCGCATCGCCCCGAACCTGATCTGTCGCTGCAGCACGAACACAAGTGCGCGCAGGCGGCGATCAGCAATCTTCGCGACGCCTACGAAGAACTGCTGCATGGCTATTACAGCGTCGCCTCGCGCAATTACGGCGACGCCGCCTACAAGCTTCGTCCGAAACTGACGACGCTCGCGTCCTGGATCGGCTACGATCTCGATGGCCGGACCGACATCGCCTGGACGTTTTCGATCTATGTGCGCCTCGTCGAAAAGCGCGCGGCGCTGGTCGATCTGCGCGAGCGTTTCGTCGTTCTGAAGCACAAGCTGACGGAAGGCGACGCCGCGCAGCGCGTGGCGCGCCAGATCACCGGCAAGCTCGATCTCGCAATTGCCGCCCTCGACGAGCAGATCAAGGCCGTGGACGGGCTCCGGCACGATCCTTCGCAGCTCTCCGCCGCCGCCAACGTGCTCACCAAGACCGACGGCTACAACCTGCTCACCGTCGAACCGTTGATGACGCTGTTCCAAAGCCTGATCGACGTCGTCGAGCAGCCGCAGATGAAGCGCGCCATCGCGGCGCTGGCGGGGCTCTGCGATGCGACGGGGCTTGGCTTTTCGCATATCCATCTGCGCATCAACGCGCTGCAGCTCAACAATGCGTTCCGCGCCTATGTGCATGAACCGTGGACGCGCGACCTGACCGAGAGCCAGTCGCTCGCGCGCATCGTCGAGATGATCAAGAACTGCCCGCGCGAGTCGGTCAACTTCGCGACGCTCGATCTCGAGACGGCGACCGCCATTCGCCAGTTCGCGATGACGGCGCAGATGCAGAAGCACATCGACAAGGAAACGCCGATCCGATTCCTGATCGCCGAATGCGAAAGCCCGGCGACCGTGCTGATCGCCGTGTTCTTCGCCAAGCTGTTCGGCGTCGAAGGCATCACCGACATTTCCCCGCTGTTCGAGACGCCGTCGGGCCTCGAAAACGGATCGCGCATCATCGGCCGGCTTCTGGAGGAGGAGGCGTACCGCTCCTACGTCTCAGGCCGCAAACGCCTGTCGCTGCAAACCGGCTTTTCCGACGCCGGCCGCTTCATCGGCCAGATATCAGCGACGCTCGCGATCGAGCGCTACTATCACGACATCGCGGCGCTGGTGAAAAAGGCCAACCTGCCGGACGTCGAAGTGCTCTTGTTCTCGACGCACGGCGAGTCGATGGGCCGCGGCGCGCATCCCGGCAATCTTCCGGCGCGCCTGCACTACGTGTTCTCCGACGAGGCGCGCTTGCGCTTCTCGAAGGCCAACATCCCGCTGAAGCACGAGACGAGTTTCCAGGGCGGCGACGGCTACATGTTCTTCGGCAATCGCGCGCTGACGACGCGGGCGCTGGCCACCGTCATCATCGATGGCGAACCGCCGGCGGACGAGGATGATCCGTTTTATGCAGAACAGAACTTGAGCCTCGATTTCTTCCTGCGTCTCAAGGCTTATCAGCAGGCGCTGTTCGCGCACTCGGGCTATCGCGCCGTGCTCGGCGCCTTCGGGCCGAACCTGCTGTTCAAGACCGGCTCGCGTCCGGTGAAGCGCCAGGGCGCGCACGCCTCCGATCGCGGCGATCCGGCCCGTATGCGCGCCATTCCGAACAACGCCATTCTGCAGCAGTTCGGCTATGTCGCGAACGTGGTGGCAGGCCTCGGCACGGCGGTCAACAACGACCGCGAACGCTTCGCGCGCCTCGCCCGCTCGTCGCGCCGACTGCGTTCAATCCTCGTGATGATCGCGCAGGGAAAGACGCTGTCGAGCCTCAATGCGATGGGCGCGAACGCATCGGTTTTTGACGCCGGTTATTGGGCGGCGCGCGCATCGTGGGGACGCGAGGCGAACTTGCAGTCGGCTTTCCGTATGCTCGCAACGCATCTGCTCTCAGATAAGCGGCAAGGGTCGATCAACGAGTTCGTGCATCACCTGCGGCTTGACGCCATCGATCTGCACGCCATTCTCGAAGACCAGAACATCGAGGGCGGCAAGATCCCGGACGAGAACCGTCTTGAACTCGATCTGCTGCAGGCGATCCGTCTCGCCGTCATCATGCGCATCTTCATTCTCGCCGCGCAGCTGCCGCGCTTCACGCCGCAAGACGGGCTTTCGCACGCCGAGGTGCTCGACATGGCGCTGAGCCTCGAAATTCCGGATGTCGTGTCGATCATGCGCAAGGCGTTCCCGCATGTCGCGAAGTCGCAAGTCACGGGCTTCGACGAACAGGCGACGTACCGCCCGCGCGGCATTGACGACTACGCGCGCCTTGAGACGGAAATCCTGGAGCCGATGGAGCGCTCCTACGCGTTTGTTCGCGAACTCGGCACCGGCATTTCGCACCATTTCGGCGCGTTCGGCTGAGGCGAGGTCACCGGCGCCGCTGCGCCGCATTCGTCAAGTCCGCCGCCTGTAGCGCAAAGACTTCGCCGGCGCTGGTTTCCGTATCCAACCAGAGGAACGGCAGGTCCGGCCGCGCGGCTTCGAGCGCCTCGCGGCCCTCGCCGATCTCGACGACGATCGCGCCGTCGTCGGTCAAGTGGTCCGCCGCCGCTGACAGGATGCGATGCACGAAGTCCAGTCCATCCGCGCCGCCGAGATGCGCGATCTGCGGCTCGGCCCGATACTCCGGCGGAAACGCGGCGACGGCCGCGGCCGTGACGTAGGGCGGATTGGAGACGATCACGTCATAGCGCTTGCCCGCCAGCGCCGCGAACAGGTCGGACTGAATCAAGGCGATGCGGTTTTCGAGCCCGTAGTCGCCGACATTGCGCGCGGCGACCGCAAGGGCGTCCGGTGAGACATCGGCAGCGTCGACCTTCGCCGCGCAAAACGCTTCGGCGGCCAGGATCGCGAGGCATCCTGACCCGGTGCAGAGATCGAGCGCGCGCTCAATCGAGTCGGCATTGGGAATGATCCCGGCGAGCCCGCCGGACGCCAGGAGTTCGCCGATGAACGATCGGGGCACGATCACGCGTTCATCGACGTAAAACTTCCGCCCCTGAATGTAGGCGGCGTTGAGCAGATAGGCCGCCGGTTTGCGCTTCTCGATGCGTGCGGCGATGAGATCGCGGATCGCCGTCCGCTCACGGCGCGTGAGGCGACAGTCGAGCCAGGGGTCGATCGCGTCGATTGGGAGATTGAGTGAAGCGAGGATCAAGAAGGCGGCTTCGTCGATTGCCGTCGACGCGCCGTGTCCGAACGCCAATTCGGCCTTGTCGAAGGCGCCGACGGCGTGGCGCAGCCAGTCGCGGATCGTGATGAGGTCGTCGAGGAGATCGTCCGAGCGCGGCTCGCTCATGGCGCTGAACGGAGCAGTTCGCGCCTCAAGCAGCGACGGCGCGCGGCAGTTCGTCGAAGCGGATCATGCGTCGCGCTTTGTCGTCCCAAAGCTTGAGTTTGGCGCACGCGAAGCTTTCGCCGAGCGTCAGGCGATTAATCGCCCTCAATTCCGGGCTCGCGTCGAGGCAATCCTGCAGGCGGTAGTTCGGGATCATGCTGTTCAGGTGATGAATGTGATGCAGGCCGATGTTGCCGGTGAACCAGTTCAGAGCCTTCGGCAAATCATAGAATGAGGAGCCGAGGAGAGCCGCGACCTGAAAGTCCCAGCCTTCGGCCTGATCCCATGTCGTTTCCTCGAACTGGTGCTGAATGAAAAACAGCCAGCCGCCGACGGCGGACGCGACGTGCACGATCGGCAGCACGACCCAGAACACGTCTGAGACGCCAAACACGTAGATCAACGGGCCATAGAACGCGACGAGCGCCAAGTTGAGGCCCAATACGCTCTTCCAGCTTTCCTTGACGCTCAACGCATGGAGCCATGGCGTGCGTTGGACGAGCATGAAGTAAGCCGGAACGCCGAAACCGAACAGAAAGAGCGGGTGTCGGTACAGGCGGTAGCGGAATTTGCCGAGGGTCGAGAGCGTCTGATATTCGGCGACGGTGAGCGTATCGATGTCGCCGGCGCCGCGCCGGTCGAGGTTGCCGGACGCTGCGTGATGCTGGGCATGCTCCCGCCGCCAGAGGCCATAGGGCGCCATCGTCAGCACGCTCATGCAACGGCCGAGCACGTCGTTGAGCTGTCGGGATTTCAGGAACGAGCCGTGCCCGCAGTCATGCTGGATGATGAAGACGCGCACGAGCAGTCCTGCAGCGGGAATCGCCAGCAGAAGGGTCGCCCAATAGGCGTTGCGCACCGTCGCGAACATCGCCGCGACGATGATCGCCAACGGAATGAGCGTCGACGCCATCTGAAGCGCAGCGAGGCGCAAATCCGCTCCACGATACTTCTGGCAATGCGCTGCTAGGCGCCGGACGCGCTGCTTGTTCGTCTCAACGGCGAGGCCGTCTTGCGTTTCGGGAAGGATCGCGGCGCGCTCCAGGCCGGGCGGCGGCGCGCTGATGTTTGACCGCTCGTCAGCGATGAGCGGCTGCGTCAGGCTCACGTTCAAGATGCATGTCCCCCGGCGATGATGAAGCGTCGTTTCCCGTCGATTTGCGGGTACCATATTCGCGTTGCGTCGGCGATCAATGTTTCCACAACTCTGATCGAACGCGCCTGATCGCGCCATGCGGCGCTTTCGAGGTGCGGATGACGGATGTTGTTGGCCGGATACGAAAAAAGGGGCATGTCCATGCCCCCTTTCCCGTAGTTGCTCTGTGTATCGCGGCCACTAGTGCTGGCCCCAGACCTCGACAATTGCGCTGCCGCGGCCTTTCGCCGAGGTGTCAAAGATGCGCGAGCGGTACTTCGCCTCGATCCGCTCGATGCCGCGGCGGGCTTCGCGCGTGAGATCAATGGGGCCATAGGTCCCGCCGGCGTCGACGCGCGTGCGCACGGCGATCGTCTCTTCTTCGCCGCCCGAATAGATAACCTTGAGTTCGTTCAGGGTGATGGCGCGATCGCGCACCGTCACGCGCAGCTTGCGGAAGCCGCCTTCGTTGCGGCCGACCGGGATGATGTCCTTGTCGAAGCCGACGAAACCGGCCGTCTGCGCGCCAAGCAGCACCCAACCCTGATTGTATTTGCGGCCTTCGCCCTGCGGTCCGAGCCAGCCCGGCGCATACTGTCCGAAGACCTCGATCCGCGCCTGACCGCTGAAGCTCGGCCGGGATTTGTAGTTGAGCTGGATTTCCTTGATGAACCGATCGCCCTTGAGGTCGATCCAGCTCGTGCGCGAGTTCTTCGGAATCTCGGCGTTCACGGCGAGGCTATCGACCTCGTCGTTGGAATAGACGACCTTCAATTCGTTGATGAAGATGTCGTTATCCAGCACGCGCAAGCGGATCCGGTCGAACTTGCCGATTTCGTTGCCGACGCGAATGACGTCGCGATCGACGCCGAAGCCGACGTATTGCGCGCCGAAGAGAACGTCGCCGCCTTCGGTTTGCGTGCCCGGAGCCGCGGTCGTCGGATCGGCGGTGGTCGGCCGCACCGGAATGTCGCTGCCGCCTGACGAGGATTCCCTCGGCGGACGCGACGATGAAGATGAATAGTCTCCGCCGCGGCCGCTGCGATCCATCTGACGGCCATCACGGTCCTGGATGCCGAGAACCTGCAGGCGGCCGCGACCGCGGCCGGGAACCTGCGTGATGTTCACTTGATTGATGAAGCGGCTGTCTTCCGATTCATTGATCGGGCGGCTGCGCTCGCCCTGGTACATGTCGATCTGACGATCCTCGTTGTGCACGGAGCCGTCGGCGTAAACGACCTGCACGCGGGAAAGATCGAATAGATAGCCGCGCGCGTTCTTCACGCGGATGCCCTTGTAGGCGCCCTTGGCGCTGCTGATGTCGATCGAATAGGTGTCGAGCGAGAGGTCGACGTCGTGTTCGGAAATGACGATCAGCTGATCGCCGGAATAGTTATGATAATGCCTCTTGCGGCGGGCCTCGGCGCTCATCAGCACCCCGGTGGCCAAGATGGCGCACAGCACCACGAACAGCCTACGAAACATGAAAAAACTCCCTTGCATCTTGGCGCGTAGCCCGCACCCGCAGCCGGGCGGCAGCATAGCGATAGCGCATTGAAAAGGCAGCGCCTCGCTGATCGCCAAAGTGTTCCGGCGGTGCGGTGGTGTGAATCTGCAACACAGACTTGTGGGCGCGAATTCCAAGGGTTGCCGCACAAAATCGGCAAAAAAAAGCGGCTGTGCATAGGGCGCAATTGGGACAAAGCCAGAAAAAGATGTCAGCTTCTTTAGACGCCGAATTGTGGCGCCGATCCGATGAACGGTTCCGTCCATGCTCGACGGCCAGTCTGGCCCTCCGTCCCCTGATCGCGCCGCTTGTTTGAAGGAACTCGCGGATTTGCTGCCGGATCGGCTGGCGACAGGCGAAGCCGTTCGCGCGCACCACGCCAACACGCTGACGGTCGTTCAGCCGCAGATCCCTGACGCGGTCGCTTGGCCGGAAACCGCCGAGGAGACGGCCGCCATCGTGCGGCTCGCTGCGCGATATGAAACGCCGATCATCGCGTTTGGCGCCGGCACCTCGCTCGAAGGCCACGTCAACGCGCCGCACGGCGGCGTCGCCGTCGATTTCACCCGCATGAACCGCGTTCTGGCCGTCCGTCCCGATGACATGGATTGCACGGTCGAGGCCGGCGTGACGCGGCATCAGTTGGCGGCGGAGCTGCGCGCGACGGGCATGTTCTTTCCGGTCGACCCCGGGGCCGATCATGCGACGCTCGGCGGCATGGCTGCGACGCGCGCCTCGGGCACGACGACGGTTCGATACGGCTCGATGCGCGACAACGTCGTCAGCGTCACCGCGGTCATGGCGTCCGGCGAAATTGTGCGCACCGCGCGACGCGCCCGCAAATCGGCGGCGGGTTATGATCTGACGCGCCTGCTTGTCGGCTCCGAGGGCACGCTCGGACTGATCACCGATGTGACGCTGAAGCTCTACGGCGCGCCCGAGCAGATCCTCGGCGCCGTCGCGATCTTCGAGACTATCGAGGCGGCGTGCCGCGCTGCGACGGCGGCGATCCAATCAGGCCTCGGGTTGGCGCGCATCGAGCTTCTCGACGCCGCGCAAATTCGCTGCGTCAACGCCCGGTCGCGCCTTGGCCTAGCGGAGGCCCCAACCTTGTTCCTCGAATTTCACGGCTCGCCCGCAGCCTGCCGCGACGACTTCGCGACCTTCGAAGCGCTCGCCGCGGATGAAGGCGGACGCGGCGTGCAGGCGTCGGCGGATGAGGCCGGTCGCCGGCAGCTCTGGAAGGCCCGCCACGACGCGTTTTGGGCGGTCAAGACGTCATGGCCCGGCAAGCAGACGCTGGTGACCGACATTGCCGTCCCGCTCTCCAACCTGGCGGCGGCCGTCTCCGAGACCGCCGCCGATATCGCGGCAAGCGGCCTGACGGCGCCGCTCGTCGGCCATGTCGGCGACGGAAATTTTCACGCGATCGTCGTGCTCGACGCCTCCGACCTCGACGAACGGCGCATCGTCGACGCTTTTCTTGACCGACTGGCGGCGCGCGCGCTTGCGTTCGACGGTACGGTGACCGGCGAACATGGCGTCGGAGAAGGCAAGGCGCGCTTTCTCGCCGCCGAGCATGGCGCGGGCGTCGAAGTCATGCGTCAGATCAAGCGCGCGCTCGATCCGTTGAATATCCTCAACCCCGGCAAGATATTTCCCGTCTGAATCGCGGTTTTCGGCCGACATCGACAAATTGAATCGAATTGTCGGCATGCGCTGCGCCTGAAAGGCCGTATACTTCCTAAACCCCAACTTAATCGCTTGTCGATAGCATCGCGGCGCAAGCACACAGCGCACGGCGCAAGCGAGACAAGTCCATGGCGGCCCAGAAATTCAACACGGTCCTGTTCAACGTCGCAGGCGGCGCGATATTCCTTTTCATCGGCGGCTATATCGTCGCCAGCCACTTTCACGTCGAAACGATTCCTCCGTGCGCGACGCAGTACGGCGCCGGCCAGCAGTACGCCCTCGACAAGGGCGGGCAGGCTTTGTCGCCCGTCGAGCTCCAAGGACGCGCGGGTTTTCGCGAGTGGGGCCTGCTCGCCAACGCGTCAGTCGAAAAGACCAGCGGCAAGCCGTGGTCGAACAGTCTCGTCGTCAAACTCGCCGCGACCAACAACGCCGCCAAAGTCGACGAGAACGGCGTCGGCTTCGTTTGGCCGGTCTTATCGTTGCGAAAGGCCCAGTCGGTCTGCCTCAGCTACGACGTCTTCTTCTCGAACGACGTCGACATGAAATCGGCGGGCCACTTGCCGGGATTGCTCGCCGAGCCCATCGGCGAATCGCCGGACGATCCCACCGGCTTTATCGTGCGCACGGCGTGGTCGTCGCTCGGCAAGGCGGCCGTCGAGGTTCGCGCGCCGAAAAGCGGCAATGATCGAGTGGCTCCGCCGAAAGGCGTGGAGTGGCCGCGCGGGAGATGGGTCCGCGTCAATCAGGAAGTCGAGATCAATGCGCCCGGCAAGAAATCGGGCGCGGTCAAGGTGTGGATCGACGGCGTGCTTGGCGTCGAGGCGAAAGGTTTGAAGATGCGCGCAAGCCCCCAGGTCGTGTTCACGGGAGTGACGGGCGACACTGGCTATGAGGAACGTCCCGGCAAGGCGGCCGCCGTCAAGTTTTCGCCGTTCGTGGTCCAGTGGCGATAGGTGCGGCCATCACGATCGCAGCGACGGCTTGAATCCCGCGTCGCGCGCCTCCTGTTCGGAGCAGAACCAGCGGTCGCCTTTCGCGGTGCCGACCCGCCCGACCGCATAGTCGCTCGACCACGGCATCGCATACACGCCTTCGCCCGCCCGCATGACGCCTTTGATCGGGCAGCCGTCCGGCGCCGTGCGCTTGGCTTCCTCCCAAATTCGCGTGCGCCAATCCTCGGGCCGCACCGTCTCGCCCTGCCAGACGCCGGCCTGCGCCTCGCGCGCTGCGTCTTCCTCGGCGCGGTAAGCCGCGAACAGGCCGCTCTCGGCAAACACGTGGCCGCCGCGGATCAGCGCCCGCGCAATGTCCTCGCCGTCGATCTGGCACGACGCGCGCGTGACGCCGGAATCGTCGGCGCCCGACGGCGTGCAGGCGACGCGTTTGCCGCGCACGATGCGCTCGAGCGCCTTTCGAGCGAAAGCGCTGCACGACCAGCGGCGGCCTTTCGCCGTGAAGCAGGGTTGATTGTCTTCCGGCGCCGCGACGCCGGCAAGGCGGACGATCTGTCCGTTGAGCCGCAGCGCATCGCCCGAGATCGCTGTAGCGCGGCCATCGAGCTCCAAGGGTTCGGCCACGATCGCCGTCGGCCGCGAGACGCTCCCCGTTTCGAGGGATTCGCCGCCTTGCAGGAGGGCGCCGAAAACGAGCACGAGGCAGAGCGCCGCTGCGGCATGCAGCGCATAGCCGAACGCCGGATGACCATCGCCGGCTGGTTCTGTCGATCCGACATCGGGCTCCAAATCCTCGACATCGCGCTTGCGGCGCAGTTGCGCATATTGCGCGCGCTTGTCGGCGAAGCGCTCGTGGATTGGCCGACCGGTTCTTTCCGCCGGTTCGGACGGCTGCGGCAGATACGGCGTGATGATTTTGACGGCGACCCCATAGCCGGATTTTAGGAACGCGCCGACCACCGAAAAGAGCGCGAGCATTGCGTCAACTGCGCTGCGGCCCGTGGATCGCGCGGCGCGCTCAGCCTTTGCGGCGGCCTGATCGAGGCCGGCCTTGCCCGCTTCGATGGCGCTGTCCTTGACATGTTGCACTTTCTCGATCGCCGCGACTCGCGCGTCGTCGAGGCGCTTTTGGCGGTCGGCGCGGCGCACGAGAATCGTGGTGCGCACGTACTCCTGCCACTCGAAGCCTTCGCTGCGCTTACGCCAGCCGAACATGGCGTGCCTCCCGCATTTTTTCTGCGTCGCGCCGAGGCGAATCGACGGACGCGGCGAACACTTGGCGGAAATGATGGCGAGGCTTTGTCGCCGGGCCAATCCGTCCGCCGGCTCAATGATAGCCCGAGTCGGCGCCCACCTTACCGCGGAACGTCCAATAGACGAATGCCGTGTAGCCGAGAATGACGGGCAACATCAGCAACGTGCCGACCAACATGAACATTTGCGAACTCGGCGGCGCGGCGGCCTGCCAAACCGTCATTGATCGCGGCACGAGATAGGGGACGTTTGAAATCACGAGGCCGATCAAACCGAGCAGAAACAAAGCGACCGCGAAGATAAAGGGCTTGGCGTCGCTGGCGTCGTCCTCGACGCCCCGCCAGCAGAAATAGGCGGCGGCGGCCGTCAGGATCGGCACCGGCGATAACAGCAAGAAGTTGGGCCAGCTGAACCAACGGTCCCATATGCCGGGCACCGAGAATGGCGTCCACAGACTGATGGCGACTGTCGCGGCGAGAACGAAAAGCAAGGCGGAATTGGCCTTATAGCGCGCCCAATTTTGCAGCTCGCCGTCGGTTTTGTAGATGAGCCACGTCGTGCCGAGAAGCGCATAACCGCCGACAAGGCCGACCCCGCAGAGGAGAGAAAACGGCGTCAGCCAGTCGAGGGCGCCGCCAGCGAACTGACCGTCAACAACGGTGATTCCCTGCAGTAGGCCGCCGAGCACGACGCCCTGCGCGAACGCCGCAACGAGCGCGCCCCAGGAGAACGCCAGATCCCAAAGCCGATGGTTGGGCTTTGCGACCCAGCGATATTCGAACGCGACGCCGCGGAACACGAGCGCGAGCAGCATCACGATGATCGGGAGGTAGAGTCCCGACATGATGATGCCGTAGGCTTTGGGAAAGGCGACGAACAATCCGCCGCCGCCGAGAATCAGCCAGGTTTGGTTGCCGTCCCAGAACGGCGCGATGGTGTTCATCATCACGTCGCGGCGTCCTTCTTCCGGCGCGGCGTGAAAGAGGATGCCGAGGCCGAGCCCGAAGCCATCGAGGATGACGTACAGCGTCACCGCGACGGCGAGGATTGCGGCCCAGACGAGCGGCAGCCAGTAGGCGATCCCTTCAAGACCGGGGTCCATGGTCACGACTCCGAAGTTGCGAGCGCGTCGCGCGCCGCATCTTGCGCTGTCGCAAGCGGCCGCGATGGCAGCGCGTCTTCTGCGTCTGGCGTCGCGATGGCCGCGCCTTTCGGGCCGTTTTCGATCAGCCTGTTGATGTACAGCACGCCCATTGAGAATACGCAGCTGTATACGACGACGAACAAGATCAGGCTGGTCAGCACGGCCCAATAAGAGACTGGCGACGCCGCGTCGATGGTACGCAGCACGCCATAGACAAGATAGGGCTGACGTCCCGTTTCCGTCACCCACCACCCCGCAAGGATCGCGATGAAGCCGAGCGGCCACGTGTAGGAAACGGGGCCGAGATACCACCGCGCCTCGAACAATCTTTGGCGGAACCAGAGATAGGCGCCGACGAAGCCGATGGCGATCATCAGCAGTCCGATGCCGACCATCACGCGGAAAGCGAAGAAGACGGGTTTCACCGGCGGGCGATCCTCGGCCTTGAAGTCCTTCAAGCCCTTGAACAGCCCGTTGAAGTCGTGGGTGATGATGAAGCTCGCGATATTCGGGATCGCGATCTCGAAATGATTGGTTTCAGCATCGTCGTCCGGCCATGCAAACAGCACGAGGCCGGCCGGCTTCGAGCCATCCCAATGCGCTTCCATGGCCGCCACCTTCGCCGGCTGATGTTCAGCGGTGTTGAGCCCGTGCGCGTCGCCGATGACGAGCTGCAGCGGCGCGAGCACGGCGACCATGCCGAGCCCCATCCGCACCATCGTCTTCGACTCTTCGATAAAGCGGCCCTGCATCAGATAGCGCGCGCCGACCGCGAGTACGACCAGCGACGTCGTCAGATACGCGGCTGTGAACATGTGCGCGAAGCGATAGGGAAAGCTCGGGTTGAAGATGATCTTCACCCAGTCGACCGGGTGCGCGACGCCGTCGATGATCTCGTGCCCGGCCGGCGTATGCATCCAGCTATTCGCCGCCAAGATCCAAAACGCCGACATCGACGTGCCGACCGCGACGAGCACCGCGGCCGTCACGTGAAGGTTCGGCGATACGCGGCTCCAGCCGAACAGCATGATGCCGAGGAACGTCGCTTCGAGAAAAAACGCGGTCAGCGTTTCGTAGCCGATCAAAGGCCCCACGACGTTGCCGGCGACCTCCGAGAATTTGCTCCAGTTCGTGCCGAACTGATACGACAGCACGATTCCGGAGACGACGCCCATAGCGAACGAGACGGCGAAGATTTTGGTCCAGAAACGGGCGAGGCGATGAAACTTGTCGAGCCCCGTCATCCGCCAACGCACGAGCAGCGTCGCGATGAAGGCGGCGAGCCCGATCGTGAAGCTCGGAAAGATGATGTGAAACGACACCGTGAACGCGAACTGAATGCGCGCGAGCATGACGGCGTCGGCGTCCATGTCGGGTCTCTCCTCGCTGAGCGTCTCGGCGCGCGGCCCGTTGGCGGCGCGAGTCGACTTACTGCCCCACATCGGCGCCGGCGTCACTGTCGCATTTTTTCCTGACGCGCGTGCGCCTTAGGCGCTGTGGTCGGCGTCGGAAACCGACGAGCGCCGGCCCTTGGATGCTGCAGCGCCGCACCAGCTGCAAACATGGCTTGCGACCGCGACCGCACGGCGCTGTGACTTTCTTTCGCGCGCCATCAAACCTAGGGTGGATCGGCGTCGACGCCGTAGCTGGCGATCATGCGGACCGCCATCGTCGCTTTCGTCGACGGTCTCACGACGTCACAGCGCTCGATTGCCCGGCAAACGGTTTGCGCCCGAGGAGAAACGTGATGTGGCCGTCTGCATTCGTTGACGCCTCCGGCGCCGCGCCATGGGTCGCGGGCGGCTTCGTCGCGGGTCTGTTCGTCTATGCAATGGTCCGCGCCGCGTCGGGGGTAGACCGGGGCCGTATCGCCGCACTCTCGGCCGCCACTGCGAAGGTTGAGGGTCTCCAAAGCGCCAAGTCCGCTCTGGAGACTGATTTGGCGCAGGCGTCCGCCCGGGCCGCTTTGGCGGGACGCCTTGAACAGGAGTTTGCGGGTCAGGACGGCGTCCATCGCCAACTCTTGCAACTCCAAGATGGCGCCCAACAGCTGTCGCTCCTGCGCGGGCAGTTGGAATCGCAAGCCGGCGCCGCGCAATACTATCAGGACGAGTTGCGCCGCGTCGCGGCCAAGCACGAAGAATTCCGCACAGCGTCATACGCCGAACTGAGCGGGATGACGAAGCGGCTCGCCGAGCTCAGTGATCGCCTCGCCACCGAGAGGGCGTTGCATGGCGAGGACATCGCGCGGTTTCAGTCGCAGATTGCGGCCGCGGCGCAATCCGGCATCGATCCGGAACTGTATGAGAGCGAAGTCGCGGCGCTTTCCGGCGCGATCGACGACCTGCGCGCGGAAGCGTCCGCGCAGTCGGCGGAAATGGCGGGTTTAAGGGCGCAGATCGTAGCGACGCCTCCGGAGGGCATCGATCCGGAACTGTATGAGAGCGAAGTCGCGACGCTTGCCAGCACGATCGACGATCTGCGCGTGGAATTGACGGCGCGCCAAGGCGAAATTTTAGCGCTCACGGCGCAGATCGCTGCCGCGCCGACTGAAGGGATTGATCCCGAATTGTACGAGAGCGAAGTCGCGGCTCTGCTCAGCGCCGTCAAAGACCTTCGTGTGGAGTTGTCGGCATCGCAAAATGGCGCGCGCGCTACCTAGGCGGGGCCCGCATCGCTACTTTTTCTGAGCCGCGTCGGCGGGCGTCGCTTTTTCAGCGGGCTTGGCCGCTGCCGGCGCCGGGGGTGGAGCCGTCGCCGGGCTCGGCTTCGCGGCGACAGCCATGCCATCGATCCGCCAGCGCGCCTCGACCCATCGGTAGACGATCGTGAAGTCGATCTGTAACGGCGCGGTCGGGAAATAGCCCCCCAAGCGCAACTCGCCGTTGGCGCTGACAGCGGGGGATTCCGTCAATTGCGGCGTCAGCACCAACGTCGGCGCGAGATCGACGCCCTTCTCTCTCAGATCGGTGAAGACAATCCCGAGCTTCGCGGGGGAATTTTGCGCTTGCAGCGTCGGCGAGCCGAGCGCGTGCAGCACCGTGTAGTTGCCCGTCTGGTTCGCCTGGTTCAGCGCCGCGAAGGCGTTGCGCACCAGCAGCAGCAGAATTTCGGCGGGTGGCACGGGGGGAGGCTGAGCTGACGCAGCGGCCGACGGCGATGATGGGGCCTGGGGGGGCGGCGTCTGCGCAAGCGCGCCAGCCGTCAACGCGAAACTGAAGCCAAGGGACAGGGCGAGGCTTCGGATCGATGACGGATGGATCATGCGCGGTAAACGCCGGTTCTGCGCCGAAATATCGGCGGACGAAGCGGAAAAGACATCGGGCGGACCATTGATCCGCCCGAGCCCCGCTAATTTCAACCTAGGCGAAGAAAACCGCCGTGTCACCAAGCGGTGACGAAGCCGAAGCGGCCGCCGACTTTGTTGCTGTCCATACCGACGCCGACGCCGCCGTTCAGCGACACGCCTTCGCTCAGTCGGATCGCCGCCTGCGCGGCGAACGCCTGCTTGTCGTCGTAGAAGCCGATGTTGGCGCCGATCGCGAAGTTTTTGTCGTGCGGAATGGCGATGCCCGCCATGGCGATGGCGACGGCGATGCCTTCGGTGTTCTCGTCGATCTGCTTGAAAGCCTTGTTGAGACCGGCGGCGAGCACCGCGTCGCCGGCGTCGACATAGGACTTGTTGGCGGCGTCGGTGCCAATGACGGGACCGCCGACATTTTGAATGACGTTGCTGCCGGCGTCGATGCTCGACAGCGGCGCAACGGTCAGGCCGCCCGTTCCGACGTTGAGAGACGCCGTAGAAATATGCCCGGTATTGGTGATCGTGGTCGAGTTGACGTTTGTCGCGGCGACCGTTGTCGTCGTGACCGTGCCGCCGGTGATCGTCGTGCCGGCGCCGTCGGTCAACGTGGCGCCGCTGACGGTGGCAAGCGACGAGATGTTCCCCGTCGATGAGATCGTTCCCGTGTTGGCGATGCCGTTGGTCGTCGTCAGTCCCGTCACGCCTAACGCGCCGCCCACCGTCGCGTCCCCCGACGTGCTCAGCGTTCCCGTCGAGGTGTTGCCCGTTACGGCGAGGCCTGCGCCCGCGGAAAGGAGACCGCCAAACGATCCCGTCCCCGTCACGCCAAGATTACCGCCAACCGTCGCGTTTGTGGTGACGGCCAGGGAATTCGTCGACGTCGGGCCGCTGCTGGTCAGCGACGTCACGCCGAGATGACCGTTGATCGTCGAGTCTCCAGTGATATTGGCTCCGCCGCCAAGCACCGTCAAACCCGTGCCAACGCTGAGCGCGCCGCTGAACGTGCCGCTCGTCGACTGAACGGTGGTTGCGGAGATCAAATTGACGTTCGTGATATCGCCGCCGGTCATGTCGAGATTGCCGCCGATCGAGGCATTCCCCGTTGTGGACAGAGTTCCGGCGGAGACGACCGTCCCGTTGATGTTCGTGCCGGAGATTGTGGCGATGCCGGTGATCGAATTGAATCCGGTGATGGCCCCGGCGCCGGTCCCGGTCAGATTGACGAATTGCGAGATGCTGCCAGTGTTGTTCCCGGTCAGATTCGTCACGCCCACGATCGGGCCGCCGGTCATGTCGATCTGACCGTTGGTGATCGTCAGGTTGTTGGTAATCGTCGCGTTATTGCCGACCGTCAGATTGGTTCCGACGCTCGTTGCGCCGACCGATGAAACGACCCCGCCGGTAACCGAAAGTCCCTGAACGACAAAGCCCTGAACCGTCGCGCCCTGAACAACCACGCCCTGGACGGTGCCGCCCGACGTGATATCGCCGCCGGCGTCAACCGTGCCGCCGATTGTGGCGTTTCCGGAGACGTCAACGTCACCGATAATGACGGTCTGAGAAAGCGCGGCGCTCGGCGCCGCCATCAATGCAGCGAGGCCGATGGCAGCTGCAAATACTCGGGCATCCCCCCGGACGCCGTTCAATACGCAAAACATGGACTTCCCCCAACGCAAGACACGCAACGCAGTGGGCTTCGCTAAGGCCGTCTCCAAGGTCAATCCGGCCAAAATTGGCGGACCGGACTCCCACAGACGACGTGTAAAGAGGAAAACGAGGAGAACCCCTCCTTACCCACACTTTTTTAACTAATGTGCAAAACCTGTGGTCAGCAATGGTCGAAATTGTGTTGAACGGCAGTCGATTTCGAATGCATTCGCTATGTGCGTAAAATGCAACACCGCGTCATTGCATGGCCACAGACTACGCAGCGGGATTGCTGCGATGCGAGACAAGGCGGCCGCCGCAGCGTCGTTGAGCGCCGCCGCTCGACGCTAAACAATTGATCGCGCGAAGCGTCCTCGGTATCAGTATTCGCAGTGGGGTGCGTACAGAAGGTTCAGGCCCATGATCCTCGATCTCGCAAATGGCGTAGGCGTCCGCAGATTGCGTTCCTCCGGACATCTCGCTGCAGTCGTGCTGGCGGCCGCGCTGCTCTCTGCGCCCGCAACCGTTGCTCCGACCTCCGCAAAGTCGTGGGGGTCATCGACGATGCCAGGCAAACTCATCTTCTGGCGCACCAGCCGCATCGCTACGCCGGTGACGGGTCGCATCGCAGCTCTGCCCGCGCGCGTCGGCGATCACGTCAAGAAGGGCGACGTTCTCGCGCAGATCGATACGCAGCAACTGAAGGCGGATCTCGCCGTCGCGGAAGGCACGCTTGCGACGGCGCGTTCGACCCTTGCGATCGCCGAGGCGCGGCTGGCGGTTGAACAAACTGTTTATGAGCGCAGCGCTCGTCTCAAAGATTCGCCGGCATTCTCGGGCGCTCGTCTGGACGACGCCGCCAACACCGTCGCGGTCGTGAAGGCTGACGTCGAAGCGGCGAACGCGTTGATCGCGCAACGGCAGGCCGAGGTTGAAAAGCGACAGGTGGATATCCGCCTCGCGACGATCACGGCGGAGTTCGACGGCATCGTCGTTCGGCACTTGTTGACCGTTGGCGGACTCGTGTCGTCGACGAACGACAATCCGCACATTCTGGTCATGGTCGATGACACGGCGCCCGAAGTCGAGGTCGAAGCGCCCGTCGATCAAGTGGCGCGGTTCGCGCGCGGCAGCGAAGTTGACGTCACGATTGGCGGCGGCAGTCAGCAGAAGGCTCGGGTGCGCGCAGTGTTGCCCAGTGAAACGCCGAACGCGACCACGCGGCTCGTGCGCATCGAACTCGTCAATCCGACAGGCGAATTCGACGACGCCACGCCGGTCACCGTCCATCTGCCGAGCAGTTGATCGCGCGAACCTTTGCAGCGGCCTAGTTGCGCTGCGCAAGCTGGCGTTCCGGCAGCGTCCACACGCGCACGACGCCGTCGCCGCCGCCGGTCAGCAGCGATTGTCCGTCGGCCGAGAACGCCAGCGCCTTCGCGCCCGCGTCGAGCCCGCCGACAGTCCAATACAGCCGCGTGCGCTTCAGGCCGCGCAATCGCACGGCGCCGTCGTCCGACGCCGACGCCAGAAGATCGCTCGACGGCGAGAACGCGAGCGTCGTGATGCGCGCGTTGTGACCTGAGATGGTGCGCTGAAGGCGGCCCGAACTAACGGACCACAGCCGGATGCCGCCGTCCAGGCTGCCGGCCGCCAGAAGACCGCCGTCCGGCGCGAACGAAATTGCGGAGACGAAATCGGAATGATTGCGCAGCGTGCGGCGCGGCGCTTCCAGGCGCTCCAAGTTCCACATTTTCACGTTGCGGTCCGCGCCGCCTGATGCGAGCCACCGCCCCGCGCCGTCGACGGCGAGGCTCTGCACCGCGCTTTCGTGATCCTGGAGCACGCCGGCAGGCGCGCTTTCGGACGCGGTTTCCCAAAGTGTGATCGCCCAGTCATGCCCGGCGCCCGCGACCACGTCCTCGGAGCCGACGAACGCGGTCGCCCACACCGTCGCGTCGTTGCGCTTGAAGCGCGCCGCGCGTTTGAGGCTATCGAGGTCGTAGACGGCGATGGCGCCGTCGGTGTGCGCCACGGCGGCGCGCCGGTTGCGCACGGCGAGCGACGTCGCCGGGCCGTCGTCGAGAATCACGGAACCCTGCAACGCGCGCGTCTCCGCGGACCACACTTTCAGCATGTTGTCGCGGCCGAGGGTGACGATGGACTGCCCATCGCCGCTCAGCGCCACCGCTTCGATGGCGCCGTCATGCGCCTTGAATTCCGCGCTCTGCGCCAGCGTACGCGAGGCGTCGCGCGTCGGGATCGCTCCTGTCGTCAACCCGGGCGGCTGTCCGGCAATCGTGCGCGGCGCGCGCTCATGCGCCGCGATCATCGCGCCCGCGAGCGCCGCGGCCAGCGCCATCTTGGTCATAAGTCCGCGCAGCAAAGGGCGCGTCCGCTTGACGTCGGGATTGGGCCGCGGCCGTTTGGCGGTCGCCGCCTTCACGGCGGATTTTGCGGCGGCTTTGGTTTCGGCCGCCTTAGCCTTTGCGGGCGCCTCCGGTTTATTGGCGGGCGGAGGCGCGCTCGGCGCTTTCGCGGCGTTGTCAGGCACGGACGGTTTCAGCGCGGCGACGAAATCCAGCAGCCCGCCCTTTGGACCCGGCGCATCGGGCGGCGGCGGCACGGCGGCGATCGCAGCCGCGGGCGGCGAGGCGGCCGGCGTGTTCTTCTCGACCCTGCGTTTCGCGATCGTGCGCTCGCGGATCCGTTCGACGATCCCGGGCTTTTCCGGATCCGGTGCCAGCAGCGCGCCGCGCCAAGCCGCAATCGACTGCGGCCGGCCGTCGGTGGTGAGGACCAAGCCGCGCTGGATGGCGTCGAGGAAGTTGGTTCGATAGCCGGCGAGCGCCGCCTCGCGCACCGCGACCATCTCATCCTTGAGCATGCGCGACGGACTGTCGGGCGGGCGCTTGCCGGTGACGCAGTGATAGAGCGTCGCGGCCAGCGCGTAGATGTCGGTCCAAGGTCCCTGCTGCCGGCTCGATTCTGCATACTGCTCGTAGGGGCTGTAGCCAGGCTTCACCAGCGCCGAGACTGTCTTGGTTTTCGAATGCGCCGCTAGTTCGCCGCGCGCCGCGCCGAAATCGATCAGCACGGGATCGCCCGCCTTGCGGATGATGATGTTGTCAGGCGCAATGTCGCGATGCAGGAAGTCTGACTTGTGGATCGTCTCAAGCGCGTCGAGCAGCGGCGCGACGATCGCGTCTAACTCCTTCTGACGCGGCGCGCGCTTGAGATTTTTCAGCCATGTCTTGAGGCTGTGCCCTTCTTCGAAATGCAGCACCATGTAGGCGGTGCCGTGCGCCTTGAAGATGCGGTACACGCGGACGATGTTGGCGTGATTGAACTTGGCCAGCGTCTGGCCTTCATCGAGAAACCGCTCGAGGCCCCAGTTGTAGTCGCCCTTGCTGTCTTTGGATCGCGGCACGGCGCCGAGGTCGGCGTCGCGCATGGCGAAATCGGCGGGGAAATACTCTTTTATGCTCACCAGGCGCGACAGCGCCGGCTCCTCGGCCAGATACGTAATGCCGAATCCGCCCGCGCCGAGAACGCGGCTGATCTTGTAATCGCCGGTCAGTTCCGTTCCATCCGGGAGAGCGACCAGCTGTGTCATGACCCCATGCGCGCTACGACTCGACGCGATCTTTGTGTCTGCTTTGACCGCTTGCCGCAAGATTGTGGCGGACGAAAGAGGAATGAATGGGGGATGAATAATTCCATGCCGTGTCGCTTTCCGGCCATTCTCTCGCCGTGATCGCTGCGCCCTATCGCGAAGAGCACGAGAAAGGTTCGGCGCATGGCCGCGATCCAACGCGAGGAACGCAGCGACTATCGGCGGTTCGGCCTGATCGCGGGCGTTGTTGCGCTCGCCGCCGCCTTCGCCATCTCGCCGTCGCCGATACGCGACATCCAGATCATCCTCGGCGTCGTTCTCGCCTTTTTTGGCGCTGTCGTCGATCTCGTCATGCTGGGCTACCGCACGGCCCCGGCGTTGACGCTCTGTATTCTACTCGCACTGGCGTTTCCGATCGTCGCGCTTGTCATGCGCACGGCCGATCGATCGCGCCGCGCGAGAGAAGCGACGCGCTACTATCGTCGCGTGCGCGCCAGCGCTGAAGCCGACGCGCCGGTCGACGGCGAAGCCGTTGTGAGCATGCCAGGGCCGGCATTCCTCGAAGTGGCGGGACGATTCGGTCCTCGGCGCTATCCGATTTTCCGCAATCTGGTTCGCATCGGCCGCGACGAGGACAACGACATCCGCATTCCCAACGAGGCCGTGCACCGCTATCACGCCGCGATCAGTCGCGAGGATATCGATGTCTGGCGGATCACCGACCTGTCGGGTCTCGACGGCAATCGCCTGATCGTCAACGGCCGGCGCTGCGAGGAAGCGCTGCTCAAAGACGGCGACGTAATCCAGCTCGGCCCCGGCCGCATGCGGTTCTGGTCTGGCGTCGTCGGCGGTCCGTTTTCGCCGCAAGGCGCACAGTCTCCGTAAACGAGCGTTCAGTCTGCTATCGCGCCGCAACGGCGTCGTTTGACGACGAGGGCGCATCGGGTTCTCACACGCGTTTTCCGAAATCCATCCAAGGAGCAATTGGCATGCAACACGAGCGGGGCGAAGCGAGCGAAGGCCACGGCGCTAAGGGCGCCAAGGCAAACGGTTTTTTCGGGTCGTTGAAGGACGCATTGTTGGCGGCGGGCCGGGAGGACACGGCGCCGGTCCAGCCGGCGGCGGCGCCCGGGCCGCAACCGATCGCTACTCCGGCGGCGAAAGTCGCTCTGCCTGCTGAGACGCCCGCCCCGGCGCCCGGCTTGAGCGCGGAAGAGGCTGCCCGCCTCGCGCGCGCTGGCGCGGCGACAAAGCCGCTCGCCAAAATCCCCGCCGAGCCGGCGCCCTTGGCCGACGCGCCGCCGACAACGCGCGTTCTGCGCCGCGAGCCGGCGCCGCCTGCCGTTGTCGCGCCGGTCGAGGCCGCGCCGCGCACGCAGCTCGTCCGCGGCAAGCAGGCGATCGAACGCGCCGCGTTCGATCGCGATCCCGTCGTCGGTTTTCTGATCGTCGTCGGCGGACCCGGCCTCGGCGCCCATCGGTCGATCTACGAGGGCAACAATACGGTTGGTCGCGCCGGCGCCAACCGCATTCCGCTCGATTTCGGCGACGAGACGATCTCAGCCGACGCGCAGGCCTATATCCGCTACGATTCCAGCGATCGGTCGTTTCTGTTCGTGCCGAACCTTGCTAAGACCAACGTCGCAGCCGTCAACGACAAGCGTCCGACGGCGGCGGTCGAGCTGAAGGCGATGGACGTCATCACGCTTGGTCGCACGCAAGTAGCGTTCGTGCCGTTCTGCGGCCCTGAATTCGACTGGTCCGAGATTTCCGAAACCTGAGTTATGGCGCACTTCGAGCATGCCGTGGCCGCAACCCGCGGCGCGCGGGACTACCAGGAAGACGCCGCCGCGTTCTGGTCGAGCGCGGCGGAGCCGTCTCAAGGCGCCGCCGTCGCGGGCGTTTCCGACAGCGGCGTCGCCGTGTTGGCTGACGGCATGGGCGGACACGCCGGCGGCGCGCTCGCCAGCCGCATGGCGTGCGAAGCCTTCATCGTCGCCGCGGCGCGAGACGAGCATGTCGGGTCTGAAAATCTGTGCGGCGCGCTCGATGCGGCGAACGCCGCAATCGCCGCAAAGATTTCAAAGGATCCGCTGTTGTCCGGCATGGGCTCGACGCTGATCGGCGCCGCCTTCTCATCTGCGGGCGTCGAATGGGTCAGCGTCGGCGACAGTCCGATGTTCCTGTTTCGCCGCGGCGAAATCGCTGTGCTCAACGAAGACCATTCGCTGGCGCCCGAACTCGACCGCCTCGTCGCGGCGGGGCGATTGACCGAAGACGAGGCGCGGCGCGATCCGCGTCGGCACATGCTGCGCTCGGCCGTCACCGGCGACGAGATCGACATGGTCGACGTGTCGCGCGCGCCGCTTGCGCTTGAGGGGGGCGATTACGTCGTGCTCGCCAGCGACGGCATCGCAACGCTGCAAAATCCTGAGATCGCCCGCATCATCCAGGGCTACGCCAAGGACGGCGCCGCCGCCGTCGCGACCGCGCTGATCCGCGCCATCGAAGCGTTGCGCGAGCCGCATCAGGACAATGCGACCGTTCTGGTGGTGCGCCGGCTGGGCGACGAGCCCGCTTGAGCGTCTCAACTCGATGTCATCCTCGACTTTATGCCGAGGATCCATGCTCAAGACGCGTGAGCGGGATGACGGATCCTCGGGACAAGCCCGAGGCTGAGATCGGCGGCTTGGCGTGCACTGTCTCCTTCTGCTCGTCAGGGCCGCGACGGCGGCCATCCACGATGCGCGCCGATCGCCGACGGCGTCGTTCGCGCAAGCGGCTGCCCCTCACCCCAACCCTCTCCCCATGCAAGGGCATGGGGAGAGGGAGCAGTGCGGCGCATCCCCGCGCATAGCCATGCGCGCAAAAATTCTTCGCAAAAACTTATCCCCGCTCTCTACCGGCCGCGCATACTCGCGCCTGCTCGCTCCATGAGGATCGGAGGCGCAGACGTGCGCTGGCGGACTGGACGGACACGCCGACAGGGCGGACCCGTGACATAAGCTATCTGGGGCTCGTCTGCCGGCCGGCGCAACAATGCCGGCCTATCTCCAAACGGGATGCGATCCGGAGGGAGGGTGGTGGGCAATCTTCCTGTCGAGCGAGGCGGCGAAGGCCGCATCCAAAACGACCACAAGAGAAGGCCTTTCCGCCTCGCTCTCCGGTCTTGGTTTTGCGCCTCCGACCGACTCTGCGGAGCAGAGTCGGAAGGCGCAATGAAAAACCCCCCTGCGGCTTTTTTCGCCGCGCCGCTTGGCAGACCCACCGTCCAACGTCCAATATCGCCGACGTCGGGCCTCGACGCCCGATCTCGCCAACAAGCCGGTCCTCGCACCGGCCATAACCCAGCCCCGGAGGGAAGCCCGTGTCCGTGAAGTCCGACATCGAGATCGCGCGCGAAGCCAAGCAGAAGCCCATCGCCGACGTCGCCGCCAAAATCGGCGTGCCGGCCGACGCGCTCGTCCCCTACGGCTGGACCAAGGCGAAAGTCACCTTCGACTTCATCAATTCGATCCAGGGCAACAAGGACGGCAAGCTGATCCTCGTCACGGCGATCTCGCCGACGCCCGCCGGCGAAGGCAAGACGACAACGACGGTCGGGCTTTCGGACGGCCTCAACCACATCGGCAAGAAAGCCATCGCCGCGCTGCGCGAGCCCTCGCTCGGCCCGTGCTTCGGCGTCAAAGGCGGCGCCGCGGGCGGCGGCTACGCGCAAGTCGTGCCGATGGAGGACATCAACCTCCACTTCACCGGCGACTTCCACGCGATTACGAGCGCGCACAACCTGCTCGCCGCGATGCTCGACAATCACATCTACTGGGGCAACGCGCTTGGCGTCGACCAGCGCCGCATCGGCTTCAAGCGCGTGCTCGACATGAACGACCGCGCGCTGCGCTCGATCGTCAACTCGCTGGGCGGCGTCTCGAACGGATTTCCGCGCGAGGACGGCTTCGACATCACCGTCGCCTCGGAAGTCATGGCGATCCTGTGCCTGTCGAAAGACCTCAAGGATCTGGAGACGCGCCTCGGCAACATCATCGTCGCCTACACGCGCGACAAGAAGCCGATTCGCGCCCGCGATCTCAAGGCCGATGGCGCGATGACCGTGCTGCTGAAAGACGCGTTGTCGCCAAACATGGTGCAGACCTTGGAGAACAACCCCGTGTTCATCCACGGCGGGCCGTTCGCCAACATCGCGCACGGTTGCAACTCGGTGCTGGCGACGAAGACGGCGATGAAGCTCGCCGACTATGTCGTGACCGAAGCCGGTTTCGGCGCCGACCTGGGCGCCGAGAAGTTCTTCAACATCAAATGCCGCAAGGCCGGCATCGCGCCCTCCGCCGTCGTCATCGTCGCAACCGTGCGCGCGCTCAAGATGCACGGCGGCGTCGCCAAGGACGATCTGAAAAACGAAAACGCCGTCGCCGTCGCCAAGGGCTGCGACAACCTCAAGCGCCACATCGAGAACATCAACAAGTTCGGCGTGCCGGCCGTCGTCGCCGTCAACAAGTTCATCACCGATGCCGATGCCGAGATCGCCGAAGTCAAAGCCGCCGCAGAGAGCATGGGCACGAAGGCGTTCCTGTGCACGCACTGGGCGGACGGCGGCAAGGGCACAGCCGATCTCGCGCATCACGTCGTCGGCGTGATCAACGAGGGCAAGGCCAACTTCAAGCCGCTCTATCCCGACGACATGAAGCTGCGCGACAAGGTTCGCACCATCGCGACGGAGATTTATCGCGCCGCCGACATCAGCTGCGATTCGAGCGTCGAGACGCAGTTCAAGGATTTGGAGGCGGCCGGCTTCGGGCATCTGCCCGTCTGCATGGCCAAGACGCAGTACTCGTTCTCGACCGATGCCTCGAAGCGCGGCGCGCCGACCGGCCACATCGTGCCGATCCGCGAACTGCGCTTGTCGGCCGGCGCCGAGTTCATCGTCGCCGTGACCGGCGAGATCATGACGATGCCGGGCCTGCCCAAAGTGCCGAGCGCCGATAGCATCCGCCTCGACGACAAGGGGCAGATACAAGGGCTGTTCTGACACATTCCCTCTCTCCACGCTCTGCACTGGCGTGGGGAGAGGACCAGGGTGAGAGGCAGCCGCTTGCTCGATTGTTGCCGCCCCTCACCCCGACCCTCTCCCCGCAAGCGGGGAGAGGGAGAGTGAGAAACATGCGCCTCCTCCCGATCCTCGCCGCAAGCTGCTTCGTCTCGTCCATGTCGATGCGGCTCGTCGACCCCGTCGTGCCGGAGATCGCCCGCGATCTGGCGGTAAGCGCGGCGACGGCGGCTCTGCTCGCTTCCGCCTTCACGTTTCCCTATGCGCTCGGCCAGCCGATTCTCGGCGCGCTTGGCGACGCGCTCGGCAAGGCGCGCATCATCAAGATCACATTGGCGATCCTCACGGCTTGCCTCGCGCTCGCAGCCGTCGCGCCCAATATCGAGACGCTGTACGTCGCGCGCATCGTCGGCGGCGCGGCGGGAGGCGGCGTGATCCCGCTGGCCTTTGCGCTCGTCGGAGACCGGTTCGCGTTCTCCGATCGGCAGGTTGCGCTCTCGAAATTGCTGACCGCCATCATCGCCGGACAGATGACGGGCGCCGTCGGCGCCGGCCTGATCGCGTCGCTGGCCGGCTGGCGCAGCGCCATGGCCGTCGGCGCCGCGCTCTCCATTGCGGCACTTGCGATGACTATGATGCAGCTCAAGCCATCGGCGTCCGCTGTGCGCCAGTCCCTCAGCGTCGCGGCCATGCGCGGCGGTTACGCCAAGGTGTTCGCCAATCCGCGAACACGGGTCTGTTTCACCGCCGTCTTCGTCGAAGGCGTCTTGGTGTTCGGACTGTTCCCGTATCTTGCGCTGCTGCTCGAAGAGCGCGGCGCCGGCGGCATCAAGGAAGCCGGATTCGTGCTGGCGGGCTTCGGGATCGGCGGGCTCGTCTACACGGCCCTCGTTCGGCGAATGCTTCCGGCGCTCGGCCAGCTCAATCTCATTCGCGCCGGCGGCGCCGTCGCGGGACTGGGCCTCGTCGCCCTGCCGTTCGCAGGCGCGTGGCCTGCAGAAGCCGCGACGTTCGTCGCTATCGGCGTCGGCTTCTACATGATCCACAACTCTCTGCAGACGCAGGCCACGGAACTCGCGCCGGACGCGCGCGGCTCGGCCGTCGCGGCGCACGCCTTTTTCTTTTTCCTCGGACAGGCGGCCGGCCCGCTCGTCTATCAGCTTGCCTTCGGCGGCGTCGGCACGCGCGAGGCCCTGATCTTCGCAGGGCTGGCGATGGCCGCGACGGGGTTCGCGACGGCCTACGGCTTGGACAAGCGCGAGCGCGCCGACTTTACTTGAACGGGGCCTTGAACACAAAAAACGCGCCGGCGCAGATGAGCGAAAATCCAATCGCGTGATTGATCGTGAACTTCTCGCCGAGATACAGGACGGAAAACACCGCAAAAACCACGAGCGTGATCACTTCCTGCATTGTCTTGAGTTCGGCCGGCGAATAGACCGCCGAGCCCCAGCGGTTCGCCGGCACCGCGAGGCAGTATTCGACGAACGCGATGCCCCAACTGGCGAGAATGGCGATCCACAAGGGCGAGGTCGTGTACTTCAGGTGACCGTACCAAGCGAAGGTCATGAAAATGTTCGAAGCGATGAGCAGGGCGATAGGCGTGATCTGTGCGGCGGACATAACTGGGAACTCTGCTCCTGTTGGCGCGTTCGCGTACGCCGAACGACGTTGCTAAATTCTCGGGCAGGATGCCTAATACACAAGCGGCAGCCTTCGCGCATTTATCAGAAATCACAGCAAATGCGCAGACTCAGCCACTTGGCCTGCCCCTTGCGATACGTCCGACGCCAGTCAACGGAAGAGGTTCTGCTTGGTCGCCGCCTTCGATGAAATGAATGGCCACGGCGGCGAAATTCGCCCCCCCTATCGCGCCCTGGCCGAATGGCTTGGCGTCCAGCAGATCGACACCCTGCGGCAGAAAACGACAGAAGCGGAGGCTTTGTTCCGCCGCTCCGGCATCACCTTCGCCGTCTATGGCGCCGAGGAAGCGGCTGAGCGCCTGATCCCCTTCGACATCGTTCCGCGCATCATTGCCGCCGATGAATGGCGCCGCCTCGAGGCCGGAATTGAACAGCGCGTCCGCGCGCTCAACGCCTTCATGTACGACATCTATCATCGCCAGGAGATCATCAAGGCGGGCAAGATCCCCGAAGAGCTGATTGTTCAGAACTCGGCGTTCGTGCCCGAGATGATCGGCGTCGACCCGCCGCGGGGAATTTATAGCCACATCATCGGCATCGATCTCGTCCGTACGGGCGAGAACGATTTCATGGTCCTCGAGGACAACACGCGCACCCCATCGGGCGTATCCTACATGCTCGAGAACCGCGAAACGATGATGCATCTGTTTCCCGATCTGTTCAGCCGCAATCGCGTTCGCCCGGTCGAAAACTATCCCGACAACTTGTTGAAGACGCTGGAAAGCGTGGCGCCGAACCACCTCGACGCCGAACCGAACATCGCCGTCCTGACGCCGGGGCAATTCAACAGCGCGTACTTCGAGCATTCCTTCCTCGCGGATCAGATGGGCGTGGAATTGGTCGAGAGCTCGGACCTGATCGTGCTCGACGGACTGCTGCACATGAAGACGACGCAGGGGCCGAAGCGCGTCGACGTGCTCTACCGCCGCGTCGACGACGACTACCTTGATCCGCTGGTTTTCAATCCGAACTCGATGCTCGGCGTACCCGGCATTTTTGACGTCTATCGCGCGGGCCGCGTGACGATCGTCAACGCGCCGGGCGCCGGCATCGCCGACGACAAGGCGATCTATTGCTACATCCCGGCGATCATCGAATTCTACACGGGCCGCTCGCCGTTGCTGCCCAACGTCGAAACCTACAATTGCCGCGATCCAAAAGCGCTGAAGTTCGTCTTGGAGAAGCTACCGGAACTCGTCGTCAAAGAGGTGCACGGCTCCGGCGGCTACGGCATGCTCGTCGGGCCCCAGGCGTCTCACGCGGAAGTCGAGGCGTTTCGCGCAAAGCTCATCGCGAATCCGAGCAATTACATAGCTCAACCCACGCTGTCGCTGTCGACTTGTCCGACGCTCGTGGACCAAGGCGTCGGGCCGCGGCATCTCGATCTGAGGCCCTTTGTTCTCGTTGGCGATCAGGTTCGGCTCGTGCCGGGCGGGTTGACGCGTGTGGCCCTCAAAAAGGGCTCCCTCGTCGTCAATTCGAGTCAGGGCGGCGGCACAAAAGATACGTGGGTTCTCCAGGATTAAGGCCGCATGCTGGGACGCACCGCCAACGACCTCTTCTGGCTGTCGCGCCACGTCGAGCGCGCCGAGAACATGGCGCGACTGATCGAGGTCGGGTACCGCATCGTGCTGCTGCCGCGCGATGGCGAAGGATTTCACGAGGAGTGGCGCTCAACGCTTGAGAGCGGCGGATGCCTCGCCGGCTATCTGGCGCGGCATGGCGAACTCGAGACCAAGAACGTCATCGACTACATGCTGTTCGACGCCTCGAACCCGTCGAGCATCGCATCCTGCCTGGCGGCGGCTCGACGCAACGGCCGCGCGCAGCGCACGGCCTTGACGCGCGAGATGTGGGAGACGTTGAATGCCGCCTGGCTGGAATTTTCAGCGATTCGACCGTCGTCGGTGACGTCCAATTCACTGCCTGAGCTGCTGGACTGGGTGCGGTCGCGCTCGGCGCTGTATCGCGGCGCGCTGCTGAACACGATCCTGCGCAACGATACGTTCTACTTCAGCCAAGCGGGCACGTTCATCGAGCGCGCCGACAGCACCTCGCGCATCTTGGATGTAAAATACTATCATCTCCTTCCGTCGAGCGAGATGATCGGCGGCGGCAAGGACAATTTCCAGTGGGCGTCGATCCTGCGTTCCGTGTCGGCGCACCGCAGCTATCGCTGGGTGTTCAAGGAAAACTACAAGCCGCTTCACATCGCCGAATATCTCATTCTGAACCGCCAGATGCCGCGCTCGCTGCGGTCTTGCTATGACGAGTTGACGGAATCGCTCAATCAGCTGGCGATCCTCTACGGTCAGCGCTGTCCGTGCCATCTCACCGTCGAAGCGACGCGCGATCTTCTGATGGAAGCCGATATTCGCGAAATCTTTCAAAGCGGCCTGCATGAGTTCGTTCAGGACTTCATCGCGCGCAACAACAAGCTCGGACACGAAATTTCGCAAGCCTATCATTTCGCGGATTGAACCGGGATACCTCAATGCGCGTGTCGATCGGGCATGTTACTCGCTACACCTACGGCCAGCCGAGCCGTTATTCGATACAGTCGCTGCGGTTGACGCCGCCATCGTTCAAAGGCCAGCGCGTCGTGGAGTGGCGCGTGACGGCGCCGGGCATCGACAAGGCCACAGTCTACCGCGATGGCTTCGGCAATACGGTGCATCTGACGACTTACAGCGAGCTGCACTCCGAAATTCTGATTATCGCGAAAGGCGTCGTGGATACCGAAGACCTGGCTGGCGTCGTGCAGGGTCTCCAGGAGTTGACGCCGCGCCGCGTGTTTCTGCGCCAAACGGAGCGAACGGAAGTCGCCGATTCGATCCGCGACCTCATCGCGACCGCCAAGGCTGCGCCGAATGTTGAGGGAATGCACCGCCTGATGGACGCAGTGCGCGATGCGATCGAGTACAAGGTCGGCGCGACGTCGCCAACAACCACCGCGGCAGACGCCCTGGCCGCCGGCCATGGCGTCTGCCAGGATCATGCGCACGTCATGATCGCCGCCGCCCGCGCGATGGGCCTACCGGCGCGCTACGTCAATGGCTATTATTTGTCGGGTTCGGACGAGCCCTCGGAGGCCCATCACGCTTGGGGCGAAGTCTGGATCGAAGGTCTTGGCTGGGTAGGTTTTGATCCCGCCAACCGCATGTGTCCCACCGACGCCTACGTGCGACTGGCGTGCGGGCTCGATTCTGCGTCCGCGGCGCCCATTCGCGGCACGCGGCTTGGGGGCGCCTACGAAGCGCTTGACGTGATCGTCGAAGTCCAGCAGCAGAACAGCCAGCAGCAATAGCCGTTCGGGCTGGAGACGATCATGACCTATTGCGTGGCGCTGAGGCTGGAGCGCGGCCTCGTTTTCGCGGCTGATACGCGCACCAATGCCGGCGTGGATAACATCGCGCAGTACCGCAAGCTTCAGTACTGGCGCAAGCCCGGCGAGCGCGTCCTTGTGTTGCTGAGCGCCGGCAATCTCGCGATCACGCAATCGGTCTTGAGCCTGCTCAACGAGCAGTTGACGCAGGACGAAGAGGGCGACACGCATCTCTATAATGCGCCGAACATGTATCGCGCGGTCCGCGTCGTCGGCGACGCCGTGCGTGAGGCGCGGGGCATTGACGGACCTGCGCTCGAAGCCAGCAAGATGAACTTCACGACGTCGCTGATCTTCGGCGGACAGATCGGCTCCGAGCGCCCGCGACTGTTTCACGTCTATGCCGAAGGCAATTTTATCGAGGCGACCGACGACACGCCGTTTTTCCAAATCGGCGAACACAAGTACGGCAAACCTATTCTCGATCGCGTGGCTCGCGCCGACATGCCGCTCGGAGAAGCGGCGAAACTGGTGCTGTTGTCCTTCGATTCGACGCTGCGTTCGAATCTGACTGTCGGCATGCCCATCGATCTGCTCATCTACAATCGCGATACGCTCGACGTGACTCGTGAGAAGCGCATTTTCGCAGACGACGAGTATTTCAAGAACCTCTCCGCGGCGTGGTCGGATGCGCTGCGTCAGGCGTTCGCAAAAATCGAGGCCTTCAAGGTCTAGCCCGGCCGGCGGAAAACGCCGTAGCAGTAGCCGACGAAGCTCGCAATCATAGCTAGCGCCGAAGACGCGAGAAGCGCGACGAGCGGCGCTACTCCGTCGAAAGCCAGAATAATTCCCGCATAAACGGCATAGTTGAGGATCGCCACGCCGGACGCGACGCTCGCGAACTTCGCGAACTCCCTGAACGATGGCGGATTGGAAACGCTGAAGGTTAGCCGCCGATGCGCGAAATAGGCGATCGTGATGGCAAACGCGATGGCGGGAATGCGCGCCAACAGCGGATCG
Source organism: Hyphomicrobium sp. (assembly GCA_052386495.1). GTDB lineage: Bacteria > Pseudomonadota > Alphaproteobacteria > Rhizobiales > Hyphomicrobiaceae > Hyphomicrobium_B. The sequence goes on along the minus strand of JBQTKA010000003.1, from coordinate 281,003 downwards.
AGCGCCAAGCCGCTCGTCAGCGCGGCGAGCGCCGACGCGTCGGCCGCAAACGCCAGCGCGCCGGATGCGACGAACCCCGCGCCGACCCTCGCGCCGCTCATGTCGGGGTTCGTTCAGTCAGCGCGATCATGAGGCGTGTCGATGAACGGCGGCAGTGGACTTCGTCTCGGATGGAGGGGCCGCGACGCCGAAGGTCTCGCGGACGAGATAAAGCGGGCGCGCTTTCACCTCCTCGTAGACGCGTCCGAGGTAGGCGCCGAGGACCCCAAGGAAGATCAGCTGAATTCCGGAGAAGAAAAGTACCGTCACCATAAGGGCCGGAAAGCCCCGGACATCGTCGCCGAATACAACGGTTTTGAAAAGCACGATGGCCATGTAAGCAAAGGCCAGCAGCGAGAGCACAAAGCCAAGCAGCGCCGAAATCTTCAACGGCACGGTTGAAAATGTCGCCAACCCGTCGATGGCGAGGCGCGCCAGTTTCAGCGGCTGCCAGCGCGAGCCCTCGCCGCTGGGCCGCGGCGGAAAATCGAACGGCACGCCCACCGACGGGTAGCCGATCCAGGCGAACAAGCCGTTGTTGTATCGGACATGCTCGCCGATGCTGTTGATGGCGTCGACAGCGCGGCGGCTGAGGAGACGGAAGTCGCAGGAGTTGACCTGTAAGGGAGTGCCGGACAGCGCGTGAAAAATCGAGTAGAAGCCTCGTGCGCCGATGCGCCGCCACGCGCTGTCGGCGCTCCGGTCAATCCGCTTGCCGTAAACGACGTCGTAGCCCTCGCGCCACTTGGCGATGAATTCCGGAATCGACTCCGGCGGATGCTGAAGGTCGGAATCCATGATGACCACGGCGTCGCCCGTCGCATGGCGCAACCCTGCGGCGACGGCAATTTCTTTGCCGAAGTTGCGGCTTAGCGAAATGCCGGCAATCCGTGGATCAGCGTCGTGCAGACGCCGCAGCGCGCCGAGCGTAGCGTCGGTCGAACCGTCGTCGACGAAGATGATTGACCACGCGAGGCCGGTTGCGTCGAGCGCCGGACGGAGTCGCTTGAGCAAGGGCTCAAGACCCACGGCCTCGTTCAGAAGCGGTATGACGACGGCCAGTTTTTGGCCGACCTTGGCCTTTGCATCATCGGACACGTCGGTGTCGCCTTGGATCAGGTGCGGCCCACGTCAAATACGGGCGCGCCGTGCATTACCGCAGCAGCGGCGGCCGCCCTGCGTCTAGCGCTCTTTGAACGCCTTCGAGATCTGATCTTCGATCGGCTTGACCAGATACGTCAATGCGGTTCTGGGCTCGGTCTTAATCTGGATTTCGGCGGGCATGCCTGGGCCAAGCTTCAGACCCCCCAACCTTTCCAGCTGTTCCCGCGGAAATGAGATGCGCGCGAGGTAGTAGGATACGCCCGTTTGCGGTTCATGGGTGAGATCCGCGGCAATTGTGGCGACTGAGCCTTCGATCGAAGGCGTCGTACGCTGATTGAAGGCCGGAAACCGGACGACAGCCTGATTGTGACTGCGCGCTTGATCGATATCCGACGGCGCGATGCGCGCCTCAACGACGAGATCGTCGCCTTGCGGCACGATCAGCATCAAGGGATCGCTGTTGTTGACGACGCCGCCGACCGTGAACACGGACATCTGATGCACAACGCCGTCGGCGGGGCTGCGGATTTCGATGCGCTTCAACTGGTCTTCCGCCGCCGTCCGTCGCTCAGAGAGCTCGACGAGCTTGCCCTCGGTCTCGCGCAGCTCGCTCACCGCTTCGCTTTTGGCCTCGCTATCGATGGTCAACCTTTGCACTTCGATCTCGGCGATCCGGCCACGGGACTGTCCGGCCGACGCCTGAAGCTGCGCACGCTCGCCTTCCAGCCGCGCCGCCTCCCGGCGCAACGCCATCATCTTGCTCGTCGGCACCAACCGTTGCGCTTCGAGCGTTTCGAGCCCGGCAAGCTCTTTGTCGATAAGATCCAGCTCCATCGCTTTCGCGGCGGCCTGTTGCGTCGTGCCAGAGACTTCCTCGCGAAGTCCTGCGATGCGCTCGCCAAGCTGTTCCTTTTGCGCCTTGCGGGTCTTGAGGCGGGAGTCAAAGAGGGTCCTCTCGCCGGCGAGAATCTGTTCGACGGCAGGCTCTGATGCGCGGTTCGAAAGCTCGCTTGGAAAAACTGCGGCCGGGGCGTCGTCGCGCTCGGCGACCAGGCGGGCCCTGCGGCCGGTGAGTTCGTCCATCTGCTTGGTGATCAACTGCAGGCTGGCGCGCGTGATCGTCTCGTCGAGCCGGACGAGAAGGTCGCCTTCCTTCACGCGGTCGCCGTTCTTGACGTTAATCGCTCCGACGACTCCGCCTGTGGGATGTTGGACCTTTTTGACGTTGCCGGCGACGACGACGGAGCCATGCGCCAGCACGGCGCCGGCCAGCTCCGTCGTTGCGGCCCAAGCGGCCAGACCGCCGACGAGTGCGACCGAGGTGAAGACGCCGGCGAGAACGTAACGCGTTACGGAAACCAGCTTGTGGTCCGCCGCCGAAGCGGTTTCACGCGATAGCATGTTTGCCTGTGTCTCGATCATCGGAGCGTTGGAGCTGCTTTCAGTTTTCATTGGCGTCACGCGCTTTCGGCCCGTTCGACGGCAGGCGCCTGTTCATTCGGAGCGTCAACTGGCGATGCGGCGGCCGGCACGGTTTGCAGGACGGTGCGGAGTACTTCGTCCTTCGGGCCGAATCCGCGCGACTGGCCGTTGGCGAGAACAAGCACCTTGTTGACGGCTGCGAGGGCAGACGGGCGATGCGCAATGACGACAGCGATGCCGCCGCGCCGGCGCACGGAAATGATTGCATCGGTCAATGCGGCATCGCCAGCGGAATCAAGATTGGCGTTTGGTTCGTCGAGAACCACGAGGAAAGGGTCGCGATACAGGGACCTCGCCAGGGCGATCCGCTGGCGTTCGCCGCCGGAGAGCGCCCGGCCGCCGTCGCCGATGCGGGTTTGGTAGCCGTCCGGCAGGCGGACGATCAGGTCGTGAGATCCGGCCGCCTTAGCTGCGGTCACGACGGCGTCGCTTGTCGCGTCGGGATCGAAGCGACTGATGTTCTCGGCCACGGTGCCTGCGAAGAGTTCGACGTCCTGCGGCATGTAGCCGATGTGACGGCCGAGCGAGGTCGTCGTCCACTGGTCGAGCGCAGCGCCATCGAGACGCACTCCGCCCGACGGATTGATGCATGGCCAAACGCCGACAAGGGCCCGGCCGAGGGTCGACTTTCCGGAACCGCTCGGTCCGATGACCCCGAGCGCATCGCCGGCCTCGACCTTGAAGGAAACGTTCTTGACGATCGGCTCGGATTGGCCGGGTCCCGCAATCGCCAGCGCTTCAGCCTGCAGGTGTTTCTCGGGCGCCGGCAACGCGATAACGGGTTTGTCGAGGTCTTCCGTTCGCACGAGAAGTTCGTCCAGGCGGAACGCCGCGTGTCGCGCGGAGACAAAGCCCTTCCAATGCGCAATCGCCGTTTCGATTGGGGCGAGCGCACGGGAAACGGCGATCGACGCCGCAATGATGGTGCCGGGGGAAAGCTGGTTCTGGATGACGTAGTAGGCACCCAGGCCGAGAACTGACGACTGCAACAGCAGGCGCACGACTTTCGTCACGTTGCCAATTCCGCCGGCGGCGTCGACCGCCGACAGTTGGTGCGTGAGATAGTCCCTGTTTACGGCGTCATACCGGCGTCCCAACGGCGCCGAGAGACCCATCGCCTGGATCGCTTCCGCATTGCGACGAACGGATTCCGCGAGGGCGAGGCGTTGGCTGCCGGAAATTGCGGCGGCCTTCAGCGGCGCGGCGCTGCGATACTCGGTCAGCAACGTGAGGATGATCAAGAACAGCGCGCCGATCACGGCGACGAGCGCAAGCGTCGGGTGCAGCAGATAGACGAACAATAGATAGACCGGCATCCACGGCAGGTCGAGCAGAGCCGGCAGCCCGAGGCCGGACACGAAAGAGCGGATCGCGTCCAGATCGCGCAACGGCTGCATGCCGTCGCCCCCGGCTTTCGTTCTGAGCGGCAAGATTTGAATGGCGCGGAACACGCGGGGCGTTAGCGTGGTGTCCACCCGGTTGCCCACGCGGACCATGATGCGAGCGCGAAGGAATTCGAGCGCGCCGCTGATGGCGTAAAGGCCGACAAGTAGGATCGATAGGCCGACAAGCGTGGGCGCCGACTGCGACGGTAAGACTCGATCATAGACTTGCAGCATGTAGATCGAGCCGGACAGCGCCAGGACGTTGATGACGCCTGAAAAGAGCGCGACGCCCACGAAGGTTGGGCTGTACGACGCCATCAGTTTGGCGATGGGGCGTTTGGGCGAGGTCGAGGGACGCGGCTGCACAACGGTACTCACGAGCGAATGGCGTGCGAAAATGGGCGGTGGACCGAAAAACAGGCCCACGCCTTGCGATCAAGGTTGGATATAATCGAGAAACCTTAACGCCTCGGTGTTTCTGGCGGGTTGAAAGTCAAATTGGCAAGCTATCCCGGTGAGATCTAATCGTTAAATGATTTGGCGGTTGAACCAAGCAGGCGCAGACCGGCTGGTCTTGCCTATGCATGTCGGCGCTTCCATCATATCGCGGCTCGCGCGCTCGACCTAAGTCGGATTAAATGCCGTCGACGGGCGTCGGATCGCGGCCCCGGCAAGGTCGGCGCATGGCTCAGACGACGCTCAAGGACTATCTTTCCAGGTGGACGCTTGACGAGGTCACGCGCCGCGCCGTCGCCGAGACGATCGAGGTCATCGCGGGCGCTTCGGCCGCCATGTCGCGCCGGATCAGCGCCGGCGACCTTGTGGGACCGCTGGGCCGCGTGACCGCCCGCGCTGGCGCGTTTGACGAGCAGAAGGAAATCGACGTCCTCGCCAACGACGCCCTATTGGAAGCGCTGAAATCGGCGCCGGTCGCGGGGTTTGCGTCAGAGGAACTCGCCGAGCCCGCGCCGCTCAACGCCAAGGCGCCCCTGCTGGTCGCCACCGACCCGCTCGACGGATCGTCAAACGTCGACTCGAACATCTCATTTGGCACGATATTTTCAGTTCTGCCGCGTCATCCGACGTCGTCCGGCGAGGCGGCCTTTCTGCGGCCCGGGTCGCACCAGCTCGCGGCGGGGTTTGTCGTCTATGGCCCGCAGACGACATTGACGCTGACCCTCGGCGCCGGAACCCACACGTTTACGCTGGACGGCGATGCGGACGCCTTCGTCCTGACGCGCAAGTCGATCGCCATTCCTGCAACGACCGCTGAATACGCGATCAACGCATCGAATGCGCGTTTCTGGGAAGAACCGATCAGAATTTACGTCCACGATTGCGAGAACGGCGCCGACGGTCCGCGCGGCTTCAATTTCAACATGCGCTGGACAGGTTCGCCGGTCGCCGACATCTTCCGCATCCTGGCGCGGGGCGGCATCTATCTGTACCCCGGAGACAGCCGCAAAGACTTTCATCAGGGCCGAATCCGGCTGATCTATGAAGCCAACCCGATCGCCTGGCTGATCGAGCAGGCGGGCGGGCGCGCGACGACCGGTACGGAACGCGTGCTCGACATTGCGCCGCTGTCGCTGCATCAAAAAACGCCGCTTATTTGCGGCTCGCGCGATGAGGTGGATCGCGTTGCGCGGCTCTACTCAGGTCAGGTCTTCAAGGGCGAGCGATCGCCATTGTTCGGAAGGCGCGGTTTGTTCCGCGCCTTTCCCTAACTATCATTTCCGCTCGCAGAGGCTGAAAAGCGCCAACGTATGTCGATCAAGCACCCCATCATTTCCGTTACCGGCTCGTCGGGCGCCGGCACGACGTCGGTCCGTCAAACCTTTGAGCAGATTTTTCGCCGTGAAAACGTTCGGGCGGCGTTCGTGCAAGGCGATGCATTCCATCGTTACGACCGCGTCGGCATGGAACAGGCTGTCACCGAGAGTGCGAAGAGCGGCAATCAAAACTTCAGCCACTTTGGTTTGGAGGCCAATCTGCTGGTGGAGTTGCAGGCCCTGTTCGCCGCGTACGCCGCTAAGGGTATGGGACGGACGCGGCAGTATATCCATGAAGCGGAAGAAGCGCTGCTGACCGGCACTCCGCGCGGTTGCTTCACGCCGTGGTTCGATATCGAGTCCGATACCGACCTGCTGCTGTACGAAGGCCTGCACGGCGCGGTCGTCACCCCGGAATTCGATCTTGCGCGCTACGCCGATCTCAAGATCGGCGTGGTCCCGGTGATCAACCTCGAATGGATCCAGAAAATAGACCGCGATCGCAAACATCGCGGCTACACGACGGAGGAGGTGACGCAGGCGATCCTGCGGCGCATGCCGGATTACGTGCGCTACATCTGCCCTCAGTTCACCGAAACCGACATCAATTTCCAGCGCATCCCGACGGTCGATACGTCCAACCCGTTCGTGGCGCGCTGGATCCCGACGCCGGACGAGTCAATGGTCATCATCCGTTTCAAGGAGCCGCGCGGAATCGACTTTGCCTATTTGCTCTCGATGATCCACGATAGTTTCATGTCGCGCGCGAACTCCATCGTCATACCGGGCAGCAAGCTCGACCTGGCGATGCAGCTCATTCTGACGCCCTTGATATTGCAGCTGGTCGAGCGTCGACGCCGCGCGCTGTAGCGGCGCGCCAACTGGCGCCGGCTGCGAATCCGGTTAGGGTGTCGATCCACAACTCTTTTGAACCGGGAACACTGTCTTGGCGCGCCCCATCCTGATCGCTCCCTCGATTCTCTCAGCCGACTTTGGAAAGTTGGCGGATGAAATTCGCGCCATCGACGCTGCGGGCGCTGATTGGATTCATTGCGACGTCATGGACGGACACTTCGTGCCGAACATCACGTTCGGGGCGCCGGTAGTAAAGGCGGTGCGCGGCGCATCGACAAAGATTTTCGACGTCCATTTGATGATCGCGCCGGCTGATCCGTATCTGGCTGATTTTGCGGCTGCCGGTTCTGACATCATTACGGTTCATGCCGAGGCGGGCCCTCATCTCGATCGCTCGTTGCAGGCTATCCGGGCGCTCGGAAAGAAGGCCGGCGTATCGCTCAATCCGTCGACTTCAGAGACGGCGATTGCGCACGTGCTTGATCGGCTCGACCTCATTTTGTTGATGACCGTCAACCCGGGCTTTGGCGGCCAATCGTTCATTGCGCCGGTCGTGGAGAAAATTCGCCGCGTGCGTGACATGGTTGGCGACCGACCGATCGACATTGAAGTTGACGGCGGCGTGACGCCCGAGACCGCCAAGTCCGTCGCTGCCGCTGGGGCCAACGTGCTGGTGGCGGGTTCGGCCGTTTTCAAAGGCGGAACGGCGACAGCCTACCGCGCCAATATCAAGGCCATTCGCGAGGCGGCCGAAGCGGCGCAGCGCCTCTAGCGCCGGCCCGATGGGCGCGCGAGCGACAAAACCTGCCAGGGGCGTATCGTCCCGCCATTCGTTGAGCGACATGCCTTTCACGACCACCCTCCCCATTGACGACGTCATCGCCCCGTTGCGACAGGCGCTGCAAGAGCACGGCGCAGCCGTTCTGGTCGCGCCCCCTGGCGCGGGCAAGACGACGCGCGTTCCCCTGGCGCTGCTTGGCGAGGCCTGGCTCAAGGCCGGACGAATCCTCGTTCTGGAGCCGCGCCGAATAGCGGCGCGCGCCGCCGCCGAACGCATGGCCGCCACTCTTGGCGAGAGGCTTGCCGAAACGATTGGTCTGCGCGCCCGACTGGCCTCGCGCACCGGACCCACCGTTCGGATCGAGGTTATCACGGAGGGCGTCTTTACCCGCCTGATCTTGGACGATCCCGAATTGACGGGAATCGGAGCGGTGCTGTTCGACGAATTTCATGAGCGCTCATTGGACGCCGATCTCGGACTGGCCCTGGCGCTCGACGCACGCGCGTCCGTGCGGCCCGATCTGCGCGTGCTCGTCATGTCCGCCACGCTCGATGGCGCGCGGATCGCGGCCCTGCTTGGCGATGCGCCGGTGATCGAAAGCCGCGGCCGCGCCTTTCCGGTGGAGACTCGCTATATCGGCCGCCGATCCCAGCGGATCGACGACGATGTAACGGACGCCGTCCTCAGCACACTGAGAACTGAGACCGCTTCGCTACTGGTTTTCCTGCCGGGGCAAGGCGAGATTTCGCGCGTTGCGGATCGTTTGGAGGGCATCGTCGCAGATCCCAATATCGTGATTGCGCCGCTGTATGGAGCATTGACGCCGGCGCAGCAGGATCTCGCGATCGCAGCGGCGCCTGCCGGCCGCCGAAAGGTCGTTCTGGCGACGTCGATCGCCGAGACGTCCATCACGATTGAGGGCGTGCACATCGTTGTCGACAGCGGTCTGGCGCGAACGCCCCGCTACGAACCGGACATTGGCGTGACGCGGCTCGAAACGGTTCGTGTATCGCGTGCGTCTGCCGATCAGCGGCGCGGCCGCGCCGGGCGCACCGCCCCCGGCGTCTGCTTTCGTTTGTGGAGCGAACCTGAGACGCAAGGGCTCGTTCCTTTCTCCGAGCCCGAAATCAAGACCGCCGACCTCTCCGGACTGCTGCTCGATTGCGCCGAGTGGGGCGCGCCCGATCCGCGAACCCTGACGTGGCTCGATCCGCCGTCGGAGGGCGCGCTTTCGGCGGCGCGCGCTGGACTGCAAGCAATTGGGGCGTTGGATGACGTAGGCCGCATCACGCAGCAGGGTCGCCGTTTGCGATCCCTGCCGCTGCCTCCGCGCCTAGCGCACATGCTTTTGCGCGCCGGAGAAATCGGCGCCGCCCACGCCGCTGCGATGATTGCGGCGACGCTGGTCGAGCGCGGCATCGGCGGAGGCGATGTTGATCTTGAACTCCGGTTGGAGGCCTTTCGCCGGGATCGGTCGCGGCGCGCCGACGATCTGCGGCGATTGGCGGAAGGCTGGGCGCGCGCGGCTGCACAGTCACGCGTTCAGGATGGGTCGTCCATCTCGACGGCCGCGCTGTTGGCCTTCGCATTCCCGGAACGGATTGCAAAGGCGCGAGGCGCGCCCGGGCAATTCCTGATGGCCAACGGCCGCGCAGGACAGGTAGATCCGGCGCATTCTTTAGCGAAGCAGCCGTTTCTCGTCGTGGCCGAGTTGCAGGGGCGCGCGGCGGCGACGCGAATTTTGCTCGCTGCGGCGCTCGCGGAAACCGACCTCATTGCGATAGCGGGTAATCGCATCCACGACGTCGACGAGGCGGCGTATCATCCCGGAGCCGGTGCCGTCCGCGCTCGCCGGGAGCGCCGCCTCGAGTCGCTCATTCTTTCGAGCGAGCAGCGGCCGTTGCGGCCGGACGAAGATGTCAGCGCCGCATTGGCCGCAGGCGTCGCCAAGGCGGGCGTCGGGCGTCTGCCGTGGAGCAAGGCGCAGCTCCAGCTCCGCCAGCGCGTCGCATTTCTGAGAGCCGCCGGCGGCGATTGGCCGGATTTGGGGGACGCAGCGCTCGAAGCCACGACGGATGTGTGGTTGCAACCCTATCTCGCGGGAAAATCACGTTTATCCGATATCGGCGCCGATGATCTTGGCCAAGCGCTCGATGCGCTGTTGCCGTGGGCCGTGCGGCAACGCCTTGAGTCCGAGGCGCCGACGCACTTCGAAGCGCCGACCGGCAATCGCTTCGCCCTCGACTATGGAGGCGCGGGCGCGCCGGCGCTGCATATCCGCGTACAAGAACTGTTTGGGATGACCCAGCATCCCGCCATCGCGGGCGGCAAGTTGCCGTTGACGCTGTATCTCTTGTCGCCGGCGCAACGCCCGATTCAGATCACGCGCGATCTTCCAGGCTTCTGGGCTGGATCGTGGGCGGCCGTGCGCGCGGACATGCGCGGCCAATATCCTAAGCACGTCTGGCCGGAAGACCCAGCCAGCGCGGCGCCAACCGCGCGCGCTAAACCTCGAGGCGGATAAAAGGAACGGCGCGCGCGGTGTGACGTCAGCCTCATTCCGGCCATGCGAGTCAATCTAGGCTGTGGTCTGAATTTGCCGAGAGCGACGTAGTCGAAGCCCCTCGGCCTCCGTCGCATGTCGACGGCGCGATCAGTGAATTCATCCGCAGTCGTGCCCAGGTTAGCGCCCTTTCAAAGGATTGCCGTGAGCCTCAAAAAGCGAACAGGGAAGCGATCCAACGGGAAGCGCAGCGGCGCCGGGAGCCACAATGCCATGAAGATTGTCGTCGCCGGCGGTGCAGCGTTTGAAGCGGCGGCTCTCTGCCGCGCCGTGCTTGCCGAACGCGACGCGCGTGTGGTCTGCCTGTGGCGATCTAATGCCGCCGAGCCAGGCGATGCAGAACTTTTCGCGGGCGTCGCATCGAGCCCGCGGTTCGCCGCTTTTCAGGTCGACCATGGCGACTCGGCCGCGATCGCGGATATTTTGAAGTTCGAACAGCCGAACGCGCTTGTCGAAACGTCGTGGCCCGTCGCCGCTCCCAAGTCCCGCGAAAATTCGGGGGAACGCGAAGCGACGCAGCTGTTTCTGGACGCGGCGCATGCCTACTGGTCTGAACTTCCGCGCGCCCGAAAAAACGCGTTCCGTTACGTTCACGCATGGTCTGGTCCGAGAGTCGCTGGCCGCGACCATGGCGCAGCCGAACCGTTGCTGGCGGCCTGTTTCGCCTCGGATGGATTTCCGGTCGTCTCAGTTCGGTGCACGGCGGCCTATGGGCCCGGCCAATCGCCGAACTCCAAGCTGGCGGACTGGATCACCAGTGCGATCCTGGCGCGCGAACTCAAGGTGTCCGATCTCGGCATGTCGCGCACGGCGTGGCTCCATGTGGAAGATATGGCTCGCGGCCTTTTGCTGGCGGCTCAGTCAGGCGAGCGAGGCCGGCGCTACGAACTCGCGCCGACATCCGACGCCAGCGATCTTGAACTCGTTCATCGCCTTTGCGAAATCGCAGACGCCAAATGCCCGCGCAGCGACGGCGCGCCGCATGTCGCCGCAATCACAGTCGAGGACGCGACGATTTTTGCCGAACTCGACGGTCGGCCGGACGCTCCGCCATTGGCGCCGTTAACCGGCTGGCGGCCGATCGGGAGCCTATGGGAGGGTCTTGAAGCGACCTTCGATTGGTATGCTCAACAGAGCGCCTGGTGGCTGCCGCAAAAACTGAAGTCAGCCGCGGAAGCGGGCTTTTCCGACATTTCGGCGACTGCTGAGCCTTCCCGTTCCGGCAAAGTCCAAGCCGGGCGTCGCCGCGGGCATGGCGCCAAAGTCTAATACGCTGCGCACCCCGGCAGCGTTTATGGGCGTTTGAGGCTCCATGGTAGACTGGAGTCCATCAGCACCGCCGCGCAAGGATGTCGGGCAAGATCCGGCTTCGAGACGGCATGCAAGCCCGGAGGGCGTGAGTGGCGGGCCCGTCGCACATACTCATAGTCGAAGACCATCCGCTCTTTCTGGAAGCGCTGCAGCGCGCCATCCAGTCGGTGTTTCCCGCGGCGTCGACGATTGCGTCCTCGTCCATTGAAGGCGCGAAAGCTGAGCTTCAATCGCGCGGCGTGTTCGACGTGATGCTGCTCGATCTCGCATTGCCGGGCATCCGCGGCTTTGAAGGTTTGCTGGAACTCCGAACGCTCTACCCAAAGATTCCCATCGTCGTCGTTTCGGCGCTGGAAGATCCGCGCATCGTCCAAGACGTCATGCGCTACGGCGCTGCCGGTTTCATTTCGAAATCAGCGGGTCGCGACGACATTGCTTTGGCGCTGCGCGATGTGATGGACGGATCGGTCACGCTGCCGAAAGGCTATCGCCCGCCGGTCAACGCGCAGTCGCCCGATGATCAGGGCGATCTCGTCCAACGCCTTCAAACGCTCACGCCGAAGCAGCTGAGCGTATTGAAAATGCTGCGTCAGGGTCTGCTCAATAAGCAGATCGCCCATGAGCTTCAGATCGAAGAGACGACCGTGAAGGCGCATGTTTCCGAGATTCTCCGCAAGCTCAATGTCGCCTCTCGCACTCAGGCGGTGATCGAAGCGCAGAAGATCGATTTCGAGAAAGTCGCGAGCCACGCCTGAGGCGCGACGCCGCTATTTCAACAAATGCTGCATGAGCGCCCGCAGTTCAGCTGGCCGCACGGGCTTGTGCAAGATTTCGCAAGCGGCCGTCCGCGCCGCTTGACTTGTTATCTCGGTGCGGTCGGCTGTGATAAGAATGGCAGGAAGGCGCGCATTGCAGGCGTGGCGCACGCGTTCGATGGCTTCGATCCCTATAACGCCGCCATCGAGATGGAAATCAGCGAGGATGATCGCGGGTTTAAACGCCTGGTCGGCGACGATCTCGGTCACATCGTCGAGATCGCGCGCTAGACGCACATCCGCCCCCCATCGCGCCAGCAACGTCTGCATGGCGTCGAGGACGCCAAGATCATTGTCGATGACGATGACCGGATAAGCGATCAAGCTTGAATCTTCGATCGGCCGATTGGCGATGGAAAGCTGCGCGGATGACGCGGTCGCGCAATAGGGCGCGATAACGCTGAAGCGAGAGCCGCGACCGATCCGCGAGCGCAACTCCAGGCGGTGGCCGAGCGCTTCCGACATTCGTTTCACGATCGAGAGCCCCAGCCCGAAGCCGACGCCGCCCGAACGCTCGGACGCAGCGCCGCGCTGGAACTCCTCAAAGATGCGGTCGCGTTCGGCGGTCGCGATGCCCGGTCCCGTATCCCACACTTCAATGGCGACCTTGTCGCCGCGCTTGCGCGCCGCCAGCAACAATCCGCCCGAGGACGTATAATTTACGGCGTTGACGAGGAGATTTTGCAGCGTTCGCCGCAACATCAACGGATCGGATAAAACGCCCAGTTGGGTTGGACGGATCCGCAACGCCAAATTTTTTCGTCGCGTCAACGGCTCAAGGCTTGCCGCAAGTTGGTCGAATATATCGCTAACAGAGATCGGCTGGACGTTGGGCACGAAAACGCCGGCTTCGAGTTTTGAAATATCGAGGATGCTCGTCAGCAGCTCTTCGATTGTCGAAAGGGCGTGTGAAACGTTGCCGGCCAGCCGGCGATTCTCAGGTTTCGCTTGTTGATCCGTCAATTCCGCGAGCGTCAGTCGCGCCGCATGTAGCGGCTGCAGCAAGTCGTGTCCGACAGCCGTAAAGAAGCGCGTCTTGAAGAGATTGGCGCGCTCTGCTGCGTCGCGCGCGTCGCGCAGCTCTAGGTTGGCATGCGCAAGTTTCGAGAGCGCGTGATTGAGCTCTTCGGTGCGCTGCTTGATCTGAACCTGTTGACTGATCGCTGTCTGAAACAACGAGAAGGCGTTGGCCTGCTGGTCCATCGAGCGCTCGACGCGCTGCATCAGCGCTGCGTTGATCTTCGTAAGTTTCGTGATGACGCGGCCGAAATTGGCTTGGTCGGCGTCATCGCGATCCGTGCGATCGGCATTCGCCATTGTGTCAGACCCTCGGACAGACTTTTCCAAACGCTATTCCCGTCAGCGTCTGGTTCAAGTGCATGGCGTTGTATTGCTCGCCGTACGTATGAAAGCCGGCGACGCCGAACTGATGATAGATGGCCTCGACCTGATGACGAACCTGTCGGCTTTCGGCGTCGAGGCGCCGCAAGATGCAGTCGAAGCCGAGCACAAAATCCGTGCCGCCGAGGCGCTTGTCGATGTCGTCCAATGTTTCAAGCGTCGAGCGGATCATGTCGCGCGGCCGCGCCACCGTGAACACGAGACCTTCGTCGATCGCGCAAAAAAACGAGAGGCTGCCGTCAGGATTCATGTTGCGGATCGATCGGCAGTAGTAGTCGCCTCCGACTTTGACGACAAGCGGGTATGACGCAAAGCTGAAGGGACCGAGATCGTTCGGCATGAGGCCGATTGCGGCGGCGTACTCGCGCGCCGCCGGTTCCGCGTTGAGTTCATAGACGATGCGGTTTTCGGTATCGGCCGCCGTGACGACCAGCTTGATGGGCGTCGGTTCGAAATTCTGGGTCTTGAAAACCGAGAACGGCGTGGCGCTCTCGATCACAAAGAGAATCGCTCCGCCGTTGACGATGGCGCCTCTGTGCAAGAGCATCGTCTTTCGAAACGCCAATCCATCGCCCGCTGATCCGCCTATCAAATCGATGTCGTCGAGCGACATATGAACGGCGGCGATCAGAGCTTCCTCTTGGTTCGACAGGCCGTCGATAAGAATCAGCGCAAAGATGTTGTCTTTGAAGGTACGGTTTGCGCCTCCTATCATCTGCATTTTCAGCCGTCGTGCGATCTCGGATGCGCGTTCGACGCCCGCTTCGTCGACGTGGGAGATCACCTCGCTTAGGACGCGAAATCCGGATTCTGGAAAGGCGATCAGCACCAATCCGCCTTGCATCATTCCAAGCGGCCCGACTTCGCCCGCTGTGCTGCAGCCGGATACGGACGTATCGGGAAACGCCGCCCTCAGCTCTCGTACGAGCGTGTCCGCGTCATGTTCGATGGAGAAAAAGACAATGACGTGCTGGAAAACCTCGCCGTTCAGTTCGCCGCGCGCGGCCGCGACGGCGTCGCGCGTTGAGGAGAGCGAACTCGCCACCACGCGGATGCCGCAGGACGCATGGGTGGCCTTGGTGGACATCAGGCGAAGTTCCGATCCGAATTATCGCGACGGTGCCATAGCGCCGCCGCCGTCGCAATGGCGCGTCGCCAGTCGAACTTAACGCGCCTCGACGAATCCGGAATCGATCAAACGTCGATGGAAGCCGAGAATCTCGTTCTTGTTCGCGCAATTGTAGTAGCGCCCGTTGCACAAGGCCATCAACCGCAGGCGTTCTTCGTAGGCGCCGGACACCGGCAGGCGAGCGGCCTCCAGCAGCACGGCGCCGAGATACGGAACGTCGAGCGTTTCAATGTCGGGCATCGGCGGCGGCGTGTAGTTGATCGCGTCGATCCGGTAGTACGTGAGCATGCCCGGGCTCTCAGGTGAGAGCTTCATGTCTTCAGCCGTCAATTTTGCGTCGAACCCCAGCAGCGTGCGCGTGGCGACGGGCTGGTGATCGCCGTAAAGCAGAATGAGAAACTGTTCGTTAGGAAAGCGCCGCTGCAGTTCTGCGCGGAACTTGTCGTAATCCGCTTTCGCCATCGCCAAGCGACGCAGATACTCGCTCATCTCTGGGCTGGCGTGAGGTCCGCCGCCGGGGACAATCGTTTCAGGCTCGTATGCGTAGGTGTAGGGCAGGTGAGTCGCCGACGTCAGGAGGAACGTGAACGTTGGTTGCCGTGACGACGACAACCGCGAGTCAAGATTCTTGAGCGCGTTGCCATAGTAGAAGTGATCGCGCTCGTTGTAGCGCTTGGCGCCCTGAGCGCGGAAATCGAAGATTTCGGGCATGCCGACGGCGGCGTAGAAGCGGCCGTTTGATACGAAGTCTTTCGGCACCGGATAGAAAACGCTGTTGTGATAGCCGCAGCGCGTCAGGGATTGCGGCAGCGTGTCGTGCACCTTGCCCTGCATCAGCGATTGCACGAACGTGCGCATCCCGCCGAACGAATAGGTCGATACACCCGTGAGCAGCGAGAACTCGGTCAGCCAGGACGCGCCGCCGTAGGTTTCGACGCGAAGTCGATGCAGCTTGCCGTCGCCGGATGTGAAGAAAGAATCGAGCGACGGATCATGCCCAAGCGTCAGGAAGTACGACGGCGGCACGACGCTCTCTTGGTGGATCAAGATGATGTGCGGCGGTCGCTGCGCCGGCTCGCATGTCGCTGGAAGCTTGAACGGCGGCTTGGCTTGCGATTTCAGCGCTTCAATCAATTGGCCGCGCCACAGTGTTTCCAGCGTCTCCGACCAGGATGCGTAGAACGACGATAGATATAGATGATTCCAGTAAAACAACGTATGGCGGCGCTCGCCTTTGGCCTGACTGGCCCAGAAGGCGACGCCGCTGCAGAGCACAATCAGCGCGACGCTCGCGAGGCGCGGAACGCGGGTCGGATCGGCGCGAAAAAGCCAACGCCCAATTGCGATTGTTGCAGCCGAGGCGGCGAGAAGCGCGATCAGCGAGCCCTTATGGTCCACCCAAAGGAAGCTGAGGGTTGAATAGGACGTCATGTAGAAAACGACGTCGTAAGCGTGCAGCACCATTTCGATGTAGCGGCGCTTGACGTCGGAGGCGACGACAATGATGGCGATCAGCGCCGCGACGAGCGCGATCGAAAAGAGGGCGCGGCGGGAGACCAGCGTCAAAGCGGACACCAGCGCTAAGGTGATCGCCCCGGCAAACGTGATCGTTTCAGCCGGGCCTTCGTAATGCCAATGGTAATACGCGACGCCGATAGCAAGCCCCGCGGTGAGACCCCAGGCTGCGCCCACGGGAATTCGTATAGCGGCGTTGCGGCGGCGTAGGCCGAGCCGAGCGCCGATTTGGGGATAGGGTTCAGAGGTCATGGCGACGGTGACGACAGCCTTTCGTCGATGGGGCGCATGGATCAGGCGCATACCCTTCGCGAGTTCGACACGTCATGCGCATGAACGTTGCGGCGGGTCAATGGCCCGACGCCGGAGCGGTTAGCTGAACTTCGCTCTGTGAAAAAAAACCGACGCCGCCGTCGAAGAACGCGGCGACGTTCAGCTCGCGTTCAGGCGGCTGCGAGCTTGACGAACTTGCCGTTGGCCATCGGACACGCGGCCCAGAGGCTGCTCAACGCGCCGATGAGCTCATCCATATGGGCGTCCGTATGCACGGGCGATGGGGTCAGCCGCATGCGCTCGGTTCCCTTTGGCACCGTCGGATAGTTGATCGGCTGAACATAGATATTAAAGCCGGCTAGCAGGTGGTCCGTCACGGCCTTGCAGTGCACCGGATTGCCGACAAGGATCGGGACGATGTGGCTCGGATTTTCCTTGACCGGAATGCGCGCGGCGGCGAGCCGAGCTTTCAAGGTTTGAGCCCGTTCCTGATGCCTCGCGCGTTCGATGGAACTTGACTTCAAGTGTCGGATGCTGGCGAGCGCGCCGGCCACGACGGCAGGCGCCAACGACGTCGAGAAGATGAAGCCCGGAGCGTAGGACCGGATCGCGTCGCACAGCGTGCGGCTGGCGGCGATATAGCCGCCCATCACGCCGAAGCCCTTGGCCAGCGTGCCGTTGATCACGTCAATCCGGCTCATCACGCCGTCGCGCTCGGCGATGCCGGCGCCGCGCGGACCGTACATGCCGACCGCATGGACTTCATCGATATACGTCAGCGCGCCGTATTTGTCAGCGAGATCGCAGATCGCCGCGATCGGCGCGATGTCGCCGTCCATCGAGTAGACGCTCTCAAAGGCGATGATCTTCGGCGATCCGATGGGCAGCCCGCGGAGCTTGGATTCAAGGTCGGCTAGGTCGTTGTGGCGAAAGATTCTCTTATCGCCGCCGCCGTGACGAATGCCCTCAATCATCGAAGCGTGGTTCTTCTCGTCCGATAGTATCACCGTTCCCGGCATCAGCTTGACGAGCGTCGACAGCGTTGCGTCGTTTGCGACGTAAGCCGACGTGAACAGCAGAGCGCTTTCCTTGCCGTGGAGATCCGCAAGTTCCGCCTCCAATTCCACGTGGTAGTGCGTGGTGCCCGAAATGTTGCGCGTCCCGCCCGACCCTGCGCCGACGCGGTCGATCGCGTCGTGCATGGCGGCGAGAACCTTGGGATGCTGACCCATGCCAAGGTAGTCGTTGGAGCACCATACTGTAATTGGTCGTGTGCCGGCCGCCGTCATCTGCTCGGCCGCGGGGAATGCGCCTTGGCGGCGCCGAACATCGGCGAAGATGCGGTAACGGCCCTCGGTCCGGAGGCTGTCAATGTGTTTGCCGAGCATCGCTTCGTAATTCATTCCGGCCTCCGGTTGCGCATCGACGCCTTGCGGCGCGACCGCCTTGCATACGGCAATAGATGTCACTTTATGCTGACACTTTATGTTGTCAAGCCAAAGAGACGCCTTCGCGTCTGCGAAATGCACAGATCGGCACCTGGAATTGTGCAGGAAATCAGGCGGCCGCCATGCCGATGCGTTTGGCGCCCTTCGCGCCGTCGCAATCCGCGCGGGCGGCGCGCGAGCTGAGGCCCCATGACCACAGGCGCTCGGCCGGGATGGGCAGCACCAGAAACCAATGCTCCAGCACCGCGAGGGCCATCAGCGTGGCAAGGAAAGTTAGTCCGGCGACGTCGAAAGCGGCGGCGTCGCTGGCCAGAGCGGCGTTTGCGAGCAAGGCCGTGACGACGGTGGCGGAGGTTACGGCGATCGGAAAGAAAGCGTTCATCGGCCGGCGGCAAAAATATGACTTCAAATACTGAACTTCAGGCGGAAGGAACTGCTCGGTCAGATTCTTCACGCCAAAATAAATGTTGAGCTTGGCGCTGAGCCGCATCAGCCAAAGGATCACGAAAGTCCAAAATCCGACGAGGTTCTCGCCGCTCCATGTCACAGCGGCGACTACGGCTGCCGTCAGAGCGATGGCGACTTCATGGTAGATGACCGACTCGACGGCAGGTCGCAGCGGCGCGCGAAAAGCCGCCGGTTCGTCGGGGCGTCCTGGGCAAGCGGTGCGCCGAGGACCGGTGACGAAGCCCGTGAGGAACGTCAACTCGTGCCAGGCCCAAACGGTCAGCGCGGCGGTGAAGGCGACATAGGCGCCGAAGACCGAGGCGTCGTCGCGCGTCGCGTAGAGCGCGAACAGCGCCGCCGCCGCCAGTGCTGAGATGACGGCGATGCTGATGATGTGCGTTTCGCGCGGCCGCCCGACGACATAGAGCACGACTCCGGTGGACAGCCACCACACGACAAGCGCGTAAAGAACGGGAAGGCCGTAGGCGAGCACGAGCATTTCCTCCGGCCTATCGCCGCGTCACCAGACGGGCGACATGCGAATTTGTTGCGGCAACGGATTTTCGACGGCCCTCAGCGTGTAGAGCCGCAAGAACGTTAATGCCGCCGATGCGCCAAGGGCCTTGCGCTTGAGGTTGGAGCCAAGCCCCGTCGCGTTCTGCGTTTCGCCGAGCTGCTCATTGATTTCGCGCAAGCGCTCCATGCCGGCCCGGAATTTCGGGTTATCGACGTCGAGCGTCAGCGGGAAGACCTGCTTGGAGATTTCCGACGTTAGGTGAAACACCTTGTAGTCGTATTCCGTTGGATCCATGCCGATCGCCTTGTGAAATTCGGGCCGGGCGTGATCGCGAACGTACATCGTGGCGTAGACGGCGAGTACGAAGAACCGCACCCAAAGCTTGTTCATGCCGCTGACCAGATGCGGATTGGAGCGCATGATCAGCGCAAATGCTTCGCCGTGGCGGAACTCGTCATTGCACCACTTCTCGAACCATTTGAAAATGGGATGGAAGCGGCGGTCGGGGTTGCGTTCGAGGTGACGGAAGATCGTGATGTAGCGCGCATAGCCGATCTTCTCTGACAAGTACGTCGCGTAGAAAATGTATTTGGGCTTGAAGAACGTGTACTTCTTGGCCTTCGTGAGGAAGCCGAGGTCGATGCCGATGCCGAGGTCCTTCAAGCTGTCATTGATGAACCCCGCGTGGCGCGCCTCGTCGCGGCTCATGTATTTGAACAGCTCCTTGACGTCGGGATTGACGCCGCGCCTCTTCATTTCGGCGTAAAGCACACAGCCCGAAAACTCGGCCGTGAGCGAGCTGACGAGGAAATCGACGAACTCCTTGCGCAGTCCTTCCGGCAGCGAGTTCAAGTCGAACGCGTCCCAGGCGTCGGTGCGCTTGAAGTGGCCCTTGTTTGGGTCGCTTTTCATTTCGGCGATCAGCGTATCCCATTCGCCGCGCACGGAACTCACGTCGATGCGGTCCAGCTCGGCAAAATCCGTCGTGTAGAACCGAGGGCTCAGCATTGCGTCCTCGACCGCCATGCGGGTCGTCTCGTTGGGCGCAATCGCGATTGTTTCTATGGTCATAGTTTCCTCCCCGAAGAGAAACTGACTTCGTAGAGCTCGGTGAGTTCAAGCCGCGCCAGCAACGTCGTCTTCAACCTTTCAAACCAGCCCGCGCGCGTCACGGTCGCCATGCGTTCAAGAGTCAATTTCTGGCCATAAGGCACGCGGATCGCGTCGCCGTGCACTAGCACTTCGTCGCCGGCCTCGATTTCCACGCCGCCATGCAGTTCCACATGGGCGTGCAGGCTATCGAAAGTGTTCTCGATCTCGATCGTACAGGGAACGTCGAATTTCCGCCTTCCGGCGAACGTGTCGACCATCGTCTACTCGCTCCTTGCCTCCAGCAGTTCGGCGAAGGCGGCGCGATTGCCTGGTCCGAATGCGCTGATCGTGATGATGCGGCCGGTCGACGGATCCTCCAGGATCAGTTGACCGTCCGTCAAGGCGCTCAGACGCAGAGGAGCGTCAAGAGCAACCGCAGCAAGCTTGCGCTCGTGGTCAAGCGCGCGCAATACGATTTTAATGAACCCGTCGCTTTTGGCGGATAGTTTGCGTATTTCGGCGTTGCGCTGCACGTCGATAATCGACAATTCGCCGTCCGGCTTGGTGACGAATTTAAGCTCGCGCGATTCGACGGCCGGGGCGGGCGCCAGTCGCGTGGCGCCGATGTCGGTGGTCCGGGCGACGTAGGCGGCGATTATTGCGAATACGAGCCCAACGGCGATGACCTTGATGACCCCGGTCGGCATCGAGTAGTCAGGCGCGCTGTCGCCGGCGCCGACGTCCGGCTCGCCGTTGGATTTATCAGCCATCGCGACCATATGCAGACCTCCAATTTATCCCGTTGCGCCAAGGGCCGCTGGCGACGCCGCGCTGTTTGCCGCCATATCTGGAGCGGTTTCAGCGCGCGCGATGCTGCGGGACCCGTCGGGATGAGCCGCAGCAAGGGCGCTCGACAACAGGTTCGCCACGGCCAACGGTTCGGGTAGCGCGCGCATCATCGGTTGCGTCTTGCTGACATGCCATGGGCGCGCGTGCGGCCACAAATGGAAGTAAGCGAGTTTTCCGTTGTTGGTCAGCGCAAGGGCGATGTCGCCCGTTCCGTCGCGATTGTGCTTCAAGTCGGCGCTCACGATCGCCGAATACGGGAGGTTGATCGTGAGCGGCAGCGCCGCGCCAAAACGCATCGCCACGCGGCGCGACGTAATTGAATAGACTGTTGTCCGCGCCGTCATCCAAGCCAGCAGCGCGATGATCCCGAGAGCGACGGCGCCGGTCACGGCCAGCCAAGACGCTGACAACGCCGCTGTCGTCACGTCGCCGCCCGTCCAAAGCGTCGAGCCGATCCGCCATGCAATGAGAATCAGGAAATAAACGGCGACGAGGCCCGCGTGAAATACGGTGCGGGCCAGCGTCGTCCACTTCGGCGCGCCCTGCCAGAGGAGCTTCTCGCCCTCCGGCAGGTCTCCAGGAAGTCCGCGAATGGGCTCGTATCCGTAGTCTTCGCTCACAGGAAGGGATCCTGACGCGAGGCGTCGGCGTAGAGCGTGCCGCCGCCATAATAGCCGCAGATCTTGTCTTCTTCGAGCAGCGTCACCTGCGTGGGATTGGCAAGGGCCGGCACGCCCGAGAAATGACGGCCGTAGATAGCGCTGACATTGACCTGCCGGCGCCGACCATCGATGCTTGCAAAGTTGATCGGCAGCAGGACCGTTTTGGCGCCGCCGGCGACCGCGACTTCAAGATACCGGATGATGACTTCCGATCGGTCGACCCAGACATCGCTGACCGTGCCGCCGACCTCGCCGTCGCCGCCGACGACGCTGTAGCCGCGCGGATCGGGATCGCGGCCTTCAAGATAGAAGGTCGTCGCAACGCGCAGCGGTACGATCTTCGGCGCGCCCTCATGGGTCAGGTCGACGGTGTTAGACCTTTCCGCATAGGAGCCCGGACCGACGGCGGCGAGCATCGGATCGCCTTCGGGCGCTAAGGGTGCGCCCGGCCACGGCTCGACTTTGGCGGCGCGAAGCGCGCGTCCGTCCACTTTGCCGTTCGGCGCCGTCGCCGTGCCGCCATGCGGCAGGTGGAACGTCTTCGGCGGCGGGATGAAGAAGAGGTCGCCCGATTTGTAGGTGTTCGACGGCTCCGAGAAGAGCGGATAGCCTTCGCGCCGGTCCTCTCGACGAATGTAGATGATGAGGCCGACGAAGAAGGCCCAGAACAGCCATATCGTGACCTGCGCGACGTCAATGTAACTGGTGATTTGTCCGAGTTTCATGGCAGCAACCTCCGTGAGACGACGTTGTTATCCTGGGAATTCCGCTAATCCGAACTTAGGCGACAGTGACGTGCGGCCGGCCGGGGCAGAACGCACCAGCGGGCCGATGGCGACAAGAGTGGCGAAGAGAAGAACGATTTCGAGATTGTAGACGGCGTTGTACCCGGCGACGGGTCCGCTGAACGCCGATGTCGCTTCCCCGTCGACGGAGAAATGAGAGACGGTATCGCGAATGGCGCCGCCGAGCGCGATCGCGATGCCTGCGGCGGTCGCTTGCGCCGCGCCCCAGGCGCCGAGCGCAAGACCGCGCTGGGCAGGATCGGCAAGGGCCATCGCGGCTGTCAACGTGCTGACAGAGAATAATCCGCCGCCGAACCCGATCATTGCGACGCCGCAGCGGAAGAGCGTCGCAGATTCCGCGGATGCCGAGAGAATGACCGCCGGAAACGCCAGCAAGCCCGCCAGCACGCCGAGCGCCGCCAGCCGATAGGGATCGACGCCTCGAGTCATCGCATAGCCGGACAACGCGAACCCAGCGAGGGTTCCGAGCGCAAGCAATCCGGTCAAAGCGGTCGTCTCGCCGACGCTCAAGTGCAGGATTTCACCGCCGTACGGTTCGAGCAGAATGTCCTGCATGCTGAACGCCGCCGTGCCGAGCGCAACGGCGATGAGCGCCCTGAGAGCGTTACTTCCGCGCGCGAACTCGCGCCATGCTTCTACGAACGTCTGTTCCGCCTTGGGCCGCTCCGCGAGCGACCGATCGCGCGCTTCCTGCTTCCAAAGCGCGGCGCAATTTAGAACCATCGTAACGACGGCGGCGCCTTGGATCACCTGGATCAGACGGAGCTGCGAGAAATCGGACAGCAACCAACCAAAAATGAAGGACGACGCAACCATGCCGAAGAGCAGCATCACGTAAAGGAACGCGACCACGCGCGGGCGGCTCTCGGCCGGCGCGAGATCGGTCGCTAGCGCAAGGCCAGCTGTTTGTGTCGTGTGCAGTCCCGCGCCAACCAGCAAGAACGCCAGCGCCGCGGCGACCGGGCCTATCCATTGCGGTCCGGTCGTATCGCCGGAGAGAATGAAGAGCGCGAACGGCATGATGGCGAGGCCGCCAAATTGAAGCATCGAGCCGAACCAGATGAACGGCGCGCGACGCCAGCCGAGCGCGGAGCGATGGTTGTCCGAGCGATAACCGATCAACGCCCGGAACGGCGCAAATAGCAGCGGCAGCGACACCATCGCCGCGACGACGAAGCTCGGCACGCCGAGTTCGACGATCATCACGCGGTTCAACGTGCCGTTCAAAAGCACGATCGCCATCGCCACGGAAACTTGGAACATTGAGAGGCGCAACAGCCGGCCCAGCGGCAATTCCGGCGTCGCGGCGTCCGCGAACGGCAGAAATCGCGGGCTGAGCGACGCCCACTGTAAAGCAAGCCTGGCATTCAGAGCCTTCATGCGCGACTGAGCTCGATGGCTTCGGACACGTAGAAGCCGCTGTCGACGCGCCGGTTCCGCCCTTGCGTCCAGGCGACAAGATCCGGGTGAGCGGCAAGTTCACGGCTCAGGCGGGCGCTGTCGACCGGTTCGATGGCCGGCGCACGATCGCTGCGCGGGAACAGCTTTCCGGCCGCAAACATGGCCATCAAGAGGGCCGTCCGTGGCGCGAAGGTAAATGCGACGGACCGGTCGGCGCGCGCCGCGAGGCCAGACGCCATCGCGACCATGTCGGAGGTTTTGTAGTGAATGAGGCTGTCCATCGCGACGACGTGGTCGAAGCGGCCGAGCGCCGGATCGAGCATGTCGCCGACGAGGAATTCGATTTTTCCGGCGCCAGCATCGTGCGGCAGGCCCTCGTAGCGCTGCTGCGCCAGTTCGACGAGAGATGGCGCGATGTCGATGGCGACGACATCTGCGCCACGTCGCGCGGCTTCCATCGCGAGGGCTCCGGTGCCGCAACCGGCGTCAAGAACGCGCCGGCCTTTGAGATCATAAGGCATGGATGCAAGCAGGACGTCACGCATGCGATCGCGCCCGGCCCGAACCGTCGCGCGGATGCGGCTGACCGGCGCGTCGGACGTCAGCCGCGACCAAGCTTCCGCTGCGGTGCGGTCAAAGTAGGTTTGAAGCTGCCCGCGGCGCTGGCGGTAGGAGAGCGTGTGCATCAATCATATCCTAGGAAGTCGAAGATTTCGCGATCTTTCATCGGGCGCGCCTCAAGGGGCGTTGAACCGGCCCAGAGCCCAGCGGCGAGGCGGAGATACTCGTCTTTCACGGCCTCAAGTTCGGGCGACGTTTCCATTTCGAACAGCGTCGATTTTTTCAGCCGCGAGCGGCGGATGACGTCGAGATCGGGGAAGTGGGCGAGCCGGGTCAGTCCGATCGCGTCGTTGAAGCGGTCGATTTGGTCGGTCGCTTTGCTTCGATTGGCGATGACGCCGCCGATGCGCACGCCGTAGTTTTTCGACTTCGCCTGGATAGCCGCGGCGATGCGGTTCATCGCGAAAATGCTGTCGAAGTCGTTGGCGGTGACGATCAGGCCGCGCTCGGCATGCTGCAGCGGGGATGCAAAGCCGCCGCACACCACGTCGCCAAGCACGTCGAAGATGACGACGTCGGTGTCGTCGAGCAGGTGATGTTCTTTGAGCAGCTTTACCGTCTGGCCGACGACGTAGCCGCCGCAGCCGGTGCCGGCCGGCGGTCCGCCCGCTTCGACGCACATCACTCCGTTATAGCCTTCGAAGACGAAGTCTTCGACTCGCAGTTCTTCGGTGTGAAAATTCACCTGCTCAAGAACGTCGATGACCGTCGGCATCAACTGCTTGGTGAGCGTGAAGGTGGAGTCGTGCTTGGGATCGCAGCCGATCTGCAGCACCCGCTTGCCGAGCTTTGAGAAGGCAACCGAGAGGTTCGACGACGTCGTGCTCTTGCCGATGCCGCCCTTGCCGTAGACCGCGAACACTTTCGCGGTCGTCGACATCTGCACCTTGGGGTCCAGATGAACCTGGACGCTGCCGTCTCCGTCGCCTTTGCCCGACTTAGCGGCCGGCGGACGCTCGATGAGGGTTGTGGTCATGCTGCGGCCTCCACGCCAATGCCTTCAAGCCGGTCTTCGAGTTCTTCGCCGGCGCGTTTTAATGCTTCGAGAACGGAAGCGTCGGGTTGCCAGTAGCGCCGTTCGTGCGCTTCGAGCAGGCGATTGGCGACCTTCGCCGACGCGGTCGGATTGAGTTTTGCAAGGCGCTCGCGCATTTCGGCGTCGAGCACGAACGTCTGCGTGATCTGCTGATAGATCCACGGCTGCACCTGACCGGTCGTCGCCGACCAGCCGAGCGTGTTTGTGACCTGGGCCTCAATGTTGCGCACGCCTTCATAGCCGTGCTTCAGCATGCCCTCGTACCACTTCGGGTTCAGTGTGCGGGTGCGGGTTTCGAGCGCCACCTGTTCCGCGAGCGTGCGAACCAACCCATCGCCGCGCGTCTGGTCGCCGATGTAGACCGGCACAGCTTCGCCGCTCGCCTGTTTGACGGCGCGGCTGATTCCGCCGAGCGTGTCGAAGTAGTGGTCGATCGTCGTGACGCCGACTTCGACCGACTCCAGGTTCTGGTAGGTGAGCTTTACGCCTTTCAGCACGGTCTGCAGCAGCGCCGTCTGTTGCATCGGTTTGCCGGAGCGTCCGTAGGCGAAGCTCTTCCGGCGACTGTACGTTTCGGCTAGTTCGTTCTCGTCGTTCCAGGCGCCGCTTTCGATCAAGTTGTTGACGTTGGCCCCGTATGCGCCGTCGGCGTTCGAGAAGACGCGCAGCGATGCCGTTTCGAGATCGCAGCCGTGGGCCGCCATGTAGGCGAGCGCATGCTTGCGGACGAAATTATCTTCGGGCGCTTCGTCGGCTTCGGCCGCCAAGAAGGCGGCTTCCGCCAGCAGCTTGGTCTGAAGCGGCATCAGATCGCGGAAAATGCCGGACAGCGTGACGACGACGTCGATTCGTGGCCGACCAAGCTCCGCGAGTGGGGTCAGTGACGCGCCACACAGGCGACCATAGCTGTCGAAGCGCGGTTTTGCGCCCAGCAGCGCCAGCACTTGCGCAATCGGTCCGCCCTCAGACTTCAGATTGTCCGTGCCCCACAGCACGACGGCGACCGTCTCCGGCATATCGTTGCCTTCAGCGACGTGCCGATCGATCAGGCGCGCCGCCTGACGCGCGCCGTCTGCGACGGCGAAGGCGCTCGGGATGCGGAACGGATCGAAGCCGTGCAGGTTCCGCCCCGTCGGAAGGATTTGCGGCGTGCGGATCAGATCGCCGCTCGGCGCCGGGCGCACGAAGCGGCCATCCAGCGCGTGCACGAGCGCCGGGAGTTCATGATCCTTTGACAACAATGCGTTGGTCTTGGCGAGTTCGCCCAGCGGCTCGATCAGCATCGCGTTGGCGCGATCGGCGCCGGCGTTCAGCGCGACTTCTGCGGTTGCGCCCGTCGCCAGCGCTTCGAGCGTTTCGCGGGCAAGCGTGACGCCATGCGTCGATTCAGCGGACGCAGCCAACAGATCGACGCGCTCGTCTGGCGACATCGGCTCGCCGACGACGTGCAAACCGTTCGGAATCAGCGTGTATTCGAGTTCGAGAACCTTCTTCCACAAGCCGACAACTTCAGTTTCGGCCGTATCGAGCGGCCACTGGGGCTCGGCGGCGCCTAGATCGAGTCCCGCGGCCTGCGCCTGGATGAGCGTCGCAAGTTCGCGGCGCTCGCCGCTAGCGTCAGGTTCCAGATTGCGCCAGCGCTCGATCGACGCCTTGAGGTCAATCAAGCCGCGGTACAGACCGGCCTGCGCGATCGGCGGCGTCAGGTAGCTGACCAGCGTTGCTGCGGCGCGGCGCTTGGCGATCGCGCCTTCAGAGGGATTGTTCGCTGCGTAGAGATAGACATTCGGAATGTCGCCGATCAACCGGTCTGGCCAGCAATCGCCCGACATGCCGGACTGCTTGCCCGGCATGAATTCGAGCGCGCCGTGTGTGCCGAAGTGCAGCAGCGCGTGCACGCCGACATCTTCCGCGAGATAGCGATAGAACGCGCAGAAGGCGTGCGTCGGCGTGAAGCCCTTTTCAAACAGCAGCCGCATCGGATCGCCCTCGTAACCGAAGGCCGGTTGGATGCCGACGACGACGTTGCCGAAGCGCTGGCCGAGCACGAAAATCGACGCGCCGTCGCTGTTTTGCCGTCCAGGCGCCGGGCCCCACTGTCTTTCGATCTCGCCGAGCCAGCGCTGTCGCATCACGTGTTGGTCAGTCGGGATGCGGGCCAAAACGTTAGCGTTGGCGCCGTAGCGCTCGGCGTTGCCTTTGATGATGGCGTCGCGCAGCGAGTCGACGCTGTCCGGTACGTCGACCGTGTAGCCTTCATCGCGAAGGCGCTTCAGCGTGTTGTGCAGCGATTGGAAAACGGACAGGAACGCCGCCGTTCCGGTCGCGCCCGCGTTCGGCGGGAAGTTGAAGAGCACGATGCCGAGTTTGCGACTTGCGCGCTCCGACCGACGCAAGCGGATAAGTTTGGCCACGCGAGCGGCCAGCATGGCGGCTCTTTCATCATGCGCACGCATGTTCTTGTCGTCGCCGTCGCTGCGGCCGCCAAAGATCATCGGCCCTGTCGCGCCGTCGAGCTCGGGGATGGCGACCATCATCGTCGACTCGATCGGCATCAAGCCGCGATCCGACGCCGCCCATTGCTCGATCGACTGGAATTCCACGGGATGCGCGGCGATGTAGGGAACGTCGAGTTCGGCGAGCGTTTCTTCAGCGGCGCGCGCGTCATTGTACGCGGGTCCCCCAACGAGCGAGAAGCCCGTGAGCGACACGACGGCGTCGACTGTGCGACGGCCGTTCTTCTTGAAGAACGCGTCAATCGCCGGGCGATTGTCGAGGCCTGTCGCGAAGGCCGGAATTACGTTCAGGCCGCGCGTTTCGAGCGCGGCGATGACGCCGTCGTAGTGCGCCGCGTTGTCGGCCAGGACGTATGAACGCAGGATCAAGAGCCCGACCGTGCCGCTGCATGGCTTCGGCGCCGCCGGCAATTGGTTGGCGTTGGCGCTGATGCGGCCCTTCAAGCGCGGATGGTAGACGCCGACTTCCGGGTATTCGCGCGGCCCCAGTGCGGTAAGCGTGCCGCGCAGCGACCGCCGGTCGCCGTCGGCGTAGCGATCGACGAGGAAGCGCACCATGTTGACGACGTTCTCTTCTGAGCCAGCAAGCCAATATTGCAGGGTCAAGAAGTAAGCGCGCACGTCCTGCGCCGTGCCGGGGATGAACCGCAGGATTTTCGGGATGCGCTTCAGCATCGCCATTTGCCGGGCGCCGGAAGACGCCGAATTCTCCGACGTTTTCGCGCTGCCTTTGAGCCGCTTCAACAGGGCCATCGCGCCGCCCGGCGAACCATCCATCTTGAAATTGCCGAGACGCGTCAGGCGGACGACTTCGCCGGCCGACAGCGCGCCGATCATCGCGTCGCAATGATCGCGACGGGCCTGCAGCGCCGGCAGGACCGCTTGAATGTGGTCCTCCATGAACAGCATGTTGGCGATGACGATGTCGCCTTTCGAGATGTCGTCGCGGCAGCGTTCGAGTGCGCTCGGGTCATGTTCCCATTCGGCGGCGGCGTGCATCGAGAAGCGAAGGCCTGGGATTTCCTTCAGCAGTTTGACGCGCGCGCTCTCGGCCGCACTCGCCAAATGCGAGTCGAGCGTTACGACAACAACACGAACCGATGGTCCGCGCATACGCGCGGATTCATCGGCTGTAATGTGCCTTTGCATCGTACAACGTCTCCAAGGTGATCGTCGTAATGCCGTGATCGAGCGCAAAGCGCTCCGTGTTGCGGCGCGCCTTTCCGCGCACGAAGAAGGGGATTTTCGAGAGTTCTTTTTCAGCTTCTGCGGCCCAGGTTTGCGCAGCGACCGTCTCGCGGGTGGCGAGCGCCGTGTCGCCGGCGTCGACAGCCGATGGCGCGGTTGCGGGTACGCTCGATTTTGCGGCGTCTCGGGATTTGGATGACCCGAGATGCGACGGCGCGACCCCGTCGTGGAATTCGAAGTCTTCGCGGAACATTGCAAGCAGGTGCTCTTCCAGGCCCATCATCAGCGGGTGCACCCAGGTGTCGAACAGCACATTGGCGCCTTCGAAGCCCATCTGCGGCGAGTGGCGCGCCGGGAAATCCTGCACATGCACTGGCGACGAGATCACAGCGCATGGGACGCCGAGGCGTTTGGCGATGTGGCGCTCCATCTGCGTGCCGAGCACAAGTTCGGGCTGTAGTTCGTGGACCTTCGCTTCCACGTCGAGATAATCGTCCGTGATCAGCGGCTCGACGGCGTAAAGCTTCGCGGCGTCGCGGATCTCGCGCCCGAATTCGCGGCTGTAGGTGCCCAGACCGACGACCGTGAAGCCCAATTCCTTCGATGCGACTCGGGCGGCTGCGATGGCGTGCGTTGCGTCGCCGAAGACAAAAACGCGCTTGCCGGTGAGATAGGTTGAATCGACCGAACGCGAGTACCAGGGCAGACGCGAAACATCACGATCGAGCAGGCGTCCGGCATCAACGCCGGCGAGCTTCGCGACGTCTTCGATGAATTCGCGCGTCGCGCCGACGCCGATCGGAACGGTCTTGACGCTTGGCTGCCCGAACGTGCGCTGCAGCCAGGTCGCGGCCGTACCGGCGACTTCCGGATACATGACGACGTTGAAGTCGGCGTCGCCAAGGCGCGCGAGATCGTTCGGCCGCGCGCCGAGGGGAGCGATGACGTTGATGTCGACGCCGAGCTCGCCAAGCAGGTACGTAATCTCTTTGAGGTCATCGCGGTTTCGGAAGCCGAGCGCCGTAGGACCGAGGACATTGCAGCGAGCGCGGACGTTTTCCGAGCGGGGCGCGCGCTTGGTTCCGGGCGGCGGCGCCTGTGGGCCGGCGAAGGCGCGGACGAGTTGGTAGAATGTCTCGGCCGCCCCCCAGTTTTCCTTTTTCTGATATGCGGGGAGTTCGAGCGCGATCACCGGACACGGCAGATCGAGCGCCTTGGCGAGCCCGCCCGGATCATCCTGAATGAGTTCGGCCGTGCAGGACGCGCCGACGATCATCGCTTCGGGTTTGAAGCGTTCGTAAGCGTCGCGCGCCGTCGTTTTGAAGAGCTCCGCCGTATCGCCGCCAAGGTCGCGCGCTTGGAACGTCGTGTAGGTGACGGGCGGTCGCTTGTCACGCCGCTCGATCATCGTGAACAACAGATCGGCGTAGGTATCGCCTTGCGGCGCGTGCAGTACGTAATGCAGGCCTTCCATCGCCGTCGCCACGCGCATCGCCCCGATGTGCGGCGGTCCCTCGTAGGTCCAGAGCGTGAGCTGCATCGCTACACCTCCAACCGCGTTCGCCGGACGAGCGGACGTGCGAACAGTTCGGCGAGATCGCCGGCCTGCTCGAAACCCTGCACCGGCGTAAACAAAAGCTCGATCGACCATTTCGTGGTGAAGCCTTCCGCCTCCAGCGGATTGGCGAGGCCGAGACCGCACACGACGAGATCGGGTTTGGCAGCGCGGCAGCGGTCGAGCTGTTTGTCGACGTCCTGGCCTTCGCTGACGAGCGTAGTGTCCGGAAGCTGATCGAGTTCGCGCGCCAGATGCTGGCGGTGGAGGTATGGCGTGCCGACCTCGATCGGCTCGACGCCCAGCTCGGTCGCCAGGAAGCGCGCCAGCGGAATTTCGAGCTGGCTGTCGGGAAAGAAGAAGATTCGCTTGCCGCCGAGACGGAAGCGGAACGGCTCGAGCGCCGTGCGCGCACGCTTGGCGGCCGGCGCGATCACGGTTTCGAATCGCGCCGGAGCGACATGCCATTCGTCGGCAGCGGCGCGCAGCCATTCGGTCGTGCCGTCCGCTCCAAGCGGGAAAGGCGCGACGAGATGTTTCGCGCCGGCCGCTTCAAGCAAACGCGCGGTCTCCGTAAGAAACGGCTGCGCCAGCAGGAATGACGTATTCGGGCCTACTTCCGGTAGATCGGCGGCGCGGCGGGGCGGCAGGAATGAAACGTTCGTCACGCCGATGTCCGCGAACAGTCGCTTGAATTGATCTTCGACGACATCGGACAACGCGCCGACGACCAGGAGGGATTTCGGCGCGGACACGGCTGCGCGCGGCATTTCAGGGATAAGCGAGGCAAGGCAAGCGTCCTCGCCCTGCGTAAACGTCGTCTCAATGCCGCTGCCGGAGTAGTTGAGGATGCGCACGTTCGGCGCGTGCTCGCGCGACAGGCGCTCCGCTGCGCGCGACAGATCGAGTTTGATGACTTCCGACGGGCACGAACCGACGAGGAACAGCAACTTTATGTCGGGGCGGCGCGACAACAAGCGCGTGACGACGCGGTCGAGTTCGTCGTTGCAATCTGCGAGGCCGGCGAGATCGCGCTCATCGATGATCGCCGTGGCGAAACGCGGCTCAGCGAAGATCATCACGCCGGCCGCGGATTGCACGAGATGCGCGCACGTGCGCGAGCCCACCACGAGGAAGAACGCGTCTTGAATTTTGCGGTGAAGCCAGATGATCCCCGTCAATCCACAGAAAACTTCGCGCTGACCGCGTTCACGCAGCACGGGGCGCTCGGCGGAGCAGGCTTCGTGGCTGGCGGTCGTTGCGCGCGTCGGGATCAAAATCGTCATTCGGCGGCCTCGATCAAATCAGGGCCGCTCGGCGCGTTTCTGCTGTGATATGAAGCGCCTTCGAGGCGCGCGGCGCGCAATTTCAAGACAAACTGAGCGGCGTTGACGACGTAGGCGGCGTAGGCCGCGAGCGCCAGGAACATCAGACCGCTGACGCTCAACGCGCCTGTGAATAACGCCAACAGGTACGCCGTGTGCAGCGCCAGAACGAGCATGCTGAACACGTCTTCCCAGTAGAACGCTGGCGCGAACAGGTACTGTCCGAAGACGTCCTTTTCCCAGATCGCGCCCGTGATCATGATCGCATAGAGGGCTAGCGTCTTGATCACGACCGAAGCGGTCGCGGCATCCTCGCCGACGCCGGTCATCAAGTAGCGGACCACAAGCCAGAGACTGACGAGGAAAATGGCAAATTGCACAGGCGCCAGAACGCCTTGCACTAGCGTCCAACGTGAGGCGTCGCGCCGTCGCCGTTGCTCGGCAGTATAGAGCGCCGGACTACCAGAGCGCCGCGATCGGTCTGGAGACATCGCGCCGATCCTCCCCTACGGGCCTGCGCTGTTCCGCGCATGACCTTGGGCGAGAGTAGAGTTCGGCGGCTATAATTGTCAATCTGAATAGACGTACATTTTACTTTACAAAATTCGCCGGTGCGGTTTGTATGATCAAAATGACGATGGCATCCGTCAACTTGATGTGCATAAATTGTCGCATCATCAGTTCTGCGGATGTCAATGCCTGTACGTCCCCCACGAGACGACAAAACCGAAAAGACCAAACAATCGGCACGAACGTATAAAAAATACTGGGGACATGGCGGGGTTAGGGGAGGCTAAAAATGGCCGGAGCCAGGCAACTCGTCGACGCAATGTCAGAGGTCGGAGGCCGAGATGATTATGGCCCCGCGCGAAGCCCAGTCAGTTATAGAGCGGTGCGGCCGATGCGGCGCAAAGGCGCCAATGACCAGCATGCAGCTTTGGCCCGTGCGATTGAAGGCGAGATCATTCCCCGCTTGATGTTGGCGCACAGTCTTGATCGCGGGCGGACGCCGCGCGCGGAACGCGACATCGCCGGGTCGGAACAGGATGACGTATCAATCATCGCTGAAATGGCGATGACGCAGCCCGTCGACGCAGGAATCGCGTATCTGCAACTGCTGCAGTTGCGCGGTCAGTCGGCGGATTCGCTATTCGTTGACGTCATAGGTCCGGCCGCCCGCCGCCTCGGCGACATGTGGGTTGCCGACATCTACGACTTCTCTGAATTGACCGTCGGCTTCACGCGGCTGCAGCAGATGCTTTATGGCTTCAGCCCGGCCTTCGAAAACGAGGACGATCGCCGGTTTTCCTCGCGTCATGCTCTGTTGGCGCCGTGTCCGGGCGAACAGCACTCGCTGGGGCTGTTCATGGTGCAGGAGTTCTTCCGCAGGGCGGGCTGGCAACTGCACAATGACGCCCCGATGACGCCCGCGCGCCTTCGCGAGACAGTCAGCACGCACAAGTTCGACGTTGTGGGCTTTTCGTTGAGCTGCGAGGTCCACTTGGACGCTCTCAAGGCCGCAATTCAACTGACGCGAAAGCACTCTAAGAATCGTTCCGTTGGAATCATGGTTGGAGGTCGTTTGTTCAACGAGCGGCCCGAACTCGTCGCCGTTGTTGGAGCTGACGCGACAGCTGCAGATGGCCGTGAAGCCATCCTGCGACTTCCTGCCTTGCTCGGATTGACGGCCGCGACCTGCTAGACCGGATTGGTATGACGCTACCTTTACGGTCTAGCGACGCCTCTAGTAGGAAGATACGTGCCGGAATGGATACGCAATCGGCCCGCGCAGCACTGGATGCTTTCCGGGCTCCGAAAAAGACTCTCGGAGATTTGGACGCGGAAGCGGCTGCGAAACTGATCGCCGCCGCCGCCGACATTGCGCTCGTCGTCGACGCAAAGGGCGTCATTCGGGACGTGGCCGTCGGCAGCGAGGATCTCGCGGCTGAAGGCTGGGGCAAGTGGGTCGGCCAGCGGTGGATCGAGACCGTAACGGTCGAAAGTCGCGTCAAAATCGAAGACATGTTGCGTGACGCCATCGGCGCGAAGCAGCTGCCGCGTTCGAGACAGGTCAACCACCCGTCGCGGCGCGGCGACATTCCCATTCGCTATTCGGCGATCGAAGTTGGCGAGAATGGGCGCATCGTCGCCGTGGGCCGCGATCTGCGCGCCGTGGCGGCTCTGCAGCAGCGGCTCGTCGAGACGCAGCAGAATATGGAGCGGGAGTATTCGCGTCTTCGCCACGCCGAAACCCGCTATAGATTGCTGTTCCAGGTGGCCGGCGAAGCCGTGTTGGTGGTCGACGCCGCCAGCATGAAGATCGTCGAATCAAATCCCGCCGCGACGCGCTTGCTCAGCGCCGCCGTCAAACGGCTCGGAGGCCGCTCGTTCCCGGAATTGTTCGACGCCGACGGCTCGAAGATCATTCATGCGCATTTGGCGGCGGTTCGCGGCGCCGGGCGGTCGGAAGACGTCGTCGCCAAGCTGTCTGAGAGCAAGCAGGAGTTCGTCGTCGCCGCATCGCTGTTCCGACAAGAAAACATCAGCCATTTTCTCGTGCGCTTGTCGCCGGCCGGGGTCGCGCGTGCGGTGAGCGGCGGCGCCGATCGATCGCGGGTGTTCGATTTCGTCGACAAGCTGCCCGACGGCTTCGTCGTGACCGACTTCGACTGCAATATCTTGAAGGTCAACAGCGCATTTCTTGAACTTGCGCAGGTCGCTTCCGAGGAACAGGCGCTCGGCGAAAGCCTCGATCGCTGGCTCGGACGACATGACGTCGATGTCAAAGTTCTGGCCGACAACCTCAAGGAACGCGGCACGATCCGCAATTTTGCGACCGTCATTCGCGGCGAATTCGGCTCTTACGAAGATGTCGACGTGTCGGCCGTCTCGGTTGCTGGCGGCGATTCGCCGTGCCTGGGCTTCACTGTGCGCCTCACAGGCCGCAAGCCGGAGCCGATCATCAACGGACGCCGCGATCTGCCTCGCTCGGTGGAACAGATGACCGAACTTGTCGGTCGCGTGTCGTTGAAAGAGCTCGTTCGCGACACGACGGACATCATTGAGCGCTTGTGCATCGAAGCGGCGCTGGAATTGACCGGCGATAACCGGGCCTCGGCCGCGGAAATGCTCGGCCTCAGTCGCCAGGGCCTCTATTCGAAACTGCGCCGCTACGGCCTCGGCGACTTGAACGGCGAAGACGACGACGCATAAAGCGAGCGTCCCGGTTCATCGCGAAAACTGTCAGAATTTCTAGCCGCGCGAAGTGTAAGCGCAAATTGACAGCCCCAAACCGCGCGCGTATCGTCCTTGCATGGCCCAGCCAGCGCTGACCGTGTCGCGTCCTGATCCTGCCGTCGTGCTCGAGCTGTTGAAGCCGATCACGTGGTTTGCGCCGATGTGGGCGTTCATGTGCGGGCTGGTCTCGGCCGGCTTTTCTTTTTCGAGCGCGAATTGGCCCGTGTTCGTCGCCGGCGTGTTGCTGTCCGGGCCTCTGGTCTGCGGCGCCAGCCAAGCCGTCAATGATTGGTTCGACCGTCACGTCGACGCGATCAACGAGCCGGGCCGGCCCATCCCCTCGGGCAGAATTCCGGGTCGCTGGGGCCTCTACATCGCAATCGCGTGGACTGGTCTGTCGTTGCTGGTGTCGATCGCGCTCGGCGCGTGGGGCGTTCTAGCTGCCATCGTCGGCTTGGCGCTCGCCTGGGCGTACAGCGCGCCGCCGCTGCGCTTGAAGCAGAACGGCTGGTGGGGCAACGCCGCATGCGCGATCTGCTATGAGGGTCTCGCCTGGTTTACCGGCGCCGTCGTGATCGTCGGCGGTCTGCCCGATTGGCGGATTATCGCGCTTGCCGCGCTCTATTCCTTCGGCGCGCACGGCATCATGACCTTGAATGACTTCAAGTCGGTCGAAGGCGACCGGCAGATGGGCGTGAACTCGCTTCCCGTCCTTCTCGGCGTCGAGCGCGCAGGGCGGCTGGCCTGCATCGTGATGGCGGTTCCGCAGTTGGTCGTCGTTGGCCTGCTTGCGACGTGGGAGATGCCTGTCCACGCCGTCGTGGTCGCCGCCCTTGTCGCGGCGCAACTCGCGTTGATGGCGAAACTCCTGAAGCAGCCGCGCGAGCTTGCTCCCTGGTACAACGCCACCGGGGTCACGCTCTATGTACTCGGCATGCTGGTCAGCGCGTTCGCCGTGCGCGCGTTGCTCGCAGGGGGCTGACCGATGCGCCAGGAACTCGGCTGGATCGGCATCGTTCGACTTGGTCTCGTCCAGACGGCGCTGGGCTCGATGGTCGCAATCACCAATTCGACTCTGAACCGCGTCATGGTCGTCGAATTGTCTCTTCTCGCAATTCTTCCCGGCGCGCTCGTCGGACTGCATTACGCAATTCAGGCTCTGCGGCCGCGCTGGGGCTACGGCTCCGACGTTGGCGGCCGGCGTACGCCGTGGATCATCGGCGGCATGGCGATATTGACGGTCGGCGGCGCCGGCGCCGCTGCGGCGACCGCGCTGATGGCGAGCGACGTGACGCTTGGCGTCGCAGCCGCCATCCTCGCGTATTCGCTGATTGGCATCGGCGTCGGCGCGTCGGGCACGAACCTGCTGGCGCTGCTTGCGACGCGCGTCGCCCCTGAGCGCCGGCCGGTCGCTGCGGCGATCGTTTGGCTGATGATGATCGCCGGCATCATCGTAACCAGCATCGTGATGGGCAAGTTGCTCGACCCGTTCTCGTTCGAGCGCTTGATGGCCGTCGCGGCCGGCGTCGCATGCGTCGCCTTCCTCGTCACTGTGCTGGCTGTTTTTGGTCTCGAAGGATCGACCGTTTCAACGCCGAGCGCCGCGGCGACAGCCGAAGCGCCGCCCTTCAGCGCCGCCATCGCTCAGGTTTGGTCCGAAACGCAGTCGCGCCGCTTCGCCATCTTCGTCTTCGTCGCCATGCTCGCCTACAACGCGCAAGACCTGATCCTCGAACCATTTGCCGGACTCGTGTTTGGGCTCACCCCCGGCGAGACCACGCGCCTTTCCGGCGTTCAGCATCAGGGCGTGTTTCTCGGCATGTTGACCGCGGGCGTCGTTGGCTCCCGGTATGCCGGAACGCGACTCGGCTCGATGCGAGGCTGGACCGTCTGGGGATGTGTCGCTTCTGCCGTCGCCTTGATCGCAATCTCACTGGTCGGGCTCTCTGGAAATCTGGCGTTGCTCAATCCTGCAGTGTTCGCTCTCGGCGCCGCCAACGGCGCCTTCGCCGTCGCCGCCATCGGCTCGATGATGGGCCTCGCTGGATCGGGACAGAAATCACGCGAAGGCACGCGCCTGGGACTTTGGGGCGCGGCGCAGGCGATGGCCTTCGGGCTCGGCGGTTTCACCGGCACGCTCGGCGTCGACATCGCGCGCCAATTGACGAACGACGCGGCCCTCGCCTACGGCAGCGTCTTCGCCATTGAAGGCGTGCTGTTCCTCTTCGCCGCCGCGCTCGCCGCTCGGCTCGTCACGGCCAGCGGCGACAAGCTCCAGGACGTCCCTGACGCGTCGTCACGACATAGCTTTGCATGACCACCCATGAAGTGAGGCTCCTATGAGCGAGCAAGCCGCAGGAAGCAGAGAGATCTATGACGTCGTCGTCGTCGGCGGAGGTCCCTCCGGCGCAACGGCCGCGACCGATCTGGCCGCGAAAGGCCACAAGGTCCTGCTGCTGGATCGCGCCGGACGCATCAAGCCATGCGGCGGCGCGGTGCCCCCGCGTCTCATCAAAGATTTCGCCATTCCCGACTCGTTGATCGTCGCCAAAGTCACGTCGGCGCGCATCATCTCGCCGGCGAATAAGCAGGTCGACATGCCAATCGACGGGGCCGGCTATGTCGGCATGGTGGATCGGGACGTTTTTGACGAGTGGCTGCGCGAGCGGGCCGCTGAAACTGGCGCTGAGCGGCGAACCGGCACGTTCGAGACGCTGTCGCGCGACAAGGATGGGGTTTCCGTCGTGTCGTATCGCCCGAAGGGCGCGCCGGAAGCCGTGCGCGAAAGCGTGCGCGCGCGGTGCGTTATCGGCGCCGACGGCGCGCTGTCGGCCGTTGGCCGCCAGGCAATTCCGGGATCGGAGAAGACGCCGTTCGTGTTCGCGTACCACGAGATCGTCCGTTCGCCAAAAGTCGGCGTCGCAACCCAGCCGAAGAACGGCTCGCCATTCGACGCGCAGCGATGCGACGTGTTCTATCAAGGAACGCTATCGCCGGATTTCTACGCCTGGATCTTCCCGCACGGCGAGACCACGAGCATCGGCACCGGATCGGCTCACAAGGGATTTTCGCTTCGCTCGGCCGTCGGCGCGCTGCGCGATCTGACAGGCCTTGAGGGCAACGAAACGATCCGGCGCGAGGGCGCGCCCATTCCGCTGCGCCCGCTGAAGCGTTGGGACAACGGACGCGACGTCATTCTCGCCGGCGACGCCGCCGGCGTCGTCGCTCCGGCGTCCGGAGAAGGCATCTACTATGCGATGTACGGCGGCCGCCTGTCGGCCGATGCAGCGCACGCGTTCCTCGAAACCGGCGACGCGCGAGAACTCGCGATGGCGCGCAAGCGATTCATGAAGGCGCACGGCCTCGTGTTCTGGGTGCTCGGGATCATGCAGTATTTCTGGTACAGCAGCGATCGCCGCCGCGAGCGGTTCGTCGACATCTGCCGCGACCGCGACGTCCAGCAGCTCACGTGGCAATCGTACATGCACAAGGAGTTGGTGCGCCGCAGGCCGATGGCGCACGTCCGAATCTTCTTCAAGGATCTCGGCCATCTGTTCGGCGTTGTGCCGACCGAGAAGTGAGCGCTGGCCGATACGTTCGCCGGGCGCAAGAGGTCACTGAGGGCAATCGCCGTTGCAGGACTTGTTTCAGTCTGGCCGCATCGCCGATATCGTGATCGCGCTTATGGCGATAGAGGCTGTCGCCCTGATCGCCTACGCCAGAGCGACGGGACGCGGCATTCCAGCGCGGCAGGTCTTGAGCAATCTTACGGCCGGCGTCTGCCTGTTCCTAGCGCTGCGCCTGGCATTGACGGGGGCGCCTTGGACTTGGATCGGCGGCGCCCTCGCAGCCTCTCTGGCCGCCCATCTTGCAGACCTTAAGTCGCGTTGGAATTCGGGCTGACCCTGTCTAGACCGATCCATTGAGCCAAAAATGGCTGGATCGGAAAGCGGCGGCATGGCGCTCGAAGCCATCATCATTCGCGCCGACGGCGCGCTCGCAGAGACGGAAGACCTTCGCGCAAAGGCTTTTGCTCAGGTTTTCTCCGAAGCCGGGTTCGCGTGGACCTTCACGCGCGATCAGTTTGCCGCGTCGCAGCGATTTGGGGCGGCGCGCGCCCGCATGGCCTATTTCGTTCGCCAGGCTTTGAAGGGCCGGCCCGAAACGCAGGACGTCTCGCAACTCATCAAAGCGATGGACCGCAGGGCCTCAAAGCTCTTCGGCGAACTGATTGAAGGCTCGAAGGCGGAGCCGCGTCCCGGCATCCGCGATCTCGTCATCGCCGCGCGACAAGAAGGCCTGCGCCTCGCGCTGACCTCGATGTTGAAGCGGGCTGACGCCGAACGGCTGTTGCGCAACACGCTGGGAGGATGGGCAACCGATGCCTTCACGATCGTCGCCGCCGGCGAAGAGAGCGAGGGTGACGCGGACGCCGCCAATGTGCAGTTGTACGCTGCCGCGCGAGACGCGCTGGGCCTTCGACCCGATTGCTGTATTGCGCTCGAAGCGACCGCATCTGGCGCGCGCGGCGCCGAACAAGCGGGTTTTCGCGTCATTAACACCCCGAGCGCTTTTTGCAGCGAACGAGGGCTCTCAGTCAGCACAACGGTATTCGACGACCTGCCGGCCGTGCTATCCTCGAACGATCAGCGGCGCGACAAGACGCTGAGCGCCGATCAACGAAGCGATCTGATCGCTAGCCTGCAGCGGTTCCACGCGGGGTTCACCGAAGCGTCTTCGGAGCCCGACGGGAGTGAAACGATGCGTGTTGCAGACATTCTCAAAATTAAGGGATCGTCGGTCAAGACGATCGAACCTGACGCCACGATGAAGGCGTTCGCGCATGGGCTCAACGTGGAGCGCGTCGGCGCCATGGTTGTACGCGCGCCGGACGGCTCATTGAAAGGCATCATTTCCGAGCGCGACCTCGTAAGAGGGTTCGCCGAGTACGGCGTCGAGCTTGGAGCGATGAAGGTGTCCGATCTGATGACTCGCTCGGTGGTGACATGCGGCCCGGACGACGGCGTCGCCGCGGTCGCGAAAGTCATGACCCAGCGGCGCATACGGCACCTTCCGGTTGTCGTTCATGGAGCGTTGATCGGACTGATCAGCATCGGCGACGTTCTGAAACATCGACTCGACGAAGTTCAGCTCGAAGCGAACGTGCTTCGGGACTTCGCCATCGCCCGCAAGTAAGTCCTGCAGCTTGCTTGACGACCGCGCTGTTAACGTTCCCGCCGCGAACGCAGCTTAGCGCTTGCGCTCGACCCCACTCTGTTGCCAATCTCGCCCCGTCCATTCAAGCGGCGAGAAAGCTCCTGCGATGACGGCGTTGTTTCCATTCTCTGCGATCGTCGGGCAGGACGAAATGAAGTTGGCGCTGCTGATCGCCGCGACCGACCCAAGCGTCGGCGGCGTGCTCGTTTTCGGCGATCGCGGCACTGGAAAGTCGACCGCCGTGCGCGCGCTCGCCGCCTTGCTGCCGCCGATGAAGGCGATCAAGGGCTGCCCCTACAACAGCGATCCCGAGGCAAAGGACAGGGCGAGCGCCGCGTCGGCGTCGGCGCCATTTGAAATCGTCGAAGTTCCCGTGCCGGTCGTCGATCTGCCTCTGGGAGCCACAGAGGATCGCGTTGTCGGCGCGCTCGACCTCGAGCGCGCGCTGAGCCACGGCGAGAAATCCTTCGAGCCCGGTCTTTTGGCCAAGGCGAACCGCGGGTTTCTCTATATCGATGAAGTCAACCTTCTTGAAGATCATCTGGTCGATCTGCTGCTCGACGTCGCGGCGTCGGGCGAGAACGTCGTGGAGCGCGAAGGGCTCAGCGTGCGCCATCCGGCGCGCTTCGTGCTCGTCGGCAGCGGCAACCCTGAAGAAGGCGAGCTCCGCCCTCAGCTGCTGGATCGATTCGGACTGTCTGTTGAGGTGAGAACGCCGGCCGATGTCGCGACGCGCGTCGAGGTCGTGAAGCGCCGTGACGCCTTTGAGCGCGATCGAGCGGCGTTCACCGCGCGCTTCGCGATGCAGGACGCCAAGATACGCTCCGAACTTGTTGCGGCGCGCAAACGGCTTGCCAACGTCAAAGTAGCCGATGCCGCGCTTGAGACGGGCGCCAGGCTGTGCATGGCGCTCGGAACCGATGGGCTTCGCGGTGAACTCACTTTGCTGCGCGCGGCGCGCGCGCTTGCGGCGCTGGAGGGCGACCGCGAAGTCAGCGATGCCCATATTCAAAAGGTCGCCGCGCCGGCATTGCGTCATCGCCTGCGCCGCAATCCGCTCGACGACTCAGGCTCGACCGTGCGGGTCGAGCGCGCGGTGCGCGAACTCTTCGAGCCCGTCGTCGAACGGAAAGCGGTATGACCGAGCCGGCGTCCTCTGCGGCGGACGCCTGGGAACTGGCGATCCGCGCGGCGCAGTGCCTTGCCGTCGATCCGGCGGGTCTTGGCGGCGCTTCGATTCGATGTCGCTCTGGCGTGGTCCGCGATAGATGGATGACGCTATTTGGTTCGCTGCTGCAGCCGGGATCGCCAATGCGCCGCGTACCGCTGCACGTGACCGACGAGCGGCTGCTCGGCGGGCTCGATCTCGCGGCGACGTTGAAGGCCGGCAAGCCGATCGCGCAATCGGGCCTGCTCGCCGAAGCGGACGGCGGCGTTCTAGTTCTGCAAAGCGCCGAACGGATGCCGTTCGCCGCGGCGGCGCGGGTGTCCGGCGCCATCGACCGAAAATGCGTCGTGACGCAACGCGATGGCTTCGATTCCAAAACCTCGTCCAGCTTCGGAATCATTTCATTTGACGAGAGCGTGACGGACGACGAGGGGCCGCCGCCGTCGCTGCTCGAGCGGCAAGCCTTTATTCTCGATCTCGACGTCGTCTCACATCGCGAAGCGCTCGTGACCGACGCGGATATCGCCAACATCGCCAACGCGCGTGCGATGGCCCGGCGCGTGACGATCGGCGACGATGTGATTGAGGCGTTATGCGCCGCGGCCATTGCGATGGGCGTTGGCTCCTTGCGCGCATCGCTATTTGCCGTTGCGGCAGCGCGCATACTTGCCGCTCTTGACGCCCGCGACGTCGTGAGCGCCTCCGACGCCGCGCTGGCGGCTCAGCTCGTGCTGGCGCCGCGCGCCACTCAGGCGCCGCCGTCGAACGCCGATGAACCGCAAGAGCAACAGCAGCCCGAACCGCCGCCTTCGTCGGACGCTCCACCGCCCGATGACGAACAACTGCACGAAGACCAATTGCAGGATATGATTCTCGAAGCCGCGAAAGCGGCTATCCCGAAAGGTCTGCTCGCAGCGTTGCAGATCGAGCAGACGCGACGCGCGCGCGGCAAGACGGCAGGTCGCGCCGGCGCCAAGCAGGCGTCCGTGCGTCACGGCAGGCCGGTCGGCGTGCGCCGCGGCGAACTCAAGTCCGGCGCGC
The DNA here is from genome assembly GCA_052386495.1 of Hyphomicrobium sp. Taxonomy (GTDB): domain Bacteria; phylum Pseudomonadota; class Alphaproteobacteria; order Rhizobiales; family Hyphomicrobiaceae; genus Hyphomicrobium_B. Next base: position 238,452 of record JBQTKA010000003.1, on the reverse strand, counting down.
GGCTCAATCTGGTCGAGACGTTGCGCGCCGCCGCCGTTTGGCAGCCGCTGCGCCGGCGCGAGGCGGCGCTCAAGATGGTGGCGAGCGAAGATCGCAAGCGGCGCGTCGAAGTCCGCAAAGACGACTTCCGCATCACGCGCTTCAACAATCCGGCAGAGACGACGACGATTTTCCTCGTCGACGCATCGGGTTCGTCTGCGCTCAATCGCTTGGCGGAGGCGAAAGGCGCTGTCGAGCTGCTGCTTGCCGATTGCTATGTGCGCCGGGATCAGGTCGCTCTGATCGCCTTTCGCGGCAAATCAGCTGAACTGCTGCTGCCGCCGACACGATCTCTTGCGCGCGCCAAGCGGAGCCTCGCGGGTCTGCCCGGCGGCGGCGGGACGCCGCTGGCGCACGGCCTTGCCGCCGCATCCGAGCTGGCCGATATGGTGCGGCGCAAGGGCCAGACGCCGAACGTGATCGTGCTGACGGACGGGCGCGCCAACATTGCGCGCGACGGCGCGCCCGGCCGGCCGAAGGCTGAAGCCGACGCCCTTGCGTCCGCGCGCGTGTTGGCGCTGGCGGGCGTCTCAAGTCTCGTGATCGACACCTCGCCGCACCCAGCCGACCAATCGGAAAAGCTTGCGAAGGCGATGGCCGCCATCTACTTGCCGTTGCCGCACGCCGACGCCGCCTCGCTTTCGCGAGCCGTCAAGGCGGCGGCGTTTGATCCGGCCGTGCGCCGCTCTGCCGGCGGATGATCAGCGTCGCTGGCGACAATCGGGGCGGAGATGGATCGGCTGGACTTCGAAAGGGATGGTCGTGATTGGCCGAACCGGTCCGCCAGCCGTTTCGTTATAGCGGGCGACATCCGCTGGCACGTTCAGGTTCTCGGCTCCGGGCCGCCCGTCCTGCTGCTCCATGGAACCGGCGCGTCGACGCACTCATGGCGACACATCGCGCCGTCGCTCGTTCCTCACTTTACGTTGGTGTTGCCCGATCTGCCGGGCCACGGGTTCACCGGTCCTCCGCCGATGGACAGTTACACGTTGCCGGGCATGGCCAAGTCGGTTGGCGCCCTTCTCAAAGCACTGGCCATCGCGCCTGTTGTGGCCGTCGGTCATTCGGCCGGCGCCGCCGTCGCGTTGCGCATGACTTTGGACGGTCTGATCGCGCCGAACGCCATCGTCAGCGTCAACGGCGCACTTCGTCCGTTTCAAGGCTTCGCCGGGCAAGTCTTTTCGCCGCTCGCCAAGCTACTTTTCCTCAATCCGGTCGTTCCTCGCTTATTTGCATGGCGCGGAGCGGACCCATCCGCCGTCGAGCGCTTGCTGGAGGGCACCGGATCGCGCGTGAAGCCGGACGACGTCGAATTCTACCGGCGTCTATTCGCGTCGCCCGGTCATTGCGCCGCCGCGCTCGGCATGATGGCGCGATGGGACCTCGACGCACTGACGCGCGATCTGCCGAAACTTTCGACTCCGCTGACGCTGGTCGTCGGAACCAACGATCAGGCCGTACCGCCGGCCGACGCTGAATTCACGCAGCGCATCCTGCCAAATGCACGGATCGAGACCATCGCCGCCGTCGGTCATCTCGCGCATGAAGAGCGCCCCGAGACTGTCGCCGAGATTATCCTGGCCGTCGCGCGGCGTTCGGGCTTGATCTGACGTGCAGATGTGCTTTTGCGGCGCGGCTTTTCCGAGCAAAACGCCGATCCCCTCTTGCATGCGGCAACCTGACAAGATTTAATGTCAGTCTATGTTGACAGTTCAACGCCAGTCCTGCGTCGTCGCCGGCTTGCCCGGCCGTTTCAAGCGCGCTCGGTCGGGGGCCGGATCAAGCCATGGGTGACGCGGTCGCCTACTCCTTCGCCGCTGATCTTCAGGTCTGTCGCGACCTGCTGCGCAACGGCTCGCGCACGTTTTTCGCCGCCTCGTTCCTTTTGCCGCGACGGGTTCGCGATCCGGCGACCGCGCTCTACGCGTTCTGTCGCCTCGCCGACGACGCCATTGATCTAGGCGACGGCAATGGACTGAGCGATCTGACGCGGCGACTGGATCTCGCCTACGCCGGCCAACCCATAGACCTCGCTGCCGACCGAGCCTTCGCCGCGACCGTTTCGGAATACGCGATCCCGCGCGAAATTCCAGAGGCCTTGCTGGAAGGCTTCGCGTGGGACGCGGAGGGCCGCCAATACGAAGATCTCGAAGACCTTCAAGCTTACGCGGCCCGCGTCGCAGGCACGGTCGGCGCCATGATGGCGCTGCTGATGAACAGGCGGACGCCGGATGATCTGGCGCGGGCGACGGATCTCGGCGTTGCGATGCAGTTGACCAACATCGCCCGCGACGTCGGCGAAGATGCGCGCAACGGACGCCTCTATTTGCCCCGCCGCTGGATGCGCGACGCAGGCGTCGACCCCGACGCGTGGTTGGCCGCGCCGGTTTTCACGCCGCAGGTGGCGTCCGTCACTGCGCGACTGCTCGATGTCGCCGAACGACTCTATGACCGTGCCGGCGCCGGCATCGCGCGACTTCCTTCGGATTGTCGCCCGGGCATCTACGCGGCGCGCTACCTTTACGCCGGCATCGGCCATGAAGTCGGCCGACAAGGTCTTGACTCGGTGTCGAAACGCGCTGTCGTGCCCGCAAGGCGCAAGCTGCAGCTGCTGTTCCGCGCGCTCGCCGCCGCCCCGATGCCGCGCGCATCGTCGCGCGCGCCGGCCTTGGCGGAAGCGGCGTTTCTGGTTGCAGCCGGCAGTCGACCGACGCAACCGCTCGATCCATACGGACTGGAAAATTCCGACGCGCCGTGGTGGGACGTCCGCGCCAAGGCGCTGGTGCTTTTGGAAATCCTCGAACGGCTTGAGCAACGCGAGCGCGCGGCGCGCGCGGAACGGATCCGGTCGCAGCAATCGCGCGGCGCGGCCTTGAGAGCGGAGGCGTCAACATGAAATATTGGATCGGCGCAAGTCTTGGCGTCTGCGGTGCCTATTTATTCATGGTCGCGCAGGCGCACCGCGCGCGCGTTCGGGCCGCTCGCACCGAAGCCGTGCGAGACGGCCGCCCAGCCGAAAGGCCGGTTGCGGCCGACTCCGTCGCGGCGCTGGGAGAAATGGTGGCGCCGGTCGTTCTCGTCGCGCTCGGATGGTTTACACTTAAACTGTGCTTCGCTTACTATATCCTTCAGCCTGTTGCGTATTTCACGCTGTTTGACCTTGCCGGCACGCTCGCTCTGGTGGGCGGATATGCGTCATGGTTATTGGCGAAAACGCACTATCGCATGCCGCCTGAACTCAACGTTTCGAAGGTGATGGAGGATGACGCGGTTGCCCCAAATGTCGTACTGACCGTCAAGCCTCGAACGCGAACGCCGCAGCGAAAACCCGCTGTTCAAGATTTCCCCTATCCGCCGACCGTCGCGGCGAAAGCCCCGCAGGTCGGTCTATCCATGGAGTGACCGCCATGAACGCCCATACGCCAGCTCCCGGGTTGCCGTCGCGGCCGCTGCTGGACAAGGTCACAACGCCTGAAGACCTTCGCAAGCTGGACGTCGGCGACCTCCGCCAGTTTGCTGACGAATTGCGCGACGAACTTCTCGACGCCGTGTCCGTGACCGGAGGCCACCTCGGGGCCGGTCTCGGCGTCATCGAACTGACGACTGCGATCCACTACCTCTTCGATACGCCGCGCGATCGGTTGATCTGGGACGTTGGTCATCAAGCCTATCCGCACAAGATCATCACGGGACGGCGCGACCGCATCCGCACACTGCGCCAGGGCGGCGGGCTTTCCGGTTTCACAAAGCGCGCGGAGAGCGAATACGATCCGTTCGGCGCCGCACATTCGTCGACGTCGATCTCGGCCGGCCTCGGCATGGCGGTAGCGCGCGACCTCAAGGGCGCCAACAACAACGTTATCTGCGTCATCGGCGACGGCGCCATGAGCGCGGGCATGGCGTACGAAGCCATGAACAACGCCGGCGCCCGCGACGAGCGCCTGATCGTCATCTTGAACGACAACGATATGTCGATCGCACCGCCGACCGGCGCGCTGTCAAAATATCTGGCGCGCATGACGTCCAGCGACGCCTACATCGGCTGGCGCGACTTCGCCAAGCAGCTCGCCAAGAAGCTCCCTAAAAAGTGGGAGCGGCGCGCGGCGCGGGTCGAAGAAATGTCGCGCACGTATTGGTCGGGAGGCATGTGGTTCGAGGAGCTCGGGTTCTACTATGTCGGCCCGATCGACGGCCATGACCTGGATCAGCTCATTCCGGTCCTGAAGAACGTCCGCGACAGCGATCAGGCGCCGATCCTCGTCCACTGCATCACCAAAAAGGGCAAGGGGTACGGTCCTGCGGAAGAGTCCGCCGACAAGTATCACGGCGTCGCCAAGTTCAATGTCGTCACCGGCGCGCAAGTGAAGCCGAAGCCGGCTGCGCCATCTTACACGCGCGTTTTCGCTGAAAGCCTGATCGAAGAGGCGAAGAAGGACGACCGCATAGTCGCGATCACGGCGGCGATGCCGGATGGCACCGGTCTCGATCTCTTCGGCAAGGCGTTTCCCGATCGCACGTTCGACGTCGGCATCGCAGAACAGCATGCCGTGACGTTCGCCGCCGGCTTGGCGTCCGAAGGCATGAAGCCGTTCGCCGCGATCTATTCGACGTTCCTGCAGCGCGGATACGACCAGGTCGTCCACGACGTCGCGATACAGAAGCTGCCCGTGCGGTTTGCGATCGATCGCGCGGGTCTTGTCGGGGCCGATGGGCCAACGCATGCAGGATCGTTTGATCTCGCCTATCTTGGCTGCCTGCCCGATTTCGTCATCATGGCGGCAAGCGACGAGGCCGAGCTGAAGCACATGGTCGCCACCGCCGCCGCCATTGACGATCGGCCGAGTGCGTTCCGCTATCCGCGCGGCGAAGGCGTCGGCGTTGAGATGCCGGCCGAAGGCGTTCCGCTTGAGATTGGCAAGGGCCGCATCCTGCGCGAAGGATCGAAGGTCGCCATCCTGGCGCTCGGAACCAGGCTCGGCGAAGCCCACAAGGCCGCCGACCAATTGACGGCCAGCGGACTGTCGACAACGATCGCCGACGCGCGCTTCATGAAGCCGCTCGATCACGATCTAATCGAGCGGCTTGCACGCAATCACGAGGTACTCATCACCATCGAAGAAGGCTCCGTCGGCGGATTCGGCAGCCACGTGTTGCACCACTTGGCCAACGCAGGCTTGCTCGACAACGGCCTTAAAGTACGCACGTTGGCGTTGCCTGACCGCTTTATCGACCACGACAAACCCGAAGTCATGTACGCCAATGCCGGTCTAGACGCCGACGGCATCGTCAAGACGGCTTTCTCGGCGCTCGGTCGCGATCAGGCCCAGGATGCCGCGTCAGCGCGCGTCGGGTGAAACCGGGACGAACGCCGCCTCGTATTCATCCTGAGGTCCGGCGTTTGGCTGGCAGATCGGAGCCGACGCAGTGGCCACGTCATTTGGTTTGATCGAAATTTCTCTGGTGTTCGCCATTGCGCTGGCGCTGCTCGGGTATGAACTCCATGCAGTTCGCAAGTCGATCCGCGAGGATGCGCGCAATGGGCCCAACCCGCCGCCGAACGCCGCGCGCGAGTCGTTGGGTCGCGATTGATCGGGGGGCGCTGCGATGTCTCACTGGCCGCTGGCGTTTCTGGAATTCTTCGTGGTTCTCGCATTTGGCGTCGGCTGGCTGATCCTCGAATGGTATTGCAAGAGGCTCGATCGGCCGGCGGACGCGGCAAAGGATGCGCGGCAGGCCGGCGAGGCGCCTGCTCCGAGAGCCGCCGAGTAAACCTCTAACGATTGGTCCACGAGGCCGCGCGCGGCATCCGGAACGGCAGCAGGCACTGCACCCAGGCCGTGTCGAATCGATCAAGCGACAGACTTTCGTGCATGGCGCGCGTGGGCCGCCCGCCAATCGTGAGGTCGGCAATCGAACGCGCATAGAACGGCGTATCTTCGCAAGTTTCCACAAGGCGCGCTGCGGCTGCGGCATCCGAACGCGTCGTGCGCGCGATGCGCCAGATTGGCGTCGTTGGCAACCGCGAGAGAGGCGGCGGCTCCAGCCGTCGCACGGTTCCATCTGGCGCGATGTCGAGCGCGAGTGAAAATGGTCCCTCGCGCCGCCGATCGCCGTCATAGAAAATTGTGGCGCCCGACGATGAGGTCGCGCGCGACCAATGCCAACCTGAAAAGTCGACTTCAAGCGCACGCTCGCCGCTGTTCCAGTCGAAGTAGCCGTTTCCCGACCACGTCAAACCGGGGCGCTTCATGTCGACTGTGACGCGCGAATAGGGCGCGATAGGCCGCCAGCGATGCCGGCCGTTTTCGGCGAGCGTAAACGTCTCGCGCGTCATCGCCGCCGGCGAGAGCCGGACCGCGCCTTGTAGGCGTGAGGGAATAGGGACGGTCACTTCGTCGATCTCTATGACGAGATCGGTTCCGTCCCAGTGGACGCGGCTGGGTCCTATCGCCAGTTCGCGCTCCGACCGGAAGATCGCGCCCCGGCCTCGCTCCGTCAGCGCCCAGCGTTTTCCCGCCCGGCCGTAGAGAGCGACGTTGAGTCCGCAATGATTTTCGGGATCGCCGAGGCCGCGTCGCCGGGCGCGCGCATAGTAGGGCGAAAACACGCTGCCGATCATGGCGATAATGGTCAGGCCGTGCCGGCCGTCGTCGCTCAGGGCGTCGACGTACCACCAGGCGTAACCATTCTGGGCGACGCCTTGCGAGAAATCGGGTCCGGCGTCGACGGTCAGATTTTTGCCCAGTGCGTTCAACATGCCCGCCAATATGTCGTTGCGCCGTCCGACGGCCAATGTCTATATTGGCTGACAGTAGAATGCGACCATATGATTTGACGGCTCCGCGCGCGAGAGGCCCCCATGGACGCCACCACGCGAATTGAGAAGGCCCTAGAGGCGGCAATCGAGCGGGCGGAGGTCCCAGAAAGTCCTCCCAAACTTGCCGCGGCCATCCGTTACGCCGTCTTCCCTGGCGGCGCACGGATTCGACCGCGGCTTTGTTTGGCGGTGGCTGCGGCGTGCGGCGACGATCAGCCCGTTCTTACGGATTCGGCGGCGGCGGCAATCGAGATGCTGCATTGCGCATCATTGGTGCACGACGACCTTCCTTGTTTCGACGACGCCGAGCTGCGCCGCGGCAAGCCGACGGTGCACAAGGCTTTCGGCGAGTCGCAGGCGGTTCTCGTCGGCGATGCGCTGATCGTTATGGCTTTTGAAGGTTTGGCGCGCGGCGCGGCTTTGACCCCGGCGCGTTTGCCAGGATTGGTCATGACGATTGCGCGGTCGACGGGCATGCCGAACGGCATCATCGCCGGGCAAGCCTGGGAAAATGAGCCGAGCATCCAGCTGTCGCGCTATCACAAGGCCAAGACGGGCTCGCTGTTTGCGGCCTCGACGATCGCCGGCGCGCTTGCGGCCGGCGCCGAACCCGATCGCTGGCGGCTGCTCGGCGAGCGCCTCGGCGAAGCATATCAGGTGGCGGACGATATCCACGATCTGCTGACGGCCAGCGAGGACATGGGCAAGCCCTCGGGACAGGACGCGGCTCACAATCGGCCGAGCGCGACCGCGGAGCTTGGACTATCGGGCGCTGTCGATCGCCTGCAGCAGCTATTGAGCGAAGCCGTCGGATCGATCCCGCCGTGTCCGGGTGCGCAGGAATTGCGCGGCATCATCATGGCGGCGTCGAAGGCCTTTGTGCCGAAGGGCGTGGCGCAACGCGCCGCGTGAGCGCGGAGGAGCGCAAAACCGCGCCGACCGCTATGTCACGCGACTCAGAGTCGTCTTTAATTTCGCGATTGACCGATCGCACGCGCGCGGCGCGCAATTCGCTGCTTTCAAGCCTCAAATTCCAGCGCTTCGCCGCCGCCTTGCCGTTGACGCGGCCGATCGCGCAAAAGCGCGCACGCGAGGTGTTCGATCTTTGCGCCGGCTTCGTCTATTCGCAAATCCTGTTTGCATGCGTCAAACTTGATGTCTTTTCGCATTTGCGCGCCGGTCCGAGCGACGTCGCCGCCCTGGCCCCAAAACTCGAGCTAACGCATGATGCGACGCGGCGGCTCCTCGACGCCGCCGTGGCGCTGAAGCTCGTCGATCGCATAGGCGCCGACCGCTACGGCCTCGGTCCGCACGGCGCCGTCATCGACGGCAATCCCGGCATCGTCAAAATGATTCAGCATCACGCGATGCTTTATGCCGATTTGGCCGACCCGGTTGCGCTGCTCCGCAGCGAGCGTGGAGACGGTGAACTGTCGCGATACTGGGCCTACGCCAGATCGCACGGACCGGAGGATCTGACGGACGACCGCGTCGCGGACTACACGGCGCTGATGTCGGCATCACAGACGCTGATCGCCGAAGACGTGCTTGCCGCCTATCCTCTTCGCCAGCATCGCAGATTGCTGGATGTCGGCGGCGGCGACGGCACGTTTCTGCGCGCCGTCGCGGCGCGCGCCCCGCATCTCGACTTGATGCTGTTCGATCTGCCGGCCGTCGCCGAACGTGCGCGCGCAGGTTTCGTCCGCGCCGGGCTCGGCAGCCGCGTTCAAGCCTACGGCGGCGATTTTTTCAATGACCCGTTGCCGGAAGGCGCCGACCTGATCTCTCTCGTCAGAATTATCCACGACCATGATGATGAGCCCGTGTGCCGGCTATTCGCCGCCGTGCGCCGCGCGCTGGCGCCGGGCGGTCGGGTCATCGTCGCGGAGCCGATGTCAGGCGCGGGCGGCGCCGAAACCGTCGGCGACGCCTATTTCGGCTTCTATTTGCTGGCCATGGGCAGCGGCCGTCCGCGCACCGCCGATGCGATATCGGGAATGCTGCGCTGCGAAGGTTTTGCGAATGTCCGGCGCGTGAAAACCCGCATGCCACTGCAGACCAGCCTCATCGTCGCCGAGCGCTGATGAAAAGTGTGAAGTGCGCTTGACAACATGGGTTGTCGGTCTAGAGTGACACTTAATGCGGGCGTCTCGCCCGGCGGGAAGTAGCCGAAAGATTCGATATGGCGCGCCCTCCACTGAGCACCACGGCCGTGGTTCTGGAGAAACCTCAACACTTGGTGTTGAGCGTGCTGCCGTTACCCGCAATCGGCGAAGACGATGTCGTGGTCGACGTCGAGTGGAGCGGCATCAGCACCGGAACTGAGCGCCTCCTCTGGTCAGGCCGGATGCCGACCTTTCCTGGCATGGGCTATCCGCTGGTGCCGGGTTATGAATCCGTCGGACGGGTGAGTGACGCGGGCGCCGCCGCCGACAAGAAAGTCGGCGACCGTGTGTTCGTGCCCGGCGCCAAATGCTTCGGCGATATCAAGGGGCTTTTTGGCGGCGCCGCCTCCCGCCTCGTCGTGCCGGCGCAACGGGCTTGGCGCTTCGACGACGCCATCGGCGAGCAGGGCGTCCTATTTGCGCTGGCGGCCACCGCCTATCACGCGATTGCGGCGCCCGGCGCCAAGCGGCCCGACCTCATTGTCGGCCATGGCGTGCTCGGCCGGCTCCTCGCGCGCCTTGCGCTGCTGCATGACGGCGATCCGCCGGTCGTTTGGGAAAGCAATCCTGATCGCGCCGAGGGCGCCGAGGGCTATGCCGTCATCAGTCCGGCGACAGAAACGCGCCGAAACTATCACTCGGTTTATGACGTGAGCGGCGACTCCGGGCTGCTCAACACGCTGATTGCGCACCTGGCGCCGCAGGGCGAAGTCGTCCTTGCCGGGTTCTATAGCGAGCCGCTGTCGTTCGCCTTCCCGCCGGCCTTCATGAAAGAGGCGCGCATTCGCGTCGCGGCCGAGTGGCGCGAATCCGACATGCGCGCCGTGCGCAACCTCGTCGAGGACGGGCAGCTCTCGCTCGACGGGCTCATCACGCACCGGGTCGACGCCGTCGAGGCGAGCGCCGCCTATTCGACCGCTTTCAACGATCCGAACTGCCTCAAGATGATTTTGGATTGGAGACACTGCTCATGAGTTCCTGCGGCGACACAATGACGGCGCCGGCGAAACGCGCGAAGCAGCCGACGATGGCGGATTTCCTGAAAGCCGAAGCCGCGATCGAGCCCGATCCCGTGCCGGAGGCGGGCAGCCAGACCAAGGAAACGCAGATCATCGCCATCTACGGCAAAGGCGGCAGCGGCAAGAGTTTCGCGCTGGCCAACCTCTCGTACATGATGGCGCAGCAGGGCAAGCGCGTGCTGCTGATCGGCTGCGATCCGAAGAGCGATACGACGTCGCTTTTGTTCGGCGGCCGCGCGACGCCGACGATCATCGAAACGTCGGCTAAGAAAAAACTCGCCGGCGAAGACGTCAAAATTTCCGACGTCTGCTTCAAGCGCGACGGCGTGTTCGCGATGGAGCTCGGTGGACCGGAAGTCGGCCGCGGCTGCGGCGGACGCGGCATCATCCACGGCTTCGAACTACTCGAAAAGCTCGGCTTCCACGAGTGGGGCTTCGACTACGTGCTGCTCGACTTCCTTGGCGACGTGGTGTGCGGCGGCTTCGGCCTGCCGATCGCGCGCGATATGTGCCAGAAAGTCATCGTCGTCGGTTCGAACGATCTCCAGTCGCTCTACGTCGCCAACAACGTCTGTTCGGCGGTTGAATATTTCCGCAAACTCGGCGGCAACGTCGGCGTCGCCGGCATGATCGTCAACAAGGACGACGGCACCGGCGAAGCGCAAGCCTTCGCCGAAGCCGCCGGCATTCCGGTGCTGGCCGCGATCCCGGCGCACGACGACATCCGGCGCAAAAGCGCCAATTACCAGATCATCGGCACCAGCGAGAGCGAATGGGGACCGCTGTTCGCGGAACTCGCGGCGAACGTCGCCGTGGCGCCGCCCGTGCGACCGACGCCGCTGACGCAGGACGGCTTGCTTGGCCTGTTCAAGGCCGATGTCGTCGGACGCGGCGTGACGCTGCAGCCTGCAAGCTTCGAAGACATGTGCGGCGGAACGGTGGTCGAGAAGCCATCGCTCGAAGTGGTTTACGAGACTGTGTGATCGAGAAGCGGAACTGAAAGTGCGTCAATGACGGCTTTGGACCTCAAGAGCGGCGATAGCGGAACGGTCTCGACAGAGATCGTTTACGACGCCGCGTCCGAGGTCGCGATCACGAACGACACAAGCGCGCCGCCCGAATTCAACGCCGCCGCCGCGCAGACGGATGGCCTTGGCTGTCACTCCGGCAAGGCGCAGATGCTCGAAGCGGCCAAGGCTGCCGGCAAGAGCGAGACGCTCGATCAATACGCGAAAGATTATCCAACCGGCCCGCACGATCAGCCGCAAAGCATGTGCCCGGCGTTTGGTTCCTTGCGCGTCGGGCTGCGCATGCGCCGCACGGCGACGGTGCTCTCGGGCTCGGCCTGCTGCGTGTACGGGCTGACGTTCACGTCGCACTTCTACGGCGCGCGCCGGACCGTCGGCTACGTGCCATTCAACTCCGAGACGCTTGTCACCGGCAAGCTGTTCGAGGACATCCGCGACGCGACGTACAAGCTCGCCGATCCCGACAAATACGACGCGGTCGTCATCATCAATCTCTGCGTGCCGACGGCGTCGGGCGTGCCGCTGCGGCTGCTGCCGAAGGAAATCAACGGCGTCCGCATCATCGGCATTGACGTCCCAGGCTTTGGCGTCCCGACGCACGCGGAAGCCAAAGACGTGCTCGCCGCCGCGATGCTGAAATTCGCCCGCAGCGAAGCCGAACACGGACCGGTCATGGCGCCGCGCTCCGGGCGCGGCCAGTTGCCGACGGTCACGCTCGTCGGCGAGATGTTCCCGGCCGATCCCGTCGGCATCGGCGCGATTTTGGCGCCGATGGGCCTCGCCGCAGGCCCCGTTGTGCCGACGCGCGAATGGCGCGAACTGTACAGCGCGCTCGATTGCGCCGCCGTCGCCGCGATCCATCCGTTTTACACAGCGTCCTTCCGGGAGTTCGAGGCAGCCGGCCGGCCTATCGTCGGTTCAGCGCCGGTCGGATACGACGGTACGGCCGATTGGATCGAGGGCATCGGCGCCGCGTGCGGTGTCGTGCGTTCGCGCATAGATGCAGCCAAAAATGCCGTGCTCCCTGCGATCCGCGCGGCGCTCAAAGCCAAGCCGATCAATGGCCGCATCACGCTGTCGGGATATGAAGGTTCCGAGCTGCTTGTGGCCCGCCTGCTGATCGAGAGCGGCGCAACGGTTCATTACGTCGGCAGCGCTTGTCCAAAAACGCGCTGGTCGGACGCCGACCGCGAATGGCTCGAAGCCAAGGGCGTGCACGTCCAATTCCGGGCCTCGCTGGAGCAAGACGTCGCGGCGATCCACGAATTCAAGCCCGACCTCGCCATCGGCACGACGCCTGTCGTGCAGAAGGCGAAGGAGCTGGCGATCCCAGGCCTCTATTTCACGAACCTCATTTCGGCGCGGCCCTTGATGGGCCCGGCCGGCGCAGGCTCGCTTGCGACCGTCGTCAACGCCGCGCTCGCCAACAAGGCGCGCTTCGACGGCATGAAGGCGTTCTTCGAGGGCGTTGGCGAAGGCGCGACGGCGGGCGTCTGGCAGCAGCAGACGCCGAAGGACAACCCGGAGTTCCGCATCGAATACAAGCGCCGCTTGGAAAAGGAAGCCAAGAAGCGCAAGGCCGAGGAGATGATCTGATGCTCATCCTCGACCACGACAGAGCAGGCGGCTACTGGGGCTCGGTCTACGCCTTCACGGCGATCAAGGGCCTGCAGGTCATCATCGACGGCCCGGTCGGCTGCGAGAACCTGCCCGTCACGTCGGTGCTGCATTACACCGACGCTCTGCCGCCGCACGAGCTGCCGATCGTCGTCACCGGTCTGTCAGAAGAAGAACTCGGCAAGACCGGCACCGAAGGCGCGATGCGCCGCGCGCACAAGTCGCTCGATCCCTCGCTTCCGGCTGTCGTCGTGACTGGATCGATCGCCGAAATGATCGGCGGCGGCGTGACGCCGGAAGGCACCAACATTCAGCGCTTCCTGCCCCGCACCATCGACGAAGATCAGTGGCAAAGCGCCAACCGCGCCATCTACTGGCTGTGGACGCAGTACGGCCGCAAAAAGATCCCCGCCCGTCCGCCGCGCAAGGACGGCGAGAAGCCGCGCGTCAACATCATCGGACCGATCTACGGCACCTTCAACATGCCGTCCGATCTCGCCGAAGTGCGCCGCTTGGTCGAAGGCATCGGGGCCGAGATCAACATGGTGTTCCCGCTCGGCAGCCACGTCGCCGACGTACCCAAGCTCGTAGACGCCGACGTCAACATCTGCATGTACCGCGAATTCGGCCGCATGCTGTGCGAAGCGCTCGAACGGCCCTATCTGCAGGCGCCGATCGGCCTGCATTCGACGACCAAATTCCTGCGCTCGCTCGGCGAACTCCTCGGCCTTGATCCCGAGCCCTTCATCGAGCGCGAGAAACACACGACGATCAAGCCGCTGTGGGATCTCTGGCGCTCGGTCACGCAGGACTTCTTCGGAACCGCGAGCTTCGGCATCGTCGCAACCGAAACCTACGCGCGAGGCGTGCGCAACTTCCTCGAAGCCGAAATGGGTCTGCCGTGCACCTTCGCGTTCGCGCGCAAGGCCGGCGTCAAACCGGCGAACGACGACGTCCGCGCCGCCATTCAGAAGACGCCGCCGCTGATTCTCTTCGGCAGTTACAACGAGCGCATGTACGCCGCGGAGACGGGCGGTCGCGCCATGTACATCCCGGCCTCGTTTCCGGGCGCCATCATCCGCCGGCACATCGGCACGCCCTTCATGGGCTACGCCGGCGCGACGTACCTGGTGCAGGAAGTCTGCAACGCGCTGTTCGACGCGCTGTTTCATATCCTTCCGCTCGGCACGGACCTCGACAAGGTCGAAGCGACGCCGGCGCGACATCACGAGCAGCTGCCGTGGGACGACGACGCCAAGAGTATTCTCGACGACATCCTGGAGCGCCAGCCGGTGCTTGTTCGCATCTCGGCCGCCAAGCGATTGCGCGACGCCGCCGAGCGCGATGCGCGGAGCGACGGGCACGCGCGCGTCACCGCTGGACACGTCACTCGGGCGCATCAGCATCGCGAGGGGAGGGCCGCATGAGCTTCGAACTTTTCGCCGACGGCCGCGCAACGGACTGGGCCGACTACGCATCGGTAGAGCACCGGAACACTAGGAAGCAGGAGGGCGACGCCATGGCGTTAACACTCGATAACCGCCGCCGGACACATTCGAAGTTCAAGCGCGCGGAGAGTCTGGAGTTTCGGCTCATTTTCATCGCGGCGTTCGCGATGTTCCTCGTCACGGTCACCGTCGAGCGCGTGCTGCGGCTTTCGTGGCTTCGCCGCGAGCGCCCGAACAATTCGATCCTTGAGCAAGCGAAGCAGGCGGCCAACACCTGCGCCGCTTACGCGTTCATGGGGTGAAGGTTTGAAGGAATTCCATCCGGGCGACCGGGTGGATGTCATCCGTGACGGGGTCCGTCATGGCTGTCCCTGCCGCGCGGGAGATGTGCGGTAACGGCCGAAAGGCAAAGTACGGAGAGCAAGACATGGCAACCGGCTCCGCATCGGGTCTCACAGAATCCGAAGCGAAGGCTTTTCACGGTGTGTTCGTGACGAGCTTTATCATCTTCACGGTGATTGCGCTTATCGCGCACTTCCTCGTGTGGAACTGGCGTCCCTGGCTTCCAGGGCCCGGAGGCTACGCGTCCTTGATGGATGGCGTGAACTACGCGGCCCAAGCCATCACGTCGCTCAAGGCATAGGAGGCACGATCATGTGGAGAATGTGGCTTCTGTTCGATCCGCGTCGCACGCTGATCGCGCTGTTCACCTTCCTCTTCGCTTTGGCGATCCTGATTCACTTCATCCTGTTGAGCACAAGCCGCTTCAACTGGATCGAAGGACCTCGGGCCGCCGCCGCGAAAACGTCGACGATCGAAATGGTCGTCAGAGACGTCGCCTAACAGAAGACAACAGGAACGGGCTCGGCCTTCGCGAAAGGGCCGGTCCGTTCCTGCACTGCCGTAGCATAATGAGGCAGCCGGCTCTTAGCCGACTGAGTGGAGGAACCGGCCATGGCCATGCTCAATTTTGAAAGAAAGTACCGTGTTCGCGGCGGCACGCTGATCGGCGGAGATTTGTTCGATTTCTGGATAGGGCCGTTCTATGTCGGCTTCTTCGGAGTCTTGACGATATTCTTCACCTATGTCGGCGTCGGCCTCATTCTGTGGGGCGTCGCGCACGGACCGACGTGGAATCTGTTCCGCCTGAGCATCAATCCGCCGGCGGCGGAATATGGTCTCGGCGTTGCGCCGCTCTTGAAAGGCGGGATTTGGCAAGCGGTCACGGTGTGCGCGATCGGCGCCTTCGTTTCGTGGGCGCTCAGAGAAGTTGAAATCTGCCGCAAGCTCGGCATCGGCTATCACGTGCCGATCGCCTTCGGCTTCGCAATCCTCGCCTACGTCACGCTTGTCGTGTTCCGCCCGATCCTGATGGGATCATGGTCGTACGGCTTTCCGTACGGTTTCATGAGCCACCTCGATTGGGTGTCGACGACCGGCTACCAATACGGAAACTTCCACTACAACCCCGCGCACATGATCGCCATCACGTTCTTCTTTACGACGTGTCTGGCGCTCGCGCTGCATGGCGGCCTTATCCTGTCGTCCACCAATCCGCCAAAAGGCGAAGTGGTGAAGACGCCCGAGCACGAGAACACCTTCTTCCGCGACGCCATCGGCTACTCGATCGGCACCTTGGGCATCCATCGCCTTGGGCTGCTGCTCGCGTTGAACGCGGCGTTCTGGAGCGCCGTCTGCATCATCATTAGCGGACCGCTTTGGGCGGAAGGCAATCCCTGGGCTGATTGGTGGACGTGGATCCTCCGGATCCCGCCTGCTTGAGATCAAGTGGAGAATTCGTCATGGCTGAATATCAGAATATCTTCACGCAGGTCCAAGTCCGTTCACCAGCGGAAATGGGCGTGCATCTTCCTGCGCTAAGCTCGCCGCGCGGTACGGGAACGAGCTTTTCGTACTGGGCCGGCAAGATGGGCGACGCGCAGCTCGGACCGGTCTACCTCGGCACCACGGGGCTGATTTCGCTCGTTTGCGGCATCATCGCGATCGAGATCATCGGCCTCAATATGATGGCGTCGGTCGGCTGGGATCCCGTCAAGTTCGTGCATCGGCTGGCGTATCTGTCGCTCGATCCGCCGCCGGCGAAGTACGGCCTGAGCTGGCCGCCGCTGAATGAAGGCGGCTGGTGGCTGATGGCCGGCTTCTTCCTGACGACGTCGATCATCCTGTGGTGGGTGCGCATGTATCGCCGTGCGCGCGCGCTCAAGATGGGCACGCACGTCGCCTGGGCGTTCGCGGCCGCAATCTGGCTCTATCTCGTGCTCGGCTTCATCCGCCCGGTCGTGATGGGTCATTTCGGCGAGGCAGTGCCGTTCGGCATCTTCCCGCACCTCGATTGGACCAACAACTTCTCGCTGAACTACGGAAACCTCTTCTACAATCCGTTCCACATGCTCTCGATCGCCTTCCTCTACGGATCGGCGCTCTTGTTCGCGATGCATGGCGCGACGATCCTCGCGGTCTCCCGTTACGGCGGCGAACGCGAGATCGAGCAGATCACGGATCGCGGCACGGCGTCGGAACGCGCCGCGTTGTTCTGGCGTTGGACCATGGGCTTCAACGCCACGATGGAGTCGGTTCATCGTTGGGCCTGGTGGTTCGCAGTGCTCTGCCCGCTGACTGGCGGCATCGGCATCCTGTTGACCGGCACGGCCGTCGACAACTGGTACGATTGGGGCGTCAAGCACGGTCTCGCGCCGGCGGCGTACCCATAACGAAAGGTCCGGCGCGGGCAGGGCAACCGCCCGTCCGCGCCGCTCACTGACGACGACGGGGGTCGGGCCGCTCTCGATCCGGACGCCATGTCCGGATCGAGAAAGCGGCCCGAGGTTTCTGTGCACGAGGTTGCCATGGCAGATGGAGCGCCCGGCGCTCGACCGCACGCCATCGTCATTGGCTCGGGCTTCGGCGGCCTCTCGGCGGCGGTGCGGCTCGGCGCGCGCGGCTATCGCGTCACGGTTCTCGAGAGGCTCGATGCGCCCGGCGGCCGAGCCTACGTGTTCCGGCAAGACGGATTCACGTTCGACGCCGGCCCGACGATCATCACGGCGCCGTATCTTTTCGAAGAACTCTGGGCGCTTTGCGGACGCAAGCTGGCCGACGACGTCGACGTCCGCGCCATCGAGCCGTTCTACAAAATTCGCTTCGACGACGGGACCGAGTTCGCGTGCTCCTCCGATCCCGCTGAGATGCGCCGGCAAGTGATGAAGTTCGAGCCCGGCGATCTCGCCGGCTTCGAGCGCTACATGCAGGCAAGCGAAGCCATCTACGATGTGGCCTTCGGCGAACTCGCGAGCAGGCCGTTTCACGGCCTCGACATGCTGGCGCGCGCCGCGCCCGATCTCGTCAAGCTCGGCGGCTACCGCTCGGTTTACGCCAAAGTGAGCCAATATTTCCGCAATGAAAAGTTGCGGCTGGTCTTCTCGTTTCATCCGCTGCTGATCGGCGGCAATCCGTTCAAGACGACGGCCTACTATTGCCTCATCGCGCATCTCGAACGGAAATTCGGCGTGCACTACGCGATCGGCGGCACCGGCGCGCTCGTCCGCGGACTTGTCGGACTGATCGAGGGTCAGGGCGGCGCCGTGCGCTGCGACGCCGAGGTCGAGCAGATCATCGTCGACAGGGGCCGCGCGACCGGCGTGCGGCTTGCGTCTGGCGAGACTTTGGCCGCGTCCGTGATCGTTTCAAACGCCGACGTGGCGTGGACATACAGCAAGCTGTTGTCGGATCAGCCGCGGCGGCGCTGGACGGATCGCAAGATCGCCCGGGCTAAATACTCAATGAGCTTGTTCGTCTGGTATTTCGGAACGAACCGCCGCTTCAACGACGTCTATCACCACACGATCCTTCTCGGACCCCGATACCGCGGTCTGCTTCGAGACATCTTCCAGAAGAAGCGTTTAGCCGAGGATTTCAGCCTTTATCTGCATCGGCCGACCGCAAACGATCCGAGCCTCGCGCCGTCAGGTTGCGACGCGTTCTACGTGTTGTCGCCCGTGCCCAACTTGCAGAGCGGCGTCGACTGGGCGGCGCGGGCGGAAAGCTATCGCGCCGCCATCCAGCAGCGCCTGGAAGAGACGCTGCTGCCGGGTCTTGGCGAAACGATCGTCACGTCGCGGCTGATGACGCCGCAGGATTTCCGCGACCGGTTGCTCTCCGTCAACGGCGCGGCGTTTGCGCTCGAGCCGCAGCTTCTTCAAAGCGCCTGGTTCCGTCCGCACAACTTGAGCGAAGAAGTTGAAGGGCTTTACCTCGTCGGCGCGGGAACGCATCCCGGCGCCGGCCTGCCCGGCGTGATCTCGTCGGCCAAGATTCTCGACGAGATCGTGCCCGATCCGGTGTTCGGCTGACCCGAGCTAACGGGCGCTCGTTGCAATGCGGATCGCGCCGGCTGAACTTCGCCCGTCGCGTGCGGCGGCAAGGTCCTCAAGTACGCGCGCCGCGGCCAGGCGCCCGGACATCGCAGCCATCGGCACGCCGGCGCCGGGATGCACGGAGCCGCCGGCAAAATAGAGCCCGGCGATGCGCGTGACGGCGGCCGGTCTTTGGAACGTCGCGTTCGAGCCGTGGCTTGCAAGGCCGTAGAGCGCGCCGCCTGTCGCCGGAAACAGCTGATTGAATACGAATGGCGTCGTGCGGACGCTTCGTGCGCCGCTGTCGCTGATGACTAGACCGCAGGCGCTCATAAGGTCGCGCGCGTCCTGTTCGAAGCGCGCCAGTTCGGGGTCTGAGAATTCGCCGCGGTCGCCATCCGGCGGCGAATTGATGAGAATTAATAGCCGCTCGGCGACGCCTGGCTGTGGCATGGCGGCGTCGCTGCGGTCCTGCGCGCAGATGTAGACCGTCGGCGCCTGCGTCAGCGTTCGCTCCTTCAAGATTGCGTCGAACTCGCGTGCGTAGTCCTCGGCGAAGAAGACGTTGTGATGGACGAGCGGGAAATCGCCGCTGACGACCGCGTTGGCGCACCACGTAATCGCCGATAGCGATCGCGCCTCGCGCGGAGTCGAGGCCGTCGCTTTTGTCACTGATGGTCCCAGCAATCCGGCGGCGACCGCGTTGGCGTCGCCATTAAAAACGATGGCGTCGGCGTCGAGACGCTCGCCGCTTTCCAGCACGACGCCGCGCGCTCGACCATCAGCGCCGACGATCTCGCGAACGTGCGTATTGAATCGGTACGTCGCGCCCTGCGCCTCGCCGAGGCGCTGCAGCGCGCACGCCACCTCGTGCATGCCGCCCCGAACAAGCCAAACGCCGTCCTGTTCGACGTGAGCGACGAGCATAAGAGTGGCCGGGGCCAGAAACGGCGATGAACCAACATATGTTGCGTAGCGGCCGAACAACTGGCGCAATCGCGGATCTGAAAAGTTCTCGCCGATCGCCGACCACAGGCTTTTCATCGGCGCCGTACGCCAAAGCGCGTCGAGGCGGGATAATCCGACGCGAAACACGAGGTCCAACGGGTTGGAAGGCTTCTCGCTGGCGATGAACGTTTGTACGAGCGTACGGTAGATGTCAGCGCTGCGGGCGCAGAAGGCGCGGTAGCCGTCAGCCTCGCGTGCGCCCGCAAACGCTCCGATGGCATCGGCCGATTTCTCGATGTCGGCGTAGAGATCGAGCCGTCCGCCGCGCCGCCAGGCGTGCCGCGCGAGAATGTCGGCAGAGGTCAGATTGAGGTAGTCTTCCAGCCGTGCGCCGCAATCGCGGAACAGGCCCTCGAAGATCCACCGCATCGTGAACACGGTCGGTCCGGCGTCGATCCCGGCGCCGCCGACGGAGACGCGCCGCATCTTGCCGCCGGGCGCCGCCGCGCGTTCGAGCACGATCACCTCGGCGCCGCGTCGGGCGAGGTCCGCAGCCGCCGTCAGGCCGCCTGCGCCCGCGCCGATCACGATGATCTTGTCTTTTTTCATTACGGGCGTCGGCCCCAACGGTCGCCGAGCGTCACGGCGCGGCTTCCACCACGGGCAGTGTCTTGCGGCCGCCGAAACGGCGCGTGACATCGCGCTGATGATAGATGATCAATCCCAATCCTGTGACGAGCGGCACGGCCCAAAGAACTGGGTTCAAAGCCATTTCTGGCATCAATCGAACCGCGCCAAACGCGAAGAACGCCGTGTAGACGGAGATGCCGGCGCCGACGAGCGCCTTGATGTGTTCGTTCAACCAATCATAGGACCGCCGGTGCGGCTTGTAGAGGAAATAGAGATTGGTGCCGGCTGTCGCAAATCCGACGAGTGAAATGCCGATCATCAGACCTTGTCCGATCATCCAACCTTGAACTGCGCAATTGGCGGCGGCAAGGATCACAACGGCCTGCAGCGCGACGTTGCGCCATTCGAGATTGCGGCCGTGTTCGCGCTTGTTGCTGACCGCCAGCCAACCGTACCAAGCCAGATTGATGGTGAGGATGGCGAGATAGAGCATCATCCAGCCGAAGATGCCGCGGATCAGCGCGGGGTCCTGCAATTCGGGACCGAGATGCGTATGCGTTTCGATGGGGGCGATCAGCGTGCAGATGCTGATGGCGATTGCGATCGCGCCCGTCGCCAGCATCATGCTGGCGAAGATTTTGCCGAAGCGGCGGTGATTGGCGCCGCCTTTCTTGGTCAACACCGTCAGCCAGAACGTCGCCAGTCCAACGGCGCCCGTCGCGATGTGCGCCATCACGAAACTGTAGAACGGCTGCATGCCTTGATCCCTGCCGACGCGGCTTTTGAGGTTCGATCTTGACCGCAAGGGCGTCGCCTTTCAAGGCGCGAACGGCGGTATTCTTGCACGCGATCTCCGGGCTTGACCGGCGCGCGCGGATGCGATCATTCGAACGCACTTCCACAGCCCGGAGCCCCGGCGTGTACGTCCCTCCACGACCCAAGCCGCTTTCAGCCGTCGCTGCTCTGATCCGCGCAGCCGTTCGCGGCGACGGCGATCTCCTGAGCCTGCTTCCCGCCGAAGCCTACCGCATGGAGGCGGGATGGCTCGGCTTCTCGCGCCGCTCGATTCTGATCGTCAATGCGCCGGATTTGACGCGGCGCATCATGACCGATCCGAACGACATCTTCCCGAAGAACGATTTGATGGTCGGCGCGTTGGAGCCGCTCGTCGGCGACTCCATCTTTGTCTCAAGCGGCGATCTGTGGCGTCGGCAGCGGCGCATGATCGATCCGGCGTTCTCGCACATTCACCTCAATCGCGCGTTCGCGTCGATGGCCGCTGCCGTCAACGACTATCAAATTGCGCTCGATGCGCGTGCGGCGAGCGGAGAGCCGTTTTCTCTCGATCTGGCGATGAGCGAATTGACAGCCGACGTCATCACGCGGACGGTTTTTTCGACGTCGCTACAGTCGCGGACTGCGCGCGACGTCTTCGAAAGTTTCAGCGCGTTCGAGCGCGCTGTCGCGCATGTCGAGATCAAGCGGCTGATCCTTGAGAAGCCGTGGGCGAAAATTCCCCAGCACGAGAGCGTTCTTGCGGCGTGCGCGCTGATCCGCCGGCATCTCGGCGACCTCGTCGACACGCACATGGCCGCGACTGGACAGACCTACGATGACATAGCGGCGGCGGTCATTGGCGCCCATGACGCGACCACGGGCGCGACATTCACGCGCGAGGAAGTGATCGACCAGTTGGGCGTATTTTTTCTCGCCGGTCACGAGACGACAGCGAGTGTCTTGACGTGGGTTTTCTACATACTGGCGACGCAGCCCGACGTTCTCGTCCGGATGCGGCGCGAAATCGCCGATGTCGTCGGCGACGGCGCGGTCGAATTCGAACACACCAAGCGCCTGCCCTACGTGCGGAACGTGTTTCGCGAGACGCTGCGGCTCTATCCGCCGATCACGTTCATTCCGCGCGTCGCCAATGAAGCGACTGAGATCGGCAAGTTCCACGTCAAGCGCGGCGCCATGATCATGATCTCGCCGTGGGTCATCCATCGCCATGATCGCTACTGGCGCAATCCGCACGTCTTCGATCCGGATCGATTCAGCGCCGATCGCGAGAGCGAGTTGATCGCCGGCGCGTATCTGCCGTTCGGACAAGGGCCGCGCGTATGCGTCGGGGCGGCTTTTGCGGCGACAGAGAGCGCTCTGATCCTCGCGCGACTCGTCAGCCGTTACGACTTCCACATCTCTGATGCGCTCAAGGTGCGGCCGGTCGCGCGCCTCACGACAAGTCCGGCGGAAGAGATCGTCTGCCGCGTGACGCGCCGCAGTTAGACCTCCGGCCTCCAACTGATGTCGAACGTCGAGGCTTCTCCGAACGACTGCTTCTTCACGATCGAACGCCAGATGATCTGCGAGGCGGTCGCCGGCATCAGCAGGAACGGGAGGGGATCACGCAGCGCCCACGTGACGTCCTTGGCTGATGTCAGGTGACGTAGGTTCGCCTTGAACAGCGGCCAATCGAAGAGCGATTTCTGCGTTTCCGTCAGACACGGATAGAACTGCTGCATAAAGAGTTCGTCGCGAAATGGCGGCGCGCTTGTCGGTTCATCGAGGATCGCCGCGGCGAGAAAGTTCGGGTTGACGAAGTGCACGCCGCTTGTCGCGCGGGGGTTGCATTCGATGGCGAAGGCGCGGCCTTCAGAGTCGACGATCATGTCGAAGGCGATGAAGCCGGTCCATGACGTCGCCTTCGCGAAAGTCGCGACCCAGGCTTCTACGGCAGGGACGTCAGGCACGCGTTCGAAGCACACGGCCACGGTGCCGGACATCACGGCGGCGCGATAGACGACGGTGACGCGGGGCGCTCCGCGGTGAACGACTGAGACCGTCGAATAGAGCGGGCCCTCGATTCTCTGTTGCGCGATCTCCGGCTCATCGGGCGACGTGGAAGGCAACGGCGTGTTCCGCGCAAAGAAGCGAACGCCGCGGCCCGAACAGGAATTTTCAGGCTTCACGATATAGTCGCTGGATGCTGCAATCAAACCGGCCTGCGGCTCGCCAAGCGCAAACGTCCGGGGCACATTCAGGCCAATCGTTTTGGCCGTGTCGATAAACGTACGCTTATTGTGCAGTTCGAGAACGTTCGCTTGCGGCATCGCAAAGAGCTCGACGCCCGGCGAAAGCACATCCCGCAGCGCTGTAACGTACATCGTCTCTTCCGAGATCGGCACGATGAGGCTGACGCGCTCGCGATCGACGATGGCGCGGATGTCCGAGAGATAGAGTGCGCGGTTTTCCGCCGGAGCCGTGACGGCGTACGTTTTGGCGACCGCATTCGACGAGCGCGTCAGGTGCCATCGGAACGGATCGGCGACAATGACGCGCCACCCCGCGGAGTCGAATGTCCGCGCAATATCGAGCGCCTTCGGCAGGCGACCGATCGTCAGCAGAACGGTTTTTGACATCGAAAAGGGGTTGGTTGTCACATTCGGCGGGAAAGACCGCCCAAGAGTAGCGGAGCGCCTAAGCCAACGGAAGGCCGTATATCGCTTGCGTGGTCGAGGCCGTCTGGACTTGAAAAGTCCGTATTCAACGCACACTTCCTAAGCGGCCGCGGGCGCTCTGTCCCATTGGACGCGTGCGGCTGGGTCGGCGCCCTCTTTCTCAGGATAGATTCAATCTCAGTCAGAGCCGGCATGAGCATTCGCGATACCGAACTAGGCTACGGCGTCGTGTCGCGCGTCGTCCATTGGACGATGGCGGTCGCCATTTTCGCCATGTTCGCGCTCGGCTACTGGATGGTCGGCCTCGACTATTACAGTCCATACTACACATCAGCGCCAGATTGGCACCGCAGCGTCGGAATCCTGCTGCTGATCGCGCTCGCGGCGCGCTTTGCGTGGCGCATCGCCAACGTCAAGCCTGACGACGGCGAATTGACTCCCTTCGAGCGAAGCGCCGCCAATGTCGTGCATTGGGGCTTCTACCCGTTGCTATTGGCGCTCTCCCTCAGCGGCTACTTCATCTCGACGCTCGATGGACGCCCGATTGACGTCTTCGGGTTGTTCAGCGTCCCGTCGGTCCTTGAACGCAAGGACCTCGTCGATGCCGCCGGGGTCGTCCACGAGGTTCTGGCTTACGTCACGATGTTCGTCGCCGGCGTGCACTCGTTGGCGGCGCTGAAGCATCACGTCATCGACAAGCATCCGACGCTCAGGCGGATGTGGTCGGGGACGACATAGATACCCCTGAAAATCGAAAGGATAGACGCACCATGAAGACTCGATTTGCGCCCCTTGCGGCGTTAGCCGCCCTCGTCGCAATTTCGCTCCCGGCCAGCGCGGCGGACTACGTCATAGACACGAAGGGCGCACACGCCTCCATCAATTTCCGCGTCAAACATCTTGGATTTAGCTGGCTCGTCGGCCGCTTTGATACGTTCTCGGGCAACTTCTCGTTCGATGACAAAAATCCCGCTGCTTCCAAGGTCAGCGTCGAGATCGACGCGGCGAGCGTCAACTCAAATCATGCCGAGCGCGACAAGCATCTGCGCGGCGAAGATTTCCTCGATGTCGCCAAGTTCCCGAAGGCGACTTTTGAAAGCACCAAGGTTACGGCAAGCGGCCCAGACAAGGCGACGATCGTCGGCAATTTGACGCTGCACGGCGTCACCAAGGAAGTGACGATTGACGCGACCCGCCTCGGCGGCGGGCCCGATCCTTGGGGCGGTTCGCGGCAAGGGTTCGAAGGCACGACGAAATTTGCACTAGCTGACTTCGCCATCAAGAAGAATCTTGGTCCGGCCTCCAAGGAGGTCGAACTGACGCTGCATGTCGAAGGCGTGCAAAAATAGCGGCGTCTCCCGCAACTCGATTGTTCTCGGCTATCGCCCGTCCGGTTCGCTCCGGGCGGGCGTTGTTACGAATGTTTCACGCGGCCGGATGGTCCGCTTGACCAACGCAGAGAACACGAGGACGGTGCGCGCGACACTCGCCGTCGACAAGCGCGAACCGGAGGCGCCCATGTACGATACCGCCAACCTCGTCAACTTGAACCAAATCCGCGCCCAGGCGCCGACGACCATGCACGCCTTTGAAACGTTCGATCGCGCTGCGACGGCGGCTGGCGCAGTTCCTCGCAAATATAAGGAACTCGCGGCGATCGCGGTGGCGTTGACGACGCAGTGCCCCTACAGTCTCGAAGTGCACAAGACCAACGCGATGAACGCCGGCGCGACAGATACCGAAATCGCCGAAATGGTGTTTCTCGCCGCGGCTATGCGGGCGACGGCGGCCGTGGCGCACGGCACGCATCTCTTCCGCAAACCCTCGGCGCGTTAGACGCCCGTGTCCGGCTTTTTGTCGGTGTCGTCGATGGGCTGGGGCTGCGGATCGGGGCCGGGCGCTTCCTCGATCGTCTGAGACGGTTCGTCGATCGGATTGCCGGGGCGCGGCGGCGTGCCGTCTGGCGTGCTCGGCAGATGCTCAGGACTGCGCGCAGGCTTGCGCGGATCGCGTGGGTCGGTCGGATCGGGCGACATGGCGATGGCTCCTTCGATGTCGGCTACATGCCGTCGAACGAGAACGCCGAAACGTGACGCCAGTTCCAGCCAATCGAAAGTGCTTGCCCGACTAAAGGACGCCGAAGCCGCGCAGCGCCAGCGTCGCGAGGCTGAGCGCAGCAAGCCAGACGGCGGCGTCGGCGGCCCGAGTCCGGCGCGCTTTTTCGCGCGCGAGCCGCTTGACCGTATCGGCGTCGAGACGGAGGCCGGAGTTCGCCATCTCCGCCAGATCGTTGATGGTTGCTTCGGCGCGCCGTGCGAGATCCGGGGCGCGCAGCAGGATTTCTCCGAGTGAGCCGGCGCCGCGGCCCACCTCCTGCATGCGGCCGACGAAGCCGAGGTTGGCCTCCATCCACTCGCGCGCCACTGGCTCTGCAGCGCTCCACATATTGAGATTGGGATCGAGATCGCGCGCGACCCCTTCGACAATCACCATGCTCTTCTGCAGCAGGATCAGCTCGGGCCGCGTCTGCATGTCGAAGACGTCGGTGTAGGCGAAGAGTTGGCCCAAGAGATCGGCCATCGAAATGTCTTCAGCCGTGCGTCCATGGATAGGTTCGCCGATGGCGCGCATGGCCTGGGCGAACTCGTCGATCGTGTGGTGCGGCGGCACGTAGCCTGCCTCAAAATGGATGGCCGCCGCGCGGTAGTAGTCGCGCGTGATGAGCCCGTGCAGGATTTCGGCGAGAAATCGTCGTTCGCTGAGGCCGAGCCGCCCCATGATGCCGAAATCGACGGCCACCACCGTTCCGGCGTCATCGACGAACAGGTTGCCCTGGTGCATGTCGGCGTGAAAAAAGCCGTCGCGCATCGCATGGCGAAGAAAGCCCCGGATGACGACAAGGCCGAGAGCCCTAAGGTCAAAGCCTTTCGCGCGAAGCGCGTCGTGATTGGCGATGGGGATGCCGTCGATCCATTCCAGCGTGAGTACGCGCTTGGCGGTGCGACGCCAGTCGACGGTTGGAACGCGAATGCCCTCATCCAGGCCAAGATTGTCGGCCATCTCCGAAATGGCGGCTGCTTCAAGCCGCAAGTCCATTTCGAGATCGGTCGTGTGCTTCAAATTGTCGACGACGGCGACCGGTTTCAGCCGGCGCACGGGCTCGTAGTATTTTTCCGCCATGCGGGCGGCGAAATAATAGCTGTCGAGATCGCGGCGAAAGCGCTTCTCGATCTCTGGCCGCAGAATCTTGACGGCGACGGCCGTTTTCACGCCATCTCGGATGACATAAGCCTTGTGCACCTGCGCAATCGACGCGGCGGCGACCGGTGGTCCAAACTCGACGAAATGGTTCTCCAACTTGCCGCCTAGCGCGCGTTCGATTGCGATGCGCGCTTCCGCCATGCTGAACGGCTCAGCCTTGTCTTGAAGATGACGCAGATCGGCGGCGAGGTCGGGACCGATGACGTCAGCGCGGGTCGCAAGAAACTGGCCGAGTTTCACGTAGCTCGGCCCAAGTTGCGTCAACGCGGAGGCGACGCGCGTCGCTGCGGGAGCCTCCGTGCGAAACGGCGCGGCGAGGGCGCGGATCGGGGCCGTCAGCGCGTGCGCCAAGCGCAGCGGCAGCGGCACGGGCACGCCCTTCGGCACAAAGCGCACGCCGTGCTGCGCCAGAACCAGTCCGGCGCGCGCCAGCCGCATGGTGTTGAGAATTGCGCCGGGCATAATCGGTACGTTGGCGTCCTTCAAAGTTGGCCGGCTCATGACGCCGGCGACGCGTCCCACATGCGGCGAAGGCTTTGCGCCACAAAGGCTTTTTCGCATTCTGACATGGCCGTCGCGACGGCCGAGGTCAAGCGCGCCTGGATCATCGGGTAAAGAGGTTCAGGTCCGGTGTACGTTCGTGATGCAACCTGCACCGCCGCCGGACGATGATTTCGTTAGATACAACAACGGCGTCCGTCGCTCAGCGCCGGACGCCGCTCGCAAGGCCCATCGCAGATTGCGTTCAGCCCTTGGCGCAGAAATCGGCGCGTCCGCGGCATGTCACCTGGCCGCCGTCCGGCTTGCAGGAATAGCGCTCATTGTGGACCGAATAGCCTTCAACCTTGCCGGTCGACAACCAGCCCGGCCACAGGCCCCAGCTGACGGCCTGAACCATCGTTTCCATCACGTACCATTTGGCCGACTCCGTCGAGCCGGCCGTCGCCTTGGCTGCCTTCGTAACGCAGCCCGCTTCCGCCGCCGTCGATAGGCTTGCTAGGGCTATCGCCAGCGTCGCTGCGGTCAATTTTGAGAACGTCATGGTGTGTCCCCTCCGTCGGTGTCGACCGGCCACCCGACCGGTTGTGCGAGCGTAAGGCTAAACACCCTCGCCGCCCCGGGTCAATCGCGCGCCGGTTGAGGCGGCGCGCATGACCCCTGCACGACTATAATTTCCAGCCCGAGTGAATGGCCGCGATGCCGCCTGTCAGATTGCGATGCGTGACGCGCGCGAAGCCGGCGGCGCGGATCATGGCCGCGAACGCCTCCTGTTTGGGGAACTTGCGGATGCTTTCAACGAGATAGCGATAGGACTCCGCGTCGCCGGCGGCCAGCTGGCCCAATCTCGGGATCACTTCGAACGAGTGAAAATCATACAGCCGGTCGAGGATGGGGACTTGGCACTCGGAGAATTCGAGGCACAAGAAGCGACCGCCGGGGCGCAGAACGCGGTAAGACTCCTGTAGCGCTCGGTCGATATGCGTGACATTGCGAATGCCGAAAGCGACCGTGTAGGCGTCGAACGTCGCCGCGTCGAACGGCAGATGTTCGGCGTTGCCGACGACGCAGGAAAGGCGCGCATCGAGCCCTGCTTCCTTCACGCGGCGTTGTCCGACGGCGAGCATCTCCGGGCTGATATCGAAGATCACGGCCGTGGCGTTCTCTCCGCTGGCCGCCGCGTACTTGAGCGCAATGTCGCCGGTGCCGCCGGCAACGTCGAGCAGGCGGTAGGGCTGTCCGCCGCGCGGCGGATTGAGTTGCGTGATGAAATCGCGCTTCCATAGCCGGTGCAGTCCGCCCGACATCAAGTCGTTCATGAGATCGTAACGCTCGGCGACGGATGCGAAGACCTTGTTGACGAGCCCCTGGCGCTCGTCTTCGGGCACGTCGCGGTAGCCAAAACTGGTCGTTGAAGGATCGCTTGTCATGGTCGGGAGGTTAGCCTGCCGCGACCATGAACGCCACGGGGCCGACGCCGGACGCGTCCTGCGTCGCCCGCTAGGGTTAGCGCGCGACGTCCTTGCGGCGCAACGTCGGCAATGGCTCAGGTCGCGTCGGGATCAGACTCTGCTTGCGGTGATGGAGACTGGGGCGAGGGCCTGACGCGAACCTGACGCCGATTTCGCGGCCCTTTCGCCACTTGACGATGCAGGCGGCCTCGACGCCGTCGATCTCGATGATGAGGTCGAAGGCGTCGGGCGGCGTCATGCCGGCGTCGAGTATCAGACGCGCGCCCTCAGCCGAGAAATCGCGAACGGCGCAGGGCATCGTGCAGCCCAGTTGATTGAACGCGATGATGCCGGTCTTGAGGACACGGTTGCGCGCTGCGCTGCGCGCGCCTGGGCCGTTCGGCCTGGAAGCGGTTTTGGTCTCGTCTTTCAAAGTCGATCTCGCGAGGCGTCAAAAACCATTTGAGTGATGGCTTGGAGCGCCGCTAGTCTATTTCTGGAACCTAAATAGTCCGTTGACAGACTATGCGCATTTGTCCGCACCCAGCATTGAAAGGCGAGCCGTGCCGGAATTGCCGGAAGTCGAGACGGTGAGGCGCGGTCTGGCGCCGGCTGTGCTTGGCCGCCGCGTGATCCGAATTGAGACCCGCCGGCCCGACTTGAGATTTCCATTGCCTGAGCGGTTCGCGGCGCGCGTCGTGGGCGCGAAGGTCGATTCGCTGGAACGCCGCGCCAAATATCTGCTGCTCGGACTTTCGAACGGCGCGTGCATCGTCATGCACCTCGGCATGACAGGACGTTTTTCGATCGACCGCGACGGAAGCGCTGAAACTCCCGGCGCATACGTTTATGAAACGGGCGGCGATCCGCGACACGATCACGTCGTCTTCGGCTTCGATGACGGCACGCGCGTCGTCTACAACGACCCGCGCCGATTTGGGTTCATGCTAATGATGGCGGAGGCCGATCGCGGGCGCCACGCGCTGTTTCGCGATCTGGGGGCCGAGCCGCTCAGCGCCGACTGGACGGCCGCCTACGCCGCACGCCGCGCAGCCGGCAAGAAGGTCAATCTCAAGGCCTTCCTGATGGATCAGCGGATCGTCGCAGGCCTCGGCAACATCTATGCGTCCGAGGCGCTGCATGGCGCCCGTCTCTCGCCCAATCGCAGCGCCTCCTCGCTATGTGATTGCAAGGGCCGGCCGACGGAGCGCGCCGAACGGCTCGCGCAGTCGGTGCGCGCCATTATCCAGGCGGCGATCGACGCCGGCGGTTCGACGCTGCGCGACTATCGCCACGCCAACGGCGGCAGCGGCAGTTTTCAAGATCGGTTCGCCGTCTACAATCGCGCTGGCGCCGCGTGCACCCGGGAGGGCTGTTGCGGCGTCGTCAAGAAAGTCGTGCACGCCGGCCGCGCCACATACTACTGCAGCCGCTGTCAGACGTGACATCGCACTATTTCGTAAGCGGCCAATGCGCTTTGACGACGATGGCGCAGATCGCAGCGATCGCAATCCCGCCGCCGAGGAAGATGGCGTTGGCGGCCCAGTCGCCCTTGTCCGTGGCGAGCTTTCCGGCGGAGATCATCCAGATCAACGCGACGGCCGCCGCCAACCCGAGCAACGCGCTGAGTTGAAGGATGCGGCGAAGTCCCGCGGTCGCGGCGCCCGCGCCAACTGCCGTCGCGCCCGCTTCGAGCGTGCGCGCAAAGATCGCGTTCCCTGCGGCGATCAGCGCGAAAATCGATCCGTACTGCCAGCCGTGTCGCCAGTGGAGGGGCGTCAAGAGATAGATTGACAGCATGGCTAGACCGGCCCAGGCGAACGTCATCGTCGTCACATGAGTCGTCTCGATCAGCGCGGATTGAGCTTTTTCAGTCGTTGCGGGAGCGCCGCGGCGCAGGTGCGGCGCGTTCGCGGCGAACGCTGCGGCGATAAATGCGGCGCTCGTCGCCAGCGCGATCGCGTACGTCGCCGCGCGGTTGTCAGCGGCCGCCGACGTCGCTAACAGAGCCATGCTTGAAACTGCGATGATTGAAAGCGTCGTTCGCTTCATTCTCGCGAATTTCGCAGGGCGTTCAGGCTGATCGCCAGAATCGCCAATCCGCCAAAGAAGAAAATGTTGCAGCCAGCCCAATCGACGTAGCGCGTGGGGCGTGGAAACTTGCCGTCGACGAACATGCTGATCAGTCCCGCCGCCACGCCGACAATTTGCGCAATGATCAGCGCCCGCCCGATTTTGTTCACGGATTGATCGACGACGCCCTTGGCTTCATCGCGAGCGACCGCGCCGGCGAACAGCAGACTGCCCGCCGCGGCGATCGCGAAACCGAGGAAGAAATGCCACCATTCCGGCCATCGTCCTTCGAGCACCAGATTGTAGGTTGTGAAAATCGCGACGGCGCCCCACGCCCAAACGAGGCCCATGTTGCGCGCCGTCGCTCCTGCGACGATGTTCTTTGACGCGCCGCCGGCGATCAGCGCATGGCTTTCGCGGACCGCCATCAGCGTCAACGCCAGCGCGACGACCGCGCAGGCGATCATGTGCAGATCGGCTTGACCGGCGCCTGCTGCGATGATGACGGCGCACACCGAAACGCCGAGCGCTGCTATCCAGCCGATGGTCGATGACATGGGTCTGTTCGTCCCCTGAAGTTATTGCGCCCTGAGCCGTGGGTGAGCGTCGCGCGTCGCCGACGACGGATACTTCATGGACATTGGCCGAGCCGAGGGTCAAGTTGGCGGCGGCGGTCCGACAAGCGCCGACGGGCGCGCCGTGGCCCTCGAAAACGGGCGTTTTGGGACCTTTGCGACGTTGACCCCAGCCTCGCGCGCCGCTATACGACCGCTCAATTGCCGTGCGGGATCGCCATCCTGGGCGGCTGTACCTGTTTTATAAGCCCTTTTTCTCCGCTGGCCGAACGCTGCCGGCAACGAGATCGGGGCCGCCAACCCAAGAAGGACATCTTATGGCCAATACGTCGTCGGCCCAGAAAGCTGCGCGCCAAATGATCCGCCGCACCGAAGTCAACAAGGCGCGCCGTTCGCGGATCAAGTCTGAAGTTCGCGCCGTTGAGGAGGCGATTGCGTCCGGTGACCGCAAGAAGGCCGAGGCGGCTTTGCATGCCGCAGAGCCGCTGCTTGTCCGCACGGCGCAGAAGGGCATCATTCACGCCAAGACCGCTAGCCGCAAAGTTTCGCGCCTCACGCAGCGCGTCAAGGCGATGCAAGCCTGAGACGCAAACGCGGTCTTCGGCGACTTTTTCTCCTCGTTGCATATTCGCAACGGTAAAGAGCGGGCCCCACCAGGGCCCGCTGTTTTTTAAACGTCAATAACCTGCTGAAATCTCGGCCCGCGGCTCCGGGCACAGGGATCTGTTGGTCACCACGCCGGGGACTCGCCCGCTGGTCCCCGCAAGCAGAAAATGAACATTTGGTGACGCTCATGCGTCAGTCTGACGTGAGCGTCGGCGACGAAAATGGCGCTGGCAAAAGCCGCGGAGAGTCAGCGCCTTCTCCACAGATGTTCGCGCAAGACGCCAATTTCTCCACCGCGCCTGTGGAAATATTTTTCACTGCGCGCGACGCTGGCAGCGGTCGCGCGCTGACTTGCTCTCGCGGACTTTAATGGATAGTTAATGGTCTGTGGAAGGCAGCGGGGTTGCTATCGTCCGCAAAGATGTGTCGACGAGCGTGGACGCCAAGTAAATCGCAATTTTGTGCGGTCTTGGGTTCTTCGTTATCTGTATTTGGTCTTGCGTGTAGTCGCGTCTCTACTGGAGACGGGCCATAACAATATTTGTTTTCACTGCTGAAGACAGATTTTGTTGGAAAGCACGCAAGATCAAGTCTGTGTGAGGGTCAATTGGTAGAAGGAGGCAATGTCCACATCGAGGATGTTTCGCCCACGGAAACGTGGTCGCGCCTCGAAGCGGACCCTAAGGCCGTCCTGGTCGATGTGCGCACACGTGCGGAGTGGGCGTTCGTCGGGCTTCCGGACTTGAAAGACTTGGGCCGGCAGGTCTTGGCTGTGGAATGGCAGACGTTTCCCGACAACCGCACCGATCCGCAGTTTGCGGATCGTCTGGCGGCGGCGCTGACGGCGCAGGGGGTGACGCAGTCCGACGAGATTTTCTTCATTTGCAGGTCCGGCGGCCGCAGCCGGATGGCGGCAGAGGCAATTGCGACGGTCGGTTATGGCCGTTGCCGGAATGTGGCGGACGGTTTCGAGGGGCCACTCGATAACCAGCGCCATCGGGGTCAAGTCGCAGGCTGGAAATTTGACGGCCTGCCTTGGATCCAAGGCTGAAAGCGGACTGAGACGAGACAGGGAGGACCAAAAGAGGCGTCGCCAGAAAAAAAGGCGATGCAGACAGCGCGCAGACTTCGGCGCTTGCGAGGGCAGGCCGAGGTTCAGCGAGACGCTCTGGAAGTCACACATGCGTAAGCGGGGAGAACGATCATGCAAGCAGCACAAAGGGCGGACGTAGCGGCGAACAAGGGCGCGGACAGCGCAGCCGATGCGACGGCGGCGGTCGAAGGCCGCGGACAGACCGTTCGCGCGATGCTCAAGGCGCAGCTCGGCGAGCAGATCTACGAGAGCTGGTTCAAGACAATGGAATTCGAAAGCTTCGACGGCCGCATGGTCAAGGTTTCCGTGCCCGTCAAGTTCGTGCGCAACTGGATTCACGAGCATTACGCCGATCATCTCGTACGTTGCGCGAGCGCCGAGTTCGCCGGCGTCGAGCGCGTCGAAGTGATCTGGCGCCAGCCGGGCGCGGCGCAGCAGAAGGCCGCCGACGCCGCGCGCGCCGGCGAAGCGGCAGCGCAGGCCGCCCGGGCGAACGAAGCCGATGCTCCCGGTCCTGCGGAACGAACGTCGCCCGCGAGGCTTCCGTCCACGCCCCAAACGCGCACGAGCGCCGGCGGGCTGGAAGGCTCGCCGCTCGACCCGCGCTATACGTTCGAGAGCTTCGTCATCGGCGCGTCGAACCGCATGGCGCATGCCGGCGCGACGCAGGTCGCCGAAACGGTGATGTCGGACAATCCCGGCTTCAACCCGCTCTACATCCATTCGCAGGTCGGGCTCGGCAAGAGCCACCTGCTGCAGGCGATCGCCTGGGACGTGAAGCGCCGCGCGCCGCATGCGCAAGTGCTGTATCTGACTGCGGAGCGCTTCCGCTATCAGTTCGTCGAGGCGATCCGTTCGACGGATCCGCTGTCCTTCAAGGAGCGTTTTCGCAACATCCACTTGTTGCTGATCGACGACCTCGAATTTCTTCAGGGCGAAAAGACCGAGCAGGAGTTCGAGCACATCATCAATGCGCTGCTCGACGGCGGCAAGCAGGTCGTCGTCGCCTCGGCGCGGGCCCCCAATCAGATCGAGCGGCTGAACGAACGCATGCGCTCGCGCCTGCAACGCGGCCTTGTCACCGAACTGCTGTCGCTCGACTATGAGTTGCGCCAGAAGGTCCTTGAAAAGCGGCTGGCGGAAAAGCGTGCGAGCGATCCGTCATTCTCGCTGTCGCGTGACGTGCTCGATCTGCTGGCCTCGCGCCTCACCGAGAACGGGCGCGAACTTGAAGGCGCAATCACGCGCCTTTATGCGACGTGGCAGTATATGCGCACGCCCATCAGCCTCGACATCGCCGAGACGGTGATCCGCGATCTGGTGCAGAACCTTGAACCGCGCCGCATCAAGATCGAAGACATCCTGCGGATCATCTCGCGGCACTACGGCGTCTCGAAGGGCGATCTGCTGTCGCAACGCCGTCATCGCTCCGTCGTCTGGCCGCGCCAGATCGGCATGTATCTCGCCAAGCAGCTGACCGCCCGGTCGCTGCCCGAGATCGGCCGACGCTTCGGCGGGCGCGATCACACGACCGTGCTGCATGCGATCCGCAAGATCGAAGGCGAAATCACCAAGAATCCGCGCCTCGAGGACGAACTCGAGGAGCTGAAGAAGCAGCTCAATCACTAGCGCAATCGGGCGTTCAGGAGGGCCTTCCCGTCGCCCTCCCGAGGCTCGTCGACGCTCAAAGGCGAGGCCGCCCCGGGGGAAACCGCGGGGCGGCCTCGCCCGTCTCGCGGGAAACGGCGGTTTCCTCGCCGCAGATGCGGACTAGCTGCTACATCTTGGCTTGAAATATGAGCCCCGTTCGGCTCTCCTCATTCCGCTGCGGGCGATTCCAAACGGTCGCCCGCGGACCGACTTTTGATCCCATTTGCGCACCCTTCAACGGTCGTCCAAGGCCCAGCCGCGGCGCGCACCCCCGACAGGCAGAACCGAGGATACCTATGCGTCTCGAGATTGAACGTGGCGAACTGCTGAAGGCGCTGAGTCACGTGACCAGCGTGGTCGAGCGGCGCACTACGATCCCGATTCTCTCGAATGTCTTTCTCAAGGCGTCCGGTTCGGCGCTTCAATTCAAAGCGACCGACCTCGAACGCGAAGTCGGCGAGAGCGTCGACGCGAAGGTGCACACGCCGGGCGCGCTGACCGTGCCGGCCCACATCCTGCACGACATCGTGCGCAAATTGCCCGACGGGGCGGAGATCGATTTGCGCCGTGACGGCGACAAGGAGCGCCTGACTCTGACGTCAGGCCACTCGCGCTTTAGTCTGCAGACGTTGCCGGCGGAGGATTTTCCCGATCTCGCGGTCGGCGAGATCGGCCACGAGTTCACGATCGACTCCGGCGACTTGAAGCGTCTCATCGAGAAGACGCGCTTCGCCATCTCGACCGAAGAGACGCGCTACTATCTCAACGGCATCTATCTGCATACCGCCGAGACGGGCAAGACGAAGACGTTGCGCGCTGTCGCGACCGACGGCCATCGTCTGGCGCAGGTGGAACTGCCGCGACCCAAGGGCGCCGATGGCATGCCGGGCGTCATCATTCCGCGCAAGACCGTACATGAGCTCGCGCGGCTGACGGAAGACGTGAGCGCGAAGGTGAAAGTCGGCGTGTCGCAGACGAAGGTGCGCTTCGAGATCGGCCCAGTTGTGCTGACGTCGAAGCTGATCGACGGCACGTTCCCGGATTACGGCCGCGTCATTCCGCACGCCAACGAGAAGGAATTGAAGGTCGACAAGGCGGCGTTCAGCGAGGCCGTCGATCGCGTCTCGACGATCGCCAGCGAACGCGGCCGCGCCGTGAAGCTCAATCTCGCCAAGGACAAGCTGATCCTCTCGGTCAACAACCCCGAGGGCGGCAGCGCGACGGAAGAGATCGGCGTCGACTATGGCGCCGGTCCTCTCGAAATCGGCTTCAACGCCCGCTACCTGCTCGACATCGCGGGGCAGCTCGAAAACGACGAGGCGCGGTTCCTCTTGGCCGATCCCGGCTCGCCGACGATGGTGCGCGACGGTTCGGACGAAGGCGCGCTCTACGTGCTGATGCCGATGCGGGTGTGAGGCGATTATCGCCGTCGTCGCGCGAAAAGCCATCCTGCAATTCCGCCGACGACCGCGCCGATCGGGCCGCCTATGAAGGCCGCCGTCATCTGCGCTTCGAGCAGACGGTCATGCGTGTTCGATGACAGCGTCATCACGCCGAAATACCAGGCCAACGCGCCCAACACATAGCCGGCGACGAGGCCAATCAGGACGAACAGAAACGTGCGCATGAAGGTCTCGCGATTGGTGTTGCAGCGGCGAGGCGCTTAACGTAGCCGACCGGCGGCGCGCGCAGAAGGGCGGCGGTTCAGCCTCTCGCCTTTGAAAGAGGCGGCGCGAAGTGCTCCCTCAGTGTCATCCCGGCCGAGCGGAGCGAGAGCCGGGACTCAGCCAAGTACATTCCCTCTCCCCATGCCCTGCACGCGCATGGGGAGAGGGCCAGGGTGAGGGGCAGCCGCTTGCGAGATTCCGACGGCCCCTCACCCCAACCCTCTCCCCGTCCGCGCTATCGAGCGCGACGGGGAAATGGAGCAACCTCGCGCGCAGCTTGAGAATCTCTGGCGCAATGCTAATCGCAACACATGACGCCTCCTGAACACGCGCTGTGGGTCGAGCGGCTGACGCTGACGAACTTTCGCAGCTACGCCGCTGCGACGCTTGAGACATCCCCGGAGCCGCAAGTGATCGCCGGGCCGAATGGCGCCGGGAAAACGAACCTCCTCGAAGCGATCTCGCTGCTGGCGCCCGGGCAGGGCTTGCGCCGCGCCGCCTTCTCCGATCTCGCGCGGGCCGGGAGTGACGGCGCGTTCGCGGTTGCGGCCCGCGCACACACGCTCAACGGCGCCGCCGACATCGGCACCGGGCTTTCGCCAAACGGCATTGGCGAGCGTTCCGCCCGCATCGTGCGCATCGACGGCGTGGCGCAATCGGGTTCGGGCGCGCTCGCCGACTATCTCGAAATCGTCTGGGTGACGCCGGCGATGGATGGGCTGTTCACCGACGCCGCCTCCGAACGGCGCCGCTTCCTCGACCGCCTCATCCTCTGCTTCGATCCCGCCTACCGCACGATTGCGGGCCGCTTCGAGCGCGCGATGACCAACCGCAACCGCCTTCTGGCTGACGGCGTGCGCGATGATGCCCAACTGACCGGCTTCGAGCGCGTCATGGCGGAAAACGGCGTTGCGGTCGCTGCGGCGCGTCTCGAAGCCGTCGTTGCGATGCGCGCAATCATTCAACGCCGCCGCGAGCGCGATCCTCATTCCGCATTCCCCTGGGCGGACCTGAACCTCGTCGGTCGCCTCGAAGACGATCTCGCGACGCTGCCCGCGATCGAAGCCGAAGACGCCTACGCCCGCGTGCTGCGCGAGACGCGCGAGCGTGATCGGGCCGCGGGTCGCACGCTCGATGGACCGCATCGCTCCGACCTCGCCGTCGGCCACGGCCCGAAAGCGATGGCCGCGCGGCTCTGTTCCACCGGCGAACAGAAGGCGCTGCTGCTCGGCCTCGTGCTGTCGCACGCCGAATTGCTCACCGAACGCCAGGAGGGCGCGTCGCCGATCCTGCTGCTCGATGAAATCACCGCCCATCTCGACGCCCATCGCCGCGCCGCGCTGTTCAACGAAATTTTGCGTTTGGGCGCGCAGGCCTGGATGACGGGAACGGACCTATCAGCCTTCGACGCGCTGACTGGCAAGGCGCGATACTGGAGCGTTAACGGGCGCGAGTTATCCCCGCTTTGAGGCGGCTCCGACGAGCGGCAATCCGTCACATCTAAAGTACTGAAATAAAAGCTATTTATTCGTCACGTTAACCGCAGATTTCTGGGGCTTTTCGGCGCGTTTTGTGCTATAAAATCCGGTGATGATTTCCCCGGATTTGACAGGCCAAAGATGAGCGCCCAACCCGCTAAAAAAACCCACTCGCCCGACGATTACGGCGAGGACAGCATCAAGATGCTGAAGGGCCTGGACGCGGTTCGCAAGCGCCCCGGCATGTACATCGGCGACACCGACGACGGCTCGGGTCTGCACCACATGATCTACGAAGTCGTCGACAACGCCGTCGACGAAGTGCTCGCCGGTCACGCGACGTCGTGCCAGGTGACGCTCAATCCAGACGGCTCATGCACGGTGCGCGACGACGGCCGCGGCATCCCCACAGGGATCAAGAAAGACGACGACCAGACGCCGAAGCGCTCGGCGGCCGAGATCGTTTTCACCGAACTGCACGCGGGCGGCAAGTTCGACCAGAACTCCTACAAGGTGTCGGGCGGCTTGCACGGCGTCGGCGTCTCGGTCGTCAACGCTCTGTCGAGCTGGCTCAAGTGCCGCATTTGGCGCGAAGGCAAGGAACACGCGATCGAGTTTAGGCATGGCGTTCCGGTCGCGCCGCTCAAGGTCATCGGCGATGCGGGCGCCGAGCGCGGCACCGAAGTCTCGTTTCTGCCGAGCACCGAGACGTTCCACAATGTGATGGAGTTCGATTACGCGACGCTGGAGCACCGCCTCCGGGAACTGGCGTTTCTCAACTCGGGCGCGAAAATCGTTTTGACCGACGCCCGTCACGCCGACGTCAAGCGCGAAGAATTCATGTACGAGGGTGGCACGTCGGCGTTCGTGCGCTATCTCGATCGCTCCAAGGGCGCGCTGTTGCCGGAGCCGATCATGATCCGCGCCGACAAGGACGGGATCGGCGTCGAAGTCGCGCTGTGGTGGAACGACAGCTATCACGAGACGATGCTGTGCTTCACCAACAACATTCCGCAGCGCGACGGGGGCACGCATCTCGCCGGGTTTCGCGGCGCGCTGACGCGCATCATCAACAAATACGCCGACGAAAGCGGTCTGACCAAAAAGGAAAAGGTGGCGCTTTCGGGCGACGACGCACGCGAGGGCCTCACCTGCGTGCTCTCAGTCAAGGTTCCCGACCCGAAGTTTTCGTCGCAGACGAAGGACAAGCTCGTTTCCTCCGAAGTGAAGCCAGTGGTTGAAACCGCCGTCGGCGATCGCTTGAGCGCGTGGTTCGAGGAGCATCCCAAGGAAGCCAAGTCGATCGTCGGCAAGATCATCGAGGCGGCTTTGGCGCGCGAGGCGGCGCGCAAGGCGCGGGAGCTGACCCGGCGCAAAGGCGCGCTCGACGGCTTGCGTCTGCCCGGCGGCCTTGCGGAATGTCAGGATCGCGATGCGTCAAAAACAGAGCTGTTCATCGTCGAGGGCGACTCGGCCGGCGGCTCCGCGAAGCAGGGCCGCAAGCGCGAGTTTCAGGCCGTGCTGCCGATCCGCGGCAAGATTTTGAACGTCGAGCGCGCGCGCACCGACAAGATGCTTTCAAGCGAGCAGGTGACGAACATCATCGGCGCACTTGGCACCGGCATCGGCCGCGACGAGTTCAAGCTCGACAAGCTGCGCTATCACAAGGTCATCATCATGACCGACGCCGACGTCGACGGCGCACACATCCGCACGCTGCTGCTGACGTTCTTCTACCGGCAGATGCCGGAGCTGGTCGAGAAAGGCCACGTCTACATCGCGCAGCCGCCGCTCTACAAAGTGCAGCGCGGCAAGGCGCATCAGTATTTGAAGGACCAGCGCGCGCTCGAAGACTACCTGATCGACCAGGGCCTCGCCGACGCCGTGTTGACGGCCGGAGACGGCACGGAGCGCGCAGGCCGCGATCTCCGCGACATCGTCGAGCAGGCGCGACAGATCGCGAGCGGCGTCAACGGCCTGCACTCGCGCTATTCGCGCGACGTCGTCGAGCAGGGCCTGATCGGCGGCGTGTTCGATCCGGCGCTGTTGCAATCAGCGGACAACGCCAACGCGGCGGCGGCAAAGATCGCCAAGCGCCTCGACGCCATCGCCGAAGAAATGGAGACAGGCTGGGAAGGCCGCTTCGGAAATGACGGTTTCATTTTCAAGCGCGAGGTGCGCGGCGTCACGGAAGTCCACATGCTCGATCGTGCGCTTTTGGGCTCACTGGACGCGCGACGGCTGAATGAGCGCCACGCGCATCTCGTCGAAATCTACGGCGCGGCGGCGAAGCTCAAGCGCAAGGACAAGATCGACGTGATCTCGGGGCCGCGCGCTTTGCTCGACGCCGTCTATGACACGGGCCGTAAGGGCGTCGATCTGCAACGCTACAACGGCCTGGGCGAGATGAACCCGGAGCAGCTCTGGGAAACGACTCTCGACCCGACGATCCGCACGCTGCTGCAAGTGAAGGTCGGCGACCTCTCGGAGGCGGATGAGATTTTCTCGAAGCTGATGGGCGACATCGTCGAGCCGCGCCGCGAGTTTATCCAAGAGAACGCGCTGAACGTTTCGAACTTAGATGTGTAATGACGGCGCGTGTCGCAAATCCTGACGCCGGACGCGACCCATGAGCCCGACGGTGCTGCGCAAGGGTGGTTATCGCTTTTTCTTCTTCTCACGCGAGGAGCCGCGCCGACACGTTCATGTGTCGTGCGCCGATGGAGAAGCCAAGTGGTGGCTGGAGCCGGCGACCGAGTTGGCCTACAATCACCGGCTCAGCGCCAAGCAAATTCGCGAGACCGAAGAAATCATTCGTGAGCACGCCCAGGAGATGCTGGATGCCTGGAACAGACATTTTGGAGACTGAGGTCACGAATGTTTCGCGTCATGGCCTATGGCTGCTGACGGCAGCGGGAGAGCGATTTCTCGCGTTCGATGATTATCCGTGGTTTCGCGACGCGCCGATCGCCCACGTGCTCAATGTGCAGGAACCGTCACCCGGTCACTATCATTGGCCCGATCTCGACGTGGATTTGAGTTGGAAGATCATCGAGCGACCGCACGACTACCCGCTGAAATCTGTCGTGATGAAGTGAACGACGGCGACATAGTCGAGCCGCGCCGCGAGTTTATCCAAGAGAACGCGCTGAACGTTTCGAACTTGGATGTGTGAGCCCGCTTAGGGGGCACGAATTATTGTGTGACTTCAATCATCGCCAGAGCGGCATGTCGTTGCACAAACGACAGTAGTTTGAAGCTTTTCACAAACTCATGCGTCGACGCTGGAATCACCTAAGAATGCCTTGATTGCAATTTTATGCCACTCGATCCGCGCCGTCAGCCCACTGATCCATGCGTCCATTCTTGCTCGACGTTCATTATTGTCACGCGCGCCACCAAAGCTAACGATCGTACCCCGTTGGACGGCTTTAAGAAGTGCGGCGATCTGATCAATTTGACGGCTTTGCTCCTCGACAAAAGTGTGCACGAGCGACCCTCCGCTGATTCGTGCCCAGTATATCATGCCGCCGCAAAGGTGCCTTCGATCGTCCTGCCGTTGCGCGCGCCAAGCCCCCGCTTCTCGATGTGCCGCTTAAGCAGCGCGACGTTCTTGCGATTTAAGCGATAGGCGACGTCGAACACGTCGCCGACGATCGGGATCGCGCCGACAACCGTGTCGATCGTCGTGTTCGCCGCCATGCGCGCGATCACGATCTTCGAGGCGCCGAGCCGCCGCGCTTCCAAAATGATATAGCCGCCAATGGCGCTTGAAATCGCGTCGCCGATGACGGGCAGCAAACCGAGCAGCGCATCGAAGCCGACGACGACGTTGGTGCCCGGGATCGCCACGGCGCTGTCCATCATATTCGCAAGCGCGTCGAGCCGAGCAAGTGAGTCGGACACGCTCGTATCCCGCTCTATTTCGGCGCGCGGACCGGCTTCAAAATCGCGATTGGCGACGTGATGAGACGCAGTGACGGCCGCGCGAGGCATCTACGTTTTCTCCAACACAACGTCGCAACGTCAAATGGTGCGCGTTGCTAACGCTTCAAGGTCGGAAGAGTTGCGAGCAAGACGCAGGGTTGGCGCGCGTCGGGCGTCAGATACGCTTGCGGCCGGGCAGCGCGCGAGTCGCCTTGCCGGCGGCCTTCGCGGCGCCTTGCAATTCGGCGCGAAACTCGTCGCGCTTCTCATGGATGGAAGCGATGACGACCCCCGTCGGTACGCCAAGACCGACGAGCGCCGCCTCCGAGAGCTGCAAGGACGCCTCGATCGTTTCCGGCACGGCGTCGGTGACGCCGAGCGTGTAGAGCTGGCGCGCATGCGTCGCGTCCTTGGCGCGGGCGACGATGACGAGCTTCGGATAGGCGCTGCGGATCGCGGTGACGATCGAGTCGATGGCCGATTGCGTGTGAATGGTGATGATCGTCGCTTTGACGGCGCCGAGCCCGCAGCGTTCGAGAAAGTCGAGCTGGCGCACGTCGCCAAAGTACACCGGCTTTCCCTTGCGCCGCATCTCGCTCACAAGGCGCGCGTCATGGTCGACGGCGACGTAGGACACGCCGTGCGTCTCCAGCATGTCGCCGGTCAACTGACCGACGCGGCCATACCCGACGACGAGCGCGGTCGACGGCTTCTCGAGGGAGGGCAGCGCCGCGAGTTCGGGATCGCGCACGGCCGGCGGCGCCATCCGTGCGTTGATCTTGCGCGCAGTTGCGCCGAGCAGCGGGATCAGCGCCATCGACAAAGCGACGGACGTCAGCAGCACCTTCGTCGTCTCCGGAGCGACGAGCCCGGACGACAGCGCGAGCGTCAGCACGACGAAAGCGAACTCGCCTCCCGGCGCCAGCAGCGCCGCCGATTCCAGCGCCGCCGCGCGCTGCACGCCGAACATCCGCGCCAACATGAAGATGACGGCGCCTTGGAGAATGAGATGCGGCAGCGTGAACGTGGCGATCTTCGCCGGCTCCCTCACCACCAGCCCGAGATCGAGGCTGAGGCCGACCGAGAAGAAGAACACGCCGAGCAGCAGCGACTTGATCGGCTCGATCGTCGCTTCGACGGCGCGGCGGTATTCCGTCTCGGCGAGCAGGAGGCCGGCGACGAATGCGCCGAGCGCCATCGAGAGGCCCGAGAGGGCGGTTGCGAAACTGGTTCCGACCGCCACGAACAGCGTCGTGGCGATGAACATGTCCTGGTTGTTCGTCTGCGCCACGAGGCGGAACAAAGGCTGCAGGAGATAGCGGCCGATGGTGACGATCAAGATGAGCGCAGCGCCGGCCTGCGCGAGCGCGGTGAGAATGCCGCCGCCGACGGACCCGTTCGATTTCGGATCGAGTACGCCGATCAGAAAGAGGATCGGCACGACGGCGAGATCCTGGAACAGCAGGATCGCGAAACTCGTGCGCCCTGTCGCCGTCGCAAGCCTCTTTTGGCCGGCCAGTACTTCGATGACGACGGCGGTCGACGAAAGCGACAGCGCCGCGCCGATGACGAGCGCGGCCGTCGGCGGCTCGCCGAGCCAGAGCGCGAGCGCGCCCATGATCGCCCCGCATGTGAGAACCTGGAGCGAGCCGAGGCCGAACACCAGACGGCGCATCGTCAGCAAACGTTCGAACGATAGCTCAAGGCCGATCAGGAACAGCAGGAAGACGACGCCGAGTTCGGCGAGTTTGGCCACGCGCTCAGGGCTGGAGATCGTGATCCAGTCGAGGGCGGGAACGGTCGATGTTAAAAGGCCCAGGCCATGCGGACTGAGCGCAGCGCCGGCGAACAGAAATCCGAGCACCGGGCTGATGCGAAATCGGTGCAGCAACGGCACGGCGACGCCGGCCGTACCGAGCACGACGAGCGCGTCTTTATAGGCGGAAAAGTCGCTCTCAGCCGACATGACCTACTCTGGGCGGTGGAGGGATGAGTATGAAGCGCTGGATCGGGGCGCGCACCAACCAAATTGCGCGTGTCCGCAGCGCACTTGCTGCAATGCGCAGGTTAACCGGGAATTAATGGGCGGCGCATAATTTGGTCGTCGTGAAATCGTGCTCGCCTCCGTTCGATGCGGCGCGCGCGAAGCGTTTCGTTTGTGCGTAAGGTCGTCGCGGTTCGATGGGCATTCTCCGGCGTCTGTTTACGCACCGCGCGCGCGGGCCCGATTTCGACGCAGGAGCGGCGCGGCCGCCTTCGTTGCCCCGTCCGTTCAACGCAATCTCGCATCTCGCCGCCCCGCGCGGCATTGCGCCCGAACCAGGGCCGACGCCTGCGCTCGTAAAATCCCGCAGCCTTGTCGTTCGGCTGTTCAAACGGCTGCCGGTGAAGGCGCGCATCGCGGTGGCCGTCCCGCTCGTTCTGCTCGGCGCGGCCGCGGTCGATATGGCGGGCATGATGGTCTACTACACCATCGCCTTTCCGCACCCGATGACGATGCGCAACAAGGAGCGCGCCCCGG
This sequence comes from Hyphomicrobium sp., assembly GCA_052386495.1. Taxonomy (GTDB): domain Bacteria; phylum Pseudomonadota; class Alphaproteobacteria; order Rhizobiales; family Hyphomicrobiaceae; genus Hyphomicrobium_B. Next base: position 194,113 of record JBQTKA010000003.1, on the reverse strand, counting down.
TCGTGCGCATCCTGGCGCGCGATGGGTCCGTGCTCGCCGAGCGCGGCGCCGCGCACGATTTCATGCCGCTCGATCTGTTGCCCCGACACGTCCCGGCCGCCGTCGTCGCCACGGAAGACCGCCGCTTCTTCTCGCATTACGGCGTCGATCCGGTCGGACTGGTCCGGGCGTTCTTCGCCAACCTGCGCGCCGGCCGGTTTGCCCAGGGCGGCTCGACGCTGACGCAGCAACTGGCGAAAAACCTGTTCCTCACGCACGACCGCACGTTGGCGCGCAAGCTCGAAGAATTCGGGCTCGCCCTTTGGCTCGAAATGCGGCTGTCCAAAGCCGACATCCTCGAACTCTATCTCAACCGCGTCTATTTCGGAGGCGGCGCCTACGGCGTCGAGGCGGCGAGCCAGCGCTATTTCGACAAGTCGGCGCGTGATCTGACGCTGGCGGAAGCAGCCATTATCGCCGGTCTGCTGAAGGCGCCGTCGAAGTATTCCCCCACATCCAGCCCAGGCGCTGCGCGGGCGCGGGGTCGCGTCGTGCTCGCCAAGATGGCGGACGTCGGCGTCATCTCTCGGGCCGAAGAACAGCGCGCGCTCGCCGACCGCGTGGTGTTCGACGCGCCGAAGTCCAGCGTCCAATCGGGCGGCTTCGACTACGCCGTCGAGTTTGTGCTCGAGCGCCTGCCGCCGCTGGTATCCGGCGGTCACGCGGAGGTGGTGGTTGAGACGACGCTCGACGCCGACCTGCAGCGCCGCGCCAGCGAGATCGTTGCGGCAAGTCTGGACAAGCAGGGCACCGCGCTCGGCGCCAGCCAAGGGGCGCTCGTCGTTCTGGACCCGGACGGCGGCATCAGGGCGCTTGTCGGCGGCAAGCGGTACGCCGATAGCCAGTTCAACCGCGCGGTCAAAGCGCGGCGGCAACCAGGCTCCGCATTCAAGCCCATTGTCTATCTGGCGGCGCTGGAAAGCGGCATGACTCCGGAGACGATGGCCTACGATCTGCCGCTGACCATCGGACAATGGTCGCCGCGCAACGATAACGGTCAATTCCTCGGCGAAATCTCGCTGCGCCGCGCGCTGGCGCAATCCGTCAACACGGTTGCCGTCCGCACCATCCGTCAGGTCGGCGTCCGCAAAGTGATAGCGGCCGCGCAACGGCTCGGCGTTCAATCCGAGTTGCGCGACGATCCTTCGCTGGCGCTCGGCACGTCGGAGGTTTCGCTGCTGGAGATGACGGGCGCCTATGCGGCCTTCGGCAACGGCGGCGTTAGCGTCGAACCGCATGCGATCAAGTCGGTGCGCTTGAGTTCGGGGCGCGTGCTATATGCGCGGGAAGGATCGCGCGCTGACCAGGCGATTGATCCAGTCATCGTCGGCCAGATGAACGATATGTTGAACGCCGCGGTCACGTCCGGCACCGGCCGGCGCGCGGCGCTGCGCGATCATCCGGTAGCGGGCAAGACGGGAACGACGCAAGATTTCAAGGACGCTTGGTTCATCGGCTACACCAGCCATCTGACGGCCGGCGTGTGGGTCGGCAACGACGATGGCAAGCCGATGTTGCGCGCTGTCGGCGGCGGACTTCCGGCCGAGATGTGGCGCCAGGCAATGCAGGTCGCGCACGACGGCAAGGCGCCGCTGGCGTTGCCCGGAACTGTGCGCCGACTTCCCGCGGCCGGCAGGGATCAGACGGCCGGATGGGGCGGTCCAAGCGTTCCAGGCGCGCCGCGCGTCGAACACGTGCGCGAGACGCTGCCGTGGCTGACGCCGTCCACCGCAACGTCGCCGCCTGCCGACTCAGAGCCGCCCGCTCCGCTCCATCCGCAAGAGCGCATCGATGATGAGTTTCTGGCCCGCATCCTTGCGGATGGACCTCGCGATGCCGCGCCGGACGGTTCAACCGCGCGTGCCAACGGACTGACGGCGCTAGGTGGTTTCTGGTCGTTGCTACGCTGAGCGGGCGTGCGCCGCGCCGTAGCGATGCAGGTCGGGCCCATACACCTGCAGCCACGTTTTCGACAGCTCGTAGGCCGGCATCGCCTTTTTCACGAGCGCCCAGAACCGCGGGCCATGGTTCATTTCAGCGAGATGCGCCACTTCATGCGCGGCGACGTAGTCGAGGACATGCGCTGGCGCCAGAACCAGCCGCCACGAGAACGACAGCACGCCCGTCGTCGAGCAGGAGCCCCAGCGGGTCGTCTGATCGCGGACCGCGATGCGCTTTGGATTCAATCCGAGAAAGCGCGCGTGACGCGCGACGCGGCGATCGAGATCGCCGCGGGCTTCCTCGAACAGCCAATCGCGCAGTCGTCGCGATGACTGCGCGGCCGGTCCGGGCACGACGATGTGCGGCCACTGTTCGGGCATGACGGCCCGCGTCACCGGACGCGCCGGATTTGCGATCGCGACGACGATGCGATGCGGCTCTCCGCGCAGCGGCATCACCGCGCCGTTGGCGAACGGCACGGGATCGGGGAGGCTGTCGAGACGTTCGCGCACCCAGTCGATATGTCGATTGAGAAACGATCCGGCTTCGTCGAGGTCGCACTGCACGGGAATGGTGACGAGCACCGCGCGACGGGTGCGGCTCACGCGAAGCGTCAGCCGACGTGCTCCGGGGTGCCTGCGGACTTCGAGCTTCGCGCCGATGTCGTCCAGATTTGATTTGGACGTCTTGGTCGCAGCCGCAGGTCTCGACTTTCGCATCCGACCTAACCTCTTTGAAACCGACGTCGCGTTCGAACGGTGATCGACGACGAGTCTTGCATTGGGCTATCGCTGAGCCCGCCGCCGAGCACGTTGACTAGCAAGGTTCGCGCGCTCGCTCCAGACGGATCATGACGATGTGATCGCGCGGCGTGTAACTGTGGCGCGACAGACGCATCGCCGGCAAGCGCGTCAGCGCAGCGCCTTGTCCAGCGCCGCTGCGACCTCATCGACGTTGTTGGTGTGGGCGATCGGCGCGACGAATGCCCCGTCTTTGCCCATCACGTAGAACAGCGACGCGTGATCATAACTGTAGCTTTCCGGATTCTTTTCATCTTCCACCTTCTGATAGTACACTTTATAGGCCTTCGCAGCCGCGGCGACGTCGGCCTCGCTTCCCGTCAGTCCGACGAGTCGCGGATGGAAGCTCTTGAGATACAGCGCGAGCTTTTCCGGCGTATCGCGCCTTGCATCGAGCGTGATGAAGATTGGCGTTGCTAGGTCGGACTTTGCGCCGATCTTTTCGAGCGCCGCCGATAGCACCTGTAGTCCCGACGGACAAATGTCCGGGCAGTTCGTGAAGCCGAAGAACACGACCATGTATTTGCCGAGAAAGTCCTTGTCAGTCACCTGCTTTCCGGTCTGATCCGTCAATGCGAATGGGCCGCCGACGAGCGCTTTGCCTGTCGTTACGGCCTCGCTGGCGGGCGTTGGCGCGTTCCGCCCCTGAACTGTAAACAGCGCAAGAGCGGCGCCGACCGCCAAGCCTCCGATAATCAAGACGGTCGTTCGCGGCGTCATGGCCTTGCGGTCTCCAGCGTGGTTTGCGTATTGAGGATGCGGCGGCGGCCGATTTGTGGGCCAACGGGCGGCGCCGGACAAGGCGGACGGACCTGCGGCCTGCCGTCACGAGCCGTCGTACTGCGGCGATATTGCGACACATGGCGAAGATGCGCGTGAATTTGGCCGCAGTGGCGGCAGGCGTCAAAGGCATCGTGAACGAGCGCGAGAGCCAGTTGCGTCTCGTGACGACCGTGCGCCTGCGATGGGCCGCTGTGCTCGGGCAGCTGCTGGCCGTCGGCATCGTCACGACCGTCTACGGCTTTCCGATGCCGGTTGCGACGTGCCTGATCCTCATCGCCATGTCGGCGTGGCTCAACGTCTATCTGTCGATCCGATTTCCCTCGCGCCACCGCTTGAGCACGCCGTTTGCGACTGCCCTGCTGGGTTACGATGTGTTGCAGCTTGCGGCGCTCTTGTACTTCACGGGCGGATTGGAAAATCCGTTCGTCGTGCTGCTGGTTGCGCCGGTGACCGTTTCGGCCGCGACGCTGCCGCCGCGCGCCACCGTCATGCTGGGCGCGCTCGTCGTGGCTTTGGCGATCGTCCTCGTAAAGAACTATCACCCCTTGCCTTGGTATCCCGGAATTCGTTTCGATCTCGAACGCGACTACAAGATCGGCGTTTTGATCGCCCTGGTGGCGGCAACCGGGTTTCTCGGCTTCTACACATGGCGCGTGAACAAGGAGGCCCGGCAGATGTCGGCGGCGCTTGCGGCATCCGACATGGTGCTGGCGAGCGAACAGCGCCTGCATGCGCTCGATGGACTCGCGGCGGCGGCGGCGCATGAACTTGGCACCCCGCTTTCGACGATCGTCTTGGTCGCCAAGGAACTCGAACGCGAGCTCGGTCCGGACAGCCGCTACCGCGAAGACCTGCAGCTCATGCATGGCCAAGCGATGCGCTGTCGCGAAATCTTGCAAAAACTGACGCGCAAACCCGACGAGCAGGACCCGATGCACGCCAGCGTCGCCGTTCTTGAACTTCTGGAAGAGGCGAGCGAGCCCTATCGCAACCGCGGCAAGCGGATGGTGTTGTCGGCCGCGCCTTTCGCCGACAGCGACGCGGCCGGTCGTGCCGAACCGGTTGGACATCGCCGGCCCGGAGTGATCTACGGCCTCGGCAACATCATCGAGAACGCCGTCAGCTTCGCCGCCTCGGAGGTTCAGCTCAACGCCCGATGGAACGTCAAAGACGTGATCGTCACCATTTCCGATGACGGCCCCGGATTCTCTCCCGAACTGATGGATTCCATCGGCGAGCCTTACGTCAGTTCACGGCGACATGAGGGACAAATCGAAAAGGGCCACACGGGCCTCGGCTTGGGCTTTTTTATCGCCAGGACGTTGCTTGAGAGGTCGGGCGCGAGCGTCAATTTCGCCAATCAAGCGGCGCCGCTCACAGGGGCAATCGTGCAGGTCGCCTGGCCGCGCGGCGCCTTTGAGCTGCATCCCGACGCCTTCGAGTGGCCCGGCAGCCGCGGTCCTCTGAGCGGCAGGCCAAGTCAGCAGGCGTAACAGGGCGCTTCGCGCCTCAGACTGTTTGCGGCGCATCAACGTTAATCGGATTGTATTGGCCGCGTTTGAAGGCGGATTGGCAAAACTAGGGGTTGCACCCCTGCGGCGCGCGGAGGATTATGCGCCGCGCGTAAAACAAGGGGCGGACAATGCTCCGGAGGATGTCTTGGCCACCGAAGATCTCTCATTCAAGCAAGATGAATTGCCCGCCGACCGATCGCTGGTCATCGTCGACGACGACCGGGCGTTTCTGCAGCGGCTGGTCCGCGCCATGGAAACCCGCGGGTTCGAGGTGCGCTTTGGGCACTCCGTCGCCGAGGGTGTCGATCTGATCCGTGAAAAACCTCCGGCGTTCGCCGTCGTGGATATGCGGCTGGAGGACGGAACGGGTCTGGACGTAATCGCAGAACTGGCCCGCGTGCGGCCCGACTCTCGCGCCATCGTGTTGACCGGCTACGGCAACATCGCTACCGCCGTCAGCGCCGTAAAGCTCGGCGCCGTCGATTATCTGGCGAAGCCGGCCGACGCCGACGACGTGACCGACGCTCTGCTTGCGCCCACCGACGCAAAGGCGCCGCCGCCCGACAATCCCATGTCGGCGGATCGCGTGCGATGGGAGCACATTCAGCGCGTTTATGAGTTGTGCAACCGCAACGTCTCGGAGACGGCGCGCAGGCTGAACATGCACCGCCGCACGCTGCAGCGCATCCTCGCCAAGCGCGCGCCGAAATAGTCCGGTCCGACTAGTCGATCGTCGAACCCCCATCGATGGCGTGCCTGGGATCGCGAAGTGCGTGCAACCGTGCAGCCGCCGTGCGCGCGAACGCCAGGAGAACGGCCTTCCGCCTTGCCGCGGACAGCGGCGTCACGGCTGAGGCTCTGACAATCTTGCCGCCGTAGCCGTCGGCCAGTATCAAACCTTGATCGGCCGGCAGTGTCTCGACTGTAAATCCCGGCGCGACCGCAAACGAGAACCGGTCGCAAAAATCGCGATATTCCGGCCACTTGTGGTCAGCGTTAAAGTCCGCGACGCTGGATTTGATCTCGATGATGTGGATTTCACCATTCGGATTGATAGCGACGAGGTCAGCCCGCCGGCCGCTGCCGAGGGGCAGTTCCGCCACGGATTCGCAGCCGCTCTGGCGCATCAGTCGCTGCGCCCCGCGCAGGATCGCAGCGGCTGCGCGCTCCGCCGTTTCGGGGGAGGCCGGAAAAATCGAGTTGATGGCGGTCGGAGCGGTCATGGTTGCGCCATTATGCTTGTGCGAACATTCCACTCAAGCTGCCTCGAGGGGTGGCGTTTTTGATATCCGGCAATGATACTCTCGGTTTCGTCCACACTCGGGGGCCATGATGTTTTGGCGTGCGAAACCGACAAAACCTGCAGACGGATCGTCCGCCGGCGAAGCCGCGTCGAAAGACGCTGACGGCAGCCCGTCGCCGTCGCCAGCGGACGCTTCCACGAACGTGGTTTCTTTGGCGTCACAACGCCTGACCGAACGTCTTGCCGAAATGGCGACGCCGAGCGGCGCGTCCGAGCGCGGTGCGAGAAATTATGACAGCGTCGATGCGCCGGAAGCGTTGCGCGCCGCCATCAGTCAAGCGAGGCCAGGCGGCCATATTCTTGTTCTTGCCGGCGCCGGTACGGAAGCCGCGAAATCCGTCATTCAGCTCGCCGAGATCCGCGCCGAGACGCTCGAAGCCCCGCCGGATTGGATTTATGTGCCCGACGCTGATCGACCGGGCCGCCTCGATCCGATTGCGTTGCCGCATGGCGAAGGCGCGCGCTTCGTCGGCGACGCCAACGCGGCGCTCGAAAAGTCGGCCGCGATGTTCGACAGGCTCGTCGCCGCCGACGATCATCGCCTGAGTCTCGAACTTCTCGACGAAGAGTTCCGTCGCCGCAGCGACGCCGCGATCGAGGCGGTGCGCCGTCGCGCCGAATCCCAGAACATCGCCGTCATCAAATCGTTGAGCGGCTACGTGCTGGCGCCGATCCATGACGGGCGCGCCGTGCGGCCTGACGTATTCCGCTCGCTGCCCGAAGGCTTGCAGCGCGACGTCGAAGCAAAAATCTCGGCCCTCGAACTGGAATTGCAGAGCGTCACGACGGCGTCGCCCGAAACCGAAATGGAGGCCGACGACAAGCACGCGGCGCTGATCCGCAAGGTGGCGCAGCGGGCAGTGAAGCCGAATCTCGCCGTCCTGAAGAAAATGTACGCGCACACCAACGGCGTGGCGGGCGTCACCGATCGCCTGGAGCAGATTTTCATCGACCGCGCGCTGTTGTGGCTGCGCAATCCGGCGTCGCGCACGTCGGTCGCGTCGATCTTTGGACGCAGCCTTGGCGCGCTAATTGCGGAAGGCGCGGGCGGCGCGCCCGTCGTCGTCTCGCGCGGCGCCTCGGTGGAGGAACTGACCGGCGAAATCGGACGCGACGTGTTCGGCGCGCCCGCCATTCGCGCCGGCGAACTGATGCGCGCCAACGGCGGCATTCTCATCGTCGAAGCTTGGCGCCTCGTCGCGATGCCCCACATGTGGGCCGTGCTCAGTGCCGCGCTCGACGGCAAGACGCTGCAGCCGCGGCCCGCATCAGGCATCGTCGTCACCGCCGAACCTGCGCCATTGTCTCTGACCCTGATCCTGATCTCCGATCCGGCGTCCTGGAAAAAGCTTGAAGCGATCGATCCCGGCGCGGCGCGCCACTTCGCCAAAGTTGCGCAGGCGGGCGACGCAGCGGACGGCCGATCGCGATGACCGCTCACGTCGCCGAGGCCTCGGAAGGCAGCGGCCGCGTCCTCCTCTGGCTCGATCCGACGATTCTCGCGGCCCGGCAGGCGATCGAAGCGTCCGTGCGACTCGCCGCGGCCTATCGCTCGGAATTGGAGACGGTCGACGTCGCGCCGCCGCATGTCGTGTTCGCAGAAGGCGTTCCCACGCGCCGGGTTGCGTCCAATAACTCGCCGGCTGTCACCGTCGCGCTCGATGAAGATGCGGCGCGCAACAGCCTCGCCGCGCGTCAGCGTCGGGCCGTCGATGAATTCGCTGCGACGTTCAATGTGCCCGTTGCGCACAGGAGCGTCGCGGGGGACGCCATCGACCGCCTCGCTGAAATGTGCACGGACCGCGGGCCATGGAACGTCGTGGCGATGTCGCGGATGCCGTCGCTCGAAATTGCGACGCTGATCGCCGGCGTATTCGCCAACGTGAGCGGCGCGACCGGCGTGCTCGTCGGTTCACGGCGGACAGGCGCCTGGTCGGGCCGGGTCGCGGTGGTGGCGGAGGACGGCGAGCGATTGCCCTCGATGCTGCGCGCCGCAGATCGCATCGCCGGCAAGGCGGGCTCGACGCATTTGATCGTCGCGGCGCAGACGCAAGCCGCGTTCAACGATCTTGAAATGCAGGCGCGATTGCTGCCCGAGGGGGGCGGCCGGCTGAATTATTCGCGGTCGCGGCCGACGTTCGGCTATGAGGGCGCGCTCGATGAAGCCTTGATCGAGACGGCGCCCGATCTCACCATCGCGCGCTTTGGCGGCACGCTCATCGCCGACGGCGCGGCGCTCTCGCGAACGCTCGCGCTGACGGGGGCCGCCTTCCTGCTCGTGCGTTGACGGCGTCAGGCAGGGGTAAAGAATTCCGGCCCCGCGCCCACGATCTGCGGATCGATCTTGCCGACGGCGTCGAGATCGCGGCCCTCGTAGGGGATAGCCAGCAACACGGATCGAATGGTCTCCAGCCGGGCGCGGCGCTGGTCGTTGGCGCGGACGACCGACCACGGCGCGATCGTCGTATGGGTGAAGCGGAACATTTCGACCTGCGCCTCCGAGTATTCGTCATACTTATTGAGCGCGGCGAGATCGACGTCGGACAGCTTCCACTGCTTCAACGGGTCATGTCGGCGTTCGTGGAAGCGCTGGATCTGCATCTCCCGGCCGATCGTCAGATAGAATTTGAACAGCTTGACGCCGTCGCGCACGAGCAGACCCTCGAACTCAGGCGCCTCGCGCAGGAAAACCGCCAGCTGATCGGCGTCGCAGAAGCCCATCACGCGCTCGACGCCGGCGCGGTTGTACCAGGAGCGGTCGAACAGCACGATCTCGCCAGCCGTCGGCAATTGCTCGGCGTAGCGCTGGAAGTACAGCTGGCCGCGCTCCGTTTCCGTCGGTTTCGTCAGCGCCACCGTGCGCGTGTTGCGGGGGTTGAGATGCTGACGGAAAGCGTTGATGCAGGAGCCCTTGCCCGCGCCGTCGCGACCTTCGTAGAGAATGACGATGCGGCCGCGGGTCTTGATGTTGTGGGTTTGCAGCTTGATCAACTCGATTTGCAGCGCCTTCAGCTGCTCCTCGAACTTCTCCTTTTTCATCTTTTTTTCGTAGGGATACCCGCCGGACGCCATCGCTGCGTCCTCGATCTCGGCTGGCAATTCGGGATCGTCGAGCGCGAAGCCCTTCGGCAAGTCCGTGGATTTTGGCCCCGCCGCCGGCTTGACCACGGGTTCCGCCGACCTCGGCTGTGCTTCACCCGCGTCTTTTGGTTTTCCGTTCTTGGGCTTTCCGTCCTTGGCCTTCGACATCGCGATCTCCATTCGGCCGATGACGGCGCTTCGTTCGCCCAGAACCTACGCTGAGGGGTGAAAGGCGCCCAGCCCAAATGAAAAGGCCGGCAGCGCCCCCGCGACTGCCAGCCCTTTCGTCCCGCAGTGGCCGGACTTAGGTTCCGGGCCAACTGCTGTGCGACACAATGTTAGGCGCGCGCGAGGGCGCCGTCGTCAGGCGCGTTCCTTAGCCGGCGAAATCAAAGTCAGGTTGGCGATTTCGACCGGGGCGACGGGCGTCTCGATGCGATCGCGACGACGCGGCGCAGCAGGCTGGAAGGCGCGCCGGGCGTGCACTTCGCAATAGGGCAGGCCGACGACCTTCGTCTTGCCGCAGAAGTGGAAGTCTGCCATCTGCGGATCGCCGATGGGCCAGCGGCAGCTGCACTCGGTCAACGTTTGAATGCTTTTGCGCTCGGCGAGCGGAATGACAAGTTCTTCCGCCGGGGGCACGTAGGCTTCGGCGTCCATCGCATAGAGCGCACGGACGGTCGGATTGCCGGATTGCGCGAAACGCGGCTTCACCGGGCGTTTCTGGTGGGCCATCCGCACCCGTGGGCGATGGGATTTCATACGCGACGTGGTCGCCCGGCCCGAAAGCCCGAGGCGGTGCACCTTGCCGATGACGGCGTTGCGCGTGACGCTTCCAAGACGTCCGGCGATCTGGCTGGCGCTCAGCCCTTCCGACCAGAGCTTTTTCAGGAGGTCCACGCGATCATCAGTCCACGACATCAGTCTTCGCTCCCTGTCGAGCCGCATCAGCGGCGGCGCCCCCCGGCGCCCGCTTTCGCCGACCGCGATCCGAAACCGACGCGCGCGCCGAATAAGGCGCGACCGCGCAGGACGAAGATCCTGATCGGGCGTGACGCAGAACTTTTTGGAACGCAGGACTGAACGAGCTTCCGTGGACGCGGCCGCCTGCACACGGCAGGGGCTGGAAAGCAAGGCTGCACCACATCAAACGAGAGCGCCGCGATACGCGCGGCCAACATCTCGTGGTTCAGCAAGGGTAAGTTACTACATGCTGAATCCCGCCTACAAGACGAGCTTGATCGATGGGGGGCATTGACAGGGAGACGTGGCCACCGCGCCACAGATCGATTCGCCGTGGTGGATAACGCCCATACGACACATCCGCGACGCTTGAATTCAACCGCACGACGGTGGCGCCGGCCGTCGTCTCCGGTTCCAGAGACGGGGCCGCGTTGACACTCGCGGCCTCGACGCGTATCAAGAGTTGCAGCAGGGCCGCCAGCATTGGGCGGCTTTTTGATTTTCTGAGCGAGGTTCGCTGAGCGTCATGTCCGGGTCCGCCGCGGCCAGGGAGCCTCAAGCTCTCGCCGCTTCCGCGAAGGGCAAGTCTTCCGACATCGTGATGGGCACCTATGCCCGTCAGGACCTCGTCTTCGCGCGCGGCGAAGGCGTCTGGCTGATCTCGATCGACGGCGACCGGTATCTGGATTTCGGCTCCGGCGTCGCCGTCAACAGCCTCGGCCACGCCCATCCCCGCCTCGTCGCCGCCATCACCGCGCAAGCGCAAAAGCTTTGGCATACGTCGAACCTATATCGGGTCGAGGGCCAGGAAATGCTGGCGCAGCAGCTTGCCGATCTGACGTTTGCGGAGAAGGTTTTCTTCTGCAATTCCGGCGCAGAGGCGTGCGAGGGCGCAATCAAGGTTGCGCGCCGCTATCAGTATGTCTCGGGCCATCCGGAACGCCGGCGCATTATCACTTTCAAGGGCGCGTTTCACGGGCGCACGCTGGCGACCTTGGCAGCCGGCGGGAATGAGAAGTATCTGGAAGGTTTCGGCCCCGCCGCCGACGGCTTCGACAATCTGCCCTTCGGCGATCACGACGCGCTCGCGGCGGCGATCACGCCGGAAACCGCGGCGATCATGGTCGAGCCGGTGCAGGGCGAGGGCGGCGTCCGCGCCGTGCCGTCCGATTGCTTGGCGGGCCTGCGCGCGCTTTGCGACGAACATGAGCTGTTGCTGATTTTCGACGAGGTGCAGACCGGCGTCGGGCGCAGCGGAAAATTGTTCGCGCATGAGTGGGCGGGCGTGACTCCAGACGTCATGGCGATCGCCAAGGGGCTTGGCGGCGGGTTTCCGGTCGGCGCCGTCCTGGCGACGGCGGAGGCGGCCAAGGGGATGACGCCCGGCACGCACGGATCGACGTTCGGCGGCAATCCGCTGGCCATGGCCGTTGCGGGCGAGGTGCTCGCGATCGTCTCGGAGCCCGGTTTTCTCGAAGCCGTGCAGATGAAGGCGCTGCGCCTGAAGCAGGGGCTCGCCGGGCTCAAGGATCGCTTTCCCCACATCGTCGAAGACGTTCGCGGAGTCGGACTTCTTGCCGGATTGAAGTTCAAGCCGTCGGTCCAGCCGGCCCAGGTCGTGAAGGCGGCCGCGGCGGAGAAACTGCTGCTCGTCGGGGCCGGCGACAATACCGTGCGCGTGCTGCCGCCGCTTATCGCATCCGAGCCCGAAATCTCCGAAGGACTCGAACGCTTGGCGCGTGCGCTTTCGGCCTTTCCTGCCGAGGCCACATAGCGCGGCGCGATGACCCTCCTTTAATTCAGCGAGCCACAGAGAGCTCCCGATCCAATGCCTTCAAAGTTTGAGCCCCGCCATTTCCTCGACATCTCGGAGATCGACGCCAAGTCGCTCCGGCGCATGATCGACGCCGCGCACGCCATGAAGAAAGCCGGCAAGCGGACGCCCGCCGCGCTGCGCCCCAAGGACATCGAGACGAGCGTGCTCGTGATGATTTTCGAGAAGCAGTCGACGCGCACGCGCGTCTCTTTTGACATCGCGATGCGTCAGCTCGGCGGGCAGGCGCTCTCGCTCAATCACACCGATCTGCAGCTTGGGCGCGGCGAATCCGTCGCCGATACCGCGCGCGTCCTCTCGCGCTACGCCGACGCCCTCATGATCCGCGCCAATTCCCACCAGACGCTGCTCGATCTGGCGGAAAATGCGACCATTCCCGTCATCAACGGCCTTACCGACAAGAGCCATCCCTGTCAGGTGATGGCCGACGTCCTGACGTTCGAGGAGCATTTGGGAGCCATCAAGGGGCGCTCCGTCGCCTGGGTCGGCGACGGCAACAACGTCGCCGTCTCCTGGATGCACGCGGCGGCGCGCTTTGGCTTTACGCTGCGGCTTGCTTGCCCGAAATCTCTGTATCCTGACGACGAGGCGATCGACTGGGCGCGGCGCGAGAAGGGCGCGATACAGCTGAGCGACGATCCGGAAAAAGCCGTGCGCGGCGCCGATTGCGTCGTCACCGATACGTGGGTGTCGATGGGGCAGTCCGACGCCGCCAAACGCAAGAAGCTGCTGGTGCCGTATGCCGTCGACGCAAGCCTCATGCGCAAGGCGGCGAAGGGCGCGATCTTCATGCATTGCCTGCCCGCCTATCGCGGGCATGAGGTGACCGAAGAGGTGCTGGAGGGCCCGCAGTCGGTAGTGTTCGACGAGGCCGAAAACCGCCTACACGCGCAGAAGGCCATCATCGCCTGGTGCCTTGGGGCCTGACATGGCCGTTCAACCTGCTGAGCGTCGCATCGCGATCCCGGCCGATGACGCAGTTGTTGTCTTTCGCACGGTCAGATCGAACATCCGCGGCCGCCTCGTCCGGCTTGGGGCCGCCGCCGACGCGGTGCTGACGGCGCATCGCTTGCCCGAACCCGCCGCCGAAGCGCTGGGCCAGGCCCTGACCCTGTCGGCTTTGATCGGGTCGGCGCTGCCGGCGGACGGGAAAATCATTCTGCAAACGCGCACCAACGGCGCCATTTCGCTCCTCGTCGCCGATTTCGAGGCGCCCGGCGGGTTGCGCGGCTATGCGCGTTATGACGCCGGCGTCGCGTCGCAAACTGAGCGCGCAAGCGCGATTGGCTCAGGCCATCTCGCGATGACGATCGATCCGGGCGCCGGTTCTGAAAGGTATCAGGGCGTCATGGCGCTCGACGGCGCATCGCTCGCCAAAACGGCGGCCGAATACTTCGAAAATCGGGAAGCGCTGCCGACGTTCATCCGCCTTGCCTGCGCCCAGCACTACGCCAACGCGGGACAAGGCGCGTCATGGCGGTGGCGCGCAGGCGGGCTGATGATTCAGAGCATTGGCGCGCCGCCAGACGATGGCGACTATGGCGAGGAGGGCGAACATTGGACGCGCGCTCGGACGCTCGCCGAGACGCTGCAAGACCATGAGCTGCTCGATCCGGGACTTGAGATCGAGCGACTTCTCTTGCGTCTTTTTCACGAAGAGGGCGTGCTCGTGGACCGTTCAACGCCGCTGGTCCGCTACTGCCGATGTTCGCGCGAACGCGTAGCCGACGTGCTGTCGAGTTTCGGCGCGAAGGAGGTCGCTGACATGACCGATGAAGCCGGGAGGATCGTGGTCACGTGCGAGTTCTGCGCTAACGCCTATGTCTTCGAGCCTTCCGACGTCGTCGCGAAAACCGGCTAGCGAGCGAGGCCGCCGTTGGCCGCGCGGCCCTGCTCGCCGCCGGCTTCGCGCGGATCGCCGTCCTGCGGTGGCTTCACGACGGTTTCGTATTGCGTTTTGGATCGCGCCCCGGCGATTTGCGCGCCGTTCAAGGCGCACGTATTTCCGGTGTCCATCAGCCGGAACACCGGGTTCGGCTTGTCGACCATTTCGGCGCGGCTCAACTTTCCGTCGCCGTTGGCGTCGAAATACTTGAGGTCGGCGGTCACGAACATCCGATCGATGGAGACGATGCGGCCCCACTCACTGGCGTCAACGGCGTCGTCGCGATTGGCGTCGGCGCCGTCGAACAGTTCCGTGGCGTAGGCTTTCCATTCGTCGCAGGTGACGGTGTTGTCGCGATTCCGATCCCAGCTGCCGGCGGCCGCGAGAAACACGCGATCGGTATCGGTCACTTTCGTTCCCCCGCCGCCGATCGACCCGATCGATCCGAGTGAAGCGATCGGCGACGATGAACACGCCGCGAGCGTGAGTGCGGCGGCTGCGGCTGCAAGGGCGCGGATCGTCATGGCGGTCATACTTTCTGTAGCCGGAAGACCATTCGGAACTCTCATGTTCGACGCTAATCGTAGTCGCAACATTGCGTCAGGCACACGGCCAAACGGCCAAAAAGAGGTGCAATAGTTTACGCGGAGCACAACCTGTCGCCGAGACGTCACACCTCGGACCAATACGACGACGTTTCACGTAGATTCCTGAATTAACGAGCTCTGGCGTCGGTCGTTTCGGCCCAGTCAGCCAGGCGGCCGAGGAAAGCGACGCAGTCGGCGAGCTGGCTTTCCGCGATCCATTCATTCGCCGTGTGCGCCTGGGCGATATCGCCGGGACCGCACACGACCGACGGCGCGCCGGCCTCCTGAAACAGTCCGGCTTCGGTGGCGTACGACACCGCATGCGTTTTGTTTTGGCCGGCCAGACGCAGCGCGAGCGTGACCACTTCGGAATCGCGAACCGCGGCGAATGGCGGTACGGCGTTGTTCCGCGCGATCGAGACGTCGGCCTCGCCGGCGACGCGCCTCATCTCCGGCAGGCAGCGGGTCTCGGCGAATGTTCGCAGCCGTCGTTCGATCTCGTCAGGATCAAGACTGCCCGGCGTCGTGCGCACTTCGAACCCGAAGCGGCAGGCGACGGGAATGATGTTCGAGGCGGTTCCGCCCTCGATGCTGGTCACTTGCAGCGTCGCATATGGCGGATCGAAGCGGTCGTCGCGCGACGATGATTTCAATTCGCTTTCCATGCGTTCGAGTTCGCCGATCAGGCGCGACGCGATGCTCACTGCGTTGACGCCAAGATGCGCCATGCTTGAATGCGCGGCCCGCCCGGCCACGTCCACCTGCCATCGCACCGGACCCTTGTGCGCGTCGACCACCTGCATCGACGTTGGCTCGCCTACGATGACGAATCGCGGCGTCACGATGCGCTCGCCGAATTCGGCGATCATCGGGCGCACGCCCGTGCAGCCGACTTCCTCGTCGTAGGAGAACGCAAAGTGAATGGGCAGCGACAAACGACGCCTTTTGAAATCAGGAACCGCGGCGAGCGCAACGGCCAAAAAGCCCTTCATATCGCTGGTTCCGCGGCCATAAAGCCGACCATCGGCGGCGCGAAGCGTGAAGGGATCGCTGTCCCAGTTCTGGCCATCGACAGGCACGACGTCAGTGTGGCCCGAGAGCGCGACGCCGCCGACGTCGGCAGGTCCGATGGTCGCGAAGAGGCTGGCCTTGTCGCCTTCGGGCGACGTCACGCGCGTTGAAACGACGCCGTGCTGCAAGAGATAATCTTCGATGAACGCGACGACGCCGAGGTTGCTCTTGTGGCTGGTCGTGTCGAAAGCGACGAGCCGCGCGAGGAGCTCGGCCGGCGTGTACATCGGCCCGGGCATCCGCGATCGTCCTAGTTCATCGAGCGCTGCGTGTATGGACTGTCGAGCGAGAACGCGGGGATCGCGACGTCGAACATCACTCCGGCTTCGTCCGCCATCTGGTAGCTGCCGACCATAATGCCCTGCGGCGTCTTCAACGGGCAGCCCGAGGTGTAGTTGAACGAGCCGCCGGGCGGGATCACCGGAGTCTGGCCGACGACGCCGGGCCCGCGCACTTCCTCTGTGCGGCCGAGCGCATCGGTGATGCGCCACGTGCGCGTCTTGAGCTGCACCGTCTCGCCGCCGTCGTTATTGATCTCGACCGCATAAGACCAGACGAAATGCCCATCCTCGGGCGACGATTGCTCTTCCATGTAGCGCGGCTCGACGCGAATCCGGATGCCGCGCGTCACGGCTTCGTAGGCATGCCGGTCCGTCTGCTTTTGCAGCTTCTTCTTGGCCAAGCTGGCGGTCTCTTTGGTCATGAACGTCACTTAGCTCAGATTTGGGCGGCGCGCATCGCCTGCGTGAGATCGTCAATCAAATCTTCCGCCGCTTCAAGCCCTACCGACAGCCGGATCATGCCGTCTGTGATGCCCAGTTCGGCCCGTTGTGGCGGCGTTAACTTGAAATGCGTGGTCGTTGCGGGGTGGGTGACGATGCTTTTGGCGTCGCCGAGATTGTTTGAAATCAGGATTAAGCGCAGCGCGTTCAGCGCCCGGAACGCGGCCGCTTTGCCGCCGGCGACTTCAAAGGCGATCATCTGCCCGCCGCCCGGCATCTGCGCGTGTGCGAGCGCCGCCTGCGGATGGTCGGCGCGGCCAGGATAGAGCACGCGCGTGACGCCGTCGATCCCGGCCAGAGCGTCAGCGACGACTGCCGCGGTCGCGCATTGCGCCTTGACGCGCACGGGCAACGTTTCGAGTCCTTTCAGCATCACCCAGGCGTTGAACGGGCTGATCGAGGGGCCGGTCTGGCGCACCCAATCCTGCACGTACTTCGTAATGAAGTCGGACGAAGCCAGCACCGCGCCGCCGAGGCACCGGCCCTGCCCATCGATATGCTTCGTCGTCGAGTAGACGACGATATCGGCGCCGAGCGCGAGCGGACGCTGCAACATCGGCGTCGCGAACACGTTATCGACGATCGTCAGGATGCCCTTCTCGCGACCGATGGCGCTGACGGCCTTGATGTCGACGAGATCGAGGTTCGGATTGGACGGCGTCTCGAAGAAGAACATCTTCGTGGTGGGCCGGATCGCGCTGCGCCATTGGTCGAGGTCGCCTCCGTCGATAAGCGTGCACGCGATGCCGAACCGCGGACACAGCGTCTCGACGATGTAGCGGCACGATCCGAACAGCGCCTTCGCGGCGACGACGTGATCGCCGGTCGTCATGTAGGAGAGCATCGCGGCGGTGACGGCGGCCATGCCGGTCGCCGTGGCGCGGCAATCCTCCGCGCCTTCGAGCAGCCGCAAACGATCCTCAAACATCGAGATCGTCGGATTGCCGAAGCGCGAGTATTGAAAGCCCGGGTCTTCCTGTTTGAAGCGGGCTTCCGCCTGCTCGGCGTTGTCGTAGACGTAGCCCTGCGTCAGAAAGAGCGCTTCCGACGTCTCTCCGAAGTGCGAGCGCACGACCCCGCCGTGCACCAGCTGCGTCTCGGGACGCCACGCGGCCTCGCGACTTTTGTCCTTGTTCGCCATCGGGGCGGAGCCTTTCGCGCCAATAAAAAAACCGGCTTCCTGACGGCGCCGGCGATAAAAGCCGGGCGCGGGAAACCGGGTGCGCACTCGGCCTCTTTAGCGATTTGTTTAACGTGGCTGCAAGCCGGCCGGCCAAAGGTCCACGATTGATCGCCCGGGGATACTCGTTCGGCGCCCTTGGCGTCAAGAGCCCCATCGGTTAAAGCGAACGACTTAACCTGAGGACGAAGTGGCAAAAACAGCCGGAAAAGCCGACGCATTCGCCAAGCCCGGCGCACCGGCGCCATCGGGCATTTTGCCGTCCCAGGCCGTCGCGCGCATGATCGCCTCCGGCGCGTTGGCGCTTGCCGAACCAGCGGCCGAGGGACAGCTGCAGCCGGCAAGCCTCGATCTGCGCTTGGGTCCCGTCGCCTATCGCGTGCGCGCCAGTTTCTTGCCGCAGCCGGGAGGGCGCGTGCAGGCGAAGCTCGATGATCTTGCTCTGCATACGATCAGCCTCAGCCAGGGCGCCGTCTTGGAGACGGGCTGCGTTTACATCGTGCCGCTGCTTGAGAGCCTTAGTCTTCCTCTGGGCGTCGAAGCGTCCGCCAACCCGAAAAGTTCGACGGGACGCCTCGACGTGTTCACGCGCGTGATTGCCGACGGCGTCTCCGCTTTCGATCGCATTCCGGCGGGTTACAAGGGGCCGCTGTTTGCAGAGATCTGCCCGCAGACGTTTCCGATCGTGGTGCGTAAGGGTTCGCGCCTGTCGCAAATTCGCTTTCGCGTCGGCGTTGCGACCGACAGCGACGCGACTTTGGCTGAATTACATCGGCGCGAGCGACTCGTATCGTCCGATGACGCCGACATTTCAGGCGGCGTCGCGCTTTCCGTCGATCTCGCCGGCGATGTGAACGGACTTATCGGCTACCGGGCCCGCCGACACACCGGCGTCGTCGACGTCGACAAGCCGGCGAGCTGCGCGATCGAGGACTACTGGGACCCTATCTTCACGCGCGGCAAGCAGCGGCTCATCCTCGATCCCGATCAGTTCTACATCCTCGCCTCGAAAGAGTCGGTGAACGTGCCGCCAACGCACGCCGCCGAGATGGTGCCGTTCAATCCTCTCGTCGGAGAGTTTCGCGTGCACTATGCCGGCTTTATCGATCCCGGCTTCGGCCACGTCGCGGCTGGAGGAAAGGGTTCGCGCGTGGTGCTCGAAGTGCGCTCGCACAAGGTGCCGTTCATCCTTGAGCACGGCCAGATCATCGGTCGGCTGGTCTACGAGCGCATGACGGAATTGCCCGATCTCGTCTACGGACGCGACCTCAAATCGAATTATCAAGGCCAGGGCTTGAAGCTGTCGAAGCACTTCAAATGAGCCGCTAAGGCCAAGCCACATTTGTCATCCCGGACGCGATGCCGTGCATCGCGATGCCCCGGACGTGATCCGGGGGACCCAGAGCAGCATGGCTCAGATCACGCGTTGAACCCTAGGTCCCGGCTCGTCACTTCGCTTCGGCCGGGATGACAAGTTCAGTTCAACGGCACACCGCCCGCCGGCGCTCCGCGCATTCCGGCCGGTTCCGCGAAGCTGAATCGAAGCGCATTGAAGCGAACCGCAGCAAGTTCACTCCCTAAACTTGTCATCCCGGACGCGATGCCGTGCATCGCGATCCGGTACCCACTTTCGAAGCGCCAACTAAAATCGCCGCAGCAACCGGTCGATGTAATCGAGTTCGACCGGCGGACGCAGGCTCTCGCCCGAGCGCTTGCGCAACTCATCGAGAATTTCGCGGGCGCGCTGGGCGTCGATGGCGCCCGGCACCTTCACCGATGTGCCGAGATCAGGCCCTTGCGAGCGTTGCGGTCGCCCTAGCGGATCGCGCGGCTGGTCGCCGCCTTTGCCGACTTTCTGCTGGGCGTTCTTCTGCATCTGCTCGGTCATCGCCTGCGCGCCTTCGCGCATCTTGTCGAGCGCCTCGGCTTGCTGTTGCGCGGCCTCCTCCATATCGCCCTGTTCGAGCGCGTCTTCGGCCTTGCCCATCGCGTCTTCAGCCTGACCGAGCTTGTCAGGATCGCCGACGCCCATTTGCTCCAACTCTTTTTGAAGTTGGTCGAGCTGCTGGCGAAGTTGCGCTTGGCGCTCCTTCAAACCGAGCTTACCCGGGTTGTCGCCGTTCTTGCCGCTCGGGCCCTGGCCCTGCTCGCCCTGAGCCTGCTTTTCGCCGCCGAGTTCCTGCCCGCTTGACGGGCCGGTGTCGGACTGCTGGCCGCGCTGCTGGCCCTGCTGCCCGGACTTGCCCTGCCGCTGGTTCTGCCCGGTCTGATCGCCGGAATTCTTGTCGCCCTGCACCGGATCGCCGTCCTGTCCCGGCTTCTTCTGTTCGTTGTACGTCTCGTCCATCAGCTTCTGCTGCTTGCCCGCGATGTTGCCCAGCTGATTGAGCTTCTTCATCATCTCCTGCGCGCGCTGCTGCTCGGCCTTCTGCTCAGGCGTGCCGGCCTGCAGGCGGTCCATCAGCTCGCGAAGCTCTGAAAGCATCTTCTCGGCGTCTTCGCGCGAGCCTTCGCGCGCGGATTTCTCCAGCTCGTTCATCATCTCGTCGACGTCTTGCTGGGCGAGTTCTTCGCCCTGCTGCTGCTCGTCGCCCGGCTGCTGGTTCTCGGCCGCCTGTTTCTGCATTTCGTTGAGGTAGTCGTTGAGCTTCTGTTTCAGCTCCGCCATCAGCTGCTGCAGTTCTTCGTCATCGGCGCCTTTCTGCAAGGCGTCGGAGAGCTTGTCCTGTGCGTCTTTCAGCGCCCGCTCGGCTTCCGACAGCGCGCCGTCCTCTACGAGAAGCGCGAGATTCCAAAGCTGGTCGACAGACTCCTTGATTGTCGCGCGCCCGCCCGACGACGCGAGCCGGTAATGCAGCGAGCGCAAGTTCAGGAAGACTGACGACGATTTGATGAAGTCTTCCGGCTCGATGGCCAGCGCGTTGAGCGCGCGCGCGACGTTCGGCCGATTGCGCGAATCTTCTGCCAATTTGCGCCTCTGCTCGATCAGCGCGCGCGCAAGCGGCTTGGTGAAGCGGCGCGCCGGCAGCACCAATTCCACCGGCGCGCTGCGGCCGATATTGCCGCCGACATCGGTCGCTTCAAGCCAGAGTTCGACGCGCTGTCCGGCCCAGGGATGCGCGCCGAGTTCGAGCAGCGTCGAGGCGTCAACCGTCTTGGCGCCGGGACGCGGCAGTTTGAGATCGAGCACCGGAGGGCGTTCGAGCGGCAGACGCGGACCGGTCAACTCCGGCGCCTTGGCCCAGGCGCGCGACGGGTCGCCCGGCTTAGGCGCGCTCTGGCGCACCTTCGCCGCCGCCGAGGCGACGCCGTAGTCGTCTTCGGCGGTGTAGGCGAGCTTGAGTGAGCCGCGCGGCGTGCGGTCGAGCGGTTTCGAGAGCGCAATTTTCGGGGCGATGTCAGGGATGACGCCAAACGTCCACTGGCCAAGCTCGCGCGAGCCCGCCAGCGCGCGGACGATGGCGCTGCGCTTGAGTTCGTAGCGCACTTCCGCAATTGCCGCCTTGTCGTCTTTTTTTGCGGGCGCAGCCGCCACCATCTCCGGTCCAGCCGCGCCTTCGTTCAAGACTTCGATCGACAGTCCCGATCCGCCGAACCCTGCGCCGCGCAGCGTCAGCAGGCTGCGTTCCGGCACTTCGATCAGTTTGCCCTTGGCGTTGTCCTCGGCTGGTTTGGTCTGTCCGCCATCGGCGAGAAGAACAGGGGGCAGCGCGGTGTAGGGCGGCGGCGTCACCCAGGCGTCAAGGCGGGCGTCGGCCCCGAGATGCCCGCCGCCGAAGCGGAAGGCCGAGGCGAAGCGGTCGGTCAGGCTGCCGGTCGCGAGCAGCGCCGCCGGGATGAGCAAGAGCATGGCAAGCGCGCGAAAGGCGAAGGGATCGAAGCGGTCGGCGCGCGGGCTCGGCGTGCCGACCTTCAAGCGCTGAATGGCGCGGGCGAGGCGCTCGCGATGCGCCTGCCAGATGACGCCGGTGTCGGCGTGGGCGCTCTGTGCCGACAGCGTGTCCTCGTAGGACGACGCCGGCCGGTGCGGCACGCCGGAGCGTCGTTCGATACGACGGATTGCTTCTTCGCGCGACGGCCAGGGCGCGCGCACGGCGTAGACGAGAGCGGCGGCGGCCGCCAGCGCATAGGCGCCTAGCAGAATCTGGTGCGTCAACGGCGCGAGCGTCGGCCAGACGCCGGCGAAGGAGACGCCAACAAACGCCGCGATGACGCCGAGCAAGACCCAAAATCGCGGCCAGAGCCGTTCGAAAAACAGCGCCCACGTGCTCAGGCGCACCTTGCGCGCAAACGCGCGGGTCGTCGCCGGGTCTGGGGCGTTCGCATCGAGATCGGCCATTCGACAAGGGTATCACGGTGAAGAGCGCCCGCACCTTAACAAAATGAAAGGGTTGAGGGCTGCGCGAGCGCCCTGAATTCAGCCCTTGGCGAGCCAATCCGGCAGCCGGTCGGCGCCGATCAAAGCCTCATAGCTTGGCCGCGGGCGGACAACGGCGTAGGCCGCCCCGTTGACCATCACTTCGGGGATCAACGGCCGGGTGTTGTACGTCGAGGCCATCGCCGCGCCATAAGCCCCTGCCGTCATCACCGCGAGCAGATCGCCGGGCGCGAGCGGCGGCAGTGCGCGATCCTCGGCCAGATAATCGCCGGTTTCGCAGACCGGGCCGACGATGTCCTGCTGCATGGGCGCCATCGCCGCCTTCGCTTCTTCGACCGGCCAGATGTCGTGATGCGCGTCGTACAGCGTCGGGCGGATCAGATCGTTCATGGCCGCATCGACGATGGCGAACGTCTTGTCGGCGCCCTCCTTGACGTAGACGACGCGCGTGACGAGCACGCCGGCGTTAGCTGCGATCATGCGGCCGGGCTCCAGCACCAACTTCAAACCAAGATCGCCGAGGGTTTCTTTCACGACGGCCGCGTAGTCGTCCGGGTGCGGCGGCGCGTCGGTGCCGTTGCGATAGGGCACGCCAAGGCCGCCGCCGATGTCGAGATGCTCGAGCGCGACGCCGTCGGCCTTGAGGACGAGCGCCAGGTCACGCAGTCGGCGGAACGCGTCCCGGAACGGCGCGAGGTCGGTGATCTGGCTGCCGATATGCATGTGAATGCCCGCAATCTTGACGCCGGGCAGCTTCGCCGCTTCGGCGTAAAGTTCGCGCGCATCGGCGTACGGCACGCCGAACTTGTTCTCCGATTTGCCGGTTGAGATTTTGGCGTGGGTTTTGGCGTCGACGTCAGGATTGACGCGGATTGCGATGCGCGCGGTTTTCTTCAGCGACGACGCGACCTCTGAAAGCGCAATCAGCTCCGGCTCGCTCTCGACATTGAAGCCGAGGATTTCCTCTTTCAGCGCATAGGCCATTTCTTCGCGCGTCTTGCCGACGCCTGCGAAGATGATCTTCGACGGCGCAACGCCCACGGCGCGCGCGCGGCGCAGTTCGCCCTCGGACACGACGTCCATGCCGGCGCCGAGCCGCGCCATCGTTTTCAACACGGCCTGGTTGGAATTGGCTTTGACGGCGTAGCAGATGAGCGCGGCCTGATCGCGAAAGGCGTTGGCCAGCACCTCGTAATGCCGCGTCAGCGTCGCTGTCGAATAGCAATAGAACGGCGTTCCGACCTCGGCCGCGATGCGCGCAAGGCTGACGTCTTCGGCGTGAAGCTGACCGGAGTGGTAGGCGAAGTGGTGCATCGACGTTCGACCGTTGGCGGAAACCCCTTCCCATTCCCGTCATCCCCGCGAAGGCGGGAATCCACGCACATCAAATGGATCACGAATGATGGGGCGATGGACGTGGATGGCCGCCTGCGCGGCCATGACGAGGTGGGATGGAAACCGGACTATGCTGATCGCTTTTAGAGACAAGCGGACCGAGGGCAAGTGCGTTCGGGAGGTTCCGAGGCGTTCCTACCGCAACACCCCATCCAGCACGAACGGCTCGTGGGGCTTCGGCTTGGCGGCGGAGTTCTCGCCGGCGGCGGCGGCTTCGGCGCTCTTGGCCTCGCCTCCGGCCTGCGCCGTGACGGGCGGCTCGAGCGGCCCCTTGACGCCGCACGCGCTCACGGCCAGCGCCGCCAGCATCAAAGCTGCGGTCAACGCCGGTTTCGCGATTTTACGGTTCGACATCACGTCCAAGTGCGCTCCAATGCGTCAAGCGCGCCAGCCGCAAGGCAGGCGGCGCTGCACCGAGATTCTAGCCCTTCGCCCGCTCTTTTTCCAACCGCTTCAGCCAGCTTCGCGCCATTTTGAGGACGTTCTGTGGCGCGGTTCCCCCATAGCTGACCCGGCTTTTGACTGAATTTTCAACGCTGAGCACCGAAAACACGGCCTTGGTGATGCGCGGCTCGATCTTCTGCATGTCCGCCAGCGGCAGGGCGTCGAGGTCCACGCCCTTCGTCTCGGCCGACTTGACGATTGAGCCGGTGACGTGGTGGGCGTCGCGGAACGGCATTTTCAGCTCCCGCACCAGCCAGTCGGCGAGGTCCGTCGCCGTCGAATACCCGCGACCGGCGGCGGCGCGCATGGCTTCGGGCGCGGGTTCGAGATCGGCGATCATGCCGGCCATCGCGGCGACGACGAGTTTGAGGCTTTCGAGCGCGTCGAAGGCCACTTCCTTGTCCTCCTGCATGTCCTTCGAATAGGCGAGCGGCAGGCCCTTCATCACCATGGCGAGGCTCTGGAAGGCGCCGGCGATGCGGCCGACCTTGGCGCGCGAGAGTTCGGCGGCGTCCGGGTTGCGCTTTTGCGGCATGATCGACGAGCCGGTCGTGAACTTGTCCGACAGCCTGACGAAACCGAATTGCGGCGTCATCCAAATGACGATCTCTTCGGCGAGGCGCGAAAAGTGGATCGCGCAAATCGTCGCTGCGGCGAGCGTTTCGAGCGCGAAATCGCGATCCGAGACGCCGTCGAGCGAATTCGCCATCGGCCGATCGAAGCCGAGGGCTTCCGCCGTTTTGTGCCGATCGATCGGAAACGACGTGCCGGCGAGCGCGGCGGAACCGAGCGGGCATTCGTTCAGCCGCTTCCTTGCGTCCTGAAACCGGCCGCGATCGCGCGCGATCATCTCGACATAGGCGAGCAGGTGATGGCCGAACGTCACGGGCTGCGCCGGCTGGAGATGCGTGAACCCCGGCATCGCCGTTGCGGCGTGCGCTTCCGCTTTTTCCGCAAGCGCCTGTTGCACGCCGGCCAGCGCCGCATCGACGCCGTCGATCTGATCGCGCACGTAGAGCCGGAAATCGGTCGCCACCTGATCGTTGCGCGAACGCGCCGTGTGCAGCCGTCCCGCCGCCGCGCCGATGACGTCCTTCAACCGGCTCTCGACGTTCATGTGCACGTCTTCGAGCGCGCGGGAAAAATTGAACGTGCCGGCCTCGATCTCCGCCAACACCTGATCCAGCCCCTTGGCGATCTCCTTGGCGTCGGATTTGGCGATGATGCCGGCCTCGGCAAGCATCGCCGCATGCGCTTTAGAGGCGCGGATGTCCTGCGGGGCCAAGCGCTTGTCGAAGCCGATCGAGGCGTTTATCTCCTGCATCACTTCCGCCGGAGACATGGCGAAACGGCCGCCCCACATCTTGTTGGCGCCTTTATCTGTCACGATCGGGTCTCCGTCGGCGTACTGGCCAGTGGATTGAAACGGCGATGGGCGACGACGCGATGCGCGGCAAAGGCTTGATGATCGCGGCGGCGGCGGCCCTGGTTGGCTTCGGCGCGATATACCTGACGATGGGCCGTTCCGGCAACGAAAAGCCCGCCGCGCCAACCCCGGCTGCAGACGCCGGCGCGGGGCCAGCCGTTGGCGGCGGCGCCGCTTCCGGCTTCAAACTCGGCCAGTTGGCGGCGTTTGTAACCAAGAAATCGCCGGAGCCTCTGCCGAACATCGCTTTCCAGGATTCGGCCGGCGCGCCGCGCACGCTGGCGGATTTCAAGGGTCGCACGATCCTGCTGAACCTTTGGGCGACGTGGTGCGCGCCCTGCCGCAAGGAGATGCCGGGCCTCGATCGGCTTCAGCAGGCCCTTGGCGGCGACAAATTCGAGGTCGTCGCCTTGAGCCTTGATCGGCAAGGCGCGGACGCTTCGCAGAAGTTCTTGAACGACGTCGGCGCCAAGGCGCTCAAGCTCTACATTGATCCGACAGCGAAGCAGGGGACCGTGCTCAAAATCCTCGGCATGCCGACGACGATCCTGATCGACGCCGAGGGCCGCGAGATCGGCCGACTGTCGGGCGAAGCCGAGTGGGACTCGGACGACGCCAAGAAACTGATCGAGGCGGCTATCGGTGGAGCCGCCTCGCAATAAGCGCGATCTCGCGTCGCTGCGCTTACTTCTTTTTGACCTTTTGCGTCAGCGCCGAGGCGGCGACGGAGCGGGCTTCCTTGCTGGATTTCGGATCGCGCAGAACGTGCGCCGCAGCGGCGGCGACTGACGGGCTCGTCGTTTCCTTCTTACTTTTCGTCTGCGTCAGCGCGGACGCGGCGACGGCTTTCTCCGCCTTGCTCGCGGTCTTGCTCTTCATAACTTTCGATGCGGCGGCGGAAACCTTGCCGCCGGTGCTTTCTGATTTCGCCATGGACGTTACTTTCTGATGTTATCTAAGGGGGATGCCGCAACTTTGGCTAGGCCGCGCGAACTTTGCCAGATTCGACGCGCGCCGAATATCGGTCGCTTGCCCGGCAATAGCGGTTTTTTCTGTTGGAATTGTGCGCGGCGGCGCGCCGGTTTTGCGCCGCCGCACAATTGACAGCGGCGGGCTCGAAGGCCACAACGCGGCTCCTTCCTGACTAAGTTTCGCCCGGAGACCCGCCCCCGATGCCGCACGCCGCCTTGCAGAAGACCATCGACGACGCCTGGGAGGTCCGCGACGGGCTGTCGTTTTCCACCAAGGGCGACGTGCGCGCGGCGGTCAACTATGCGCTGGGCCTTCTCGATACCGGCAAGGCGCGGGTGGCCGAAAAGAAAGACGGCGCGTGGGTCGTCAATCAGTGGCTGAAAAAGGCCGTGCTGCTGTCGTTCCGGCTGAACGACATGGAGATGATCCCCGGCGGACCGGCCGGCAGCTTTTATTGGGATAAAGTGCAGCCGAAATTTGCTGGCTGGACCGAAGCCGACTTCCGCAAGGGCGGCTTTCGCGTGCTGCCCGGCGCCATCGTGCGCAAGTCGGCCTACATCGCGCCGGGCGCGGTCTTGCTGCCCTCGTTCGTCAATCTTGGCGCTTATGTCGATTCAGGCACCATGGTCGATACCTGGGCGACGGTCGGCTCCTGCGCGCAGATCGGCAAGAACTGCCACATCTCGGGCGGCGCCGGCATCGGCGGCGTCCTCGAACCCTTGCAGGCCGGCCCTGTCATCATCGAGGACAATTGCTTCATCGGCGCCCGCGCCGAAGTTGCTGAAGGCGTGCAGGTCGGCGAGGGCTCGGTGCTGTCGATGGGCGTCTATCTCGGTGCCTCGACCACGATCATCGACCGCGCCACGGGCGAGAAAATGTTCGGCAAGGTCCCGCCCTATTCCGTCATCGTCTCGGGAACGATGCCGGGCAAGCCGCTGCCCAACGGCGAACCGGGCCCTAATCTCTATTGCGCAGTCATCGTCAAGCGCGTCGATGAAAAGACGCGGAGCAAGACGAGCATCAATGAGTTGTTGAGGGATTAGCGTGTATCGCGCGCTCCGAGCCGAGAAAATCGTCCAGACGGTGACAACGCTGGAGGCGCGCATCGCGGCGCGTTTTCCGGGCTCCGGGCTTTCGCGCGTCTGTCAGGATCTCATCCAAATATCGCAACAGACGTCCGAGCGCATCGCGGACGTTGAGAAAGCTCATTGGGGCATCCGCGCGATGCTCGCGATCGCCGTGGGGCTTGGCCTCGCCGGCCTTGTCTATCTCGCGGTTCACGGACTTGCCCTCAAAGGCTCGGACGAATTGACGGAAATTCTGCAGGGCCTCGACTCCGCCGTGAACCTCGCAGTCATTCTCGGCGGCGCGGCTTTCTTTCTTTCAACCGCGGAAACGCGCTGGAAGCGCTCTCGGGCGCTCAAAGCGCTGCATGAACTTCGCGCGATCGTGCACGTCATCGACATGCACCAGCTGACCAAAGACCCGAGCATGCTTGGTCAGGGGCGAACTTCCAATTCGCCGGAGCGCGAGCTGTCGCCGTTCGAGTTGATGCGCTATCTCGACTACTGTTCGGAGATGTTGTCGCTGACCGCCAAACTTGCGGCCCTCTACGCCGAACGCTTATCCGACGCCGTCGTCGTCGACACCGTCGGCGATATCGAACGGCTGACGTCGGACCTGTCGAACAAGATTTGGCAGAAAATCACGATGGTGCAGACTCTCGAAGGCCGCGACCTGCCGCTGCCGAGCGCGCAATTCATGAAGTCAGGCGCCTGATGACCTTCGCGCCCAATGATCCCGTCGCTCTGGCTCAGGCCCTGATCCGCTGCGAAAGCGTCACGCCGCACGAAGGCGGCGCGTTGACGCTGTTGCAGAACGTCTTGGAACCCGCGGGCTTCGAGTGCCACCGCCTCGTCTTCTCCGAACCGGGTACGCCCGATGTCGACAACCTCTATGCGCGGCTCGGCAGTGGGCGTCCGCACCTCTGTTTCGCTGGCCATACCGACGTCGTGCCCGCCGGCGATGAATCGCGCTGGACTGTGCCGCCGTTCTCCGGCGTCGTTCGCGACGGCGTGCTCTACGGCCGCGGCGCCGTCGACATGAAAGGCTGCATCGCGGCGTTTCTCGCCGCCACCATCCGCTATCTTGGCCATCACGGCGGCCTGCCGCGCGGCTCGATCTCGTTTCTCATCACCGGCGACGAGGAAGGCCCCTCGATCAACGGCACGATGAAGGTGCTGCACTGGCTGAAAGCGCGCGACGAGGTGCTGGATGCCTGCCTCGTCGGCGAACCGTCCAACCCAAATGCGCTGGGCGATGAAATCCGCATCGGGCGGCGCGGCTCGCTCGTCGCCGAACTCGTCGTCGCCGGCAAGCAGGGCCATTCCGCCTATCCGCAAATCGCCGACAATCCCGTGCCGAAGCTCGCGCGCATCATCGACCGTCTGTCGTCGGCCAAGCTCGACGACGGCACGGCGAACTTCCAACCCTCCAATCTGCAGGTCACGATCGTCTCCGTGCCCAACACCGCGTCGAACGTCATTCCGGGCGAGGCGCGCGCCTGCATCAATGTCCGCTACAACGACGCATGGACGCGGGCGACGATCGAGGATTGGGTGCGCGCGAACTGCAAGTCCGCTGCCGCCGAGCTAGGCGCCAAGTTCGCGCTGACATTCTCCGGCACCGGCGACGTCTTCGTGACCAAACCGGGGCCGCTCGTTTCGACCTTGAAGGACGCGGTGAAATCCGTGACGGGCCGCACGCCGGCGCTGACGACCGGAGGTGGCACGTCGGATGCGCGCTTCATCAAGGACATGTGCCCCGTCGTCGAGTTCGGGCTGGTCAACGACACGATCCATCAGGTGGATGAGCGCACGCCCGTCGCCGACCTCGAAGCCCTGACCGACATCTACGGCCGCTTCATCGGCAACTATTTCGCGAGCAGTTGATCTTTTTTGGGCGACGGCGACTCGCGTTCCGCGAGCCGGCCGCCGTCGCCGGAGCGCCTGCGCTTCCGGCCGGCCGCGAAGCGGAGTCGAAAGCGCCAACAAAAAGGCCGCCCAACCGGGCGGCCTCTTGTCGTTCCGACGCCGCCGGCGTCAGATCAAACCATTTCCTTCAATTCTTTGGCCGCGCGGAACGCGATCTTCTTCGACGCCTTGATCTTGATCGCTTCGCCCGTGGCCGGGTTGCGGCCCATGCGCGCCGGGCGCTTCCTAACCTGCAGCACGCCAAGCCCGCCAATGCGGATGCGAGCGCCCTTTTTCAGATGCTTCTGGAGCGTCGCGACGAGATCTTCGAGCAGCGCAATCGACTGCTTCTTGGGAATTTCATGCGATTCTGACAGCGCCGCCGCGATGTGCTTCAGCGTGACGGTTTCAACCTTGGCTGCCGGTGCTTTGGCCATATTCTGTCGTCCCTCTTGCGAATCTGTTTGACGCGCCGTCAGCCGGCGCGGGTCGCAGAAAGCGCTTATTCTCAGGGTTTTTCTAGAGGCGATTGAAAAAATCGCGCGTTTTGTGGCGGAAAAGCACGGCTTTTTTCGCCGGAGCAGCGCTTTTGCCCTGAAACGGCGGCCCTAGCCGAATGTCAGCCCGCTCCCGCCAGCCGCTTCAATCGTCTGACCGGTCACCCCGCGGCTGTCGTCGCCGGCCAAGAATCGCACGACGCTGGCGACGTCAGCGGGCTGGCCGATGCGTTTCAGCGCCTGTTTCGAGAGCGCGAACGCTTCCCCGTCGGCCGATCTGACGAACTCCGCCATGTCCGTTTCGATGAGGCCCGGCGCGACCGCGTTGACCGTGACCGCCGCCGTTCTAAAGGCTGAATATGGAGCCAAGAAGAAATAGGCGGCGCACACTGTCGGAACCGGCGCCGTTCGGTCGTCCTTGTCGACGAAGGCGCCGGGACCGGCGCGCGTCGCAAAAAAACAGAAGGAGCGCTTTCCCATGTCTTACGTCGATGGTTTCGTGCTGGCCGTTCCGCAAAACAAGCTCGCCGACTACAAGAAGCTCGCCCGCAAGGCCGGCAAGATCTGGATGGAGTTTGGCGCGCTCGAATATGTCGAATGCGTCGCCGACGACGTGCCCGTCGGCAAGATCACGTCGTTCACGAGAGCCGTGAAACTCGAGAAAGGCGAGGTCGTCGTCTTCTCGTATATTGTTTACAAATCGCGCGCCCAACGCGACGCCATCATGAAAAAGGTGATGGCCGACGAACGGCTGAAGGCTGACATGAACAAGATACCGTTCGATGCGAAGCGCATGATCTTCGGCGGCTTCAAGACGATGATCGCTTTCTAAATCGCGCCGAAGCGCCAGGACCGGAGAGCCAAACGCTCAACCAAGAGTCGCGCCGTCCGCGTAGGCCCGCGAGGGATTGTATATTTCAATAATTATTGTATTATTGAAATATGAACTCCAAACGCGCCGTCGCTGCGCTTGGCGCGCTCGCCCATCCTCAAAGACTTGCCGCGTTCCGGGCGCTCGTGCGCGAAGGCCCCAACGGCCTCACGGCGGGCGCACTCGCCGGCGTCATCAAGGCGTCGCCCGCCGCGGCCTCATTTCACCTGAAGGAGCTCGATCGCGCCGGCCTCATCACCGCGACGAAGATGGGCCGCTTCGTACGCTATGCGATCCACGTCGACGGCATGCGTCAGCTCCTGACCTACCTCACGGAAGACTGCTGCCAAGGCCAGCCGGAACTCTGTGGCGACGCCTTCAAACCAAAAAAGCCCGCTCGCAGTTGTAAAGGAGTCAAACATGCCTGCTGACCGACCCTGGAACGTGCTGTTCCTCTGCACGCACAACTCCGCCCGCTCGATCATCGCCGAAGCCGCAATGAACCGCCTCGGCATGGGCCGCTTCAAGGGCTTCAGCGCCGGCAGCCAGCCGAGCGGCAAGGTGCATCCCTACGCCTTCGAACTTCTCGAAAAGCTCAACTACGACACGTCAAGCTTGCGCTCGAAGTCATGGGACGAGTTTGCCGTTCCCGGAGCATTTTCCGGCGAAGTGGAATCCGGTTCGTCGAAAGAAAATGCGACCAAGGGAAAGTCTAGCGCCCCGCCGCTCGATTTCGTGTTCACGGTTTGCGACAACGCGGCGAACGAAGCCTGCCCCTACTGGCCCGGCCAGCCGATGACGGCGCATTGGGGCCTGCCGGATCCCTCCGCCGCGACGGGCTCGGAAGCCGAGCGCCGTTTCGCGTTCGCCGATACGCACCGCATGCTCTATCAGCGCATCTCGATATTCACCAATCTGCCGATGGACTCGCTCGACAAGCTCTCTCTGCAGAAACGACTCGATGAGATCGGTCGTACTGCAATGGAGAGCGTCAACGAGAAGGCCTGACCGATGCGCCAAGAATGTTCGCCCGCGCAGCGGGTCGCGGGCGAATTCCTTGGGACGGCGTTTCTGCTCGCGACCGTGATCGGCTCGGGAATCATGGGGGCGAAGCTCGCCGGCGGCAACGAAGCGCTGGCGCTGCTCGGCAACACGCTGCCGACGGGCGCGATCCTCGTCGTGCTCATTACGGCGCTCGGACCTATTTCAGGCGCGCATTTCAATCCGGCTGTCACAGGTGCGATGCTCTGGCGCGGCGAGATCGGCGCATTGCTCGCCGCCGCTTACGTCATGGCGCAAGTCGCCGGCGGGCTTTTCGGCGTCATCGCCGCTCACGCGATGTTCGATCTCGATCTGCTGCAACTCTCGACAACAGTCCGCACCGGACCGGCGCAATGGATCGCCGAGTTCGTTGCGACGTTCGGTTTGCTCATCACGATCTTCGCTGTCTTGCGCGCGAAGCCAGAGGCCGTCGCGGTCTGCGTCGGGCTCTACATCACGGCGGCCTACTGGTTCACCGCTTCGACCTCGTTCGCCAATCCGGCCGTGACGTTCGCCCGCGCCTTCTCCGATACGTTCGCCGGCATTCGCCTCGTAGACGCGGGACCGTTCATCGTGGCGCAGTTCCTCGGCGCGGCCGCCGCGATGGCAGCATGCGGTTGGCTTCTCACCTCTGAGAAGGCGACTACGGGCTCGCCGTCGGCGAAAACCGGAACGTAAAGCCCGAGATCGCATTGTGGCTCGACAGCCGCGCGCCGGCAAATCCGCCGGGCGGCGGCTCTCCGCTCCACCACCGCGAAAACTGCCGCCACAGATCGATTGGCAATATCGCGCCGTCGCGATGCGTGATCGGCCCCCAGTAGTCGGCGAACGTAAATTTGTATTCGACGAACACCGTTCCCGTCTTCGTGCGGAACTCGACGCCGAACAGCGCCTGCGCCGTCGGTCCCGCGTACTGATACTCGTAGGTCCGCGCCGGATCGCTCGCGACGTGGATTTCGGAATGCGGCAGCGACACGCCCGCGCCCGCGCCCGCGTATGCCGAGATTCGACCAATGGTCGCCAGCCTGACGAGCCCGTTGAGCGTCAGCATGTTGTGGCCGTGGCTCCATTCGAGCCGCTTGAAATAATCCTGGATCACGCCCTTCGACGGCGCCGGCTGGCCGTCAATCTGCCCCTCGAAAACATTCTCGCCCTCCATCGGCGCGTACGCCTTCGAATGGGTGAAATCGAGCATCGTGCCGAAGCGTCCGCCTTCGCCCCAGCGTTGGATGCGCGCGCCGTAATAGAGCGGATTGTCGAACGGCCTCGTGTACCATTCGACGTTCTTGATCCGCAGATCGTGCCGCCCCTCCTGCTTCAGGATGAAGTCGCTTGGATAGTGATATGGCGCGCCGAGATAGGCGCCGAACGTCGTCTCTCGCCGAGGCCCATAAAGCGCGTCGCTTGCGCCGTCGATCGCAGTCGATTGAGCGATGTCGCGTTCGTCCGGCGCGGCCGCGGCCAAAACCAAGAGGCCGATCGCCGCGAAGCCCGCCGCCGCATTTGCGAACTGGGCGACCGGCCAAGTTTGCCGCGCGCTACCGCGTGATTCCAACGTCAAAGCCGTCATGCGGACGTTCCCTGCTTCCCCGACGCGCACAATAAACCGAAACGCCGTCCGGCTAAGACGGCGGCGCTGCGCCCGAAAGCCGCTGCAGCATCGCATAGACGGCGGCGATCTGCGGCGCCGTGCGCGCGAGATAATCGCTGCCCGTATAACCCCACCAGTCCCAGCACCCCTGCGGATTGAGCGGCGTCGTCGCGACTTGCGGATAGAGAATGATCAGCGAATTGGAATCGGCCCACCGCGCAAAGCCTGATTCCGAAATGAAAACGTCGCCGATCGCCTGACGATTCTGGCCGCAGCCGTGATAGGCGACGTGGATGCGGCATCCGGTTTTGGTTCGACAGGCGTGCGGCACATAGACGACGCCGCGGTCGGCGAGGCCGTCGAGTTCGGCGGCGGGCTTGAACGGTTTTTGATCGAACACGATGAAATCGCCCGCCGGACTCGCCGATCGCGGCTTCAGCGCGCCGTAAATGTGCGCGAGCAGATCGCCCGCCTGATCGTAGTCGCAATCCACGACATAAGGCTTTTGAGAAATCTCGCACGCGCCGCCCGCATTGTCGGTGACGAATGCGTGTCCGGCGGGATAGGTCGTGACGAGTTTGATGTTGGCGGCGGGCGCGCCGAGCGCCGTGTAGAATTCGCTTGCCGCGGTGACGATCGACGGCGCGACGGTGCGGTCTTCCTTGCCCGAGAAGAGATAGATCTTGTCGGTGACGACGTCGGCGATCGGGTCGATCTCGCCTTTCTCGGCGCGCGCCCTTGCTTTTTCCGCAAGGTCGGCCGGATTTGCGACGCCCCAAGCGCCGAGCATGTCGAGCATGCAGCCGTTGACGGCCTTGCTGAGATTCAACCACGCCGCGCCGGGCGCCGGCATCGCGCCCGCGAAAATGCTTTCGGAACAACCGTAGGGCCCGCCCGCGATGATCGCCGTGCCTTTGACGATCTTGGCGTGCGCGAATTCGAACTGGCCGGCCATGTAGGCGCCCGACGAAATTCCGGAAACGGACGTTTGATCTATCGCCGCGCCGACATCGGGAAGCGGAACCGGCGTTTCGCGCGGCGCGCCATCGCAGCCAAGCAGAAGCGCGGCGACCAGGACGGCGGCGGTGGGTCGGGTGAACGGCGCGAGGCCCATCGGCGCATCCTGAAGCGGCGTGATCCGCCCATTCTTAGCTCGCGCGACGGCGCCGGGCGAGTGCGCCTTATGCCCTATTTGAGCCGGATCGACGCCCTGTCCGTCCGGCCGTTGGCGTCTATCACCGTTAACTTTGCAAAGCCGGCGCCGGCCGGTTTCCATTGCGCCTCGCGCGCGTGCGGATCGGAGGCGATCGGCGCGCCGTCGACGAGCCACGTCAGAGGTAGCGCGCCGCCGTCGGCCTTGAGCACCAACGGTTCATCGCCGAAGTCTGCATTGTCGATTTCGGATGCGTCCGGCGGGAACGAGATCAGCACCGGCGGCGCGAGGAACGGGCCCGAAGTAGAGCCGTCGCCCGGTTCGCGCCAGCGCTTCAGCGGTTGTGGCAGGTCGGCTGCCGCGGTGACGGGCGCGCCCGCAGGCGCGGCCGGGAGCGGGGCGCGCCGTTCCGAAATGCGCGCGAAAGCGTCGAACAGGATTGGCGCGGCGGCCGTGCGGCCCATCATGCCGGCGACGCTCGCGCCGTCCGGCCGGCCCACCCACACGCCGACGACATGGCGGCCGTCGTAGCCGATCGCCCAGGCATCGCGATAGCCGTAGGACGTTCCGGTCTTATAGGCGAAGCGGCCGCCCTTGGCGTTGAGCGGTGGCGGCGCATCCTTCAAGATGTCCGTCACTTGCCACGCCGCGACGTCGCTCATCATGCGCCGCGCGTTGACGAGGGGGGCGACGCGGCGCTGCGCCGCCATCTGCGCGCGCGCGCCGGCGCGATAATTCAACGTCACGGCGTCGCCGCCGCGTGCCAGCGCCGCATAGAGCTGCGTCAGATCGAGCAGCGTCAGCCCCGTGCCGCCGAGCGCCATCGCCAGCGTTGGCTCCGACTTGTCCGGAAAGCGCGCGATGACTCCGGCGCGGCGAAATCGGCCGACGAGCTTGCCGGGTCCGACGCGGGAAAGGGCGCGCACGGCCGGAATGTTGAGCGACTGTTCGAGCGCTTCGCGGATCGTGACCGTGCCGTGATATCCTTCGTCGAAATTCTTCGGCGCGTAGCTTCCAAACCGCATGGGCCGGTCGTCGATCAGCGTTTCGGGATGCGCGAAGCCCGATTCGAACGCGAGGCCATAGATAAAGGGTTTCAACGCCGAGCCCGGCGAGCGGATCGCGTTCGCCATGTCGACGGCGCCCTGGCGTTCGGCGTCGCGATAGTTCGATGCAGCGACGTAGGCGAGGATTTCGCCGCTCAGGTGATCGGCTACGACGATCGCCGCGGAGAGCTTGTCGCCCTGGAGTTCCGCTTGCCGCTTGGCGAGGTCTTCGAGACTCGCCTGCAGATTTCGATCGAGCGTGAGCTTGTGGATGGTATGCGCCGGATCGCGCGCGACTTCGCTTTCGGCGAGATGCGGCGCGAGCATCGGGAAATCGGCGCGGGCGAGCGGCACGCGCTCGGCCTTGGCCTTTTCCGCTTCGCCCTTGCTGATCGCGCCCGCCGCGACCGCCGTATCGAGCACACGATTGCGCGCGCGTTCCGCCGCCTTCGGATGACGGTCGAGGCGCCGCGCTTCCGGGCTCTGCGGCAGCGCGACGAGCAGGGTCGCTTCCGACATCGACAGCCGCCGCGGCTCCTTGCCGAAATACGCAAGCGACGCCGCCCGCACGCCTTCGAGATTGCCGCCGAACGGCGCGAGCCGCAGGTAGAGCCGCAGGATTTCCGTTTTCGTCAGCGCCCGTTCAAGCTGGCGCGCGCGCAGCATCTGACGGACCTTTCTGCCTGCCGTGCGCTCGTGCTTGCCGTCGAGCAGCCTGGCGACCTGCATTGTCAGCGTCGAGCCGCCGGAGACGAGCCGCCCGTGCGCGATTGCCTGCGCGACGGCGCGGACGAGCGCGCGCGGATCGACGCCGCGATGCTCATAAAAGCGCCGGTCCTCGAAGGCGAGCAGCAGTTTCAGGTAATGCGGATCGACGTCCTTCGGATCGAGCGGCAGGCGCCAGCGCCCTTCGGCCGTCGTGAAGGCGCGCAGCAGCCGGTCCTCGCGATCGACGACGGTGACCGACTGCGCTTTCGCGGCGTCGAGCGCGAGCGGCCCGATGTCGGCCAGCGCCCTCCGATACGCGCCATACGCGCCTACCGACAGAACAACCGCCGCCGCCAGCGCCAACGCCGCGGTGACGCGAAAATACTTGCGCGAAGCGCGCGCCACCTCCTCCCTCTCCCCGCGCGCGGGGAGAGGGCTGGGGTGAGGGGCAGCGGCTTGCGCCTGTGGCTGCCCCACACCCAGACCCTCAACCCCTTAGGGCGACCCGCCCCACGGGGAGAGGGAAAGTACTTGCGGATTTGAAGTCCTAAGCCAGCCCATAGCCGTCTCTTACTTCGCTCCAACGATCAACCGGCCGCCCGCGGTGCGCGCGTAGCGCTCGGGGCGGTACATGTCTTCGACCGTCGCGGCGGGATGGACGAATGTTCCCGGCGTCACCGCGCGCACGATGTAGGCGACGGTCGCCGTCACCGCCGCAGGCTTGGCGTCAACAGCCGTCGCATCTTCACCCGGCTCCGATTCGAGCGCGGCGGGCGCATCGCCCTCGCTCTCCGCTTCGCCGCCCGCCGACCCGCTCGAACCCGCGCCTGAAAAGTTGAACGCGGCGACGAAACGATCGTCGCGGAACTCCGTGTGCTCCGGCTCGGCGCTCGACTTCACCCAGTCGAGACCCTTGACCGATCCGCTTGCAACGAGCCGCGGGTTCTCGATCTCGAAGCCCGCGGGCAGCCGGTCGACGACGAGCACGCGCCCGCCCGGTTCTTCCGACGTCACCTTCACCACCATCACGAAGCGGTCGTTCTGCTTCACCTCCGACTGTCCGCCGACGAGGCTCTTCAGCTCGACCTTCTTGCCGTCGAGCGTGTAGGCCGTGCGCTCGATATTGAAGCCTTTCGACACGGCCGGCTCCGGCGTCAGCGCCGCGCCGATGATCGAGATCACGGCGTCGGTCGCGGCGTCGCCGTCGTTGACGATCGTCAGCGCGCCGTCCTTGAGATCGGCCGGAACGAGCGACCGCAGTGTCGGGCCTGAAACCTTTTGGCCGTTGATCGTCAGCGTCGTCGCCTTCGCCTCGTCGTTGAGCGCCTTGGCCGCGAGCAACATCCACGCCTGTTCCTGCGTCGACGTAAAGCTTCGCGTTTCGTACGCCTTGGCGATGACGCCCGCGAGTTTCGGCGCGTCGGCTTTCGCGACGCCGCTCTCGGCCGCGAGCGTGACGAGCGCCGCGCCGTCGCGCAGCCGCGAGCCGTAATCGAGCCGGTAGCCGGCATCCGCTGCTGTCGTATCCTCCATGCCGGCGACGGCCGCGGCGAACGCACGCTCGGCCCGGGCCTTGTCGCCCATCATGGCGAGCGCCGCGCCGACCTGCGCTTTCGCAAGAGGCGTCGAGAAGCGCTCGATGCGCTCGTCAGCGTAATAGCGAAGCTCGCCGATCGGCGCACGGCCGTTGCGGGCGAGAACGTAGATAGCATAGGCGCGATCCTCTCCGCCTTTCTCGAAGTCCTCCGCATATGAGAGGAAGTTCTGCAACCGTTCGAGCGCGCGAGCGAAGCCTTCGGCCGGCACGCTCGCGCCGTTCTCCTTCGCCCGCGTCAGGAAGTCGGTCACGTACGACGTCAGCCAGAGATCGGCGTTTGACGGACCCCAGACGCCGAAAGCGCCGGATGAATCCTGCAGTTCGAACACGCGATTGACGGCCGCCTGCACGCGCTCTTTCAGAGCCTTGTCTTCGGCGATGCCGACCTGCGCCGCTACCGCGTTCGCATAAACGAGCGGCAGCGCCCGCGACACGGTCTGCTCGGCGCAGCCGTAGGGATAGCGGTCAAGCTGCGCCAGCAGCGTGGGCACGTCGAAGCGCGCCGTCGGCCCGACCGACAGGTTGATCTTCGTCCGCGACGCGATGAGATCGGAGACCAGATCGCGCGATACGGTCATCTTGCCGCCGTTGGCTTTGAGCGACGCGATCGTCGTGCGTTTCACGTCGTTGGCGGGCGGCAGCACGTCGAACGTCATATCGCGCTTGATCCGAACGTCGCCTGGCCCGGTCAAGACCGCGCGCAGCGTCAGCGAACCGACTTCGGCCGGCTTATACGCGATGCGCTTCAGCGCCTTTTCGCCGGTTTTCAACTTCGCCGAAGCTTCAGTAATCGCCGTCACGCGCTCGGCCGACGCATCGCCCTGCACCTGAGACAGCGCGATTTTGTAGTCGCCGTCTGCGCCTTCGATGTTGTGCACGTCGAAGCCGAGGTTGACCTCGTCGCCGAGCGTCATAAAGCGCGGAACGGCAACCGTCAGAGCCGCCGCGTCGCGCACGATCACGTCGGCCGAGCCGTGTCCGACCTTGTCGCCGCTCCAGGCGACCGCCGTGACGCGCACCGTGCCGTTAAAGTCCGGCATTTCAAATTCGATAGTCGCCGTCCCGTCCGGGCCGACCTTCACGATGCCCGAATAGAGCGAAACCACGGTCTCGACCGTCGGATTGCCCTGCATGACCGGGCCCGATCCGTCGCCGCCGCTTTTGAGCTTGCCGCGCTCGGCTTTCATGCCATCGATGAGCCGGCCATAGAAATCGCGGATCTCGAACGCGAGCTTCTGCTGCGCGTTGAACCACTGTTCGGGCGCCGGCGTCTCGAAGCGCGTCAGATTGAGGATGCCGAGATCGACGGCGGCCACCGTCACGCGCGCGTCCTCGCCGTCCTTCAAGCCTTCGACTTTGACCGGCACGGAGAGCTTCGCGCCCGATTTCAGTTTCTCAGGCAGTGTCACGCCGACTTTCAGTTCGCGATCCGCCTGATCGACGCCGAGCCAGGCGACGCCGACGGCGCGGCCGGGCATGCGCTTCTGCGCTTCGTCCATCGGCCGATAGACCATTGCGGCGACGTACGCGCCAGGGTTCCAGTTCTCGCCGACCGGGATCGCCACTTCGCCGCCGCCCTTCGGCACGTCGACGTCGAGCGACTGGTGCAGTTTGTCGCCGAGCACGGAGACGAGCGCCTTGCCACCGAGTTTCGATGCGATGCGCAGCTTCGCCGTTTCGCCGGCCTTGTAGCTCGCCTTGTCGAGCGCGATGTCGAGCTGTTCCGGGCTGTCGACGTTTTCGCCCGACTGATGCCAACCGGCGTTGAACGTGATGCTGGACGCGGGACCGTTGGCCTCGGTCGAGGCGACATCGAGCCGGTAGCGGCCCCAGCCGACGGGCTGCGCGATCTTCGCCGGAGCTTCCGCCGCGATCGCAAGCGCGCCGCCGCCGACCTTGCGCTTCGTCATCACCGAATCGTAGGTCCAGTTGCCGTCGCGGCGATACCACTGCCAGTTCTGGTCGAGCCGCGTCAGCGTCCATTCGAGTTTGTCGGATGCGGCGGGCTTGCCGTCCGCGTCGAGCAGCACGACGTCGAACGCCGCATCCTGATCTTCCGCTGCCTGTCCGCCCGCGAACTGCGGCTTGATGCCGATGCGCGGCTGTTTGAGATCGACGGGCAGCACGAGCTTGCGCTCGATCGAGCGCCCGCCGCTTTCGACGAGCTTGACGAGCAGTTCCGCCTCGAGTGGCCGCGCCGTCTTCGGCACTGCGGGCAAGATAACGGCGATCGACGCCTTGCCGTCCTTATCCGTCAGCAGACCGGCCGGAAGCGGCTCGCGCACCGGATTGACGAACTCGTCCGCTGGGCCGAATTGAAAGCCCGCGTATCCCGGCAGGTCCTTGTTGGCGAGACGCACGACGACTTCGCCTTCAAGCCCGAGGTCGGCCGCCGGCGGTCCATAGAGATACTTGCCGTCGGCCTTGATCGCCGTCTCCGCTTCCGGCGACATGGATTTCGCGTCGGAGGCGAGCGTCATGTCGAGGCGCTCAGGCACGAAATCTTCGACGAGGAACGCGCGCTCGGCGATCGCCGGCTGCTTCGGATCGGCGTGCAGCCACAGCCGCCACGTTCCCGTCATCGCCGTATTGGCGAGCGGCAGCGCGTGCGAGCGCCCACCGAGGCCCTGATCGTTCAAGGTGACGCGCAATTGCTCGACGCCGTCGGGCCGCGTGACGATCAGCGTCGTCGGCAGCGACGCCGCCTTGCCTTTGTTGTCGCGGACGAGCGCCGTGATCGCGACCTCTTCTCCGCCGCGATAGACGCCGCGCTCGGTGTAGATGTAGCCGTCGATCGGGCCTGCCGGTTCGCGGCCTTTTACGCCGCGATCCGAAAGATCGAAGGCGTTGAGCGTCAGATCGAGGAAGGCGTACTCACCCGCGCCCTTCTCGGCGGCAAGCACGGCCGCCTGCGCGCCGCCTTCGCCCTTGGCGATCGCGGAGTCGAATTTCGCATACCCCTTGGCGTCGGTCTTCGCCGTCGCCAGGATTTCGTTGTTGCGCGCGATGAGTTTCACCGTCGCGTCCGAAATCGTCGTTGCGTCGGCGAGCGAGCGCACGAACGCGTGGACGCCGTCCCCGCCGGTGAACGCGGTGAGCCCGAGGTCCGAGACGATGAACCACTGCGTCGCGATCGAGCCGTAATCCTGCTTCTGCTTTTCGGTCGGCTTGGCGACCATGACGTAGGCGCCGGGCTCAAGTTTGCCCGTCGCGTCGGTGACGGGCACGGCCGTCGTCACGTCCTCGTTGAGCTTGGACGCCACGTCCATCTCGCCCGCATAGACCTTGACGCCGGTGCGGTCGCGGATGTTGTCGACCTCATAGTCGGAAAGCTGGCGCTGGAAATCGCCCGATTGCAGCGTCGTCGCCAGGCTCCTGTCGCCGATGCGATAGACCTCGACTGAAATCTTGCTCGTGTTCGTCGTGACGACAGGGATGCCCTGCTGGCCGCGGCTCGGCAGCACGTAGGATTTGCCGGTGAAGCGCACGAGCGCTGAACGGTCCGGCACGTAGATCGCGAGGTCGGCGGTCTTGTTCAGCGTCTCGCCGACTTCCGACGGCAGGCCGGCGCGCACCGTGACCTGATAGCGCTGGCCGTGCTGCAGGCCTTCGACGCAGAGCTGCTTGCCTTCCTGGGCGAGCGTCTGCGGATCCTTGCCGTCGACGGAGACGAATTTCGCGACGTCGGCCTGCGTGCGCGACAGATCTTCCGAGAACTGCAGGCAGAGCCGCGGCGGCGTGACGTCGTTGTCGGTCTTGTAGTCGATCATGCGGAAACCGTGCTCGGCGCGGAGCTTGTCGTAGGCTTCGCGCGCCGCCTGATCGTCGACGAGGTCGATCGACAACTTGAGCGCGTCGATCGCCGGGCGCCAGTACGAGCGCCGTTCGAGCGCTGTTCCCAAAACTGAAAGCGCGCGCGCCTTTTGCGCCTTGTCCTTGGCGCGCTCGTAGCCGCGGTAGGCGGCGCCGGAGGCGTGGATTGGCAAATCGTACTTCTCGGCCTTCTCCGGATCGGTCTTGATTGCGAGCAGCGCTTCGGCGAGTCGCGTCCAGGCGGCGCTGTCGCCGGCGTCGCCCGCGACGACGTTGGCGAGCAGGCGCGACGCCGCGCGCGGATCGTTCGCGAACAGCTTGTCGGCCTCGGTCTTGAGGTCGGCGGCCTTCTTGCCGTCCGCCTTCCAGGACGATTTCAGATACGCCTCGTAGCGCTTGGCGTCGGCGGCGACGCCCGAATGCGAGAAGCCCGGCTCGGCCGCTGCGACGTTGGCCGTCGGCGCAACGAAGGCGAGCGCAAGGGCGGCGGCGAGGGCGAGGCGCGCAAAAAACGTCATGGCGGGGCATCCTGTTGGAAATCGGCGCGCGCCTGCGGCGCACGCGGTCGTATCGGCACTATCGGCCGTCGGGCGGCGGTCCGACAGCCCATCAGGGCGGAAGGGCCGAAGCGCGGCGGCAAATTGCGATCTTCCGAGCGTTGCGTGTTCTTGCGCCTTTTTTCGTCGATCCCATGTCATCCGGCTAAATTTAACCCGGCTGAGGAACGCGGGGATAAATCGACGCCAAATTTAATGTTGGGTTCGGTTAAGTGCGGGGACGGGCGGCCATGGCGGCGCGGCCCGTGGGAGCGGCGCAACGAGCGGCTTGGCGATCCGTGGTCGAGGCGGGGATATTAACGGCGCGGCGTCGGCAGACAGTCAGCTGCGGGCGCCTGTCCTGCGGCGATGACTTCCGGCGCCAGCGTGCGGCCGATGGCGCGCGCCAGCGGTTTCGCCGCCGCCCAAAGGCGTGCGAACGACGCGACCGCGTGCGCGGCGCAGGACGCATCATTCGAATGATAAATTTCGAAGGCGTCGCGCTTTTGCGGATCACGGCGCATGCAGTCGCCAATCCAGATGCGATCGGCGCTGAGGACGAGCTGCTCGTGCGCGGACACGAAGCGCACGTCGTGCAAGACGCGAACATCGCACGCCCTGAGATCGAGAATGGACGCCGCCGCGTGATCTTCGACGATGGAGTCGATGTCGAACAGCACGAGATGTACGGCGAGATCGCTCCGGCCCGATTCCGAAATGCACGCCGCCAACGCACGAGCGACGGGGCTGTCGGTCGCGCGCGCCACCAGCGTCAGCGGCGCGGCGCCGTCGTGGACGGCGACGGCGTCGGCGATGAACGACTTCAGCTTCACTTCCTTCTCCGTGCGGGCATCGATCACGGGACGCGAAGGCGAGTCAAAGCGCATGAGGTCATTCCCAGGTCTGGCTCATCCCGGGGCGGCGCGAGGCCGTGTCGGGAGAGAAGCATTGCCGAGCCCATTTAAGGCTCAAGAACATTAAACAAGCGTTGCACGCTGGCCTGATTTATGACGGACCGACTTAACTCATTTTCTGTACAAGCCTTTTTTTACTCGGCCGCCGGCGGGGCCATACGGCCGATCAGGGCGATATCGTGAGCGGAAAAGTCGTCGTCGTCGTTGTCGGGGCTCGACAAATTGGCGGTAGCGTCGCCCTCGGGGCGTAACCCGACGACGTCCGGCCTTTCCGCTGCAGCGCCGAAACGCGCCAGCGCGGATTGGAGGCTCGCCGGCATCTTGGCGGCGCTGACGGGCACGGACATGATCGCCGTTTCACGGCTCAGGATGACGCGCGGCTCGTCGTCGTCAGCTTTGGTCCGTGCGGCGCGCAACACCGTCGGCCAGCGCGGCATTGGCACGACTTCGGGGGCCTCATCGGGGGACGCAGGCGCAATCGCATTGCTGTTGGCGGCCTTCACGGTCACATCGGCTTCCGGCAGCGGCGGCGGCGCGGGCCAAGGCACGCGCGGTCCTTGCGGCGCTGACGCAAACGGCGGCGGTTCGGGGCGATAGCGGTCGGCGTATGGGCCGAAGCGCGCCGTGTGATCGGGATCGGCGAGCTTCGTCGTGCCGCCCGGGGTTCGGCGAAAAGCCGTAACAACGGACGACGGCTGTCTCGGATCGGGCAACTCCGGCTCGTGCACATGCGTCGGATCATCAAGTGACGGCGTCTCGATCTCGGCCGCCTTCTGACTTTCGATGCGCTTTGCGGCGCCCATCACCGCGCCGAGGATGATGTCCGACCATGCGCCATCGGCGAACTTGTAGACGCGAAAGGCTTCCGCGCCGGCGAACTTGGAGCCCTGCCGCGCGAGGCGCCGTTGGATGCTCCCTGTCGTCGGCAGCAGCGATCGCTTGAATATGCGTTCTTTCTCGAAGCTGGCAAACAGGTTCGCCAGCAGCTGAGCTTCGACGCGCAAGGCCTCGCGTTGCGCGGGATTGAGACGTGGCGGCGCGTCCAGCGGTACGGCGACGTAGTAGTCGCCGTTCATGTCGAACACGACATGCCGGAACAGCTCGAAATTGTCGCGGATCTGCTGGTCGGCGTGAATGTCCTTGAAGCGCGACAGGATCTGGATCACCGGACCGCGTTCGGCCGCCTGCATCTTGGGCAGCAGCGACGACAGCCGGTCGTTCGGGCGCTGAACCATCGAAACCAGCAGCAGGCACAGATCGACGAACAGGGCCACGGCGAGCGGCACGTAATCGCGTTTTGAGAGCCCAGCCTGCTCATCACTGAAGCCGCGCGCGATTGCGGACGCGCCGCCCGGAGATGCCGGTCCGGGCGGCCCCTCGACCGATTG
This sequence comes from Hyphomicrobium sp., assembly GCA_052386495.1. GTDB lineage: Bacteria > Pseudomonadota > Alphaproteobacteria > Rhizobiales > Hyphomicrobiaceae > Hyphomicrobium_B. The sequence goes on along the minus strand of JBQTKA010000003.1, from coordinate 149,608 downwards.
CACCGCCTTCTTCTGCAACTCGCGCAGTTCATCGGCGGACGGCGGCAACTTGAACGCCATCATGCCGAAGAATGTCGTCGTCAGGCGGCGGAAGGCTTCGATCGTCGCTTCGGAACCTTCAACGGCGGCGATCTCCGGCTTCGAGAGTTCGGGCAGCTGGTCGATCGCCTTGACGACGCCGCGCAGCGCCATCTGCAGTTGCGGGTCAGGACATGAAACGCTGCCGCCGCGGCCATCGGCGATCGTCGTGCGCTCGGCGCGATCGGCCAGGTCGGAGCGAATCTGGCGCAGCTGCGGATCGGTGCGGAACGCGTTGAATCCCGTCACCGTCAAATCGAGCTTGCGGCCGAGCGCGCGCATGAACTCGTTGCGCGTACCGGTCTTGGGATCGAACGTCGAGGCGTCGGCGGTGACGATCTTCTGGAGATCGGCGTCGAGCGCCGTCATGTCGCCTTTCACCGCCGCAACGCGACCGCTGACGAATTCGGACGCGAACGTGAACCGCTGTGCGTCCTCGTCCCGCATTTTGCGGCGCGGCCCATCTCCGGGCTTCGAGTTGGGACAGGACGTCCCCTTGCTGCGCTCGATCTCCGCTTTCGACGTCGAAACGCCGGTGAGGCTGACGAGCGTCGATTGCAGCTGTTCGAGGCGCGTCGAAGCGGCGTGCAACGAATTCTGAACTTGGCCCACCGCGCTTTCGGCCGAGCGCGAGGCTTCGCCCCGGCTTTCCAGAACTTTCCAGTAGAAGCCGAAACCAAAACCGACCGAGATGAGCGTCAGAAAGACGTAGCCGCCGACGTAGAGCAGCTTCGTCGAAAGCGGATGCGGCTTGAACATCTGGTCCAACAGCCAGACGATCATCACCATCAGCATAGCGACCGAGAAACCGACGATCAGTCGATGGACCAGCGGCAAGTCGCCCATGTTGGCTTCGATCAGCTCCAACATGCCGACGTAGGTCGCGACCCACGACAGCGCGCCGAGCCCGATGATCAGAAAGGCGCGCTTCCAGTCGCGCTGCGGCGCATCCGTCGCATCCGCGTCGGAAGAGCCATGGCGGGACGTCGTCGTCGCTACGCCTTGCGTTGAGAACCCCGTCCGTCTGCTACGCATCGCCGCCAACCCGCTCCGAAACTCGACGGCGAGTCATCGGCTCTGTTGGCGCGTTTTTCATGTCGCAACTGGGGCTCTTTTGGGTTGGCGCTGGCGACTGCGCTTCGCGGAGCCAGCCGCCAGCGCAAAGAAGTCGGTGTCATCCTGGCCGAGCTGCCGTGCAGCGAGGGCCGGGACCCAGTGTTTCGAACATGCATCCCTGGGTCCCGGATTGCGTCGCCGAGCGGCGCATCCGGGATGACGAGCGATCCGGCGTCGCTACCGCGCAAGCGATCGCAACTGAAGTTCGCCGGGCGTCGGCGGCGGCCGGTAGGCGTCATCGCGGTGGACAGAGGCGACCGGCTTCGGCGCGACGGCCGGCTGTCGCGGCAAGAGCGCCGGACGCGGGTTGGCTTTGGCGTCGTTCGCGAGATCGGAAAGCAGGTCTTCGAGCAAGGGCGCGCCGATCTGACTGGCGTGCAGGCTGCGCGCCCACGGCTGCGCCGCTGACCCTGTGCCGATGAGCACGACGTAGGAATAAGCCGCGCCGTTGCTGAACTGAAGCCCGCCGGTGATCCAGACGTCGACCGTGGCGTCCGGATCGGCGCCGACCTGCGTACCGGTCTTGGCGAAATGCAGGCGCAGGTCGCCGCGCCGCGCCGGGCACCATTGGCTGACGGATTTCAGCGTACCCGCAGGCGCGCCGTTGGCCTCATAGCAGAGCGGGGCCTGAAGCAGCGTTTTCAGCAATGGCGCCGCGCCGGGCCGAATGACGGCGGCCGGCAGGATTGCTGCCTCGACGCCTTTGGTGGCGCCGGCGTTGCGATCGCCTTTGAACGTTGTGTCGTAGTCGCTGATCAGACTGGGCGGCTTGATCGCCGTGCGGCCATGCCCGATCAGCGCCGCCAGAATGACCGCCGACATATGATGGACGCGGCGCGGCGATCCGGAAATCTGCCCGAGCACGGCGGCTGTCGATGGCGGCGTGCCGCCGAGTTCGGCGGCCGGCGGCATTGTAAATCCGAACGCGTCGATCAGCTTTTTCATGCGCGGCTGGCCGAGCAGCGCAGCGCGATTGATCAACGGCGGATTGAGGGAGCAGGCGAAAGCGACAATGGCTTTGCGGCCCTGCCGCTGACCGCCGCCCTTCGCGCACGTTTCAAGACCCTGCGCCGGCGCATCGGTGTCCAAATAGAGACTATCCGGGCCGTCCTTGCCATCCTGCGCGATGCCGATCGCCGCCAGCATCTTTCCGGTCGAGGCGATCATGCGGGCTTCGTGCGCGCGGTCGTAGCGGTCGGTCTTTACATCGCGCGCGCTCCAGGAGCCGAAGTACGGCGCCGTCTCGCCGCTTTCGTAGTAGCGAACGATTCTGCCGGCGTAATCGGCGGCGACGACGACGACATTGGGCTGCGCGCGGTCTACAGCGACCTTGGCCGGATCGAGCGTATAGGATGGATCGATCTTGTCCCGCCATTTCGCGTCCAGCGCCGCGAGCCGTGCGTCGATCGTCTGCCGGAACGCGAGATTGCCGCCGACGTCGAACGTCGTCGTGACGCCGCGCACGTAGTCGCGCCACGCGAAGCCATAGCGCTGCTTCATCTCTTCGCGCAGGCCAAAACGCGCCGCCGGCATCAGCACGTTGGCGCGGATGACCGGGTTGGCCTTGGCCCGCGTCGCCTGCTCGGGCGCGAACTTTTCGAGCGCCGCGACCAGTTTTGGTCGCACCTTGGGGTCCGGCGGACCGCCGGCCAGTTCGATGAGTTCAAACACGACAGCCTTGCGCTCGGCGTCGTCATTGAGGAGCTTTTCGGCGCAGGTTCTGGCGCGGACCTCCGTGAGGTAGCGCCAGCGGTCGAGGCGCACCTCGTTAAGTTTCTCGTTCCCTTCAAGAAGAATGATCGGCTTGTTGACCGCGGACGCCAGCACGAACTGCTCGGCAGTCGAAAGATCCTTGGCTTCCTTTCCGAAAACGACCTGGCTGGTCACTTCGACGCCATGCAGCGGTTGCCCGCCGGTGCGTTGCGCCAGCCAGATATGATTCGCAGCCCATTGCTTGAGTTTGGCGTCGTCGCCGCCGCGCGTCAGCTCGCGATAGATGACCGGCGCCAGCCACCACTCCCGCAGCTTTCGCCCGAACTTGCGGAACGGGCCTTCGTCGCGGCTGGGCGGGGTCTTGTAGATGACGCGCGCGAACTGCATCGGCAGCGTCGATCCGCCGACGCCGAGCGTCGGACGGCCGCGCGCGATCGACTGCGAAATCGTCGAGATCGGTATCTTGAGGACGCCGGTCAGGTCGATTCCGAACGGGTTCAACCACCCGCCGATGTAGCGGTCTTCGTGAAACGACAGGCACTGCCAATAGCGCTCCGGCACGTCGCGCACAGGAATGGATTTGTGGTCGGGATTGGCGACGTAGTCCCCGAATTCGATGGCCGCGTCCGTGTAGTTGACATCGCGCAGGCTATCGAGACGCGGATCGAACGTGCCGACGAAATTGCCCTTGGCGTCATAGATTGCCGTCGCCAACCAGCGTTCGGCGTCGTAGCCGATCTTTTCGCCCATCGTGAGCTGACCTGTATAGCCTCGGATCGGCGCAATGACGTAGACGAGCAGAAACGCAAAACCGACGTACAGCACGACGCCGGTCACGATGTGGCGCAGGGGGCCGAGCTTTGGATGAAACGCGATGGCCTGCATCGCGAGCCGGACCAGCCGGCGCGGCGCCGCAAGACAAAACTCGGCGAAGGCGGTCAGACGCCGCAAAATTTCCAGCATGCCCGATGCGAAGCGCGGTGAAAGCAGCCCGCATTAAGTCGCGCTTCCCGGAATGATCGGTAAGGGACGTTTGCGGCGCCAGTGACGCGGAGGCGCGGCGACAACGTCGCCGGACGATGTCGGCATTGCGGCGCATCGTGGAATTCAGACGCTGTATGCCCGCCACGGCGCGTCTGCGACAGCCATGACGCCGGCGTAGTCTAAGAAACGCAGAAGTTGAAAAAATAGAAACGCGCCGCCCGTGACCGACGAGGCCACGGAAACGGACTCAACAGATTGCGACCAAGCTCGGCTCTCCCGTCAGAGGTTGTTCATAAGAACAAACACGCCGACGCCGATTGCCGGACCTAACACGGTCGCAAATAACATCATCACGAAAGGCTTGACTGCCATAACACTTTACCCCGCACGCTCCGCACGTCGGCAAAAAGCCGACTTTTTTTGACGCCGCCCAGCTGTCCCTCTCTGGGCATTGTCAGGTTTTGCGCATATCCGGAGCCGCCTCCGGACTTCACGCACTCGTGTAGCTCCCCTTTTGCCGCACCCCTGGACAATACACAGTGCAAAAAAACTTGACAGGCGGTTTGGTGATTTGGTCCGCACACAGGGTTCAGTTGCCACACCACCCCCCAGGTGCGGCGCACGCCAAATTCCGCCCGATCCTGATCATTTTCCGACCTTCCGAAAAGCGATCGAAAACAAGTCGCTTGTTGGCGACATTGAATTCTTACCTGATGATGCCGCCTTCCCGACTGGGCGCCGCAGCATCACAGGTGTTGCAAAATCGGAAATATGATTTGAACGAAGCGTGATGATTTCGCATCACGCAAGCCTGGGGCGCGGACGGACGCGCGCACCTACTTCAGGTCGAAAAGCCTGAGCTGGCGTTCGTCGAGGCCGCGCGTCTCGGCAGCCAGCTGTTCGATGCGATCGAAGGGCACTTGTTCGGCCGAGATCAGCGAGCGTTGCGCTTTCATTGGCCGCACGAGGCCTTCCTGCACGAGATGGAACTCGCCGACCGTCTGCCCCGGCAGCGCCTGCGCCGGGTCGAGGCCTGACTCCGACTGGAACGCAGCCTTGAGTTTGCGCAGCGCCGTGTCCTCGCGCACGCGGCCGATGAACCAGCTCGTGATCTGGTCGCGGCTCTTGTAGTCGAGGTCGCCGGGCGACTGCGTCGCCAGCATCATGCCGAGGCCGGCCGAGCGCGCGCGTTTCAATAGGCTCTGCAGCGGTTCGGCGGTCGCGGGTTTCGAGCTTGCCGGAATGTAGAGATCGGCTTCGTCGAACATGACGACGGCCTGCAGTTCGTCGTTCGGGTTGCGCTGGCAGAAGCGCAGCGCCTCGGACAAGAACTGCGACACCCAGAACAGAATGTTCTCGTTATCGCCGAGGAAGCCGGTGTAGATGACTGAAAGACGCGTGCGGTTCGGGCGCTGATACTTGCCGAGGCCTAGCAGGCTCTCCATCCGCAAGCTCTCGCCGCCGCCTTCGAATAGCGCCGCGTTTCGCAGCCGGAGCGAGTCGAGCTGCGCGACGAGGTCGCGGCGCAGCTTGCCGGACGGGTCCATGCGTTGCGTCTGATCTGTCAGTTCCGGGTGCTCGTCCTCGAGCAGATGGATGAGATCGCCAAGCGTGACTTCGGCGGTCGAGAGCGCGCCGAGGATGCGCAAGGCCACCGCCAGCACGCCGGACTGCTTCTGATGCGTCGCCGAATTCTTGAGGTGCAGCATCTCGCCGAGCGCCGCCGCGGAGAGATTGGCGAGCAATTGCTGCTCGTGCTCGGGCAATTCGTTGATGCCGTTCGGCAGCAGCGTGATCGAGATCGGCCGGCCCGAGGCCCGGCCCGGCGTGTAGACGGCGACGTCGATCGCGTCGGCGAGCTTTTCGCGCTCTGCGCGCCGCTCGGCGCTGTCGGCGTCGTTGGCGCGCCAGACGTCCGGGTTCGCGTAGCTTGCAAGATCGCCCTTGCGGTCGATCATCACCGCCGGGATGCCCCGCAGCAAAAGCTGTTCGATCAGCGACAGGGCAAGCGTCGTCTTGCCCGAGCCGGAGCCGCCAAGAAACGCCGCGTGACGCTTCAGGATGCCTTTGTTCAGCGTCACGGGCCGGCCGCGCGGGCCGATTTCGCGACCCGAGAGGATGCTGGTGCCGTAGGTGCCGTTTTCGTCCAGCAGCATGGAAAGCGGGACGTCGTCGTCGTTGGCGGGGCGGCTGCGGTCGGCGCGCGCAGGCGCGGCGTCCGGCGCCTCCGCGCCGAAGCCGTCGAGCGACGATTGCGGATCGTCCATGTCTTTCTGAACCAGTCGCGGCACCGGGCGGCCCAGCAGATCGAGGCGCATCAGATGCGTGATCGAGATCAGGCTGGAGAGCGGTTTCGCGCCTTCGAGCCATTGGTTCATGCCGGCGTCGCCGCGATGGTGCGCCGTGAATTCGCGCACCGTCATCATCCGTTCCCACTCGGGGATCGGCACGAGCAGCTGACGGCCGCCGCCGTCGCGGAATTTACGGAAGGCCTGCGCCGTCTGGTTCTTCTTGTTCGGCGGAAAGTCGCTGGCGCGCAGCATGAAGCACGCCTTGCCCTGCATGGACGTCAAAACCTTATCCAGCTGGCGTTTTAGGCCGCCGCCCTGCGTCGGTCGGTTGCAGAGGAACACTCGCACGTCGCTCGCAAATCCGGTGCGGTGACGCACGGTCAGGTCGAACGCCGGCAGATCGTCGCCGAGTTCGAGGCGCTTGACCGTCACCTCGATCGCCTTGCCCCATTCGTCGCGCGCCAGCATCAGCGCGGCGCTCAACACGTCGACCAGCTCGTTGTCGTCGGCCGGCATTTCGGCTTCGCTCTCGTTGGCGAAGCGTTCCCACATCTCGCGGAACTGCACGGCGGAAATCGCGCCCGGCGCCTCTTCTTCTGCGCCGCCGCCGAAGCCGACGGCCTGGCCGAGCGCCTGCGCCAATGTGCTGATGAACGACGACTTGTTCGCGTCGTCCGTCGTCTCTTCGCTGTCCGATCCGGTCGCTTCGCGCAGCCGCGTTTGCGCATGCTCCAAGAGGCGGCGCGTCGACAGCCCGGCGAACTCCTCGAAAAACTGCGGACCGAAAAAGGCCGCGGCGTCCGGAAAGCTCATGCCGCCGCCGCTCAGTTCTGCCTGATGCGCGAGACGCTTGGCGATGATCTGGCGCGCCTCTTCGACTGTGCGGCTCTCGCGCAGCAGCACCGGCCCCGCTTTCTCGATGCGGTCTATGTAGCTTTGCGCCACGACGCCGCGCACCTGGCCGTAAAAGTCTTCGAGGCACGAGATGACGATGATGGCGTTGGTCAGCCGATTGGCGATCTGGATCAGGTCGCGCACGGCGCGCTGGAAGCGTTCGTCCGCGTTGTCGAAGAAGCGCAGATCCTCGACTTGGTCAATGCAGAAAACCAGCGCCGCGCGATCGACGCTCCAAACCAGCGCGCCGAGCGCCGCGATGATCTCGAATGCGCGGTCTTCGCCGGAATTGGGATCCAGAGCGCACACGGCCTCATGCGCGATCGGCGTCAGTTGGCGGCCATGCAGATACTGGCGGACGCGCTGGTCGATGCGCGGATCGCGCCGTTGCATGTAAAGCAGCGCGCGCACGATGTTGATGTCGACTTCGCGCGTCTGGAACTTGTCGCTCGCGACGATGTCGTCGGAGAGCCGCAGGATCAGCCGTGCGAGCGCCTTTTCGTCGAGTGGCGCGTCGCGCAGCTGGTCCAGATCGGCTGAGGATATCGCTCCGCTATCGAGCACCAGCTTGTTCGTCAGCCGTGACAGCGCGCTTTCGCCGAACCGGTCGGGGTCGTAGGGCTTTTCAAGCGAGTGGACGAGGCGGCGCAGATAAAAGTCGGCGTAGTTGGCGACGTCCGGCGTCATCTGCGCATAGCCGAAGTACGCCTGCCCCGTGCGGTGCGTCTCGGTGCGCAGCGCGCGCACCAGATGCGTTTTTCCGGCGCCCGATTGGCCGTGGAACAGCAGGATGCGATCCTGCACATGAAATCCGCGGCCGGCCGTGACGGTTGCGACGAGGTCGGAGAATTTTCGGCGCGCCTTGGCGTGGACCTCCGGCACGTCGACCGGGTCGGCCCGCCACAGATCGTCTTCCCAAGTGATCGAATGCTCAAAGGCCTCGCTGAGCTTGTCCGGCGCCAGCGAGGGAGCAAACGACGACTTCTTCAAGACTCCGCCTTCGCCGCCCATTTCGAAACGAATTGCCTTCAGTCTTCGACGCGCACGAAGTGCCAAACGGTATTCTTGTAGAGGATCTTCGAATCCTCCAGAGCCTTGAGGTCACACCGATCCTTGAGATCGGCGCTCGCCAACACGACCTCGCCCGTTCTGTGGGCCTCGGCGAGCATGCTTTTGAAGGCGATCTCGGTCAGTCCCCAGTCCGGCCGCGCGTTACGAATCGCCTGCCATACCAGAGAGATAAACGCCTTCCGATTGCCTGGCCAGCCCGTCGAAGCGGGCCGTGCCGCATCCAACACAGCGCCAGCGAATTCGCTCATGTTCGGGCGTTCGAAAGCCTGCGGCCCAGCCGGCGGCGCGGCGAGGGGCAGGGAATCATTTGCGGGCGTGGGCGCCGGGCGTTTGAGCTTTCGAGTCGCGACGTCTTGCGTCGGCGGATCGCCGTCGATGGAAGTCAGTTTGCGGAGGACGGCGATGGTCAGCGCGTCGAGCGAGACGTCGGCGGCGCCGGCGACCTCTGCGGCAAGCGCGACGATCAGCTTGCCGTCGGAGGCAAACGTGCGCGGCTTCGCGAACAGTTGGCCCGCCAGCACGCGGCCGGCCTTGCCAGGAAGCCCCGACCCTTTGCCGAGCCCCGTCTTGATCTTATCGCCGAACGCCCGTTCGAGCGCGATCACCGCCAGCGCGCCGCGTAGGTCCGTCGGCGACAGCGCCCGCTCGCCTGGAATGCCGAAGTGACGCTGCAACAGCAGCGCGGCCAGGCCCTCGGGGCGGTCCATCGCTTTGAGCGCCTGTGCGCTGGAGCGCGACACACCGAGCGCGCGCATTGCCAGCGCGCGTCGCACGCCGTTCCAGCCGCCGCGTTCAGACTCGGCGCCCGGAGCCAGATTTTCGGCGGCTGATCGACCCGCGGCGGTTGCCTGCACGCGGCCCCTCGCCTCTGAAACGAGTCCTCGTCCTACATGGGCGCCGATCGCCAGTTCCGCGGCGCGACGGAAGGCGACGCCCGCCTGGCTAGTGGGTTTGACGGGAGCCGTCAGCGGCAGCAGATCCCTCTGCAAATCTGACCGGGTCGCGGGCGCTGCTGCAACTCGAACAAGCACGAGGTCGGCGATCGACAGCGCAGAAGCGGGAGCGGCGCCGGTCTCGGGCGTCGTCGCGGTCCGCCGGTTGCGGCTGCTGGCTTGCGTCATCGCATCGCTCCATGGCCAAGCGAATCAGGGATGTCACGCAACGACCATCGGTTATTCGCCGAGGGCTTCCAAGCAGTAGGCGTCAATGCCGATCGCAATGCGCACGCCCGGCGCCCAGTCGCCGCGGCGCGGTCAAAATGGCGACACCTTGTTGGAGCCATCTGGCAATGGGAATTCGGGGTGAAGAGGGAATTCGCGATTATGCGCGTGGCGTTGCCGGCCCGGCGGCCGATTACGGGTCTTTTGCGAACAATTGCTTTGCACGCCCTTAGCGTTAACGCTGAGTTAACGGGTTTTCGGCCATGATGAGTGCATCCGCACGTCTCCGTGTGCCGGGAGTAGCAGTCATGTATCGCGTCGCGCTCGCTACCGGGCTCGCAACCGCTCTGGCGGGTTGCAGTCTCGGTTCGTCTACCCTTTCGTCCGGTTTCGCCGAAAATCCGGCGACGACATCCGCCCTTCCCGCCAAATCTTCCAAAAGCGTCGGTCTCGGCGGCGATCCGTCGGCCGCTCGCGTGCAACTCGCGAAGCTCGACGACAAGGCGCCGGTTGGAACGTTTGAAAAAGCGCCGGCTGGCGTGCTCGCCGACCGCGACTACACGCGCACGCAGCTCGACGCCCAAATGGCGCGCGACCTGATCAATGCGTATCGCAAGGAAAAGGGCCTAAAGCCGCTGACGCTTTCGCCCGAACTCACCGAGGCCGCGAAGGGTCACTCGCGCGACCTCGCGAAGTGGGATCGCATTTCGCATTACGGGTCGGATGGCTCGAACCCGTGGGATCGCGTCAAACGCACGGGCTACAAGGCGCGCCTTGCCGCCGAGAACGTCGGCACCGGCCAAATCGATTTCAATGAAGTGATGCGCGGCTGGAAAGACAGCCCCGGTCACAACAAGAATCTTCTGATGTCCGACGCGAGCCACATGGGCGTCGCGCTCGTGCAAGACCCCAAGACCGAGTTCAAATCCTTCTGGACGCTGGTCCTCGGCTCGCCGATGTAGGTTTTTCGTGGCGCTGGCGACTCGCGTTCCGCGAGCCGGCCGCCAGCGCCGGTCAGTCTCGAACAGTCGGCGTCTGAACCTGCAATTGGCCTGGATCCCGTCCAGGCCTTTTTGCTTCAATCGAGCCCATCGTCAGAATCTCGGCAAGTTCTTCCAGATCGCGATTTCGATCTCGAGGCGCCGCCATACGACGATCGAGTTCATCAGCGCCGCCATTGCGAGCGAGATCGACGTCGCCGCCGCCGCGCCGATCAGTCCGTACTGTGGGACGAGCGCGACGTTGAGCGCGACGTTGAGGATCGCGGCGAAGGCTAGAACCGTCGCGCACAGCGCCTGCTCGCCGAGCATGTTCAGCAGGAATTCAGCCGGACCCATCGACGAACGGAAAAGAAATCCGACGACAAGAATGCACATGACCGGATAGCCGTCTTCGAACTCGGGGCCGAAGAGCGACAGTAGCGGCTTGCCAAGCGCCAGGATGAGGACGGCGCACGCGAGCGACGGCCAGAAGGTCCAGTTGACGGCGTCCTTGACGAAGGCGCGCAACCCCTCGCGATCGCCCTGCGCATGGAGCGCCGCGAACCGGTTGGCGACGGCGCTGCCAACGGCGTAGTGCACGAACATGATGAGCGCCATCGTCTTGCCGGCCGCGAAGTAGACGCCGACGTCAGTCGGCGACATGAACCGGGAAACGACCAGGATGTCGGTATTCTGGAGCATGAGTTCGCACACCAGAATGACCAGCAGCGGCAGCGACGCCTTGAACCAAGAACCGAATTCGTAACGTCGCGGACCTGCGGGGATCGTGCGCGACAATCGGCCATTCAACGCCAACGTCTGGACGACGGCTGCTGCCCACGTTGCGAAAATCGCGGCGCCGGCGGCCGTCGCCGCCGTCATCTCGAATCCGTAGGCGTGCGCGCCAGCCATCGCCGCCAGCAGCAGCAGCGGGCGCAGGATGTAGGGCGGGATCAGCGCCGTCGCCATCCACGCGTGGCCGCGGCCAAGGCCGTCCTGAACGTCGGTCAAGGCGTATAGCGGGATGCAGACGAGGCCGAGATAGATCGGCAGGACGAAGTGGTTTTCGATGGCAGATTGAAAGGTCCAGACTCCAAGCAGGCCGAGAGCCATGATCGCCGTCCCGAACCCAAGCGCCGCAAAGCGCACGCCGCGCACAAGACCGCGAAGATGATCGAAATCATTCGTCGCGCGATAGACGGGGGCCAGCCGGATGGCGGTCAGGTTGAGCCCCAGTTGCGATAGGCCGCCGAGCATCAGCACCCACGTCCACACGAACACGTAGACGCCGTACTCCGCGCCGCCCATCCAGCGCGCCAGCATGACTTGGGTCGCGTAGAGCAGCGCCGCACTCACGCAGCGTACGCAAAAGGCGATCAGCGCGTCGCGCTGGGTGCGTTCGCGCTCGCCAACGGCAGTGAAGACGTTGAGGATCTGCTCGAAAGCGCTGCCGGCGAGATTCGCCGCCGGCGCGTCATGTCCGGTCGACCCTGGCCCCGCAGCGTCGCGGGCGGGCGTCCGATGAGGCAATTGATGGATCGTCGCCGGTGACACGCGCTGGCGCTCCGAATGGCGTCAGAGAGATTCGATGCGGGCGCGTTCGCGCGTGCGCACGAGTTCCGCGACGCCGCTCCAGGCCCAGGAGCGTCCTGCATCGCCCTTTTCGATGTGGTAGGCAGCAAAAAACTCAGCAACGTCTGCGGCGAGCGCGCCATGCTTTCCTTCAAGCACTTCGGCCATGAACCGGACATCGCGCGGGGTCGGCGTTGGGTCGGCCTCGGGTTGCCAGGATTCGAAACGCCGTGTCGTGGTCATCTTGAGGTCTACCTTGATCGCTATTGCCGCGTTGGTAGTGCGGAAAGCAAGATCAGCGCCAGCCGGGCAGTCAAAGGCAGCTTTGCCGCTCCGGATGGGTTAATATCGCGGTGAACGACGGCCCGACGTGTCCCAGCTCAGCGCGGGGGACGGGCCCCATCAGCGGAAGGAACGGCCATGGTTGAGAGAGGGCGGCGCTCGACACTGTGCTTATGGACTGTGCCGGTCGCCGCGGCTTTGGCGATTGCGCTGGCCCCGGCCGCTGCGGTCGCCCAATGCGCCTTTGGGCCCGAGCGCGTACAAGACGAAGGCTCCGGCGACACAGGATCTGCGTTTGACGGCAACATCGACGGCGACATGGAGCGCCGGCCGCCAGGCGCCGATCGGGACGCGCCGTCCGAAGACGATACAGCTCGTGACCCATCAGAGGACGGCGCGTCCCCCGGATGCACCTTCAGGCGCGGTCCGCTGGAGCTTCTGGTGTGAGAGCGAAATCTAAGGAGATGCCGTCGCCGGCGCTTCTTTCGTGGGCTCTGGCTCTGACGCTTCGGGCGGCAGGAACGACGCGCCCTTGAGCATCGGCAGCGCCTCGGCTTCGCCCGTTTTTTTCTTGGTTCCGCCTTTGGCCTTTGCGGCCGCCGCCCGCTCCTTGGATTTCTTGCGCGCTTCCGCCGAGAGGCGCTTGCGATTGCCGCAATCCCAAGAGACGACCGTCTGACGCACCGTTGTCGCTGGCCGCGCGTTGGCGTCGACCGGCATGGAGTCGATGCTTGTCGTTGTGAAGAGCTCCTTCCAACCGTAGCTCTGGAAGCCGTGCTCCAACAGGCTGGCGGCTCTGATGGCGCGCTCGTTGCCGGAGCTTTCGCCGAGCACCACGGCCATGAGCCGGCGTCCATCGCGACTGGCGCTAGCGACGACATTGAAGCCTGAGTCGCAGGTGAAGCCGGTTTTCAGTCCGTCGGCGCCGGGAAACGTTTTCAGAAGGGCATTATGACTGCCGAGCCGGCGCTTGCCGAGGCGCATATCGGCAAGCGACCAGTAGTGCGCGAACTCGGGGAAGTCGCTGACGACGGCGCGCGCGAGTTTGGCCAGATCGCGCGCGGTGGTCACCTGCGCCGGTTCAGGCAAGCCGTTGGTGTTGACGAAATGCGTTCGCGTCATGCCGAGGCGTTGGGCGGCGTCGTTCATTTTCTGCACGAAGGCATGTTCGCCGCCCGCAATCGCTTCGGCGAGCATGACGGTGACGTCGTTCGCGGACTTGATGATGATCGCCTGCAGCGCGAGATCGACCGTCAGCTCGCCGCCGACCGGCAGACCGACTTTGCTTGGCGGCTGCAACGTCGCGACGAGCGAACAATAGATCTTGTCATCGAGCTTGAGGCGTCCGGCCTTGACGGCCTCGAACGTCAGGTAGGCGGTCATGATCTTGGTCAGCGACGCGGGATGCCATTGGCTATCGGCATCTTCGGAATAGAGCACTTTGCCGTTCGAAGCATCGAACAGGAGCGCCGGACCTGCTTGCGCGCCGGTAGCGGCGGCGACTGCCGCCCATACCCACGCAACGCCGGCGATCATTCGAAATCGCATCACAGTCCTCGCGGCCATTCGGTGGTTCCGATACCACAGAGCGCCCGATCGCAGCAATCGAACGAGGCGACGTAAAGGCGCAATGATCGCAAACTGTGGCGGCTTGGGATCGCTGATCCAACAGCAGCGGCCTTTGCAGCGCTGTGGATAACGATGCTTGTGCGGATTGGTGCCTCAGGAGGGACTCGAACCCCCACACCCTTGCAGATAGCAGATTTTGAGTCTGCCGCGTCTACCGTTCCGCCACTGAGGCTGCGCCACGTCCAGCAAGAGCGGCGATGTATACTGTCGAGCGCCCTGTCGTCAACGCGGGAACGCCTACTTGAACGTATGCGTGATGCGCCCCGTGGCGTGGCGATGTTCGGTAATCTCGATCGGCGCGCCGATCGCGGGTGCGTGAGCCTTTTCGGCGACGACGCGAACATGGCGGCCGTCAGCCAGCAGGACGCCAACGTTCAAGCCGACCGCAGCGCTCGTCTTTGAAACGAGCGGCTCCAACGCTTCCACGGTCCCCGCGACGCGCGTATCGGCCACCGCGAGATCAAGATTCTCAAGTTCGAAAACAATTGCAATGGCCGCGACGATCGCGAGCCCGACGCCCGCGAGCTTCGCCCGCTCAATCCAGATCGCGCGGTCGAGTCGCCTTTTGGTTTCTTCGCGCATGTCGCATGGATCCAAGTGAGTAGTGGAAGTTGACGGCGCTCGCGAACGGGTCAAGCCGCCTTGGCGTTGCGATCCACCAGCTTCACGATATCGGCCATGATGTCGTTCAACTGGAAATCCTTTGGCGTGTAGACGGCCGCGACGCCAAAGGCCTTCAGCGTTCTCTCGTCGTCCGGCGGAATGATGCCGCCGACGATCAGCGGCACGTCATCCAAGCCGTCTTTGCGCATGCGCTCCAGCACGTCTTTTACGAGCGGCACGTGCGACCCGGACAGGATCGAGAGGCCAACGACATGTACGGATTCGTCGACGGCCGCGCGAACGATCTGCGCCGGCGTCAAGCGAATGCCCTCGTAGACGACTTCCATGCCGACATCGCGGGCGCGCACTGCGATCTGTTCCGCGCCGTTGGAGTGGCCGTCGAGCCCGGGCTTGCCGACGAGAAATTTCAACCGGCGGCCGAGCTTTTCCGACACGGCTTCGACACTCGTGCGAACCGCCGCCAGCGCCGCGCCGTCACGGACCACCGCGGCCTGCGACACGCCCGTCGGGGCGCGATACTCGCCAAAAATCTTGCGCAGGGCCGTGCCCCATTCGCCCGTCGTCACGCCGGCCTTGGCGGCGGCGATCGAGCTTTCCATGATGTTGCGGCCTTCCTTCGCGGCGCGCTCCACGTCGGCGAGCGCGGCGGCGGCTTTCTTGGCGTCGCGGGCGTCGCGCCATGCTTTGAGCCTTCCGACCTGTTCAGCCTCCATTGCCGGATCGACGACCATGATGGCGTCCGTTCCGCCCGACAGCGGCGAAGGTTCGGATTCGAGGTACTTGTTGACGCCGACGACGACGAGCTCGCCGCTCTCGATCTGGCTCAGACGGCCGGTGCCGCTCTCGACAAGCCGGCGCTTCATGTAGTCGATGGCGGCGACCGCCCCGCCCATCTTCTCGATCGTCGCGAGTTCCGACTTGGCTTCGTCCTTCAGCGCCGCGACTTTCTTGGCGATTTCGGTCGAGCCGTCGAAAATGTCGCCATACTCGAGCAGGTCGGTTTCGTATGCGAGAATCTGCTGCATGCGCAGCGACCACTGCTGATCCCAGGGGCGCGGCAGACCGAGCGCTTCGTTCCAGGCGGGCAGCTGCACGGCGCGCGCGCGGGCGTTCTTTGACAGCGTGACGGCGAGCATCTCGAGCAGAATGCGATAGACGTTGTTCTCGGCTTGCGGCTCGGTGAGGCCCAACGAGTTCACCTGCACGCCGTAGCGGAACATGCGGTGTTTCGGATCGGTCACGCCATAGCGTTCGCGCGTGATCTCGTCCCAAAGCTCCGTGAACGCGCGCATTTTGCACATTTCGGTGATGAAGCGCATCCCGGCGTTGACGAAGAACGAGACGCGACCGACGACGGCCCCGAATTCAGCCGCCGGCACTTCGCCCGACGCTTTCACTGTGTCGAGCACGGCGACGCCGGTGGCCAGCGCGAACGCGAGCTCTTGCACCGGCGTCGCGCCGGCTTCCTGCAAATGGTACGAGCAGACGTTCGTTGGGTTCCATTTCGGCACATGCTTCGTCGAGAACACGATCGTGTCCTTGATCAATCGCAGCGATGGCTCAGGCGGAAAGACATAGGTGCCGCGCGACAGATATTCCTTGATGATGTCGTTCTGGATCGTGCCAGTCAGCTTGGTGCGCGGCGCGTTCGTTTCATCCGCGACGGCGACATAGAGCGACAACAGCCAGGCGGCGGTCGCGTTGATCGTCATCGACGTGTTCATCTGATCGAGCGGAATTCCGTCGAGCAGCGTTTTCATGTCGCCGATGTGCGACACCGGCACGCCGACCTTGCCGACTTCGCCGCGCGCCAGTTCGTGGTCGCTGTCGTAGCCGGTCTGCGTCGGGAGATCGAAGGCGATCGAGAGGCCTGTCTGGCCCTTCGAGAGGTTCTTCTTGTATAGCTCGTTCGATTTGGCCGCGGTGGAGTGACCGGCGTAGGTGCGGAACATCCACGGCTTGTCGCGCTCCCGCATTTCGGGCGATCCGGCGGATTTGGCGGTCGGCTTTTCAGACATGGATGCATTCCGGCTGGCGTGGCGGCGCGCTGTCGCTGGGTTCTAAGCTATCGCGGGTCAGCCGCAACGCAAAATGGCGGATCGCCGCGATTGCGGGGGCCGCGCGCGTCGCCGGATGAGGCGAGGGAGTTGTGTGGGAGGCCGGTCGTTGCCGCGTCGCTGCGTCAGCGCGCTGACGGGTCGGAGAGGGCGTCAGGCACCTTGCGGGCTTTGACGCGGGCCTCCGAAATGCGCGCCCAGACGCAATAGACGACAATCATGGCGATCAACGCGCCAAAGATGCCGATCGCCGCGGTGGACGTGGCGTTCGTGTTCTTGTCAGGGCTGAGCAGGATCGACGCGTCACTAAAGAGGTGCGTTGAGAGCAGTCCCCCCAGCATAATGAACGGGGCGAAAAGCATGGCCAAGCCGGGTGCGCCGACGATCTCCTTGAGGAACCAGCAGATGCTGCCAGTCATCAGCAGGAGCGCAGCCCAGGTAAAGGTCGACACGTTCGTCAGTTCTTGAAAGGCATCCCACATGGGGTCCTCGCACGCTCGAACCGCGCCTTCCGGACGGCTCCCCGGATCGACCGCGGCCGAAGGTCAATCGGATCACCTATAGCCAATCGCGGTTAAGGACATATTGAGGCGCCCGTCACGACCCCCCATCCCCCTTCATTGCCTAGCGAAAACGTGCTTGATAAAGAGCTAACAGGGTGACGCAGACGCCTTGCATCAAGCCAAAACAACGGTATGACGGGGCCCTCGACCGGGGGGTCGGCGCGGGAGAACCAATCGCAATGTCGAGCCAGAACGCGGCGGTCAAGCGAGAGCAGGCAACACCCGCTCTTTCGTGGGAAGCGGAGAAGAAAGACCTCTACGAGATCGGTGAGATTCCGCCGCTCGGCCACGTTCCGAAGAGCATGTACGCGTGGTGCATTCGCAAGGAACGCGAAGGCGAGCCCGATCAAGCCATGCAGGTCGAGGTCGTGCCGACGTGGCAGCTCGACAGCCACGACGTGCTCGTTCTCGTGATGGCGGCGGGCGTCAATTACAACGGCGTTTGGGCGTCGCTCGGCAAGCCGATTTCGATGTTCGACGTTCACAAGCAGCCCTATCACGTCGCCGGATCGGACGCGTCCGGGATCGTCTGGGCGGTCGGCTCGAAGGTCAAGCGCTGGAAAGTCGGCGACGAGGTCGTCATTCATTGCAATCAGGACGACGGCGACGACGAAGAGTGCAACGGCGGCGATCCGATGTTTTCGCCGAGCCAGCGCATTTGGGGCTACGAGACGCCCGACGGGTCTTTCGCGCAATTCTGCCGCGTGCAGGACCGCCAGTTGCTCGAGCGTCCGAAGCATCTGACCTGGGAAGAGGCGGCCTGCTACACGCTGACGCTCGCCACGGCCTATCGCATGCTGTTCGGGCATCGTCCGCACGTGCTGCGTCCGGGCCACAACGTGCTTGTTTGGGGCGCATCGGGCGGCCTCGGCGCCTTCGCGGTGCAGCTCTGCGCAACGTCGGGCGCCAACGCGATCGGCGTCGTTTCCGAAGACGACAAGTTCGACTTCGTGCGTCAGCTCGGCGCCAAGGGCGTCATCAACCGCAAAAAGTTCAATTGCTGGGGTCAACTGCCCAAAGTGAACTCGCCCGAGTACCACGAGTGGCTCAAAGAGATGCGCAAATTCGGCGCGGCGATCTGGGAGACGACGGGTAAGGGCGTCAACGTCGATTGCGTGTTCGAACATCCGGGCGAGACGACGATCCCGGTGTCGGTTCAGGTGGTGAAGCGCGGCGGCATGGTTGTCATTTGCGCCGGCACCACGGGCTACAATCTGACGATGGACGCCCGATATCTGTGGATGCACCAGAAGCGCGTTCAGGGCTCGCACTTCGCCAATTTGGCCCAGGCGTCGCAGGCCAATAAGCTCGTGATCGAGCGGCGCATCGATCCCTGCATGTCGGAAGTGTTTGCGTGGGAGCAGATACCGAAAGCGCACATGCGCATGATGCGCAACGAGCACAAACCCGGCAACATGGCCGTGCTTGTCACGGCGCCGACGACGGGTCTCAGAACCGTCGAAGATTGCGTTGAGGCGCGCGCTCGCCGCGCTTAAGTCAAGCCGAGCGGAAAAAGCGTAGGCGTGGCGACTTTACGCGCCTGGCGACGCCATTCCGTCCAAAGCCTCGGATTCGCGGCGCATCCGTTTGACTTCGATGATGCCGCGGTTGAGTTCGGCGCCGAGAATGATGGCGATCGCGGTGAACTGGAAGAAGATCATCGCCACCATCAGCTGCGATAGGCCGGCGTAGAACAGCGAATAGTTGGTGATGGCGAGATAACGCGACCAAAGCGCCGCCAGCGCCAGCCACAGCGCGATCGACAGGGCGACGCCCGGCCACACGTCCTGATAGCGCCGCCGGCCCGCCGCCAGCCACAAGTGAAAGGCAAAGAGCTGAACGGCGATAACCGCGGCGGCGAGCGCGTAGCGTATCCAGGGCCCCAGCCAGCTTGAGTCGAGCCAGTTCGCGCTCAGAAAATCGCGGACCCACTCTGTTTGGAAGCGCGCCGCCAGCCCTGGCCCGACGACGACGGCCCATGTCATCACAAGCACGCTCACGGCGCTGACGAACACGAACAACATGCTGATCAGAAGGCAGACGGGATAAGCCCGCGTTTCATGCACGCGGTAAGCGCCGTTGAGGGCCGCGCGCATCGTCTCGATGGCGCTCGTGGCGAAGAAAAGCGCCAAGAATCCGCTGGCCGTCAGCAGGTCGATGCGGCTCGATCCCATGATCGCGTTGATCTCCGGCGCCAGCCCATTGGCGACCGGCTCTGGCAGGATGTCGAAGACCTGCTTGATGGCCTGATCGGCGAGTTCGCGACCACCGAAGACGCCCGACAGCGCGCCGAGAAAGATGCAGAACGGAAACAGTGAGACGACGAAGGAGAACGCCACGGCGCCGGCAAGCGCGAAGCCTGAATGCTCGTACACTTGGTACAAGGCGTCAAAGACCGCGCGGATGCGCTTCATGCTGCTCGTCCATCTCGTCGGCGTCCAACCGCCGGCGCGGACCCTAGTCGTTCGCCCGCCGGGCGTCCATAAGACGTCGGACAGCGACCTCAGCCTTAACGGCGCGACGCTCCGCGCATTTCGGGAGGGTGATCCGAGCGCTCCGGCGACGCGCATAAGTTGGGCGCGCAAGCGTCCCGGGCGCGCGTTTGGTCGCGCGGCCCGGCGGTTGCGAAGCCGCCTCAGACGTCTAAATTGCCGCATCCCCCTTCGCTTGGCCGCCGATCCGGCGCCGGCGCCAAATGTCCTTAAGGAGAATTCGATGTCTGTAGCGCCGCTGAAGGCCGAGCCGAATATCCTGGCCGCGGGCCCGGCCAAGTTGATTGAGCGCTGCGCGGAAGCGGTCGCGGCTGCTGATCGCGTGCTGCAGGCGGCTAAAGCGGGCGTGCGCATCAAGATTCAAGAAGCCGGCGGAATGGATAACGCGCAGCACGCGGCGCACGGCCTCGCATGGCTCGCGACCACCGTCGAAGGCCTGCGCCAAATGCAACAGTGGGCCTTGCGGGGATCGAGCGAAGGGCGCCTCGGCGAATTTGAGCAACTGCTGCTCGCGGCTGGGTTCGCGGAGTATCTGGCGCAGATCGGCGGCGGCATACCGATGAGCCAAGTCGAGATCATCCGCGCCGAGCAGCTCGGCGTCTCGAAGTCCGAGCTTCGCCGCTTCGAAGATTCGGTCGCCGATCTCGTGCAGGAGGGCGGATCGGAAGCCGTCAAGGCGCGGCTTGCACAGCTGATCGCTGCGCAGCCCGACGCGATGACGTTCGGCGACACAGGGCTCGACGAAACGCACGCGCAGATTCAAGAACTGATGCGACGCTTCTGCCTCGACGAGGTCTATCCGCACGCCCACGAATGGCATCTGCACAATGAATACATTCCGCTCGACGTCATCGCCAAGCTCGCCGAGCTCGGCGTGTTCGGCCTCTCGCTGCCGGAAGAATTCGGCGGCATGGGGCTTGGCAAGGAGGCAATGTGCGTTGCGTCCGAAGAGCTGTCGCGCGGTTACATTGGCGTCGGGTCGCTTGGCACCCGCGCCGAGATCGCCGGCGAACTGATCCTGCACAACGGCACGCCGGAGCAGAAGCAGAAATACCTGCCGAAGATCGCCTCGGGCGAGACGCTGCCGACCGCCGTTTTCACCGAGCCGAACACCGGGTCTGACCTGGCGTCGCTCAAGACGCGCGCGGTCAAATCCGGCGAGGTCTACAAGATCACGGGGCAGAAGACGTGGATCACGCATCCCGTCCGCGCCGACGTGATGACGGTGCTCGCCCGAACCAATCCCAAGGAGGCCGGTTACAAGGGTCTCTCGATGTTCCTTTGCGAAAAGCCGCGCGGCTCGGACGACGAGCCGTTTCCCGCGAGGGGCATGACGGGCGGCGAGATTGAGGTTCTTGGCTATCGCGGCATGAAGGAATACGACATTTCCTTCGACGACTTCGAAGTGCCGGCGGAAAATTTGCTTGGCGGCGCCGAAGGGCAGGGCTTCAAGGCGTTGATGGCGACGTTCGAGGGCGCCCGCATCCAGACGGCGGCCCGCGCCGTCGGCGTGGCGCAGTGCGCGATGGACCTCGGCCTCAAGTATGCGCTCGACCGGGTGCAGTTCGGCAAGCCGATCTATGAATTCCCGCGCGTGCGCAACAAAGTCGTAATGATGGGGGTCGAAACGATGATCGCGCGGCAGCTCACATATTTCGCTGCGCGTGAAAAGGATCAAGGCCGGCGCTGCGACCTCGAAGCCGGCATGGCGAAGTTGCTGGGCGCTCGCGTCGCGTGGGCCAACGCCGACAACGCCCTGCAGATTCACGGCGGCAACGGCTTCGCGCTCGAATATCCGATCAGCCGCGTTCTCTGCGACGCGCGCATCCTCAACATCTTCGAGGGCGCGGCCGAGATCCAGGCGCAAGTCATTGCGCGCCGTCTGCTAGAAGGCGCGAACTGACATGACGCGATGGCGATCAGCGAAGTTCGCGCTTGTCGCGTTGGCGGGGATCACAATGTCGGCCTGTTCAAGTCAGGCGCAGGACATCAGCGGCGCATGGTCGGCGACGGACGTCGGCGGCAAGCCGGTGCGCGGGGTGTCGATTTCAATCGAGGACGCGCGGTTGTCCGGCACGGGCGGCTGCAATCGCATCGCGGGACCTGCCGTCATTTCAGGCGGCGACGTTAAGTTCGGACCCCTGATTGCGACGCGCATGTTCTGCGACGGCAAGATGGAGACGGAAGAAGCGTTCATCGCCCCGCTCGAAGCCGCCAAGTCATTCGATCTGAGCGAGGGAACGTTGACGCTCAAGGACGCCTCGGGCGCTGCGGTCGCCGTTCTCGTGCGATGATCGATTTCTCGTCTCTCGCCGTCCTCAAATTCGACTTAAGTCGGCCCAGCCCCGCCGCTGCGGCGTGGTAATCGACAGTCACTGTCGCGCGAAGCGAATTGAAGGTAAGCCGTCACGCATGAACCGCTCGATCCTCATCACCGGTTGCTCATCGGGCATCGGGCTCGACGCCGCCCGTACGATGAAGGCGCGCGGCTGGCGCGTCATCGCGACGGCGCGGCGGCCGGAAGACTTGGAAAGATTGAAGCGCGAAGAAGGCGTCGACGCGGTCCATCTTGAACTGGCCGACGCCAAATCGATCGCAGCGTGCGCGGACGCGGCTCTCGACCTCACGAACGGGAAGCTCAACGCCATCTTTTCGAACGCCGCGTACGGCCAGCCCGGCGCCGTAGAAGACGTGACGCCGGACCTGCTGCGCAGGCAGCTCGAGGTCAACGTCATCGGCACGCACGATCTGACGCGGCGCGTCATCCCCGCGATGCGCCGGAACGGCTTCGGGCGCATCGTTCAATGCTCTTCGATCCTGGGATTTGTCGCGACGGCCTATCGCGGACCCTACTGCGCGTCGAAACACGCGCTCGAAGCGCTGACCAACGCCATGCGGCTCGAACTGGCGGGGACGGGGATCGGCGTATCCCTGATCGAGCCCGGCCCGATCCGATCGCGCTTCGTGGAGACGGCCTTGGCGAAATTCCAGCAGAACATCGACATCGAGGGGTCGGCCCATCGGGAGGTTTACCAACTGCGGATCGAGGCGCTGAAAGCCGGCGGCCAGTCGATTTTCAAGATGGAGCCGTCCGCCGTCACCAAGAAGCTGATCCACGCGGTCGAGAGCCGGCGGCCGAAGCGTCGCTACTATGTGACGATTCCGACCTACCTCGCCGCCGGCTTTCAGCGGCTTTTGCCGCCGAGCGCGTCGGAATACTTCTCCCGCAAGTTCTGAGGCGGGCGGACCGCGCCTCCCGTCTGGAATCTCAGCCCGATCCGTGGTCACATGCCGCGGCATGTTCGACCGAGGGGATTGCGTGGCCGCAGTCGTGCCAGAGAGCGCCAAGCCGGTTCTAACCCCGGATGTCGCCGATGCGGTCCCCCGCGACCTGTGCACCGATTGCGGGATTTCGCGATCGAGCGACCCCAAGCGCTGCGGCCGCGCCTGCCAATTCATCAAGCCCGATTATCCGGCGCTCGAAACGCAGGTGCACGGCCGCGCGCGCGATGCTGCGCGGCCCGACGAGCTCCACTTCGGCCCCTTCCGGCGGATGCTCCGCGCGAGGCTCGCAGAGCCGAAACCGGGCGCACAGTGGACCGGCATCACCACGCGGCTCGGCGAGCGCTTGCTTGAGTCCGGCGCTGTCGATGCGGTTTTGACGATGGGACCCGACCCCGACGATTCGTGGCGTCCGAAGCCGGTGCTCGTTACGCGCGCGGACGGCATGGCGCACTGTCGCGGGATGCGCATGGGGTATGCGCCGCTGCTGGCGCTGCTGGAGCCGGCGCGCGCGCAGGGCGTCAAGCGCATCGCCGTCATCGGCATCCCGTGTCAGGTCTATGCGCTCCGCAGCCTGCAGGCGGAACTCGGATTCGAGAAAATCTACGTCGTCGGCACGCCGTGCTCGGACAACACGACGACGGAAAGGTTTCATCAGTTTCTCGCGTTGCTGTCGGAAGATCCCTCGACCATCACCTATCTCGAATTTCGCGCCGACTATCATGTTGAGCTGCGCTTCATTGACGGACGGACAAAGGAAATTCCGTTTTTGATGCTGCCGCTTTCGAAGCTGCCGCCCGATTTCTTTCCGATGACGTGCCGGACCTGCGTCGATTACACAAACGTTCTGGCTGACATCACAGTGGGCTACATGGGCGGCGAGGGCCGGCAATGGCTGCTCGTGCGCAACGCGCGCGGCGAGGAGTTGTTGTCGCTGCTTGGCGATGAAATCGTCGTCGAGGCGCCGGGCAGCGCCGGCAAGCGCGCGTCTCCCGTCCGCGGCTTCCTAAAAAATGTCGAACTGGCGGCCGGCGGATTGCCGTTGCGCGCCATGCCCAACTTCATGCGGCCGATCATGGGTTGGCTGATGCCCAGAATCGGCCCGCGCGGTCTGGAATTTGCGCGCGCCCGCGTCGAGATGAAAGCGATCGAAACGGTGCTGCATCTGCGTCGCGCCCATCCGCGGCGGATGAAACACATGATTCCGGATCACGTTTGGCGGCTTGTCGCGCCATATGGGATTGCGCGCGGCGATGGCGAGTAGGCGTCAAGGCGCTAACGCCGTGCCGAGATGCGCCCGCCACTCTGCCGACTTGTCTGAAAGACTTTTTGTGTACGCGGGGCTTGTCGACGGTAGCGAGATTAACGCGAACTTTTCCGCTTCGATGCAGCCTGGCTTGACGACGCGGCGCTTAAAGAGCTTCGCGGCGCCCTGACCGTTGAACGCGATCGTGTGGATGCCCGGATGCTGCGCGAGCAACTCTGAGATTGCGTTTGCGGCGCCGTGTCGGATGGCGGAATCGAGGCTGCCCGCGCGTTCGGCGCTGGCCAGGACGTCCCACAGCGCAAGCCTGCATTGGCAGAGCATCGCAACGCGATCTGCGTACGGTTCGGGCGGGTCTTTGCCGGACAACATCGCGATGATCGGCCAGAAGTGATTGCGCGGATGGCCATAGTATTCCTGACGGCGGATCGACTCGTCGCCCGGCAGCGTTCCGAGGATCAATACGCGGGCGTCGGCGCCGATGATAGGACGCAGTCCGATTTTGATCGTATCGGCCCGCATCGCGTCAGGCCCGATGATAGGGATGGCCGGACAGGATCGTGGCCGCTCGGTAGAGCTGCTCCGCCAGCACCACGCGGGCGAGTCCGTGCGGCAGCGTGAGCAATCCGAGCGAGAGTGTAATATTGCAGGCCCTCAGCGCGGCCTCGCCGTGACCGTCCGGCCCGCCGATCAGGAACGTCATCGACTTTGCGCCGGCGTCGCGCTCCGAGCGGATCAGCGCGGCGAATGCTTCGCTGGCGAACTGTTTGCCGCCCGCATCCAAAGCGATCGTGAAACCGCCGTCGGCCGACTTCATCAGGCGGCGCGCTTCATCGTCTTTGCGCTCGGCGGCCGAGGAGGCCCGACTCTCAGGAAGTTCCACAAAATCGAGCGGACCGAGCGCCACGGATTTGCCGGCGCCGGACAGCCTTTTGGCGTAACGGGCGCAAATGGCGCGTTCTTCTACGTCTTTGAGTTTGCCGACGGCTGAAATTAGCAGGCGCATTTGGCGTCACGAGCGCGCAAGGCTGCGCCGCGCTCCATCGCTCAGTGCTGCGAGGGGTCGGTTCCCGTCGCGCCGCTCGACGCGTCCGGCGGAATTTCCGCCTTCCACATCTTTTCGAGATTGTAGAACTCTCGCACTTCTGGCCGGAAGACGTGAACGATGATGTCGCCCGTGTCGATCAACACCCAATCGCACGCCGCCATGCCTTCGACGCGAACCCTGGCTTCCCCCGAGGCTTTGATCTTTTCGCGCAACTGTTCGGCGATCGCGCCGACGTGGCGATCATTGCGGCCGGTGGCGACGACCATGTAGTCGCCGAGCGATGATTTGCCTTCAAGCGGGATGGTGGCGACGTCTTCTGCTTTCGCGTCGTCGAGCCAGGCGACGATTTCGGCGAGAAGCGCAGCCGAGCTAGGCGCCTTGGCGGCCAGCTTGGCGGAAGGGGCTCTCTTGCGGGCGCCCTCGGCAGTGGATCGGATCAAGCGGTGAGCGTCCTTTGCTGGTTGATCCAGAAACGCCGATCTCCAGCGTCCGAATGGCATGATAACGGCGGGGCCTCCGCGCCGCAAACGAATTTGCGGTCGCTGCGAAAGAGAAAACATCAATTGAATCAGAAGGCTGTCGCGCTAGGGCCGACGCTGCCCGAGTGTAGCGTCGCGCAGCGTCGTCGACGACAACGGCGACAGGCGCGACGTCAGAAAAACCCAAGCCGGCGGCGGCTGACGCCAAAGCGCCGCAGCATTCCGCTCCGGAATGCGGTGGCCGGCCAGCGCTGCCGCTGCGGGCCCTGCCAGCCCATTCATTCGCCACCCGGGTCGATCGACGATGGCGATCGGCATCGTCGCGGCGATGTTCCGCCAGTGCTGCCAGCGGTCGAACGTGGCCAGATTGTCGGCCCCCATCACCCACACGAAGCGGACACCCGGATAGCGCGTCGTCAGGAAAGACAATGTCGCCGCCGTATAGGGCGTGCCGAGTTCTCGTTCGAAGCCTGTGAGTTTCATGCTCGGTCCGTGGGCGTAGCGGCGCATCAGCGCCAAGCGTTCGTCAAGCGGCGTGAGGCCGTCGTGCTCCTTCAGCGGATTGCCTGGCGTCGCCACCCACCAGAGCTGATCGAGGCGAAGCCGCTTGATCGCCGTCTCGGCGACAATGCGATGGCCGTCGTGCGGTGGGTTGAAGGTGCCGCCCATGATGCCGACACGCTGGCCTGGCAGCGCCAGCGGCGGGCGCACGCGGTGGGAGCCGAAGTGATGTTGCGGTATCGTTCGCGCCAACGGCGAGACTTTCTATTTGGCGTAGAGCGAAGGCCGCTCGTTTGCGCAGACGGCGGAAGGCCGCTACTTCGGTCTGATCTGGCCCGTGCCGCGCACCTTGTACTTGAAGCTCGTCAACTGTTCGACGCCGACGGGGCCGCGAGCGTGCATTTTTCCCGTGGCGATGCCGATTTCGGCGCCGAAACCGAACTCGCCGCCGTCGGCGAATTGCGTCGAGGCGTTGACCAGCACGATCGCGGAATCGACGCGATCGAGGAATCGATCGGCCGTCGCGGCGTCTTCTGTGACGATCGCGTCGGTGTGCTGCGATCCATACTTGGCGATGTGCGCGATCGCGCCATCCACGCCATCGACCGATTTCACGGCAATGATGCTGTCGAGAAATTCCTTGCCGTAGTCATCTTCGGTCGCGGCCTTGACGCGAAGATCGACGGCCTGCGCGGGATCATCGCCGCGCACCTCGCAGCCAGCGTCGAGCAGCGCCTTGACAAGCGGCGTCAACAAATCCCTGTCCGATGTCGCGTCGACCAATAAACACTCCGTCGCGCCGCAGACGCCGGTGCGCCTGAGCTTTGCGTTGACGACAATCGGCGCGGCGACGTCCAGATTGGCGGCGCTGTCAACGTAGGTGTGGCAGATGCCTTCGAGATGCGCGAACACCGGCACGCGCGCCTCGTCCTGCACGCGCTGGACGAGGCTCTTGCCGCCGCGCGGTACGATAACGTCGATGCAACCATGAAGGCCCTTCAGCATTTCGCCGACGGCTTCGCGGTCTGTCGTCGGCACCAGCTGAATCGCCGTTTCGGGCAGCCCGGCAGCCTTCAAGCCGTGCACGAGGGCCGCGTGGATCGCGACGCTCGAATGATGACTTTCCGATCCGCCGCGCAGGATGGCGGCATTTCCGGCTTTGAGGCTCAGCGCGCCTGCGTCGGCTGTCACGTTGGGCCGGCTCTCGTAGATGATGCCGATTGTGCCGAGCGGCACGCGCACGCGCTGAAATTTGAGGCCGTTCGGCCGGGTCCATTCGGCGAGCACGGTTCCGACAGGATCGGCCAAAGCCGCGACGTCGTCGAGTCCCTGAGCGACGCCGGCGATCCGCTTCTCATCCAGCAGCAGGCGATCGACGAAGGCGGCGGGCCGATCTGCGGCTTTTGCGGCCGTGATGTCTTTGGCGTTGGCTTCAAGCACGCCAAGCGTCGCCGAGCGCAAGGCTTGCGCCGCTGCGCTCAGCGCCGCGTTCTTCTGATCCGTCGTTGCGTGCGCGAGTTCGCGGCTCGCGGCTTTCGCCGCTTCACCGATGCCGCGCATCAGAGCCGCGGTTTCGTGTTCGATGCGGCCAATCGTGTTCATAGTCTCACGTCCTGTTCGGCGCTCCCGCCAGCGCCATGTCGTCGCGATGGATCAGCGTATCGCGACCTTCATAGCCCAGAATTGCGGCGATCTCGCCCGACCGCTTGCCGATGATACGCCGCGCATCGTCAGCCGAATAGGCGATAAGTCCGCGGCCCAGTTCGCGGCCCAGTTCGCGGCCTTCGGCGGCGCGGATGATCACGGCGTCGCCGCGCCCGAAATTGCCGTCGACGCGCGTGACGCCGGCCGGCAGCAGGCTTTTGCCCGACATCAGCGCCTTTTCCGCGCCGGCGTCGACGAATATCTGTCCCGCCGGCACGAGATGTCCCGATAGCCATCGCTTGCGGGCGGTCACGGGATCGGACTTTGCGAGAAACCACGTGACGCGCGCGCCCTCCGAAATCGCGCGCAGCGGGTTTTGCACCTTGCCCGACGTGATGACCATGTTGGCGCCGGCGCCAAGCGCAATGCGTCCGGCTTCGATCTTGGTTTTCATGCCGCCCTTAGACAGCTCCGTGCCGGCGTCGCCGGCCATTTCCTCGATCTTTGACGTGATCTCTGTGACGAGAGGAATGTGCGTCGCGTTCGGATCGTCGTTGGGCGGCGCGGTGTAGAGGCCGTCGATATCGGAAAGCAACACGAGACAGTCGGCCGACACCATGGACGCCACGCGCGCCGAGAGCCGGTCGTTGTCGCCGTAGCGGATTTCCGTCGTCGCCACCGTGTCGTTTTCGTTGACGACCGGGATGGCCTTGAGGGCGAGCAGGACCTCGATCGTGTTGCGCGCATTGAGATAGCGCCGCCGTTCCTCGGTATCGCCGAGCGTCAGGAGAATTTGTGCGGCTGTTAACCCGCGCGCAGTGGCGAAATCGGCGTAGGCGTGCGCCAGCGCGATCTGACCGACGCTCGCGGCGGCTTGGCTTTGCTCGAGTTCAAGCTCGCCCTTCGGCAATCCAAGTTTGCGCCGGCCAAGCGCGACGGCGCCGGACGAGACGAGCACGACGTCCTTGCCCGACTTCGTCAGAGACGCCACGTCGTCCATCAGCGAGTTCAACCACTCCGTTTTAAGCTGACCGGTCGCGCGGTCGGTCAACAGCGCTGAACCGATCTTGACGACGATGCGCTTCGCGCGCGTCCACTCAGGGCGCACGGCGATTTGGCTGGCGGTTGTGGTCGCGGGAGTGGCCATTGTCTTTCGAAAGCGCCTCGAAGTTCTGAAAGCCCAGCGTTATCGGCAAACGACCTGCCGGCCGCAAGTGTCCCGCCGACGAATTACGGCACGAAGGTTAGGAAAAGGAACGTGCCGAACAAGACGAGGTGCAGAAACCCGAAAAGCACGTTCGTTCGACCCGTCCCGAAGGTCAGGATGCTGGCGCCGAGAGTCGTGATCAGCAATGCCGTGTCGCGGGTCTCCAGACCAAGGATGAGCGGCTTCTGCAGAACGACGTTGGCGACCGCGACGGCGGGGATCGTCAGCCCGATTGTCGCGAGCGAGGAACCGAGCGCCAGGTTCAGGCTTTTTTGCAAGTCGTCGCTTCGCGCCGATTTTATTGCAGAAAGGCCTTCGGGCGTCAGCACGATCAATGCGATGATGACGCCCGTCACGCCGACCGGAGCGCCGAGGGCGTCCACTCCATAATCGATGACGACCGCGAACTTTTTGGCGAGCAGGATCACGGCCGCAAGCGCCACCGCCAGCAGGGCGATGGAGAGGGCCAGCTTGCCGCCTCCGCCTTTAAGCATGGCTCCTGCCTCGGTGCGCTCACCGGTGAAATAGTCGCGATGCAGGATCGTCTGGGTATAGAGAAACACCAGATACAGCGCGATCGTGACGACGCTGACGAAGGCCAGCTGGCTATTGGAGAATTCCGGCCCCGGCGCCGACTGGGTGTAGTTCGGCAGGATCAACGTCAGCGACGCGAGCACCAGAAGCACCGCCAAATAGATCTTGGCGCTCGTCACGTCGAAAGACTGTTCGCGATAGCGAAGTCCGCCAAGCAGCAGACAAGCGCCGACGAGGCCGGTGCAGATGATCATAATTACTGCATAGACGGTGTCGCGCACCAGCGTCGGGTTGGAGTCGCTCGTGAGGATGACCGACAGGATCAGCGCGACCTCGATGATCGTGACCGAGATCGTCAGGATCAGCGTGCCGAACGGCTCGCCCGTCTGATGCGCCGCGTCTTCAGCGTGATACACCGCCGCGAACACCGCCCCGAGGAGGAACGGCGCCAGCAGCGCCGCGACGGCCAGGCCGATCGGGTTCGACGCGAAATCTGGACCGAAGCCGAGCGCGGCGCCTGCCGCGAAAAAGGCGATGCCCGCGAGGGGGGTCAGCCAGGTCCAGACAGGCGTTTTTGCCGAGTGCTGCATGACGATCCTTGACGACGCTCCGCAGTCGCTGGATGTGCGCCTGGGATGATGGCGATATTCGTTGGCAGCTTGGACGGCGCGCCATCAAATCGCAAGCGCAGGCCGTGCCGTTGGCGCTACGGACGCCAGGGTTGATCCGCTGCGTCGTCCTCGGCGACGTCGGCGCGGTCGATGCCCCGCACGATCGCGAAGATCGCTTCCTTGACGCCTTGGCCGGATACGGCGGACAGCGCGAGGGGCGTCTTGCGCGCCGCTTTTTTCAGATCGGCGAATTTTGCAGCGATCGCCTCGGCGTCGAGCGCGTCGATCTTCGACAGTGCGACGATCTCTTTGCGCTTATCGAGCCCATTGCCGTAGGCCTTCAACTCGCGCCGCACCGTCTTGTAGGCGGTCGCCACATCCGCTTCCGTCGCATCGACGAGATGCAGCAGAACGCGGCAGCGCTCGACGTGTCCAAGGAACCGGTCGCCGAGTCCCAAGCCCTCGTGCGCGCCTTCAATCAGGCCCGGAATGTCCGCCAATACAAATTCGCCATCGCCTGCGCGAACGACGCCGAGATTTGGATGCAGCGTCGTGAACGGATAGTCGGCGATCTTCGGCTTGGCGGCCGAAACGGCGGCGAGAAAGGTCGATTTTCCGGCGTTCGGCAGGCCGATCAGGCCGGCGTCCGCGATCAGCTTCATCTGCAGCCACAGCGTCAACTCTTCGCCCGGAAGACCAGGATTTGCGTGGCGCGGCGCCTGATTGGTCGCGCTCTTGAAATGCGCGTTGCCGAAGCCGCCGTTGCCGCCTTTGGCGATCAGCGTGCGCTGGCCAGGCTCGATGAGATCGGCCAGCAGCGTCTCGCCGTCCTCCGCGAACACCTGCGTGCCGGGGGGAACCTTGATGATGCAATCGTCGCCGTTGGCGCCGGCGCGGTTCTGACCCATGCCGCCCTGGCCGCTCTTGGCCTTGAAGTGCTGCTGATAGCGATAGTCGATCAGCGTGTTGAGATTGGCGACGCACTCGACCCACACGTCGCCGCCCTTGCCGCCGTCACCGCCGTTGGGACCGCCGAACTCGATGAACTTCTCGCGCCGGAAGCCGATGCAGCCGGCGCCGCCTGCGCCCGACGCCACGTAGATCTTGGCTTGATCCAGAAACTTCATGACGCGAGCGCCTTGATCGCCGTCGTCCAAGGCCGGCGCCGCTCATAGGCGACGGTCGGGAATTCCTGTTGCCGAGCTTCGCACCAGCCGACGTCGGCGCCGACCGCGCGGAAGCCGAGCTTCGTGATGACGCGGGCGGATGCGAGGTTATCGGTGAAGTGGCGGCCGTTGAAGCGTTTGACGCCACCCTTCGTGAAGCCGAAATTGAGGAGCGCGCGCACAGCTTCCGTCGCGAAGCCGCGGCCCCAATAGGGCTTGCCGATCCAATAGCCGATCTGCGCTGAGCCGTCGTTCTCGAGCGTGTATCCGCAGATGCCGATCAATTCGCCGGCGTGCTCGATACCGAAGACCATTTCGCCGGCGGCGAGTCCGCTCACCCATTGGTGCGCCGCCTCGACCGAGTACGGATAGGGGATTCGCCCCGTCATGCTCGCGACCGACCACTCGCCGGCCAGAGCGGCGATGCGCGGCGCGTCGTCGTCGGTCAGCGATCTGAGGATGAGGCGCGGCGTTTTCATGCTGAGACAAGTGACATATGAGAAAGGTGGCGAAAAATGAAAAGGGGACGGCGGCGCCATCCCCTGAACCGTTAATCCTATTGAACGCTGGATTTAGGCGGCGCCGGCGATCTTCTGGGGCCGGACGGAAATGTAGATGCGGCCGTTGCGTTTGGTGTTGAACTCGACCACGCCTTCTTCGACCGCGAAGATCGTGTGGTCTGTACCCATGCCGACGCCGGCGCCCGGGTGCCACTGCGTGCCGCGCTGGCGACAGAGGATATTGCCGGGGATGACGTGCTCGCCGCCGTAGCGCTTCACGCCGAGGCGCTTCGATTCTGAATCACGGCCGTTCTTCGTCGAACCGCCTGCTTTCTTTTGTGCCATTGCCTAAAGTCCTCGATTGATCTCGGCTGCCGGTCAGGCGCCGGTGATGCTCGTGATGCGAACGGTTGAAAGGTCCTGACGATGGCCCTTCTTGCGGCGCGAATTCTTGCGACGACGCTTCTTGAATGCGATCAACTTCGGACCGCGCGTGTGCTCGACGAGTTCGCCGACCACTTTCGCGCCCGAGACGAACGGCGCGCCCAGCTTAACCCCGGCGCCGGATCCGATCATGAGCACTTCGGAGAATTCAACCTTGGCGCCAGCATCGCCGGCCACCTTCTCGATCGTGAGGATGTCGTCTTTGGCGACGCGATACTGTTTGCCGCCTGTCTTGATGACAGCGTACATGGAAAGTCCTTTCGGCCATCTTTGGCCTGTTGCCGCGCCCTGTGGCGCCATCGAAATTCGATGGACTTTCAAGGTATTGCCAGTCGTTTCTGGCAGAGCCTCGGGCAGCGCTTTAGCCGGTGGGCAACTATGCTCCCGGACAGTGCGCGCTTTATTGTCGAGTTGCGGGGCCTTGTCAACGTCCGCGCGGTCGCGCCGAAGGGCGGGCGACGGCCTTGGAATTGACCCGCGCCTTAGCCATATCGCTGAGAGATCATGGAGGCGGACATGACCATCGCGCCCGCGACGGCGCAAGCGGATGCGGCGGCGGATACGCGCCAGGACGCCTTGCCGGAGATCCCCGTTGTTGAGACGGGGCAGGATTTTCCGCTGCAGACTTTGATGCGCCACAAGGGGCGCACGCATGCGCTCTTGGATATTGCGTCGCGCCGGTACCCCAAGCGACTGCTCGTGGCGCTGGACAAGGTCTCGCGCAATTGGCTGGCGCGCTGGAACAATGCGCATCTGCCGGAAATCGACGCCATCGCTCAAGCGCTCGACCGCCCGGGCGCCTACTTCTTCTCGGTCAACTACGAGTGGGGCTGCACGTGCCGCGTCGCTCCGTCGCCGGATGGCCAGTCGGCGCGGATGACGCGGGTGCTCGACTGGCTGACGCCGGGACTCGGCGCCAATCTTGTCGCTGCGCGCGTCACAGGCGCCCCTGCGGGGCCCTTCGCGCTGCTGACGTGGCCCGGCTACACCGGGGTTTTGCAGGTGATGGCGCCGGGGCGATTTTCGGCCGCCTTGAATCAAGCGCCGATGCGCAAAGCGGTGGGCTTGTTCTATCTCGATTGGGCGGCGAATCGACGGCGCGTGTGGGGCATGCCGCATCCGACGCCCGCACATCTTCTTCGCGATGTCTCCGAAGGTTGTGAAACCTTCGGAGAGGCACGGCGTCGACTGATCGAGGATCCCATATCGACGCCCGCTATTTTCGTTCTTGCGGGCGTTCGACCCAATGAAACCGTCGTCATCGAGCGGACCGAACGCGAGGCGCGTGCGCGCGACGGCGTTCACATCGCGGCAAACCATTGGGAGACGGCTGGATGGAGCGGCCATCCGCGCGGTGTCGACAGCTCGGGGCGCGCACGGATGATGAGCGGGCTCGCGCCCGACTTCGATCCGGCGTTTCCATGGTTGAAGCCGCCGATCCTCAATCATCACACGAGGCTCGTCATGGTCGCCGACGCGCGGCAAGGTCGTCTGGTTGCGCAGGGGTATGAGTCCGATGGACCCGCGACGCGCCCGTTGGAACTTGCGATGTAATTGGGCGGTCCCAAGGCGCTTGCGCGCACTGGCGCTAGAAGTTACAAGCCCGCTTCGCCGTCAGGCGCCACGGCTTCCGGAGAGGTGGCAGAGTGGTCGATCGCGCCGCACTCGAAATGCGGAGTACTCGCAAGGGTACCGGGGGTTCGAATCCCTCCCTCTCCGCCATTAAATAATTGATATTATTTGATAAATTGTCAAACCACGTTGCGGCTACGTCTTGCGCATTGGCATGTGCCGCCGCCGCGAGAAGCAATCGCTAGACCGTCAGCCACCGCATGGAACACCCGACCTTCGCTTGGCGTGCGCGGCTACATCGCGCGCTTGTAGACTTTCCCGTCTTTCATAATGACGACGAAGTTCTTGGCCGGGTCTTCGATCAATTTGATGTTCGCGATCGGATCGCCATCAACGAGCAAGAGATCGGCGAGTGCGCCTTCTTCGACGACGCCGACCTTGCCTTCGTAAGGGCTTCGGAGTCCCGAAAGCGCCAGTAGCTCGCCGTTGTCTCCTGTTGCCATCTTGAGCACTTCAACAGGGGTGTACCAGCGAGTCAGCTTCGTGAGCTGCGCGCCCTGACGGCTGGATACCTTCGCATCGAAGAGCGAATCCGTACCAAAGGCCGTTTTGACTTTGTATTTCTTGGCCAGCGCGTAAGCCGTATCGGTCCCCGCAAACATCGTGAGCTGTTTTTTGCGGTTTGGAGAATTGGGCGGGAACGGGGTGGCGTCCTCGTCATCGAGAAATGGCTGCAAGCTCCACCAGATTCCCTTCTCGGCCATCAACTTCGCTGCTGTATCATCGGCCATCTGACCGTGCTCGATGACTTTGACGCCGGCGCGGATCGATTTCTCGATCGCCCTCGGCGTGTAGGCGTGGACGGCGACATAGGTGCCCCAATCTTCCGCCGCTTCGACGGCTGCCTGAATTTCCACTTCAGTGAACTGCGTGACGTCAAGCGGATCGAAATCCGAGGACACGCCGCCGCCGGCCGTCAGCTTGACCTGGCTGGCGCCGCGCATCAGCTGCTCGCGCACGCGGCGCAGCACTTCCGGCGCGCCATCCACGACGGCCGCAAAGCCTTGCCGCTCTGAAAAGTGCAGCTGATCGCCGGTATTGCGCGGCAAATCGTGGACAGTGCGGAAGTCGCCGTGGCCAGACGTTTGCGAGATGATCGCGCCTGACGGCCAGATGCGCGGCCCGAGAACGAAACCTTCGTCAATCGAGCGCTTCAGCCCGAACGTGTTGCCGCCCATGTCGCGGACGGTCGTGAAACCGCGCATGAGCGTATCGCCGGCGGCCTTGGACTGGCGCAGCATCGTGTAGTTGTTGTCGGCCGTCATGAAGACCAGCAGCGGCGTATCGGAAAGCGCGATGTGCACGTGGCCATCGATGAGGCCCGGCATCAGCGTGCGGCCGCCGCCGTCGATCAGCGTGGTGTTGGCGCTGCGGTCGGTCGGGATTGGATCTTTGGATATTTTTGCAATCGTGTTGCCCTTGATCAGGACGTTTGTCGGCTCCGTCAGACCGGTCGATTTGCCGTCAAAGACACGCACGTTGGAGAACAGGACAGTGGAAGGGGGCTGCTGCCCGAGGGCGGGTGGGGTCAGCGCCAGAGAGATGATTAATGTTGCCAGGGAAACACGGAGCACGACAAACCTCCACGACGCTGCTGCGGTATCCGCGTTCGGCCCCCCTGCTCATGCTACCATTTCGCCGTGCAACTGTCTGGCATCTGACGGCCCTTCGGTCGTGCCGCTGCGAGATAGTTAATCACCGCCATCGACAGGCAACGGCGATGAGCTTGAACCCAGCCATCTCAACCGGAATCGCGCTGGTCTGGATGCTGACTGGAACTGCTGCGCGCGCAAATGATGTGGGCAATGGGTGGGCTGAGCTGGCGGCTAGGCCGTCGCTACTGGATGGCGCCGGGGGCCCCAAGGAGGCGCTCCGGTCACGCGGCGTCAGCACCGATTTCTACTTCACGCAATTCTACCAGGGCATGACCAAGGGTGACGGGCGCGACTTCGGACGCCCCCTGGTGTCGAGCGCCGGGCCCGACAATTGGGATTATGGAAGTCGGGTCGATGCCTATGTCCGGTTGGATGGACAGAAGCTTGGCCTGTGGCAGGGATTGTTCGTGTCGCTGCACCAGGAATGGGTCTGGGGCGATCTGATCGACGCCCAAGGCGGCACGGTCATTCCGGTCAATACCTCGCTCGCGTTTCCGACGCGAGGCGGTCACGACCGTGATACATCCATCATAATCACGCAGGCATTCAGCCAAAGCCTGATCTTCAGCGCCGGCAAGTTCAACATGTTCGAGCCGCCCGCCAAGACTCCGTTGCTTGGAGGCGGTGGTCTCGACACGTTCATGAATACGGCGCTTGCCGCGCCGATCACGGGCATCATTCCGCCGTATCTGATCGGCGCCAATCTCACGTACGCGTCGCAGCCCTTCACGGCCAGCCTGTTCGTGTTCGACCCGCGCAACGCTCAGGATTGGGATGTGATCGAAAATCCATTCAGTGACGGCACGAATATCATGCTGGCGCTGACCGTGCCGGTGAAGCCGTTCGGGCTGCAGGGCTATCAGAACGTCAGAGTCGTCACCAGCACGCAGGACGGCATCAACTTGTCAGACGTGCCGGAACTCCTCTTGCCGGGCGCTGCCGGCGGCATCGTCAGCCGCAAGAAGGATCGCTGGTATTTTTCCTACAGCTTCCAGCAGTACCTCTATCAAAGCCCTTCCAACCCACAGCAGGGCTGGGGTTTGTTTGGCCAGTATGCGACGTCCGACGGCAATCCGAACCCGCTCGATTCAAGCTGGTTTGTCGGCATCGGCGGCAACAATACGCTGATTGCGGGTCGAGAACAGGATCGCTGGGGCGTCGCATATTTCCGCGACAACCTCAGCGATGCGTTAAGCGATGCGCTCGATCCCCTTGGCATCCGGCTCGATCACGAAGCCGGCTGGGAAGCTTTTTACAATGTCGCGGTGACGCCGTGGTTCCGCGTCACGGCGGATGCGCAGTTCATTCACCCGCTGTTCTCCGATGCCGAGGACGCCGTATTCGTTGGTCTCAGAAACCAGATCAAGTTCTGACGGCGCGCCGGCAGGTCTTGCGAGAATAGTCCTTCAATTGTTTGTGCGTGTGAATTCGAGCGGGCGGCGAGCGATGCCGGTGATCCGTTTGGCAGGCGCGTGCGCCACAAGACGCGCCTGCCACTCAGCTTTACCTGATCTCCCATGTCGTGTTGTGCGGGATGTCGAGCGCGAACGCGCCTTCGGGCGCGCCGGCCGGCGTCTTGACGGACACGCACGAGAACGGCTCCTTGCCGGTGATGCCCTTGTACTTGCCGGTGCCGCCCGTGATCGTGTGCGTGCCGCAGTCCATCTTCGGCTGCGCCTTGTCGAGTTCGCGCGTGTCGAACGTCGAGAACACGACATCGCCCTCAGCGTCGGTCAAGGCGCAGGCGCCGTCGATCCATTTCTTGCCGCCGGTTTCGACGCTGACGGCGGCGCACTTGGCGTTCATCTTGTCGAGGAACGATTCGCCCGCTGTATTTTGGGTCGGCCCCGTCGCTTCGAGCGCGATGGCTTTGCCGACGCCCGGGATGTCGACCGTCGATTTCGGAACGAACAGAAAGTGCGTCGTGTAGGGCGTCGTTCCGCTTTTTGGCGGCGCGGTCACGGCAAGGCTCGCGCCGCTGATGGTCACGAGGCCGACAGCGGCAATGGCGGTCTTCACAATTGCAGTCATGGCGTTTGCTCCAGCTATATCGAGGAAGGAAAGGCGCTCCCGGCTTTTCGTCCGCTTGGAGGAAGCCTGCGTGGGCCGGATTTCGCCCGGGAGGCGCCTGTTCGAAGCCTTGGCGGTTGCAATATTGCCAAGCGCGCGAACGCGGCTACCTTGCGGCGCGCCGATCGGTCCCGCATCCGCCGCACGGCGGACCGCTCCGCCAAAAATCTTCAGCGTTGAGCAGAGACTTCGGGCCAACAGAGGTTCGCCGCGAGGCGGCAGAGCGCGGAGCGGTCAGGAGCGCCGGTCTTTGCGTAGATGTTTTCGAGATGGGTTTTGACCGTCGAGTCGGCCAGTCCGAGCGCAGCCGCCGTTTCCTTGCGATTCATGCCTGAGGCGATTTTCTCAAGCACGCGCGTTTCGGCCGGCGTCAATTCGAACAAGCGAGCCAGCCCGTCGAGCGACGGCGCAATGCGGTCCGCTTCCGTGATGAACAGCGCGGCAGCTGCGCCCAGATCGCGCTCGACGCGCGATGCGCCGCGCGCCAGGGGCCGCACGTGGGCAATAGCGACGCGCCCGTCGCGACGCGGCAGGGCGACTTCGGTTTGTTTCGCTCGGACCCGCGCGCCGGCCTCCGTCGTTGACGCGATGGCGTCGTTCAAAGCCGTCGTTGCGGTCGAAGTCATCGCGCTCAGTCGACCATATCGGGACCAGATCGGGTCGCCGGCCGCAAGCATCGCCGCCGCCGATGCATTGGCGTGGACGATGCGCCCGTCCGCGTCCGCGATGACGACGTTGACCGGCAACAGGTCGAGCATCGTCTGCAGGAGCCGCAATGCGGAACGCTGTTGCGACCCTTCGGTCGCCGACAGCTCCAGCAATGGTCGATGGTTCGACATGGGCTCAGGCCTTTGTTGACTGTCAGTATTTGTCCGGAGTCGCCCCCGTTGGTGTGATTGAAACAAAGTATGCCGTGCGCGGTCGGTACGGGCGATGAAACGCCGCCGTCACGGCTCGCTGATGGATTTCAAGAACGCGATGATCTTCGCGCGCTCCACCGCGTCGAGGACGGGCGGATAGTTCATGGTCGTGCCGGATGCGACGGATGTCGGACTGGCGATGAATTTATCGAGCGTCGCCTCGTCCCACCTGAAGCCGGAAATGTTGCCGGAATAACCGCGATAGCCTGCGACTTGCCCGGCTGCCGCGCCAACCATTCCGTGCATCGAGGGGCCGAGACGGTTGTCGTCTTTCTTGAACGAATGGCAGGTTCGGCAGTGATTGTTGAACGCCACCTTGTTGACGTCGTCGTCCGCGGAAGCGCCGTGCGAAAGGCACGTGAGCGCAAGCGCGACGAGGAATTTCTCATGCTTTCTCACGATGGCCTCCCGATATGTGTTCGCTGCATTGGGGATTCGCGGACGTGTTTTTCGCGCCGAGCTTACCGTTCGTCCTGCGCGGGGCGGACTGGAGCGTCCACCTCGACGCGGAGGATCGGCGAATTTGGCGCTTTACTGCGCGCTCGCGAGTATCTTGACCGTTGAGATGCTCATCGTGCGAGCTTCCGTGTGGCACGAGAACTCGAGCGACTGACCATCGGCTGTTGCGAATTGCGCGCTGTTATTGGGCTCAACGACCGCCTCAAAGCGAACCGTAGCCGCGTCCGGCGCATCGACGCCGTTGAACGGTTCGGCGACCATCAAAGTCAGCTGGCAACGGTTGTCGTCGTTCAGGTAGTAGCTGACGAACTGCTTGCCGCCGATCTCGGCGTTGAGCAGGAACTGGCCGCCCTTGTGATCGCCCGACTTCGCGGCGATGGGGCTCAACGTCTTGGTTCCAGAAAACGCTTCGGCGGCTTCAACGCGGACAGTGGCGTTCAGCGAGAGGATGCCGGCGAGAGCGGCGGCGACGATGATCTTGTTCATGGCGGGTCTCCTTGTGATTCGGTGTGTTGTTTCGGTTTCGCATCGCGGTCCCGACTGCCGAGGCCGTTCGATGGGGGGGATCATGGAGCGCCGCGCACAGACGCGCTGTGGCAATTGTCACTTGCTCAAAAAGTTCGAAAAAAGCTGATTGCTTTGAAGAATTCAGACGTCAATGGCAGGCGGCCGCGGGGCGCTCTAGACTTTGAGCGCCTTGATGCTGAAGGCGGCGACCGGTTTGGCGAAGCCTTTCAGCGGAAGGTCGCCTATCGATTCGACGTCGACGAGTTGCTCGAATTCGCTGAGCGTCTTGCGGTTCGTCAGGATCTGGCCGCCCTTGGCTTCGCCGCACAGCCGCGCCGCGAGATTGGTGACGGTGCCGACCGCGCCGTAGTCGAACCGTCCGTCGAAGCCGATGGCGCCGATCGTGGCGTACCCCTGCGCGACGCCGATGCCGAGGGCGAGGTCGTGACCGTGTCGGCGCCATTCCCGGCTCATGCCGTCGACGCGGTCGCGCATAGCGATGGCCATACGCAGCGCGCGCTCGGCGGCGTCGGGAACGACGACGGGATCGTTGAAGAAGATCATCATGCCGTCGCCGGTGAATCGTTCGAGCGTGCCTTCGTGCTCAAGAATGAGACCGCCCATTGCCGCATGGAACTCGCGCAAGACCCGCATCACTTCTTCCGGTTCGGAAATCTCGGCGAAGGTCGTGAAGCCGCGCAGATCGAGGAACACGACGACGACTTCGCGGCGGTGGCTCCTCAACGGGTCGCCCGCGCCGCCGGCGAGGATGGCTTCAGCGAGCTGCGGCGAGAAGAACCGCTTCAGCCGGGAGAGATTTTCGAGCTGAGCGAGCTGCTCGGCGACGCGCTTTTCGAGCGACGTATTCCATTCCGCAAGCTTCTCGCTTTGCGCCCGCACCGTATCGTTCAGCTCCTTGATGCGGAGCATGGATTGCACGCGCGCCACAAGCGCGCCGTGATCGACGGGCTTG
The DNA here is from genome assembly GCA_052386495.1 of Hyphomicrobium sp. GTDB lineage: Bacteria > Pseudomonadota > Alphaproteobacteria > Rhizobiales > Hyphomicrobiaceae > Hyphomicrobium_B. The sequence goes on along the minus strand of JBQTKA010000003.1, from coordinate 109,206 downwards.
ATCAGATACTCGTCGGCGCCCGCCTCCAAGGCCTTCACGACATCCTGCGTGCCGCCCTTCGCTGTGACCATGATGATCGGCGTGAACGGCAGGCTCGGATCGGATTTTAGGTTCCGACAAACCTCGATGCCGTCCATCTTCGGCATCATGTAATCGAGCAGAATGAGATCGGGTCGCGCTTGGCGGGCGATTGCGATCGCTTCTTCGCCGTTCGTTGCGACAAGCACCTCATAGTTCTGCGTTACGAGGCGCGTTCTGAAGATTTCGACGTTGTCCGGACTGTCGTCGGCGACGAGGATGCGGGCGCGCGGCGTCACGATTCAATCCTCATCCGCCGAGCGCCGGGAGGTGTTTGCGCACTTCGGCCAAAAGCATGCGCGGGCTGAAAGGTTTGGTGATGTAACCGACGCAGCCGCACTCGAAGGCGCGAGCATCGTCGCCGCTCAACGCATAGGATGTGACGGCAATGATCGGTATGCCGCGAAGTTCGGGTTCGGCTTTGATGCGTCGCGTCGCCTCGTAGCCGTCAAGCTCGGGGAGCTGGATGTCCATGAGGATGAGGCTCGGGCGGTAAGCCTTCGCCATCGTGACGCCTTCGAGTCCGGTCGTCGCCTCGATGAACGCGTACCCCGCATTCGTTAGAAGGTCTCGTAGGATACGGCGGTTATCCTCGTGATCCTCGACGATGAGGATGCGTTTCATCATCTGGCAGCCTCGCGCTGCTCGACGCGGATCGGCAATCGGAAGCGGAACGTGGAGCCCTTGCCTTCAGCCGATTCGACCCAGATCTTGCCGCCTTGCAATTCGACGATACGTTTCGAAATGGCGAGCCCAAGGCCCGTGCCGCCCTTCTTTGCGTTGAATGGATCGGCGGCCTGATGGAACTCCTCAAAGATTTTCACCTGTTCGGCGGCCAGAATTCCAGGGCCCGTATCCGACACCGCAACGTGAAAGGCGCCGTCGGAGGCCACGACCTTCAACGACACTTCGCCGCTGTCCGTGAATTTGATCGCGTTTCCTAGTAGGTTGAGGAGAACCTGGACCGTGCGCCGCTCGTCGCCGCGCGCACGCGGCAAGTCCGCAGCGACGTCGGTCTTGAGCGCGAGCTTCTTTTCCGCGGCAAGCGGACCCACCGTACTGAGCGCCGCATGCACGACGTCGTTCATTGAGTACTCTGCATTTGCGATGTTCACCGACCCGGCATCGATTTTCGAAAGGTCGAGGACGTCGTTGATCAGCCCGAGCAGATGCCGGCCGTTCTTCTCCAGCCGTTCGAGCGGCTCGCGCATCTTTACCGGCACTTCGCCATAGATGTTGTCCAGGACGAGTTCGGAATATCCAAGAATGGCGTTGAGGGGGGTGCGCAGCTCATGACTGACGTGCGCGAGAAATTGCGACTTGTGGCTATTCGCGATCTCGATTTGCCGGCCCTTCGCTTCGATCTCCTGGAACTGCCGCGCATTCTGTATGGCCAGCATGGACTGCGTGGCGAACGTCTCCAAGAGTTCAACGGTCTCGGGCGACGAGTTGCCCGCTTCCCGTCTAAACAACGAGATGCCGCCAAACACGCGATCGTCCCTCATCAGGGGAACGCTGAGGATCGCGCGGAAACCCGACCGCGAGACGACGGCGCGCAGCCGGGACTCATATGCGCCGCCCTCGACGTCGGCCACCTCATAAGGCGCGCGGTTCGCGGCGGCGTGACCGACGGAGCCTTCGCCGAGTTTGACCGGGTGTTCCCTGAGAGCGCTGACGAGTTCTCCGTCGATGCCGTGGGTTGACCCCAGTACGAGGGTCTTGGTCTCTTCGTCGAATTGGTAGATTGCGCCGCCATCGGCGCCCGAAAGTTTCACCGCGTCGGTGACAATACTGGCCAGCACCTGATCCAGATTGAGAGTTGAATTGAGCGCGTTGCTGATCTCGCGCAGGACTTTCATCTCCTCGAGCGAGCGGGATAACTTGCCGCTCTTTTCTTCGATCTCCTGGAAAAGGCGCGTGTTGTCGATGGCGAGCGCGAGTTGCTGCGCGACCGGGTCGACGAGGTCAATGTCCTGCTCGGTGTACGCGCCAGGCGTGCGGCTATCGAGGAAGAAAACGCCGACGGGCGTACCGCCTGCGAGCAAGGGCACCATCAGATTCGCCCGGACGCCCTCCTTCGCGATGAACGCGGAATCGGTGAACTCCTGCTCGACCGACATATCGCGCACGACGCGGGGCTTGCGGTGCTTCATGACCCACTCGACGGACGTGCCCTCCGCCTGTTCCCACGTGTGGCCTTCCCACGTCGCAAGCGGGGGGTCGGCGACCGACAACGCCATGGTGAGCTTCTGGCCATCCGGCACGATGACGCCGATGCGATCGTATGGGACGAGCGCCTTCACCGCGCGAGCGAACGACGGATAGACGACCGAAAGATTGAGCGATCGACTGAGAACCGGCTGGGCGGCCGCAACGAGCCGCGAATGCTCCAAAGCGAGAGCCGCCTGGGTCGCCAGTCCCTTGAGCGCTTCGAGCGTTGCGGCCTCGAACGGGGCCCGGTTCTTCTTGCGGTCCGCAGCCAGAACGCCGATCGCCTGGCCTTGAACGATCAGCGGCAATATGGCGAAGACGCGAGAGCGCAGGGCTTTGATCTGGTCGTAAGGCGGCTTAAGGCGGATATTCTCCGGGACGGACTCAGCGCCATTGAATATCACGGGCTCTTTGGTCAGATAAACCTGCGCCAACCCTCCGCCGTTGTGATTGATCGGAACGCGGATCGTATTCAGCAAATCCCCGGTGCCGGTGGCGGCGATGGCCTGCAGCCATTCGCCTCGGGCGTCGGCACGCAAAATGCTCAGGCGGTCGAGGCGGAGCACTTCTCGGCCGGACTCGAGAATGCTGTCGAGGCGCTTCAACGCAACGGGCTCATGGTCCTGCAAACTCGCCGAGTGGAGTTCGCGCACCGCCTCGGCAAGTTTTCGATGCGTGATGTCGGCCCAAGACCCGACGATCTGTTCGGGACGGCCGTCGTCATCGCGGATCACGCGAAACGTGTCCTGAAACCAGCGATAGTGACCCGCCTGATGGAGGAACCTGTATTCTAGATTGCCGCCGCCTTGATCGATAAGGCGCGCGAATTCGGTCATGACATGCGGCGCGTCCTGAGGATGTAAGTGACTGCTCCAGAAACTGGGCTCGGATAGAGCCGCTTCAGGCGAGTAGCCCATGATGTCTTTGGAGCTTTCGCTGGCGAACGTGCAGGCAAAGTCTCCAGACGCCTTTGTGACGTAGGTGATTGCCGGACTGACAGCCAGGACATATCGCAGCTTCTCTTGTCCGACCTTCAGCTCCTCTGTCCGTTTGCCAACGCGATTCTCCAGCTCGTCATAAGCCTTCTGCAGCATGTCCTGCGCCATCTTGCGCTCGGAGATGTCCGTCCAGGCGCCGACGAGCTCCAACGGGCGCCGCGCCGCGTCGTACATGACCTTGAAGCTGTCGTGGATCCACGTGTAATGGCCGTCGCGATGTCGAAAGCGATATTCGACGGCGCCGCCGCCCCGCTCGATGAGCGCCGTAACCTTGTCTATCACTTTGGCGGCGTCGTGCGGATGGATGTTGTCGGGCCAGTGCTTCGGGTCCGTCGTCATTTCATCGGGCGAATATCCGATGATCGTACGGACGTTGTCGCTGACGAACGTGCACTTGTAGTCGCCCGAGGCCGCCGTCGTGTAGATGACGGCCGGAGACGTGGCCAGCATTTGCTGGAAGCGAATATGCGTGTCGCCCGGTCCAACCGGGCGGCCAAGATTCAAATTCTGCAATTGCTCGCGAAGTTCGGTCAGCTCGGTCAGGAGCTTATCGGCAAGTTTGTTTGCGTCTTCCATGGGGCGCCGCTCGAAAAAATTGGAGGGCTAATGCATTCGGGGAGCAGGAATTGATCGACATTATAACGGTAATCTAGCACCAGCCCTGTTTTGTTGCGAGGGGCCGCCAACCAATTGTTCGACGGAACCTTTTCGAAGTCGTCCAACTTCATTTCACTCAAACGTCGCAAATTGGGGCGGCCGATACGGATGCACATTATTCAGCCAAGTTCCCTGCCGCATCGGCCGGCAGGGGGAGACTTCGAGGAAATAAAAAGTTCGGCCTGATTTCAGAGGCTTCCAGCCTTCTTATCGGCCTGTGGCAAATCCCACAGCGCGCAACGGCGACGGCCTCCATGATCCGCTCATCGAACGACCCCGGCAGTCGGGGCCACGATGTGAAAACTCAAACTCTGGATCAATAGGAGACGAACATGACAAAGACCATCGCTGCGACGGCCATCGTCGGCTTCATCTCTGTGCTGAGCGCTGCAGCCGCGCAGGCCGAGGCGTCGGCGCCGCACATCCTGAAGCCTCTCCATGGCGTCAGTTTTGAAATCGGAACGAAACGCGCTGTCAGTTATTTCGTACGCGACAACGGGGCGTGCAAGCTCGTGGTCACGTTGGCCGATAGCATGAGCGAGCACGGCGACGCGACGTTCTCGGCGACCCGGTTCGAAGCGGCTGTTTCGGCGGGCAAGTCGACCCGCTATCGGTCGAGCGAAGGCAAAACCCTGGAGTTCGGCTGCCACGACAAAGCCCAGGCCATGAGCGTCAAGCCCATCGAGCAGGTCGGCTTTGGTTGGACCACGAAATAAGTCGCTCGAATTGAACGCGAGAATGACAAAGGGGGGCGCAATCTGCCCCCCCCCCCTCTTTCCGACAATCGGACTATAATCGCGTGCGCGCGGCGCTGTTTCGAAAGCTGCGATTATGTCGAAGAACCAAACCAATCAAGACGTTCAATCGCTCGAGCACATCGTTGCGTTCAAGGGCGTGCCGAAGGACACGCTCGGCCGGCTTTGCGTCCGGTGCGGATGGCGGCGCTATGAGCCCGGCGAACCGATCGTCGATTATCTGGACGACACCGACGACGTGTACTTCATCGTCGCTGGCGACACCCGCGTCAGCATCTACTCGGTCGACGGCAAGGCCGTCACCTTTTGCGAAATGGGACCCGGCGAAATCTTCGGCGAGTATGCGGCGATCGACGGCGTGGCGCGATCGGCCAGCATTGAGGCGAAAACGAGTTGCCTCGTCGCCTCAGTTTCGGCGGCGGCGTTTCGTGAAGTCTTGAAGGCGGAGCCTTCCGTAGCAGAAGCCGTCATGCGGCACCTCGTAGCGAAAATTCGCACGTTGACGACGCGGATCTACGAGTTCAGCGCGCTCGCGGTCAGCAATCGCATCCAGGCCGAGCTGCTCAGGCTTGCGATGTTGGCGCCGCGAAGCGGCAAAGGCGCCCGAATTGATTCTGCGCCGACTCATGCCGAGATCGCGAGCCGGATCAGCACCCATCGCGAGGCGGTCACGCGCGAATTCAGCCGGCTTACGCGCATGGGCGTGATCGAGCGGAAAAGTGATGGATTGTTTGTCAAGGACGTCGATCGGCTGGCGGACATGGTTCACGAAGTCACGGGCGAATAGCCGCCGCGATGGCCGATGCTGCGCTTCAGCCGGTTCGGAAGCAAAGCAGCATGGACCGTATCTCGGTGCGTCGGACGTTGTCGCTCTCCGCCGCCATTTGTCGTCGGCCATTTCCATCCCAGTTTGACGCGTGTTTTTCACCAACTTCCGAGGCCAATTGTTATCGATAACGCGACGAACTTTCGTCGCAGCGAGGGTGGGGCCATTTACCCGTTGGGTTTTGGGGTTGAGTCATGTTAGGCGATCGTTCGCGTTTTGCGGCGCAAGCGAGCGTCGCACAAACAATTGCATGAGCGCCGCGACATGATTCTCAAAGAGCTCGCGATACCGGGCCTGCTGCACATTCAGCCCAAGCGCCATGGCGACCATCGCGGCTACTTTTCCGAAGTGTATAGAGCAAGCCTGCTGGCGGAGGCTGGCTTCGCTGAAGTCTTCGTGCAGGACAATCACTCACTTTCCGCGGAAGCCGGCACGATCCGAGGCTTGCATTTCCAGACGCCGCCCGTTGCTCAGGCCAAGCTGGTGCGCGTGGTGCGCGGCGCGATCTATGACGTCGCGCTCGATCTTCGCAAGGACTCCCCGACTTTCGGGAGCCACGCTGCTGTTGAGCTGTCGGCCGAGAACGGCGCGCAAATTCTCGTGCCTTCCGGCTTTGCTCATGGCTTCTGCACGCTGGAGCCCAATACCGAGGTCATTTACAAGGTCACCAACTACTACGCGCCTGATGCCGAGGCCGGCGTGCTTTGGAGTGATCCCGATTTGGCGATTGATTGGCCGCGCGTCTCGAACGCTGCGACGGTCTCGCGGAAGGATGGAAACCTTCCGCGCCTCAAAGACATGTCATTCAAGTTCTGATGCGTGCTGCGAAGTCAAAGGGAGATGACGATGCGCGTTCTGGTGACCGGCGGGGCCGGCTTCATAGGATCAGCGCTGGTGCGCCATTTGGTTGCGACACGCGGATGGATCGTGGCCAACATCGACAAACTGACGTACGCGGCCAGTCTGGCCTCGCTTGAGCCAGTTTCAAACTGTCCGAATTATCGCTTTGTCCATGCCGATATCTGCGATGGCGCAACGCTTGACCGCGTATTCTCCGAATTTGCGCCGGAAGCCGTTATGCATCTGGCGGCCGAAAGCCACGTCGACCGTTCAATCACAGCTTCGGCGGAATTCATCACGACGAACGTCGTCGGGACCCATGCGATGCTGGAAGCCGCCCGGCGTTATTGGTCGCGGCTTGACGCGGCGGGCCAAACGGCTTTTCGATTTCTTCACGTCTCGACTGATGAAGTTTACGGCTCTCTGCCGCCAGATGGGTTCTTCGTCGAAACGACGCCCTATGATCCCCGTTCGCCGTATTCGGCCAGCAAGGCTTCGTCCGATCACCTTGTCAACGCTTGGCGCGAGACCTACGGCCTGCCGACGATGATCACCAATTGCTCCAATAACTATGGCCCGTATCATTTTCCTGAAAAACTTATTCCGTTGATCCTGCTCAATGCGCTTCACGGCCAACCGCTGCCCGTTTACGGCGATGGCCGGCAAGTCCGCGATTGGCTGTACGTCGACGATCACGTCAGGGCGCTGACCTGCGTCATCGAGCGCGGCAAGGTCGGCGGGACGTATAATGTCGGCGGCCGCGCGCCGATGGAGAACATCGTCGTCGTCCAAACGATCTGCGATATTCTCGATCAACTGCGGCCGGCGGCGCGACCGCGGCGCGAATTGATCACCCATGTGGCGGACCGGCCAGGCCATGATCGCCGCTATGCCATCGACCCCACCAAGATTGAAACGGAGCTAGGCTGGCGAGCGGAACAGACGTTCAACAGCGGAATCGCCGCAACGGTTCAATGGTACCTGGAGAACGAGTCTTGGTGGCGACCGCTTCGGGACCGCGTCTATTCCGGAGCGCGTCTCGGGCTTCTCCCTGCCGGCGCCCCAGGATCGGCGCCATGATTGCAACTACAAATTTGCGCGCACAGGTACGCGGTCGCCAAACCTTGATCGGAGGATACGCATGCGGCCGTTGAAGGGAATCATCCTGGCTGGCGGCAGCGGCACGCGCCTCTACCCGCTCACGTTCGCAATCTCGAAACAGCTGTTGCCTGTCTACGATAAGCCGATGATCTACTATCCGTTGTCGGTTCTGATGCTCGCCGGCATTCGAGACATCCTGGTCATCACGACGCCGCACGATCAGCGGTTGTTTCGCGAGCTTCTCGGCGATGGTTCGCAGTTTGGCGTCAAACTCGTCTACGCGGTCCAGCCAAAACCGGAAGGGCTTGCCCAGGCCTTCATCATCGGGCGTGAATTCATCGGCGGCGATCGCTGCGCCCTGGTGCTCGGCGACAACATTTTCTATGGTCACGATTTGTCGGAGCTGCTGCGCGCTGCCGCTTCACAGCCTTCCGGCGCGACCGTGTTCGCCTATGAAGTGGCTGATCCCGAGCGTTACGGCGTCGTCGCCTTCGACGCCGCCGGCAGGGCGACGTCGATTGAAGAAAAGCCAAAGTCGCCCAAGTCGAAATGGGCGGTTTCAGGACTTTACTTCTATGACGGCCGCGTCGCCGATTTTGCGGCGACGGTGAAGCCTTCGGCGCGCGGGGAATTGGAGATCACGACGCTCAATCAGATCTATCTCGAACGCGGCGAGCTGACCGTGCAAAAGCTCGGGCGCGGGTTCGCGTGGCTCGACACGGGAACGTTTGACAGTCTGCTCGACGCGAGCGACTACGTAGCGACGATCGAACGTCGCCAGGGCATGAAAGTTGCCTGTCCGGAGGAAGTTGCGCTCCGAATGGGTTACGTGACGCCCACGCAATTGCAGCCTTGGATCGAGAAGCTCGGCAAGAGCGACTACGCCGCGTATGTGCGTTCGATCGCGGAGCAGTTGGCGAATTGACGCCCCCGGCGCAATCTCTTTCCACTTTGACGCGGTGGGCTTGGCCGCTGCCGCGTTTACGAACAAGAATAGACTGAAAATCGCAGCCGCAGTTCGCGCATTCAAGGGGCATTCATGAAGATCGCGATGATCGGAACAGGCTATGTTGGCCTCGTTTCCGGGGCATGTTTTTCCGATTTCGGATTTGACGTCGCCTGCGTCGACAAGAATGCGCAAAAAATCGCCAGCCTGTTGGCCAATCGGATGCCCTTTTATCAGCCGGGTCTCGAAGAGCTTGTCTCAAAAAACGTCAAGGCAAAACGACTGACCTTTACGACCGACCTGGCCAGCGCCGTAAAGACCGCTGACGTCATTTTTATCGCTGTTGGCACGCCGCCGCGCGCGGGCGATGGACACGCCGACCTCAGCTCTGTCTTCGAGGTCGCCCGCGAAATCGCCGATGCTATCGGCGACTACAAGGTTATCGTCATTAAATCGACGGTGCCTGTCGGCACGGGCGACGCCGTTCAAACCATCGTCGCCGAGAAGCGACCCATCGATGAGTTCTCGGTCGTATCAAATCCAGAATTCTTGCGGGAAGGCGCTGCGATCGACGATTTCAAGCGTCCCGATCGAGTCGTGGTCGGGGTCAATGAAGACCGCGCGCGCAAATTGATGGAAAAGGTCTATCGCCCACTTTCTATCAATCAGGCGCCGATCTACTACACCGATCGACGCAGTTCCGAACTCATCAAGTACGCGTCCAACGCCTTCCTGGCGACCAAGATTTCTTTCATCAACGAGATGGCGAACCTCTGCGAGAAGACCGGCGCCAACGTGCAAGACGTTGCGCGCGGCATGGGAATGGATCGGCGTATCGGCCCGAAATTTCTCCACGCCGGGCCGGGGTATGGTGGATCGTGTTTTCCGAAAGACACGCTGGCCCTGATCAAGACGGCGCAGGACTTCGACAGTCCCATGCGCATTGTGGAAGCCGTCGTCGCCGTCAATTCTGATCGAAAGCGGCACATGATCGAGAAGGTGGTGTCGGCCTGCGGCGGCGATGTTCGTGGCAAACGCATTGCGGTGCTTGGCCTGACCTTCAAGCCGAGCACGGACGACATGCGCGACTCGCCGTCGATCGGCATCGTTCGGGCGCTGCAGGACGCCGGCGCAAAGATACGCGCCTATGATCCGGCCGGCATGGACAACGCACGCGAGATTTTCACCGACGTCGAGTACGCCGACGATGCATATTCGTGCCTAGACGACGCGGACGCTCTGGTGCTTATTACAGAGTGGGACGCCCTTCGAGCGCTCGACATCGGCGAAATGCAGCGCCGCTTGAAGGGCGCGGTTTTCGTTGATTTGCGCAACGTTTATCGGCCGGACGAAGTTCGTAGCCACGGCATTCACTATGTCGGAGTCGGCCGCTGATGCTACCAGGCATGAAGTTGGCAAAGGCGGACACGGCGCAATTCCGCCTTTGACGCCGGCTCAAAATTTGACGAAAGTCGCCGAAAGACTTGGCGCGTTTTAGGCGGGGCGCCGCGTCTCATATTGCTTCTTACGCCCGCACCCGCGTAGCGGTCGGTATTTTAGTTCGCATGAGATTGCTCCTGGAACGCCGCGCATGACGAAGAATCGTACGCCGGAAAAAACAGAATCGGCCAAGTTGGCCGCGAAATCGAAAGGCGATCGCCTGGCTGCGCTTCGCCCGACCGGGCTGACCACCGGTTCCGGCGCTCCAGAGGTGATGGTGCGCACTCTCGAGCAGGCGATCGGCGTTCAAGTTCGCAACTATCGCAAAATGGCCGGCCTGACGGTTTCCGAGCTTGCCACGGCCGCCGAGATTTCGGCCGGCATGCTGTCGCGAATTGAGAACGGCCAAATTTCGCCGTCGCTCGGCACGCTTCAACTTTTGTCGACCGCTTTGAACCTCCCCCTTTCGCTGCTTCTCGCCAACACCGAGGCGACGCGAGGGTGCTCTTACGTGAAGCGCGGCGAGGGCGTCGCGATCAATCGGCGGGGCACCAAGGTTGGTCACCACTATCAGCTGCTGGGTCAGTCCGTCGGCGGCAACATCGCCGTCGAGCCGTATTTGATTACGCTCGGCAAGGATGCGGAGGTCTACACGGAGTTCCGTCACGAAGGGATCGAGTTCATCTACATGCTCGACGGCGAAATCATGTACGCGCACGGCGAAAGCAAGTATCGGCTGCAGCCCGGCGACTCGATTTTGTTCGATTCAGCAGACCTTCACGGCCCGGAGCGACTGATCCACCTGCCAGCGATCTACCTATCAATTATTGTCTATTTTCGCGGTCCATGACGTCGAGGCAGCCGCTAAGCCCCCCGTAATGTTTCTTCCCACGCAAAAACATTGCTCGACAGTTGACTGCGGCCCGTCTGCGGGGTTAGTGTGTCGCTCGTGGGATGGTCAACGAGGGCTGTCGCGGGATGTGCGGAATCGTCGGACTGTTTCTGAAAGACGCCGCGCTCGAACCCGAGCTTGGCGCAATGACCGCGGCAATGCTCGCGACAATGTGCGATCGGGGACCTGACTCCGCAGGATTCGCCGTCTACGGCGCCGCGCGGCCCGGCAAAATGAAGATCACATTGCAGTCGTCGAAGCCGGAAGAAGACTTCCCGGCCTTGTCCAGCGCGCTGGAGCGCGACTTTGGACGGCCAGCCGACCTACTCGTCAAATCCAACCATGCGGTGCTGACGATCAAAGAATCTGATTCTGCTCGCGTCTCCGCAAAGATCCGTTCGGGTTTTCTGAACGTGCGGATCATGAGCATGGGCGATGCGATCGAAATCTATAAGGACGTTGGCAAGCCGACCAACGTCGCCGCCCGCTTCGGACTGTCGCAAATGCGCGGCACGCACGCCATCGGACACACAAGGATGGCGACCGAGTCGGCCGTGACGACGCTCGGCGCGCACCCCTTCTCGACGGGCCCAGATCAATGTCTCGTGCATAATGGTTCGCTGTCGAACCACAACAATCTGCGCCGTGAACTGTCTCACGCCGGCATGCGCTTTGAAACGGAGAACGACAGCGAAGTCGCGGCGGCCTATTTGAGTTCGCGCATGGGCCAAGGACTAGACCTTGGCGAAGCCTTGCAAAAAAGTCTGGATGACCTCGACGGTTTCTTTACATTTGTCGTCGGGTCCAAGACCGGGTTCGGCGTGCTTCGTGATCCGATTGCGTGCAAGCCGGCCGTGATGGCCGAAACCGACGACTATGTCGCGTTCGGATCGGAGTACCGCGCGCTCGTCAATCTCCCAGGCGTCGACGCCGCCCGCGTTTGGGAGCCAGAGCCCGCAACTGTCTACTTTTGGGAACGCTAGTCGCGGGAGCGAAGTTTCGGATGCGCGTCGTAGATTTGGCGAACGTGTCGCTGCGCGACTTGAACGACGCCCTGAGCCGCCAGCGCGACGGCTCGAATGAAACGGAATGGGAAATTCACAATCCGCGCGGCGCGCACGCCGTCGCCGTCGGCATCGACGCTCCGATCTCCGTCAATGTGCGCGGCAGCGTCGGCTACTATTGCGCGGGAATGAACAAGAAGGCGACCGTGACGGTATACGGCTCCTCGGGGCCCGGTACGGCCGAAAACATGATGTCGGGTAAAGTGGTGATCAAAGGCGACGCCAGCCAGTACGCCGGCGCGACGGGGCGCGGCGGACTTCTGGTCATCGAGGGCAACGCGGCGTCGCGCTGCGGCATCTCCATGAAAGGCATCGATATCGTCGTCAAAGGCGATATCGGCCACATGTCGGCGTTCATGGCGCAGAGCGGTCGCCTCGTCGTCCTCGGCGACGCAGGCGAGGCGCTTGGCGATTCCATCTATGAAGCCAAATTGTACGTTCGTGGCGAGGTCAAAAGCCTCGGCGCTGACTGCATTGAAAAGGACATGCGGCCGGAACATCGCGTCGAACTGGAACAACTCTTGGCCGATGCGGGCGTCACCGGCGTCAAAACGGACGAGTTTCGGCGATACGGTTCGGCGCGAAAGCTCTACAACTTCAATATCGACAACGCGGATGCGTATTGATGAGCTATCAGAACCCGCCGACGACGCCCCGTAAATCTGCGACCTTCGACGACTACGCGCTGTCGGAAATCCGCCGCGCCGCCGCGACCGGGATTTATGATATCCGCGGCGGCGGCGCCAAACGCCGCCTGCCGCATTTTGACGACCTGCTGTTTCTTGGCGCTTCGATGTCGCGCTATCCGCTGGAAGGCTATCGAGAAAAATGCGGCACGGCCGTCGTGCTGGGAACGCGTTACGCCAAAACGCCGATCGAACTGAAGATTCCGATCACGATCGCCGGCATGAGCTTCGGGTCGCTATCCGCCAACGCCAAAGAAGCGCTCGGTCGCGGCGCGTCGATCGCCGGCACGTCGACGACGACGGGCGACGGAGGCATGACGCCGGAAGAACGCGGGCAATCCAAGACGCTGGTCTATCAGTACCTCCCGTCGCGCTACGGCATGAATCCCGACGATCTCCGAAAAGCTGACGCCATTGAAGTCGTCGTTGGTCAGGGTGCGAAGCCCGGCGGCGGCGGCATGCTGCTCGGACAGAAGATTTCCGATCGCGTTGCGGAAATGCGAACCCTGCCCAAAGGCATCGATCAGCGCTCGGCCTGTCGTCACCCCGACTGGACCGGCCCCGACGATCTTGAGATCAAGATCCTCGAATTGCGCGAGATCACCGGGTGGGAAAAGCCGATCTACGTCAAAATCGGCGGCGCGCGGCCCTATTTCGACGTGGCGTTGGCGGTCAAGGCCGGCGCCGACGTCGTCGTTGTCGACGGCATGCAAGGCGGCACGGCCGCTACGCAGGAAGTCTTCATCGAGCATGTCGGCCAGCCGACGCTCGCCTGCATCCGGCCGGCGGTCAAAGCGCTTCAAGACCTCGGCCAACATCGAAAAGTTCAGTTGATCGTGTCGGGCGGCATCCGCACCGGCGCAGACGTCGCTAAGGCTTTGGCGCTCGGCGCCGACGCCGTCTCGATCGGCACCGCGGCTCTTGTTGCGCTCGGCGACAACGACCCGGCGTACGAAGTCGAGTATCAAGCCCTCGGGTCCACCGCGGGCGCCTATGACGATTGGCACGAAGGCCGCGATCCCGCCGGCATCACCACGCAGGACCCCGAGCTGTCGAAACGTCTCGATCCCGTCCGCGCCGGTCGGCGCCTCGCCAATTATCTGAAGGTCATGACGCTGGAAGCGCAGACCATCGCCCGCGCCTGCGGACACAACCATGTTCACAATCTGGAGCCGGAAGACTTGTGCGCGCTGACGCTTGAGGCCGCCGCGATGGCGCGCGTGCCATTGGCCGGCACGAACTGGTATCCGGGCCAAGTCGCTGACGGGATCTGAAGTCGCTCAACTCAAAAACACAGCCAAGAAACGAGGACACGGCCATGGCGCAGGACCTTGCAGATTTCGCGAAAGAGCGCGGCATTCGCTATTTCCTGATTTCCTATACCGATCTCTTCGGCGCTCAACGCGCCAAGCTGGCGCCGGCGTCCGCGATCGCCGACATGCAGAAGGACGGCGCCGGTTTCGCTGGGTTTGCAACTTGGCTCGACATGACGCCCGCTCATCCCGACCTGTTCGCGATGCCGGACGCGGCGGCCGTCGTCCAACTGCCGTGGCGCAAGGACGTCGCCTGGGTCGCAGCCGATTGTATGATGGACGAGAAGTTCGTCGCCCAGGCGCCGCGCGTCGTCTTGAAGAAGGTGATCGCCGACGCCGCCGCGGCCGGCTTGCGCGTCAAGACCGGCGTCGAGTGCGAGTTCTTTCTGACGAAGCCGTGCGGCAGCATGATTTCGGACGACAAGGATACCGCCGAAAAGCCTTGCTATGATCAGCAAGCGTTGATGCGTCGCTACGACGTCATCTCCGAAATCTGCGACTACATGCAGGAGCTCGGCTGGGGCCCCTATCAGAACGACCACGAAGACGCCAACGGCCAGTGGGAAATGAATTGGAACTTCGACGACGCGCTGGTGACGGCTGATCGCCACGGATTCTTCAAGTTCATGGCCAAGTCCATCGCCGAGAAGCATGGTCTGCGCGCGACGTTCATGCCCAAGCCGTTCTCGAATCTCACCGGCAACGGGTGCCATGCGCACATTTCGGCCTGGAGCGCCGACGGCGCCTCGAACATGTTTTACGCCGCATCCGACGAGATGGGCTTGTCGCAACAAGGCTATCATTTTCTCGGCGGCATCATGCGCCACGCCGAAGCGCTGGCGGCGATCACAAACCCGACTGTGAATTCTTACAAGCGCATCAATGCGCCGCGCACGACGTCAGGCGCGACCTGGTCGCCGAACACCGTGACTTGGACCGGCAACAACCGCACGCACATGGTGCGCGTTCCGGGCAAGGGGCGCTTCGAACTGCGTCTGCCGGACGGCGCCGCTAACCCTTATCTTCTCCAGGCTGTCATCATCGCAGCCGGGCTCGACGGCGTTCGCGCGAAGGCGCAGCCGGGCAAGCGCCTCGACATCGATATGTATCAAGACGGCCATACAGTGAAGGATGCGCCGCGCCTGCCGCTCAATCTGCTCGACGCGCTGCGCAACTTCGACAAGGACGCGCAACTCAAGCGTGCGCTCGGCGAAGACTTTTCAGCCTCCTACATCAAACTCAAGACCGCCGACTGGAACAGCTACGCGTCGCATCTGACCGAATGGGAGCGTGAGCGCACGCTCGACGTCTAAGACGAGTGCGCATCCCGCCGAGGCGATCCGATCGCGCGGCGTGCGAGGGGCCCGAACATGGGACTGGACCGCTATTCGATTTTCACGGTCGCGCGCGAAGCGCTGCGCGGCCATAGAGGTTGGGCGCCTGCGTGGCGCGACGCAAGCCCGCAGCCGCAGTATGACGTTGTGATCGTCGGCGGCGGCGGACACGGCTTGGCGACGGCTTACTATCTCGCCAAGAACCACGGTCAGTTACGCATCGCCGTGATCGAAAAGGGCTGGATCGGCGGCGGCAACGTCGGCCGCAACACGACGATCATTCGCTCCAACTACCTGTTGCCCGGCAATATTCCGTTCTACGAACAGTCGCTAAAGTTGTGGGAGGGGCTCGAGCAGGATTTGAACTACAACGCGATGGTCAGTCAGCGCGGCGTGCTCAATCTCTTTCATTCCGACGGCCAGCGCGACTCCTATGCCCGACGCGGCAACGCCATGCGTCTGCATGGCGTCGACGCTGAATTGCTCGATCGTCGGCAAGTAGAACGGATGTTGCCGTTTCTCGATTTCGATAACGCGCGATTTCCCATCCAAGGCGGGCTGCTGCAAAGGCGCGGCGGCACGGTGCGCCACGACGCCGTCGCCTGGGGGTACGCACGCGCCGCCGATCGCCGCGGCGTTGACGTCATCCAGAACTGCGAGGCGACGGGTTTCAGGATCGACGGCGGTCTTGTCCTTGGCGTGGAGACTTCGCGCGGTTACATCGCAGCCCCGAAAGTGGGCGTCGCCGTCGCCGGCGCCACGTCGCGCGTGGCGTCGCTCGCTGGCCTTCGACTGCCCATCGAAAGCCATGTGCTCCAGGCGTTCGTTTCTGAATCGATCAAACCGTTCATCGACGGCGTCGTGACCTTCGGCGCCGGGCATTTCTACGTCAGCCAGTCCGACAAGGGCGGCCTCGTGTTCGGCGGCGACATCGACGGCTACGCGAGCTACGCGCAACGCGGCAATCTTCCGACCATCGAAGACGTCTGCGAAGGCGCGATGGCCTTGATGCCGCGCATCGGACGGGTGCGCCTTGCGCGACATTGGGGCGGCGTCATGGATATGACCATGGACGGCAGCCCGATCATCGACCGGACGCCGATCCAGGGTCTCTATCTAAATGCAGGATGGTGCTACGGCGGCTTCAAGGCGACGCCCGCATCCGGACTGTGCTTCGCGCATCTGATCGCGACGGATGCCTCGCACGAGGTCGCAACCAAGTATCGTTTGGATCGCTTCGAGACCGGCCATGCCATCGACGAAAAAGGCATGGGCCCGCAACCGAACTTGCATTAGGACGCCCGAGGCCATGCGCATCACCTGTCCTTACTGCGGCGAACGCAGCCTCGACGAATTCGTCTTTCTCGGCGACGCGGCGCCGACCCGGCCTGACCCTGCTGCGCCGACGGCGCTCGAAGATTTTGCGTCCTTTGTCTTCGAGCGTGACAACCGCGCCGGCGTAAACGAAGAGCTTTGGCAACATGCCGCGGGTTGCCGTGTTTGGCTGGTCGTGACCCGCAGCGCGTTGACGCACGTGATCAGCGGCGTCGCCGTGGCGAGCGACGTGGCGTTACGTCGCCGCCGCCCGCGACAAGGGAGCGGGGCGTGAACGTTCACCATCGTTCCACCGGGCGTCAGCCCTATCGGACGTTTTCGGGCGGACTGATTGACCGCGGTCGAACCCTGCGTTTCAAATTCGACGGTAGCAGTTACGTCGCCCACCCGGGCGATACGATCGCGTCGGCGCTTCTGGCGAACGGCGTGCGCCTGTGCGGCCGCTCGTTCAAGTACCATCGCCCGCGCGGCGTGCTGACCGCCGGCTCTGAAGAGCCGAATGCGCTCTGCGAGTTGCGGACCGGCGCGCGGCGCGAAGCCAATACGCGCATGACCGTCGCCGAGGTCTATGATGGGCTGGAGGCGCACAGCCAAAACCGCTGGCCGTCGCTGAATTTCGACGTCATGGCGATCAACTCGCTGTTCTCGCCGCTGTTCGTCGCGGGCTTCTACTACAAGACGTTCATGTGGCCGGCACGTTTCTGGGAAAAGGTCTACGAACCCGCCATTCGCCGCGCTGCGGGGCTAGGCCGCGCTGCGGAGGCGTCCGATCCCGACAGCTACGAGAAGGCCACGCTCTTCTGCGACGTGCTTGTCATCGGCGGCGGACCGGCGGGGCTGATGGCGGCGTGGACGGCGGGCCAGTCAGGCGCGCGCGTCATTCTCGCCGACGAACAGGCGGCGCTTGGCGGCCGCATCATCGACGACGGTCGAACGATCGGCGACGCGCCTGCGCAGGATTTCGTGGACGAACTTCGTCGCGAACTTACTGCGATGCCTGAGGTCAAAATCCTGACGCGCACCACCGTATTCGGCGTCTATGACGGCGGAACCTACGGGGCCATCCAACGCGTCTGCGATCACGTCGCAACGCCTCCGGCAGGCGCACCGCGGCAACGGCAGCTGCGAGTCGTCGCCAAGCGCGCTGTGCTTGCCGCCGGCGCCATCGAGCGGCCGATCCCGTTCGCGGACAACGACCGTCCCGGCGTCATGCTTGCTGGGGCCGTGCGCAGCTATATTCATCGCTATGGCGTGGTGCCCGGCCGGCGCGCCATCGTTTTCATTAACGGCGACGACGCGGCGTCAACGGCGACGGCGCTCGACCGTGCCGGCGCCAACATCGCCGCCATTGTCGACAGCCGGCATGGATCGACGCCCCGCGTTCGAGCCATCGCGGAGACCTGCCGCGCGCCGCTGTTCGACGGGGCGGTCATCACCGCCGCGCACGGGGCCAAGGGCGTCACGGCCGCCGCGATCCGAACGGCGAAAGGCAAGGCCGCGACGATCCACGGCGATTTGATTGCTGTTTCAGGCGGCTGGTCGCCGAGCATCCAGCTTGCGACGCATCTGGGCGGCAAGCCGGCATGGGACGCGCGCATTTCTGCTTTCACCGCCGTCGCGCCCACGGGGATGTCGATTGCCGGCGCGGCCAGCGGCGCGATGACGCTCGCCGACGCTTTGACAGCCGGGGCGAATGCCGGCGCCGCCGCCGCAGTCGCCGCAGGTTATCGCGCGGAAGCTCCAGAAATTCCGACCGTCGACGCCGAAGATGACGTGGTCGCGCCGCTCTGGCGCGTTCCGGACGCGCCCGGCAAGGCGTTCGTCGATTTCCAGAACGACGTCACGACGAGCGACATCGAACTTGCCGCCCGCGAGGGCTTTCGCGCCGTCGAGCACCTGAAGCGCTACACGACGCTCGGCATGGCGACGGATCAGGGCAAGACCGCAAACGTCAATGCGCTCGCGATCATGGCGGAGATCACCGGGCGAACGATACCGGAGACAGGCGTCACGACGGCGCGGCCGCCGTTTACTCCGGTCGCCATCGGCGCCTTCGCCGGACATCATCGAGGCCGTCACTTCAAGCCCACGCGCCTGCCGCCGTCCTATGGGTGGGCCAAGGAACAAGGTGGGCAGTTTGTCGAGACGGGTTTGTGGCTGCGCCCCAGCCATTTTCCAATGCCGGGCGAGCGCGATTGGCTGCAGACCGTCGTTCGCGAAGCGACGACGGCGCGTAGCGCTGTCGGCGTGTGCGATGTCTCGACGCTTGGCAAGATCGACGTGCAGGGCGTCGACGCGCTGGAGCTGCTCGAACGCCTTTACATGAACAATCTGGCGACGCTCCCCGTCGGCAAGGCGCGCTACGGCGTCATGCTGCGGGAGGATGGCGTCGTGTTCGACGACGGCACGGTCGCCCGGCTCGGCGAAGATCATTACTTTGTCACGACGACGACGGCCAACGCGGCGCGGGTTCTCCAGCACATGGAGTTGTGCCATCAGTGGCACTGGCCGCACCTCGACGTGCGCATGATCTCCGCGACCGATCAATGGGCGCAATACGCCGTCGCGGGGCCGAAGTCGCGCGAACTCCTGCAAGCGATCGTCGACCGCGCGTTCGATATTTCGGATGCCGCGTTCCCCTACATGGCCGCCGGCGAAATCACCGTCTGCGGCGGCGTCAAGGCGCGGCTGTTTCGCCTCTCATTCTCGGGCGAGCGGGCCTACGAGATCGCGGTCCCTGCTCGATTTGGCGATGCGCTGTGGCGCGCGCTGATGCAGGCGGGGGCGCCGCTGGGCGTCACGGCCTATGGGTCGGAGACGCTCGGCGTGATGCGCATCGAGAAGGGCCATGTCAGCGGAGCGGAGTTGAACGGCACGACGACGGCGCGCGACCTGGGCCTTGGCGGCATGGCCTCGAAGAAGAAGGACTACGTCGGCCGCGTGCTCGCCGAGCGGCAGGGCATGGCGGATCCCAACCGACCTTCGCTGGTCGGCGTCATGCCGGTCGATCGCGGCCGGCGACTTCGCGCCGGCGCGCATTTTCTTGCGCGCGACGCTACGCCGACAGCCGCCAACGACGAGGGTTACGTAACTTCCGCTGCTTTCTCGCCGACGCTCGGCCGCTGGATCGGGCTTGGCCTGCTCGCGCGCGGACCGCAACGTCACGGCGAGATCGTGCGCGCGGCCGATCCGCTGCGCGGCGACGACATAGAAGTCGAAGTGACGTCGCCGGTCTTTTTTGATTCCACGGGAGAACGGCTCCGTGGCTGACTCAAATCTCAGCGCGGGCCCGGCGTTTCCCGATCTATCACGGGCAAACTCGGATCGTCTCGCGGTCTGCGAAATCAGTGGAGTCGCGATCGCGACCATCGGGGTCGCACCGCAGGCCGTCGCATCTGCGGACGCCGCGCTGCTGGCCAACTACGGCGCGACGTTGCCGCGTCCAGGACGGCGCACGTCGATCGCCGGATTGGACCTTATATGGGTCGGCCCGTCGCAATGGTTGGCGCTTGCCGACGGTGACGGGGGCTTCGATCTCGAACGCGACCTGAAGCAAACGCTTGGCGCGTTGGCGTCGGTGACGGACGCATCGGATGCGCGCGCGCTTCTGCGCATTTCCGGCGCCCGGGCGCGCGCCGTTCTCGCGCGCGGCTTGCCGATTGACCTGCACACCCGCGCGTTCAAAGTCGATGACGTCGCGCTCACGCACGCCGCGCACATCGGCGTTGCGATCTGGCGGCTCGACGACGCGCCAACCTTCGAACTTGCGGTTTCACGAAGTTATGCGGCGAGCTTCGCGGACTGGCTGATCGAAGCGGCGGCATCGGAGGCCGCGGCGCCGCTGTGAAGGCCTCGCACTTGTCGGAGATCGAGCTTCCGGCTATCAGCGTGGCCGCGCCGCCGCGGCGCGCCAGTCCTCGACGAACGGAGATGCGACGCAAACATGAAACTCGTCAGATTTGGCGCCGTCGGCGCAGAAAAGCCCGGCATCGTCGATGCTGAAGGCAAGGTTCGCGATCTTTCGGCGCATATTCCCGATTTTTCAGGCGCGCACCTCGGCGCGGCGTCGCTGGACACGATCCGCCAGCTCGATTTGGCCACGTTGTCCCTCGCGCCGCAGAACGTGCGGCTTGGCGCGCCCGTCGCCGGCACGCGCAACTTCGTCGCGATTGGGCTCAACTACGCCGATCACGCCAAGGAGACGGGGCAAGAGCTGCCCGCCGAGCCGATCCTGTTCAATAAGGCGCCGACCTGCATCTGCGGACCCAATGACGACGTGATGTATCCGAAGAATTCGGATCGCATGGACTGGGAGTGCGAGATTGCATTCGTGATCGGCAAGCGCGCTCGTTACGTCGCCGAGGCTGATGCGCTCGACTACATCGCCGGCTACTGCATTTGCAATGACGTTTCGGAGCGGCGCTTTCAGGTGAAGCGCAACGGGCAGTGGGTCAAAGGCAAGTCGGCTGAGACGTTCGGGCCGCTCGGCCCGTGGCTGGTGACGCCGGACGAACTCAGCGATCCGCACAATCTCGCCATGTCGCTCGACGTCAACGGCGCCCGCAAGCAGACCGGTTCGACAGCGACAATGATTTTTTCGATTCCGCGATTACTCGCCTACGTCACTGAGTTCATGGTTCTTGAGCCCGGCGACGTCGTCACCACTGGCACCCCGCCGGGCGTGGGCTCGGCGAAGAAACCGCCCGAGTATCTGAAGGCGGGCGACGTGATGACGTTGAAAATCGACGGTCTGGGCGAACAGCGCCAGACCGTCGTCGCGTTCAAACCGTGATCTTGGATGACCGCTAGACTTCCGAGTCGCCGATCCCGTTGTCGCCACGGTGCGGCTTGTTCGAATAGCCCGGCACATTCCTGCGATAGCCGTTGGCGAGGCGCTGGCGGATCTCATCCCATGACCGCGGGTTCGCGAGATTGAATTGGCCGAGCCCTTCCCGTGCATACTTCAGCTGATCGCGGAGCGCCTGTTCGCCGGGTTGCAATCCGTCTTCCGACTGGGCAGCGCTCTCGATTTCCTCGATCAGGTAATCGATCAGGTGCATCTCAGGAAAGAGCATGAACAGCGCCAAGTCTTCGTCGAGCTGGTCGTTGACGGCGCCGAGCACGGTGACTTTGCGCGGATCCCCATCGGCGCCGCTACGCAGATTGGAATTGGCGACGCCCAGGCGCCGCTGCTGGTCCTCCTGAAACGCGCGCAACAGGGTCCCGAGCAGTTCGTTCTTGCGGCCATGCGAGACGAGCGACCGCCACGCCTCGCGCATTGCTGTTCTCGCCGCCTCTGAGTTCAGTCGTTGATTGACGACGGCGGGCGTCAGGCTAATGGCGCCCAGCAGTTCTTCGCGGTAATGCGCGGCCAGCTTCGCCGTCTCTTCAGCGGACAGTTCCGGCAAGCGCGAAAGAGCCGGCTGCGGCCTCTCGAGCTTCGGCGGCCCGGCATGAAGCGGCAGTTCCGGATGCGCCTCGTGAAGCGCGCCGGCGTCGATCGCGGGGCGGTCCTGCGCTTCGCCGAAGCGGCGCCGGTCGTAGGCGTAGTTCGCCGATTCGGGCGCGGTGGCGCGAATGATCAACAGCGTCTCGTACAACGCCGGACTGACGTAATAGCGGTCGTCGATCTGACGATCGGGCGCGACGGCTTTCACGGCGGCGCCGGCGTTCATCACGCGGCGCACGACGCGATTGTCATAGGCGTCGGCGATGGCGGAAAGCGTCACCATCGACGTGAAGCCTTCCGTCTCGCGGATCGGCTCGAGTTCGTGCAACACGACATCGGCGTGCTCGCGCGGATAGGGCGCGAGCGCGGCGGACACCAATTGATCGAGACGCGCGCGATCCTTGGCGTCGGCATTTGATTTGAAATGCCTGTCGCAGACGCTGGATAGGTACTCGCGCAACTCGCTGCGCACGCGATACCGGTCGGAGTTCGCGCCGATCGTCTCGACGGCGCCGATATCGGCGCCTGCCGTCAGCACCATGCGTACGCGGTCCGCCGCCGACCGCTCCATCGCGCTGAGATCGGCCCAGGCCGAAAACCCGTCGCTGTTGGTCATCGGCCTCAGCGCGTTCAAAGTCATCCACGCAGTCTCATAGGGGTGCGGCCCGAGGGCGGCGTTGATCGTCGCTTCGAGCTGCGCCGCGGATCGCGATTTGTTGGTCGGCACGTCGGACAGCGGCGAGCGCACCGCGTTGGCGCCGAACAGACCCGAAAGGAAGATCAGGCCGTCAAGGCCTATGGCGATCGCGAGCGCCAAATAGGCGAGACGATTTCCGTCCTCGAACGCGTTCCAGGTGACCACGAAGCGGTGGGCCTTATCGTCCCGCGAAAGTTCGATCAGATTGATTTTGGCGCGCAGCTGGTCCGTATCCTTGCTGGGCAGGCCGCTGTCGGCAAGGCATCGCCGCGCGAACGCGAATAGCGCATCGGCCGAATTCTGCGCATTGAGTTTCTTGCCCCCGATGCAGGCGTCGCTGAACGTCTTTGCGCCCGCCTGCAGCGTGAACAACGGCACAGCCGCGTCCGCCGTCGATTTCGGATCGCAGTCGAAGGCGGCGATTGACGCCTTCGTATCCGGCGTCGCAGACAGTGCGCCGGTGATGTCGCCGCAAAGCCGCTGCACGTTGGCGAGCTTCTCCGGCGTCGGCTCGACGCGGAATTCGGACACCGACTGTTGAAACGCCGGCAGCAGCCGCGCGGGGTCAATCGTCGGCGCGCCATCCACCTCGACTGTCTTTTCGGCGATGGCGATGCGCTGTTCCGCAGTGTCGGCTTCGCCTTTGAGCTTCGCGAGGTCGCCGTCGATCAGCGCCAATTCGCGGTCGATCTGCGAAAGCCGCGTCTCGACGGTGGAGAGGCGGCGTTGCGCGTCTCGCATCCGCTCCTCGGCGACCTTCACGGCGCCCTGAAGAAACGAGAATTCAGCCATGCGCTCGCGATACATCGGACCGCGGCCCTGCTTGCCCGTGCCTTCGACCCCCTTGTCCTCCGCCAGAGCTTCGACGCGCTTGGCGTCGGCATCCTTCTGCTTGGCGGAAACGTCGGCCTTCTTTTCGGCGAACTCGGCGGCGAGCGCCGGGCGTTCGCCGACGAGACGGCCCTTTTCTTCGGTCAACGAAGTCTTGCGGGTGGCGAGGCCGGCCTGACCAGACTGCGCCGACGCCATGCGCTCCTGTTGTTCGCGCACCGCGCTGCGCCGCTGCTCGATCTGATTGTTGACGTAACGCTCAATTGCGCCTTCAGCGGCGGCCGCCGCGCCGGCCACGCCGTCCAATTGACGTTCGTAGGCGTCCCACGCTTCCGTCTTGAACAGCGACTCCGCCTCGCTGACGCGCCGCGCCGCGATCGTCTGATCAATGTCGGCGACGATGCCGGCGACTTGGTTTTGCGCGCGCAGTTCCGCGGCGCGCACGCGTTCGGACTGCGGGAAGATCGACGTGAAGAAGCTGTCGAAAGAGAAGAACACGCTCGTCGCCATGCAGGCGAGAAACATCACCCACAACATCGAATTGCGAACGATGACGCGCGCGCCCTGGAGATACGGCTGCACCACATCGCTTGCGGCGTAGAGGGCGAACAGCGCGACGAGCAGCAGGCCGGCGCCAAGGATGAGCATCTTGTCGCCCGTCGCCGACCAGGCGAGGTCTTCGAGTCCGGCTTGACGGATGTCGCCTTGGCCGGTCCACTGCAACAGCAACACGAAGCCGAGAATGAACAACGTAACGCCGATGACGGGTCCAAGCCACGTCTGCAGCGCCAAAGTGCGTTCGTCGGACGCGCCGGTGCGCGCGCGCACGTTCATGCCCGTCGCGAAACTCTCGCCGATCAGCCAGGCCACGATCAGCATCACGGCCTGCAAGCCGAACGTGATCAGGCCGGACGCCAGTGGTTCGTTGGTGAAATTGGTCATGCCCTCCCACGTCCGCCAGCCGGAGGCGACCGAAAGCACCAAGGCCGCCGTGCCGAGCAGGCCGAGCTGCCAATTCTCGAAGAACATTTCGGTCGCGACCTTCTTGACCCGGGTCATGAAGGCGGAGCGCAAGAACAGCGAAACGGCGACAAGCGCGGCGAGAGCCATCGCGATCGGCCGGGCGTTCTCAGCCAGGCTATCAACCAGCAGTTTGACGTCCATTCCGCAAAAATCCCTCTTTCGCCGCGTCGGCGCGATTCACGCAACTTCGCCACAATCCGCGATCCGGCGGGCTGTTTGGCGGCGAGATTATGATAAATTGTGCTCGCCGCATGAAATTCAATCCAACTTAACGCGGCCGGCAGGGCGGGGAGACGTCCTCGAACAAACCGACGACGGGACGCCGTGGCGTCCGTTTTGGAACTGTTATAGTGTACGCTTGTGCTGCGACGCGATTTGCCTGGGCGATCCCGCCCGGCAGCGACCGCCTTCAGAGGGTCTCAATGTCAGCCTCCGCCAGCGAAGAACATCGCGCCAAGGAACGGACGAAATCCTCCGTCGAACGCGCCAGCGTGATTTTCGCCGAGCGTAATCTCCGTTTCACCGATCTGCGCCGCAAGGTCTTCGAGGAGATCGCCTCGACGACGGCCAGCGTCGGCGCTTATGAGGTTCTCGACCGCTTGGCGAAGAAGGGCACACGGCTCGCGCCCATCTCGGTTTATCGTGCGCTCGATGCGCTGCTCGAAGCCGGCGTCGTGCATCGCCTCGAAAGCAAGAACGCCTATTTCGCCTGCCGCCGTCTGCACCAGCCGCGAACGGGGCGCCGCCCGATGTTTCTCAGCTGCGAGCAATGCGGCACGGTGACGGAAACCGACGGCGAGGACATTTTCACGTCGATCGACGCCGCGTCGCGCAGCGCCAAGTTCGAACCGCGCGTGCGCTTCGTCGAGGTGACGGGCACGTGCTCGGAGTGCGCCGGAAAGCGCAAGGGCTGACACGACCGTGACTGCAACCATGACCGAGCCCGCTGCGGCTCACGATCACCATCGTCATCAGCACGGGCCGGCGTGCGGCTGCGGTCATTCGCACGCCGCGCCGGTGGATCGCACAGCGCTGATCTCGGCGCGCGGGCTCTGGTTCCGCCGCGACGGCCGCGACGTCATCGCCGGCGTGGATCTCGATGTACGCGCCGGCGAGATCGTCACGCTGATCGGACCGAACGGCGCCGGCAAGACGACTCTCGTCAAACTCATTCTCGGGATCGAGCGCGAGGACAGAGGCGAAATCTACAAACTGGAGACGACGCGCATTGGCTATGTCCCTCAGCGTTTCGAAGTGGATCGCGCTATACCGATGACGGTCGAACGCTTTCTTGGCCTCGGTCACGCCGTCTCGCGTGAAGCGGTCGCCGCCGCGCTCGCCGACGTCGGCGCGGCTCGAACCGCGGGCCAGCAACTGTCGCAGCTTTCCGGCGGCGAAACGCAGCGCGTTCTCATCGCGCGCGCACTGCTCCGCAATCCCAATCTGCTGGTGCTGGACGAGCCCGCGCGCGGCGTCGATTACGTCGGTGAAGCCGATCTCTACGATCTGATCGCGCGCCTCAGCGCCGCGCGCGGCCTCGGCGTGCTGCTGATCTCGCACGATCTGCACGTCGTGATGGCGAAAAGCGATCGCGTCATCTGCATGAACGGCCACGTTTGCTGCTCAGGACAGCCGGAAACGGTGGCGCAGCACGCGGAATACGCACGGCTGTTTGGACCGGAGGCGGCCCGAGCGCTCGGCGTTTATCTGCATCGCCACGATCACGAACACGATCTGACGGGCGCCGCCCGGCCGCCGGAGCGCGCCGGGTGATCGAATGGCCTGAACCGTTCGTCGTCCGGGCGATGCTTGCCGGCATCGCGCTCGCCGTCATCGCGGCCCCGCTCGGCTGCCTCGTCGTGTGGCGTCGGATGGCGTATGTCGGCGAGACGCTTGCGCAATCAAGTCTGCTCGGCGTCGCGCTTGGCCTTGCGCTCAACATCGACCTGACGATCTCCGTCATCGTCGCCGCCGTCGCCGCGGCGGGCGTACTCATCGCCTTCGGGCGCCAGAAGCTCCTCGCGCTCGATTCCGTTCTCGGTCTGATGCATCACGCGGCGCTGGCGCTGGGCGTCATCGCCATCGCGCTGCTCAAGGGCCCGTCGATCGACCTGATGGGCTACCTGTTCGGCGACGTGTTCGCCGTCACGGAGGCCGACCTTGTCACCATCGGACTAGGCGGCAGCGTCGTGCTTGCCGTGACTCTTTGGCTGTGGAGGCCGCTGGTGCGCCAGTCGCTGCATGAGGATCTGGCGACGGCGGAAGGGGTCAGTCCGCGTCTGCCGCGCGCTCTGTTCGATATCTTGCTCGCCGTCACAATCGCCGTTTCGATGAAGATCGTCGGCATCTTGCTGGTGATGGCGTTCCTGATCGTGCCGGCCGTCGCGGCCCGGCCCTTGGCCTCGACGCCCGAACGAATGGCGATTCTGGCCGCGATCATCGCCGCCGTCAGCGTCATCGCCGGTTTAACGCTCTCCCTTAACGTCGACGCGCCCGGTGGGCCGAGCATCGTGCTCGCCATGTGCGCATTCGCGGTCATCTCCCTGTTGGCGGCGGGTCGCCGGGCAGGCTAAAACCGCATCAGGCTTGAAAGGGCAAATCGCATGTCAGCGGACGGCGGCGCGCCAAGCGGCGGCAACGGTCTGAAACCTCGACATCAAACGATCGCCGTTCGCGTCGGCGGCGTGACCGTCGGCGGCGGCGCGCCCGTCGTGGTTCAATCCATGACGAACACCGACACCGCCGACATCGACGGCACGGTGCAGCAGGTGGCGGCCCTCGACCGCGCCGGGTCCGAACTCGTCCGCATCACCGTCGACCGCGACGAAGCCGCCGCCGCCGTGCCGCACATTCGCGACCGGCTGCGCAAGCTCGGCGTCAAGGCGCCGCTGATCGGCGATTTCCATTACATCGGCCACAAACTGCTTGCCGATCATCCGGCCTGCGCCGAGGCGCTCGACAAGTATCGCATCAATCCCGGCAACGTCGGCTTCAAGGACAAGAAGGACAAGCAGTTCGGCGCCATCATCGAGACGGCGCTCAAGCACGACAAGCCGGTTCGCATCGGCGTCAACTGGGGCTCGCTCGACGGCGAACTTCTCACCCATCTGATGGACGAGAACGCGAAAAAGGCCGAACCGGCCGATGCGCGGTCGGTCATGCATGAGGCCATGGTCCAATCCGGCTTGATGTCGGCCGTGCGGGCCGAAGAGATGGGGCTCGGCGCCGACAAGATTATTGTCTCGGGCAAGGTATCTTCGGTGCAGGACCTCATCGCCGTCTACACGCTGCTCGCCGCGCGCTCGCGCTACGCGCTGCATCTCGGTCTCACTGAAGCCGGGATGGGTTCGAAGGGCATCGTCGCATCGTCGGCGGCGATCGGCATCCTGCTGCAACAGGGGATCGGCGACACGATCCGCTTTTCCCTCACCCCGGAGCCCGGCGGCGATCGCACGCAGGAAGTGCGCGCGGCGCAGGAATTGCTGCAGACGATGGGGCTACGCTCGTTCGTGCCGGTCGTCGCGGCGTGCCCTGGCTGCGGACGCACGACGTCGACTGTGTTCCAGGAACTTGCGCGCGACGTTCAGGATATGATCCGCGACCGCATGCCGGAGTGGAAACAACGCTATCCCGGCGTCGAGACGCTGAACTTTGCGGTGATGGGCTGCATCGTCAACGGCCCCGGCGAAAGCAAGCACGCCGACGTCGGCATCTCGCTGCCGGGCACGGGGGAGACGCCATCCGCTCCCGTCTTCATCGACGGCAAGAAGGCGATGACGCTTCGCGGCCCGAACATCACGGCCGAGTTCAAGGCGATCGTCGAGGACTACATCGACAAGCGGTTCGGCGTGAAAGCTGGCGCATGACAAAAAGGCGGGCCTTACGACCCGCCTTCATTGTGTCTTCCTGGTCGAGTGGCCGACTGATCAGTAGATCATGCGCGCGAGCACACGACCGTGCTTCGTGCGCAGTTCGTCGGCTTCGATCGTCCGATCCTTGTCCGGGTTCGACGCGAGGAAAGCCAACTTGGTCAGATGCAGGTATTCGCCAAGCGACAGCTTGCCGTCCTTGTTGCGGTCGGCGTAGGCGAAGGCCTGCGGACGAACGATGCCTGCGACCTCGTTTGGCTCGAGCGTCCGGTCCCCATCTTTGTTGATGCTTTTGAATTTGGCGATGGCGCCGCGCAGCACTTCACCCTTGTCGAGCGTGCCGTCCTTGTCGGGATCGAGCGCTGCAATGACGTGCTTGGTGGAGTGGCCGGCGAATGCGGGCGCGGCGATGGCGGCCGTTGAGACGAGCGCGGCGGCGCCGATGAGCGCAAGGCGCGAGATGGTCATAGAGACATTCCTTTCTGAGACTCAAAACGTACGAGATGCGTACGGTCGTCGACGCCCGACAGTTTGCCGTGACGACGACGCGGTGTCGTGGCGTCTGCGCCCTTGAAATGGCAAGTCAATTTGGTGGGAAATAGCCGTGATGTCGCGACGCTTTAGCGCGGGCGGTTCATATCCGCGAGGAATGTCATAAGCATTTTCTGCCGATGCGTCAGTGACCTCGGCCCGTCATAAAACGCGCCGCCGCACGCAGGGGATCGGCGTTGGCGCCAAATGCCGCAAGCGAGTCGATGGCCTGCGTGATGGAACGCTCGAGTTCAGCGCGTGCGGCGGCGGCGCCGAGGAGTGAGACCAGCGTCGCTTTGCCGGCGGCGGCGTCTTTTCCGGTCGCTTTTCCGACGGCTTCGGCGCGGCCTTCAGCGTCGAGCAGATCGTCGCTGATCTGAAACGCATAACCGACGGCCTTGCCATAGACATCCAGCGCCGCGCGTTCGCCGGCGGCGGCTTCGCCGAGAATCGCGCCCATTTCGCAGGCGACGGCGATGAGGCGGCCGGTTTTCATCGCCTGCAAACGCGCAATATCATCAGCGACCGCGCCGTGCGTTGCGCGCAGCTTGTCGGCTTCGAGATCGAGCACCTGCCCGCCGACCATTCCTGCGGGGCCGGACGCCGAAGCCAGCGCGCGCACCAGTTCTGCGCGCACGGAGGCGTTCCTATGACACTCCGGTGATGCGAGACATTCGAACGCCAAAGCCTGCAGCGCATCTCCGACCAGCACCGCCGTCCATTCGTCATACGCCTTCCAGACCGTCGGCTGGCCGCGGCGCGTTTCGTCGTTGTCCATGCACGGGAGATCGTCGTGGACCAGTGAATAACAGTGAATAAGCTCAATCGCAGCCGCGGCTGAAAGTGCGGCCTCGTCCGATGCGCCGAACAGCGCGGCGCTGCGCAACGCCAGGAATGGGCGAAACCTTTTGCCGCCGCCGAGCGTCGCGTGGCGCATCGCGGCGACAAGCCGTTCGGGCGCGCCGCGGATGCGCTCACGGTCCAGAAGCGCGGCCAAAGCGGCGTCGACGCGGGCTGCGGCATCGGCAAGCTGGACGGGAAACGGCGACACTGCCTTAAACCTTTCTCGGAATTTCGGTTGCCGCCGCCCACAACCTGGCCATGGTTTGGGCGTAGCCGCGCCGGCCATATCGCACTGACCTGAACCGTTCGCCAAGCCTTCCGGCGGAACCATCGACCGATCCATGGAACAACGCGACGACAGCGCCGACGAGACCAGCGGGAGGCCGAGCGCCGCCGCGGGGGTTTCGTCGCCCGTCACGCCGACGATTGCGGGCGCGGCGGAGGCGCTCATGCCGCCATTGCCGATGCCGCCACGTCTCTATCCCCAGCTCGCGCCGGCGACCGAAGCCACTGAAGACGACCTGGCGGATCGCCGGCTGAAGCCGCCGTTGCCGATGCCTCCGGGCGCCTATGGTTGGACGCCGCCGAACATGGATGCAGCTTCGGCTCCTGCGCCGCCCCCGCCGCACGCGCCCGTGAGCGCGCCACTTGAACCAATTGCTACCGCGTTCGCCGCGGTTCCCGAGACGGCTGTCGTGAGCGTTCAAACGGTTCCGACGTCCGTCGTGTCGGATGCGCCGCCTACGTCTCCGTCGTGGTTGGACGTCGCGCGCCGGGTCGCAAGACTTTCGGCGCTCGCTTTTGCTGGATGGATCGCCGCCATCCTGCTCTTCATTGTCATCTACCGCGTCGTCGATCCGCCGTTCTCGTCACTGATGCTTCAACAGCGCTTGACCGGGCAGGACATCGAACAGCACTGGGTCGCCATCGACAACATCTCGACCGACGTCATTCGCGCCGTGCTGCTCTCCGAAGACGGCCGGTTCTGCGAACATTCGGGCGTCGATTATGAAGAAATGCAGAACGCCATCGATCGCGCGCGCGACGGCGCCCCTCGCGGCGCCAGCACCATCTCGATGCAGGTCATCAAGAATTTGTTTCTGTGGCCGTCGAAGAGCTACATCCGCAAGGCCATCGAGATTCCGCTGACCTACGCGATGGAGGCGGCTTGGCCCAAAGAGCGGATCATGGAAGTCTATCTCAACATCGCCGAGTGGGGCCCCGGCATCTTCGGCGTCGAAGCGGCGTCGCAACATCATTTCTCCAAGTCGGCCCGACGGCTGAATGAACGCGAGGCGGCGCGGCTCGCCGTCGCGCTTCCCAATCCGTTCCTTCGCGACGCCGGCGATCCTGGCCCGAGAACCCGTCGGCTCGCCGCTGATATCGAGGAGCGGATGCGGGCGTCGCCCCGAAGCCAGACGGCCTGTGTGGTCGCTGGTCGATCGCGCCGCCCGGTCAAGAACGAAGCGCCGCCGCAGACGTCTGAGGATGACTGGGACGCGATCGTTCGGCCGGAGCCTTAGGGCCGAAAATCCCCGTTGGGCGGGGGCTGGCGCCTGTGGCGCTTTGCGCGTATAAGCCGCGGCCAAGCGCCTTTCGCGCCTGTTTCGGCGGTGTTAGGCCAACCAATGCAATCTTAGAGGACTTTGGCGCGTTGTGACCGCCGTCTCGGCGGCCCTCGGACGTGCGGACAGCCGCTCGGCCCGGGTCGAGCGTCAGATTTGGAGAACGTGATATGGCAGTTCCGCGCAAGAAAACCTCGCCGATGAAGCGCGGTCAGCGCCGGTCGCACGACGCATTGACCGCCCCGGCCTACGTCGAAGACAAGGACAGCGGCGAGCGCCGTCGTCCGCATCATATCGACCTGAAGTCGGGCAAGTATCGCGGCCGGCAGATCTTGCCGCCCAAGGCCGAGGCATAATCCGGCGCGCGTCGGCCCCGCGCGTGGTGTGCGCGCTTTTCTGAGCGGAACACGGCTTTCGCATTGACCTGACTTGGCAAACGCGGTTCAGCGTGCCAAAAGGCTCGCCTTGCCTGCGGGCCCGTGCGCCCGCTTCGACAGGAGGAGCCTCATGTCGCTTCGAGCCATCCCGCTCTTGGTCATAGCGTTCATTCTCTACAATCTCGTCGTGTTGGTCTTCGGGGGCGGCGGCGACCCGGTTCCAGCAGGGGATGGGACGTCAGTGATCTCGAGCGCGACCGCCGCATTGAATACGCCAATCTTCACGATCACGCTTTTGAGCGGCGGCGTATGGTCCTTCAGCTGGGGCGATCTCATTCTGCTGGTCACGCTTTTTCTTCTCTTCGTCGAACTCGTGAAGTCGACGTTCACCACGACATCGACGCTGGTCGATCATGCTCTGTCGATGGTTCTGTTCATCGTCATGGGGCTTGAATTCCTGATGGTGCCGCAGGCCGCGACTTCGGTCTTTTTCCTGATCCTCACCGCGGCGGTGATTGACGTCGTCGCCGGGTACACGATCGGCATCCGCGTCGCCCGTCGCGACTTGAACATTGGATCCGACGCTTAGGCGCCGGGCCGGACAACCGCCTTCTGACGTCACTGAGACGGCTGGCCCTTGGGTCAGCCGTTTTTGTTTGCGTTGAACTGTCGGACGTCATGTTTTTTAATCCTTGTTAGGAATTTCCCTCTAACCTCAATCGTTAAGATTTTTTTGTGCAACCTCCGGCGCGCCGCGTTCGTGCGCGTCCCGGCGGATGCGCGTTGTGCAGGTTCGAGGTTCGTAGTGGCTTCTTTTCGCACTGCTCAGGGGCTTGCCGCCCTTCAAGACGTCGAGCCTTCCAGGTCTGACGCGGGGGTGTCTGACCGAATCCCGATCGATCCCCTCACCGAAACCGAGGCCCTGGATCTCGTCGGCATCCTGTCGGCCGTCGAGGAAACCGCCTATGTCTGGGATTTGACAACCGACCGTATCGAGTGGGAAGCCAACGCCCCGCAGATTCTCGGCGTTGTCGATTTCGCCGCGATCGCGACGGGCGAAGCCTTCCACCGGATGATTGCCGACGAGCACGTCGGCCGGCGACTTGCCGCGATCTGCGACTCCCGCTCCACGGACCAGGATCGCGGCGTCCCCTACCGAATGCAGTATCGCTTCAAGCCCAGAGGGCTCAGAGGCGAGGCGTCGATTCAACTCGAGGACCAAGGGCGCTGGTGGCCGGGACCGGACGGGAAACCCGTGCGCGCCCGGGGCGTCGTGCGCTGCTTCACGGAAAGCTATCTCGAAGAGCAGCGGCAGCTCTTTCGCAGCGACTACGACGAACTGACTGGCCAGTTGAACCGCGTCAGACTGACCGAGGCGCTCTCGGTGGCGTTGTCCCGCGCGCAACGTGAACGGCAATCCGCCGGTTTTCTGATCGTTGCGGTGAACAACCTCTCGGTCATCAACGAAACGTTCGGCTTCGAAGCGGGCGACGAGGCGGTCGCCGCCGCCGGTCGCCGGATCAAGGAGAAGCTGCGCAGCGGCGACATCATCGGCCGTTATTCGTCGAACAAGTTCGGCGTCATCATGCAGGATTGCGGTCCCGGCGTCATGCGGATCGCAGCCGAGCGGTTCATGAAGGCCGTGCGCGATTCGACCATACAGACGTCCGCCTGCCAGCTGTCCGTCACGGTCTCGATCGGCGGCGTCATCATTCCTGATCAGGCCGCCACTGTGCAGCAGACGCTGAACAACGCGCTGCGCGCGCTCGATCGCGCGCGGGGCAAGCGCTTCGAATGCTTCATGGCCTATGAGGCGAACTCCGGCGCCGATACGGCGCGCACGCTCAACCGCACGATCGCCGACAACGTCATCGACGCCCTCGACGAAAAGCGCATGCGCCTTGCGCTCCAGCCGATGATCGGCGCGAAATCAGGCAAGCCCGAACTCTACGAATGCCTGATGCGCATGGAGAAGCCCGACGGCAGCATCGCGTCAGCGGGAGAGTTTATCCCCATCGCCGAACAGCTCGGCCTCTCGCGGTTGATCGATCGGCGCGCGCTGGAGCTGTCCGTCGATCTCTTGAAGCGGCATCCGGAGCTCAAGCTCGCCATCAACGTGTCGGGTTTGACGTGCTCGGATCATGAATGGCTGGTCACGCTTCAGCGCCTGACCGGCAGCCGCCGCGACATCCTGAGCCGAATGGTGATCGAAATCACCGAAACCGCCGCCATCCAGGATCTCGATCAGTCGGTCAATTTCGTCGATACGCTGAAGGAGCTCGGCTGCCGCGTCGCGATCGACGATTTCGGGGCAGGCTACACGTCATTCAAAAATCTGAAGCTGCTCAACGTCGATATCGTCAAGATCGACGGCGCGTTCGTGAAGAATCTGGCTCACGACACGAGCGATCAGATTTTCATCAAGACGATGATCGAACTCGCCAACTCGTTCCAGATGGAAACTGTCGCTGAATGGGTGACGGACGAGCTGTCCGCCGCGCATCTCAAGGACGCCGGCATCACGTATTTGCAAGGCTTCCATTACGGCTTGCCGTTCGACGCCGCCGAATTCGGCTGGACGCGCTGAGCACGCGTCTTACTCGCGCGTCTGAGACAGCTTTTCGATTTTCTGCTGCATGGCGGCGAGCTGCGATTTGAGCTCGCCAAGTTCGTCGCGCTGTGGGGCGGCCCCTGCGGCGGACGGTTTTGCGGGGTCGCCGCCTTCGCCCGGTTTGCCGAACGTGGTCCAAACCGACATGGCCTGCTCGAACATGGCCATGTTGTTGCGAGCCTGCTTTTGATAGAATTCAAAGGCCGCCGTCGGGTTGGTGAAGGCTGAAGCGAACTGCTCGCGAAACTTGCCTTGTTCTTTCACGAGATTTTCGAGGCTGAACTGCAAGTAGCTCGGCACCATGCGGGCGATGCTGTCGTCATAGAAACGAATGAGTTGCCGCAGGAACGGGATCGGCAGCAGCGCCTGGCCGCCTTCGCGGCTTTCCTGCTCAACGATGATCTGTGTCAGAACGCCGTGCGTGAGGTCGTCGCCGTTCTTCGCGTCGTAGACAACGAAGTCCCTGTCGCCGCGCACCATCTTCGCAAGGTCTTCCAGCGTCACGTACGTGCTGGTCTCGGTATTGTAGAGGCGGCGATTGGCGTACTTCTTGATGACGACGGCTTCGCGTTTCGGCGCCTGTGCTTCAGCGTTGCTCAACATCGCGGGTCGTATCTCTGATCTGACGGCTATTGTTGCACTGCGGCAGCGTACCACACGGCGTCGGGGCCCGGCTACTCGTTTCTGACACCCGTTTGGGCAGTCGGACGCAACACGGTCGGGCAGGTCCAGGCAACAAGTCGCAATTGTCGAAAATCGCCGCTCCCCTCAATGTGAAAATACATTAAAGACGAACCGATGCCGGCGTCTTAGCGGCGGTCGTTCGAGCATACCACTTTCGTACAATCAAACCAAAACACGCGTGCGCCCAGGGAGGGGCCGAGATGAGCCAGGATGCAACGACTATTGTGATCGCCAGCGCCGCCCGGACGCCGGTCGGCTCGTTCAACGGGTCGCTCGCCGCCCTTCCTGCGCACAAGCTCGGCGAGGTTGCCATCAAGGCTGCGCTGGAGCGCGCCAATGTTGCGCCCGGCGACGTCTCGGAAGTGATCCTTGGCCAAGTTCTGACCGCCGCCCAGGGCCAGGGCCCGGCGCGCCAGGCGTCCGTCGGCGCTGGCGTTCCCGTCGATGCGCCGGCCTGGAGCATCAACCAGATTTGCGGCTCGGGACTGCGCGCCGTCGCCATCGGCATGCAGCAGATCGCGAGCGGGGACGCCAAGATCGTCGTCGCCGGCGGCCAGGAAAGCATGAGTCAGTCGACGCACGCCGCTCACATGCGCGACGGCACCAAGATGGGCGACGTCAAGTTCGTCGACACGATGGTCAAGGACGGGCTTTGGGACGCATTTAATAACTACCACATGGGAACGACTGCCGAGAATGTCGCCCGCCAGTGGCAGATCACGCGCGCTGACCAGGATGCGTTCGCCGTCGCTTCGCAGAACAAGGCGGAAGCGGCAAATAAGGCCGGCAAGTTCAAGGACGAGATCGCGCCCGTCACGATCAAGGGCAAGAAGGGCGACACCGTCGTCGACGCGGACGAATACATCAAGGACGGCGTGACGCTGGATTCGATCGCCAAGCTCCGCCCTGCGTTCGATCCGAAGGAAGGAACGGTGACCGCCGCCAACGCGTCCGGCATCAACGACGGCGCCGCCGTCGTCGTGTTGATGACGCTGGCCGAAGCCAAGAAGCGCGGCATCGAGCCGCTCGCCAAGATCGTCTCGTGGGCCACAACCGGCGTCGATCCCTCGATCATGGGCACAGGTCCGATCTCGGCGTCCAAGAAGGCGCTGGAGAAGGCCGGCTGGTCAATCAACGATCTCGATCTGATCGAAGCCAACGAGGCGTTCGCGGCTCAGGCCATCGCCGTCAACAAGGGCCTTGGTTGGGACACGAGCAAGGTCAACGTCAACGGCGGCGCCATCGCCATCGGCCATCCGATCGGCGCGTCCGGCGCGCGCATCCTCAACACGCTCGTGCACGAGATGAAGCGACGCGGCGCCAAGAAGGGCCTCGCGACGCTGTGCATCGGCGGCGGCATGGGCGTCGCCATGTGCCTCGCGCGCGACTAACGCATTTCCCCCTCTCCCCATCGACTTCGATGGGGAGAGGGTTGGGGTGAGGGGCAGCAGCTAGCACAGAACTTGTGGCTGCCCCTCACCCTAGCCCTCTCGCCGCCAGCGGGGAGAGGGGATCGTATCGCAAGAACAAAAAACCACTCACCTAGGGAGAAAACACCATGGCAAGAGTCGCCCTCGTCACCGGCGGCACGCGCGGGATCGGTCACGCGATCTCGATTGCATTGAAGAGCGCGGGCTATCGCGTCGCCGCGAGCTACGCCGGCAACGACGCCGCCGCGCAGGCGTTCCAGGTTGAAACCGGCATTCCGGTCTACAAGTTCGACGTCGCGAACTACGAGGCCACGGAAGCCGCCGTAAAGCAGGTCGAGAAGGCGCTGGGCCCGGTCGACGTGCTCGTCAACAACGCCGGCATCACGCGCGATGTCATGTTCCACAAGATGACGAAGCAACAGTGGGACGAAGTCATCGGCACGAACCTGGACGGGCTCTTCAACGTCACGCGTCAGGTGTGGGAAGGCATGCGCGCGCGCAAGTTCGGCCGCGTCATCAACATCTCGTCGATCAACGGCCAGAAGGGTCAGATGGGCCAGGTCAACTATTCGGCGTCGAAGGCCGGCGACATCGGCTTTACGAAAGCTCTCGCGCAGGAGGGCGCACGCGCCAACATCACCGTCAATGTCATCTGCCCCGGCTACATCGCGACCGAGATGGTGAAAGCCGTGCCGCAAGAGGTGATGGAGAAATCCATCCTGCCGCAGATCCCCGTCGGCCGTCTCGGCGAGCCGAGCGAGATCGCGCGCGCCGTCGTGTTCCTCGCCTCGGACGATGCCGGCTTCATCACCGGTTCGACGCTCACCGCCAACGGTGGGCAGTATTTCGCGTAGCTCCCACGCCGGGCGGCAGGCTCCCCGTAGGAAGTCGCCCGGCGCAAACGCCGCCACACGCGCATTGCTGGGCCAAAAAATTTCCCCCTCCCTGCGCGCCGGTAGAGGCTTATAGCCTTCCCCGGCAATGGCCGGCGGTGAGGGCGGTCGCAGTCCGCAAACGTCTATTTCGGCGCGTCGGTCGAGAACACCGGCATGGCATCACTAAGGACGCCAAAGCCGTGGCGAAGTTGGCAATTGATCGAGCAGCCGCTCAACGTCGGCGAACGTCATGGAACGCTTTAGGCGCGCCGCTCCGCGCTCGTAAACGGTTAACGTCGAGCCGTCGCTGGTCAATTCTAGATCGAGCACAACGTTGCGGCCAAATTCAACTGTATCGTGTGCCAATCGCCTGTCTCCGGTATTGGCGGCGGCTGCCGGCGCGCGGTCATTTTTCATGACGATTGTTCCTGCCGAACATCGTCCAAAATCCGAAATGGTGATATGTTGACAAGGGCATCGCGCGCTCTGGACAATTGTGTCGTTCTGTGAACCGCCACCCGTGAATATCGCCCGCACTTTAAAGACCTACCGTCGCGAAAACGGCCTATCTCAAGAGCGCTGCGCTGAGATTTTGGGCGTCGACACGACAACGATCAGCCGCTGGGAGCGCGGCGTCGTTACGCCAGGCCCCGCCGCCCTGGCGCGCATCTTTGCAACCATCAAGCCGCGCACCGGGTTTGACGCGCAAATTCATCGGATCGTTCGCTCGTCGCCATGTCTGATGCAGCTTTTATTGCCAACGACGGAAATTCTCGCCGTCTCTCCGAGCTACGAGAACTTTGCCCGTTCGCCGGCTTCGGAGATCATTGGGACTCTCGAAATCGCTGACCTGGGAGAGCGTGTTCTCGCCGACTTCGAAAATGCCGGCGGCATAGAGCACGTCTTGGAATCGGCGGAGTCCTCCGCCGGGTCAGACATTTGGCGCCCCAACAATTTTTCGAACCGAAGCGGCAGGACGATGCACCTTTACTTCTCGGCACAGCTCGTTTTTCTCGACGATGGCCGGCCTGCAATCCTTGAGACCAGCGTCATCCTACCCGACGATGCCGATTACATGCCGTTGAACATCACGCCAGCTCGCACAGGCGAGTTGTAGTCGATCCCTGTGGCCGCAGGTTCCGACATTGCTTGCGCCGTCACGCGAGCCGCACGCATCGATCTATCCCCGCCCTTAACCCCACGCCTAAAAAAATCTCGGCCAAACTTATCCCCGCTCTCTCCTGCGCGCGCATACTCGCGCCTGCTCGCTCCATGAGGATCGGAGGCGCAGACGTGCGCTGGCGGACTGTGCGGAGCGGGCCGATGAGGAGACCCGTGACATAAGCTATCTGGGGCTCGTCTGCCGGCCGGCGCAACAATGCCGGCCTATCTCCAAACGGGATGCGATCCGGAGGGAGGGTGGTGGGCAATCTTTTCATCGGGCGGGGCGGCGAAGGCCGCATCCGAAACGAACGCTTGAGAAGGGCCTTCACCGCCCCGCTCTCCGATCCCGCTTATCCGGCACGCACCCGCGCGCCGGACCGGAGGCATGCGAAGTGTGGATTGAGTGCACGCTTGAAGCGACGACAAACCCAAATCATGACAGTCGCCACGACTTTGCGCGCCCAAAATGCAAACGACGCCGCGGATGATCGCAGCGCCGTCGAGAAGTCCTCCTGTGGAGCGTGCGCCGCTATCCCCGCAGCCGCGATCTGACGATGCGCGGAAACTCCTCATCGAGTTCGATGCTGTCGCCGGTCCCGAAGGCCGGTTGACCGCGCGGCGGCTCGGGCGTGTTCTGGCGGCTGTCATCGAAGCTCCACCAGCGATCGCCAGCCTGCGACGCCGACGTCTGTCCTGGCGAAGGCTGCTGTTGTGCAGTCTGGGGTTGCGCCGCTGGCGGCGGCGGCGCGGTGCGGCCATAAGCCGGGGTGCGCGGCGCTTGCGGCTGCGACGAGAACCAGGCGTCCACCAGATCGAGCTCGTCCGACGACAGGTTTAAGCCCTGGCTACGGCAGCGGGCGACGACGAAATTGCGGAAGCGGCTGGCGAAAAGGCTTGCCGATGCGCCCTGCTCGAACCACGGATCGCTCTCGCTGACGACGTCCAGGATAAAGCGCAAGTCGTCGCGTTTGAGATCGAGGCCGAATTCGCGCGCACGCTGCGTCAGGTTGATCAGCGTCTGGGTGCCGAGCAGTCCGTTGGCGGTGATTTCCTGCGCCATGACGTCGAACAGCACGCGGTATTCGGCGGGCGCGAGCGCCGGCGCCTGACAGGCGGTGTGGATGCGAGAGATCGACTGCTGGATTTGCGTCGCCTGCTCGGCGCTTCGCGGCTGCTGTTGCGTCGCCGCCGGCTGGGTATGAGGCGCGTCGCGTCGCGGTTCGGAAAATGCCGGCGACGACGGCGGGAAGATGGGATCAGCCGAGCGCATCGGCGGCGTGTGGTAGAGTTGAGCCGCCTCGAGCGCAGACGCATAGCCGTGGCTCGACGCGAAGTCCTGACGCTGAGGCGCGGCCTGAGACGGCGCAGCGATGGGCGGGAGCGCCCGTGCGACCTCATCGTGCCGCGGCGTGATTGGCGGGGACGGCTGTGGGTTCGAAGGCGCGGTATTGGCCGCCAAGTGCGGGGCGAGAAGCCCTGTCGCCGTGATGTGGCGGGTTTCGTCGAACACCGTATAGGGCGCCGTATCGCTCAAATGCAGGTCATCGGGAAGGCCGGAGAGGAGCAGTTTGTGGAAGCTGCCGTAGCCGCCCCAATCACAGCCGACGGTCTTGTCGCGGCCGAGGATGCGCACGGCGCGGTCGGCCAGCGTTTCCAGAGGAACGGCCTGCGGCGCAGCGCGAACATAGCTCACCACCTCGGCAAGCGTGGCGCGGCGCGCCTCCTCGAGATCGATCAATCCCGTGCGCGGCGGGGCGAGTTCGCGGGCCGGCGCGTCGGCGGCGACGGCCCGACCGTCGAGCAGCAGCGAAATCAGGTTCGACTCGCGAATTTCGCCGTCGCTGATCGCCGTGTACGGCTGCGCGGTCGAGTCGTTAGCAAACACGACGGAGCGGCGCGCGTGGGCGCGAAGTCGATGCAAGAGCGGCGTGAAATCCGCGTCGCCCGACAGGATGACGACCTCATGGAAAAACGTGTCGTGGGCCAGGATATCGCCGATGTCGAGCACCATGCGGATATCGGCGGCGTTTTTGAGCTGCTGCGTCATCGGCGGGCAATCGATGATTTCGAAACCGGCGCGCAGGAAGTGGTGCTTGACGAACGGAAACGAATTCATGTCCGTCGAATTGTCATGCGAATTGCGCCGCGGCGTCGAATTGCCGTAGCAGCGCGTCATCGCGAGGCGCCGTTCGACGTGAGGCGCGTAAACGGAGGTCGGCGTGACGAGTTCGCCGGAAATCAGGGCCTGCAGCCACACGCCGCTGTCCTTGGCGAAGCGCTTCGCGGCGTCTTCATTCTTGCGCTTCAAAGACAGGTAGATGTTGTCATAGTCGACGAACACCGTCGTGTAGATGGGTCCTACGGACTCGCGTTTCATAGACGGCAACTCCCGAGAGCCGGACGTTCTGATTCGCAGTCACTGTTTACGAGTCGGTTTGCGTGAGCAAGGCGGCCACGACACATGAGTCAGAAGAGTCGCATTTATCCAGTGGATTGAAGCGCTTCATGCGTCTCAGCGCCGATGGCGAACGGAGATGGCTTGGGGGTAAGTCGGGAAAAGCGCTCGGCTGTGGCGGAGACGCATCGATCGCGCGTTGCGAAGGCGCGGCGTCGTCTCACCGTCCCGGTTCGAAATCGTCGTCCGCGATCTCGAAGCCGGAAAATTCGAAGCCGGGTGCAACGGTGCAGCCAACCAGCGTCCATTGTCCGGCGCTCCGCGCCCGCTGCCAGTGGCCGCCCGGAACGATCGCTTGCGGACGCTCGCCTGCGGCGAGATGGGGCCCCAGTCGAATTGATGTGGCGGCCTCGCCCGTCGGCGCGATATCGAGAACGAGTGGATGGCCCGCGTAATAGTGCCAGACCTCTGCCGCGTCGACGCGATGCCAGCGCGAGACCTCGCCCGAGCGAAGCAGGAAATAGATTGCCGTCGAGGCGGCGCGATCGCGCATTTCTCCGCCGTTCGCGGCGTCATCACGAAACGTCTCGCGGAAGAAACCGCCCTCGGGGTGCGGCGCAAGGCCCAACAGCGCGATGACCTCGTCGGCTGTGAGGTCTTCGTTTGCATGGCCGGATCGCGCCACGCCTCAGCCGCGGTTCTTGAGTTCGCGGAGGCGGGCGAATACTTGCCAATCCTCGGCGCCTTCGAGGCCGAGGCGGGCTCGGATCGTCTTAGATGATACGCGCAGGAAAGGATTGGTGGCCTTTTCGACGGCCAGCGTTGTCGGCAAGGTCGGCTTGCCGGCTGCCCGGAGCGTTTCGATCTCGGTCATGCGCTTCGCCAGCGCCTCGTTCTCCGGTTCGATGCTCAGGGCGAAACTCGCGTTGGCCATCGTGTATTCGTGACCGCAGTAGATGGCCGTCTCGTCAGGCAATGCGGCGATCTTGCAAAGCGAGTTGTACATGGCGCGCGCGTCGCCCTCGAACAGACGTCCGCAGCCTAGAGAGAAAAGCGTGTCGCCGGTGAACGCGACCGACTCTGAACGAAAGTAGTAGGCGATGTGTCCGATCGTATGCCCCGGCGTTTCTATGACCTGAATCGCGCGGCCCGCGAATACCGCGCCCGACGCTTCCGACGCCGTCGCGGTGATGCCCGGAATGCGG
Source organism: Hyphomicrobium sp. (assembly GCA_052386495.1). Lineage (GTDB taxonomy): Bacteria > Pseudomonadota > Alphaproteobacteria > Rhizobiales > Hyphomicrobiaceae > Hyphomicrobium_B. The sequence goes on along the minus strand of JBQTKA010000003.1, from coordinate 67,181 downwards.
TCCGCCTCCGCTTCGGGTCCTGTGATCGCGCAACCATAGTGGCCCTTGAGCGCCAGGTTGCCGCCGGTGTGGTCGTTATGGTGGTGCGTCACGAAGATCCGGGTCAGCCGCCAGTGGCGCTGCGACAGCGCCGACTTGATCGCCGATGCATCCGGGGCGTCGATCGCGGCCGTCTCGCCGGTTTCGGGAGCATGCAGAAGCACGCAATAGTTGTCAGAAAGGCAGGGGATCTGGGCAATTTCGAGCGGCGGCATACGGGCAATGTGCTTGCCGCCTCCGCCGCTGTCAAACCCTCGCAGACTCGCCGTTCCGGCCGAATCCTCGTAAAGCGGCGCGCTTGGATTTTCTCGGTAAGGTCGCGTGTACGAAGGTGTAGTTCGGGCGCTGCTGGAAGCTGCGTATAAAGAGTTTTAATCGGTAGTAACCTTTTGGGCCGACATATTCGGTTTTATAACAATGAGCGATTCGCCCCGCGAGGAGCGATTCGCGGCCCGTGACGTGTGCGCCGATTGCCGGCGGTCAAGGGTGTGGTGTCCAGTTGCTTCGCGTGATTTGTCGACCAGCTGGACAGCGAAATGCGCGCATTTGGAATTCTTGGGTTGGGCCTACTGGCGTTGGGCGCGCTGTCCGGGTGCACCATCAACCCAACGCCGTTGACTGACGAGGAACTCGCCGTAACCGCGCAGATCAACACCGGCTCCGTTACCGCAAACCAAGAACCGATCACCCGCGAGATCACGCTGTACGAAGCGATGGCTCGGGCATTGAAGTACAATCTCGACCATCGCGTCGAGGAAGCGGAGTCCGCCGTCCGCTTGGCTGAACTCAACCTGTCGCATTACAGCCTGTTGCCCAATCTGGTCGCCAATAGCGGCTACGCCGGCCGCGATAATTTCAATGCGTCGTCGAGTTTCAACCTCGAAAGCAACACGTCGAACTTCGGTTCTTCGACCAGCCAGGAAAAAGAAATCAAATCGGCCGATATCGGCTTTAGCTGGAACATTCTGGATTTCGGCCTGTCCTACGTGCGCGCGCGGCAGAACGCCGACAAGTTTCTCGTCCAGGAAGAGTTGCGGCGCAAGGTCATCCACCGCGTCGTGGAAGACGTCCGCACCGCCTATTGGCGCGCCGTCAGCGCCGAGCGGTTGATGAGTAAGCTCTCCGCGCTCGAAGGCGAAACAAAGCTGGCGCTGGAAGAGACCCGCACGCTCTACAGCCAGCGCGAAACCTCGCCGATCACCGCACTGACCTATGAGCGCGAACTTGTCGAGATCAAGCAGAAGATCGGCGAGATTCAGCGTGACCTGAACACCGCCAAGGCGCAGCTTGCGGCGTTGATGAACCTGGCGCCGGGAACGCCGTTTCGTTTGTCCTACGAAGGACGGCGGCAGGGCTCGCTCGAACTTCGCGCCGGCCTCAAGGATATGATCGCGACCGCGGTCTACAACCGGCCGGAACTGCGCGAAATACAATACCGCCAGCGCATCAATTTGCACGAGGCTGACGCAGCGCTGCTCGAACTGTTGCCCGGCATGCAGCTCTATGCGGGCGCGAACTACGACAGCAACAGCTTCCTCCTCAACCAGGACTGGACAAACTGGGGCGCCAAGGCGAGCTGGAACCTGCTGAAGGCTTTCGCCTACCCGGCGCGCCGCGACGTCATCGATCTCCAGGATCAGCTTCTGGGCGAACGCGCTCTCGCAGTGACGATGGCGGTGATGACGCAGGTGCACGTTTCGCGCATTCGATTCATCCATGCGCAAAAGGAGCTGCGCACTGCATCCGAATATCGCGATGTGCAGCGCCGGCTACTCGACCAAATGCGGGCCGAAGCCAATGCAGAGCGCATCAGCAACCAGACGCTCATTCGCGAACAGATGAATACACTGGTCGCCGAAGCGAAGTACGATATCGCTTACGCCCAGTTACAGAACGCCTTTGCGAATCTGTTCTCGTCGCTCGGCCTTGATCCCTATGCGTGGGAGATTGATCGCACGCAGAGCGTCGCCCAGGTCACCGCAACTCTCAAACATCTCTGGTTCGAGCGCGGTGACCTGAACGCGGGCTGGTCGAAGCGCTTGGCCTCGGCTCAGGACAAGAATTAGCGAACGCTTAACCAAGTTTGTTGAGCCGCCGTTCTGCTTAACGACCCGGAAATCGCCGAAGCGCAATTGTCGCCATGCGCGCCGATACGGCCGCGATCGGGTTGTCTGGAGCGTCAATGTCCCCCGGATTGTTTTCTCGCTTGGCGATCGTTTCTGCGGTCGCGGCGGTCGCCGCGGGCAGCGCGTCGCTTGCTGACGGCGCGTCGATTGACGATGGGGACGTGCCGGTCCGCGGCGTCGTCAAAGCAATCGATCAGGCGGCGATCTCGACCGATGTCGTCGCTCCGGTTTCGAAAATCGGCTTTCGCACGGGCGAGGCGTTTAAGGCCGGAGAACTGCTTGTCGCATTCGATTGCGAGCGTTACCGCGCTGAGGCCCAGGCCGCAGAGGCGGTCTGGACCGAGATGCAACTGACCGTCGAGAGCAACGCGCAGCTCGAAAAATTCCGCGCCGTCGGAAAGCACGACGTCGATATTTCGAAAGCGCGGGTCGCGAAGGCGGAGGCCGAGGCCCGTTCGCTGAAAACGCGCGTCAGTCATTGCGAGATCTTTGCGCCCTTCGATGGCCGTGTCGCCGACCTCGCCATCAACGTTTTCGAGCAACCCCAGCAGGGCAAGCCGTTCCTCACCATCGTTGGCCACGGTCGGCTGGAGATTGAATTGATCGTGCCGTCAAATTGGCTCGGGTGGATCAAGCCACATGCGCGGTTCGCATTTACCGCGGACGAGACCGGCCGGGACTACGCCGCGAATGTCGTACGGATTGGCGCGGCCGTCGATGCGGTCAGCCAGATGGTGAAGATTATCGCAGCGTTCGAGACGCCGCCCGCCGACATTCTTCCCGGCATGAGCGGCGTCGCGCACTTTGACAAGCCGAATGGCTAAGCCATGCTTCGATCCGAGCGCATCGTGCGTACATCCGACAAGCCGGCGGAACCCGCGAAGCCGGCCCCGGCGCCGGCCGTCTCCGCGAAAGTAGTCTCGTCCGCTCGTGCGCCGCAGGGCGTCGACGGGCAATCGGCGCTGGTTGCGCTTCTGAAGGTCGAAGCGGCTGCGCGCGAAGCGGCCAGCGAACGCGACTTGCTATTCCTTATCGCGAACGAGACGCGCAAGCTGACGCGCGCGCGGCAGGTGTTCGTGACGCGCAAGGCGTTGAGCGGCGGCGAACACGTGAAGGCGGTCTCGTCGCTACCTTCCGTCGACCGGTCAGCGCCGCTGGTGCAAATGATCGAAGAGGTCATTGCGGACGCTGACGCCGTCGGTGGGCTTGCGGTCACGTCGCGGCTGGACTTGGCCAGTGCGGCGGAGAGCCCCGGCGCCTCGTCGTATCCTTTTCGTGCGCTGGTCTGGCTGCCGTTGCAGCATCTCGATCAGCCGAGACTTGGAGGCATCGTTCTGGCGCGAGAAGACGCATGGAGCGATTCGGACCTTATCGTCGCAAAACGGCTTGCAGGCGCGTACGCGCATGCGTTGGCCGCCCTCAGCGGGTCGCGACGCGCCGCCCGATTCGATGCGCTCAAGATCAAGAAGTCCAGCGCGGCGATCGTCGCCGCCGTTGCCGCAGCGTTGTTGCTGATCCCCGTTCCCTTGTCTGCGCTCGCGCCGGTGGAAATTATTCCGCGCGATCCGTTCGTCGTCGCGGCGCCGATTGACGGCGTGATCGAAGAAATCAGGGTCGCGCCGAACCAACCCGTCAAATCCGGCGATGTAATCGTCAAGATGACGGATACGACGCTGCGCAACCGCGTTCTGGTCGCCGAGCGCGAGGTGCAAGTGGCTGATGCAAAGCTCAAGCAGGCGAATCAGGTGGCGTTCAGCGATGCGCGCGGACTGCACGAGATCGCGATCGCGCGTTCAGAACTTTCGTTGAAGCTTGCCGAGCGCGATTTTGCGCGCGATCTTCTCGATAAGACTGAGATCCGCGCGGCGCGGTCAGGTCTCGCGCTGTATTCGGACAAGCGTGAGTTGATCGGCCGCCCCGTCTCCGTCGGCGAGCGCATCCTGGAAGTGGCCGACGCCGACGCGGTCGAGGCGCGTGTCGAATTGCCGGTTTCTGATGCGATTGCGCTTGCCCCAGGCGGACGGGTGAAGCTGTTCCTCGACAGCGATCCGCTGCGGCCTTGGGCGGCGACGGTGAAGCGCGCCGACTACAAGGCGCATGCCGGCGAGAATGACGTCATGTCGTTCCGCGTCATCGCGACGCTTGCGACGGACGCCGAGGCGCGACCCGCGCCGCGCCTCGGCGTCCGGGGCACGGCGCAAATTTCCGGCGATGACGTGCCGCTCGGACTTTACCTCTTCCGCCGTCCGTTGACGGCCATGCGGCAGTGGCTCGGACTTTGATATGACCGCGACCGCTGAGCCCAGGCTTCCTGATCTGCGCCAGGATCTTCGCCTCGAATCCCGAGGCGCCGGCGCGGACGGCCGACCGACGTGGATCGTGATCGATGCGGCTCAGCATCGCTACGTTTCGCTCGGCGAAACTGCCTATCAGCTCTTGTCGCTGTGGAATGGCGGCGCGACGTACGCGGCGCTCCAGGCGAATTTCAAGGCGACCTTCGGCCAAGACGTCTCGAGCCAGGAGATTGGCGACTTCGTCAAGTTTCTCGGCGAGCAGAATTTGACGCTCGACGCGCCTACGGGCGATTGGCGCCACTTCGCGGCGCTTGCCGATCGCACCCGGCACGGCTGGCTCATGTGGATCGTCCACAACTACCTCTACATCAAGCTGCCGCTTTTCCACCCGGAGCCCTTTCTCAACCGGTTTGCGCCTTGGGTCGCGCCCCTCTATGCGCGCGGCTTCCTGGCGCTCGTCCTCGTCTCCGGCGCATTGGGGCTATATCTTGCGTCACGTCAGTGGGACGCTTTTGTCACGACGTTCCAGCACTTCTTTTCGTTCGACGGTGCGCTGGCCTATGGCGCAGCGCTTATTGTCGTCAAAAGCCTGCATGAACTCGGTCATGCCTTCACCGCGCGCCGCTTCGGCTGCCGGGTGCCGAGCATGGGCGTCTGTTTCCTCGTCATGTTTCCGGTGCTCTACACCGACGTGACGGATGCGTGGCGGCTTAGTTCCAAGCGCAAGCGACTGATGATCGGATCCGCGGGCGTGGCGGTTGAACTCGCGATCGCATGCTTTGCGACGCTTGTCTGGGCGTTCTTGCCAGAAGGTCCGGCCAAGAGCGTGGCTTTCACGATGGCGACCGTCGGCTGGGTTCTAAGCCTCGTCGTAAACCTCAACCCGCTGATGCGCTTCGACGGCTACTATCTTTTCGCCGACTTGATCGGAGTCGAGAATCTTCAGGAGCGCGCGTTCGCATTCGGACGGTGGCGCATGCGGGAAATTCTGTTTGGCCTTGGCCGCCCAGCTCCTGAGCGGCTTGCGCCCGCAATCGAAAAAACTCTGATCGGGTACGCCTGGGCGACGTGGCTCTATCGGCTTGTCGTTTTCACCGGCATCGCGCTGCTTGTCTATCACATGGCGTTCAAGCTGCTGGGAATCGTGTTGTTCCTGATCGAAATCGTCTATTTCGTCCTCCGACCCGTCTGGGCCGAGATTGTCGAGTGGCGCCGCGATGGCGGGGAAATACTAGCGACGCACCGCAGTCGCGCGACAATGGCGATTGCCGCGTCCCTATTCACGTTTGCCGTGACGCCGTTGTCGACCCAGGTCAGCATCCCCGCCGTGCTCGAATCGTCCGATGTCGCCCGCGTGTATCCCCAGCGATCGGGCATGGTGGCGGAGGTGCGGGCCAAAGCGGGGAATCGGGTTGCGGCGGGCGACGTCCTCGTCGTGTTGTCGTCGCGAGAACTCGACTATCGTCTGGCCGTCGCGCGACGCAAGCAGGCATTGATCAGGATTCGCATGGCGCGGCGCGGCGCGGACGCCGCGGATCGATCGGAAAGCCTCGTCCTGGCTGAAGAACTCAAAGCGGTAACGTCAGAGATCGTCGGTATTGAGCGCGAAGTCGCAGAGCTCGAAATCCGCGCCCCGATCAGCGGCCGCATCGCCGAGTTCAATTCCGATGTTCACGCATCCCGCGCCATCTCGCGGAAGGAATTCGTCGCGCTGATCAAAGGCGAGTCGCAACTTGTCGCTCGCGGATACGTTGCCGAACGCGACGTGCCGCGCGTCGCCGCTGGCGCTGGCGGGGTCTTCATCCCCGATGGCGTGGGAATCGGGACCTCCGTCGTTCGGTTGAACGCAATCGCCGAAGCCGGGTCGGGCGCGCTGGAAATTCCGGAATTGGCGTCGACCCACGGCGGTCGCATCGCCGTCCGGCCGGTGCGGGCAGCCCCGTCTCAGAATCGATTGGCCCCGGTGGAAGCCGTCTACCTCGCCACGCTCGACGTTGCCGGCGCCCCAACTGCGCCGTTTGCGGTGCGCGGCGTTGTGCGTCTCGACGGAGCGCGGCAGAGCTTCGCCGGCGCAGCTTTTCGACGAATTGCAGCCGTGCTCGTGCGAGAAAGCGGCATCTAGAAAGCCGCGCGCCGTTGGAAGGCTCGCCGCGTCAACGATATGTCAATCTCTATTTTCCAGCGATTAAGAATTAGCTATTCAGTAATTTATTCAAATTGGATGATTTCTTATATTTTAAACAGACCAAAATAGCGCTGCGTATAAAGGATTGTAAAATACATATCCTGTTTATTCATGCTCAGGAGTAGAGATCCGGCCCCCGCCGGAACTCCGTTTTGAGTGTGGTGCGCGGATGAATTCGATGGTGCGCGGCGGCGCGTTCGCCAAGCAGGGAAAGCTTAAGTCCTTCGACGAGCTGATTCGAGAGCATTCTTCGGGACTGTCGTACCGAGCGCTCGAGCAGCGCATGGCGTTTGACGGCGCAGCCGTCGCGACCGCTGCTGCAGCTGACCAAAGCGCGCATCAGGATTCAGGGCCAAGTGATGGTGACTCGTCGGCGGCGCCCCACGCGGCGGCGACCGAGTCGATCGCATTTGCGTCATCGATGCCGGATGGCTCCGCCGCCGCCGAGAGCGCACCATCCGTGCAAATCGTTTTCATCGACTCCGCCGTGAACAACGCGTCCGCTCATCTTGCCGGCGTCGACCCGTCAGCGGAAGTGGTCGTGCTCGATTCCAATCGAGATGGCCTGGAGCAAATTTCGTCCTATCTCGCCGGCCGGACCGACATCGGCAGCATCCATATCATCTCCCATGGCGACCAAGGCTCGCTGATCCTCGGCAACAGCATTGTCACAGGCGGAAATCTTCAGGCGTATGCGAGCGAGCTTCAGTCGATTGGCCAAGCGCTGTCCGCTGACGGCGATATCCTGATCTACGGTTGCGCCTTCGGCTCAGGCGAGCAGGGTCGCGCGGCAGCCGATCTCTTTGCCGCGTTGACCGGCGCTGATGTCGCCGCATCCACCGACGCGACGGGAAGCCTCGCTCACGGCGGCGACTTCGATCTCGAATATCAAACAGGGGCCATTGAAAGCCGAGTCGCGATCAGCGCTGAAGGTCAAGCGGCCTATGACGACGTCCTGGCCGTGACCGTCAACAACGGAAACGGCTCGCTCGTCATCGGCGTCGCCAACACGCTCTATACGGTCGATACGACGACGGGCAAGGCGACCGCGATCACGACGATTCCGGGCACGATCGGCGGCGTTGCCTTCACGGGTCCCGCCAACTCGATCGCCATCGACCAAACCAATGGCCTCATCTATTACACCGACAACACCGGCGCCAACACCAACCGCGCGCTGTTCGCCTACGACTTCGTCAATAACACTCATATTCTGATCGACAGCGATCTGACGAACAACGGCGCCGGCGCCAGCCTTACAGTTGGAACGACCGGCCTCGGAAGCGGCTCGGCGACATTCCACAACGGCGTGCTCTATCTCGGCGTCGAGAACGTCACCGGCACCGACGATCAGATCTACGCGATCACATTCACCGGCGCCGGCCGCACCGTTTCGGCGATCACGAATTTCGGCGCGGCGATTACGGGCACGAACGACTGGGGCGATCTCTCGATCGACGTGGCAGGGAACGCGCTTGTCAGCGTCAGCCAGGCGACCGGCATCACGCGCTACAGCCTGTCGACGGGCTTGCAGATTTCCAACGTGGCGTACGCATCGACGGGACCGCAAGCGGCTCACGACGTCAATGGCAATACTTACATCATCAACACGTCGATCCAGCGGGTGAATGCGACGACCGGCGCCAACATCGGCGCAGCGATCGCGATTACGACGGATGGCACGACGGCCATCACGGCACCGCCGGATGCCGCGTCTTGGATCCCGCAGACGGGCAGCATCGGCGACAAAATCTTTGACGACAATAACACTGATGGCGTCTTCAATGCCGGCGACACGGGCATCGCCAACGTCACGGTGCAGTTGATCGACGACGTCAACAACAACGGCGTCGTGGACGTCGGCGAACGCGTCCTCGCGACCGATACGACCGACGCCAGCGGCAACTATCTGTTCTCCGGCGTGACGCCGGGCCGCTACATCGTCCGCGTCACGGATACGAACGGAATTCTCGGCACGGCGGCGTCCACGACGGGCGGCTCGACCCAGACTGAAACCATCACGCTGATCGGCGGCAGCAGCCTCGCGCGCGACTTCGGTTACAATGCCTTTGCTCCGATTGTCGATCTCAACTCGACGCCGACGCCTTCGCCGTCAAGCGGCAACACAACGTCGAATCTGATCACGTCGGGCAACTTCGGCACTGCGGCGAGCGGAACGCCGCCAGCGCCGTGGACTGAAGGTTCTCAGGCGAACGCCGGCGCCGTTGTCCTCAACGGTACGGACGGCCGCTGGGATTGGACGCAAAATCCTGGCGCCAACTCGACGCTGACCCAGGCCGTCACTGTTCCGGCTGATTCGACAACGACGACCAATACCGCGACGAGCACGACGACGGTTACAACGCATGACGAAGTCACGAGCTTGTCGTTCGGATTGGCTTGGCAGAACGAGGACATTCTGCTGGCCAACGACAATACGCTCACGATCTCCTATGCCGGCGTCACCTACGCGACGTTCACGACCTTTGCGGGCGGAACGGCCAACGCCGCAGGCATCGTTGGGACCTGGGTCTACTCCAACGGAGCAAGCGGTCCAGCGCAAACGCTGTCTGTAACCAACGAAGTTACAGGCGCTCTGACGACCGTCACCATCACCCTGCCGGCAGGAATTACGGCATCAGGCAATTTGGTCTTCACCTACGGCAACGGGCCGTCCGGCGCCGGCGCTGACGATATCGCAATCGACAACGTCGTCCTTACGGCGACGCGCACGACCACCACAACGGTTACGACGGCCGATACGGCCAACAACGACTGGACCGCGACTTACACGGAGAATGGCCCGGCCGTCTCGATCGCCGATACCGACAGCTCGATCTTCGATGGTGACGGCACGATTATCCGCGGCGCTTCGATCACACTGACAAATCCGGCGACCGGCGATCGACTGCTGGTCAACGGCTCGTCGGCCGCCAGCGGCACGCTGCCGAGCGGCATTGCGTGGACGCGAACGGATAGCCTTGTGACGTTGTCCGGCAACTTCACGCAAGCGCAGTACGCCGACGCCATCGAGCTCATTCAGTTCGAGAACACGACCGACACGCCGTCGGCGACGCCGCGCGTCATCCACGTGACGGTGAGCGACGGGATTTCGACATCAAACACGGCTGTCGCCACGATCAACGTCGATCGCGCGCCCGACTCCGTGAACGATACGGCGTCTGGCAATGAAGACACTGCAATCAGCGGCAACGTGCTGACGAACGACGATCTGGGCGACACGCCGATCACGTCCGTGACGGTGTTGACGGGACCGGCGAACGGCACGCTGACGTCCTTCAACACGATGACAGGCGCATTCGTCTACACGCCCAACGCCAATTTCAACGGGACGGACACGTTCACGTACCGCGTTACGGACGCCGACGGCGACATTTCGACAGCCACCGTCACGATCACGGTGAATGCGGTGAACGATCCGCCGACGCAGGTCGTTCCGGGCGCGCAGACGACGGCGGAAGACACGAACCGGGTCATCACCGGAACGTCCGTCGCCGACGTGGACGGCGGCGCCTTGACGACCACCCTCACCCTCCCGGTGGGCGCCGGGACCATCACGGTCGTGACGGGCGGCGGCGCGACGATCACCAACAACGGCACGGGAACCGTGACGATCGCCGGCACGGCGGCGCAGATCAACGCAGCGATCGCCAGCATCACCTATGCGCCAACGGCCGACTACAACGGTTCGACGAGCCTCTCCGTCTCGACGACGGACGGCGCGGCGACCGCCTCGAACTCGATCGCCATCACGGTGACGGCGGTCGCCGACATCACCAACGACGCGGTGACGACCAACGAAGACACGGCGGCGACGTTCAACGTCATCACCGGCACCAACGGCGCGACCGCCGACAGCTTCGAGAACGCCGGCGCCGTTGTCACGTCCGTGACCCAGGGCGCCAACGGCACCGTGACGTTCCTTGCGAACGGCTCGGTCACCTATACGCCGAACGCCAACTTCAATGGCTCGGATAGTTTCACCTACACTGTCACCTCCGGCGGCGTCACCGAGACGGCGACCGTCACCGTGACGGTCACCGCCGTCAACGACGCGCCGGTCGTCGCCGGTGATTCGATAACGACGGCGGAAGACACGCCGTTCTCAGGTTCGCTTCCGGTCGCTACCGACGTCGATGGCGATACGCTGACCTACAGCCTCGCTACAGCCCCGACGAACGGCGTCGCCGTCGTCAACTCCAATGGCACGTACACCTACACGCCGAACGCCAACTATAATGGACCCGACAGTTTCACGTTCACCGTTTCCGACGGAAATGGCGGTTTCGTAACGCGGACCGTGTCGATCACGGTCACGCCGGTCAATGATGCGCCAACCGCTGGAGCGCTCGTCAATCAGTCGAGTCAGGATAGCGAAACCGACAGCTACAATGCGTCGACCGTCTTCAGCGACGTTGACGGCGATACGCTCTCGTATTCGGCCACCGGGTTGCCCGCGGGCCTTTCGATCAACCCTGCAACGGGCGTCATCTCCGGAACGCTCACTTCGAGCGCCTCGCAGGGCGGCGTCGGCGGCGTCTATACCGTCACCGTGACAGCCAACGACGGCGCCGGCGGCAGCGTTTCGCGCGGCTTCACGTGGACCGTGACCAACCCGGCGCCAAACGCCGTGGCCGACACGTTCACGACGGAAGAGGATACGCCGCTCAACGGCAACGTGCTTGGCAACGATTCCGATCCCGATGGCGACACGCTGACCGTCAACACGACGCCGGTCTCAGGACCAGCTAACGGCACGCTTGTTCTCAATTCAGACGGGACCTTCACCTATACGCCGGATCTCGACTACACGGGAACGGACTCGTTCGCCTACCAGCTGATCGACGCCGACGGCGGCGTCAGCACGGCCACGGTCTCCCTGACGATCTACCCAGAGAACGATGATCCGTTCCACGGCGTACCTGCAGCGCAGAACGTCAATGAAGATCAGAACCTGGTCTTCAGCTCCGCGAACGGCAACGCCATCACGGTGCTCGACGGCGACAGCGCGACGGTCGATACGACCCTTTCCGTCGCAAACGGAACGCTGACGCTTGGATCGACGGCCGGCGTGACGGTTGTCGGCAACGGCACGGGAACGGTTGTCGTGACCGGCAGCCCGGCAGCGATTACCACCGCGCTTAACGGACTGACCTACCGAAATACATCGGACTACAACGGCGCGGATTCGCTGTCCGTCTCGACGACAGACGGCGTCGGCGCGGCGAACTCGTCCGTGGCGATTACAGTCGCGCCGGTCGCCGATATCGTCGCCGATGCGCGAACGACCAATGAAGATGTGGCGATCACGTTCAACGCGCTCACGAACGACACGTTCGAGAACGCGGGCCGGGCTGTGACGAGCGTCACGCAAGGCGCCAACGGCACGGTGACGTTTACGGCCGCGGGCTTGGTGACCTACACGCCGAACGCCAACTTCAATGGCTCGGATAGTTTCACCTACACTGTCACCTCCGGCGGCGTCACCGAGACGGCGACCGTCACCGTGACGGTCACCGCCGTCAATGACCCTCCGACGCAGGTCGTTCCGGGCGCGCAGACGACGGCGGAAGACACGGCGCGCGTTTTCCGCGTTTCCAACGGCAATGCAATCGTGATCGCCGATATCGACGGCGATACGCTGACGACCACGATCTCGGTCACCAATGGCGCACTCACGCTCGGCAGCACGGCCGGCGTTACCGTGACGGGCAACGGCACGAACACGGTCACGATTTCAGGCGCAGCCGCAGCGATCACCAATGCGCTTGAGGGCCTGTCGTTCGCACCGGCCGCCGACTACAACGGCGCGGCGCTGCTCACGATTTCGACGACGGATGGGGCGGCGACGGCGAACGGCAGCGTCGGCCTCACGATTACGCCAGTAGCCGATATCGTCGCCAATAGCGCCTCGACGAATGAAGATACGGCTGCGACGTTCAACGTGTTGACGAACGATACGTTCGAAGACGCGGGGCGCGCCGTCACCAGCGTGACGCAGGGCGCGAACGGCACAGTGATGTTCCTCGCCAACGGCTCGGTAACGTACACGCCCGACGTCAACTTCAACGGCTCTGATAGCTTCACCTACACCGTCACGTCCGGCGGCGTTACCGAGACGACCACGGTCACGGTGACCGTAAACGCGATCAATGACGCGCCGACTTTGGCGGCGCCAGGCGCGCAGTCGACCGGCGAAGATTCGCCGCTCGTATTCTCAACCGGAAACGGCAATGCGATCGTCGTCGCGGACGTCGACGGTGGGTCGCTGACGCTGACGCTTTCGGCGGCGAATGGACGCCTCACGCTTGGCAGCACCGCCGGCGTAACCGTGACGGGCAACGGGACGGGTACAGTCACCGTCGCCGGCACGGCCGCTGCGATCAACGCCGCCGTCAACGGATTGAGTTTTGCGCCGACGGCAGACTACAACGGATCGGCTGGAGTCACGGCGTCGGTTAGCGACGGAGCGCTCTCGGCGTCGCAGTCGGTCGGCATCACGGTTACGCCCGTGGCTGACATAACGACCGACGCGGTGACCACGAACGAAGATACGGCGATCACCTTCAACGCCATCACCGGAACAAATGGCGCGACAGCGGACACGTTTGAAAACGCAGGTCGTGCAGTCACGAGCGTAACGCAGGGCGCGAGCGGAACCGTGAGTTTCCTGGCGAACGGCGCGATCACCTACACGCCGAACGTCAATTTCAACGGCTCCGACAGCTTCACCTACACTGTGACGTCCGGCGGCGTGACCGAGACGACGACCGTGTCTGTGACGATCGGATCCGTCAATGACGTGCCGACCACAACGGGCCTGACCAACCGCTCGAACGCCGACGGACAGAGCGTCACGCTCAACGTATCGACGGCGTTCACGGACGCCGATGGCGATACACTGACGTATGCAATCACCGGTTTGCCGCCTGGCCTCACCTTCAATCCGGCGACCGGAGTCATCACCGGCACGATTGACAACAGCGCGTCCGTCGGCGGGCCCTACACGGTTTCGGTCACGGCAAGCGACGGCAATCCGGGCGGCAATGTCACGACGACTTTCACGTGGACGGTGTCTAACCCGGCGCCGATCGCTGCAAACGACTCGGCGACACTGGCTGAGGACACGTCCGCTACGATTGCGGTTCTGGCGAACGACAACGATCCAGACGGCGATTCCCTCACCGTCACGACGGCGACGGCCAGCAACGGCGTCGTCACGATCAACGGCGACGGCACGATCACGTACACGCCGGCCGCGAACTTTAACGGCGTCGATACGATCGCCTATCAGATCAGCGACGGCGAGGGCGGCTTCGCGACCGCGACGGTGAGCGTCACCGTCACGCCGGTGAACGATGCGCCGGTAGCTACGGGCACGTCGATAACGACGCCGGAAGACACGCCACGCTCCGGAACGCTTCCGGTCGCAACGGACGTCGACGGCGATACGCTGACATACAGTTTGGCGACCGGCGCCGCCAATGGCGTCGCCGTCGTCAATTCCAATGGCACGTACTCCTATACGCCGAACGCCAACTATAATGGACCCGACAGCTTCACGTTCACAGTTTCCGACGGCAATGGCGGCTCTGTGACTCGGACCGTCGCCGTCACGGTGACGCCGGTAAACGATCCGCCGGTTGTGGCGGGCGTCTCGATTACAACGCCGGAAGACACGCCATTCGCTGGGTCGCTTCCGGTCGCAACCGACGTCGACGGCGACTCGCTGACCTATAGCCTCGCGACAGGCGCTGCTAACGGCGCAGTCGTGGTTAATTCCGACGGAACATTTACCTACACGCCAAATGCAAACTTCAACGGCTCGGATAGCTTCACATTCCGGGTTTCGGACGGCAATGGCGGAATCGTGACGCGCACGGTGACGATCGCCGTCACGCCGGTGAACGATGCGCCAGTTGCTGTGGCGGACGCTTTCACGGGCGCTGAAGATGCGACGATCTCCGGCGATGTGACGCCTGGGACAAGCGGTCAGGATTCTGACGTAGATGGCGATACGCTGACCGTTGTTGATTTCGACGGCAATGGCGCCAACGGCATCACGCCCGTTTCCGGTCCATCGAACGGCGTGCTGACGCTCAACGCGAACGGAACATTCTCCTACACGCCAAACGCCAATTTCAATGGGACTGACAGCTTCACGTATCGCATCAGCGACGGCAACGGCGGTTTCGCGCAAGCGGTCGTGACGTTGAACATTACGCCGGTGAACGACGCGCCGGTGGTGGCTGGAACATCGATTACAACGCCGGAAGATACGCCGTTCTCGGGCTCGCTCCCGGTCGCCACCGACGCCGACGGCGATACGCTGACGTATTCGCGGGCGAGCAATCCGTTGCATGGAACTGTCGTCGTCAATTCCAACGGCACCTACACCTATACGCCGACGGCCAACTACTCAGGTTCGGACAGCTTCTCGTTCACGGTGTCCGACGGCAACGGCGGGACGGTTACGCGCACGGTTACGATTGTCGTCACGCCGGTGCAGGACGCGCCGGTCATCGCGCCGATCCCGAACCCCGTTTCGAATGACAGCGCGACGATATCTTTGAACCTCGGAGCCTACGTCTCCGACGTCGACGGCGACACGCTGACCTATTCGGCGACCGGCCTGCCGCCGGGACTGTCGATCAATCCCGCGACGGGGCAGGTCACTGGAACGCTTCCGCCGAACGCCTCAAGCGGCGGTCCATATGCCGTTACGTTGACGGTCGACGACGGCGCCGGCGGGGTTGTGACGCGCACGTTCTCGTGGACTGTTCAGAATCCGCCGCCGGTTGCGCGCAACGACTTTGCGACAGCTCAGCTCGATGAGACGATCACCGTTGCAGCGCTGGCGAATGACAGCGATCCGGATGGCGATGCGCCGATTTCCGTCACGTCGGCTTCGGCCGCCAACGGAGCGGTCATCGTACTGCCCGACGGCTCGATCCAATACACGCCGGCTTCCGGCTTCATTGGTCGCGATACGGTCAGCTATACCATCAGCGACGGAAACGGCGGCTTCGCGACAGCGACGATCACGATCACCGTCGGCGACGACGGTTACACGGATAAAGACACTGTATTCGGCTTCAATGGGCCTGAAACTGATGACGACGACGCATCTACGGGCTTGCAGAGCTACGAGAGCATTTCAGCGGACGGCGCCGTCATCGACGCTGTCTTTGACATCCACTCGCTGAACAGCCTCGCCGGTCAGCTGTCGGGCGACGGCATCGTCGTGGCGGCGGCGAATGGCGTGTCGTCGCTTGGAGGCATAGGGGCGGTCAACGGCAACGGCGTCGTCGTAGATGCGGTGCGCGCCGAGCGAGCGCGAGAAATCGCGTTCCGCGCCGGCTTCGATCGTGATTTCAAAGAGTACCGGATAGACGGATTGCCCGGCTTTTCGCTACGTCACAGCATTCCTGGCAACCTTGGCGAACTCAACGCGCGCGAGCAGATCGTCATCGAGAGCCTCGTTCGCGATCGCACATTGATCATGCAGATCTCGAATACGCTCGAGCGCGGCGCTCGTAAGATTATCGAGTATCGCATCACGCAACTCGATGGGTCGCCGTTGCCGGGCTGGCTCAACCGCGCCGCTTCGGATCTCCTGATTGGCCGCCGCGATGTCGACGTGGATAAGGTCGGGATCAGGATTGAAGCGGTCTACGTAGATGGCTCCACTGTGATCGAGGAGGTCGTCGTAGACACCGCAACGGGCGAAATTCAGCCCGTCAAGGCGGTGCGTCAGGGCGATTCGGGTCCGGCTCTCCTATTTAGGGATCAGTTCCGCGCCAAGCCGAGTCTCTCCGGCGAGCAGGTCCAGAGCCTTGGACGCGCACTGGCGCGCTAAAGACGTCGAGTGACGCAGCATACGACAGGCCGGCTTGCGCCGGCCTGCTTTGTCTCGGCGGCATGATCCTCTAAAGATGGGTGCGCCGTCAGCTGGGCGGCGCGAGCAGCGGCCCATCATGTCCTTCGACGCCACGAAGCTTAGAGACTTCTATCGAACGCCCCTGGGTCAGGTCGTGCGTCGCCAGCTGTCGTCGCGGATCCGCGAGCGCTGGAAGCGTCTCGATGGACTGACCCTTATGGGCGCCGGCTTTGCATCGCCATATCTTGGGTCGTATCGCGCCGAAGCAGCCTGTCTCGGCTGCCTGATGCCGGCGCGGCAGGGGGCCCTCGTTTGGCCGCACGGCGGACCAAACCACTCCCTGCTCGTCGAGGAGGCTCATTGGCCGCTTCCGGATAGTTCGGTCGATCGCCTGCTGGCGGTTCACGCGCTTGAGCAGGCCGAGCGCGTGGGGCCGCTGCTGCGCGAGATGTGGCGCGTGCTCGCTCCCGAAGGACGACTGCTGGTGATCGCGCCGAACCGGCGGGGCGTGTGGTCTCGCATGGACGCCACGCCTTTCGGGCACGGCCTGCCATTTAGTCGCGCGCAGATCGAGTCGCAGCTTGCCGACGCACTGTTTACGCCGGTGCATTGGGGGGAGGCGCTGTATTTTCCGCCGCTGGCCCGGCGCGTGCTCCTGAAAGCGTCTCCCACGATCGAGCGCGTGGGTTCTCGACTGTCAATCGGCGTCGCCGGAGTCGTCATCGTCGAAGCGCGCAAGGAGATGATGGCACCGATTGTCAGCGGCTATCGCACCAGCGATGCGCGACGCCTGAGGCAACTGGAAGCAACGCCGTCGGCGGCCGGCAAGGCCTAGCAAGACCGACGGCTCTTCAGCATGAACACGGCTTTTTCACCCAGAAGATTCTGCATCGACAACGACCACGTGATCGGCAGCCGCTGTCCGGACGCGTTGAATGCGACGGCGCTTTCGACGTCGGCGTCCACGACATTGCAGAGATCAGCGAAGTCCCGGATCGTGCAGAGATGCGCGTTCGGCGTCATATACCAGCTGTCCGGCAAATTCTCCGTCATCGGCATCTTTCCGCCAAGCAGCAGCCCTGTGCGCACGCGCCAATGGCCGAAGTTCGGAAAGGAGACGATGGCGCGTCTGCCAATGCGCAAAAGATTCTGCAGAACCGTTTTCGGATTGCGGGTCGCTTGAATCGTCAAGGAGAGAATGGCGTAGTCAAAGGCTTGGTCCGGGTAATTGCTGAGGTCGCTATCGGCGTCGCCCTGGATCACGGATAGACCATGGGCCACGCACGCGTTGACCTTCGCCCGGTCGATTTCGACGCCGCGTCCGTCGACGCCTTTGCGCGACGCCAGAAGCTGCAGAAGATCGCCGTCCCCGCAGCCGACGTCGAGCACGCGGGATCCCGCGTCTACCATCTCGGCGATAAGGTCGTGGTCGACGCGCGCAGTTCGAGGCGCGGCATGACTATCGGGATGAGCGACGTCGTTCATGCGGCCGCCTCGGGCGCTGCGTCGATACCGCGTTTCAGCGCCGCCGCATTGAGGAATCCGCGCACAGTCGCGAAGAATGTCGGCTCTTCCAGCAGAAACGCATCGTGGCCCTTGTCGCTCTCGATCTCGACGAACGACACGTCGGCGGCCACGGCGTTCAATGCCTGTACGATCGCGCGACTTTCCTTCGTCGGATAGAGCCAGTCGGATGTAAAGGAAATGACGCAGAAGCGCGTGCGCGTTCCGCGAAATGCGTTGGCGAGCACCTCGCCGTATTGGTCGCGCATGTCGAAATAGTCCATCGCGCGCGTGATGTAGAGATAGCTGTTGGCGTCGAAGCGGTCGACAAACGTCGAGCCCTGGTGTCGCAGATAGCTTTCGATCTGAAATTCGGCGTTGAATGAAAACGTCAGTTCGGATCGATCCTGCAACGCCCGGCCGAACTTGCGCTGCAGCGCTTCCTCCGAGAGATAAGTGATATGCGCGGCCATGCGCGCGACGGCGAGGCCGTTTCTCGGCGTCGTTCCCGCGGCGTAATAGTCGCCTTGGCGCCAGTCCGGATCCGCCATGACGGCTTGCCTGCCGACTTCATGAAACGCGATGTTCTGGGCGGAGTGCCAAGCGGCCGCTGCAATAGGCATAGCCGCAAACACGCGCTCTTTGTAGCGCGCCGCCCACTCCAGGACCTGCATGCCGCCCATCGAACCGCCGATGACCGCAAAGAGCTGATCGACGCCGAGATGGTCGATCAGACGCGCCTGGGCCTCAACCATGTCGCCGATTGTGATGACCGGAAACTGAAGACCATAGGGCGCGCCGGTCGCGGGATTGATTGACGCCGGCCCTGTCGAGCCCATGCAGCCGCCGAGGATATTGGCGCAGACCACGAAAAAGCGCCGCGTGTCGATCGGCTTGCCGGGACCGATCAGGACGTCCCACCATCCGGGCTTTCCTGTTATGGGGTGATCATTTGCGACATGCTGATCTCCCGTCAGCGCGTGGCAAATGAGAATGACGTTGGACTTGGCGGCGTTCAGGCGGCCGTATGTCTGGTAAGCGATCGTGAACGGCGCAAGGGCTTGTTGGCAGGCCAGCCGCAACGGTGCGTCAACTCCGAAGCGCACGAAAAGGCTTGAAGGCGCATGCGCTTCGCTGAGGCCCGGCAGCGCCGAGGCTGTCAAATCTGGCGGCGCGGCGGTCATGCCAAGGCGTTCTCGTTCGGATCCAACGGAAAGACCCGTTTGCTAGGCCGCGGCCCGCTAAAGTCAACTTTAATCTTTGATTTCAAGAGGCCCAGCCCCTATCACTACGCGCGAATCCGTTCCTCCGCCGAAAGCGAATTTCGAGCCGCCGATATGTCGACTGCTTCTCTGCACGCCAGCCCTGTCGTCCGCCCCGGAATCCTCGACATCGAGGCCTATGTGCCGGGCGAAAGCAAAACGACGGGCGATATCAAGCCGGCCAAGTTGTCTTCGAACGAAACGCCGCTTGGCGCGAGTCCGAAAGCGCTCGACGCCTACCGGCGCGTGGCATCCGAACTCGACCGCTACCCCGACGGTCAGGCGACGGCCTTGCGCGCCGCGATCGCACGCCGATACGGTCTCGACGCCGCACGGATCGTCTGCGGTTCCGGTTCGGACGAGCTGCTCGGCATGCTGGCGCGGGCTTTTCTCGGCCCGGGCGACGAAGCGATCTATTCCGAGCACGGGTTCCTCGTCTACCGGATCGCGATCCTGACCAATGGCGCTGTTCCGGTTGTCGCGCCCGAAAAGAATCTGACGACCGACGTCGACGCGATCCTTTCGCTTGTCACGACGCGCACGCGCGTGGTCTTTGTCGCCAATCCGAACAATCCCACGGGCACCTACATTCCGATCGACGAGGTGCGTCGCCTTCGCGCCGGATTGCGCGGCGATATCCTCCTGGTGCTCGATGCGGCCTATGCCGAATACGTCAGCCGTAACGACTATGAAGCCGGGATCGAACTCGTTGCGACGACGTCGAACACGGTGATGACGCGCACGTTCTCGAAAATTCACGGCCTCGCGGCTCTGCGGATCGGGTGGGCCTACTGCCCAACCGCCGTCGCCGACGCGCTGAATCGCATTCGCGGCCCTTTCAATCTTTCGGCCCCGGCCATCGCATGCGGCGCGGCGGCAATCGATGACAGTGCGCACATGGATGCGGCAAAGCTGCACAACGACGCCGAATTGCCCCGCGTCGCGGACGCGCTGCAAAAGCTTGGTCTCACGGTCACGCCAAGCGTGGCCAATTTCGTGCTGTTCCATTTCACCGATGGCGGCTCGAAAACGGCGGCGGGCGCGGATGAATTCCTCAAGTCGAAAGGCGTCATCGTGCGCAAGGTCGCGGCCTACGGTTTTCCCAATGCGCTGCGCATGACAATCGGGTCGCAAGTCGACAATGACCGCGCGATCGACGCCCTTGCGGCTTATCTCGGCGGATCGCGCTGATGTCCGAGGATCAGCGAGAGCCGATTTTTCAGCGTCTCGCGCTGATCGGCATTGGCCTAATCGGCTCGTCAATCAGCCACGCGGCGCGGCGCGGTGGGGTCGTCGGCGATATCGTTGGAACGTCGAGCAGCGCCGAAACGCGCGACAAGGCGGTTGAACTTGGTCTCGTCTCGAAAGCCTACACGAACGCGTCCGATGCCGTGAAGGACGCCGACCTTGTCATGTTATGCGCGCCGGTCGGCGCCTACGCCAGAATCGCCGAGCAGATCGGCCCGCATCTGATGCCCGGAGCCATCGTCTCGGACGTCGGCTCGGTGAAGGCGGCTGTCGTGCGCGACGTGAATCCGCACATGCCGGCGCATGCGCATTTCATTGCCGGCCACCCTATTGCCGGCACCGAGCAGTCGGGTCCCCAGTCGGGTTTCGCAGAGCTGTTCGACGGACGCTGGTGCATCCTGACGCCGGAAGCCGATTCCGACCGCCTCGCCCTCGCCAAGGTCGAAAGTTTCTGGCGCCGGCTTGGCTCCAACGTCGAAATCATGACGCCCGACCATCACGACCTTGTTCTGGCCATAACGTCGCACGTGCCGCATCTGATCGCCTATAACATCGTCAACACGGCCGCCCACCTTGAGCGGGTGACGGACAGCGAGGTCATCAAGTTCTCGGCCGGCGGATTTCGGGATTTTACGCGTATCGCCGCGTCCGATCCGGTTATGTGGCGCGACGTTTTCCTCAACAACAAGGACGCTGTTCTCGAAATGCTCGGCCGATTCTCTGAGGATTTGGTGACGCTGCAGCGAGCGATCCGCTTTGGCGACGGCGAAACCTTGGAGCGGCTGTTTAACGAGAGCCGCGCGATCCGCCGCGGCGTCATCCAGGCCGGACAGGATACGGCGGCGCCGGACTTCGGCCGTCGCCCGCCCGGTGCCGCGGGCGACTAGATCGGCTCGCCGCGCCTCAGACGCTCTCCGCGTCCGATTGACCGCACAGGCCAGTCACTCTGGCGCGCGGCGTGGTTTCCAATTAATTCGACAGTCCAGATCAGCTTCGCCTCGTCCAAAGGACTTGATCGCCCATGGCCTTGACGCGCACGCCCGCCAAACACTTTTCGGCTCTCGCCATTGGGGCGCCCGAACCGTATCGGCAGCTTCCTGTCAAGCTTGAGCGGATGATCCACTTCGTGCCGCCGCATAACGATAAAATCCGCGGCAAGATTAGAGAAATCGCGGCAAGCGTCGATGTCGTGCTTGGGAATCTCGAAGATGCGGTGCCGCTCGATCAGAAGGAGAATGCGCGCAAGGGCTTCATCGCGATGGCGCGCGACACGGACTTTGGACCGACTGGGCTCTGGACGCGCATCAACTGTCTCAATTCGCCGTGGATGCTCGATGACGTAACCGAGATCGTCTCGACGGTCGGAAACAAGCTCGACGTCGTCATGCTGCCGAAGGTCGAGGGCCCGTGGGATATCCACTATCTTGACCAATTGCTCGCGCAACTCGAGGCAAAGCACGGCGTCAAGAAACCCATTCTGATTCACGCGATCCTCGAAACGGCGGAAGGCGTCAACAACGTCGAGGCGATCGCGGCGGCGTCGCCGCGGATGCACGGCATGAGCCTTGGCCCGGCCGATCTCGCCGCATCGCGGGGCATGAAAACGACGCGGGTCGGCGGCGGGCATCCGGACTACGGCGTTCTGGCGGACGCCGGCAACGACGTCGCCGCAGCGCGCAATTTCTACCAGCAGGATCTTTGGCACTACACGGTCGGCAAGATGGTTGACGCGTGTCTCGCGTATGGCCTGAAGCCTTTCTATGGCCCGTTTGGCGATTTTTCCGACGCCGCAGCCTGCGAAGCGCAGTTCCGCAACGCCTTCCTTCAGGGCTGTCTGGGCGCGTGGTCGCTTCACCCTACGCAGATCGACATCGCGAAGCGCGTGTTCTCCCCTGACCCGGCGGAGGTCAAGTTCGCCAAGCGCATTCTCGACGCGATGCCGGACGGCACGGGCGCGGTGATGATCGACGGCAAGATGCAGGACGACGCCACGTGGAAGCAGGCCAAGGTGATCGTCGATCTCGCAAAGCTGGTCGCGACGAAAGACCCGGAGCGCGCTGCAGAGTTTGGTCTGTAAACTTCGCGATTGGCGACTCCGCTTGGCGGAGACCGTCGCCAAGCGCGGGGCGACCGCCCTGAGGAAATCGCCACGCCATGGCTGAAATCCGGCATGCCAAATTCGCCATCGGAGACGTGGTCCGGCATCGGCTATTTCCGTTTCGCGGCGTTGTCTTCGACATCGATCCGCAGTTCGCCAACACGGAAGAATGGTGGCTGGCGATCCCGGCGGAGATCCGGCCGCGCAAGGACCAGCCGTTCTATCACTTGCTGGCTCAGAACGCCGACGGGAGCTACATCGCTTATGTGTCGGAGCAGAACCTGCTTCCCGACGACAGCGGCGCCCCGGTGACCCATCCCGACGTCGCCGACCACTTTGAGATCGACGAGCGCGGCCGATATCAGGTTCGCCGTTCCGATCGAAACTGAGGAACGGCCGCCAAAGAAAAACAGCGCCGAGGGAGTCGGCGCGGTTTCCAAGTTTGCTACTCAACGAATTTCGGCTCAGGGCGCTTTCGGGGCGGCCGGCGCTGCCGGAGCGGCAGGCTTGGCGGCGGTTGAACCCGTCGTGGCCGGCGCGGCGCCCGGCTTAACCTCTTTACCGTCGACCATGTTCGGCGGCAGCTTCTTGTACTGTTCGGCAAGCTGCGCCTGACGTTCGCGGATTTGCTTCATCAGCGCGCCGCGAGCTTCGGCGTACTTTTTGTTGTCGACCGGAGCGCCGGCGGACGCCTCCGTGTAGCCTTCGAGCGGCACCGGGAAGCCGACGGGCTGCGCTGCCGCGTTCATGGCGAGGACCATGATGCCGCCGCCGGCCGCCATCTGGTCAAGGATTTCCTTGGTCGCTTCCGTCTCGGCTGTGCAGCCGGCCGGGTGGCAGAGCGAGTATTTGAGTTCGATCGGTTTCAGGGTTTTCTCGTCGACCTTTTCGTTCTTGGCCGCGGCAGCCCACTGCTCTTTGGTGTACACGGCCGCGCGAACGCCGGGCGGGATCGCCATGCCGAGCGGCACCATGATCATCAAAGACTTCTTGTCCTGGCCCTCGACCTGCCGGATAGCGGCTGAGACCAGAACCATGCCGGTATTGCCGTCGAGACGTTCATGATGCGTCAGGCAGAGGTTCTTCTCTTCCTTGACGTCCTTGCCGTCCTCGCCCTTCTTAATGATCGGCGCTTTTTCGCAAAGCTTGACCCAAGCGCTCTTGGCGCCGCCGTTGCCAGGAGCAGCGGCTGCGGCAGGCGCGGCGCCGGCGGCGGGCGCAGCCGCAGCGGGTTTGGCGGCGGGGGCTGCGGCCGGAGCGGCAGCTGGCTTGGCCGCTGCAGGCGCGGCGGCCGGAGCAGGCGCCGCGGCGGGGGCCGCCGGCTTGGCGGGAATGGTCACTTCATTTTCGGCGCCCTGCGCCCAAACATGGCCGGGGGCCGCCACGGTCGCCGCGGCGAGAACCACGACTGACGCCAACATCTTGCCGCTCTCGCTCAATCCTGCATATGTCATGCCGATCAACATCCTTGTGCCTGCGAGCCGGCCCCGCCAGCCCTTCCCTCAAGACGCCGTGCGCGGACAAAAGCCGGCACAGATTCGGGCGCTCCGAGGCGCCGTCCCACGCGGGACTAAGGCTCGGATTGCGGCAATCCCGTGGCCACGAAAGGGCCCATTCGAGGATGGCGGTGGAGGGTTAGCAGGACGTGGCGCTGAGGCCACTGCGGCAAGCTGGCGGAGCGTAGAAAAGATGACGTCAACGAGCCGCGACAGGTCATTTTTCCTGACGTTACGGCATTTTAGAACGATGTTCGCAAGCGAGTCACACGGCGAACGATTTCAAGCGGTAGCACCGCTCAGCCGTATGAAATCTGAAAGCAGAAGCAGGCCGGCGCGGGGCTGGGCGAAAGCCGCATGGGTGGCAGCGTTGTTGGCTGCGGCCGGCATCGGCGCGCCCGCGATCGCCGATCCGAAACCGGCGATTGCGCTGCACGGCGATCCGGCGCTCGGCGGCGATTTTGAGAACTATCCGTACGTCAATCCTTCAGCGCCAAAGGGCGGTCGCATCACGCTTTCGGTTCTTGGCTCATACGACACGCTCAACCCGCTGATCATCAAAGGCGTGCCGGCGTCCGGGGTCCGCGAATTCGCGCTCGAAAGCCTGATGAGCCGGAGTCTGGACGAGCCGTTCACGCTTTATGGGCTGCTCGCCGAGACGATCGACGTCGCCGCCGACGGCGCATCCGTGACCTTCGCGCTGAACGCGAAGGCCCAGTTCACCGATCGCACTCCAGTGACGGCCGATGACGTCATTCATTCGTTTGAATTGCTGAAAAGCAAAGGCCGCCCCAACCATCGCACGTACTTCGCAAAGGTTACGCGCGCCGAGAAACTTGGCGATCGCCTCGTTCGCTTTGTCTTCGAGGACAGCAAGGATCGCGAACTGCCCTTGATCCTTGGTCTGATGCCCGTCGTCTCGAAGGCGGCGACGCCGCCTGAAAAGTTCGACGCAACGTCGCTCACGCCGCTTGTTGGAACCGGGCCATACCGCATCTCGAACGTGGACGCTGGCCGCTCGCTCACCTACCAGCGCAATCCGGATTACTGGGGGCGCGACCTGCCCGTCAATCGCGGACGTTTCAACTTCGACGAAGTGCGTTTCGAATACTATCGCGACGGCGCCGTCATGATCGAGGCCTTCAAGCAAGGCGTCATCGATTTGCGGCTTGAGGAGGATCCTGCGCGCTGGGCCAGCGGCTATGCAATTCCAGCCTTTGCCGACGGTCGCCTGGTCAAGCGGGAGTTCGATATCGCACTTCCTGCAGGAATGACGGCGTTCGTATTCAATACGCGCCGGGACGTTTTCAAAGATGCGCGAGTCCGTCAGGCGCTGATGTCGCTGTTCGACGCCGAGTGGGTCAATAGCAAGCTCTTCAGCGGCCTCTATCGGCGCACAGCAAGCTACTTCGAGCGCTCCACGCTCTCTGCTGCCGGCAATTCAGCGGACGCGACGGAGCGCGCGTTGCTCGCGAATTTCCCCGGCGCCGTGAAGCCGGAGATACTCGAAGGCACGTTCAAATTCCCGGTCAGCGACGGATCTGGGCAGAACCGCGCCAATCAGAAGACGGCTTTCGCGCTATTGCGCGATGCGGGCTATGAACTCAAATCCGGCCAGCTCGTCAAAATCGCGACGGGCGCACCGCTGACATTCGAAATTCTCGCCAATAACAGCTCACAGGAATCGCTGCTGCTCAGTTATGCGCGAAACCTCGAGCCGCTCGGCATCGCGGTTCGCGTTCGCGTCGTCGACAGCGCGCAGTATCAGGAAAGGCTGGCGGGGTTTGACTACGACATGATTCAGAATACGTGGGCGGCGTCGCTGTCGCCCGGCAACGAGCAGCTCTTTCGCTGGTCGGCGGCGACCATCGACGCCAAGGGGTCCTATAATTTTGCGGGCGTCGCCAATCCTGCGGTCGACGCAATGATCGCGGCCATGCTCGCCGCCAAGACCGAGCCTGAATTCGTATCCGCCGTTCGCGCCCTCGATCGCGTGCTGCTTTCCGGCGACTATGTCGTGCCGTTGTTTCACGCGCCGAAGCAATGGGTCGCGTATTGGGCGCGCCTGAATCATCCGGAGAAGACGCCGATGTTCGGTTATGCGGTCGATACGTGGTGGAGCGGCGACGCCAAATGACCGAGCATCCTCCGGACTCTTTCAACATGGCGCACTACTGCATCGGCGCCGCCGCGCGCGAACGGCCCGGGCATCCGGCTCTGCTCGTGTACAACGTCCCGGACGCCCGCGAGGCGGTCGAGAATTGGTCCTTCGCCGACATCGAGCGCGGCGTTCTGCAGTTGGCCGCGTCATTGCAGCGCTTGGGATTGGCGCCCGGCGATCGCATTGCGATTCACCTTGGCAACCACAGTTGGTCGGCGCTGTTGTTTTTTGCCGCGATCGCGGGCGGCTTCGTCGCACTGCCGCTCTCGGATCAACTGACGTTGCGCGAGTTGAACGGTCTGCTCGAAGATAGCGGCGCATCGGCCATCGCCACTGCCGATGCATCGCTCGTCAATCAAATCCCCTCGGGCGTTCGCCTTCTGACTGCCGATGACGTCGACGCCATGTTTTGGGATGACGCGACGAGCAGCTACTGCGGAAGGCCTAGTGGCTACGCCGCGACGAAATTCGATGATCCGGCCTTTCTGATCTACACCTCCGGCACAACCGCGACGCCGAAAGGCGTGCTACATGCGCAACGATCGGCGTGGGGCCGCAGGCCGATGCACCAAGGCTGGCAGGGCATAGCCGCCGACGACAGGATGCTGCACGCCGGGTCTTTCAATTGGACTTACACCCTCGGCGTCGGTCTGACCGATCCCTGGGCCAACGGCGCCACGGCGATCGTCTACACGGGCGCAAAGACGCCGGAACTCTGGCCAGGATTCATCCGCGCCGCCGGCGCAACGCTCTTTGCGGCCGTTCCGAGCCTCTATCGGCAAATTCTCAAATACGCGCCGGCCGGTCCGATCGACCTCGGAGCGCTGCGCCACGGCCTCGTCGCCGGCGAACGGCCGCCGGACGAGTTGTTCGGGGAATGGGAGCGGCGCACCGGAACGAAGCTTTACGAAGCGCTCGGCATGAGCGAAATCTCGACGTACATCTCGACAAGCCCGTCAACGCCGCGAAGGCCGGGCGCCGTCGGCAAACCGCAGCCCGGCCGCCGCATCGCCATACTGCCTGTCGATTGGGGCGAGACGCCGCTGCCGGCGAACACGGAAGGTTTGGTCGCCGTGCATCGCTCCGACCCGGGGCTGATGCTCGGCTATTGGAGGCGGCCCGATGAAGACGCCGCGGCGACGCGCGGAGACTGGTTCATCGGCGGCGATCTCGGTCGCATGGACGCGGACGGTTATGTCATGCATCTCGGCCGCGCCGACGACGTGATGAACGCGCTCGGCTATCGCGTCTCGCCGCAGGAAATCGAGGCGGCCCTCGCGGCGTGTCCGGGCGTGGCGGACGTCGCCTGCGCGGAAATTCGCGTTCGATCCGATCTATCTGTTATTGGCGCGTTCGTCATTGCGGCGCCG
The DNA here is from genome assembly GCA_052386495.1 of Hyphomicrobium sp. Classification (GTDB taxonomy): domain Bacteria; phylum Pseudomonadota; class Alphaproteobacteria; order Rhizobiales; family Hyphomicrobiaceae; genus Hyphomicrobium_B. The sequence continues at coordinate 39,498 of JBQTKA010000003.1, read as the reverse complement.
GGCGCATCGCTTGACGCCGAGACGGTGCTCGCGTTCGCAGCCACGAATCTTGCCGACTACAAGCGTCCGCGCGAGGTCATCTTTGTCGAGAGTTTGCCGCGCACCGCCAACGGCAAGGTTCGCCGCAGCGCGCTTGCGGCGATGCGGCGCGAGCCGGCGCAAAACCGGGCCTAGTCCTTCAGTTTGCGCGGGCCGCAAATTCCGCCGACTTCAAGTCCACTTCCACGGCTTGCGCTTCGTGCGCCGTCATAGCCAGCAGGTGGACGTGGACCTCGTCGGCGCCGAGCATGGCGGCGCGCTGGCGGATTTCCGCGAGGTTGAGCGTGGCGGTCTCGTTTGTCAGCCGGCCGAAGGCAAGCAGGTCGCGTTTCGCGCGGTCGCCGCGGCGGACCAGCACGTAGTTGCCGCCTTCGAGCGGCGGACAATCGAACAGGCTGTAGACCGTGTGCACGTAGCGTTTGCCGGACGCGCCGGTCCAGAAGTGGAAGCGGGCGCCGGCTTCGCCTGAAACTGGAACGACGGCGCGACCGGCATCGGCCGTCGAAAACTTGGCGGATCGGCTGGCGCGCACAGCGGCCAGCTCAATGACTTCGGCACTCATTACGCAACATCCCTGATCGGCCGTTCGGCCGTACGCTTTTCTTTGCCAGCAGACATACCCCGCGATCAGTGAAGGTTAGTGAAGTTTTGAAGCCTAAATTTGACGGGACGCGTTCCAACGCGGTCCATGGTCAAGAAACTGTTGACGAGCGGACGGGCTCGATATGTCCGGCGCGAAGTAAACGCGCCGAGACGAAGCCGGACCTTAAGAGGCGTCAATTCCTATGAATGAACCGGAAACGCGGGCTGTTCCGCTGCGTCTATCCACAACGGGAGAAATCGCAATGTGCGCAGGTCCAGCAGCCTTCAATGCGGCGCAATCCCCGCTGACCGCAATTGGGACAGACGCGCGCGGCTGCGAACGGCGTCGCGGCGTCCGTTGAGACGCCGCTAGGCGACAAATCTCTTGTCGGCGTTTCGTCGTCCGCCGCCGCCGCGCGCGGCGCCCGGTCCGACAGCGCGAGCGGCTCGCTCGGCGCGAGAAAGCCGGTGCGGATCATGTGCTCTTCGATCACGTCGCCGATCGCCGCCAGAAGGCTTGGCACATAGCGCCCATCCATCCAGCGCCCGCCTTCCGGATCGAACACGGCCTTCAATTCCTCCGCGACGAACGATACGTCGCCGCCGCGCCGGAAAACGGCGCTGACCATCCGCGTCAGCGCGACCGTCCACGCGTAATGCTCCAGGTTCTTGGTGTTGATGAATATTTCAAAGGGACGCCGGCGTCCATCGCGCACGATGTCGTTGATCGTTACATACAACGCGTGCGCGCTCGCTGGCCATTTGATCTTGTAGGTGACGCCTTCGAGCGCGGCGTCGCGGGCCAGAGGCTTGGTCATGTACACGACGCCGCCGGTCTTCTGCGCGGCTGGATCACGATGCGGCGTCGCGACAACGGACGTCGCCGCTTCCGCCGGAGCGGGCGCTGGCGTCGGAGACAGCACCGCTCCGGTGACCGCATTGGGACGGTACGTGGTGCATCCCTTGAGGCCGCTGCGATAGGCGTCGCGATAGACGTCGCGGAAATCCTCGAACGCGATGCCTTCGGGACAGTTGATCGTCTTCGAAATGGCGCTGTCGACGAAGGGCTGCAGCGCCGCCTGCATGGCGAGATGCTCGGCAGGCGTCAAACTATCGGCCGTGACGAAGACCGCCGGCAGCGCCGCGTCAGGTCCGTTCTGCTCGCGATACTTGGCGTACGCGTGGTCTTCGACGGTGGCGTCGCGCGCCGCGCCGTCGCGATCCAGCATGCGCCGGCGATACGAAAAACCGAAGACGGGTTCAACGCCGCTCGAGACGTTGCCGGCGAGCAGCGAAATCGTGCCGGTCGGCGCGATCGACGTCAGGCAGCCGTTGCGCACGCCGTGCGCCGCAATCATCGCCTGAACGTCTGGCGCGAGCCGCAGCACGTTTGGCCGATTCAAGAATGCGCTCGCGTCATAGAGCGGAAATGCGCCCTTCTCTTCGGCCAATCTTGCGCTGGCGCGATAGGCGGCGTTCTGGATCGCCGCCATCCACGTCGCCGCCTGCGCGCGACCTGCCGCTTCGCCATAGCCGAGACCGCAAAAGATCAATGCGTCTGCGAGGCCGGTGACGCCGAGTCCGATGCGGCGCTTGGACATCGCCTCGGCGCGTTGAGCCGGCAACGGATAGCGGGAAATGTCTATCACGTTGTCAAGCAGGCGCACCGCGGTCGCGACGCGCGACTCCAGCACCGCCAAATCGACGCCGGCCTTGGACGAAAATGGATTCTTCACGAGTCGCGCCAGATTTATCGATCCCAGCAGACATGCTCCGTACGGCGGCAAAGGCTGTTCGCCGCATGGATTGGTTGCAGAAATCGTTTCGCAGTAAGCGAGGTTGTTGGCGGCATTGACGCGGTCGATGAAGATCACGCCGGGCTCAGCGTAGTCATACGTCGCGCGCATGATCTGATCCCAGAGCGCGCGGGCGCTCATGGTCTTGTAGACGGCGCCGTCGAATACGAGGCGCCACTCTGCATCGCGCTCGACGGCGTCCATGAATGCGTCCGTAACGAGCACGGAAAGATTGAAATTTCTGAGCCGCGCCGAATCCGATTTGGCGGCGATGAACGCCTCGATATCAGGATGGTCGCATCGCAGCGTCGCCATCATCGCGCCTCGGCGCTGGCCTGCCGACATGATCGTGCGGCACATCGCGTCCCACACATCCATGAAGCTGACAGGGCCCGATGCGTCGGCGCCGATGCTTTTGACGGCGGCGCCGCGCGGCCGTAGCGTCGAAAAATCGTGCCCGATGCCGCCGCCGGCCTGCATCGTCAGGGCCGCCGATTTCACGCTGTCGAAAATGCCGGCGAGATCGTCGGAGATTTCGCCGAGCACGAAGCAGTTGAAAAGCGTGACGTTGCGGTTGGTCCCGGCGCCCGCAAGAATGCGGCCTGCGGGCAGAAACCCGAAATCGCACATCGCGCCATGAAATTCGCGCGCCCATTTCTCCTTGGCGCGCCTGCCGCCCGTTTCCACGGCAGCGGCGGCGCCAGCGACCCGCCAGAACGTATCGTCGACCGTTGCATCTGCCGTGACGGAGTTCGTCCCGCCAAAGCGATACTTTCGCCGCCACACGTCGTCGGCGATTCCGGTCAATGGCGGGGGCGCTTGGTCGGACATTCGCACTCAAACACTCCAGATATATCAGTCATTTAGCGCTGCAGAAAACCGCTGATGGCAACTAATGTTCCTATTATGTTCTTTTTTGCGTGTTTGTACAGATCTTTTTCTAGGCCTTTTACGGCAGCGGCGGCGGGATTGGCGCAGCGACTGCTTCTGCGATTAACGCGCGGCTCGCGTCTTCGATGGCCGTCTCCACGCGCCGGCGGAATTCGGCGCGCGGCAATCCGGCAGGCAACGGCGCCAGCACCTCTACGATAATTGTGCCGGGGTAGCGCCAGAGGCTGCGCCGCGGCCAGTAGAGACCGGAGTTGAGCGCGAGCGGCACGGCCGGCGCGCCGAGCGCTTCGTAGAGCGCGACGTAGCCGGGTTTGTAGTCAGGTTCCGCACCTGGAATCGTTCGTGTGCCTTCCGGAAAAATGACGATCTCGCGGCCGCCGGCGAGCCGCACTTTGGCGTCGCCGATCAGCGCCTTCAACGCCGCGGAGGCCTTCTCGCGCTTGACGAGAATGTGCGCGAACTTGACGCAGAACCAGCCGTAGAAAGGTATCCACTTTAATTCGTCCTTGAGCACCACGGCAGGATCGCGAAACAGCGGCATGAGCCCGAAGGTGTCCCAGGCGGACTGATGCTTGGCGACGACGAGACATCCGCCTTCCGGCAAATTCTCGCGGCCGCGCACTTCAAGTCTCGTGCCGCAAATCCAGGCCAGAAGCGCGACGCACGTGCGTCCATGCAGTTCCAGGCCCTTCATGGCCCAGCGTCGTGGAGTTAGCAGCAGCCAGGATCCGAGCACAAGAAAAAGCGCTGTGACGACGTAGAACGTCGCGGCGTAGGCGAGAGAACGCGCCACGATCAGCGGCGTCGCGCCGACGGATCGGCTCGGGTCAACCATCGCTGGGTTTCGGGACGGCGACGGCGACCGACTGGTCCTCGCGCCAGCCCATGATGCGCTGCGTGGCGAGGCGCGCCGCGGCGGGCAGATATTTGAGGTATTCGGATAGAAGCACACGCGTCGTCGTGACGTGCAGCCACCAGCCGCTGTCGGGAAACTTGGGCGGCGTCACGGCGTGTGCGATGAATTCCGCCTCCGGCATCGCGAGCGCCAATTCGGCGAGGCTGCGCGGCATGTGGTAGCTCGAAGTCACGATGATCAGCCGGTTATAGCCGTTCGCCCGCGCCCAAGAGCGCGCCTCGTCGGCGTTGCCGACCGTGTCGAGAGCTTCGTAGCCGAGGTCGACGCAACACGCGAACGTCGCGCGATCCAGACCCGAGATGCGGGATATATCTTCGCGCCGTACGCGCCTGTTGACGCCTGAGATGAGCATCCGCTTCGCACGCCCGTCGGCAAGGAGCTGCGCGCCGGCGACAATGCGGCTGTCGCCGCCCGTCAAGACGACGATGCCGTCCGCCTTATCCCAGCCGCCGACGGCGTCGCGCGTTACAGCGGTGGCGAACAGCACGAAGCCGAACGCGAAAACGCCGGCCGCCAAGGCCGTCAAGAACACGAAAGGGCGCCAGAGTTTTCGCATCGCCTTCGGTTTCGATTGCTCGCGCCGATGGAGCCGGCCGTCAATGCTTGCCGTGCAGAATGCGGTACACGCCGACTCGCGACGTAATCATACACAGGCCGGCGATGATGACCACGACCAGACCGAGCACAATGTAGCCCGCGGGATCCAGCGCGCCCGCGCCGATGAGTCTTTGCATTTCGACGACCGTCACGGCGCCGCCGCCGAGGAGATCGAGGATCGCTGGAATCCCTTGGAAAACGAGCATGGCGAACGCCGCGCCGACGACGCCGGCCTTGATGCCGAGACGCAGGAAATGCTTCTCGAATTCCCGCGCGATGAATTTGTCGGTTGCTCCCACAAAATGCAGCACCTCGACGATGTCGCGGTTCGACGCCATGGCGCTGCGGGTGGCGGAGACAATGATGGCTGTCGTGGCCGCGGCGACGAGCGCCAGAATGGCCAGTCCGCCAAGCGCGAGCGAACCAGTGACCGCACGAATCTGCGCCTGCCAGCGACGATGATCATCGAGGGAGGCGCCCTTGAAATCGCGCGACAGGGCCGTTCCGATTTCCGCAAGATCGGGCGGCGACTCGCGATCGATCTCGATCGCAACGATCCGCGGGACGGGCAACGACTTCAGCGCCTCCGACGTTCCGAGCCACGGCTCAAGAAGCTCTGTGTTCGCGGAGAGGCTCAAAGGTTTGACGCTGACGATGCCGGGCTGCTTTTGCAGGAACGTCACGACGTCGGCGACGGACTTCTCGACGTCTGCGTTTTCCTGAGGCTCCACTTGCGCCGTCACTTCGCTGGCGATGTCCTTGAGCCACGCGTCCGCCGACTGTTTGATCATCCACACGCCGCCCGCCGTCAGGCAGGCGAGGAAACACATAATCGCGATCACAAGCGTCAAAGACCGCCCGGTGACGGAGCCTGGCGGAACGACCGGCGCCGTCGTCTTCATCTTGCGTCCACGGTCGGCGTCGCGTGTCGGCGCATAGAGCTCGCTCTGAGATTCATCGCCGCCTCGGACGGGGCTAGTTGCGCTGAGGTCCGCCATTGCCGTTCCTGTCGGCGGGCCCGTGACGGGGTCGTCATACGGGTCGTAGGCCGCCGGTTGCGGCGGCGGCGCGCGCCCGGAAAAGCGATCATATGATCCGGACATGGCCCTTGTGAACCTCGATGCGCGGCGCCTTGAACTGCCGCATCAGTTGATGATCATGGGTCGCGATCACGACCGACGTTCCGAGCCTGTTCAACTCGACGAACAGCCGAAGCAGGCGGCGCGCCATCTGCGGGTCGACGTTTCCGGTCGGCTCGTCGGCTAGAAGCACTTCCGGCTTGCCGATCACCGCCCGCGCAATGGCGGCGCGCTGCTTCTCGCCGCCGGAGAGCACCGACGGATTAGCATACATCCGGTCGCCGAGGCCGACCCACTGCAAAAGGTCTGTAACGTCTTCGCGGTAGTCGCTGGGCTTCTTGCCAATCACCTGCAGCGGCAACGCCACGTTCTCCCAAACCGTCAGATGGTCCAGCAGCCGGAAATCCTGGAACACGATGCCGATCCGCCGGCGCAGCTGCGCTCGCTTCTGCGGACTGACGCGGCTAATGTCCTCGTTGAACATGTGCAGGTTACCGCGCGTCGGGTGTAGCGACATGAACATCAGCCGCAACAACGACGTTTTACCCGCGCCCGACTCCCCATGCAGAAAGTGAAAGGAGCCGGGTCGAAGGTGGAAATTCACGTCCGCCAGCACCTCCGGGCCGCGATCGTATTTCAAGCCGACGTTGGTTAGGCGGATCACAGGAGCATTAGCCTCAGCGTCACAATTGTCGAGACAGGACGGGTGTTCGGGCCCTTTATAGACTCGCGTATAAACACGAGAAGCTGCAGTCGTTCAATCAGTTAGGAATGTGGCGCAGTCGTGTGCTCGGTCTGACGCCCGTTCGGCTCTGCGGCCGCGGGGCGGACGCTTCTATGAGATTGGAATTCCAGAAGGATAGACGTGATGGATGCCGCCTCGGGCGATCCCCGAATTGAAACCGTATTTTCCGCCCAAGACATCGCAGCCCGGCTTGACGCGCTTGCGGTCGAGATCGCAACCGACAGCCCGGCCTCCGTTCTCGTCGCGCCGATCCTGAAGGGAAGCTTTGTGTTTGCGGCCGATCTGCTGCGCGCCCTTAACCGAGCAGGATTGGCGCCGGACGTCGATTTCCTGACCTTGTCAAGCTACAAGAAGGCGCGGACGTCGTCGGGTCAGGTCGCAATCCTTCGCGACCTCGACCTGCACGTCGAGGGCCGGCACGTCATTCTCGTCGACGACGTGCTTGATAGCGGTCGCACGCTTGCATTCGCGAAGGACCTGATCGCCGCCCGTGGCGCCGCAACGGTCCGCACATGCGTTCTCCTCGACAAGCAAGCCCCGCGCGCCGTGACAATCGAAGCCGACTATCGCGCGTTCGTCTGCCCTAACGTATTCGTCGTCGGCTATGGTATGGACGTTGCGCACCGCTACCGGGAACTGCCGTTCGTCGGGCGGATCGTCGAATAGCATTCCGCGGCACGGTAAGGCAGGGAACATAAGCGCCATGGCCAGTATATTACTCGCCGACGACGACGCCGCCGTCCGCGATCTCGTGCGTCGGGCGCTCACGAGCGACGGTCACAGCGTGCATGCCACTCAAGACGGCCTCGAGGCCAGCGAGCACCTCGCGGGCAACCCCGGCGCGATCGACCTGTTGGTGACGGACGTCGACATGCCTCAGCTCGACGGCGTCACGCTCGCAGCGCGCGCTCTTAAGCTGAAGCCGGACCTCGCCGTGGTGCTGATGTCGGGATTTTCCGATCAGCTCGATCGGGTGAGCGAACTCAAAGCGGCGCGCGTCGCTTCGATCGCCAAGCCCTTCACGCTCGAGCAAATTAAACAGGTCGTCAAAGGCGTGCTGCGCTGATCAGCTTTGGCCGTGCGGACTGACCCATCGCGCCGCGACGAGCGTGATGAGCGCCATCGCCACAAAGGCGGTCGCGACGATGGTTTGGCCAGCAATTGCAAAGCCTGCGGCGCACGCCCAGAAAATCGAGGAAAAGGCTTCCGCAAACGTCGCGGCGCGCGATGCCGTTTGTCGGCGCCGGAATTGCGAGCGCTTCGCGGCGGTCTTGAACCAAAGCTGTATGGCGACAGCGCTCGCGGACGCAGCGCTAACGCCGGCAAGCGTGATGATCGCGCCATATGGTGAGATGTAGGCCATTGCGAATATGAGCGGCGCCGCGGCCACGGCGATCGCCGCCAGAACGGCTTCGATCTTGGCGCGCAATACGATGCGGGATGTCAGCGGCGCCGACGCCATCAGGTCAGGCGCATCTTCGCCCGAGATGGCCAGCCATGCCAGCCCGCCCGCAAGCTGTCCGAAGGCCATGACGAGAACCGGCGCAAGAATGACGTGCGCCTGCGCGGCTGGTCCCATGTCGCGCCACAACAGCAGCGCGGGCGGCAACAAATATAACACTTGCATCACGGTCTGCGACGCAAGCCACGGGTCACGCTTGAGAAGCATCCATTCTTTGACCCGCAACGCCTGGCGTTGCGAATGTCGGCGAAACCGGCGATTGGCGCTGCTTCTCACCGCGGCGTCGTCCACGGCGCTCGATGCGGCGATGGCCTGGGCGCCGAACTGCGGAGCGTAGACGGCGATCACGGCGACGAGGGTTGCGAAGCTGGCGATCAGCATGGCGACGACGGCAAGGCTGTCTCCCATCAGCGCGTGCGCGGGAAGCCACGCGAGACTCTCGGCGTCCGGCATCGCAGCGATGAAACCGCCGGACTGCAGAACGCTGAGGCGCGAGAGATTGCCATAAGCCAGGATTGCGCCGGCCTGCAGCCCGATCAGCAGCGCTGCGCCGACGACGGCGGCGACGATCTGCGCAATCAGCCGCGTGCGCTTGGGTCCAACCGCGCGAAACAGGGCAATGGCCGCGACGACCGCGATCGCCGTCGCGAGCATGCTCAATGCTGCGATGACCGCGTACGCCGCGAGCCAGCGCGGCCCATCGAGGACGGCCGCCATGTTGACGAACGGAGCCGCCAGCAAACTTGTCATCGCCGCGCCCGCCAGCGCGACCGACGCGATGCGGACGGCGAATAGATGATGCGACGCCGCCGGCGAGGACAGGATCAGGTCGAGATCGGCGCGGGCATAGAAGGCGCGCGTCACCTGCTCGATGGCCTGCGACAGCATCATGGAAAAGGCGGAAAGGACCATCGCCGATAGCAGCACCAGCGCCGGCTTGTCGATCACGGCGCCATCTACCAGGATCGGGTTGAGTACGGCGTAAGCCAGCCAATGCAGGCCGCCGATGAAACCGAGGGTGCCAAGTACAATGGCGCGTTCGCGCATGCCGACGCCGCCGGACATCATTTGAATCCAGTCGCGCCACGCGAGCGTCAATTCATGGCGCGCGAACCAGGCCAGCGTCGCTGTCCTGGTCATGCCGCGGCGCTTTGCGCTGCGGCGGTGGTGTCGGCGACAAGGCTCAGGAAAATGTCTTCAAGATTGCTTTCGCCGTGACCTGCTTTGTCGCTGAGTTCAGCGAGCGTGCCTTCCGCGATCAACCTGCCGTTGGCGATGACGCCGATGCGCTCCGCCATGCGTTCGGCCACTTCGAGGATGTGCGTCGTCATGATGACGGTGGCGCCGGCGGCGACGCGCTCCTTCAGCACGGCTTTCACCTGTCGCGCCGATCCGGCGTCAAGACCAGTCAGCGGCTCATCGAGGATGATGAGTTTCGGGTCGTGAATCAGAGCGCCGGCGAGCGCCACCTTCTGGCGCATCCCCTTCGAAAGGCCGCCGCACCGGGTGGACGCCTGTGCCTCAAGGCCGAGCGTGTGGATCAGGTTGCGCGCTTCGCGATCGGCTTTGCAGGCGTCCATCGCCCATAGGCCGGCTACGAACTCCAAGTATTCCATCGGATCGAGTTTGTCGTAGATCAGCGGTTCGTCCGGCACCCAGGCCATAACGCGCTTGGCGTCCACGGGGTTGGACAGCGCATCCACGCCACAGATCGCGATGGCGCCGGCGTCCGGCCTCAACAGTCCGGCGACCATGCGCAGCGTCGTCGTCTTGCCGGCGCCGTTGGGTCCAAGCAGCGCGTAGAATTCGCCGCGCCTAATTGTCAACGAGAGGCCGTCGACGGCCGGTCGCGAGAAACGCTTCGATAAATTCGATACTTGGAGGGCAGGAGCGGTTTGGTGCATTCGAACCACGCGCGACGGATGAACGAAGCGTTAATGCGCTTAGGCGTGCAGGCTAGCGCACGCGCCTTGAATAAGCGTGAAAGCGCCGTCCTCAGGCGGTTACGCGCGCCGCCGCCAGCCGTTCTCGGTGAAAGGTGTAGAGCCCGGCCCCAGTCACAATGGCGATACCGACCACCTGCACCGCGTCCGGCAGTTCGCCCCAGACCAACCAGCCCGAAACGAGCGCGAACAAGACGAGCGAATAGCGAAACGGACCGACCGTGGCGACGTCTCCGGTCCGCATGGCGATAATGACGAGGATGTGGGCGACGGCGAGAAGAACGCCGGCCGCCACCGCGAATAATCCCTCGTGCAGGCTCGGGGCCGCCCATGTCTCCAACGGCCACAAGGCCAGACCCGCCAAGATCGTGCCTCCAGTCGAGAGGGCGGCCAGCGTCGTCGTCGAAACGTCGGGGCTCGTTCGCCGCGCAGCCAGATCGCGCATAACGACGAACGCAACAGACAATAAGATCCAGATGGCGCCCCAAGAGGCTGCCTCCGCGCCTGGTTTGACAATCAATAGCGCGCCGGCAAGTCCGATGACTGTCGCCAGCCAGCGACGCCATCCAACAGGCTCATGGAATAGAAACGCCGCAGCGGCCGTCATGGCCAGCGGCGTCACTTGGCCAAGCGCTGTGGCTTCGCCGATAGGCATGACGGCAAGTCCGGCCAGAAAGAGCGCCGTCGCCATCAGGTCGCCGACCATGCGCCAGGCGATCGGTCTGGCGTTCTCTCGAGGAGGAATAGCCAATCCGCCGGTCGCAAGTCCAAGCGCGACCAGCGCGACCGTGGCGGCAGCGTTGCGCAGCACGATGACTTCACCGAGAGGCAGACTTCCAGTGATCTGCTTGACGCACGTATCGTTGGCGACGAAGGCGGCGCACGACCCGATCATGGCGGCAATGCCGACGCGGTTGTCCGAGTATGTCGAGGATCGACGCGATGCGGCGGGCGTTGCCTGCGGCGTGAGAGGCGTCACGGCGCGGCGGCGGCCGGAGGCGGCGAGGCGGGGGTGGATGCGTCTTGCGGCGCTACGACCGGTGCGGTCGCCGCTGCAGGGGCAGTGGTGGGCGGGCTAGGTTGCAAGGGGATTTCCGGCTTTGCGTCCGGTTGCTTGCACGCCTCCGCGATGCGTCTCTCCGAGACGGCCTTGCCTTCCTTTTTGTCTCTGAGAAACGGCACGAACGTCAGCTTCGAAAGCTTGTAGAGTTCGTTGGTGAACGTGGCGCCGCAATCGAGCGCGAACTGATGACGTTCGGGCATGCGGCACTGCTCGAGAATCGGCTTGGGGTCCTGGTCGGCGATGCGCGCGTCGTATGCCTTTGTGACGCAGCGGTCGATGTCGGCGAGCGCCGCGACGAGATCATTCTCGAAATGCCCTTCGAGCGACGAGAGCATATGCTCGCCGGTGACTTCGCGGATCGCGAAGATGTTCTGCATCACGTTCTTGTTCCACTCGACGTAGGCCTCGTCATAGGCGCGTTTGCGGAACTTGACCTCGTCGACGTCAGCGCCGCGCCGTAGCGAGGAGACGACCATGCCGGCGCGGGTGCGACGCTCATAGATCAGATGCACGAGGCTTTCGATCGATTGTCGCCGCGCTTGATACTTAGCGTAGGTCTGACCCAGCCACGCACCCACCGACGCCGTGATGATGCCGTTTAGCGCGGCGGATAGAAGCGCAAAAGAAATGAGCTGCTTGCGCGTAAGGCGCGCGTGCTTCAATAGCCCTGCTCCACGCGCCATCACGTCTGATCCCCCTTCGCCGCCCGTCAGCCGCCTGTCACGCTCATGTGACGCGACACGGCGGGCGTCTTTGTGCGGCGGTCGATAACGAAGTCGTGGCCTTTCGGCTTGCGCGCGATTGCTTCAGTGATTGCGGCATGCAGCACTTGATCGGACTGGCTGGCGCGCAGCGGCGCCCGAAGATCGGCGGCGTCGTCCTGGCCAAGGCACATATAAAGCGTTCCGGTGCAGGTCAGCCGCACGCGATTGCAGCTTTCGCAAAAATTATGCGTCAGGGGGGTGATGAAGCCCAGACGTCCGCCCGTTTCTCTGACTGTTGCGTAACGCGCCGGGCCGCCTGTGCGATGCGCGCTCTCGTCGAGCGTGAAGCGATCCATCAAGCGGGCTCGTACGATCGAGAGAGGCAAATACTGACCGGTGCGGTCGCCTTCGATGTCGCCAAGCGGCATCGTTTCGATCAGCGTCAGGTCGGCGCCGCGGCCGTGCGCAAACCGAATCAGATCTTCGATTTCGTTCTCGTTGACGCCCTTGAGCGCCACGGCGTTGATCTTGACCTTCAAGCCGGCCTCTTCGGCCGCCTCGAGCCCTCGGAGCACGACGGCGAGGTCCCCCCATCGCGTGATCGCCTTGAACTTTTGCGGGTCCAGCGTGTCGATTGAGACGTTGACGCGCTCGACGCCCGCCGCCTTCAACGCAGCCGCGTGCGTCGCGAGCTGGCTTCCGTTCGTGGTCAGGGTCAGTTCGTCGAGCGCACCGCTCTGCAAATGGCGGCCGAGCCGTTGGAACAGCCAAAGAATGTTCTTGCGCACAAGCGGTTCGCCGCCGGTTATGCGCAGCTTCCTGACGCCGCGCGAGACGAAGGCGCTGCACAGGCGATCCAATTCCTCGAGCGTCAGCAGGTCCTTCTTCGGCAAGAAGGTCATGTGCTCGGACATGCAATAAACGCAGCGGAAATCACAGCGGTCCGTCACCGACACGCGCAAATAGTCGATGCCCCGGCCAAATGGATCAACGAGCGGCGCAGACACGGGAAGACCGGCGGTTTCGCAAAGCATGACGGAAGCGTTCCTTACTCTCCGAGTCGTTTCATATCGGGCCGCGGTGCGTCAAGGGCAAGGGCGCATAACGGCGCTATTCCAGCCAGAAATGTCGGCTAGGCTCGCGGATGACGGGAGCGCCGCGGCCCGATTGCGCCGGCTCGGCGAGGCCGATCAGGCGGGCCTTAAGCGCAGCGCCGCGTATGTGCGGCTCGACTGCAAGAAGCCTGGCCGCCAGCGCCGCGACGCGTCCGACCGCGCGCTCTCCAGCTCCCGCGCCGGGGGCAACTGGAACCGCCAGGTTCGCCGGATTGTCGGTCGTAATCGCCTCAGAAATCGCCGAGACGACAGTGATATTCGGCAGATCAATCGGGGCGCCGGCGCCGGCTGACGGAACGATGAAATTCGTATCCTGCATTCGCTTGGACACCGTCGACAAGAACTGAGCCATGTCTGCGTCTCGCGGCATGGCGAGCACCGTAATAATTGGCGCCGGCATCGTCGCGGCGGCGCCGATTCCTTGTGCGGTAGATTTTTTCGATGCGACGTCGACCCGGATGACGACGAGCTTGGTTGTCTGGCCCTCGCCCAATATCAGCTCGGCGGCTTTCATATCCGCGTCGCTTACGGCAAATGGGCGCCGGTCGGCGTCGATCAAATCATATCCGATGATCTCGCCTTCGCCGTCGCGAGCCAGACGCTGGGCGACGTGCGGCTGTGTGTAGTCGAGACCGCGCCCTACGATCGCAACAGCAAGCCCACCGGGATCAAGCCCGGGTGGCACGGGCGGATCACTCGACGCCGCCAATGCCGCGCAGCACGTCGCCGCGAACGCCATAAAAACTGCGACGCCAGCTTGACGCCTCACGCGTGCAGCCGAAGCTTCTGAAACGGTCCGCAGATTTCCTCGATCACGGCGGCGAGGCCCTTAACGTCGTCCAGCGGAAACACCGGCTTGCCGTGCCCGTCGAGTTCGTAGTCGGCCGCGATGGCGAATATCAGCGGATCGCCGGCCGCCAGAAGGCGTTCGGTCGCGACAGCGGCGCGGCGCACTTCAATCTTGGGTATCGCCGCCGACTTGTAACCCTCGACAAAAATCAGGTCGGCCGGCTTCAAACGTTCGGCGATATCCTCAAGCGATGGCTCGCCGCGCGCGTCGATCTCTTCAATCACAGCCACGCGCGACCCCGACACAATCGCCGTTTCGGAGGCGCCAGCCATGCGGTGGCGGCTCGTGTCGCTGTCGGGCTTATCGATGTCGAACTTGTGGTGCGTGTGCTTGATCGTGGCGACGCGCAGTCCCTGCGATGTGAAATGCCGTGTGAGTTTCTCAATTAGGGTCGTCTTCCCGGAGTTGGACCAACCCGCGACGCCGACCAGCGGCGTCGTAAACGGCTTGCGGACAGACGCCATCTGTGAGCCTCAGGTTGAGCCGGAGAGCAACCGGCGCGCGGTTGCGATGTCGTCCGGCGCGTTGGCGTTGAAGAACGGGTCGACTTCGTGACCGTCAATCTGGAGGAATGGGAAGGCGACTTCAACCGCGGCGTTGGCTTTTGCAAAGGCGTCGGCGCCCAATCGTCCCTCGTCGAGCGCCGCCCGCACCCGTTTCGCGATTGCGAGGGGCCACAAGCCGATGGTCGGGTGTCGACGCCCTCCCGAAGCGGCGATCGCCGGTCCGCGGTTGGCCGCTCCGGCGAGGCGCTCGACCAGATCGGGCGGCAGCATCGGCGTGTCGGTTGTGACGGTTGCAACCCAGTGATACCCGGCGCCTGACTGCTCCGCCCACGCGAGGCCCGCCAGCAGGCCGGCCAGCGGGCCCATGCCTTGGGGCGATCGACTTTCGTCGTCCGCCACGACCTGGAGACCGAAGGACGTAAACCGCGCCGGATCGCCGTTGGCGTTGAGGATGACTTGCGCCACTTGCGGCGCGAACCGATCGATCACATGCGCCAGCATGGGCCGGCCGGCAAGATCGACGAGTCCCTTGTCGCCGCCGCCCATCCGCGACGCGCGGCCCCCGGCCAGGATCACGCCCAGAATGTCCGTCACCGATGTCATGAGGCCCGAGTAACGGCCGCCCCATCGGATTGCAAGGCTAGCGCTTTCAACCTAGACGCCATGTCAGTATACCCATCGCCGAAAGCCGCGCCGCCTCCCGTAGCGCCCTCTGCTCGCGCACCGGCCCGGCAGCATCGCATCGAATTTGGAGACGCCTGATGGCGCTTGAGAAAGCCGAAATCCTTGCAGCTTTGCGCCGCGTCAGAGGCCCCGACCTCGAAAGCAACATTGTCGATCTCGGGCTCGTGTCGGAGATCGCGATCAACAATGACAAAGTGTACTTCGCGATTACGGTTCCAGCGAGCCGCGCAGAAGAACTGGAGCAATTGCGTCTGGCTGCGGAAAAGGTCGCCTCAGGCGTGCCAGGCGTCAAGGCGGCGAGCGTCGTTCTGACGGCCGAAGTGAGCGGCGGCATGCAACGAGCGCCTCAGCCCCCGCCGATGCGGCCGTCGCCGCCTCCTGCCGCCAGCGTCGCCGTCAAGCCGGCCGAGCATCCGCGCGTGCAAGAGGCTCGCGCAAAGGGCGCAACGGGCGACGGCGCTGGCCCGCGTCAGGCGGCTCAGGCCACTGCGTCAGGCACGCGAGCGCTGCAAAACGTGCCGGGCGTCAAGCACATTATAGCCGTCGCGTCGGGCAAGGGCGGCGTCGGAAAATCGACCGTCGCCGCCAATCTCGCGCTTGGGCTCAAAGCCATCGGCTTGAAGGTCGGCGTCGTCGATGCCGACATCTACGGCCCGTCGCAGCCGAGGCTCCTCGGCATCTCCGGCAAGCCGCAGGTGGCGAGCGGCAAGATCATCAAGCCGATGGAAGGCTATGGCCTCAAAGTCATGTCGATGGGTTTTCTGGTCGATGAAGGCACGCCCGTCGTCTGGCGCGGCCCCATGGTCGTTTCAGCGCTGACGCAGATGCTGCGCGAGACCGACTGGGCGGGAGCGGCCGGCGATCTCGACGTGCTCGTCATCGACATGCCGCCCGGCACCGGCGACGTCCAATTGACGATCTCGCAGAATGTGCCGCTGTCAGGCGCGGTCATCGTCTCGACGCCCCAAGACCTTGCGTTGATCGACGCGCGCAAGGGCATTGCCATGTTCGCCAAAGTCGAAGTGCCCATCCTCGGCGTCATCGAGAACATGAGCTATTTTCTTTGCCCGAGCTGCGGAACGCGGTCGGACATCTTCGGCCACGGCGGCGCGCGCCAGGAAGCCGCCAAACTCGGCGCACCGTTTCTCGGCGAGGTGCCGCTGCACATGGACATCCGCGAAACATCCGACAAAGGCCAGCCCGTTACCGCGCTGGCGCCCGAAAGCGCGCACGCCGTAATTTTCCGCGACATCGCGGCGCGCGTGTGGACCGAAATCGAGCGCTCCAAAGGCACGCTGACGCCGCCGCCGGCGCTCGAACTCGTCGACGGCGGAACGTTGCTGAAGGCGGCGTTCCCTGACGGTCGGACCTTCGATTTTTCCGCCGAGATGCTGCGCGTGATGAGCCCGTCCGCCGAAGTTCAGGGCCATTCCGCCGATCAGCGCATCACGGTTCCGCGCAAGAAAAACGTCAAGATCGCTGAACTGAAACCGGTCGGCAACTACGCCACTCGCATAGTTTTTGACGACGGCCACAATACCGGTCTCTACACCTGGGGTTACCTCCATCTGTTGGGCCGCGAGAAAGCGGATCGCTGGGGCGCCTACCTCGAAGAGTTGGCGGCGAAAGGCCTGACGCGGGAATAGCGCCGCCGGGGATTGCGCGCGGAAAACCCGTCGTGGTGGCGGCAAAGACACTCCCACACGGCGCCTGGCCCTGACATGCTGCGGCGTCGTTTTCTTTTTTGCGCGCAGGGCTTTTTTCGATTGTTTGACGGGGTTCGAATGAAACTTGGGAACCAGCGATTGGTCGCAGCTTTTGTGCGCGCCGGTCAGCTCTTTCGAGCGTCCGTGTGCGTCGCCCTGGCCTGCGTCGCGCTGCCGGGCGCCGCTGCCGCCGGCGAGGCCGAGGCGGCCGGCGTACGACACACGATCGCAGTGTTTCTCACGTCTTCGCCAGACGGCTGCCATGTGAACGGCAATTCAAAGGCGATCCGTCAATTCGTCGCTGCGCGCGTCGCTGAGATCAACGGCTCTCCAGAATTCCCGAACCAGAGCTTCCGCGCCGAGATCTACGACGACCTGGGCGATCCCAAGCTCGCCGTCGGCAACATGCGCAAGGCGCTTTCCGACACGTCGGTCGTCGCGATGGTCGGTCTATCCGGAAGCCGCCGCGCGAAATCGGTTTTTGAGGAGGTTGGAAAGGAGATCGGATTGAGCGGCATCCCGTTCCTCAGCGATATCGGTTCCAGCAGCATCTACGAGGGAACGCCTAATGTCTTCACCATGCAGTCCTCGCAGGAAGAAGAGCGTGCGCCGGTCATCGCGCGCTTTTTGCAAGACGGAAAATTCCTGAAGCCGGCGGTGATCGGCATCGTCGGCAGCGCTGGTATCGACGCACTGATGGATGTTCTCGGCGCAACGCCCGGCGCGCCAGCGGTTGTCACCTCGCATCGTCTCGAAATCAAGGACGGCGAGGCCTATGCGCTTGGGGCCGCAACGCCGATCATCGACGACGTCAAAACGAGGGAAGCAGATCTCATTATCCTTGGAATTGGCGCTGCCGGAACCGCGCAGTTTCTGAAAGAGGCCGCCGCTGCGAGCCTGACTGCGCCAATCCTTCTGCTAGGCGGCCGCGAAGAGGCGCTGACGAGCGTGGAAGCCAGCGCCTACGGCGGCGACCTTTATCAGATTGCTTTGGATTTCCTGCCGGACGTCTACAACAATCGACTGCGCGAACGGATGCAGCAGGCGCCGACCGACAACTGGATTTTTGAAACGACCAAGAATGTGAATTCTAGCGGCTGGGCGACGAAAAAGTGCAAGGAAACGCCATCCTCCGGCCCGCCTTCCGTCCTGTCGAGCGAAAATCGACGCGCGATCGCTCGCGGCACGCAATACGCCGATATGATCGGTCTTATCGGGGAAGCGGCGCGCGCAACCTACGCCGAACAAAGCACGCCGGTGTTCCGCGCGGCCATGCTTGCCAAGCTCAAGTCGGATTACGTGGCTGGCTCAGGCACGTATCGCGGCCATTTCGACAACTGGTCGTTTCACGAGAACAGCCGGAGCGCGAGCCGCACGCCATACGTGGTGATGCGGCCGCGAGGCGCGAAACATCCTCAGCTCACGTCCACCCAATACGTTCGCTTGCGCAATGACGCGCTGCGGCCGATCCAGACGATCTACATGGACGTCGACGTCGTCCGCGTCTTCCGAGTCGACGACGAAGAAAAAAGCTTCTTCGCCGAGTTCTACATGTCGATGCGCGCCAATGAGCGGTTCAGCCTGTCGAATTTGGAGTTCGGCAACGCATTTCTTGACGCCGATAAAGGCGGGCCGAAAGTATCGACGACGCTTGTGCACGACGGCTCGCCGAGCGGCATCTATCCAGAAGGCGTGACGATCGCCAAAGTGGTCGGGAAATTCATGATGAGTCCTGATCTCAGCAACTATCCGTTCGACACGCAGCTCTTTTCAATCCAGCTGCAGCCAAAGAGCGGCGACGCGGCATTCATCATCCAGCCGCCGCACGAATCTCTGCGCGACCGCACGACCGAGACCGACGGTTGGACGCTGCTCGATCAGTACGTCGGTTTTGACGAGGACTATATTCCGGTGATAGACGCGCGCGCTGAGCAGCGATCGATCGTGCCGTACTACAAGATGAATTTTTCCTGGGTGATGAAGCGCGCCGCGACCGACTATTATCTCCGCGTCGTCATTCCGCTCGGCTTCATCCTGATCGTCGGTTACCTGTCGATCTTCATTCCCCGCGAGCACTTTGAGGCCATCGTGACCATACAGGTGACGGCGCTGCTCTCGGCGGTGGCGCTGTACTTATCGATCCCGAAAGTCGGGTCCGACGATGCGACGATCTCTGATCGCATCTTCCTGTTCGACTACATGGCGGTCAGTTTGATGATCGCGATCTCGATCCTGCGGGTCAATCCGGCCTTGCGGTCGATGGCCGGACTGCAGCGCGTCCTTCTTTCGGCGCATGTCTTCGGCGTGCCGTTGCTCGTCGCAGGAATGGCGCTCTACGTGGCCCAGCTGGACACGGGCTACCTGCCGAACGTCAATGTCGCTCAGCAGTCGGAGTCCGCGACTGCGACAAAGGGCCAGCCGTAGAGCAGCAACGCCGTGCAATGGTCTGAGCGTGTGCTAGAACGCAAGCGATGTTCGAGGCGCTCCACCGCAACACGATCCCGCTCATTGTCGCGACTGCGCTGTTCATGGCGAATCTCGATGCGACGGTCTTGTCGACGTCGCTGCCCGCTATCGCCCGAGATCTTGACGTCAATCCGATCCATCTCAAGCTTGCTCTCACGAGCTATCTGCTCGCATTGGCCGTCTTCATTCCAGCTTCTGGCTGGGTCGCGGATCGCTTCGGCGGCAAGAACGTGTTTCGCGCAGCAATGGCCGTGTTCGCGCTAGGCTCGATCGCTTGCGGTTTTGCGACGGGGCTCGGCTCTCTCGTCGCCGCGCGCGTGCTGCAAGGCGTCGGCGGCGCCATGATGATGCCGGTAGGACGCTTGCTCGTTTGGCGCACCGTGCCGAAGTCCGAAATTATCAACGCCGCCGCTTGGCTCACGATACCGGCATTGATTGGGCCGGTCCTCGGACCTTTGCTCGGCGGGTTCATCACGACGTACTTCAACTGGCGTTGGATATTCTGGATCAACATTCCGGTCGCCATTCTCGGCATGGCGCTGGTGACGCGCTTCATCCCGGACGTTCGGGAAGACGCGCCGGCCGAGTTTGATCTCAAGGGGTTTGCGCTTCTCGGCCCCGGGCTGTCGATGTTTCTGTCCGGCGCAACGCTGATGGGCCTCGAACTCGCCTCGCCCTGGTTGGTGGCAAGTCTGCTGGTCGGAGGCGCTGCGCTGCTAGTGGGCTACGTCGCCCATGCGCGTAAGGACGCGGCGCCGCTCATTGATCTGCGGCTGCTCAGCATCCCGACCTTCCGCGCGGGCTTGGTCGGCGGCTTCTTGTTTCGCGTCGGAGTCGGCGCGACGCCGTTTCTGTTGCCGCTGTTGCTGCAACTGGGCTTCGGCCTGAGCGCTTTCCAATCAGGGGCTCTCACATTCGCCACCGGGGTCGGCGCCATGTTTATGAAGACCCAGGCGGCGACGATCCTGCGCCGCTTCGGCTACCGACGCGTGCTGATAGCGAACGCTTTGCTATCCTCGGCGTTCGCAGCCCTTCCTGCGCTCTTCACGGCCTCGACGCCCGCGGCGCTTATGATTGCGATATTCGCGGTCGGCGGCTTGTCACGTTCGCTGCAATTCACCAGCCTCAACACGATCTCCTACGCCGATGTGCCGACGGAAAAACTGTCCCGCGCAACGAGCTTCGCAGCTGTCGGCCAGGAATTGTCGGGCGCCGTGGGCGTGTCCATCGCCGCCCTCGGCCTCGAGACGGCGATGCGGGTCTATGGCGACGAGTTGACGACGGCTGCGCATTTCGCGCCGGTGTTCGTGTTGATTGCGCTGATATCGGCGTCAGCCGCGCTGTTCTTCGCGAGGCTGTCGCCGGGCGCCGGCGCCGAACTGCTGCAAACGCAGGAAAAGCGAACGGCGCGCGCCGAAGCCGACATCACGCCGCCGCCAGCCGCCTAGAAAATGACCGCGCCCGGACTCGAGGCCAAGTCCGGGCGGGCTCCGTCGTCAAACGACGTCTCTGGCGAAGGTCGGGATCAGGCGGCGGACATCAGGCGGCTTTGGCCTGAGCCTTCGTCCTGGCGGTTCTGCGGGCCTTTGGTACGAGCCGCAACGTCGGCAGCGCGATGGTGGGTGATCTCCGCGCCTTCTGGATCACAGCCTCGCGCGCTTCGAACGCATTGGCCAGCGCGATCAAAGCCGCTTCCGGCTTCAGTCCCGCGCAACCTTGCGCATCGATGGCGGCAAAACCCGACCGAGAGCACGCCTGGAGCGAAAGGCGCCCCGTCGCCAGCACCGCCACGCCTGAAACGCCGCCGCCGGCGACCCGGTCGAGGCGGACGGCTTCGAGCTTGAGACCCAAGCTCTCGATGGCACGCTTCATGGCGCGCTCGGCCGACTTGGCGTCGTCGAGGCGCTTGGCGCCGTGCAGGTCGATGAAAAGCGGGCTTCCTGCGATTGTGTTGCTCATCGTCGGCGCCGCGTCGCCAGGGCGATCCGCTGCATCCGCGTCTGACTCAACGCACGAGTAATCTTCCTTTTGGGCGGTGCTTGAACGAGTCAAGTCCATCCCCAATTGGAAGAGGGTGTCATTAAAGGCCATATGACCCTCCCCAACCAGTAGACAGGTTTGACTCGTCCGCTCCTTACCTCATTGGTTCTGGAAAACCTCGACCATGCTGGCAGGTGGACAGACGAGAGCGAACGCATATGAGGCAAACGACCCCCCCATGCAAGAGTTTTTGGACCCCGGGGGCAAAATTTTTTTGTCGCGGCTTTACCGGAGCTTAACTGAGCTTTTCGCGCATCGGATTTGAGACGGCTTTGCGATCCAGCGGCGACGAATTCGTGACGCTCAGCGGGCGCGCGAATCAATTTTTGAGCAGAGGCGTTCTAAGGCTGCGCCGGCTCGGGTTCCGCCGTTTTCGGCTTCAAGAACTTGTTCAGCAGATCCTTCGCCTTCGACGAGCCCTTCTCGTCCTTCTTGAAGAGGTCATCGACGATCTCGCCGGCGTTCTTGCCTTTGTATTGCTTGCTAAGGTCTTTGATTGTGTCGACGGCTGCGTCGGGATCGGCGATCACGCCCTTGAGGGTGGGTTCGATCTTCGGCTTGTCCCAAGGCCCCGTGATCCGCACCGGCACTTCGAGGCCCGACAGCGCAGACTCGCCTTGCTGGCCCTCCAGGCTGGCGACGACTTTTGGTTTGACCGTGTAATCGAGGGTTCGCGGCGGCAGCTGAACCGCGCCGGCGCCAGTGACGCGCAACAACGGACTGACGAGTTGAAGATCGCTATTCTTGGCCACGCCCTCATCGATCGTGAAAGTCGCCGTCAGCTGGCTGAAGTCGGTTTTTTCGCTCGGCGCGGTTTTCAGGCCTGAGAACTGGCCTTTCGAGAGGTTGCGGATGAAGCCGGGGAGATTGAAGCCGACGACGGCGCCGTCTGCCAAGGCGAACCCGGCTTTGCCGTTGAGGCTTTCGACGAGCTGCAGCTGGTTGGCGCCGGCCGCCGTGACCTGGAGGTCGAGTTTGGTCTTCCCCGAGAGCCACGTCATCTTGGCGGCGTCGTTCAAGAAGGGGAGCGCCGAGACTCCGTCGAGCGCGAAAGCTGCGCCGATCCCGGCGCCCGCGCCGGTTCCGTCGATGGTCACGGCGCCTTTGCCGCGCCCTTCGTAGAGCTGTACGTCGTCAAACTGGGTTTTCAGTACGCGATTTTTCAGCGCCACGGTCGCCGCCGACTGCCCCACTTTCAGGTCTTGGAAGAGCAACTTGCCGACCGCCAGTTTGGCGTCGACATCGGCGACGCCGAGCAGCGCCAGATTGAACGGCTCGCTCGACCAGCCTGCGCGCTGCGCAGCGCCGTAAACTTTGGTTTTTGGCGAGTTGAGCAGCTCTTCGATCTGATCGCCGTCGCCGGGTTTGGCCTGGGCGGGAGCCTGTGCGGGCGCCGATTTCGCCTTTGGCGTCGCTTCACGTGTGTCGCCGCCTGCAGCAGTCGTCAGATACTTGTTCAGATCGAGTTGATCGATGCTCAGGTTGGCCTGGACCGCCGGGCGGACGCCGCCGCGCGTCACAGTGATATCGCCCTTCGCCGTCGCGTCATCGAGTCCGAACGTGGCGTTCTTCAAACTGGTGGCATCGCCGGCTGTCGTCAGTCGCCCTGTGATCTTGAGCGGTCCAAAACCGGCGACGGGCGGCAACGTCGTGTCGAGCCAGGTTGCGAGGCCCCGCGCCGACTCTGACGAGGCCGCAATCTGACCGTCGAGATCGGCGCCGTCCTTGATCAGGATTTTGCCGTCATAAGTCGCCGCAAAACGCTTGTTGGACGCCTTGAACTGCAGCGCCGCCGGCTTCTCTTCGATCACAACTCGCGCGTTCGCAAGTTGTCCGCCGAACGCGGTTGTCTCGCCGCGCCAATCCAGATCGCCGGATGCGACGATCGGGGCGTCGAGCGACGGCGCAGATACGCGGACGTTAACGGCTTCGACCTGTTGCGTCTGGCCGGTGCGCTCATCCGTGTAACGCAATACCCCGTCTTCGATGCGCACATCATCAAGCTGGAGCGCTTTAATTTTCGCCAGTCGCGCCGGCAGCGGTTTGCCCGTGGTCCCGGCATCGTTCGCTCCGTCGACAGCCTGCGCGTAGCGCACGGGAGTTGCGGCTTCGGTAAAATCCCAATTTTTCTTGCCGGCCTTGTCGACGCGCAGATCGAAGATCGGCTTCGACAACACGATCCTGTCGACCGAGACTTCGCGTGACAAGAGAGGCGCCGCCTTCACGCTGACGTCGAGCGCCGCCATCTTGACGAGCGTGGCGTTGGAACCGGGCGGGCCCGACAGCGAAACGTCTTTCAGCGACACGCCGAGGCCGGGATAGAACGAGAAGTTGGCCGGGCCCGCGACCACGAGATCGCGTCCGGTCCTCGCCTTCACCTGCTCCGCGAGCGTCTGCCGGATCAGATCGCTCGGCGGATTGATGGCGAGGTAACCGACGGCCGACCCGACCACGATCAGCAGGAGCAAGGTTAGATAGAAAAGCGCGCTTAGAAATCCGCCGCCGCTAGGTTTCGGGGGCATTGGTCGTGCAGAGGTCTGCCCCGGCGGTGGGCGGCGAGGCGGAAAAGGTTGACGGTCGGATATTGGACGGTGAGCCGCCAACGGCGGCGGAGCGGGTCGTTGGGGACCGGCCATCAAGTGCCTCGAAATTTGTAAGTGCGACGCCAGCGGCGTTCCGCTCGATACGACAAATCGCGGCGCGAACCGATTTGCTGATCCGTACATGAATATCGGGGCGGATTATGTCACTGCGGAGTTTGTCTCGCGAAGCGTTGCTCACACAATTTTCGCGCTGCGTTTTCGCAAGCCTCGCGTCTCGGCGCGAATGCCGCCGCGCTTGTCGCCGAGCCGAGTTACTCGCCGCCCACGAGTTGCAGATTCACTATATAGTTGCATGGTTTAGCCGCGAGTCCGCCTAGGTTGCGACACACGACTCAGCGACCACTTGGCGATGATCAGACATGATCGTTCGTCTAAAACTTCCGGGCGCGCCCGCCTCCTGGCTGGCGCGCTTCTTCTTTTGTGGTCAGCGGCGGCCACTGTTTTGGGCGCCTCTGGCCAGCCAGCCGGCTCAGTGTCTGGAGCAGCGCGGGTCGTTGACGGCGACACGCTGGAAATCGCCGGCGAGCGCGTCCGCCTCGAAGGCATCGACGCGCCGGAGGCGTCACAGACTTGCGGAACCGCTTCCGGCGGGCAGTGGGCCTGCGGCCGTGCCGCCATTCAGTCGCTGCGATCCCAGATCGGCGCCTTCGAAGTGACCTGCGAGCGGCGCGGCAGCGACAAGTATGGCCGCACGCTCGGCATCTGTTTCGCCAATGGCTCTAATCTCAACGAGGCCATGGTGAATCGCGGGTTGGCGTGGGCTTTCGTCAAATATTCCAAAGAATTCGTCGATGTCGAAGCGCAAGCCCGCGTCGCGAAGATCGGCGTCTGGCAGGGGTCGGCGGAAGCGCCCTGGGATGTGCGCCAGAAGTCCTGGCAGAGCGCCGAGATGGCCGCGCCGGATGGCTGCGCCATCAAAGGCAATATTTCCGATGGCGGCCGCATCTACCATCCGCCTTGGAGCCCTTGGTACGCCAAAGTGCAAATCGATCTCGACCGCGGCGAACGCTGGTTTTGCTCGGAGGGTGAGGCCGTAGCCGCCGGCTGGCGCCCAGCGGCGGCGCCTTGACCTTGGCGACGCGACCATCTTGACGAAGAACGATTGTGCGCGAGATAAGCGGAATCTGTTCAAGGAAAAATCCCGCGCCGTCGCCACAGGGGAAGCCAATGCCAGTGAATCGCAAGGTTGTGACAGGTTTGGCGGCGATTGCGCTCTTTGCGTCCGCTCAGATTCCTACAGCCGCCGCGGGACCGGCCTGGGACGAAATTCGCGCCAGCGTTTTCGGCGACAAAGCGATCGCCGACGGACACGGCGTCCTTACGCTCGATGCGCCGGGCCGTCCCGAAGACATGCGCGTCGTTCCTATCGCCGTGAAAGCCGGTTTCAACGACGGGCGCACGGTGAAAGCCGTAACCTTCCTGATCGACGAGAACCCGACGCCGGTCGTCGCGGATTTCAAGATCGGCCCCGGTCGCAGCTCAGTAGCGCTAAATGTGAACTTCCGCGTCGATCGCCAATCCGACGTGCGCGCGGTGGTCGAAGCCAGCGACGGTCAACTCTACATGGTCACGCGGTTGGTCAAATATGCGGGCGGACAGTCGTCGTGCTCGGCGCCGCCGACGGGCGATCCGCTCGAGATCGCGGCCAACATGGGCAAGATGGCGTTGACGCCCGTCGCCGACGCAGAGGCTGTGGCGACATCCAATGCGACGGCGAAAGCGCAACTCGTGCTCCGCCATCCGAACCACACCGGCATGGTGATGGACCAGCAGACGCTGCTCTATACGCCGATGAAGATGGTGTCCGAGGTCGCTGTGCGGCAGGGCGGCGAACTCGTTTTCACGGCTGTGGGATCGATTGCGCTGTCGCAGGATCCGAGCCTGATCTTCGACTACGACAAGGGCGGCGCGACTGAAATGACGGTGACGTTCAAGGATACCGACGGCGGCGAATGGAGCCGCTCGTTCCCGGTCGGGCCGCAGAGCTAAAAGGCGGCTACTGTTCCGAAATGACTGCGGCGCCGGGAGCACCCCCCCCCGGCGCCGTTTTCTTGCAGGCGACAACGCTCAGTAGGGGGACGGACCTCGTCTATCGTCATAGCGGTCGTCATCCGGCTCGTCGTAGCCGCGATCATCTCGACGACCGTCGCGGTAATCGCGATCATCCTCTTCGCGCGCATCGTCGCGGCGGTCGTATTCGCCGCGATCGTCGCGACGGTCGGTGCGCGGCGGGTCTTCGAGCCGCGCGCCACGGTAGTCTCGATCGAGCAGCGGCGTCAGGCGGATTGCAGCGACGCGGCGGTTGAGCCGCTCGGGCGCGAGAGTCGGAATCTTGAGGTACTCCTCGCCATAGCCCTGCGTCACCAGACTTTCAAACGGAACGTCGAATTCGCGGGTCAGAATGTAGGCAATCGTTTCCGCGCGTCGGTCCGAGAGCGTCAAGTTATCGACGCGCGATCCAACGGCGTCGGTGTGGCCTTCGATCATGAACACTTCGTCGGGGTCGCGGCGCAGCACGCGCTTGATCGCCCGCGCCAGGCGATCGAGCTTGCGATACTGGCTCGGATCGATGTCCCAGGCCCCGAATTCGAACGTGATGTCGTCGAGATCGACGCGACGCATGCGCTCGCGCAAGTGCGCCGTCGCACGAATTTCATCGAGCGTATAGCGATCGTCGTAGCGATCGACGGGCGGCGCGCTCAACGCCTCGTAATAGTCGTCCTCGCTCGCCCGCGATCCGCGCACGACGTACTTGTCGCGCGGGATCAACACGCGCGGCGGCGGCACGCGCACCAAACTGTCGAGTAACACGGCCCCGGCGACCACGCCCGCTCCGATACCGGCTCCGATCGCAAGGTCGCGGCCAAACTTGTCCTTCTTGCGCCGGCGGTTGTCGATGATGATCGTCTCGCGGCCCGAAGGATCGCGGCGATAGCGCCTTACGAGCCGGCCGCGATCATCGGTTTCGGTGAATATCTTCGCAGGGCCGCGCTCGACGACCGCGATGCTGTTCTTGCCCGGACCGCGCTCGATGCGCGCGTTGGGCGCAAAGCGGCGCATGCGCTCGCGCTCGTTGCGTTCGATCGCGATGCGGTTGTCCTGCTGGATGATCGTTCGGTTGTCGGGCTCCTCGATCACGAGGCGCTTGCCGCCGTCTTCGCGCCGCTCTTTGCGCTTGCTCTTGATGTATTCGAGCGTCGCAAACGGCGGACGAGCTCCGGCCTTGCGGCTGCCCGCGGCGCGCCACTGATCCTGGATTGATCGCATCCTTTCGGTGCGGTCCTGGAAAATGTTCGTCGGCCTTTTGGCTTCGACGCGTTCGGGTTTGCCTTCCGGCGCGACGTCCTGCTGCTGCGGCGCGGTTTCGCGATCGAAATCGGCGCCGCCTTCGCCCTCGCCGCGCGGGCGGCGGCGATCGGCGTTGTCGCCATTGTCGCGCGTGCGCGTCGCCTCATTGTCGTTACGACGATCGAACTTGCGAACGTCTTCATTTTTCACGGCAGGCGGCGGTGAATGAGGCGCTTCAGTGGTTTTCGCCGGCGGCGGAGGAGAGTCTTCTTTAGCCTTCTCGACCTGCGGCGGAGGAGGCGCAGGTTTTGCGGCTTCCACGGGCGGCGGCTCGGCCTTTGGTTCTTGCTGTTGCTTCACTGGCGCGGAAGGCGTCGCTTCTTCCACTTTCGTGCGACGATCACGGTCGCGCGACTCGCGCCGCTGCTCACGCTCGGCGGCGTCGGGCTGTTGACCTTGCTCGCCGCGCTCGCCTGCTTCGCGATTGCGGCTGCCACGTTCGCCATCGCCGCGATTTTTCTTGTCGTCGTCGGGCTTGGCTTCTGCCGGCGCTTCGCTCGGGTTGATGATTTCCGGCGTCTTTGGCGGCTGATCGCCCTCGGCTGCGCGCGCCTGCGGCGGCGCGGCGGCAGCCAGCGCAAGCAGGGAAGCAACAGTTGCAAATGTCAGTCGTGGAGTCATGTCCCATCCTCGAAGTGCGTGCCGGAGGCGCGTGTGCATCGCCGCGGCGCGAGTCGCCGGACCTAGACGCCGCGTTGCGGGCGATTGTGCGGCGGCGCATCGACGAGATGGGGAATTGTGCCTGAACGCGACGTGAATGCGCCAAACGGAAACAAGGACTTGGCTGAATGTTGCTCTCAGCGCAAATGGCGCACCCGGCAGGATTCGAACCTGCGGCCTCTGCCTTCGGAGTACATCCGTATACAGATGTTCAGTATTGTGACTATTTGTTGCTCCCTGTAAAATTGAGGTTGAGCTGCGGCCTGGGACGTTGACCCATGTGGCCATAGCCTTGCTGCAACCTTGCTTACTCGGAGTCCAAACCTTGCTAACTCAGAAGCTGGCCGACAAGGCCAAACCCGACACTAAACGCTACTTCATCTGGGACGAAGACGTTCGCGGCCTCGCCTTGGCAGTCCATCCGACGAAGAAGAGCTGGCACTTCCAGCGCGACCTTTGGCGCGAAGGCCGACGCGAGAAAACCGTCTATCTCCGCTTGCCGGGTGAACGGTCACTTGTCGAAGCCCGGCAATGGGCGCGCGAGCAGACCAACATCGTCGAGCGCGGGATTGATCCGACAGCGCCTCCGCCCGCGCCAGCCAAAGAAGGCCCCGAGGCGTGGACAGTTCGCGAGATGCTGAATCGTCGCCTCGAATACATGAAGGCGAATGGCTACGCCGAAAGCAGCTTCACAGATTTTGAATATGTAGTTCGGTACCTGACGCCTATCCTGGAAGTGCGCGTCAGCGATCTGACACGCTCAAGATGCCGCGAAGTGCATCAGCAGATAACTAGCTCCGGTCTGAGAGGTGAACGCGGAGCGCCATCTTGGGCGGACAAATC
Organism: Hyphomicrobium sp.; assembly: GCA_052386495.1. Taxonomy (GTDB): domain Bacteria; phylum Pseudomonadota; class Alphaproteobacteria; order Rhizobiales; family Hyphomicrobiaceae; genus Hyphomicrobium_B. The sequence continues at coordinate 10,860 of JBQTKA010000003.1, read as the reverse complement.
GATGAACTATCTCAGCGCGGCGTGGGTTTACGCGAAGCGCAAGTTCGACGATGAAAATCGGATGCCGCACGAGAGCGAAAATCCAGTCCAGGGTGCCGAGCGGCATGGTGCCAACAAAGTGCAGGCCAGCATTCAGTCGGTGGACCTGCCGGAATGGGCAGCGATCGTCGATGCGCTCGGCAATCCGGTACGACGCCATATGCACTGGATTGGAATGCTCACTGGTCTCCGCAAGAAGACTTTGCTTGCGATCGAGAAAGCATGGGTCCAAGGCGATCGGCTTGTCATTCCTGCCGACAAGATGAAGGCTCGACGGGAATTCGTTTGTCCGCTGTCGCCGACGCTGGTCGCACGAATGGAACAGGCGCTTGCAGCCAGTGCCTTCATCAGCCCGACGAGCATCTTCTTATTTCCATCGGTATCGAGCGCCAGCGGGCATGTCGAAGTTGATGACGAGCGCGAGCTTGAAAAGCGCGGCTGGCCCGGCAAACTGCGGCGGAAAACATATCGCACTCAGGCCGAGCGCATCGGTTGCCCGCGCAACTTCGTTAGCTATTTGCTCGACCATCGCGCGCCCGGTCTCGATGGCAATTACGTTCACTCGGCAGAACTGTTCGATGACCTGAAAGAATGGCAGACGAAAATCGGCCAGCGAATCCTGAAGTGTTGCGACATGGACTAACATGCTGTAGAGTCTATTCAAAGTCGGCGCACTCTGCATTGCCAGACGCCTGAAATTTCTCGATGGTTTGCCGGGAAGCGCCACTCGTGAAAAAGTGCCCATAGTAGCTTGGGCACGGGCCTAACCCGGTGGAGAGGGAAACCTCTCGGGCCTTGACTAGTCGGCCGACAGCTAACGGCCTTCTCAGTTCAAGGCCGTATCATGTCTCCTGAACAAATCGCACTCCGCGTGGCGGAGCTTCTTGCCAACCGGCAACTGCCGGTCGCGCCCGCCTACCTCACGCCTGAGCAGGCCAGCGTCTATCTCCAAATCCCAGTGAAGACTCTGCAGGAGTGGCGCACGTCGCGCCGCAAGGGCAGCGGCCCGCGCTTTGTGCGTGAGGGACTGACCATTCGCTATGCGGTCAAAGACCTCGAAAAGTGGGCTGCTGCTCACTCGGTCGGGGGTGCAGCATGAACATCGTCAAGCTGATCAAGAAAGCGCAGCCGAAGGGGCCGTGGTGGTTCTGCGTAGTCGACGACGACAAGATTGTCGTGGTCACCGTGCTCACCGACTTGTCGCAAGATTTTCGGAAGTGGTGTGTCGATTGCCATGCCGCTGGTCTTGAGATCGACCTCATCACAGAAGCATCCGCCTTGGCGCTCATCCGAAAAGGATGTGTGACATGACCCAAGACGCAAAAAGCCCCGCTTGCCGGGAACAAGCGGGGCCTCTGGAAAACCATCACCACGGCAAGGATCAGGTAATTATGAGTACCACGGACGATCGCCAAAAGGCAATTCATGCCTCCTTGGTGCAGCAATACTTGGATGCCGGTTGGCATTGCCTTCCGCTCGTGCAGCACGGCAAGAAGGCGTTCCAAGATGAGTGGCAGACAGCTTCGTTCGACGAAGAGAATTTTCGTCGCCATTTGAAGTTGGGATGCAACGTCGGCGTTCGGCTCGACGGCGACCTGATCGATCTCGACTTTGATCGGCCCGAAGCGCGTCGGCTCAGCAGCTACTTCTTCCCGGAGTGCCCGGCATTTCGTCGTGAGACATTGCCAGCGGATGCGCCGGGGCATCGCATCGTCCGGTGCAGCAATCCGTCGGGCAAGACCGTGAAATTCCAGTTCACCGGTCCCGCCACGGAGACCGAGGCCATCGCGTTCTTTGGCGAAAAGCCGATGCACGCACGCAAACTCAACGACCCGAAGCCGAAGCTCTGCATCGTCGAAATCCGCAACGGTAAAGCGCAGACGGGCTTTCCGCCCTCGATCTATGACAACGGTCGTGGCGGCAAAGAGCGCCTCGTATGGAACGAGGCGTTCAGCGCGGACGGCATTCCGGTTCTGTCGCTCGAAGACATTACCAAGCGAACCGCGCGCCTCGCGTTCGCCTCGATGGCGCTGAAGGCATACCCTATCGGCCAAGGCTCGCGCGACGAATTCTGTCTCCGACTGGCGGGCGCGCTCGTCGCCCTTGGTTGGGACGCAGAGGACGGCGATGACCTTGTCGTCCATATCGCGACGCTGGCAGGCGATGAGGAGGCCGAGGCCCGCCGTGGCAAGGTCGCCAAGACCATCGAGCGCAAAGACGCGGGCGAACAGGTCAGCGGCCTGCCCGCGTTCCTCGAAATGATCGGTTTCGCCAGCGCCGAGAAGAACGTGCGCAAGTGGTTCAACGTCAAACGCACCAAGGCCCATGCCGTCGCGGAGGCCGGTGCCATTCCGCTCGAATTGGAGAACTACGAGCGCAACGCCGAGTTCGTGCGCCAGCTTAAAGCAAAGGACGCCGACATATTCCTTCGCGGCGGCGAATTGATTCTGGTCCGAAAGTGGGGCGAGCCTCACATCACGATGGTTGCCGTCGGCAAGGGCGAGGAAGCCGTTCAGATCGCCTATGCGGATATTCATTCGTTGAACTGGCGCGTGCTGCGAACCTACGCCAGCCAACTCGGCATTCGGTTCTGCAGTCAGAACAAAGACGGCATTGCCATTCCAGAACCCGATCCGAAGCAAGACGTCTACGAGGACATTCTCAAGTCACCGCACCTGTGGAGCTTCCGCAAGCTCCGAGGCTTGTCGCTCGTGCCGACGCTGACCCGTAGCGAACCCGGCTACGACGAGAAGACGGGCCTCTACCTAACCTTCCCCGAGGGCAAGTTTCCCGCTGTAGCCGACGCCCCGACCCGCGCAGACGCCGAAGCGGCGCTGGCACGCCTGCTCCGTCCGGTGCGCGCGTTCGAATGGGAGAACCCCGAAGTTGACCGGTCGGTGTTCGTGTCTTCGGTCATGTCGGCCACCATCCGCGCGTCGCATCGTGGGCTGTACCCGATGTTCACGTTCGACGCGAAGAAGAGCGGCAGCGGCAAGACCAAAGCGATGCTGATGGCTGGCACGTTCGCGAATGGCGGCGTTCTGCCTCCGGTCGAGTCGTGGAACCCCAGTCCGCAGGAGTTCGACAAGAAGCTGGTCGCCAATCTTATCGCTGGCGTGACCTGCATCGCCTACGACAACGTGACCAGCAAGATCGGCGGGCAGGAAATCGAGGGCGTTCTGACGGCCGGCGAGGCGGGCTACAAGTCGCGCGTGCTTGGCGTCAGCGAAAACCGGCGCGTGCCCGCCGATATATTCTTCGTCGCCTCGGGTAATTGCCTGGAATACAGCTACGACGTCACGCGCCGCGTGCTGCGGTGCGCGCTGGACCCGACCGCTGACCGCCCCGACGAGCGTTGCTTCGACTTCGACCCGATCGAGGAAATGCTGAGCGACTTTCCGGCGCGCGTCGTCGATGTGCTGACCATCCTGAAGGCGTTTCAGGCGAGCGGGGAGCGACCGAAGGTGATCGGCAGCGACTTGACTGGCTTTCGCTTGGTACAGTCGGCATTGGTTTGGCTCGGCATGGCGGACCCGCTGCTCTGCAAGCAAGAGGTGCGCGCCCGCGACACCGATACGCAAGTTAAAGGGCAGACCATCCATTGGCTGTTCGAGCGATTCCAGAACCGCGAGTTTCGCGCGTGGGAGGTTGCCGCCAAGTTCGACGATCTGCGGATGGCGGGGTTGGTGCCGCAGACACACGAGCGGTCACGGCAGACCACGGCGGCGATTTGCGGGACCATCCTGGCGGGGCTTGTCGGCGTCGAGTGGAATGGCATGGTGTTGAAACAGGACACCAGCGGGCAGACCAAGATTTATCGCGTAGTCGGTCTACAAGTTGTGGCGCAGGGCTTCACGAACAGCGCCGATGTTCCCTTCTAGGAGCAGAAAGCAATACACCCCCACCACCTTGGCTGACCCTGATGTGGTTCCACGCGCGTTTATACCCCCCTCCCCCTGCTATGGGGGGGTATATAAATACTATTCAAAACACTTTGGGTTGGGGTTTGGTGGTTGGGGTGTATTGCTTTTTGCCTCTTGTGACCGGGGCTCCATCGCAGGTCATCGCTGGTACTCACGCCCACACCGCCCTAGCAACTTTCAAAAAAGTCGCCCTCTGCATGAGTACTGCACAGGTCTGGTCCGCAGATAGTCGCGTCGCGACGACCCGCGAGCGATTAGCAAGGTTTTTGGCAAGGTTATCATTGCTCTAGGCCCGATAACATGGCTTATTGCAATTATGACGTACACGGATAAAATCCAACTTCCAGCTCAGCGCCGCACCGGCCGAGCGCCGAACCGCCGATATGTGACCGGCTCTGGTGGCGGCTCCACTCCCTACATGCTCAACGAGGCCGGACTGAGCCTGATCCAACGACTGTCGAGCGACGGTTTGCAACTTGTCAGCATCGCAGAAGCCGTCGGGCTGAGCAAAGACACCTTCATCGAACTGCGCCGTCGTCAGCCAGAGGCGCAGGAGTGCATCGACCGTGGCCGCAGCCGCGTCGTAGGCGAGCTGACCAACGTTCTCATCGAGAAGGCTCGGAAGGGTGACACCGTCGCTCTGCTGTTTGCCCTCAAGACTATTGGAGGCTTCCGCGAGGGAGTGCCCGTCGAAGGCGCTTCGCCCGCTGTGCAAGTGAACATCACCATCCCCGAACCTCTCGCGCCCGAGCAGGTCATGAAGATCATCGGTCAGGAGCCAAAGCCATGATGCAGCCGATGCCATGGCAGCACGCCGCGTTGCAGTTGCGGACGCATGTGGACCTGATCCTGCTCGCCGGAGGCCGTGGTGGCGGCAAGACGCACTGCGCCCTGCTCGGACTGATCGCTCATTGCGCTGCCCTCGGAGAACACGCCGCGCCACTTGTCGTTCGCGAAAGCTGGACCGGCCTTTCGGAGACGCTGACCAAAGCCGAAACATTCTCGGCAGCGGCATTCGGCACGCGCGGCTTGTCCTACAATCGTTCTGAAGGCGTCATCCGACTCCCAACCGGCGGAGCGATATACGGCGCGAGTTTGCACGAGGGCGAGTCTTCATATCTGCGCTGGCAGGGCCGCAACCTGTCGGCGGTCTTCGCGGAAGAGGCAGGCAACCTGTCGCCGCAGCATTTCGCCTTCATGCGCCGTCTTGAAAGCAATCTCAGGCCGCCGCTTGGTCACAAGGCCGAGCGCATCTGGACAGCGAACCCGCATGGCAAGAGCCATCACACGCTCTATCGCAATTACATCAGCAAGGTGCCGCCGTGGCGCATGGGCCGAAGTGCCGATGGTCTGACGTTCGTGTGGATACCGAGCACCTATCGCGACAATGCCCACATCGACCAAGTCGGTTACGGCCGGAACCTCCTCGCATCCACTGGTTCTGACCATGCCCTCGCCGCCGCGTGGGGCGATGGCCGTTGGGACCAAATCAGCGGCGCGATGTTCCCGGTCAACCCTGAGGTGCATCTGATCGACCCGATCCCCGGTTGGATGTTGAAGCGTGTAGCGAAGTTCACTTGCGGAGCTGACTGGGGCAACTCAGCGCCGGCGACCGCCATTCTCCTCGCACAGCTTCGAGAACCGATCCACTACGGCGGTCGCCGCTTGCCCTATGGCAGCATCATCGCCATCGAGGAAACCGACACGGCAGCCGACGCCAACGATCTTTCTGTCGGCCTCGGTACTGATGCTCGCACCTTTGCCGAGCAGGTTTCTGCCATGCTGCAAAAGCACGGCGCGGAGCGATGCGACGTGGTCGTCGACGACGCCAAAGGCCTCAAAGGCGATAGCGTAGTCGATTATTTCAAGTCTGCCGATTTGCGGGCGCGGTTGCCCGACAAGCGAAGCCGCGTTGAAGGCTGGGACATTGTTCGCCAGCATCTGGCCGACGCTGAGATCAGCAGCGGACGGCCCGGCCTCTACATCACAACCGCCTGTCCGCACCTGTTCGAGACATTGAGCGAAGCCCCGCGTGGCACGCTCAATCCGCGCGACCTCGATCCAAAATGGAACCGCGATCATTGGTGCGACGGACTTGCCTACGGAATGAAGGAAGTAGCCGGTGGCCCGCGCTCATCGCAGGGCCGAGTGATAGGGATGTACTGATCATGTTTAAGGAATATCTGACTGAGATGGCGAAGGGGCAGGAAACGCCACTCACCGACGCGATGCGCCAGCGCCGACCAAAGACGGAACACATGCGCGCAATCGACTCCGCGTTTCAACGGCACGTCCCGTCCGACTATCACCCTCTTGCCTTGGGCGAGCCTGATAACACTCAAGCCTTCGACAAGGGCACGAACGTTCTGACTGAGCTGTACGACGTGCATCAGAAGATGCTCGACGCGGCTGTCGCCATTCAGAACAAGGCTGCACTCGCCGACCGCATCGAGCCTGAGGTCGCCCGCGTGACCAAGCGTGCCAAGGAAGGCATCGACGTTCTCGAACGGCACATCGCTCACCACGATGCCGAGATCAAGAAAGAGCTATCCTCTGGTATGGGGCCGCTTCATCAAGAGATTCGTCAGCACGTTCGCTCGCTGGAACCGGCTGAGCGCAGAGCGTTTCTGACCAAGACAATCCAAGGCGGCGAGAAAACCGTGGTTCAGGCGATATTCGCCGTGCCGAGTTTCCTTGCTGGCCTTGAGTTGGATGACACCTATTTCGCTCTGCGTGAAATGGGGGAGGAAGTTCTCGCACCGAAAAGCGTTCGCGAGAAGAAGACGGCGATCAACGCGCTGAACCGCGCGCAACGCTCGCTCGAAAACTTCGAGACCACGATGAGGCGCAATCTTGGCGTCTGGCGCTCAGGGGACGATGCGCGTCTCGCCGAGTTCATGGCGTCCATCGCACCGAAGAAGGAGTAGTCCGATGACCACTCCGAAGCCGCCCGAGTTCGATGCGTGGCGTCCTTGGGCCATTGTTTTCGACGCGGCACGCGAGCGCTATGTTCGCGTTACAAAGGAAGCCCACGAACTACCAATTGTCATCGAGCTGGCGCGCGATGCCGCATTCCGCGAACGCGCTCGCCTTTGGGCATGGAGCAAGCAAGGGCCTACAACGCGACGACAGACGTCCACTAATTGGCCGCCTAAGTTCGCCACGCCCATCGAATGGATCGGGCTCTACTATTACGAAATCTATCGGGGCTTCTACCGCAACGCGCCCAATCTCCTTGAACCCTCTCCGCAGACAATGGAGCAGGCGATGAATCAGGCGAAGACGTTGTGTGCCGCCAACCCGTTGCTCGCGTTCTAGCGTCAATCCTATTGATATTTGCTAAAGCATACCACGCAAAGCTAGTAGCAATGCCTTGCGATCTCAACTTCAAGAACAGTCGTATAATATGTTGTTATTTATAGAGTTTTTTGAAGAAAGGAAGCTATGAGCAATCATTGCTATAATATTTGCTACATTCATGCTGGCAAATTGAACGCAACTGATATATTTTAAGCATTGTTATCAGTTACTTATTCAGTAAGTAACGTTGTCTTTTTCAACAACACAAGAAGACAACAATAGCTTGCCTGTCACGGCTTCAGAATTTGAAGGCCAGTATGAGGCTGCCGCAGGGAGCAGCCGCTGAAGTTCCGGAAAGAGGCGAATCAGCTCGCCATTGTGCCCAATCTGTCGATGGATGGCTGCGCTCCAGGTGAGTGCGACGTCGACAGGCCGGAGGGTAGAGGTTGCTGCGTGGCGGCCGCCGACGCTCAATGCGGGCCAAGGTGAGCGACCATGCCCGCGCCGCACAACTTCGCCGTTGTCGGACGGTCAGCTGACATCTGTCTTGAAAAATGCCATGATACTGGTGAATTTTAGGTGCCTGTGGATGCCTCGCCAAAATAGTGACAAATGAGATTGACTTTTTTCATGGAGCAATTATTAACGGTCGCCTTGCTTACAGAGGCGACCGAATATGAAGGCCAGTTTCAAGCTCCCGAATGGAGCAACCATCGAAGTTGAAGGTTCAATCGATGAGGTGAAAGCTGTCAGCGACCATGCTGCGAAATATCCGCCCGTCGGCAGCCCGGCGTCTAGCGCCGTACGACCGGCAAGCAGTGCTGCAGCGTGGCAGCCGTCAGCGCACCAATCGAGTGGCGATGCTCAGGAAGCCCCGGCGGAGCTCAACATCGCTTCTGTAGTCGCCATTATAAAAGATTGCCCAGAGGCAGAAACAATTCAGGCTCGCGTCTTAGACGCCAGCCCACTCAATGCAGTCCATCGAACTTTGATGTGCCTATGGGCGGTATCAAAGTACGTGAACGATCAACTTGGCATCACTTCCGGCGATATCGAGAGAATAACTGATCAACTAGGAATCAAGCTGGATATCTCCGGCGCGTCGCGCGTTCTTTCCGACAAAGCCAAGGCGTACGTGTCGGGCGACGTCGTAAGGCGCAAAGGTGGCGCCGTTCGATACAAGCTCAACAGACGCGGCATCGCTGAATTCGAACGCATACTCAACGGCGGTGCAGCGAATTGACGGGTGCTTTTGTCTGGCTCGCACAATCGGAACGCTTAAGAGGCTAAGGCTATGAGCACAAATATCGATCAAAAACTCGACGCGATCTTGGCGGCAGTCAAGAGTTTGGACGCGCGCGTCTCGCGCATTGAGAATGGCTCTGCAGGCATTGATGACGGTCCGAATCCGACATTTCAGGCGGCGACGAAGAAGCTATCGATCAAAGAATTCCTCTTGCAGCAGAATTTTAGCACCGACATTCAACGCACGCTCGCCATTGGCTACTTTCTCGAAACACATGCTGGGATGACGTCGTTCACCAAGGCCGAAATCGAAAAGGGATACAGCGACGCGAAAGAGCCTGTCCCGTCCAATACAGGCGTCAACATCGCTCATTGCATCAAGCATGGACATTTGATGGAGGCCGACGAAAAAAAGAACAACAAGACCGCTTACACTGTCACTCGCAGTGGTGAGCAGTTCGTCTTGGCGGGATACCAGAAGTCGGCAAGCGGCAAGTAATCCATGACGCTTTCGTTCAGTGGCATTCCATCCGAACTTGGCGCAAAGTTGCTCGCGGAATATCTGGAGATCAAAAAGCGATACGCTATGAATGACTGGGGTCCCGGTCAATTAAAGGGCGGCCGGTTCGCTGAGGTGGTTCTCCGAATTTATCAACATCTTCTGGGCGAAGCCGTGACGCCGTACGGCACTGATATCGCTGCGTCGGAGAAGACACGAATACTCAACACATTACAAAATGCAGGAACCATAGATGCCCACGTCCGCCAAAAGACCGTTCCCCTAATCCGCCTGCTTCTTGACTTCCGAAACAATCGCGACGCTGCGCATCTTGGCGGGTTTGACGCCAACAGTATGGACACGCTGTTTGTGATGACGAGCGCTACTTGGATATTGTGCGAACTTTTCCGGGTTTACGGCGGTTACGGCATGACTGAGGCGCAAGAAATTGTGGATGCGCTCTCGGCGAAAGAATATCCCGTACTCATAGAACGCAATGGCGAGCTTTTCATTGCTCGCCACGACCTGGACGTAAAACAGGAAGTGCTCGTTCTCTTGACTCGGAGTGCGAGCGCGACGTCGGTGGCATTGGAAAGCAAAGTCGGCGACACCAACAAGTGGCGCGTTAGAAGAAAACTTGGAGAAATGGTCACTGACAAGCTGATCGGCTTATCCGCAAACGGCGATTACTTCATCATGCCGAGAGGGCAGGCCGTGGTGACGGCGAAGTCGTTGTTGACCTACAAGCCTTAGGCGCTAAGCGACGACCTCCGGCCGCACATGAGCCTTAGCTGGATTTGCGCTTTGATTGAGCTGACGTAGCGTTCCAGGCTTGCCTACACGCCTCGTACTTGCCCAGCTTGGGGTCAAGCATCATCAGTTGCTCTCCAAGCCAGTGGATATATGGATTGAAGGCATAGTTGCCTTCACGGGACTTCGTCAGGTTCCCCTTGGCACCTCGCACCTTTTCCTTCTCCGGACCGGGGTATAGGTCGCGCAGAACTGCCACGGCCATCTTGGACGACTCTGGAGTTGGATTTCTGCCGACTTTTTCTGGCGGTCGCCAAGCCAAGTCGATCAGTTCATCAACGTGACAGACGACCAAGCCGCGCCTCTGGTCCGCCCATGGCAACATGCCCATCAACGTAATTCCCTTGTCCAGAAGATCCAATGTGCGGGGGCTACACTGGTCCAGCGCCTTCTTCACGCGCATCAGCTCCTTTAATTGTTGCTCGTCGCGTTCCCGGGGGCCGAACATCGTTGTCCAAGGATCGCTGTTGTCCTTCTGTAATCCGCGTTGGAACGCTGCCCTCACCCGCTGCCAGTCCTCATCGCGCACGTTTGGCCTCCTATGTCGGCAATAGGAGCCTATTACGAAGGAGTTTTCGGCATGTGAAGCGAGGTCGTCTTCACGGCTTATGGCCCTCGTCGAGCGAATATCCTCGGCGCTCGGTGCCGATCACGGCTAAGGAGGACAATTCGCGCTAGAAAGGCGCTACTACAATGACTCCAATTACGTTTGATAAGACGACCGCCAAGCGTATCGTGCAACGCTACCATGGTAGCTTTCATGAGGTCTGGCGAGACTTACAGGGGCACAAGATGCTCGGGTGTGCCTCACGGCGCAGCGATTATCCTGGCGTCTCGGTCAACCTAGCTGCACTGGACCAATTCCGCGAGGAAGGCGGCCAGTTTGTCGGGTTGAAGAACGTGCACTTCTCGGTCGTCGTGCCGATTGAAAAGCTCGATGGCATCCGCCGCTACGACGGCGACGCCTTTATCGTCGTCCGCCCTGCCGACATCGGTCTTGAAGTCGCCGTTGAAGACAACGTGCCGTTCCCTTTTTGAGTTGGG
>JBQTKA010000002.1:0-39786 GCA_052386495.1 Hyphomicrobium sp. | reverse complement strand
CCGACCCACTCGCCGCCGTCATCCTCAATCGCGCGCGGCGTCAGCCGCGTCGATGGCCGGGGATCCAGCGCAAAATCACTATCACGACATCGAGCCTTCGGCGCACGTTGCGCTGGATCCCCGATGCGCCTCTTGGGCTCGCCGCATCGAGGATGACGTGAGCATCCGTGCGGCCTCACGACGACAACCCGCCGCCGAGCGTCGGTGCGTCGAGCGGCCCGAAGCCGTAGTGGCGCAACCATTTCAGGTCGCCGGAGAAGAATGCCCGCAGATCGGGGATCGCGTATTTCAACATCGTCAATCGGTCTAAGCCCATGCCGAACGCGAAGCCCTGATACTTTTCCGGATCGAGCCCGCAGTTGCGGAGCACGTTTGGATGCACCATGCCGCAGCCGAGGATCTCCAGCCACTGCCCCGGCTTGCCGATGGCTTCGGCGCCGATATCGACTTCCATCGACGGCTCGGTGAACGGAAAATGCGAGGCGCGAAACCGCATCTTCACTTCGACCACCTCGAAGAACGACTTGCAAAACTCTTCAAGCACCCATTTCAGATGGCCCATGTGCGTGGACTCGTCGATGACGAGGCCCTCGATCTGGTGGAACATCGGCGTGTGCGTTTGATCTGAATCGCACCGATAGACGCGACCGGGCGCGATGATGCGGATCGGCGGCTTCTGCGACGTCATCGTGCGGATTTGCACGGGGCTCGTGTGCGTTCTGAGCAGCAGGCGCGAGCCGTCGGCCTTCGGCGCGAAATAGAACGTATCGTGCTCTTGCCGCGCCGGATGCTCGGCGGGAATGTTCAGATGATCGAAATTCATCGCGTCGGTCTCGATGTCCGGCCCCTCGGCGACGGCGAAGCCCATGTCCGCGAATATTTCGATCACTTCGTCGAGGACTTGAGAGACGGGATGGATGCGGCCTTCGGCGACGGGACCGAGCCTCACCGGCAGCGAGACGTCGGCGCGCTCGGACGACAGGCGCTCTTCAAGCTCCAGCGCTTCCAGCGCGTGCTTGCGCGCATCGAGCGCGTCCGTGACCTTCGCTTTGAGCGCATTGATCGATTGGCCGAACGATTTTTTTTCTTCGATCGGCAGCGCGCCAAGTCGCCCCATCAATTCCGAGACGCGGCCCTTCTTACCGAGCGCCGCGATGCGCACCGCCTCGAGAGCCGGCATATCGGCGACGCGGAAAATTTCGCCGAGCAGTTCGTGTTCGAGTTTTGCGAGATCGAAGTCGGTGGACATGGAATGCTCCGCAAAGGCATCTGCTCCCGAACGCGCGCCGGTCCAGGGCGAGCCGTCACCTACTGCTTGTCATCCCGTGCGAACTGCCGCGCAGCGAGACCCGGGGGCCAGAACCGAGGGAAGGCTGGCGCAATCTGCCATGGGTCCCGGCTCTGCGCAGCCGCGCTTTTCGCGCGACTGCTCCGGCCAGGATGACAAGGGCGCCTTACGCCGCCTTCTTGGCCTGGTCGGCCTTGGCGACGGGCGAACTTGCAGCCTTCGCGGCCTTGTCGACCAGCGCCTTGAAGCCCGCCGGATCGTTGATCGCGATGTCGGACAGGACCTTGCGATCGACTTCGAGGCCGATGTTGGCGAGGCCGTTGATAAACCGGCCGTACGTCAGGCCGTGTTCGCGGCAGGCGGCGTTGATGCGCTGAATCCAGAGCGCGCGGAACGTGCGCTTGCGGCGCTTGCGATCGCGATAGGCGTATTGCTGCGCCTTCTCGACCGCCTGCTTGGCGACACGGATCGTATTCTTGCGACGGCCATAATAGCCCTTCGCGGCTTTGATGACTTTCTTATGTTTGGCGTGGGCGGTAACGCCACGTTTGACGCGGGCCATGGGAGGTGTCTCCTCAGAGGAATTGCTTCAAGATATTTGAGAGAGTGGGGTGCTCCTACGCTTCCGGCCGGCTCCGCGTCAGCGGAGTCGGAAGCGCCAAGCAGAAAAGCCTCACCTCGCGTAGGGCATGTACTTCTTGACGATCTTCGCGTCAGAATCGTTCAGCACCATCGTGCCGCGCGCCTTCTGAATGAACTTCGCCGTTCGCTTGATCATGCCGTGACGCTTGCCGGCGGCGGCCGCTACGACTTTGCCGGTGCCGGTCATCTTGAAGCGCTTTTTCGCGCCGCTCTTCGTCTTCATCTTAGGCATTTTGCTTCGGTCCTATTTTCGCTCACGGGCCGCACCGAATGCTGGCGCTTGCGCGCATCATTCTGGCCCTCCGCGGGGGCGCCGCTGCGCGGCGGGGCGCGGTCGCGCCCACGGACCCTTACGGGTCCGAAGCGTCAGAGCCTTGCGGCTCCGGCACTCTCAACCGTCGTGAAACGGTTGGTCCTGCGAAGGGATGCTTTAGCGGTTTCCGCTGATTTATCAAAGCATAAGAACCGCCACGGCATGCCTCGCCGGGCGGCTCTGGGGTTTCTATAGTCGAACCGATCCAAAGGCGCAACTGCCGGCGGTTTACCGGAACCAGCGCCAGCGTCTTGGACGGACAGGCTCGGCCGCCGGAAGCGGCGGCGTCGCCGCCGGCACGGGGGCGGCGCTGGCTCCGGCCGATCGAGCCGGCGCATTGAGCCAACTGTCCTCGACGGACGCTTCTGAGAGCGAGCGCCGCAGGATCATTGTTTCCGACATGGGTACGGTGAAGGCATAGCGTCCGTGCCGCGTGCGGTAGAGCAAACCGCGCTCACAGAGCGCCTGCATGACCTGATTGATCTGCGCACTGGTCCACTCGCCTTCGCCCGCCCCAAAGGTCAGAGCGGCGATCTCCTGCGATGAGAAATCCGGCGCGTGCGGCGTGTCGCGTTCAGCGATGAGCGTCAGCACCTCGCGCTGCTTGTCGGTCGTTTTGTTCCAGCGCGCCGAGAACAATCCCGCGTCGAGCCGCTCAATGACGGCCGCGCTTGGAAACTCGTCGGCGCTCATCACGCCGCCGTTGCGCAGAAGCTGATCGACAAGTTCCTTGCCGAAAAACTGTATCAAGTACGGATAGCCGCCCGTCAGCTCGACAGCTTTATCGAGGAGGTCGGACGACACATGAAGCGGCGGGGTTAGGGGCTGTAGCGGCGTCGCGAACGCGTTGTACGTGTCGGCCCGGCTCAGCCGCTCCAGGCGCATGACGTGGAACATGCGCTCGGTGTATGTGCGCGTATCCGTGAGCGCATCGAAGACCTGTGGCAGTCCGCAGAGCACCAGAAGGCACTGCGACACGCCGGTCCGCTTCTGAATGGCGGCTACGGTTTCAACGAGCATCGACATCGGAAATTCGTTGTGCTCGGCATGGTCGCTCAGGCACTGCGCTTCGTCATAGGCAAACAACAGACCCTGCGCCTGGCCATGTATGACGAGCGAACTCAGCCGAGTCAGAACGCTGCGGAGACGATCGCTCGGCAGGCCCGGCGCGCGCTCGTACATGTTGCGCAACGCTTCATAGGCGAACGGCGTGGTTGCGCCTTCTGCGTCATCCTGCAGAAATTTTGACTGGGCTTTGTCTCGCCCGTTCGGCGCCGGCGTCGTCATCACGCGCGCCAAAGCTTCTGAGACGTCGGTCAAGATTCGGATCGCAAGGCGATCCTCGCTCAGCGACGACGATTCCGAGAGGTCATTGCCAACCCAGATCCAACCTTCCTGTTCCGCCAGCGTCCGCATGTGCCCGAGCAGCACGGTCTTGCCCATGCCTCTGAGGCCGGTGACGAGCACGTTCTCTGTCGTGAAGTTCTGGCGAAGCAGGCGCCGGAAGTGATCGAGTTCAGCGCCGCGTCCGGCAAGAAACGGAGGCGCGTGACCGGCCCCGGGCCGATACGGGTTTTCGATAAACTTGCGGCGATCCATGTACTGCACGAGGCCAGACGGGGTTGAGTTGTTTCTCCATTGCCGCCGACAAGGCGCTTACGCAGCGCCTCCGTCGACGAACCCCGCTGAACCGACGCCAGGAGAGCGTCCCTCTGCTCCCGCGCCAATCTTTCGACACCATGTGCCTAATACTTAAAACTACTATTACGACATGGCGACGAACTCTGAAACCTATTTTTCCCGAGAATGTTGGCGAAACAATTTCATGCGCCGCTTGAATTTGCCCTGCCAAGGATGGCAGGCCGTCCGCAGGCGGAACAAACAGCGTCTTGCGCCGCTCCGGGCCTTTAGTCTTTGTACAGTCTTTAGAAAGCGCGGCGGGCCCTTAGACCGTCGAAACGCCGGGTGATGCCGCGCCGCGGTCTATTTGACGGTCAAATTCATTTCACATCGTAGCAATTCGCGTAAACCGGCGGCTTGCGCGTGACGTCATAGCCGGATCGGCACTGCACCAGATACGTCTCGGTCGGATGGCGAAAAAGGATAAGCGCCGACCGATTGTCAAAGGTGTTGGTGAAGCCTGCGACCTGCCAGCCGTCCTTAAGAAGCCCTTCGACGCTGATGTCTTTTTCCGCTGGTTGTGCGCCGGCTGGCGAGGCGATTGGCGCCGTGAGGGATGCGTAGATGGCTGCATAAAACAAAAGTGATCTGAGAGAGCGTTGGGCTGTCATCGCAATGTTCTCCTTACTCGGGTTTCCGCATCATACATTCAACGCCAGTTATCGAGTCTTTCGCTTCCTGGCGGAGCTTCAACGCGCGCTGAAATCGTCTTGCCTCATCATCATCAAATTTGCCGCCTACGTGAACTCGTTATGCGTACTACAAAATCATCGATCAATGCCGCACGGCGCGCACTGGTTCTCCTGCTGTCCGCAGTCACAGCGCTTCCTGCGGGCGCCCAGGATCTGCGGCAATCTTATCGCGACTCCGAGCGTTTCTACGAACTTTCGCCAAGCGCTTCGGCATTTCCAGCGGACGGCGCGCCGTGGATTTCGCAAATGTCCGTCCCGCCGGCCAACCCCGCGCCGCTCGCGGTGACGCCGACTGACGCTGGAGTGACGGTGCGGACCAGCCTCGGCCAGATGCGCGATTACAACGCGCAGTTGACGGCCAATAAGATCGAGGCGGCCAAGTTGGCCGCTCCTTCGGCGGGGTCGCAGGTCAGCGCTCCTGCCGCGCCGAAATCCCGGGTCAACGTGTGGAGCAGCTACGACGTGCAGGGGATCGACGGGTCAGTCGAACAGTCCTCGCAGGTCGGCGTCGGCGCCGACTACAAGGCGTCGCCGCACGCAACGTTCGGCGTCGCCGCCGAACGCGGGCAAGCGCGGGTCGCCGGCGTCGCCCAAGAAGATCACATGCTGGCCGCTTACGCCGCCTTCCGCGCTGCGCCGACGGTGACAATCGACGCGCGCACGCAATGGCGAACGGCAGAATCCGCTGCTTCGCTTGGATCGACGGAGAACGGCACGATCAGTATCGCGCCGCGGATCGCTCAGCCCTTCACCCTGCAGAGCGGAGACACGATCGAGCCGTTTGTCTCCTACACACATGCGTTTGACATTGGTTCGTCGGGGCTGACGTCGACGTCAGGCGACGCCGCGACGCAGTCGGCGGGCGCAGGCGTAACGTTCGCCAAGCCCGACGCCTACTCACTCAGCCTTACGACCGACATCGAAGGCGTCGGCGCAAACGAGCCGGCGAACGTCAACAGCAGGTTGCAATTGAGCGTCCCGATCCGCTAATCGGCGGCGGACTATGAAATCGAGCGCTCCATGTTCTTTGCCGCATCGAAAATTCTGTTTTTTATCGTTCAGCCGTCGAACCTTCTCTTCTTGGCGTTGGCGATAGGACTGGCGCTTTCGGCGGGCGATCGCTGGCGTCGGTTCGGCGTGCGACTCGGCGGCATTGCGCTGGGCGCGCTTGCGATTGCGGGGTTTCTACCGATTGGCAACATGCTGCTGGCGCCGATCGAGGAGCGGTTCGGCGAGAGGCAACCGGAAATACCCACTGGCCAGGTCGAGGGCATCATCATCCTCGGCGGATTCGAAGACGGATGGGTCACCGCGGGGCGCGCCGGTCTGGCCGTCAACGAATCCGCCGAGCGGCTGACGGAAGGACTGCGGCTTGCGCTGCGCATACCTGGCGCCATGGTGATCTTCACCGGCGGCAGCGGCAGTCTGTTCGATCGCGAGACGGTTGAAGAGCCGGTTCGACGTTTCTTGATCGATGCCGGAATCGCGGAGGGCCGAATCGTCGTCGAAGCAAAATCGCGCAACACGCACGAGAATGCCGCGTTCACGCGCGATCTCCTAAAGCCAAAAGCGGGTCAGAGATGGGCGCTCGTAACCTCGGCCTATCATATGCCGCGCGCATGCGGCGTCTTTCGCCGCGCCGGCTTCGACGTCATTCCCTATCCCGTCGATTTCCGGCTGCGCGACGCCAGCGATGTGCTGCGCCCGTTCGGCAGCCTGCCGGATGGCTTGAAGCGGCTCGATCTGGCCGTGCGCGAATGGATTGGCCTTGTTGCGTACTGGTGGAGCGGGCGCACGACGGAACTGCTGCCAGGACCTTGATCGGCGGCGCAGCGGACCGTTCGGCTTTGCGCCAGGGCGTGCGTCCACACAGAAGTATGAAAATCCTATTCATTTGACGTTCAGTTGCAGTGCTCAACTCTCCCTCCAGCGCGCCGACCAAGCCGTTGCGCGCCACGATTGCGATTGAACTTAAGGGAGACGCTTCATGCGTATTGCAACTCTGCTCGCCGGCGCAGTCCTCGCCGTCGGCATCTCGGCATCCGCCAGCTCAGCGACAGCTGCGCCATTTATTCCTGAGGTTTCCGGCCATCAGTCGATCGTCGAACAGACGCGACACTGGCGCAGACATCACTGGGACGGCGGCTGGCGGCGTTGCGGATTCTGGCGCCGCGAGTGCGCCGACCGTTGGGGTTGGGGTGGCCGCGGTTATCGCCGCTGCCTCTGGCGCCACGGCTGCTGACAAGGCGCTAACGACCAGACCGAGACGGGCGATCTGCGGATCGCCCGTCTTGTTGGGTTTCAGAACTGATCGTTCATGCGCCGGAGCCGCGTGGCGAGAACGCCCATGACGCGCAGCGCGAACTCGGGTTCGTCGCGGATCAGCGCCAGAAACGTTGCGCGGTTGATCGCCACGACTTCGGTCGGCTCGGCCGCCATCGCGGCCGCGCTGCGCGGACCGCCGTCGATCAGCGCAATCTCGCCGAACATGCCGCCCGCGCGCACGTTTTCGAGCACGGCGCCGTAGGTGATGATGTCCACGCGCCCCGATCGCACGACATACATCACGTCGCCGGCGTCGGTTTCGAGGAAAACTTTCTCGCCGGCGTCCAATCGGCGGCGCGGCGCGCCCATAGCGTCGAGTTTCGAGAAATCGATTGGGGCGGCGTCCGACAAGGGCCTGCTCCTGGCGCTCGGTTTGGCGCGAGCGCGAGGCTAGGGCGGCGCACGCGCGCCTGCAAGCGGGCAGATACAAAAAACGCCGCGGCACAGGCGTGTCGCGACGTTCCGTTAAGCGTTTGATGGCTCCGAGCCCGCTACTTCGGGGCGAGCACCATGACCATTTGCTTACCCTCGAATCGCGGCTCGCTTTCGACCTTGGAGATCGCTTCCGTATCGGCCTTCACGCGCTGCAGTACGGCCATGCCGAGATGGGAATGGGCCATCTCACGACCGCGGAAGCGCAGCGTGATCTTGACCTTGTCGCCTTCCTCGAAAAATTTCTTAATGGCGCGCATCTTCACGTCGTAGTCGTGATCGTCGATGCCGGGACGCATCTTGATTTCTTTGAGTTCGACGATCTTCTGATTCTTGCGCGCTTCGGCGGCTTTCTTCTGTTCTTGGAATTTGAATTTTCCGAAATCGAGAATCTTGCACACCGGAGGCTCGGCGTCCGGGGAGATTTCGACGAGATCAAGCCCGGCGGTTTCTGCGCGGGCGATGGCGTCGAACTTGGCGACGATGCCGACATTCTGTCCGGTCTCGTCGATGAGGCGAACTTCACGGGCCCGGATCTGATCGTTGATGCGGGGCCCGGTTTGTTCCCGGCTCTGAGGCTCGGGGCGCATAGGTTTGCGGATGGGATAGCTCCTTTTGTTGTTGCACGATGGGTCGCGGACGTCGCGTTGGAGCAATTCGGCGAGGTTCGCCGACTCCGCTCGCGAAATCGAGCGGAAGATGGGGAGGAAACCGTCGCGAAGTCAAGCGCCGGGCGGCGCTGCAACCCTTGCCGACAGGCGATTTTCGGCCGCTTGCGGAGCTATTGTCACAAGCGGCGGCGCCTCCGGTTGCCTAGCGCCAATGCTCTGCGATCCAGGGCGTTGGGCGCACGTGCTTATAGACCTTCTTGTACCACGGCGCCTCCCAGCGACCGTCGCGCGCTTCGTCAGGGTCAGGCTTGCCGGTGAACGCGACGACCTTCGTTTGCGAGGGCAGCGTTGCCGGCTGTACGAAATTCAGCGGCCACTTCGGCAGCAGCGTGTGCTTGAAGCTTTCGCACCAGGGCGCGGGCCAGAAGGTCTTTTCGCGGATCGTATGCGAGATGAAGGTCTGGCTGTTGGGGAACTTTGCAAGGATCCCATCCGCCTTCGACTGCAGCATTTCGTACAAGTATGCGTGCGCGCCGACGCGGAAGCGGTACACCGAGGTGTTGCCGATGCCCGACCCCATCTGTGTCCAGTTCTCGATGACGCAGAAAGACTTGTCGGGCTCGAAATCGAAGAAATCATCGAGTCCGCCGGTTATGACGATGTCGAGGTCGAGGAACAGCACGTCGCCGGAGAGCCCCGGGAGCGTCGGGGCCCACAATGAGACCTTGCGCCAGGGCTTTCGCGAGACGCGATCGGGCAACGCGATCGGCGGCAGTGGAAAGGCCCCGATCGCTGGATCAAGCCCGAAGCTGTCGTCCGTGTAGCAGACCAGGCGCGTGGGGCGCCGCGTGTGTCGCCTGATCATCGACAAAAGCCGGTTGGCGTAGTCGGCCGGATAGCGCACGCCCCACTTCATGCAAACGATCGTTTGCGTCATGTTGAGCCATCCTTTTGCACATGTTCAACCGCGCTCGCGATGAACGCGGCTTCGAGTTGCGTTCCGAGAAGCCGATCATAAACCGCGAGCGTCGAGCGCTGCATGGCTTCGTGTGAAAAGCGCGTTGTCACATGATCGCGGGCGCGACGGCTGAGCGACGCGCGTTCATCCTCGCGCAACGACAACGCCTCTGCGATCGCTGCGGCAATGGCGCCGGGATCGCGCGGCGGAATGAGCCAACCGGTACGGGCGACAGCGGTGACGCGCGGCGGCGCCAAGATGGTTTCGGGCGGCGCCCCGATATTTGTTGAGATCGTCGGAAGTCCCATCGCTTGCGCCTCGGCCGCCGCACGACCGAAAGCCTCCGGCTCGACTGACGCCACGATCGCGAGCTGCGCTGCGGCGAACGCTGTGGGCATGTCAGCGACATGCCCGACTAACTTCACGCGATCGTCGAGCTTGTGCGCCGAAATTTCTTGCATCAGTTGCTCACGGTAGCCATCGCGGCCTTGTGCATCTCCGGCAAGTACGAATACCGCGTCCGGAAAGCGCGCCTTGAGTTGGGCTGCTGCTGCGATGACGTCCGACTGTCCCTTCCATTGCGTCAGCCGCGCAGCGTGCAGAACGACTTGACGTCCGGCCGGGACGCCCCAGGCAGTGCGCAATTGCGCAATTCGCTCCGATGAAACGTGCGCGGGATCGAAGACGTCGACGTCGACGCCGCGATAGATGACGACAACGCGGTCATCCGGGACCTGATACCGCCCTTTGATTAGAGTCGCGGTGAACTGCGAATTGGCGATCACGACGTCGCCCCGCGCCATCACGCTGTTGTAGAGCGCCTTGGCGCGGTTGGTCTCGCGATAGGCGCCGTGGTAGGTCGTGACGAACGCACATTGCAGCGTTCGCGCTGCTCGTAACGCGCTCCAGGCCGGCGCCCGGCTGCGGGCATGCAGCAGGTCGACGCCCTCGCGCCGCGCGATCTTTGCGATGGCGCGTGCGTTCCAGGCCATGCGGACAGGATTCTTGCTCGCCGCCGCAAACGGGATGAAGTCGCCGCCCGCGTCAGCGATCCGGTTCGCCATGCGGCCGCCTTGGCTCAATACCAGCGCGCGGCCTCCAGCGCGGACGATGGCGTGCACAATCTCGATCGTTGAAAGTTCGGCGCCGCCGGTATCGAGCTCCGGGATGATTTGCGCGATCACAGGTTTGCCGGACCTCAAGTTCACAGTCTCCGAGTTCGGGCGCGGCGATGGCGCAGCATGTGCAGGGTCGTGTGCGGCGTAAAAGGCATCCCCTAGCATGCAACAAGAAGAAATGTTGCATAATGCGCGATAATTCTTGAACGCGACTCCCCCTGCGCTTTATGCAACATTTTTTGCGCTTGTCGCGCAGCGACTCAAACGTAGACATTTGAACGTTGGCATTGATGTCCAAGACACCCGTTCGCGACGACGAGATCACCTACGCCGCATTGCGCGAGAAAATTAACTCCGGGGCCGCGGTCATCGGAATTTACGGTCTCGGCTATGTGGGGCTGCCGCTTGCTCTAGCGATTGCGGAGCGCAGCCGATTCTCTATCGTTGGCTTCGATATCGATCCGGCAAAGATCGAAGCGCTCGCCGCCGGGCAATCCTACTTCAAGCATCTGCCCGAGCAATCCGTGGCCCGAATGGTCGCGTCGGGCCGTTTCACCGCGACAACCGACATGTCGCGCACCCGCGAGATCGATATCGGGGTCCTATGCGTTCCCACGCCGCTCAGTCGGCAGCGCGAGCCGGATCTGTCGTACGTGACCAACACGGTGCGCTCGCTCTTGCCGCACGCAAAGCCGGGTCAGCTCCTGGTTCTCGAGTCGACGACCTATCCCGGCACGACCAGAGAGGTTCTTGGGCCGATCTGCGAAGCCGCGAATTTCACCATCGACCAGGACTATTTTCTGGCGTTCTCGCCGGAACGCGAGGATCCGGGTAACGCGAACTTTCATACAGCCACGATCCCTAAGATTGTCGGCGCCGACGGCGCCAGGTCGCGCGATCTCGCCGTCGAATTCTATCGGAGCTTTATTGAGAGAGTCGTGCCGGTGTCGTCCGCCGCGTGCGCGGAGGCCGTGAAGCTGACCGAAAACGTGTTTCGCGCCGTCAACATCGCGTTGGTCAATGAGCTGAAGGTGATCTATGGCGCAATGGGCATCGACGTCTGGGAAGTGATCGAGGCGGCGAAGACAAAGCCGTTTGGTTACATGCCTTTCTATCCGGGCCCAGGGCTCGGCGGCCACTGCATCCCGATCGATCCGTTCTATCTGACCTGGAAGGCGCGCGAGTACGAGATTTCGACCCGGTTCATCGAGCTTTCCGGCGAGATCAACCGGGCCATGCCGCGGTTCGTCGTCGATCGTCTCGCTGAAGCTCTCGACTGCACGGCGAAGCGCGGCTTGAACGGCGCGCGGGTGCTGATCATCGGGTTAGCCTATAAGAAAAACGTCGATGATCTGCGCGAGAGTCCATCGCTGAAGCTGATCGAGTTGATCGAAGGGCGCGGTGGCGAAGTCTCGTATCACGACCCGTTTTTCCCGGCGATCACGGCCACGCGCGAACATTCTGAACTCGCAGGTCGTCGCTCGACGCCGATCAACGCCGCGGCCGTTGCGGCGTTTGACGCCGTCCTGATTTCAACGGATCACGACGCCGTCGACTATGCGCTCCTCGCGGAGCACGCCAAACTGATCGTGGACACCCGCAACGTCTTCGAACGCCTTGGCCTCCAATGCGCCAACCTGGTCAAAGCATGACCGTCGGCGAGGGCGCGATCATCGTCGGCGCCGGCGCCGCCGCCCGCGACATCCGATATATTCACGACCGACCCTCGAAGGCAGGCGCCGCAAGTCTCTTTTGGCTCTCGGGCTTCATGTCCGACATGGCGTCGACCAAGGCGTCTGCGCTGGCGGATTATGCGCGCAGTCGCGGCATCGGATATACGCGGTTCGACTATTCCGGTCATGGCCTGTCCGGGGGCGAGTTCCGGGAGGGCACGATCGGCCGTTGGCTTGAAGAGGCGCGCGCGGTGTTCTCGCGCATAACGCAAGGTCCGCAGATCATCATCGGCTCCAGCATGGGCGGACACATCGCGCTCATACTGCTGCGTGCGCTGCTGCGCGAAGCGCCGGACGAAGCCGCGCGCGTCGCCGGCGTCGTTCTCATCGCCCCTGCGTGGGACATGACGGAAGAGTTGATGTGGAAGCAATTCCCGCAATCTGTCCGAAACGAAATCCTGCAACAGGGCTTTCATCTGCGGCCGTCCGCCTATGACGCGCCCTACACGATCACGCGCGAATTGATCGAGGACGGGCGGCGTCATCTGCTGGCGCGCGAGCCCTTTGATCCGGGCCGGCCAGTCGTCATTCTCCAGGGCTTGCAAGATGCAGACGTGCCGGCGGCGCACACGCGCGAGCTGCTGACGTTCTTGAAAAGCGACAACGTCCAACTGATCGAAATTCCTGACGGCGAACACCGCCTGTCGCGTCCCGCCGATCTCGAAATGCTCTTCAAGGCCGTCGCGTCGATTGCCGAGCGGTGATTACTTGTCCGCCGACTGAATGTCGTCCGCGAACGGCAGGCCGTCGGCGACGGCGGACTCAAGCGCCGCTGCGCCTGCGCTTTTCGCCGTGGCTTCGGGGACGACCCACGCCGTGAAATGCAGCGTCGCCAGCGGCTGAGCGCATTCGAGGTCGCCATCGTTCATCTTGCACGTGGCGTCCAACGCGGCGGTGAAGCCTTCGCCCGGCTTTGGATAGTCGCCCGATCCGAGCGAGATCACTTCCAGAACCGCGTCGTCAGGCAATGCAATGTCGCGAAATGCGCAGGCCGATTTTCCCAGGCACGTATCGGATGTGGCGTTTTGCGTGTTCTTCAGCGCCAAGGCGTCGGCGCGGGGCATCGAGCGCGCGGCGGCTGTCAAACCGGCGGATACGAAACACGAGTCGGCGATGCACAAAATGGGATCCGGCGGCCCCTTCTGGCGACCCTCAAGCACGAGCAGAATGGTCGCTTTGGCGCCGGCTGCGGCCGAGACGCGCGGAGCATCGACTTTTTCGATCGCCGGCTCGGCTTTTGCGGTGGCGGTCGGTTCGGT
Organism: Hyphomicrobium sp.; assembly: GCA_052386495.1. Lineage (GTDB taxonomy): Bacteria > Pseudomonadota > Alphaproteobacteria > Rhizobiales > Hyphomicrobiaceae > Hyphomicrobium_B. The sequence goes on along the minus strand of JBQTKA010000002.1, from coordinate 26,735 downwards.
CGACGTTGGTGCAGCGGGCTCGTCCATTGCGGGTTTCTGCGCAGCCGGCGCGGCGGCAACCGGGGCTGCCGCCGGCGACAGCGAAGGCGGCGGCTCGGACTTCGGCGATGTTGCGGTCGTGGCGACGGCGGGCGTCGGCGAGTTCACCTGCGTCGGCGGTGACGGATCGGTCTCCTCCGGCTCTGGCTTCGCGGTCTGAGCTGCCTCGGACTCAACCGTTATGGCCGTGGGTTTCGGCGCGGTTGAGGTCTTGCCCGCATCGGCTTCGGCGCGGGCTCGGCGCAGCATATCCATTTCATAGTCGAGGCTTGGCCGCTCCGGAATTGGCGGCTCAGCCGCGACGGCGGGTTTCGGCTGATCGGCGTTGGCGAACCTCTCGGCGATGGCGTCGGCCGGATTCGCGGTTTTTTCAGCGGCAGCGCCGGCCACCGCCGCATACAACGCCAGCGCGCCCGCCAAAGCGCCGATCCGCCTAAAATCTCTCCGCATGCTCGCCTCGTTTCAACTCGTCGCCGACTATTTAGCGCGCATTCAGGCGGAATGACGGAAAAGCCGTGACAGCGGCGGTCATTCCCGCGTCTTCGCCGCCGCGGCAATCGCCGCGAGCCCGTCGCGGTAGGAGGGATACGCCAATCGCACGCCAAGAACCGCCTTCATCTTGGCATTGGAAACCCGCTTGCTGTCGGCGTAAAAGCCGCGGCCCATTTCGGACAAGTCGGCAGTGCGGAAGTCGATGTCCGGCGGGCAGGGAAGTCCAAGCAATTCAGCGCCATAGGCGACGACATCTTGCGGCGGCGAGGGGTCATCGTCGGTGATGTTGAAAATGCCTTTGGCGCCAGGGCGGACCAGAAGCGCTTCGACCGCCGTCGCGATATCGTCGACGTGGATGCGATTGAACACCTGTCCTGGCTTGACGACCCGCCGCGCCGTGCCGGCTTTCAGGTCGTCGATGGCGCTGCGGCCGGGCCCGTAGATTCCGGGCAAGCGGAGGATGGCGACAGTCTTTCCGGCCTGTTCGCCGAGCGTCTGCCAGGCGCGCTCCGCAGCGAGACGCCGCTGGCCCCGCTCGCCGGAGGGATTGGCGGCGGTTTCCTCATTGACCCAGCCTCCGCCCGCGTCGCCATAGACGCCGACGGTTGAAAAATAGCCGATCCAGTTCAGCGCCGGACTTTGCGCCAGATCGGCGCCGTGCCAACGCAACGCCGGATCTCCCACAGGGCCTGGTGGGATGGACAGGAGCACATGCGTTGCACCGTGGAGCTCCTCAGCGACGCCGAAACCCGCCTCGCGTCCATCGAAGACGAAGCCGCGATAGCCTGCCGCCGCGAGTTCGGCCGCGCCTTCAGCTGTGGTGGACGTGCCGGAGATTGCCCAGCCCTGACGCGCCATACGTCGGGCAACAATCGCAGCGCTGTAGCCGAGGCCGAAACAGAAAAGGCGGCTCATTCCAGCGATCCTCTAGGCCTCATCGCGCCATTCTGCGGCGGCGCTGGCGTCGGTTTCGCGCGATTGGCGAGCCTCGCGCAATTCCTCGAACGCCGTTGCCGTCAGAAGCTGGCGCAATGCCCAGACGGCAGCGCCGCGCACGATCGCCGAAGCGTCGTCCAGAAGTTCTTCGGCCGGCGCCGCCAGGCTGACGTCGCGAGAGTTACCGGCGGCGATCAGAGCGTTGCGCACGACGCGATTGCGCCCGGTCCGCTTGACGGGCGTGCCGGCGAAACGCGAGCGAAAGGCGGCGTCGTCCATTTTCAAGAATTCGCGGAGCGGAGGATCATTCGCCCCGTCGCGCGCCGAGAATGCGATCTCTCGCGAGGCGTCGGCGAACTTGTTCCAGGGGCAGACGGCGAGGCAGTCGTCGCAACCGAAAACGCGATTGGCGAGAGCCGATCGAAAGGCGCGCGGGATCGGGCCCTTGTGTTCGATCGTGAGGTAGGCGAGGCAGCGGCGCGCATCGAGTTGATAGGGCGCCGGAAAGGCGTTCGTCGGGCAGACGTCCAGGCAGCGCGTACATGTTCCGCAGTGATCGTCCTCTGCGGAGTTGGGTTCGAGGTCCGCCGTCGTCAGGATCGCCCCGAGGAAAAGCCACGATCCATGCGTGCGCGACACGAGATTGGTGTGTTTGCCCTGCCAGCCGAGGCCGGCGGCCGCCGCCAGGGGTTTCTCCATCAGCGGCGCGGTGTCGACGAAGACTTTCACGTCGGCGCCTGTGGCGGTCGCCACTGCGCGCGCCAAGGTCTTGATGCGCGACTTGAGCACGTCGTGATAGTCGCGGCCCTTGGCATAGACCGAGACGACGCCGCGATGCTTGTCGTCAAGCGCGGTCAGCGGATCGTGCTCCGGGGCGTACGACAATCCGACCATGATCGCCGAGCGCGCCGCGGGCCACAACGCGCGGGGGTCTGCGCGACGATCGGCGTTTGACTGCATCCAGTCCATATCGCCGTGGCGCCCGGCGGCCAGGAAATCGCGCAGCCGTTCGCCCGAGATCGATGGCGCGCTGAGCGACGTCACGCCGATCGCATCGAGACCGATTCGCTTCGCCTCGCGCGCCACCAGCGCTTTGATATCGGGCGCGGCCGCCACGCTCGTCGACGTCGAAATGGGACTGCGCTCCCTGTCAAAAATCGAGATCGGCGTAAGCCAGCGGCGGCGGCGTGCCCGGCACCCGATCGGCGAGAACCGCGCGAAACGCCGGTCGCGACTTCACCCGTTGATACCAGGATTTCACGCTCGGCGCCTCGTCCCACGTAACTTCGCCCAGATAGTCGAGGGTCGAGAGATGCGCCGCCGCGGCGAAATCGGCGAAACTCAAGTCATCGCCCGCCAGCCATCGGCGCGCTTCCGAAAGATAGCTCAGATACGACAAATGATACTTGAAGTTGACGCGCGCGGCGCGCAGCACGTCGGAGTCCGGCGCTTGCGCGATCGAAGGGGTCATGCGGCGATATACCTTTTCGAACAGCAACTCCTTCGTCGTTTCGCGCTCGAGCTTGCCATGAAACCAGTCGACCAGCCGCCGGACCTCCGCGCGATCCTCCCGCGTTCCCGGAAACAGGTTGAAGGGCCGGCGTCCCGCCTCCGGCGGCGGCGCATCTTCGGCTATGAATTCTGAAATCGCGTAGACCCCGGCGAGCGTCAAGCCGTCGTCGAATTCAAGAACCGGAAGTTCGCCGGACGGGTTCTTGGCGAGGAAGCCCTGACGCCATTCCCAAGGGTTTTCGTCGACGAGCGCGATGTCCTGATTGAGCTCCGCCAGCGCCAGCCGGATCGAGCGCGAGCGGGCGCACAGTCGGAATTGAATGAGCCTCGCGGCCATGCGGTCGGATCCTTGCTGGTTGAGTCTTCGTTTCTATAAACCGCTCTGGGCGCCGCGCCCAAGGAGGCATACTGATCTTTCCCGGTCGAGACGAGCAGCCGGCTTTGGCGAGGGCGGAAAAGCTGTTAGGTCTTCCCGCCGCCATACGCCGCAGTTGCGCTTGGCGGGCATGGGGGAAGCACGGCATGGAAACTTGGCACGTCGTTTTGCTCGGTCTGATCGAAGGACTGACCGAATACATCCCTGTGTCGTCGACCGGCCATTTGCTTCTTGCGGAACGCTTGCTTGGCGTTTCGTCGACCGGGCGGACATTCGAAGTTTTGATCCAGTTGGGCGCCATTCTCGCACTGCTGACGGTCTATGCCGCCAAACTCTGGGGCATCGCCCGTGATTTGCCCTCGGATCCTCGAACGCAGCGTTTCGTCGCCGCCGTCGTGCTTGCCTTCATCCCCGCCGCCGTACTGGGGGTATTGGGGCACAAGATCATCAAGGAGATCTTTTTCGAATCGCCGCTCATCATCTGCGCGTCGCTCGTTGCGGGCGGGATCATTCTGCTCGTGGTCGATCGCATGAAGCTCGATACTCCGACGACGGACGTGATGGACATCTCGCCCGGCATGGCGTTCAAAATCGGCCTTTGCCAGTGTCTTGCGCTGGTGCCGGGCGTGTCGCGGTCGGGCTCGACGATCGTCGGCGCTCTGCTGCTTGGGGCGGACAAACGTACAGCCGCGGAGTTCTCGTTCTTTCTCGCCATGCCGACGATGGCGGGCGCTTTTGCCTATGATCTGTACAAGAACTGGTCCGCGCTATCCGCAGACGACCTATCGCAGATCGCCCTCGGCTTCGTCGCCGCCTTTGTTACGGGCGTGCTCGTCGTGCGTTACGTGCTCGATTTCATCCAGGCGAAGGGGCTGTCGTTCTTCGGCTGGTGGCGGCTGATCGTCGGCGGCGCCGGCCTCGCCGCCATCGCCGTTTTCGGCGCCTGACCTTAGGGCGTTACCCTACGCCGCGTGCGACGTCACCGGCGCCGTCAGCACGCGCTTCAGGCCTTCGGCGTCCTTGGCCGACCGAAGCCGCTCCAGCGTCGCAGGATCGCGCACGAGGCGGGATATGCGCGCAAGGGCTTTGAGGTGATCGCCGCCGGCTTCTTCCGGCGCGAGCAGGAAGAACAGCACGTCCACCGGTTCGCCGTCGTGGCTGTCGAACGGAATTGCATGTTCGAGTTTTGCGAAAATGCAGGTGATCTTCGTGACGCCCGCCAATTTGACATGCGGGATCGCGATGCCGCGGCCGAGGCTGGTCGAGCTTAGCCGTTCGCGCTGAAGTAGCGCGTTGAAGACGTCGTGGGCGTTGACGCCAGTCGCTTCGCTCGCCCTGTTGGCGATTTCCTGAAGCGCCTGCTTTTTGTCGGCGGCTTTCAGCGCCGGAATAATGCCGTTCTTGGCAAGGAGATCCCCGAGGTTCATGTTCCTGTCATCCACTAGCCGATTTCAAAATTCGCATTCGAAAGTTCAATACTGTTCACGACCCGTGCGATACGCCGTCCGTCGCGATTGGCATGAGCCGCCGCCCGGCGGCCGCGAACGCTTACAAGCCTCCAACTATGACCCTGTGACGGCAGCCCCCGACTGCTGCGCGTCGACCCAACCGATATTTCCGTCGGGCCGACGATAGACGACGTTCAACCCTCCGTGCGCGGCATTCTTGAAGATCATGAACGACGCCTCCGAGACGTCGAGCTGCATGACGGCTTCGCTGACTGTTAACTCGCCGATGCTCCGCGCGGTTTCCGCGATGATAAGCGGATGGGCGTCCGGCTGATCCGCGTGGTGATCCTCGCCGACGCTGACCACATAATCTCGCGCCGAGAACCCATTTTTGCGTTTGGCGTGTGCGCCGCCGTTGGAATGGCTCTTGATGCGCCCCTTATAGCGTCGGACCCTCGTTTCGAGCCGATGCATGGCTTCGTCCGCGCTGGCGTAGGCATCGCCGCCCTCGCCATGCGCTTCAAGCAGCAGGCCGCTTGCAAGCCGGATGGAACATGACGTTCTAAAGACGCCGCGTTCCTTTTCCAGCCTGATATGGCTGTCGAGGTCGCTGCCGATATATTTGTGCAGGACGCCACGGATTTTCTCGCTGGCGTAGGCCTGATAGGCGTCGCCCGCGTCTACGTTCTTGCCGGTTACTTGAATGGTCATGGATGGGTTTCGCTCTGGTCCGTTTGCTACCTATGAAGCTGGCGATGACTCGGCTCGGCTTCAACTTCGGCTCAGTCTTTTTTGGATGGATCCTAGGGCGGCGTCGGGCGGCTGGACAACGACGCTTGTGCGCTTGACGATGCGCATTGCCGCGCGCGGTTGCGCGCCTGGCTGATGTCGCCGTTTCCGGTCACGTCGCGGAACCTCGTCATCCCGCTGCATTCTATCTAGAAGCGTTAGGCAGTTCGGCTGAACCTGTCAAATCACGGATGGGCGTGCTGGTTTACAGAATATCTTGATAAATCATATTATTAGTATTGCTAAAAGGTCTGCGCGGCGCCGCCGAGTCGCTCCTCGTGGCGTTTCTCGCGGCGGCGTTGGACGGAAGAAGGTATGCGCATCGCCTCGCGATATTTGGCGACGGTGCGGCGAGCAATGTCCACGCCTTCGCCGCGCAACCGCTCGACGAGTTGATCGTCGGAGAGGACGTCCTCGGCCGGCTCGGCGTCGATCAGCTGCTTGATGCGGTGGCGCACCGATTCCGAGGAATGCGCCTCGCCGTCCGCAGCGGACGCGATGGCGGACGTGAAGAAATACTTCAGTTCGAAGATGCCGCGCGGCGTGGCGACGTACTTGTTCGACGTCACGCGCGACACCGTCGATTCATGCATCGAGATTGCGTCCGCGATGGTTTTCAAATTGAGCGGCCGCAGATGCTGCACGCCGTACATGAAGAACGCGTCCTGTTGCCGCACGATCTGTTCGGCGACCTTGAGGATCGTCCGCGCGCGCTGGTCGAGGCTTTTGACGAGCCAGTTGGCCGTTTGCAGGCACTCGAACAGATAGCCTTTGTCAGTGTCGCTGACCGCTGACTTCGAGATGCGCGTGTAGTAGCTGCGATTGATAAGCACGCGCGGAAGCGTATCGCTGTTCAACTCGACGTGCCAGCCGCCGTCGGCGGCGGCGCGCACGATGACGTCGGGAACAACGGGCTGCATCTGGACAGCGCCGAACAATAGGCCCGGCTTCGGATTGAGCCGCTTGATCTCTTGGATCATGTCGGCCAGTTCGTCCATGTCGACGCCCACGGCCTTTTTCAGCGCCGGCAGGTTGCGGCTGGCCAGAAGGTCGAGATTGGCGAGGAGTTTCGCCATCAGCGGGTCGTAGCGGTTTTGCTCCTTCAATTGCAGCGCCAGACATTCAGCAAGCGATCGCGAGAATATCCCTGGCGGATCGAGCGTCTGCAGTCGACCGAGCACGCTCTCCACGAGTTCCAACGGCGCGCCGAGTTTGGCTGCGAGCGATTCGAGGTCGACCGGGATGTAGCCGGCTTCATCGACCAGGTCGATCAGGTAGGCGCCGATCAGCCGTTCGACGGGATCAGAAATCAGCAAGGGAAGCTGCGCCGTCAGGTGGTCGCGCAGCGAAACGTCGTTCGCGGCGTAGGACTCGATCGAGGCGTCGTCATCGCCGCCGTTGTGCATGCGCTGTGTAACGCCCGCCCACCCGAGCCCGGTCGTCGCTCCGGCGTCCGGCTCGCCGGTGCCCGGTTCTTGAAAAACGTTGCCAAAGTCCGCGTCGAGGCCGCCCGCGTGATCTTCAACCGGCTTCCTGAGGTCGAGCCAAGCGTCGTCGGCGGATTCGGCCCGATCGGCGGGCGCCGCATCCAGCGCGACGTCGTCGTGCGGCTTTGCGGGTTCGGCGTCGTCGCGTTCCAGTAGCGGGTTGCGTTCAAGTTCGCCGTCGACGAACTCGGTCAGTTCCATGTTGGAGAGTTGCAACAGGCGGATGGCCTGCTGCAGCTGGGGAGTCATCACCAGCTGCTGGCCTTGCCGCATCTCGAGTTTTGTCGACAGCGCCATGCGCTAACTCGCTGCTCCGAAGCTCAATTCAGAGCGCCAGAGATACTCATCTGGCATTAATGAACATATCGCCCAGGTAGACCCGCCGCACGTCTTCATTGGCTATGATTTCCGAAGGCTTACCCTGTGTCAGAACTTGACCATCATAGAAGATATACGCCCGGTCGATCAGGTTGAGAGTTTCGCGCACGTTATGGTCGGTGATCAACACCCCGATGCCGCGCTCGGTTAAATGACGCACGAGCTGCTGGATATCGCCGACGGCGATCGGGTCGATGCCCGCAAAGGGTTCGTCCAGCAACATAAACGACGGCCGAGAGGCCAGCGCGCGGGCGATTTCGCAGCGCCGTCGCTCGCCGCCCGACAGCGCCATGGCTGGCGATTTTCTGAGCCGCGTGATCGAGAATTCCTCAAGCAGGCTGTCGAGCTGCTCCTTGCGCGCCTTGCGATCCGGCTCGACGATTTCCAGGATCGCCATGATGTTCTGCTCGACGGTCAGGCCGCGGAAGATCGAGGCCTCCTGCGGCAGGTAGCCGATCCCAAGCCGCGCGCGCTGATACATCGGCATCGAGGAAACGTCGTCGCCGTCGATCGTGATGCGGCCCGCGTCGGACGGCACGAGGCCGGTGATCATGTAGAACACGGTCGTCTTGCCGGCGCCGTTCGGACCGAGCAGACCGACGGATTCGCCGCGTCCGACGGCAAGGCTGACGCCCTTGACGACCAGTCGCTTGCGATAGGATTTCTTGATGTCGTAGGTCGTCAACCACCCCTCGGCGCCGACGGCATGGGGATCGTCGGCCCCGTTCCCGGCGCTTGGCGCGGCGCGGCCATTGCCCCGTGCGCCGATCAGCGTCTTGGCGCCGGACTTGAAGCGAAGGGGCAAGGCTTTGAACACGCGTTGTCCTTGATGTTTCGATGCCGAGGCGCCATTCAGCGCAAAAACATGCCGCGCTGTCTACTGGCTTGGATCCGTAACGTCCCGCATCGCGCGCCTACGGTCCGCCGCGAGCGGGCGCGCCTGTCGCAGACTTGGCTGCGGCTTTTTCCTGCTGCTGGGCCTTCATCTCGCCAGGATAGAAAACCGCGCTCGGGCGCTGAGAGTTGGTGATCGGTCCGCTTCCGTCAGCGCCGCTGCTGGAAATTTTTGCGCCGCCTCCTGAAGTCGACGGTTCCGTGTTGATGACGGATTGACCTGTGGTCATGTCGATGACGAGCTTCGTGCCGCGCACCACATTCTTGCCCTGTGTCATCACGACGTCGCCGCCAAGCGTCGCCGTGTTGGCGCGCGAATCGAAGTCGGCCCAGTCGCCGGTCGCTTTCTGGCCATCGGTCGATGTGATCTGGACGCTGTTGCGCGCCTTCAGCTTGGACAGTTGCGCAGGAGCCTGTTTGCCGTCGCCTCCGGAAAGTCCGGCCGAGCCGCTGTAGGCTGCGGTCAGTTCCGTCGACTGAATGACGAAGTCGCCTTGGACCGCCCTGACATTGCCGCGGAACACCGCCTGCTTTGCCGCGTCGTCCACATCCAGCGTCGCAGATTCGACGGTCACCGGCGCGCCTGGGCTGGTCTTGAACGTCGCCGCGAAGGGGATGCCTTTTTGCGTTGGCGCAGACGTCGCGGCGTCGCTGCTGCTGGCTTGCTTGTCGGTCGGCTGTTGGAATCGCGCGAACACTCGGCCGTTCGCGCCGGGCGCCGTCAACTGCATTTGATTGGTCTGCTGATTGAAGACCAGGCGGCCGCCGCGCAGCGCATTCGCGCCTTGCGTCAGCGTCACGGGCCCGGTCATCACGATCGTATTGGACTTCTGGTCGAACTCGGCGCGATCGCCCGTGGCGCGCTTGTCGGCGCCTTGCGTCATCACGACGTCGCCTTCGAGTACGGCGACCTGTTTCACGGCGTCGAAGTCGGCCGTGCGGCTCGTTGCAATTTCGCCCGTCGCCTGGCGCAACTCGACCGCGTTCTTGGCGACGATGCGTTTCAGTTTTGCCCCACTCTCGCCCGCTGCGCCGGGTGCCGCCGCTGCGGCGCCTTCGTACGTCGCCTCGAGCTCCGGCGCAGACAGCCGGCCGCCGGCCTGTTCTGCGACGACAGTCCCAGTAAAGAGCGCGGTTTTCGCCAGATCGTTGATGTCCAAGCGACTGGACGACACGTTGACCGGCTCGTCGGACGCCGCGAAGGCGAGCGCTCCTTTGGCCGCCGGCGTCGCGGCGCCCGCTGCTGCGGCGTCGGCCTTCTTTGGACGCAGGATCGTGCGGACGTCATCGGTGAACGTGTATTCTTTCGCCTTCTGGCGAATGGTCAGGTGATTGGCTGTGATGGAGCCCGCGTCCATGGCGACCTTCACCGGCATGTCAGAGGTGATAAGGCCCTCCTTCGTCTTCACGGTCGCGCGCGACAATTCAGCGTTGAGCCCGCCGTCGCCGGTGATCGTGATCGAATCGAAGAGTTCGAGTTGGTTCGCCTTTGAATCGTAGACGCCGCGCGCGGCCGCAAGCCGCGTCTTGGATTTCTGCGCGTCCGTCAATTCGCCGGTGATCGTCTCGAGCTTGACGACGCTCAAGGACGGCGCGTCCTGAAGCGCGCGTTCCGCTTTGACCCAATAACGTCCGCCGTCGGCCGTGTAACCGTCGTAGTGCGGGTTCTCCATGGCCAGGTTTTCAGGGACGATCCGCGGCACGGCCAGCGCCGGCAGCCCGCTGTTCCAACCAATCGTGCTCATGATCGAAGCGCCGTACAAGCCAAGCGCCGTCAGGGCCGACAACGGCAAAGCAAATTTCAAGGCGCGCACGCGCCGCGAGTGACGTCGCGCCGTGACGCGGACTGAAGTCCGGTCCCCGGCGAGCCGCAAGCCTTGGCCAGTTGGCCGCGCTCGCGTTCCCGCGCCCGCTGTGTCACTGGCGCTCGCCATTGAGGTTCAAGCCTTCGAGTTGCGCTGCTAATCTAGTCTGAACTGTCGGGTCCAAATAGGGAAACATTGGGACTTGGCGCCCGATCGAGCCTCCGAACTCGGATTTTCCAGATAAATAGGTAAAGCGGGCGGATGCGCCGTCGCCGGGCGGCGCACGAATCGCCGTCGCTCAGTGCGCGAAGAGGTCCTGCTCGCCGTATCCCGTGAGGTCCAGCTTGGCCTGTGTCGGCAGAAACGCGAACGCCGCTTCGGCGAACTCGGCGCGGCCCTCGCGCTCCAGCATCTCGTCCAGCTTGGCTTTCAGTCGGTGAAGATGCAAAACGTCGGACGCGGCGTACGCAAGCTGACTGGCGCTCAACGTGTCGGCGCCCCAATCCGAACTTTGCTGCTGTTTGGAAAGCTCCAGTCCGAGCAATTCGCCGCAAAGGTCTTTCAGCCCATGCCGGTCGGTATACGTTCGCGCCAACTTGGATGCGATCTTGGTGCAGTAGATCGGCGACGTTTCAACGCCGAGATACTTCTCCAGTACGGCGACGTCAAAACGCGCGAAGTGAAAAATCTTCAGTGTCTTCGCGTCGCGCAACACAGCCTTGAGACGCGGCGCGGCGTAGGCGCCCGCTTCGAACTGGACCAGATGCGCCACGCCGTCGCCGCCCGAGAGCTGCACGAGGCACAAGCGATCGCGTTGCGGATTGAGTCCGAGCGTCTCGGTGTCGACGGCGACGCCCTTCGGGAATTTCAGGCCTGACGGCAGATCGCCCTTGTGCAATTTGACGATGGGAGATGTGGAAGACGGTTCAGCCATTTTCGTCCTTCCGCCGGCGCCCATCGAACGCCAGCGCGATGAACCGGCGCGTTGCGCGCCCAGCCCGGTCGTTGTCTCGAGCCAGCGGCTCAAACTTTGAAGGCTTGAGATTGGTGCCCAGAAGAGGACTCGAACCTCCACGCCTTGTGAGCGCTAGTACCTGAAACTAGTGCGTCTACCAATTCCGCCATCTGGGCTGGCCGAGAGGGAGTTGCCTAAAGGCCTGAACCGCGGAAGTCAATCGCGACGCCGCGGCGCTTCACAGCCGTCATCCGGGCCGATACATCAGGCGTATCGAAGCGGCGTGCAATTTGATGCAGCGAGGGCGCGATGTCGAACGGCGGCAAGCTGGCGACGGTGTTTGGCGGGTCGGGATTTGTCGGCCGGCATATCGTATCGGCGCTGGCCAAGCGCGGCTATCGCGTGCGTGCGGCGGTGCGCCGCCCCGACCTTGCCGGGCATCTCCAGCCCATGGGCGCGGTCGGTCAGATCCACGCGGTGCAGGCCAATCTCAGGTTTCCGGAGTCCGTCGCGCGCGCCGTCGAGGGCGCCAGCGTCGTCGTCAACGCCGTCGGCATACTGGCGCCGGCCGGCGCGCAGACCTTCGACGCCGTCCATGCCGCCGGCGCGCGTGCGGTTGCCTTGGCCGCCCAAGCAGCGGGGGCCGAGCGGTTGGCGCACATTTCGGCGATCGGCGCGGACGCCGCGTCGCGTTCGGTCTACGCGCGCACCAAGGCCGAGGGCGAACGTGCGACGCTGGCGGCTTTTCCGAGCGCGATCGTTCTGCGCCCTTCGATCGTGTTCGGACCGGAAGACGAATTTTTCAATCGCTTTGCGGCGCTGGCGCGCATGAGCCCGGCGCTGCCGTTGATCGGCGGCGGGCGCACGAAGTTTCAGCCCGTCTACGTCGGCGATCTGGCGGCGGCCGTCGCCAACGTCTGCGACGGCGCCGGCAAGCCGGGCGGCGTCTATGAGATCGGCGGACCCCAAGTTCTCAACTTCCGGGAGCTGCTCGATTTGACGCTCGAATCTACCGATCGGAAGAGGGCGTATCTGCCGCTGCCGTTCTGGCTGGCGAAACTTCAGGCCATTGCGACATGGCCGTTGCCCAATGCGCTGCGCCCGATCACGCTCGATCAGGTGCGGCTGTTGAAGCGCGACAACGTCGTCTCAGATGCGGCCCGTTCCGAGAACCGGACGCTGGCGGCGCTCGGCGTCGATCCGGCGACGGCCGTTTCGGCAATCGTTCCTGGATATCTGGAGCGGTTCAAGCCTCGCGGTCAGTACGCTCACTACCGCGCGCTATAGCCCACAAAAACAAAGAGCCGCCTTTCGGCGGCTCTGCAACTCCAATGCGGTTGGCGACGCTCAGTGAAGCGCCGCGATCATCAACTCGCCTTCCTCGGCATGGCCGATGGCGGCCTGCATCGTATCGGTCAGCGCGATTGGCGTGCCATCTGCGGCGTGCAGCGAGAAGAGCGGAATGCCGTCGGGCAAGCCGCGAACCATCGGGAACATGCGGTTCGCTTCGTCCGGCGAAAGCGTCTTGATGTAGGCGACTTCGCCGCCGCCGAGACCCGCCAGTTCGAGTTCCGTCATAATCGGCGGCGCGGCCTCCAAAGTCTTGGAGGCCTTGCTGGTGGACTTCGTCGTCATTGCGCTCTGCCTCCATGCGTGGCGAGGATGGCTTGACTATACATAGGGAGCGAAGCGGTCATTTTTGAGATACGCGGCCTTATTTGACTCCGACTCCCATCATCGGACGATTCGACGCGCTTGGCTGTCACTCGAAAACCGCGTCAGCCCCGGCTCTTTATCTGCTGCGGGGATGTGGGTCCGCCCGCTCCAATCTCAATACGGCGCACGAGCCGCTCGGGTTCAAGGCGAACGAGATCGATCGACAAAAGGCCATTTGCGAGTTCGGCGGATTTCACTTCGATGCCGTCGGCGAGGACAAATGTGCGCGTAAACTGTCGCGCGGCGATGCCGCGATAGAGGTATTCTCGCGACTTGTCGTCGAGCTGCTTGCCGCGCACGGCGAGCTGCTTGTCCTCGAGCGTCACGTCGAGCTGGTCGCGGGTGAAACCGGCCACGGCCAAGGTGATCCTCAGCGTCTCCGCGCCGCTGTCGGACTTCGCGATGCGTTCGATGTTGTAAGGGGGGTAGCCGTCGCCGGCGCCTTTTCCGGCGCGGTCGATCAGCCGTTCGATATCTTCAAACCCCAGTAACAGGGGATTTGACAGCATGGTCATTCGCGACATGTTCGGTCCTTAACCAAAAGCGACCCATTGTCCGCTCCAGCGCTGCTCGGTCGCCGCGGGCCCGCTCCGGTCTTGCGTGAAGCCCCGGTGCGGCTCTGAAAGATATGGGATCGCCGGTTGACCGTTCAAGCGGCCGAACTGGATGCAGAAATGAGGTTTGGACCGTTATTTTGCGTATCGAAGCCGGTCGCCGTCGCCGGCTTGCCTAAGTGGCGTCGCTTTGCGCAATTCGACATCGCCTCATATTTTGGCGGCGCGGGCAAAACGCTTTAGGAAAAAATGGACGGACAATGCACGGAGGCGGGCCGCGACCAACGTTATAATGTTATTAGGTTCACTTATGGGGGTCTTCGGTAAATACGATTGGCGCTTATTTTCTGGCGCCCGTATATGCTCCGTCGTGGTGAGGTTGAATAACTCACACGTCTTTGGAGGAAACCATGAAGACTTGGACAAAGCCGGAAGTTCGCGAGCAGGAAGTTGGCCTCGAAGTGACCAGCTACCTCCCCGCTGAAATCGACGTCATCTAAGATTACGTCGGCTCATCGGAAGAGCTTCATGGCGGCGGCCGGGGGTCCCTCGGTCGCCGTTATGATTTTGCAGGCGCGATTCCGTCTCACGCGCCTTCGAGCGCCGTGCGGCGCTCTTCAAGTTCCAGCCAGCGCAATTCCGCATCTTCAAGCGCGGTCTGCGCTTCCGCCAGACGCGCGGTCGCCTGGTCGAAGACCGCGCGATCTCGGGCGAACAACGATGCGTCGCCGAGCTTGGCGGCAAGGTTCGAAATTTCCGCTTCAAGCTTCTTGATTTCAGCGGGCAGCGCTTCGAGCGCGTGCTTGTCTTTAAAGGATAGCTTGTTCTTGCTGTTCGATGCGGCAGGCGTAACCGCCTTTGCGGCGATGGGCCCTTTTTCCGCGTCGAGCGCACTCTCGCCGTTCGTAAGTTCCGCTCCGCCCCGCTGGGCGAGCATGTCGGAATAGCCGCCCGCGTATTCGATCCACCGGCCTTCGCCGTCCGGCGCCAACACGCTGGTGACGACGCGATCGAGAAAGTCACGGTCGTGGCTCACCAGCAGCACGGTGCCGGGATAATCAGCGAGCAACTCCTGCAATAGATCGAGCGTTTCGAGATCGAGGTCGTTCGTCGGCTCATCGAGCACGAGCAGGTTCGACGGTTTCGCGAGCGCCCGCGCCAGCATCAAGCGCGCCCGCTCGCCGCCTGAGAGCACGCGCAGCGGCGTCAGTCTCTGCTCCGGCTGGAACAGGAAATCCTTCATGTAGCTCGCGACATGCCGGGCCTTGCCGTTGATCACGACCTGATCGCCGCGCCCGCCTGTCAGCGCGTGCGCGACTGTCCAGTCCGGATCGAGTTCGTCGCGCTTCTGATCCAGCGCGACGACTTCGAGGTTCGTGCCGAGGCGGATGCTTCCGTCGTCAGGTTCGATCGCGCCGGTCAGCATTTTGAGGATCGTGGTTTTTCCCGCGCCGTTGGGACCGACGAGGCCGAGGCGGTCGCCGCGCATGACGCGCAGCGACAATTCCTTGACGATCGGTGCGCCGCCGTAGCTTTTCGACGCCTTTTTGGTTTCCGCGACGAGCCGGCCGGAAAGCCCGCCTTCCGCTGCGTCGAGACGCACGTTGCCCTGCACGTTGCGCTGCTCGCGCACGGCCTGGCGCATCGCGCCGAGTTCGCGCACGCGGCGCACGTTGCGCTTGCGCCGGCCGGTCACGCCGCCGTGCATCCATTCGTTTTCGCGTACGATTTTGCGGTCCAGCTTGTGGCGCTCGAGTTCTTCCTCTTCGAGCGTCTTGTCGCGCCAGTCCTCGAAGGCGGCAAAGCCCTGGTCGAGGCGCCGCGCCTTGCCGCGATCGAGCCAGACGGTCGCTCGCGACAAGTTTTCCAGGAAGCGGCGGTCATGGCTGATCAGCACGAGCGCGCCGCGCGCGGCCTTCAACGCCGCTTCCAGCCATTCGATCGCGGGGAGGTCGAGATGGTTCGTCGGCTCGTCGAGCAGCAGCAGATCTGGTTTCGCCGCCAGCACGCGCGCCAGCGCCGCGCGCCTCGCCTCGCCGCCCGACAAATGCAGCGGGTCCTCGTCGCCCGACAGCCCAAGCTCATGCAGCATCGATTGGGCGACGTAGGGTTCGTCCGTCGGATTGAGGCCTGCCTCCACATAATCCCGCGTCGTGGCGAATCCCGCGAAATCGGCTTCCTGCGGCAGATAGCGGATTGAGGCGTTCGGATGCGCGAAACGCTCGCCGCTATCGGGCTCCACCAGTTTCGCGGCGATTTTCAGCAGCGTCGATTTGCCGGAACCATTTCGACCGACGAGGCAGATGCGTTCGCCCGGCGCGACGGAGAGTTCCGCGCCCTCGATCAGCGGGTGTCCGCCGAACGTCAGGTGGATGTTCTTGAGCGTCAAGAGAGGAGGAGCCATGCGCCCCTCCTAGCCGTCCATGCCGCGCCGTTCAATGGCGGCATGACCGCAGGGCGTCAGCAACAACGACTGATTTTGCCGCCGTCGGCGCCGTAGCGGCTGGACTGGCGCTCGCGAAAGAAATCTTCGTAGCTCATCATCGGCTCGTCGGGATGTTGCGCCTTGCGGTGCGCGACATAGGCCTCGTAGTCCGGCACGCCGACCATCAGCCGCGCGGTGCGGGCGAAGCCGCGAAAGAGTTGATTGATGAACAATGCTGTCGGGTTCGCCATTGCTCTACTCCGCCGCCGCAAAAGCCGTTTCACGCGCCGTGACGTTCGGATCGGCGAGCGCGCGCGAGATCGCGGCAATCGCGAACCCGATCATCGTCACCACGAGCGCGGCGAGCAGAAAAGCCATCGTGGCGTTGACGGCATCATTGAAAACGATGCGGCTCATGTCGTCGAGCGATTTGGCCGGCGCCAGAATTTCGCCGCTCGCCAGAGCGGATGAGAATTTCTCGCGGTGCGCGAGAAAGCCGATCGCCGGATTGGGGTCAAAGACCTTGAGCCATGCCGCGGTGAGCGTGCAAATTGCGACCCAGGCCGCCGGCAATCCGGTCACCCAGGCGTATTTCTCGCGCTTCATCTTGAATAGCACGACCGTGCAGAGCGTCAGCGCGATGCAGGCGAGCATCTGGTTCGCAATGCCGAACAGCGGCCACAACGTATTGATGCCGCCCAACGGATCGACGACGCCTTGATAGAGAAAGTATCCCCACCCGGAGACGGCGAGCGTCGTCGCGACGATGTTCGCCGTCCACGACTTCGTATCCTTGAAGGACGGGCTGAACGAGCCGATCAGGTCCTGGATCATGAAGCGCGCGACGCGCGTTCCGGCGTCGATCGTCGTCAGGATGAAAAGCGCTTCGAAGAGGATGGCGAAGTGATACCAGAACGCCATCATGGCCTTGCCGCCGATGGCGCTGGAGAGAATCTCCGCCATGCCGACGGCCAGCGTCGGCGCGCCGCCGGTGCGCGACAGGATCGTGTCTTCGCCGACGTCCTTCGCCGCCTGCGACAGCATTTCAGGAGTGACGACGAAGCCCCAATTTGAAATGGCCGCCGCTGCGCTTTCGGGCGTGGTTCCTAGCACCGCGGCCGGGCTGTTCATCGCGAAGTAGACGCCAGGCTCCAGCGTGGAGGCCGCGATCAGCGCCATGATCGCGACGAAGCTTTCCATCAGCATCGCGCCGTAGGCGATGAAGCGCGCGTTGATCTCGTTATCCAGCATCTTCGGCGTCGTGCCCGACGAGACAAGGCTGTGAAAACCCGAGACGGCGCCGCAGGCGATGGTGATGAACAGGAACGGGAACAGCGTGCCTGAGAACACCGGCCCCGTGCCGTCGACGAACTTCGTCACCGCCGGCATCTTGAGGTCGGGCATCACGAACAGGATGCCGAGAGCGAGGCCGACAATCGTGCCGATCTTCAGGAACGTCGAGAGATAGTCGCGCGGCGCGAGCAGCGTCCACACGGGAAGCACCGAGGCGATGAAGCCGTAGGCGATCAGCATCATGGAGAGCTGCTCGCCGGTGAAGGTGAAAGCCGGTCCCCAAACGGGATCGGACGCGACGTGCTCGCCATAGACGATCGAGAGCATCAGCAGCACGAAGCCGATCAGCGACATCTCGCCGATTTTTCCGGGGCGCAGATAGCGGCCGTAGACGCCCATGAACAGCGCGATCGGAATGGTGGCGGCGACGGTGAACGTACCCCACGGGCTCTGCTTCAACGCTTTGACGACGACCAGCGCCAGTACGGCCAGCAGAATGATCATGATCAGCAGAATGCCGAACATCGCGATGCGCCCTGCGGCGTCGCCGAGTTCGGCGCGGATCATGTCGCCGAGCGAACGCCCGTCGCGCCGCGTCGAGGCCCACAGCACGATGAAATCCTGCACCGCGCCGGCGAACACGACGCCGGCGAGCAGCCACAGCGTGCCGGGCAGGTAGCCCATCTGGGCAGCCAACACTGGCCCGACGAGTGGTCCGGCGCCGGCGATAGCCGCGAAGTGGTGGCCGAACAGGACGGTCTTGTCGGTCGGGCAGTAGTCGAGCCCGTCGTTGTAGCGGTGCGCGGGCGTCGGACGCTCGGCGTCGAGGCGCAACACCTTGTTCGCAAGGAAGCCGCTATAGAAGCGATAGGCGACGAGGTACACGCACACCGCCGCCGACACGAGCCAGATGGCGTTGATCGTCTCCCCGCGCGACAGCGCCACGATGCCGAGCGAAACCGCGCCGAGCGCGGCGACGGCGCCCCAGAGAATAATGTCGCGAAGTTGCATCATGCGGCGGCGTTCCCTCGGGGCGTGCTGTTTCTATGGCGCAGGAATGACCGGCGCGCGCGCAGCCTACATCACATTTTGCGGTTTGGAGAACAGCGTCGGGCAGCCTTCGCTGGCGCTCCGCGCTTGGCGGCCGGCTCGCCGGAGGCGAGTCGCCAAAAGCAAATAAAAATGGGCGAAGGCTGGTGGAGCCAAGCGGGATCGAACCGCTGACCTCCTGCATGCCATGCAGGCGCTCTCCCAGCTGAGCTATGGCCCCTTGCCAAATCCATCGCGCGGTCTTGGGACCCGCGCGGAGAAGAAAGCCTGATAGGTCGTTCAGACCGAAACTTCAAGAACGATCATATAGACCGCGACGATCGAACCGGCGACGGTTTCTCGCGATCTCAACGCCACTTCCGCCGAAAAGCCTCCACCATCACGTCATGGCCGCGAAGGCGGCCATCTCCGACAACCCTCCGTCAGGGCATAGTAGGCAGCGACCGAATGGCCGTTTTCCAATTTTCTAGCGCAGCGCACCGTCGTGGATGGCCGCCTTCGCGGCCATGACGGAAGAAACGCGGTTATGCGCCCAAGGAATAGGCTTTTAGCGTCTTCCTTGGAGGGCCGTCTTGGCGGCGACGACGAAAGGAGCGGCGCGTTATCCGCAGTCGGCGCGATCCGCTCCTTCTCGACCTGAGTCGTCGCGGTATTCGCGGCGATGACGACACGGAGATGGACGCCGACGATCGCCGCGACTGACGCAGCTCCGTTGTATTCGGTTCTACGGCTCTTCGTCGCCCTCGGTCGGGCCGCCGATGATGTTGCCGACGTTGCCTTCTTCCTCTTCTTCTTCAAGGAAGGTTTCGTCATCTTCGCCCGGCGTTTCAGCCGTTTCCACGTCGGCCAAAGCCTCTTCGCCCTCGACCGCCGGCAGCTCGGTTTCAGCGTCGTCGGCCACGACGGGCTTCTTCGCCTTCTTGATCAAAGCCTCGCGCTGTTCGGCCTGGAGGGCGGCCAGCGCCGCGGGGGAGGACGCGATCACGTATTTCGCGCCGCAGTGCGGGCAGACGATCGGCGTTTTTTCCAGATCATAGAAGCGTTCGTCGCAGCTCTGGCAGGAACGCTTGATCCCGCGCGCGGTCTTGGTCGCCATAGGGTTGGCCTCGAACAAGGTGAATGGAAGAGCGTCCGTCTGCCATAGGCGCCCAGCCCTGTCAAAAGCATTCGGACGCCGGCGCGGCGGCTGCGGCAAGGGCGACGCGGGACGGCCGTGCGGCGACGTTGACAGCGCGGGGGCCGCCAGCGTCTATCGCACGCCAGTCCCGTTCAAAATCGGATGTTTCACGTGCACGCGCACGCGCCAAAGCCCCTCGCCGCCCTTCGCGCCGCCTCGCTGAAGGGCCGCGTTCGCGTGCCGGGCGACAAGTCGATTTCGCATCGCGCGCTGATCTTCGGAGCGCTCGCAACCGGCGTGACGCGTATCCGCGGGCTGTTGGAAGCCGAAGACGTCATCAACACGGCGAAGGCCGTCACGGCGCTCGGCGCGCCGGCGACAAAAATCGGCGACGTCTGGCAGGTGACGGGGCGCGGCGTCGGCGGACTTCGCGCGCCCGATGCGCCGCTCGACTTCGGCAATTCCGGCACCGGCGCGCGGCTGATGATGGGCGTCGTGGCGGGGCATCCGATCACCGCCGTTTTCACCGGCGACGCGTCGCTGACCAAACGGCCGATGCGCCGGGTGCTCGGGCCGTTGAAGCAGATGGGCCTGCAGGCAATCGAGGACGGCAAGGAGACATTGCCGCTGACGCTCGCGGGCACGACCGATCTCGTCCCCATCGTCTACCAACTCCCCGTGCCCTCGGCGCAGGTGAAAAGCGCAATCCTGATCGCGGGCCTCCACGCGGCCGGCGAGACGACGGTGATCGAAACGGAAGCGACGCGCGACCACACCGAGCGCATGTTGCGCTACTTCGGCGCCCGCGTTGAAACGCGCGTGATCGGCGGCGAGACGCACATCACGGTTGCAGGCGACGCGGAGTTGGCTGGGCGCGACGTCCTCGTGCCCGGCGATCCGTCGTCCGCCGCGTTCCTGGCCGCCGCCGCGCTGACGACGCCTGGCTCCGACGTGACGATCGACGGCGTGCTGATCAATCCGACGCGCACGGGGCTCTATCTGACGCTTCAGGAGATGGGCGGCGACGTCGCGTTCCTGAACGTGCGCGAGGAAGGCGGCGAGCCCGTCGCCGACATTCGCGTTCGCGCCTCCAAGCTCACGGGCGTCCACGTGCCGGCTCATCGCGCGCCGAGCATGATCGACGAATATCCCGTGCTCGCCGCCATCGCCGGCTTCGCAAGCGGCGAAACGCGGATGGACGGGCTCGCTGAACTGAAAGTCAAAGAAAGCGATCGCCTTGCCGCGACGGCGGCGGGGCTCGTCGCCAACGGCGTCGCGGCGGGCGTCGACGGCGACACGCTGATCGTCAGCGGCACCGGGCGCGTCCCCGGCGGCGGCAGGGTCGCGACGCATCTCGACCACCGCATCGCGATGGCGTTCCTCACCGCCGGCCTCGCCAGCGACGCGCCAATCGCCATCGACGACGCAACCATGATCGCGACGAGCTTCCCGGAGTTTCGCGATCTGATGCAAAGTCTCGGCGCCCGCTATCAGGAGGCGTGACCTCTGATGCCCACCGTCTCGTTCATGGACTGCGTCGCCGCGCCCAATCGCGACTGCATGACGTCATGGCCGTTCTTGCTGCCGTTCGCGCTTTTCGCCGCTCTCATCGCCGTCGGATATTTGTCACGACGCCAGGACCAGCGTGCTTTCCGGCGTCTACGCCGGCGCACGCTGCGGTTTTCGACGACCCTGCTGGGAGTCGCAGTCGTCGCGATCTCGGCGCTGCTCGGCTTCGACCCCGGCATTCTCAATGGCGGAGAGACGTCCGCTCTGACCGACACGCTGTGGTTTGTCGCGCTCGCGGCGCTGGGAGGCGCGCTTGCGCTGCTCGTCGGCGCGCTGGGGTTGGCGCTTGGCGGCTGGATTGCAAAAATTCGCGCACCGGCGAAACCCCCGCGCAAAAGCCTCGTCATCGCCATCGACGGACCTGCCGCGTCCGGCAAGGGCACGCTCGCCAAACGCATCGCCGATCATTACCGATTGCCGTGCTTGGACACCGGCCTGCTTTATCGGGCGGTCGCGCGAGATGTCGCGGCGAGAGGCGCGGCCCTCGAAGACGCGGAGGCTGCGGTTGCTGCGGCGCGCGCGCTCGACGCATCCACGCTCGACGATCCAAAGCTGCGCGGTCCCGCAGCGGGCGACGCCGCCTCCATCGTGGCGCGCATCGCGCCGGTTCGCGCCGCCCTGCTCGATTATCAGCGCGCGTTCGCGGCAAAGCTCGGCGGGGCCGTTCTCGACGGTCGCGACATCGGCACCGTCGTATGCCCGAACGCCGACATCAAGATTTTCGTGACGGCGACGGCGGAAGAGCGCGCGCGCCGCCGACACCTGGAGCATCGCGCGCGCGGCGACGACATCTCCTATGACACGGTTCTCGCCGACATCCGCCGCCGCGACGCCCGCGATACGAGCCGGGACATCGCGCCGTTGGAGGCCGCCGCCGACGCTCTGCGGCTCGACACGACGGACCTCGACGCCGATCAGGCGCTAAAGGCGGCGCTGGCGATGATCGAGGCGCGCGCCAAGCGTTAGCGCCGCGTTACGCGCTCCGCCTCTGGCCCGATCTAAATTCGCGTGGAGTCATGCCGAACCAGCGGTTTGAGGCGCGGATGAAGGCGCTCAACTCAGAAAATCCCAGCATGAAAGCAATGTCCGTGAGGCTGAGATTGGTGTCGCGCAGCATCCGCTCGGCGACGGATTTGCGCGTTTCGCCCACGACCGTCTCGAAGGTCGTGCCCTCGCCGGCCAGCCGGCGCTGTACGGAGCGTTGACCCATCCCGAGCTGCAACGCCACGGCCTCTAACGTCGGCGACGTGACCCCGAGCTGATCGACGATCTCGTTGGCGACAAGCGCGCGAAAGTCGGCGCTCTTCGTGCGGGACGCTAGGAGAATGTCGCCCAGTTGCTTGACGACTTCGAAGAGTCGCGGATTTGCGCCGGGATTGGGCCGGTCCAGATTGACGTCCCTGAACTTGAAGCGATTGACGGGCTGCTCGAACGCGACGCCGTGACCGAACATCTTGCGATACGCGGCCAGGTTTCCGGGCTCGCGATGCGCCAGCTGGACCGAGAGGGGGTTCCATTCCGGGTTCAAGCCTGCGCGCAGCCTCAAGATGACCAGCGCCGCGACGAAGCTGTTGAATTGCACATGCGGCGAAGCCGCTGAGAGCGGGTAGCGCCAGGTGAATTGTCCGCCGCCCTCGATCGCCTCGTAACGCGCATCCACGTTCGGCATTACGAGGCGAACGTAGCGGGTCGCGGCCTTGACCGCCGTTCGCATGTCCTTCGCCTGAGTTAAAATGAAGCCGAAGGCGCCCGTTCCGCCGAGCGGAAACGCCTGCGCATACGCCAAGCCGAAGGCCGGGTTCTTCATCTGCGCCGAGAGATCCTCGAACAGCGACACGACCTCGTTCGCAGGGATCATCGCTTCGCCGTGGGTGTCGGTAATCCGTCCGCGCTCCGTCTTCGCGACGTTGACGTCCTTGGCGCCGGCCGCGACGAGGAATTCGCCGAGCGACGCGGTCAGGCTTTCATTGATGAGCGCAACGCTTGGCATGAGGGCGAACGCGCATTGTTCGTGTGAATGAGAATCTGTTTTGGCGCACGCGAATGGCGTGGAGCGCCGCGCGAGCAGCGCGGCGTCAAAGGTCAATCCCTTGGTTCCAACTGTCAAGTCTTTGCACGTCCGATCGCGCAATAGGTCAGTTCGTGAAGCGCACGTCCGTATAGGGAACGACGCGATGGTTAAAACAATCGAGGCCGTTTCAGGCGTCATGGCGATGAAGAATTTCGGCGCTCCGTCAAATCGTTCGAGGGTCGTCAGGGGCGCGAAGCGGTCGCCGGCCCGCCGCAGCGACGAGGATTCGATCGTCGATCTGCTGCATCGCGCCTTGCAGACAGTCGAAGGCGTGTACTATCGCGAGGCTGGGCCTTCCAGTTTGACGGTGCGTCAGCATGCGATCGTCACGGCGATCCACGGCGACGCCCGATTAAGCCAAGCCGATATCTGCGCCCTGATCGGAATCGACCGTTCAACGGTCGCAGAGGTCATGCGCCGGCTCGTGCAAAAGGGCCTCGTATTGCGCCGCCGCACGCGCGAGGACGCGCGGCGCTATGAATTGAAGCTGACGGCGAAAGGCCAGGCCGCGCTGAGCGCCAGCCAGATTGCCTCCAATCGCACCGAAGGGCGCATTTCCGCATACCTGGGCCCCGACGATCGCCAACGGCTGGCCGATCTCCTTCGGCGGCTTACGGCGGCCAGCTGAAGCCGCGGCGTCGCGGCGCCAACGACGGCCACTTGCTGGCGACCCGCGCCTCGGCTATAGACCGGCCATTCGACGCCGCTGTCGGATGGATCAAGAGGAAGATCGGCCGGTTGGGAGTTGCGAAACGCAGCCCCGAATTTTGAACCGGCAGGGCGAGACCTCATCACGGCGGCATCAACCCTCACAACCATGGCCAAATTGACGGTCAGCGCCGCCGCGTCTGCGACGGCGCCGAAGCGTTGAGGCGCCGTCACGATCAACCCATTGTCGGCGGCGGCCACAAGCCCGCGCCGATCCAACCTGCTTTGAAGGAGCACGAATGTCTGCAGACACGCAGTTTGCCGCCCCGTCGAAAGAAGATTTCGCGGCGCTTCTCGCCGAGAGCCTCGCCAAGGACGACCTCTACGAAGGCACCGTCGTCAAAGGCAAGGTCGTCGGCATCGAAAAGGACATGGCGATCATCGACGTCGGCCTGAAGATGGAAGGACGCATCGCGACGAAGGAATTCAGCGTCAACGGCAAGCCGAGCGAAATCAAGGTCGGCGACATCGTCGAAGTCTATCTGGAGCGCGTCGAGAACGCGCTCGGCGAAGCGGTTCTCTCGCGCGACAAGGCGCGCCGCGAAGAAAGCTGGACCCGCCTCGAGCGCATGTATGAAAAGGGCGAGAAGGTCACGGGCGTGATCTTCAACAAGGTCAAAGGCGGCTTCACCGTCGATCTCGACGGCGCCGTTGCGTTCCTTCCCGGTTCGCAGGTCGATATCCGTCCCGTGCGCGACATCGGCCCGCTGATGCACCAGCAGCAGCCGTTCCAGATCCTGAAAATGGATCGCCGGCGCGGCAACATCGTTGTCTCTCGTCGTAGCGTTCTGGAAGAAAGCCGCGCCGAGCAACGCACGGAAATCGTCGCCCGCCTCGCCGAAGGCCAGGTCATCGACGGCCTCGTCAAGAACATCACGGATTACGGTGCGTTCATCGATCTCGGCGGCATCGACGGTCTGTTGCACGTCACCGACATGGCCTGGCGCCGCGTCAATCACCCGAGCGAAATCCTCAACGTCGGTGACACGGTGAAGGTGCAGATCATCCGCATCAATCCCGAGACGCAGCGCATCTCGCTGGGCATGAAGCAGTTGCAGTCCGATCCGTGGTCGGCGATCGCCGAGAAGTATCCTGTCGGCGCCAAGATCAACGGCACCGTGACGAACATCGCCGACTATGGCGCGTTCGTCGAACTGGAGCCGGGCGTCGAAGGCCTGATCCACGTCTCGGAAATGAGCTGGACGAAAAAGAACACGCATCCGGGCAAGATCGTCTAGACCAGCCAGCAGGTCGAAGTGCAGGTCCTCGAAGTCGATCCGCAGAAGCGGCGCATTTCGCTCGGCCTCAAGCAGACGCAGGACAATCCGTGGGACGCGTTCCTTGCAGCGCATCCCAAGGGCTCGATCGTTGAAGGCCCGATCCGCAACATCACGGAGTTCGGTCTGTTCATCGGCCTCGACAACGGCGTCGACGGCATGGTGCACTTGTCGGATCTCGACTGGCAGAAGCCGGGCGACGAAGTCATCAAGGACTACAAGAAGGGCGACACCGTCAAAGCCGTGGTGCTCGACGTCGACGGCTCGAAGGAGCGCATCTCGCTCGGCGTCAAACAGCTCGCCGGCGACCCGATCGACGCCGTCGGCAAGTTCAAGAAGGGCGACGCGGTGACCTGTGCGGTGACGGCGGTTCAGGACGGCGGCATCGAAGTCAAGGTGGCCGACAGCGATCTGACGGCGTTCATCAAGCGCGCCGATCTTTCGCGCGACCGCTCCGAGCAGCGGCCCGAACGCTTCAATGTCGGCGACAAGGTGGACGCGGCCGTTCTTACCGTCGACAAGGCGGCGCGCCGCCTGACGCTATCGATCAAGGCGCTTGAAATCGCCGAAGAGAAGCAGGCTGTGGCGCAGTTCGGCTCGTCCGACTCGGGCGCCTCGCTCGGCGACATCTTCAAGGCCGCGATCAAGAAGCGGGATACGACCGAGGACGACGCCGAGTAAGCGCGGCGCTTTCCTGGAATTCGAATTGTGTCAACGCGCGACGGCTGGCCGCCGCGCGTTGACCTTTTAGAGCGAAGGGCGCGGCGATCCGTTGCCGCCGCCGCATTCCTTGCTTAACTTTGGCGCACACTGCCCGGCTGCGCCGCGCGCAATACTGCGCCCGGCGCCGATGCGATCCCACGAGGTCTTCAATGCTCGAAACCGAAACCGTCCTCGATCGCCGCAGACTTCGCCGATCCTTGACGTTGTGGCGCGCCGCCGGCGTCGCAGGGCTCGCGCTTGCGGTCGGCGCATTGGCGTTCGGCGGCGGCAAGATCAGCAAACTGTCAGGCGAGAAGCAGATCGCCCGCGTCGCGATTGAAGGGACGATCACGGAAAATCGCGAGCAGCTCAAGATGCTCAAGGACATCGCCGAGGCCGATCACGTCGCCGGCGTCCTGCTCTACGTCAACAGTCCGGGCGGCACGACGACGGGCGGCGAAGCGATTTACGAGGGTCTGCGCGAACTGATGAAGAAGAAGCCGCTCGTCGCGCAGTTTGGCACCATCGCGGCGTCGGCAGGTTATATCGTCGGCCTCGCCAGCGACCACATCGTCGCTCGCGGCAACACGATCACCGGTTCGGTCGGCGTCATCGTGCAATGGCCTGAGTTCGTCGAACTGATGGATAAGCTCGGCGTCAAGGTGAACGAGGTCAAGAGCGGACCGCTGAAAGCGTCGCCGTCGCCGTTCGAAAAGCTCGATGAGCCTGGCAGGAAGGTTGCGGAGGGCATGGTCGCGGACGGCTTCAAGTGGTTCCTGGGCCTCGTCGAGGAGCGCCGCGGCGTCAAGACCATGGAAATCCCAGGTCTGGTCGAAGGCCGCATCTTCTCCGGGCGCGAGGCATTGGAGGCCAAGCTCGTCGACCAGATCGGCGGCGAAGACGAGGCCGTCGCCTGGCTGAAGGAGACCAAGAACGTCGATAAGGACGCCAAAGTCGTCGACTGGAAGCCGGATTCGGGCGACCGATTCGGCTGGGGCGGGCTTGCGTCCGCTCTCGCCAGCCGGATGTTCGGCGCCGAGGGCGGCCGATTGGCGGATGTGATGATGCGCGACAGCGGGATTGCGACACTTGGTCTTGACGGACTCCTTTCGGTTTGGCACCCTTCTGAAAAATAACGAAAA
>JBQTKA010000001.1:0-17791 GCA_052386495.1 Hyphomicrobium sp. | reverse complement strand
AGGCCCCCGTAACGTCATATGGCGAGCGCGCGGCGGCGCCCGGCGATCGGCAGGTGCGCGTCATACCATGCGGCGAGCGGCGCGAGGCGCGGATGGGCGAGGTCGCGTTCGAGATACCCCCAGATGCGCGGGATGTGCGCCAGATATCCACGCTTGCCGTCGCGCACGGCGAGCCGCGCGAAGATGCCGAGGATCTTGGTGTTGCGCTGAGCGCCGAGCGCCGCGTAGCTGAAGCGAAATTGCGCCCCGTCGAAAGCGGCGTCGCCAGCGCGGACCTTGTCGACATAGCGGTTCAACAGCGCCAATTCGAGATCGGCCGATACGTCGACGCGCGCATCTTGCAGCAGCGAGACGAGATCGTAGGCCAGCGGCCCGATCAGCGCGTCCTGAAAATCGATCATCCCCACGTCCTGCGGCGGCGGGCGATCGTCCAGCGCGATCAGGTTCGGCGAATGGTAGTCGCGGAGCATCCATCCGGGCGGCTCAGCCAGAATCGCGTCGAAGACATCGCCCCACGCGGCCGCAAACGACTCTCGGGCATGCAACGGCGCCGGCGCGCCGAACGTCGCCGGCCAATACCAATCGACCAACAGCGCCGTTTCGATCTCAAGAACGCCGGCGTCGAGGCGCGGCAGGCGATAGCGCGCTCCATCGGGAAGCGCCAAGACTTCCGACGGCGGAGACGTGCGGAGTGCGACGAGCGCGTCGACGCCGCGCGCCCAGTATCCTGCCTGGTCGCCCCCGTGACGCGCCTCGGCGCCGAAGACCTTGTCGCCGAAATCTTCAATCAGCAAAAGTCCGTGGTCGAAGTCATGGGCGAAGATTTCCGGCGCCGCGAGGCCGCGCGCGCGCAGCGCATTGGCGACGGCGACGAACGCGCGGACATCCTCCGCCAGATGCGCAATGCGGCTGTAGGGCTTGCCGTCGCGGATTGGCGGCCCGTCGCCGGAGGCCGGAGCGTCCATCAGGATCGCCTTGCGCCCATCGCCGCCGTCGAGGCGAGCATAGCGGCGCGGCGAGGCGTCGCCCTGCAGGTAGTTCAGCCGGTCGCTCGACCCGCCCCATCCTGCGGCGGCGAGAAAGGCGCGTATCTCACGATATCGCTCGATGCGCGTCGCAATGGATTTTGACGCCCGTAGCGTCGCCCGGCGTCGCGTGTCGTCATCCGCCTCGTCAAGACGCAACATCCAAAGCGAGTCCGGGAGCCGTCCGGCCGCCCGCTCGGGCCACTCGATGAGAGCCACGCCATCAGCGAGCGCGGCGTCGACGCCGAGTTCGTCGAGTTCTTCCGGGCTTTCGAGCCGGTAGAGATCAAGGTGCGCGATTGTAAAGCGCGGCGTCTCGTAGGTTTGCGACAGCGTGAACGTTGGGCTCGGCGCTTCGAGCGCCTGATCGTTGGCGGCGGCGCGAATGAAGGCGCGTGCGAATGTCGTTTTTCCGGCGCCGAGATCGCCGCTCAACGCCAGCGCTTGGCCCGGCGCCAGCATGAACGCCAGGTCCTGAGCAAGACGCGCGACCTCATCTTCGGTCAGGTCGGAAAGCACGAGCGGGTCGGTCATCGCCGCGGACGTTACGCTGCCTGTCGACACGGCGCCACCTACTCCGGCGAGAAGACGTCGTTGGTCAATGGCCGCTCGGGAATGCGCACCGTGACGGATGTTCCCTCATTTTCCATCGAGTCGATCTCGATCGTGCCGCCGTGCAGTTCAACGAGGCTTTTGGCGATCGAAAGCCCGAGTCCGGCGCCGCGGTGTTTGGACCCCTGGCTGCGGCTTTCGAAGCGCTGGAAAACGCGACCGAGTTGATCCTTCGGGATGCCGACGCCGCGATCCTCAACGCGGAAGACGACCGCTCCGTCGTCGCGCCAGCAGGTCAGTTTGATGACGGCGTTGGCCTTGGAAAACCCAACGGCGTTCGAAAGCAGGTTGTAGAGAACCTGGCGCATGCGCGCTTCGTCCGCCATGAACTCCGTGACGTCATCGGCGACGGCGGTCTCTATCGTCAACCTCGCGCGTATGGCGCGGTCGCGGATTCCCATTTTCGCCGCGTCGAGCACGGCTCGAACCCCGGTCGGCGCTAGCTTGATCTCCAGGCTCCCCGCGTCGATCGTCGCAAGATCGAGAATGTCGTCGATGATCGCGAGCAGCGTCTTCGACGAGGACATGATGTCGGTCACGTATTCGCGTTGCTTGTCGCTGAGATCGCCAATGAACGGACCCGCCAACAGATCGGTAAAGCCGATGATGTTCGTCAGCGGAGTCCTCAATTCGTACGACACATGACTGATGAAGTTGGTCTTCATGCGATCGGCGGCAACGAGCGCCTCGTTTCGTTCGACCAGCGCCCGCTCCACGCGCCGGGCGTCCGTCACGTCGGCGAAGGTCAGCAGCGATGCGCCGTCGGGCAGCGGCATCAGCGCAAAATCGATCACGCTCTGATCGAGCCGCGTCATCCGTCCCTCGAAAGCCTCGCGCTCATCCAGGAACGCGGTCGTCGCACGCGTGATGCGCGCCCAGGTCTCCGGCTCGTGGTGAACGAGGGCGGCGCGCGAAATCACCTCATCGACGTGCGGAAACTCCGCGAGCTTGCGCTGCGGAATGCCCCAGATCGCCGAGAACGCGGCGTTGAACAACTTCAAGCGGCCGTCGGTGCCAAACACCGCCACGCCTTCTTTGAGGCTGTCGAGCGTCTCGCGCTGGACGTTGATCAGCGCGTTATAGCGGCTCTCAAGCGCCAGACGTTCGGTCTGGTCGACAAAGAGGTAGGTGACGCCGCCGTCCGGCCGCTTCTCGGCCACCACGCGCACGATGCGCCCGTCCGTCAGGTGCCAGTCGTCTTCAAGAGCCTCGCTTGATTGATAGCAAGCGAGCAGCTTGCCTTTCCAATCGCGGTAATTGACGACGGGCGGAAGCTTGCCTTCTTCGCGCAGCCGATCGAGCAGCGCGCCATCGGACGGGCGACCTTTCAGCCATTCCGGATCGAGGTCCCAGAGTCGGTAGTACGCGTCGTTGAAGAACGTCAATTGCTGATCGCGGTTGAAAATGGCGACCGCTGTCTCGACCCGGTCGAGCGTTCTGTCGTAGGCGGCGATCTGGCGCTCGAGTTCGTCCTGTGCGCTTTCGAGCGCAGTGACGTCGAGCGCCGCGCCGGCGGTCACGCCGTCGATCGGCACGACGACGATGTCGTGCGCCTTGCGTTCGCCGCCGATGACGAGATGCGCCCGCTCCTTGTAGCTGGCGCCCTGGGCGACGGACTTGGCGACGGAACGGCGCTGACGGCTCTCGAGAAGTTCGATTTGCCGCTCGATGACTTCGCCCTCGCTTTTGGCCTCGACTGCGGAGACGTAGGCGGCGTTGACCCAGATCAGGCGCCCGTTCGCGCCCTTGATCCATGCCGGCATGGGCAACGTGTTCATCAGCGCGCGGCTCGAGCGGACGTCGCGGGCGAGCGCCGCGTGCTGTTCGTGAATGGTCGTGAGTTCGAGCTTGTAGCCGAAGATGTCTTTCAATCGCAGAACGGCGCGGCCGCCCGCAGCGCGGCCCTCGGCTTCGAGGCGGCCGCCGGCCAGCGTCTTGACGATCTGGTTGAATGACCGGCCTTGAGCGAAAAGCTCGTCGAGCGCGACTTTGAGCGCGTCCGCCGACGCGGGGTCGAGCCACTGCCCGAAACGCAGCAAGTCGGCTTCCGTGGCCGGCAATCCCGGCGCCTCCGGCGCGGTGTGCGCAATGATGCGCACGGCGTGGCCCGGCTCCCACAGGATCAGCACTTGCGGTTCGGTGCGAATGATGGCGTCAGCGGCGGCGAGATTGCGCCGAAGTTGTGTGCTGTCGGCCTTCGCGGCGCGCGCTTCCAGCCGCGCCGCGCTCGTCATGCGCCAGACGATCACGCCGGCGATGAACCCGCCGATCGCGATCAGCGCAACCAGGACGGCGTGGCGCACATCGAAACCTAGAGGCCGGACGCCGTGGCCCGAGATGAACATTGCGAGGAGGCCGGTGACGCAGGCAATCGACGCGAGCAGGAGCATCGCGAGATGCCGCGGCGTCGTCGATTGCTCGGTCGGGGCGGCGTTCAGGGGCATTCACACTCTGCTCAGGCGGAAGTGGCCAGCTCAAAAAAAAGCGCGCGGCGCGCAAAAAGACGCTGGCCGAAACGAACGGCCGCGGCGCCCAAGAGGCGCGATTCTCAGCGAATCGTTGTCAGGAGTATGGGGGGGCGGTCGGCGCCTCGCCAGCCCCGCAAGGCGCTCGAAAACCAGAACAGCGCCAGGGTGTTCCCCCGGCGCTGCAGAATCTCGAGATATCCACCGCGTTCAGCGGCGCAGCGTCAGTAGCGGTAGTGATCCGGCTTGTAGGGACCTTCCGGCTTGACGCCGATGTAGGCGGCCTGGTCGGGCCTGAGGCGCGTCAGCTTCACGCCGAGTTTATCGAGATGCAGCGCGGCGACTTTCTCATCGAGGCGCTTGGGCAAAGTGTAGACCCTCTTGTCGTATTTGCCCGCGTTCGCCCACAAGTCGATTTGCGCCAGAGTCTGGTTGGAGAACGACGACGACATCACGAACGAGGGATGCCCCATTGCGTTGCCGAGGTTCACGAGGCGACCTTCCGAAAGAAGGATGATGCGGTTGCCCTTCGGAAACTCGATTTCGTCGACCTGCGGCTTGATGTTGGTCCACTTGAAGTTCTTGAGGCCGGCGACCTGGATCTCGTTGTCGAAGTGGCCGATGTTGCAGACGATGGCGCGGTCCTTCATGGCGCGCATGTGGTCGACGGTGATGATGTCCTTGTTGCCGGTCGCGGTGACGTAGATGTCGGCGCGGGGCAGCGCGTCCTCGATCGTCGCGACCTCATAGCCTTCCATCGCCGCCTGCAACGCGCAGATCGGATCGACTTCGGCGACGATGACGCGCGCGCCGGCCTGGCGGAGCGAGGCGGCGGAGCCCTTGCCGACGTCGCCGTAGCCGGCGACGAACGCCACTTTGCCGGCCATCATCACGTCGGTGCCGCGGCGCACCGCGTCGACGAGAGACTCACGGCAGCCGTAGAGGTTGTCGAATTTCGACTTGGTGACCGAATCGTTGACGTTGATCGCCGGGAACAGCAGTTTGCCCTGCTCGGCGAGCTTGTAGAGGCGATGCACGCCGGTTGTCGTCTCCTCCGAAACGCCTCTGATGTTCTTGGCGACCTCGGCGAACCACCCCTTCGGCTTTTCCGTCAGCAGGCGCTTGATCAGCGCGTAGAAGATTTCTTCTTCTTCGGACTCGGGCTTGTCGAGGAACGCCGTGTCGCCCTGTTCGGCGCGCAGGCCGTGATGCACCAGCATGGTGGCGTCCCCGCCGTCGTCGAGGATCATGTTCGGCGTGCCGCCGCCGTGCCAATCAAATAGGCGCGCCGTGTAGTCCCAATACTCGACGAGCGTCTCGCCCTTGTAGGCGAAGACCGGGATGCCGGCCGCGGCGATTGCGGCTGCGGCGTGGTCCTGCGTCGAAAAGATATTGCACGACACCCAGCGGATGTCGGCGCCGAGCGCCTTGAGCGTTTCGATCAGCACCGCCGTCTGGATCGTCATGTGCAGCGAGCCGGCAATGCGCGCGCCTTTGAGCGGCTGGGAGGGGCCGTATTCGGCGCGAATGGCCATCAGGCCGGGCATCTCGGTTTCGGCGAGCTCGATTTCCTTGCGGCCGAACGGCGCCAGGCTCAGATCCTTGACGACGAAATCTCTGACAGTGCTCATATTCGCTCCTCGACGTCGTGGCGGGCGGCGGGACCAACCCGCAACAGCCGCTTGTCCCGTGGCGGCGGCAAAGCCCCCTACGTTCCGCGCTGTAAAAAAAATTTCGCGGCCTGCTGCGCGTGTATAACGAGCCGCGGCGCCGATCGCAATAAGATATAAGCAACTCTTTATGTCATAGACCGGCCTCTCGACGCGTCGCCGGCGCTAACCCGTTGAGCGACAATGAAAATGCATAGAAAAGATGTGGTATTTGAAGTAAAAATGCTTAATTATTGCCTAATGACCACAATATTATTTGAATAAAACCCCATGTATCAAGTCGTATTTATTGATAATTTTATTCAAATGCCAGTTCAACGCTTAGCGTTGCTTCAATTCCCACAGTCTTATGGTCATCCTGCCACTATAGGAGCAGGAGACTTACTATGTCGATTGTCATGGAGAAGCGGGAAGACTCTGCTTCACCGGTGTCTGCGGGCCCGAACATTCGGATCGGCCGGTTTCGCGGCTGGAACCGACTTACGGAATTCGCCGAGGACACGGCCGGCGCGGTCATGCTCCTGTTCGCGGTGATGTTCGTCTCGCTGTTCATGATGATCGGCCTCGCGGTCGACTACGGGCGCTACTTGAACGCGCGGGACGCCACGATTACGGCCATCGACGCGGCCGTGCTGGCGGCAGCGCGCGTGTTGCAGACCGGCGGCACGCAGGAGGCCGCCAAGACCGCCGCAACGAAGTACTACGCGGCGGCGGTCACGAACCGGCTGGCCGTCACCGACGATACGATCCAGTTCGTCGTCGTGGACAACGGCACCGCCATTCAGGCTAAAGGCAACGCGTACATCAAGACGCCGATCATGGGGCTTGATGTCCGGCCGTTCTGGAAAGGCGTCGACAAGCTGGCGCTGGTCAAGGACACCGTGTCCGATCAGCCGAAAGCGGTCCTTGCCGTCGGCGGCAACTCCGAGATCAACCTCGAGATCTCCATGATGCTCGACGTCTCGGGCTCTATGTGCAACGGCTCGAACTCGCCGTGCTCGACGGGCCGCAAGCTCGACGACATGAAGACGGCGGCCAAGGACCTGGTCAGCATCGTCGTGTGGGACGACCAGAGCAAATACACGTCGAAGGTCGCGGTCGTGCCGTTCTCGAGCGAAGTCCGTCTGCCGACGTCGCTGCAGTCGGCGATGGTTCCGACGACGGCCAATCAGCGCTACCGCACCGGCAGCTCTAACTACTACTACGCCCCGACGCCGTGCGCCGCCGAGCGCGAAGGGACGAACCGGTACACGGACGTCGCGGCGACCACCACCGTCAATCCGATTTCGCGCGCGTACGACTCGGTCAGCGGCAGCAGCACGACCGGCACGTGCGGTATCGCGACGAATTCCGTCGTGACGCCGTTGTCGAGCAACAAGACGACGCTGACCAACGCCATCAATGCGCTGACCGCGCAAGGCGGCACCGCCGGTCATGTCGGCACGGCGTGGACCTACTACCTGCTGTCGCCGAAGTGGAGCTCGTTACTGACGGGAACGTCAAAACCGGCCGCCTACGGTCAGGAGAAGCACAAGAAGATCGCGATCCTGATGACGGACGGCGACTTCAACTACACTTTTTCGAAGTTGAAGCCGACGCCGTCCGGCGCGTTCTTCAGCCCGATCGTTGCGGTGCCTACGGGATCGACAGGAACCGGATCGAGCGGCGGCGGCAGCAGCGATTCCACTTCGATCAACTCGCAGACTTCCGCCTATCAGGCCGTCCAAATCTGCACGCAGATGAAGGCCTCCGGCATCGAGGTCTACACGGTCGGGTTCGAGTTGCCGAACAACGCGGCGAAGGCGACGATGGCGAGCTGCGCCACCGACGCGACCCACAACTACGACGCCAAGAACGGCGACGAACTGAAGCAGGCGTTCCGCGACATCGCCCTCAAGGTGTCGTCGCTCTACCTAGCGAAGTAGTCTCCGCTCTTTCAAACGAGCGATGCAACGAGAGCCCCGGCGACGGGGCTCTTGTTGTTTCTTTCTCAAAGATTGGATTTAGGCGTCGCCGACGCACTCTTCGTCGAAGCCGGCCTCGACGAGGGCGACGAGCGCCTGCAGCGCGTCGGGACCTTGCGGGCCTTCCGCGCGGATGTGGAGTTCCGATCCCGGTCCCGCCGCCAGCATCATCAGCCCCATGATGGACGTGCCGCCGACCTGTTGGCCATCGCGCGACACCGTGATCTTCGCGTCATAGCTCTCGGCGCATTTGACGAATTTGGCCGAAGCGCGCGCGTGCAGGCCCTTGACGTTGCGGATGACGACGATGGCCTCCGGGATGCGGCTGTTGGCGAGTTCAGGCATGGCCCGGCGTTCGCTCTGTCATTCGCCGGACAGTTCCTGGCTGGCGACCTTGATGTACTTGCGCCCCGCGTCGCGCGCCAGCATCACCGCTTGCGGCAGCGCCATTTCTCCGCGGATGCTCGCGAGCTTGACGAGGATCGGCAGATTGATGCCGGCGATGACCTCGGCTTTGGCTTCGTCCATCACCGAGATGGCGAGGTTCGAGGGCGTGCCGCCGAACATATCGGTCAGAATGATGACGCCCTTGCCGGCGTCCACGCGCTGCACCGCTTCCAGGATCTCGACACGGCGGGCGTCCATGTCGTCTTCGGGGCCGATCGCGACTGTCTCCAGCGCGCTCTGGCTGCCGACGACATGCTCCAGCGCGTTGCGGAATTCCGTCGCGAGGCCCCCGTGCGTGACGATGACGAGACCGATCATGAAACGGGGGCCAATTGACTGTTGCGCATGTGGCCCGGCGCGGTTTCGCCGGTCGGGCGCCGGGAAAGTGGCAAGGGTTCGGGCAAGGCGCAAGTGCTTTCTCCGCAGCCTCAACCGGCTGCGTCGCGCGGCGCGACCGCCGCCTCCGGTAGATCGGGAAATCGTAGCGCGATTAGTACTTTCGCCGCAGCCGAGGCCTCGAAGGGCCGCAGCCGCAGAACCGGAATCAGTAGGCCGAGCAACGTTTGCCGCGGCCAAGGATCGGGAAAGCGCGAGGGCGCATCGCGAGCGCCCACATCGACGATCAGCGCGACGGTCGCCTGGGCGACGGACTCGCACGTCAAAACGCCAATTCCGCGCGCCTCGATGCGGCGGGCGATCGCATCGGGAGCGGTTGCGATGAGCGACAGCCCCCGCCGCGCAATCAGCGTCTGGTCGTCGGCGACAAGCTGTGCGGCGGTCGGGACGAGAGGCGAGACGCCGAGCGTCAGACAGCGGAGCGCGAGGTCCGATTTGCCGGCGCCGGATGGACCGACGATTACCGCTGCGCGCCCGGCGACGGCGATCGTCGTCGCATGCAGCCGCTCAGTGGCGCCGTCCACCGGCCCCCCCGCCGTTCAACGCCAGCGGCAGGCGGACGACGAACCGCGCGCCGGTGGGGCCGCCGTTCTTCGTCGGCAGGTTCTCCGCGAAAATCTGGCCGCGATGACTGGCGACGATTTCGCGGGAGATCGACAGCCCCAACCCCGAGTTCTTGCCGTGCCGAGCGTCCGTCGCCGGGCGGTCGCTGTAGAAGCGGTCGAAGATCGCCGCGAGTTTATCGTCCGGGATTCCCGGTCCTTGATCTTCGACGCTGATATCGAGTTTCGCGCCGCTCGGCCGGGCGCGGATCGTGACGATCCCGCCGTCGGGCGAAAACGACAGGGCGTTGTCGATGAGATTCGTGAAAACCTGGCCAAGCCGGCCGTCGTTGCCGATGACTGTGTAGCTCGCAGCGGCATCGGCGGGATCGACCAGCACGCGAAGCTTTCGTCCGTCTTCATTGAGCATGTCCGCGAAGATGGCGCTGACGCTGGCGATGACGCTGCGGACGTCGATCGAATCCATCTGTTGGCGCGCCAGTTCGGCGTCGAGGCGGGACGCGTTGGAGACGTCGTTGATGAGGCGGTTCAGACGTTTCAATTCGGTCTGGATTTCGGCAACGAGTTCGGCGCGGTCGGATTCCGACTTGGCGTAGGCGAGCGATTCTGCCGTCGATCGCGCCGCGGCCAGCGGGTTCTTCAGTTCGTGCGCAACGTCGGCGGCGAATTTCTCGCTGGCCTCGATGCGCCGGTAGAGCGCGCCGGTCATCGCGATGAAGGCGCGTCCCATCTGACCGACTTCGTCCGGCCGGTCCGAGAAGTCCGGCAGTTCGCGTCGCGCGGCGATGTTGCGGCTGACGTGGTTGGCGGCGGCGGCGAGGCGGCGCATCGGGCCGGCTACGGTTTGCGCGAGCAGCAGCGAGCTGCCGATGGCGACAAGCAGCGCGATGGCGGCGATCTGGAAGATCAGCCAGCGCTCATCCCAGAGGATGCCGTCGATGTCGCCCGGTTGCGTCGAGGTGACGAGCACGCCGAGGACGCGGTTTCCGCGCTTGATCGGTTCGGCCATCGAGACGATCTGTTCGCCCTTCGAATTCAAAAGGAGGATCGCCTTCTCGACGCCTTCCTGGGCGGCCCTTTTGACTTCCGGGTACAGAAACCCGTTCGCCGTTCCAAGTTCGCGATAGACCTTCAGCTCCTTGTTGATCAGCCAATAGTGAATTCTGGTCCAGACGTTCTTCAATCTCGGAGTTTCGTCAACGATTGAAGTTGCGTCCGTCTTGCCGCCGCCGCGCGTGAACAGAGCGTCGCTATCGAGAATGAGCGTGCCCTTCTGCGAATAGACGCGCGCCTTGAGGTCCGTTGGGCCCACGAGCTTCTTCAAGACGAGCGCAGCCTGCTGCGGATCAATCGGCAACTCGAGCGCCGCGAAGGCGTCGTCGCGCTGGGCTCTGGGCGTCGCGCGCTCGGGCAGGCGATCCGGGTCGAACACCGCGCGCTCGTTGACCGCGCGGTAGGCGATCGCCTCTGCGGTGATGCGCGACACCGTCTTGACGACGTCGACCTTGGCGTCGAGAAGCCAGCCGTGATGCAGACTGAGGTACAGCATCGCCAGGAGCAGGCCCGCAAGGCCGGCGATGTTGGCGAGCAAAATGCGGCGTTTCAAACTGGCGCTGAAGAAGCGCCCGAGCGGAAAGCGGCTGAACCATTCCGCAACGGCCGATGCCGCCTTGAAAGCATCCGCAGGCCAAGTGCGCGCGGCGGTCGATGGCGCCTCCAAACTGCCCGACGCAATCGCGCCGTTCAGCCCAGCAGGATGCGGCGCGTCAGCGTCCGGCGACGAAAGCGCAACGCCCGCCATATCGGCGTGCGCCGCCGTGGCGGCCGCAACGGCGTCGTTGCTGTCGAGAGCCATCCCATCTCCCTGTCGCGTCGAAGCCGGCTACTCCTTGAAACGGTAGCCGACGCCGTACAGCGTCTCGATCACGTCGAAGTCGTCGTCGACCTGCTTGAATTTCTTGCGCAGGCGCTTGATGTGGCTGTCGATCGTGCGGTCGTCGACGTAGACCTGATCGTCATAGGCCGCGTCCATCAGCGCGTCGCGCGTCTTGACGACGCCGGGGCGCGTCGCCAGCGCCTGAAGGATCAGGAATTCCGTGACGGTGAGCGTCACGCCCTTGTTGTCCCAGTGGCATGTGTGGCGCTCAGGATCGAGCTTCAGCTTTCCGCGCTCCAGCACGCGCTTGGCTTCTTCCTCGTCGGCGGCGGGATCTTTCGGAGCGACGCGGCGCAAAACGGCCTTCACGCGTTCGACGATCAGGCGCTGCGAGAACGGCTTGGCGATGTAGTCGTCGGCGCCCATCTTGAGGCCGAACAGTTCGTCGATCTCTTCGTCTTTCGAAGTGAGGAAGATCACCGGCATCGCCGATTGCTGGCGGACGCGGCGCAACAGCTCCATGCCGTCCATGCGCGGCATCTTGATATCGAAGATGCCGAGGTCGGCGGGCTCTTCGCTGAGGGCTTCAAGCGCCGAAACGCCGTCGCCATAGGTACGCACTTTGTAACCCTCCGCCTCCAGCGCCATGCGCAGAGACGTGAGAATGTTGCGTTCGTCATCGACCAACGCAATCGTGCTTTTCTCTTTCATCGGTTCCTCTCCAGCCCCCGGGGGTGGGGCCCGCCCGCCCGTGCGCACTTCGGCGTTATGGCCGCAAGGTGCAGCAATTGTGGCGGAGGTCTTCTGGCTCCGAGCGCCTGAATGGCATCTGAATAGGCGACGGGGGGGCCGCCCGCAAGCAAACGCGGCGAATTCTGAAATTTGGCGCACATCTTGCGAGTGCCATCGCACGACGCGGCGTTATCCAACAAAAGCCATTGAAATGAGCGAGTTGCCCACAATTTCCGCATGCGACTTTGGTCCTCCGACCATCGGATATCTTGAGGTGGTCAGGGCGGACGCCTACCCTTGCCGCAACAATCTGGGAGGCGCGCCGGGCGCGCGCATCGCGGCGTCCCAACCGGCAATAGGCTTGGCCGGCCAGCGCGTATTTGATCAGGGACCACCACCGGAATGACGATCCAGCTTTTTCCTCTCGATGCAGGCCAAAAGCTGCGGCGCAACATGCAGGCTGCCGAGCTGGTCGAAACGGCGGTGCGCCGCGGAGAGGGACGGCTGGCGGCGACCGGAGCTTTTACGGTCGAGACGGGTCAGCACACCGGTCGGTCCGCCGAGGACAAATACATCGTCCGCGATGCGCCGAGCGACGGCGCGATCTGGTGGGACAACGCGAAGGCGATGACCGAGGAGCAATTCGATCGCCTGCTCGCCGATTTCATCAGTTTCGCGAAACACAAAGAGCTGTTCGTTCAGGATCTCTACGCCGGCGCCGATCCGGCGCACAGGCTCAACACGCGCGTCGTCACCGAATACGCGTGGCACGCGCTTTTCATCCGTCATCTGCTGCGCCGGCCTGAACCGGATGAGTTGGCGGGCTTCATTCCGGAGTTCACTGTCGTCAATCTTCCGAGTTTCCGCGCCGCGCCGCTTTATCACGGCACGCGGACGGAAACCGTCATCGCCTGCAACTTCACGCGCCGCATCGTCCTGATTGGCGGCACAAGTTATGCGGGAGAAACAAAGAAGGCGGTGTTCTCATTCTTGAACTACGTCCTGCCGGAAAAGGGCGTCATGCCGATGCACTGTTCGGCGAACGTCGGGTCCGACGGCGATAGCGCCGTGTTCTTCGGTCTCTCCGGCACCGGCAAGACGACGCTGTCGGCCGATCCGTCGCGCACGCTGCTCGGCGACGACGAACATGGATGGAGCGAGGACGGCGTCTTCAATTTCGAGGGCGGGTGTTACGCCAAGACAATCCGGCTCTCCAAGTCCGCCGAGCCCGAAATCTGGGACGCGTCGAACCGCTTCGCGACGGTGCTCGAGAACGTCGTGCTGAAGGGCCCGGCCAGCGCGCCCGACTTCGACGACAACCGCCTCGCCGAGAATGCCCGGTCGGCCTACCCGCTCGAAGCGATTGCGAATGCGAGCCCAACAGGCGTGGCGGGACACCCCAAGAATATCGTGATGCTGACGGCCGACGCGTTCGGAGTCTTGCCGCCAATCGCCAAGCTGTCGCCGAGCCAGGCGATGTATCACTTTCTATCGGGCTTCACCGCCAAAGTCGCCGGGACCGAGAAAGGGATGGGCTCCGATCCGAAGCCGACATTCTCGACGTGCTTCGGCGCGCCCTTCATGCCGCGCCATCCGAGCGTCTACGGCAACCTGCTGCGCGATCTCATCGCCAAGCACGACGTCGATTGCTGGCTCGTCAACACGGGCTGGACCGGCGGCAAGTACGGCGAAGGCTCGCGGATGCCGATCAAGGTGACGCGCGCGCTGTTGAACGCGGCGCTTTCGGGCGATCTCAAAAATCAGACGATGCGAGTCGATCCGACCTTCGGTTTCAAGATTCCGATCAATCTGGCGGGCGTCGACGCCAAACTGATGACCCCGCGCGATACGTGGGCGGACCCGAAGGCCTACGACGCGGCGGCCGCCAGATTGGCCGACATGTTCGTGAAAAATTTTGCGAAGTTCGAACCGTACGTCGACGGGGAGGTGCTGCGCGCTGGTCCTGTCGCCGCGCGCCAGGAGGCGGCCGCCGAGTAGCCGTCAAAGTCGGCGTTCAGGCAATTCCGAGCCACTTCTTCAGCGTGCGATACACGAACCAGATCGCCAAGAACGGGGCGGCGATCGTCAGCACGACGGCGTCGGATGATAGCGCTACGCCCCTCTTTGCGACGACTAAGATCCGAGGCGAGGTCTTTTCCGGCGGTCTGGACCGCGGAGCGGCAGCGGTTTCCGCGCGCGCTGACGTCATTTCGCGGGTGTTCTCCGTGGGCGGCGTCGCCGCCGACTTTGGTTTCGGTGGCGCGCTTGCGGACTTCGGCGGCGTTAGAACCACCTTCGGTCGTTCGTCGGTCGGGCGCGTTTTCGCTTCCGGCGCAAATGGCGGGCGGGCGTGTCGCGCGCCTTCGGAAGGTCGTGTCGGCTCAGTTATGCTCACCAGCCCACCTCAAGCGCCGCGCGCAGCGCAGAACGGTTTGCGTCCGCGATGCATAGTGGCCTAACGCACCAGCGCGACGGAAGTTCGACGATTCTCAGAAATACGCGCCGCGTTCGACTGCGACGGAACGTCGTTGCGCAGCATGACCGCGCGCGTCGGTTTACGCAACAGTTCATGCACAGAAACATTTGCGCGGAATTGCGCGTCAGGTCTTGAAGTCGCGGAGCGTCAGCAACGGATGAAACGCGAGGTTTGCGGCGGCGAAAGCCTCCGCCGCTCCGTCGAGCCTGTCGACGATCGTGATCACGCGCACGATGTCGCCGCCCGCCGCGCGGATCGCCGCCGCCGCCTTGATCGACGAGCCGCCCGTCGTTGTCACGTCTTCGACAATGACGACCTTTTTACCGGCCATGCTTTCATCGCGACCCAGCCCCTCGATCAGGCTCTTGGTGCCGTGTTCCTTGGCTTGCTTGCGCACGAAGAACGCCGGCAGCTTGCGGCCCCGCGCGTGGGCAAGCGTCGCGACGCTCGCCGCGATGGGCACCGCGCCCATTTCGAGCCCGCCGACAACGTCGGCTTCGACGCCGTCGAGCTGATCGAGGATCAGGGAGGCGATCAGGTAGGCGCCCTCGCTGTCGAGCATCGTCGGCTTCATGTTGAAGTAGAACGTCGAAGTCTTGCCCGAGGCGAGCTTCATTTCAGGACCTTCCTGGAAGGAGCGAGCGTCGACGATTTCGATCAGACGGGCGCGCCGCTGCGCCGGGGTCGCTGTCAGTGCCGTCATCGGGTTCGCTCGCCGCTTGCTTTTTGCCTCTAGCCTGCGCAATCACCTGACCTGCGCCGGGGTGTCAAGGCGGGGAGAGCATGGCGATTGAAGGCGTGAAGCCGTCCGGCGTTTCGGTCACGGTCGCCGCCGCGCCGCTCCTGGCGTCGGCCGTCGCGCTGCTGGCATTGTGTCTCGCGGTCTATCTGCCGGGCGCATTGCGCTTGCCGGCCGTCGACCGCACCGAAGTCGTGTTCGCCGAGACGACGCGCGACATGGTCGCCCGCGGCGCGTGGACCGATCCGCGCTACGGCGACGCCGTGCATCAGTTCCGGCCGATCGGGACGTATTGGGCGCAGGGCGCGGCGGCGACGGTCGCCGGAGAAAAGCGCGCGCGCGACATTCGCGTGTATCGGGCGCCGGGGCTGATCGCCGTGACGCTCGCCGTGCTGGCGCTTTATTGGCTCGCTGCGCCGCTTGTCGGAGCGACGACGGCTCTTGTCGCGAGCGCGCTGTTCGCGGTTGCGCCGCTCACCGTGCTCGTTTCGCAGTTGGCGATCGCAGAGGGGCTGTCGCTCTTGCCCGCAACGGTCGCAATGATGGCGTTGATGCGGCTCTATGCGAGCGAAAGAGATCGCGAGTCTCCCTGGCTGGCGCTGCTGTTCTGGGCGGCGCTGGGGCTGGCGATGCTCGTCAACGCGCTGCTTGTTCCGATCCTCGTCGCGGCGACGCTGATCGCGCTGTTCGTTTTAGATCGCGAACTCTCGTGGCTGAGGGCGACGCGGCCGCTGATCGGCGTGCCGGTCGCCCTGGCGATTGCGTCGCCGTGGATCATGGTGCGCGCGGCGCAGGACGGAACGCCGTTCGCCGGCATGGACGTCTGGGAATTTCTGGCGGCGCTCGGCGGTTCGCAGGACATGAAGCTGCGGGCGTTTCCTGGAACATTTGTGCTCGCGCTGCTGCTCGGATTTCTGCCGGGAACGGCGCTGCTGGCGCCGGCGGCCTTGAGATTGTGGAACGGGCGCGATCAGCGCCTCGCGAAATTTTTGATCGCGTGGGTCTTGGGCTACCTCGTCTATCTCGAAGCGCTGTCGTCGAAGCCCGGAACGTACATGGTCCAGACGATGTTTCCGGCGCTGGCGCTCGGCGTCGCGATGCTGGTTACGGCGCACGACGAGAACGCCGCCGCGCCGCGCTGGCATGCGATCCCGTGGCCGCCGCTCGCCGCGATCTTCGCGCTGGCGCTGTTCGCCGTTGTTTATGGCGCGAGCGCCGAGTCGCCGTCGCTGCTTGCGATCCCATTGATCCTCGCCGTCGCCGCGCTGTTTTATGTGAGCGCCGCTGAAGGCCGGGCGGGACGATTGATTGACTGGGCGAAATGGAGCGTCTCCGCGCTGGGACTTTTTGCCGTGACGCTGTTGGCTGTCGTGCTGCCGGGAATCGACAAGCTCTGGCCTGCGCGACAGCTGCAGGCCGCGATCGCATCGGCGTGTCCGAATGCGCCGAACCTCGGCGTCGGCGCGCTCGGCTTTCGCGAGCCGTCGGGAATTTTCGAACTGCGCCTGCCGCACGCGACGCAATCGACGGATGCGCTGTTCGAACAGAATCCGAAGATCGCGATCGTTGAATCCCGTTGGCTCGCCCGCGCGTTCGTCGCAAACGCGGCGCGCGGACACGGGCAGAACATCGGCGCGCCGTTGGGGTGCGTCGCGGCGTTGAACGTGATGCGCGGATGCCCGCTGTCCTTCACGATCTACCAGCGCGACGCGCTGCTGTCGTGCGCGCCGCAGCCGTCGCGGGCCGAATGCCTGACGGCGGAGAACTTGCCCGCGCTCAAAAAGGCGTGCGACTGACCGCATCATCCGCCGCATCGCAGACGTGCTATGACCGTCGCTTCACCGCAAAGGACCGCAGCTCATGTTCAACCCCGAACGTCCGCCCGAAATCACCGCGTCGCGATGGCTCAATTCGGACGGCAAGCGCACGCTCAAAGCCGAGAAGGGCAAGGTCGTGTTCGTCGCCATCGCGCAGATCGAATGTCCGGGCTCGGTGAAGTTCGGACTGCCGCAGGCGCAGCGGATCATGCGCGCGTTCACGTCCGACGAGGTCGCGGTGTTCGGACTGCACATGGCGTTCGAGAATTTTGAGGCGCAGGCGCCGGACAAGGTCGCGGCGTTTTTGGCTGAGAACGGCTACGAATTTCCCGTCGCGCTCGACAAGCCGGACGGCGAGAAATTGCCCGAGACGATGAAGGCGTATGAATTGCAGGGCACGCCGGCGATTTTGTTGTTCGATAGGCAGGGGCGGCTGCGGCGGCATTACCTCGGCGCGGTCGACGACTTGCGCGTCGGCGCCGAGATCATGGCGCTGCTGATCGAGGACGCGACGAGCCCGCGCGAGATGTCGATCGCGCTCGAGAAGAAGATGGCGGCGGCGCTGCGAGATCCTGACGACGAGCATCATCATCACGGCGACGCGTGCGGCTGCGGGCATGAGCATGGGCACGGCGGCAGGCTCGACGAAGGAGAGTCGCCGGGCGCCAAGAGTAAGTCCGAGCCCGGCCACGTACACGGACCGGACTGCAAGCACTAGCAATCGTCATCCTCGAACGGACGACCCCGGACTTGATCGGGGGGAGGCCGTTCGGGGATCCAGCGGAAAGCTGGCGAAGCTCCGAATTTTTTTTGCGTCTGCGACGAGTCTTGCGCTGGATCCCCGG
The DNA here is from genome assembly GCA_052386495.1 of Hyphomicrobium sp. GTDB lineage: Bacteria > Pseudomonadota > Alphaproteobacteria > Rhizobiales > Hyphomicrobiaceae > Hyphomicrobium_B. The sequence goes on along the minus strand of JBQTKA010000001.1, from coordinate 164 downwards.
CCTTCGACGCGGCTGCGCCGCGCTCGGCCGAGGATGACGGGGGTGTTGGCGCGTGTGGGGATTCCCTCTCCCCATCGCCTTCGATGGGGAGAGGGTCAGGGTGAGGGGCAGCGGCCCCACCGATCGTGAGGCTGGGCCCCCCCCCCGCCCCCGCCCCCCCCCCC